>JAHBVJ010000030.1 GCA_019637615.1 Anaerolineae bacterium | reverse complement strand
TGGTCAAATCCAATCATTCCCAACGGGTGTCACCGCGCGCAATTTCATCATCCGCGTGACGTTCACGAATCCGTACGATGGTTCTGATCCGAATGGCGACAAGTGGGATTACGGCATCATCTTCCGGCAAACGGGCACTAATCGGGAATACCGCCTTGTGATGCTCTCCGACCTCGGCTGGTTCTTGGTCTGGTTTAAGGGATCAGTGCAGAATTATGAGCAGCGGGCGTCGAGCGAGATTCCGCAAGGGGCGCTGAATTTAGGCGCTGGCGAAACGAATACGTTTGAGTTAGTAATCAATGGCGAGACAGGCTATTTCTTCCTCAACGGCTATTTTGTCAGCGACTTTCCGGTGACTGATAAAATGGATAGTGGCAAAATCATCCTGACCATTGGCAATTTTGATGGCTATGAACGTTCCGGCGCGCGAACTGATTACTCGGACTTAGAAATCATCACATTGCCATAATCACATACTTCCATAGTTCTATTTATCCTAGCCACGCCAACAAAAACGAGAGGTTCACATGAACCTCTCGTTGTCTTTCAAGAGCGTCTCGATCCTGATGTACAGCATCGAGACGGCGCTACGATGTCGAATTGACCTTATTACGGGGTGCAGCGACCGGATGGGCACCGCTTCAAACCACCAGCGCTTGCCGTGGTCAGGACAGAACCAGTGGAGGCGCTGCTAGCTGGTTTGGCGGCCTTAGTCGTGTCCGCGCCCGGTACGCAGCGGGCGGGGATCCAAGGCAGACCGAACCCACTCACAAATACCTGTACCCAATTCTGACCGGTGGAGTCAGCCTTGACACCGGGGATAACGTACCACGTTTGACCAGCCTTAATGCGATTGTCACCGACTGGCTGACCACCCGGCTCATCGAACACTGCCACATCACAAGTGATCGTCTTCAGTTCAGCGCCGGATGGCACGGAAGGCCCAGTGAAGCCGGAATCTGAGCAATTGACGATGCCATAGGCATACTGCTCAAAGTCCCAATCCGCAAAACTTGTGGCGCTCAGCGGGTACGTCGAAATATCGACATATAGCCACGAGTTGGCAGGCTGCTCGGCAAAGCTCATCGTGCCACCATAGCTGCCGGATACACCCTGATTAATGAATCTAAATCCAAGTTCTTGACCAGTGGTGATATTGTAGGCGTAGATGCCCACTTTTCTGGGCGTCCCGTCGCCGCTTGAGAAATAGCCCGCCGCGCCGAATTCGGTGCAGCTTATGACAGCGGCTTCCACATTATCAATTTTTGCATGTACAGGAATAGGAACCGTCCCCAACCCGATGCTACTGGCGATGAGGGCGAGCGCGATAACGAGTGCAAGCAATTTGAGCTTCATAAGAAAGATTCTCCTTGCATTCAACAAGTACACAAAGACGTTAGGCAAATAGCCAAGACACATCAAGGTGATGTTTTGGTTTCGAGAAATGGTTGGAGGATATCAGTTCGTAGGAATACACTTCATAGGCAGTCCCCCTTTATGACCTACCACCCGAAGATGCAATTACTGTATATCAGACTGGTATCTATGTCAACGCGCTAATAATGTTTTACTTAAGACTATCTAAGACGCATAAACGTAGATATAGCGCCGAATTTCTGGGTTGTGCCAATTGTGTAAAAATTGAAAGGTTGGCTAACACAAACTTTATGCAGTATTGCATTCACGTGTTCAAGTTTTGCTCAAATACGACACTGCCGCGCTTGATCACGGTGCTCACCAGATTTGCGCCGAAACGATAACCAAGGTGACGGAAATCGGGGATGTCCCAGATCACCAGATCGGCTTGCTTGCCCACCTCAAGACTGCCGACCTGATCGCCTTTGTCAAGCGCATATGCCGCGTTGATGGTCGTTGCGGCGAGGGCTTGCGCGGTCGTCAGCTTGAGCGTGCGAGTCGCCAGCGCCAGCACCATCTGCGTACTCTCGCACCATGCCGTACCGGGGTTGCAGTCTGTCGCCAGCGCAATCGCGGCGTTATGCGCTAACAGCAGTTTGATCGGGGCGGTGTTAGTGATGTTCAGGCCAAACGGCGTGGCGGGCAGCAGAATTGCCACTGTGTCCGAGGCACCCAAACGGGCGGCATCTTCCGGCGTGGTGGCTAACAAATGATCGACCGAGCGTGCGCCCATTTCTACTGCTAAGGCCGTCCCGCCGAGCGATTCGAATTCGTCGGCGTGCAAGCGTAATGGCAACCCGAACGATCTGGCGGCGTCAAAAATGCGGCGCGTCTGATCCAGCGTAAATGCACCGTTTTCGCAGAAGGCATCGCAATACAGCACACCGGGCCAATGCTCTTGCTTCCATGCCACCACAGCGGGCAGCACATGCTGAATCAGGAATTCTACGTATTGGTCAGGTTGGCTGGCGTATTCTGGTGGCACGGCATGAGCGCCGAGGAAGGTCGGCACCAGATCGATAGGATGCTCCGCGTCTAGTAAGGCAATCGCACTCAACATCGCCAATTCAGTCGAGAGATCGAGGCCGTAGCCAGTTTTGATTTCTACAGTGGTCGTGCCGTATTCCAGCATCCGGTCGAGGCGTGCTTTGGTCGCCTCCATCAAGCCGAGCAACGAGGCCGAACGCGTTTGCCTTACCGTCCGGTTGATGCCACCGCCCGCTGCCATGATCTCTGAATAAGTTGCGCCTTTGGCGCGCATCTCGAATTCATCGGCACGGTCGCCCATCCACACTAGATGTGTATGCGGATCAACAAAGCCGGGTGTGACGACTTTGCCGCGCGCCGTGACCCGCGTCTCGGCGGCATATTCTTCGAGGATCGTGTCCCGCCGCCCAATCGCCACGATCTTGCCACCCGTCACGGCAATCGCTGCATTTTCGCGGATACCCAGATCGCCCAACTTCGCGCCGCGCTGTGGCCCATGCTCATGCGCCGGAATCGTACATAATTGACCGATCTGGTCAACAATCAGATCGACTTGGTTGGTCATGAGTCACTGTGCTCCGCTCAGGTGAAAAGTAGATGCTTTCTGATTCTAGCGTATTTGGCGCGTTGCGCATGTGGGTTGCATCCCAATTTTCAACGTTGGCACGTCGTCGGACGCAGCCTGAACCCGCTGTGGACAGCCATTGAACTGCCTTCTACTCGTGTGTTGAGGAACAAAACAATTTTGTAGATAATTAGGGAACGCTTTCGTACGGACTATGAACGAAGATCATTGAAAGAGCAGTACGTTGATGCATGAACCTGTGCTCGGTACTCACATGACCGATGATAAAGGTGTTGTAATGGTATACGTGCCGACAGGAAAATTCTTGATGGGCAGCACATCGGAGCAGCTTCAAGCTGCCTTTGCGCATGATCAGCAAGAATACGGCGACAAGGTCAACCACGAGCTGCCAACCTTGTATTTGAATGAACTGCCTCAGCATGAAGTTGTCGTCACGCGTGCTTTCTGGCTTGATCTGACACCCGTTACTAATGAGTCCTATGCTCACTTCATTCGAGAAGATGGATACAGCACTGAACTATATTGGACACCAGAGGGATGGCAGTGGGCACGTAGAATCAAAGACTTTGCTCCCATCAATTATGGCGAAACATTCAATGATCCGCAGCAACCTCGCGTTGGTATCACGTGGTATGAGGCATACGCTTATTGTCAATGGCGCGGCGGGCGTTTACCTACAGAGGCAGAGTGGGAATGGGCGGCACGTGGTACGCAAAATCTGATTTATCCTTGGGGAAATCAATTCGATCCAGACAAGCTTATCTGGAATACGGGCGCAGATGGTCGATCTGCGTGGGTTGGCAGTAAGCCAGCGGGCGCATCGTGGGTCGGCGCACTGGACATGAGTGGCAATATTTGGGAGTGGTTGCAAACAATCTTCGACCAAGACAAATATCCATACCCCTATCGTGAAAATGACGGGCGAAATACGGATCACAGCATTAACGATCACGTGATGCGTGGTGGATCATGGAATAGCAAATATACATCGTTCTTCCGCACAGCCAACCGCAGTTGGTTTGCTGGTGATTTCGCAGGTCGGACTTGGGGTGTCCGTGCTGCCCGCTCCGTCTGAGTCCCTTCAATATCTCCCCGCATAAAAGGGCATTGGGCAATCGGCTTCATCCGCCGGAATCAAAAGCCCCTCATGCAGCGTACCGCGTGAGGGGCCGTGATAGATCAATAGATGCGCTAAACGTTACTTCTCGACGTCAGCGGGGACGGCGGAAGGGATGGGCTTGCGACCGGAGATCGACTCGCGCTCGGACAGCCATTGCTCGGCAGACAGCGCCGCCGCGCAGCCCTGACCAACCGAAGTCGCGACCTGTTTCCACATCGGGTCTTGAATCTCACCCGCTGCGAAGACGCCTTCGACGTTGGTGCGCATCAGCTTGTCGGTGATCACGAAGCCGTGCGTGTCCATATCCAACTTACCTTTGAACAGGCTGTTGTTCGGCTCGTGCCCGATGAAGATGAACACACCTTCCGTCGGATAGTCACGAGTCTCGCCCGTCTTCAGATCGCGCAGTTTGATCTGCTTCACCTTGCCGTCGCCCTCAATCGTCTCCACCGCCGTGTTCCAGATGAAGTTGATCTTGGGATTGTTGAAGGCGCGGTCTTGCTGGGCTTTCTCGGCACGCAGCGTATCGCGACGGTGAATGATGTCTACCGAGGTGGCGAACTTGGTCAGGAACATGCCTTCCTTGATGGCACTATCACCGCCGCCGACCACCACGATCTTCTTGCCACGGAAGAAGAAGCCATCGCACGTACCGCAGTAGCTAACCCCGCGCCCCGTGAATTCTTGCTCACCGGGGACTTCCAGCAGACGCGGCGACGCCCCCGACGTGACGATCAAGGCTTCTGCCATGTACTCGGTGTTGCCCGTCTTGACGCGGAACGGCGATCCGTGTTCCAGATCGACTTCCAACACGATGTCCATGTCGATGCGCGCGCCGAACTGTTCGGCTTGCTTCTTCATCACCTCGATCAAATCCGGGCCACTGCCACCGACAAAACCGGGGTAATTCTCGATCTCGTGCGTCAACGACACCTGACCGCCAAATTGCGGGCCAGCGATGACCACGGGCGACAGATTTGCGCGGGCGGTGTACAGGGCAGCGGTCAAGCCTGCCGGGCCGGAACCAATGATGATGACTTTCTCGTGTTGCATAGGTGTTATGCCGATCCTTCCGCTGGCGGTACGCAAACCGCCTATCGCTATGAGTGTTAAGTGTTATCCGAGATGCTTGGGCGACTATTTCAATTCATCCAACTTGCCCGCTTGCTCGGCTAAGAGCACCGCGACAAGGGCTTCAAATTCTTCGGTGCAAGAGCGACAACATTTGAGATGATTGTAGATGGCTGGCAGCGCATGCTTAGGATTGCTACCTGCCGCGACCAACTCCGCGAGGCAGTCCATCTTGTCGCCACAGGTGACACAATCGACATCATCGACGTGCATCTGTAGCATTTCGTGCAATAGTAGAACCACACGTTGACGCCCCTCTGGCGAGTTGTCATCGGGTTGGATGGTGTGCTGGTCGCTCATAGTCTTCCGTCTTTGCTCCGTCTGAATACAGAGACGCACCCATAAAAGCGAGTCTTACGGGTCACTTTTCAAACAATCCTAAGATATAGTCAGGCGAGAGTCCGGTATCTTCCAGATAGTCGCGCAGCTTCTTACGGGCGTCATGGATCAGCTTGTACAGCGCGTTGCGGTTCGTGCCAAGCCGCTCGGCAACCTCTTCGATGGGTAAGTCATCCACGATCAAGGCTTCCATGGCGGCGCGCTGGCGTGGCGTCAGGATGTTGTTGAAGGCGGCAGTGACTTTGCCGAGTACATCTTCTTGCTCAATGACCGTTTCCGGACGCTCGATGGGCGTGCCACCGACAGTTGCCGCCGTCTGCACAGAGGCGGGCAGATCGCCGTTTTCGGTGAGCGTGTCGAGGCTATAATCTTTGTAACGGGCACGACGCATCTCACTGATAGCGACGCGCATGGCGACCTTCATCGCCCATGTGGTGAATTGGCTGTCACCCCGGAACGAACCGAGGTTATCTAGCACCCGCAGTGTGGCGTCTTGGGCGAAATCTTGCGCCATCTGCGTGATTTCTTCGGACGACAGATCACTCAAGTCGCTGCGTTCGCGGCTGAGGTAGTAGTAAATGCCCCGTTGTAAACGTGTACGCAATTCTTCGATTGCTTGGTTGCGTGTTGCGCTTGCACCATCTTCACCGAGCGCTTCGACCCACTGAGCGTTAGTACGCTCTGCCATGCTTATCATCCCATTCCAGTTAGCACAAAGCTGAACGTGCTCCCTTTGTCAGGTTCACTGGTATATTCTAACGTACTCCCCATCAATTTTAGAAAACCCATCGCGACGGGGATGCCAAGCCCATAGCCCTTTTGCGAGGTGACCAGTTCGTGATCGCCACGGAAGAAGGGTTCACCCAAACGCGCGAGGATGGCTGGCGTCATGCCGATGCCCGTATCGGTGACACTGACTTTAAGTTTGTTGCCGTCAAGTGCTTCGGCCTTGAGCGTGATGGTGCCTGTCTTAGGCGTGTACTGAATGGCATTACTGAGCAGCTTGCCAATCACCTTGATGAGCTGCCCCGAATCTGTGTTGAGGATGGGCAGGCTGGCGGGGACATCCCACACCAAAGCGTGCCCGAACTCGGCGTTCAGCGTGTCGGTATTCTTCTGCACCTGCGTGAGGATTTGCCCGAAGGTGGTCATCTTGACATCGAGTTTGAGGCGGCTGGCGTTCAGCTTGTTCATGTCGCTGACATCGCTGACCAAGCCTTCCATCTTGATGATGTTGCTGCGGATGGTGTCCGCGAACTGCTGCTGCATCTGGTTCAGCGTGCCCATCAGCCCCGGTTTGGCGAGCATATCCGCATAGCCGCGAATGCTGGTCATCGGTTTGCGAATCTCGTGTACCATGAGTGAGGTAAACGAAGCCGATTGATCTTTCAGCGCTTCCAACTGCTGGCGGAGATGTTCGGCTTCCTCACTGGGCGCGGCAGGTGGCGGCGCGGCGGGCGCGGGAACGGCCTCCTTGGCTTGTCCGAGCAAGTCTTCAAGTGTACTAAGTGCTTGCTTGAGCGCGATCAGCGATGTCTTGTCGAGATTCTGGCGCAGATCAGCCACAACCGTGCGGGCTTCTTGCAGAGGATCGGATGTACTCATTTAGGTTCCTTTGGCGGTAGTTGCCATTCGATTTCGCCGTGTTGCAGCGTAAATTCGCGTAGCGCGCGATTCATTTCCAATTCATCCTTCCAGAATGAACTAAGTTGCGATTTATAGCAAGCGACGGCGGCGATCTTCTTGGCGATGGCTTCCTCGCTGCTCGGCAAAACACGCGGTATGAGCGTGTTTCCAAAGCTCTTGAGCGCGTCGAAAACGGCTTGCTGATCCTTGAAATTATACGGGTAGTCTTCGTAGAAGCGCACCGAGATGAAAGGATGATACAGCAACAGCTTGCCGACATCTCGCACAATGCGATGATCGACATGTCCGCCCGCGCCGAGTGGGAAATACATGGTCAGGTTAGGGATGGGGTTGGCAATGCTCGCTCCCGGTGCAAGCATCTGGACGATCTTCAATGGCAGGTCTTGATCGCGCGGGTTGAACTGCGTGGTGATCGCCTCCCACGTGGGGTACAGCGCGTTGCCAAAGGCATCAGCGCGATAGGCGGCGTCGGGATAATCCGCGAAATCGATCTGCGCGCCGAGGATGGCAGCGGCGGCGCGGTCTTCGTCACGGCGGCGGGCATAGGGATTGACGCCTGCCTCCCACCGCTCTTCTAATTCACGCGTGAAAGCCGTACCTTTGAAATCTGGCGACGGATTGCCCATCATGAGCGTGATAATGCGTACTGCCTCGCCACGCGCCGTCAGGGTGGCAATGTAAGCGCCGCAGCTTAATGGGGCATCATCGGCATGGGGAGCGAGAAATACGTGCATTCGCAGCCTCTAGTTGATATTTAGTGCTAGGTGTTGAGTGCTTAGTAAAGGCGAATGCATAGCTTGTAACGACAAGGTGAGCGACTACCTTTGCTAAAGGAAAACGCATGGTAATTATACGCGGAACTGAAAATGAGCAGATAGGGTGAGTCGTAAATTTCGTGAGGATGAAGCTGATAGTTAACCTGACTTAGTCCACAACCTCGCGACACATGCGCGTCGGATTTTGCCATGTTAGTGCGTTTTCTCTCGCCAGATCATTTCTGTTTTCTTTCGATGGAATTTCAGAATTAAGCGCCTCCGTAGAAATTCTGCCCGCGTTCCTTTTATCATCTCCCCACCATTCGAGCCTATGGAGATCACATTTCATGTTGAAGCGCGTATTGATTCTGATCGTGCTGCTAGGGTTGACCCTACCAGCGACTACCCCTGTATTTTCTCAAGAAACGCCGACGAGCGCGTTCCCTGTTACCATCAAGCACGAGTACGGAGAGACCACCATCGACAAAGCGCCGGAGCGGGTGGTGGCGATAGGCTATACCGAGCAAGATTTCCTGCTGGCGCTGGGCGTGAAGCCGATTGCGGTGCGCTACTGGTACGGCGACGCCCCAAACGCGATTTTCCCGTGGGCAGTGGAAGCGGCGGACGGCGCTGCGCCCGAAGTGCTGAACATGCCCTACGGCAATCTGAATTATGAGGCCATCCTCGCGCTGAAGCCGGATTTCATCAGCGCGGTGACATCAGGCATCACACAGGAGGAATACGAAACGCTGTCGAAGATCGCGCCGGTGCTGCCGCAAACCGCCGATTACATCAACTTCGGCATCCCGTGGCAAGCAACGACCAAGTTGATCGGGCAAGCTGTCGGCAAATCTGCCGAAGCCCAAGCCATTGTAGAGCGTGTCGAAGGGCTGTTTAAGTCGGCACGTGAAGAAAATCCTGAGTTCGTGGGCAAGACGGTCGCCGTTTCCTACATGGCAGAACCCGGTAAATTCGGCTTCTACACGGATCAAGATTCGCGTGGTCGGTTCTTCACCGATCTGGGTTTCGTTGTGCCACAAGAATTAGTAGACATCGCAGGGAAGAGTTTTTACGCCGACCTCAGCCCGGAAAAGGTCGATCTACTTGACCGCGACCTGATCGCCATCCTCAACCTTCAATTCATCGAAGGCGGCATCAAGACACTGGAGGCCGAGCCGCTGTTCAAGCGACTGAAAGCCGTACAAGAACGCCGTGTGCTGTACTTAGAAATCGAGGTGGAAAACGCGGTAGGCTTTAGTTCCCCATTGAGTCTGGAGTTTGCACTTAACGCCGTCGTGCCGAAACTGCAAACGATCTTCGGGAAGTAGACCACCGCGAATACGAACGGCAGTGACGCCTCGTGCGAAGCGGGATTCCGCGCGGTGAAAGATGCCACAGACGCCAGCGTTTGCGTGCCGGAGCATCCGCAGTGGGTGGTCGCGCTGATGGAATCTGATCTCGACGCGCTGCTGGCGCTCGACGTCAAGGTGATCGGCTTCAGGCGGACAATGACGAGCAATTGACGCGCGTCAAGGCTGTTGTGGCTGACCATCTCCTGCGTTTTGCGGGTTCTGATTCGCTTGAAGTAAGCTGGTCGGAGCAGGCGTAACCATCCATCGTAAAGACTAACCGCCGCCGAATAACTCCAGACGGGCATGGGTGCAGCGCTCGTCGTACCGGGTGGCGTTGACAGTAGCTTCAACGCCACCTACCGCTAAAGGCTTGTTGTTGCCTGCCTTGCCGTAAAGCGACATCGTGATAACGTGCAGTCCACCATGCTAGTGAACTTGAAACCAGTTTGCACGCCGATTCCCCTGCTTTATCGCCCATTGAAGTTGTCTTTGCCAAACTCAGCAGCACCTACATAAAGTTAGGTGATTCGCGTTAACGCTGCCTTATTAGCTATTGATGAGTAAGCATCGGGAAACAACGCTCGACAGTTTACTTTGTTCATACAGACGCACCTGAGTGTTTGTTAGCATCGAATAACTATGGTTAACTAGTGTGGATGACTCACCGCAACCAATTCCAGAATGACTTTATAACGCGTGACCTGTAGTCGCCTCGTTATAATCGTTACTGTATGCATGATGCGCTGAATCGAGGTCAACAAACTAATGGAAGCGCCAAAGTTTGCGAAGTGTCCAACTTGTGGCTATGAGAATCTCCCCGGCACGCTGCTGTGTGTTCGCTGCTATTCGCTTATCGAGCAGCCTGCTGGCGAATTTCCTCCGACCGATGTACCACCCACAGGGCTGCTCGGCAATCAAGCCAGTCTCCAACTCCCCAATCCATCCAGCGAGGATGAGCATCAAAACCTAATCGGACAGCTTGATCCTGATTCAATTGCGCTCGTTGTGTCCGATACAAAAGAAACCTTGATCGTACAAGTCGCCACGCAGGCGGTGTTAGGACGGTACACGCCGAATAACCCGATGCAACCGCTCGTGGATTTGACCGCTTATGGTGCGTTGGAACGCGGCGTCTCGCGAATGCACGTGATTATCCGTCGCACCAATACAGGGTTGCTCATCATCGAAGATATGGCGAGCAGCAACGGGACGTCACTCAACGATCTGCGGTTAGCGCCGTACGCTCCCGCCGTGATCCGCCCCGGTGACCGTTTGCGGCTCGGCAAGCTAGACCTTGAGATTTACTTCAACGAGGGAATGTAAGAACCAGAGTGCCCCATATGCAACGCGCTATATGGGGCACTCAGATGACGAAAATCCGGCGGCCTACGTGGTTAGCGCCCTTCAAACCAGCGGGTCACACCGGGGGTCATCATGTACACGATCATGCCAATGCTGAGTAACGCATTCCAGAACTCACCACTGCCATAGCCACCCGGCATAATGATCACGACCAAGTTCACGACGGAAATAATGATCGTCGCCATCCGCGCCCAGCCCGATCCGTTCAGCAGAGCGCTACCGACCATCAAGCGTAAAACGCCGGTGACCAGCGCCTTGATTGGGGTGCCGAACGCTAACGAGCAGGTCAAGAGTTGGAGCGTCGCCACGCCCATGCCTACCACGCCTGCACACAATGCCCACAGTCCCATAATGACGGAGACCACACCAAGGATCGTGACTAACAGGGGCCGCGTCCGAACGTATTGTTGGACGGCATTGTTCCATTGATTATTCATTTCGAGCTAATCCTCCAAGCCAGTGTTGGCTGCAATTCTCATTCATCATTTACGCAGAACGGCATAAAAAGTCGTGCTCAGTTTTCTGTCTGCTGATTAGGACGTTCCGCTGAAGAGGATGGCGTTGCGTTTTCTCCGGCGTCGGCTGGTTCGGCGCTGTACTCAAATTCAAACGCTTTAAAAAACTCATCGGCCTCTGCCATAGACAGCCAGAATGCTTGATGCGTCGGCGTATAGGTGCTTTCCCCTTTCAAGATCACCCAGACCCGCACGTCAATGCCTTCATGTCCGTTGTAAATCTTGTGATCGATACGTACTTCTTCGTGATCGGACAATTTCACGGCTTTCATCAATCTTGCTCCTTGCAGTAAAGCACTTGACATGCAGCCAAGCAGCATGGCTATCTATCCGTTAGGTGGGATTCTACGGATGAGGTCAGGCCGTGCCCAACCTCATCACGACGTTACCTTAGCGCACGACCACGAACACCGCCGTCGTACGTGCGGGTACGCTGAACGTGCTCGTAGCGGTGTCATAAGCGGCTTGCTTCACGATCGAATCGCTGCCTTCCGCCTGTGAGGGGTGTAGCACAAAGCTGATCCCCTTGAGCGCGTCGCTCGTCACTTTTTGCTCGGCGGGCGTCGCGTTGAAAACCACCACAATTTGGGAGTATTTCGTATCAAGGATATTCGTTTGGTTGTCATCAATCATATAGGCGATGACACCCGGCGTCTTTGTATCCAAGAACGAAACCCGCTCCATGATCTGTTGAGCGGTCTGCAAGCGGAACAGCGGCGAACTCTGCCGGATGCGCAGGAAATCTTGGAACACCGCTGTAGCGCCTTGAATATCTGCTTGGCTTGGTTTCAAGGCCGGATTTGCCAACAGCGGTTTCATCAGCGCCCAATTGTCTTGGTTTTTGTCCGCGATTGGCAAGCCGTGCCCCCAACCGTTATCCTGCATCGACCAGTCGATGGCGTTGTACCAGTCGCCTGAGTCGTAGCTATCGCGATCCATCGATTTCGAGCGCAGCATGTCGTCGCCCGCATGGATGAACGGCACGCCTTGCGAGAGCAGCACCGTGCTCAGAGCAAGATTGTGCATCCTGATCCGTTCAGCTAATGGCAAACTGGCGGGCAGCTTCTCTGCGAGGGCATCAAACAACGTCTCGTTGTCGTGTGCCGAGACATACACGATATTCTCTTGCGGATCGACTGTATAGCCCGCCGGTTGCCCCTTATAGTCGATCTGGCTGCCCGTGACTAACTCGCCCTTTGCATTGACGAGTTTGTAGTCCTTCAAGTTGCCCGCCAGTCCCAACTTGATCCATTCTTCGTAGTTGAGGAGGCGCGCGGTTTGTTCGTCCTTCGTGCCCTGCTTATCATAATCGTTGGGGTCGGTCGCAAGGCCAGAAGCAAAACCCTGCACGCGTACATCATCGAATGGGCCACCACCGCGCACGCCGTCGCGCAAACGGTCGCTGAAGGTGCCGATTCCCGTACCAGCGAGGTTCTTCTGGGTGGCATTGATACCGTGCTGATTATTAGCGACTTCGCCAAAATCCCAACCTTCACCATACAGGTAGATCATTTTGCCATCGACGCCATCTTTTTCCAGCGTCAGGGCATCAAGCGCAGCGCGTAGTGCCAGCATATTGCTAACCATGTGGTGTCCCATCAGGTCAAAGCGGAAGCCGTCCACCTTGTACTGCTTGGCCCACATCACCACTGAGTCGATCATGAGCTTTTCCATCATCTTATGTTCGGTGGCGGTGTTTTCACAGCAGGTGCTGCGTTCCACATTGCCATCACCATTCAGACGGTGGTAGTAGCCGGGGACGATCTTATCGAGGACGGATTTATTATTCTGTCCGCTGGCATTGGTGTGGTTATACACAACATCCATCACCACGCGCAGTCCGGTCTTGTTGAGCGACTCGACCATGCTGCGGAATTCCACAATCCGCGCTGTACCATTCGGATCGGTGGCGTAGCTGCCTTCTGGCACGCTGTAATGATACGGGTCGTAGCCCCAGTTGAATCCATCCTGTCCACGCGTGCGCTGAACCAACGATTGCTGTAATTCGGCGTCAGGGGCGGCTGATTTCAGCCGTCCGAGCGGCGGTTCTTGGCGGTCACTCGCTTTCTCGCGGATAGTGGCAATATCGAACGCTGGCAGCAGATGGACATGCGTCAAACCAGCCTTCGCCAGCTCACTCAGGTGCTTCATGCCATTCGAATCACTCTGCGTGAAAGCCATGAACTTTCCGCGATATTCTTCTGGCACAGTCTCGTCGTAGATGCTGAAATCACGAATGTGCAGTTCATACAGCACGATGTCTTCAAACGCGTTCAACGTAGGCTTTTGGAGCGCATCCCAACCCGATGGGCGCAGTGCCGGATCGTTCAGGTCGATGATCTGGCTGCGTAAGCTGTCGGCAGCGAGACTAACTGAATACGGGTCGGTGACGAGGTTCTTTTCGACTTTACCTGTGGAACGCACGAAGACATTGACTTCGTACAGATAGTATTTGCCCATCCAGCTACTTTCGCCAGTGACACTCCACACACCAGTCGCCGGATCAAGTGTCATTGCCGTCACGCTAGTCGGATCGCTGTTTGATTTGCCATCGTCGAAGAGTTGCAGCTTGACGTCTGTAGCGGTCGGTGCCCATACCCGAAGCGTCGGCACTCCATTGGCAAGACTAACGCCAAGTTCGCCATCATAATGATAAATATCATCGAGCACACCGGGGATTTGCAGCGCTGTCGAATCAGCGATCTTGCCGTCCGCGCCAATCGCGGTGAGGACAACTTGGCCTTTCAATATCTCAGGCACTTTATCCACCGCATCCGCAGGGAGTTTCAACGCGCTTGCATTGGCGAGGAAAGGAAACTGCGTTTTCTGCGTGTCATTCAGTCCGCCAATATCATACGTGAGCGGAATTTCAGTGCCGCCCGTCAAGCCCGCCAATTCTAACTTCATCGCGCCCGTCGGATCGTAGTGCAGCGCGAATTTGGCATCGGGCGTGATGCGAGGGCTAGGCCATGCAATCGTATCGCGGCTAATCCAGTGTGCCTGAGCCAATTTTAAGTTGCCTTTCGGAGCGCCTTCCACGCTGATATCCATGATTTTCGTCTGCGAATCCCATGTGAAGATGATGTTGACGCCAGCGGTTGGCACATTGAAGCCGATGTTCGAGCCGTCGCGCGCGCCGTTGCCGCCGTAGTTCTCCGTCCAACTGCCGTTCAGCGCGACTTTGGCTTCGTAATCTCCTTCTGGGATCGCTTTTGTGGCAAACACATACTTGCCGTCACCATCGGGGTCTTCTAGCAGTGAGCGCAAGCAGTCAGGTGCCCAATCACCCGCACAGCCAATCTTACTCTGGTAGCTGCCGGGAACATTCGCGAATAGACGATTGACGTTATCTGCGAGATAGCCCGTCGCCGTGTCGAAGACGAAACTCACATTGCGGGTAGCATCTACGGTGAGCTTGATCGGTGCGCTGCCCTGTGTGCCACCCGCGCCAAAACTCTTGGCGGCATCGCCATCCAGCACTACAGCATAGGTGTAATCTCCGGCGGAGATGTCAAACGAGGCTTGCCACAACTGGTTGGCTTCATTAAAGGTCAGTTGAGCTTTGTCGCAGTCAACTTGAGCATCACTTGTGCAGCCTAGCGCGACTGCTAATGAGCCGATGAGAGTCACTGTCTTGGGCTGTGTGACGCCCTCGGCATGAATGGGCGCTTCCAACAGAGGAGAGAGCAACCCCACTAAAAATGCGACAACCATTAGTAAGGCAAGCAGCCTGAAGCGACGCGCCAGACTCTGGTAAGAAGTCATAACTCAGCTCCTAAACTAAAAACTCTATACAAAGGTGCCAAGCACAATCATACGGGTCTGTGTGAACACCTTGAGGATTATAGCAGCTTACCTTACGCGGGAATCGTGATCATGGGTACATAAGTGTGCGTGTCTAATCGGCAAATCGTGAAAGCGAAACTACTCCATCATTCGTTAATCCCGATCCGTTCATCAATGTTTGAACCTTCTAATCAAATACATACAAAATCTTTACGTTCTTGCTATAGACAAACAAAATCACCTGTGCTATACTACTCAATACATATGAGGAATTTTCCACCTCGATTCCTTATCGTTGGTTCACTGCTAAGCTATCATTTCTCTTGGTGTCTACTGGTTCGGTTTCTAATAACCTTCAGGCAATAACGTCCGTTCTATTCAACGGCTTATCGCTAACATAAAGTATCGCGCATGGCGACCACACCCAACCGTTTCTGCTTTTCTTTAGTACATGTGCCTACGCCCTGATCTGAACCCTGTTCCTAGCCCTGTTATTTTGGGATCAGAACGGCTCATTGAGCACAAAAATTTCGCTAGACCTGTTTTTGCCTGTTAAACAGGGTTAACAGGGCTTCCATCCGTCCGTCAACGCGAGGTACTTCAACCAATGCTGCACCCAACGACAGTCTGCCCATCATCCTCTCGCTTCCTCCAATGCCGTCCTGCGCATATCTTGCGCACTTCTTCCCCGATGATCCCGGTTTCTGCTCAGGACGGGATCATTGCAGGGATCATTGTCCACGCCCGCTGTGCGCACCACAGCGTTGGTTATTCAGGATCGGTGGATGAGATGAACGGATTTGAATTTGCACTGGAAGCTGCCCATGCAAGCGAGAATGGCAGCAGGAGAAGCATGGTGTGGTTTGCTCAAACAGGCACTTCCACTGTAGAAGTGCCTGTTGAAGTTAGCGCTAACGAGAGGTGCTATTTAGCGGTTCTTCTTGAGTTGCACGTCTGCGTACACGGCGACGACGAGCACCAAGCCCTTGAGCAAGTATTGCCACGCGGGTTGGACATTCATCATCTGAAGACCGTTGGTGAGACTCGCCATGATCAGCGCGCCAACCATCGCCCCGAAGATCGTGCCTTCGCCGCCGAGGGTCGAAGTGCCACCCAAAATACACGCGGCAATGGCGTCCAATTCATAGCCAGCGCCAGCGGCAGTCGTGCCGTAGCCAACATAAGAGGCCAAGGCTGTTCCCGATACACCGCATAGGAAGCCCATCAGCACGAACACCGAGAAGATGTTTTTGCGGATACTCACGCCGGAGAGCCTTGCCGCTTCACGATTGCCACCGATGGCGTAGGCATAACGTCCAAACCGTGTGTTGGTGGACATATAACTAACGATCAGTGCCACAATCGCCAACAACAGCACGGGCAGTTGGACGCCATTGTACTGATTGACCATCGCCACGTAGCCCACCACAACGAGGGACAAGACGATTGTCTTAACTAGGTCTAGCGCAATCGGTGGCAGTTCAAACCCGTAGCGCTGCTTTTTCTGCCGACCAGTGAACATGGTGAAGAAAAGGGCAGCTACTACGATTGCCGCTAATATCCATCCAACTTCCTTTGGTAAATATCCTTGGGAAATCTGCGAAAACAGCGGCTGGTTGGCCGGAATAGTCTTGCCTTCGGTCACGATCAGAATCAGTCCGTTGAAGATCCATAGACCGGCAAGGGTGACGATAAAGGCGGGCACACGGAAGTAGGCGATGATATAGCCTTGTATGACGCCTGCCAGCGTCCCCACTGCCAACCCGGCGAGGATTGCCAAAATCGTGGTGACTGCTTCAGGCATTCCGGCAAACGTTGCGGATGTCCATACACGGGCTTGTAAATAGGCCACGACGACCGAGACAAACCCGGCTAGCTTGCCCACTGAAAGGTCAATGTTTCCTGTAACGATAACTAGCACCATGCCGACCGATAGCAGCGCGGTGATAGTCATTTGACGAAACAAGTTTGAGAAGTTCTGTGCGCCAAGGTAGGCACCTTTGGTCTGCCACGAGAAAAATACCCAGATGATAACCATCGCACCAATCAGGGCATAGGTCTGGATATTGGCGCGAATGAGCTTGTTGAGGCTAAATCCCTCCTGACGCTCACTTGGACTGGCTGTGATTGTACTCATGCGAAACTAACTCCTACAACTCTATTGAGTCTGTTTGACTTGGTTATTAACTGCTGTTTGCTCAAGGCCAGTCGCCAGTCTCATGATTCTCTCTTGGCTTGCTTCGGAAATATCCAACGTTGTCGTTGAATGTCCTTCGTGCATGACCATTACGCGGTCACTCATGCCCAAAACTTCTTCAAGTTCGCTGGAAATCATGATGATCGCCATGCCTTGTTCGGCAAGCTCATTCATGAGCTTGTAAATCTCGTATTTTGCGCCCACATCGATCCCGCGCGTTGGATCATCCATGATGAGCACTTTGGGCTTGGACATCAACCACTTGGAAATGACAACCTTCTGTTGATTGCCACCAGATAACGAATCTACCCGCGCCTGAAGTGTCGGTGTTTTAATGGACAAACTCTTGGCGAAGTGTTGGCTGGCATCCATCTCTGCGTTTTCATCGATGCGCATCCAACCGGCGAATTGATCGAGGTTCGCGAGTGAAATATTCTTCAAGATAGTCTGGATCAAGACCAAGCCGTGCAATTTGCGGTCTTCCGGAACCAGACTGATGCCGTGCTGCATCGCCTCGCGCGAACTGCCGACACGTAGTTCGTGCCCATCCAGCCGGATTGAACCGCTTGTGATGCGCCCATATTCGCCAAACAGCGTCATCACCAGTTCGGTGCGTCCCGATCCCATCAAGCCTGCGATGCCCAAGACTTCACCGCTGCGCAGGTTAAAGGAGACGCCTTTCAAAACTTCTCGATCCGCATCAGGCTCATTGGCATGGAGGTCTTCGACTTCAAAAATCACTTTACCGGGGTTGCGGTGGCCTTTCGGGAAGCGCTCTTTCATCTCGCGACCAACCATAAAATTGACCAGCTTTTCATGGGTTAGGTCTTTGGTCGGCTGCGTAGTGACCACTTTGCCATCCCGGAGCACGGTGACTGTGTCCGTAATGCGGAAGAATTCGTCCAGTTTATGGGTGATATAAATGCAAGTAACGCCAAGCTCTCTGAGGGTGCCCAAAATCTCCATGAGCTTATCAATTTCGGCCTCAGAAAGCG
Source organism: Anaerolineae bacterium (assembly GCA_019637615.1). Taxonomy (GTDB): domain Bacteria; phylum Chloroflexota; class Anaerolineae; order Aggregatilineales; family UBA2796; genus JAHBVK01. The sequence continues at coordinate 98,486 of JAHBVJ010000030.1, read as the reverse complement.
CACTGGTTGGCTCATCTAGGATGAGAATTTTGGCGTTTTCGGAGAGCGCTTTGGCAATCTCCGTCATTTGCATCTTGCCGACGCCGAGTCGTTTTACGACGGCATGGGGTGGAATATCAAGGTGATACTTGGATAAGATGCTGCCCGTTTCCGCATATAACTTATCCCAGTTAATGACCCCGTTCTCGACAGGCTCTTTACCTAGAAAGATATTCTCTCCGACAGTCATGCCGGGCACCAGCGTCAATTCTTGGTAAACGATGGCAATACCTTCTTCGATGGCCTGTCGGATCGAGCTGTCTCCCAACCGTAATTCGTGCCCTTCATACTGGACTGTGCCTTCGTAAGATCCCCAAGGATATACTCCGGCAAGGATTTTCATTAGCGTGGACTTCCCCGCGCCATTCTCACCACACAACCCATGAATCTCACCGCGACGGATTTTAAGTGAGACATCCTTAAGCGCGGTTACGCCGCTAAATTGCTTCGTAACATTCTGAAAATCGAGGATAACATCTCGCGTGTCCTCAGTCATAGCGTAGCTGCCCCTAGTTAGCGCAAATAGGGCTTCTCTGCCGCAGCAGACCTGCTTAGCGACGAGAAGCCCCGTACTTCAAAGGATAGTTGACAGCCTTCGCAGGCTATCAATTGTATTACATAGCGGGAGTAGCCTCAGCCGGGCGCTCCGGACGATCGGCATCGGGAATGTCACGATAGACATCGTCATAGGACTGGAAGCCGCTCTTGACGACGAGTTCGTAGACATTGTCCTTGTTGACCTGAACAACTGGCAGGAAGTAGGCCATCACGTTGCCCTGAGCATCCTTATTGTTGGTCAGTTCAGCCATCGTGTATTCCTTCAACCCGTCAACAGTCTCGCCCTTGAGCAGCTTGTCAACGAGGTCAATCGCCAGAGGCGACAGGTTACGGATGTCCTTGAGGATGGACACAGTCAGTTCGCCCTTGACAATGCTGTTGCAGCCATCGGCGGTCGCATCTTGACCGGAGATAGGCACAACACCAGCCAACTTCTGGGCCTTCAACGCTTGCAACGCACCGAGCGCCGTGCCGTCATTCGAGGCAACCACAGCATCGATTTTGTTGTTTTGCGCGGTCAGGATGTTTTCCATCAACTTGAGCGCGTTCGCAGCGTCCCAGTTTTCGACCCACTGGTCAGCAACGACGGTGATGACGCCGCTGTCCACATAGGGCTGGAGAACTTCATCTTGACCTTGACGGAACAGGATGGCGTTGTTGTCGGTGGGGCTGCCGCCAAGCTTCACCAGCTTGACCGGGTTATCCTTCGTCCAGCTACCAGTCTTGTCGCCATCGAAGCCCAGCGCCTTGAGGACGCCGAGGGACTGTTGACGACCGACTTCAACGTTGTTGAACGACAGATACGCAGCAATCTTGGAGGACTTGATCAGGCGGTCATAAGCGAGCACTTTCACGCCAGCATCCGCAGCCTTATCAACGGCGGTCACCGCAGCATCACCATCTTCCGCAACCACGATGATGGCCTTCGCGCCCTGAGCGACGAAAGTATCGATCTGGTCGTTCTGGAGTTTCACGTCATGGTTCGCTTCAGCGGAGAGCACTTCGTAGCCCTTGCCTTCCAGCAAGCCACGCATCAGCACTTCTTCGTTCTTCCAACGCTCGGTGGCGAAGTCAGAGAAGGACAGACCGACCTTAATTTTATCTTGAGCGTGTACTGCGGGCGTAAACCCGAACAGACCCGCTACCACCGCCACCAACAAAAGTGTGGTGATTACTAGACGTAGCGTTTTGTTGGACATATGTGAAACTGACTCCTTAAAGTTTTGATGAAACATGAATATGTTTTGTATTGTAGGTGAAGTACTGATGTCGGTGATTCCTTGGGGCACACAAATTTGTTAACAAAATAATTTGTTAGCAGATATCCGCTTGGTAACGGACGAAGGCGATAATGTCGCTCTTTTCGACCAAGCAAAGGTGTAAGTTCATGCTCCAAAGAATATCATTTGTGAGTGAAATCCAACACCCACTTTCCTAATCTACAAAACGTTATCAGCATAACGCCTACTCGTGATTAACGCAAGAGTAACGTGACTTCTGTCAGTTTCACATTATCACTTCTTGCTGCACAAATGTGACGCAACTTCCTATATGCCCATGCGTATATCAAGTGGGGAGAATATATATGTCAGTCTTTGTCTATAGCCCTAACCTATTCTTCAAGTATCCGAACACGGTCGGCGGTGTCATCATCGCACATGGTTTGCAGAATGGCGAGACACCACCACCATTGCGGACAGCTTATGAAGCCGAACAACAGGCGACCTTGAACCGCCTTGGCAATAGACCTCTCAGCGAGATCGAGTCACTGGCGGCATGGCGGCGCGTATTCAGCAGCTTTGGCGTCGATCCCACACAATATCGAAGCGCGGCGGAAGCGCTGTTGCGACGGTTGACTAAGCAAGGCAATATTCCATCCATTAATACGTTGGTCGATCTTGGCAATATGGTCAGCATTCGCTACGGGTTGCCAGTGGCGATCATGGACAGCGCACAGGTCGTTGGTCCCCTGACGGTGCGCTTTGCGGACGGTACCGAACGCTTCACCACACTCGGTCAAAACGTGATTGAACATCCCGACGTAGGCGAGGTGATTTTTGCTGACGCCGAAGGATTAGTTTATGCACGGCGTTGGTGTTGGCGGCAGAGCGCCCAAAGCGCGGCACAACCGACGACGACACAGGCAATTATCACGGTAGAGGCACATCATTCTACGGGACGCGAATCTGTGCAGGCAGCGCTCAATGATTTACTCGATTTGCTCAGAACGTACAGCGGTGCCGTAACGCTGACGTCCGCTATACTGGATAAAAACACACCAATGATTACGGATAAGGAGTGATACGATGAGACGACGAATCATGTTTCCGGGACTGAACGGGTTTTTCAATTTATTCGTGCGGGCGATATTGTCAGCGCTGATCTTCAACGCGGTCAGCACCTTCCTTAAGCAGTTGTTTGATGAACAAGAGCAACCGTTGGCGGAATCACCAGTGCAAGGCAAGGTGATCGATGTCAAAGCCGAGCAAGTAATCGATGCCTAAGGGTGTTTTGATCACCTTCGCATACAGGCAAGGATGGCGAGTATGCCTAACGCCACTACCATCCTTGCTTGTCGAGAGCTAGATTCGACGCTTACAATGATTAAAGACTAGCTCGCTGCACAGCCTTCCAAGCTAGAGCAGAAGGCGCTGCATACTTCTGGATCGGTAGCGACGTAGCCGATATAGAACTCGTTGTTGTCCTTCTTCAAGGTATACGCCTTCACGCATGGTTGGATTGACTGCGCACCAGAGATACCTTCACGACCACCCACGCAATTGAGCATCAAAGCTGGATCGAGCACCTTGTTGCGGTTGATGATCACGATAGCGCCGACTTTGCTCGGATCGGCTTGCCCATAGTAGACACGACCTTCCACCGCGCCCGCTTTCTGATAGCATTTTGACACCTCATTGGCGGCAGTTACCATTGCAGCAAAGGCGGGATTGCCCGTCAGCAAGGCGGATGTACCCGCGATTTTCGAGAGCGTGTCTTGAATATCCAGCGTATTGACGACTGTGTAACCAGCAATATTGGGCATCAGGTTGGCAGCGCTGTCGTCTTTGGCAGGCTGTAAGCTATCACAGGCACTGACGACTAGGGATACAACGGCGATCAACGCGACCATTCGCATGGATGTCAACAAGCGACGCAACTCGCCGCGAGTAATTTTGAATACGGTCATGGTTTTCCTCCTGCAATGCAAACAAAACGGATTATACTTGAATACGCACCACAACGCTGAACGATCACCCACTAGTTAGCCTGCGCGAGGGGTATTCCGTGCGTCCGCGTCATCTTGCTCTCATCTTGCTATGTCTATCGATGGTTTATGCCTCATTTATCGTGCGTTCCACCGCAGAAGCTGCCGCCACCTTGCGACGCAGCGATCCAGCCGACGGCGCACTCTTAGAATATCCGCCTGCCGAAGTATTCGCGTGGTTTGCCGCGCCCATCAGCGGGCATAGCCAACTCGCCGTATTCGATGCAGACTTCAACAACGTTTCTTCCGGGGAAGCCTACGTTGACCAGAATGATGTCACGCTGCTACGTGTGCCACTGAAATCCCTGCGGACGGGTCGCTATACAGTGCGCTGGCAGGCTGATTCCCGCGATGGGCACACCGAAATAGGAGCCTTCTATTTTACGGTGATGCCTGCCCCACTGCCTATTCCGCTGCCACTGTTGCTTGGTGGCGCATTGAGCGGCATCTCGCTGGTGACGAGTTTGGCGGTATGGCTGCTGCTGCGCCGTTTCCGACGCAGCAGATAAGCCGCAGCGCAACTACGTCGCTGGTGTGGCCTCCTCAGTAGCGCTTGGCGCAATGTCATCGGGCGTGGCTTCCGGCGTTGCCTCGATGGTACCGGAATCCGGTGTTGCTTCTTCCGTCGCCGTGATGGAGGGCGTATCGCCATTGTTAGGCGTCGTTGTGGCGGGCCACGGCTTGATGACATACCACGTGACATAGATAGAAATGCCCAACAGCGCCGTGATCAGCCATAGCGCCAATGTGAGACGCATCCACGGTTTGATCGGCTCGAAGCGCAACGCACGGGGCAGCGAGTTTTCGAACCACATGCGGATGACCAGCACCGTCGCAATCAACTGCGCCAAGCCGCCCGTGATCAGGTGGAGGGTGGGCAGCAGATAGACCGCGTAATTCAACCCCTGTGGCACATTGTGAGAGACATTTTCGCGATACGACGCCAACATCAGGTAAATGATGATCGCCCAGTTGACCAGCGTAATGGAGGTCATGACATATTTGTGGTGCGGGACAAAAAGATGACGACGGGCAAACGAAAACCCGATCAGCATCGCGGGGATCATCAAGATGATGTAGCCCAACACCGTGATATCTTGCAGCAGCGGTGCGCCAGTGCCAAGAAAGCCTTGCATCGTTCGCGGATCCATAGTTTATGCGCCTTTCGGAGAAGTAACCCAGTTCACATCATTCTAGTTGAATGCCGTCGTGCCGCAACTTGAGTATGTCCTCGCAAGGTGTTCAGTAGGAAGGTCAAGAACTGCTCATCTTTTGCCAATTCATCACGGGTATTCTCCTCTTAACGTGTTATAATCCCGAAGGTATACTGAACTTGACTATGATTGGGGGCGTACATGGACATTACCATTTCTGAAATGAAGCGCGTGACACTGATCGAAATCAGTGGGCGGATCGATAGCACGAACGCGACGAAGCTGGGCGAAGCGCTGAACGAGCAGATCGACGCGGGGCGGCACCAATTGGTGGCTGACCTTGCGCGGGTCGATTACATGAGCAGCGCGGGGCTGCGTGAACTCGTTTCTGCCGTCAAGAAGCTGCGCAAGCTGAACGGCGACCTGCGGGTAGCAAGTCCATCGCCGCGCGTCAAGGAAGTGCTCGATCTGGCGGGACTGGATTCGATTTTCCAGATGTTTACTACACCGGTCGAGGCAGTTGGTAGTTTCTAGAACCATTCTGACGCTCCTTTCCCGTTAGCTGTTCAGAATCTCTGAAACTTCCGACCTGAGGTAACGTAAACGATGATAACTAGTGTTATTGCGGAACGTCGTCTGATCATCCCCGGCAGCTTAGACCGAGTGCCGGAAGTGTGCGAGTTTGTGGTCGAGGCCGCAACGGCGGCTGGGCTTGATGACCGAAGCGTCTATCACTGCCAGATGGCGGTAGACGAATGGTGTACCAACATCATCGAGCACGGCTTTTCCGGCTCACGCGGACGCGGGCGGATCGAAGTGGTGTGCGCTCAACGCAGCACCCAGTTCGTGATCATCATTAACGATGATAGCCCCGCCTTTGACCCGACCACACTGTCAGAAGTTGATCCGAGCAAACCGTTAGAAGAACGCGAACCGGGCGGTTTGGGCTGGTTTTTCATCCGCAAAGTCATGGATCAAGTGAAGTACGAATTCAAAGAAGGTCGGAATTACCTGACAATGATCAAAAACGGAGCGCAACTCGTGCATAAACCACTGGTTGATGAACCATATCCAGTGCATGATGTCAACGGCGGCGTTCGCATCGTTAGACTCAACGGACGTTTAGATTCAAATAACAGCCGCACGCTAGAATCAGCGCTTAACTCACAATTGGCGACGGGCAATTTACGATTAGTACTGGACATGACCGACGTTAGTTATGTCTCCAGCAGCGGGTTGAAGGTCATTTTGACCGCTCAACGCCACGCGAACAAAGATAACGGCAATGTGGCGCTGGCGGGACTGTCGCCGCGCGTCCTCGAAATCTTCCAGATTTCGGGGTTCGATACGCTGTTCCATATCACAGAGACGCCCGATGAGGCAGCGAGTCGGCTGGCTTCATAGCACCGCGCTGACTGCAACCACATGCAATCACATAGCAACTTGATGACCTTCTGACCAAGCTGGCGGAAGGTCTTTTGTTGTGTGGCGCTGACCTGCGCGCCGTGATCAGGGTGGGCGTCCGGCGCGGTGTGGCGGAAGATGCTCAAGGGCAATGATCCCTTAGTTGATCCCATGTTGAGTAGAGAACCGGGATCATTCGCGCTGCTGTTGAGCGTCGTCGGGCGATCAGCGTGGAAGCAGACACCACGGAGATCGTTGGCTGTACGATGAAGTGGTTGTTTGTGCGTCATAGACGTGTTACTCCTTTTCTCCAGAAATGAAGAACTGAATTGCGTAAGTCGAAGTCGGAAACAAAAGCGAAGGCGATTTATAGGATGGCTGATTCTACGGAATTCGGTATCGAAGTTCAGACTCGATTGGACGAAATTACGTTCGCACTCCCCTAAGTAAGCAGGAGTGAATTGCAGTCACCTCTCTACACGAGGCAGTGTATAGAGGGATTGATAGTATCTCATAGATCGGTCAGCAAGTCAAGAACATTTTAGTTAGACTTTCGTCAGAATTTTGTTCTAATTTTCAAACCGAACTTTCCCGCAGCGTTGAAGCAGATGCCGCATGAAGCGTCCACACGACGGCATGAGAAGGAATATCCGCCCTCACAATGAAAACTGACGGTATACTGGCACCTAACAACATGGCGCGGGCAGATCAGTAGCGTTTCAGGTCACAATGAAATCTATTTTGCTGGTGGAAGATACCCCCGAACTCGTTGAAGTGATCATGCGTGAGTTGACGACGGCGGGTTTTCAGATGCTCCACGCGGGTGACGGCGCGATGGCACTGCATTTGCATCACCAAGCCGCGCCCGATTTGATCATTCTTGACTGGATGCTGCCCGTGATGGATGGCTTGGAGGTGCTCCGCAAGATACGTCAGCACGCCACCACGCCGATCTTGATGCTGACCGCCCGTGACGAAGAAACTGACCGCGTGATCGGGCTGGAGTTGGGCGCAGATGACTACCTGACCAAGCCGTTCAGTATGCGGGAGTTGATCGCGCGGGTGCGGGCGCTGATGCGACGGGCGGAATACATTTCTCAGACTATCGCCAGCGACCAAGCGCAAGAAACGACGATGCTCCACGTAGGCGCACTGACCATCGACCCGACGGGTTATCTTGCCACGCTAAACGGTCTGCCGCTCGATTTAACGCGCACAGAATTTATGCTGCTAAATCTGCTGGTGCGTAATCCGGGGCGGGCATTCAGCCGCGATTACTTGCTGGATGCAGTGTGGGGACAGAGCTACATCGAGGGGGATCGGGCGGTAGATAACGCGATCCTGCGGCTGCGGAAGAAGCTCGGCACGATGGGCGAGGCTATCGATACGGTGTGGGGAATCGGGTATCGATGGCAGATGATCAGTGGAGAGACGGGCTGACGGCTGACAGAAAGTAGGCTCGGTAACGGCATAGGCAATGGGATGCGATAGATTACGCCATCCGACGTCGAACCATCAGGAACAGAGCATTAAATCCTTGCGAAACTCTCCCCTGAACAATGTCGTATTCCTGCATTATTTTCACAAGGTTGTACATGGCTGACTCTGAACATGAAGGTTCTGAAGCGTAGAGGGAATGAGGCTAATCATCAGCAATCAGCCTCACATGTCGGGTACAATCCGGTCGGCGTTAGACTACGCTGATGACAACTTTGCCTTGCGTGTGTCTGTCCCCAAAATAGCGGAATGCGTCCGCCAGTTGTGCAAGTGGGTAACACTTATCAATCACGGGGCGCACGCTGCCAGCCTCGATCAAGGCAGTCATCTCGCTCAGATCGGCGGCGCTTGGTTTGGCGGACAAAACGCGTGCGGTCTGGCTACCGAGCAGCGACATCAATGGCGCGAACGCCATCCCTTTCAGAATCTGGTTAGGATCACCGCCCGCGATGACGTACAATCCATCCGGGCACAGCGCAGGCCGATAGTCCAGCATCGAACGATAGGCGGCGATGTCGAAGATCACGTCATAACGTTCGTCGTTCTGTGTCACATCTACCTGCGTGTAGTCGAGCACCTGATCCGCGCCGATGGAGCGCACCATCGCCATTTTGTTTGTGCTGGACGTGGCGGTCACCTGCGCGCCGTAGTGTTTGGCAAGCAGCACCGCAAACGTCCCTACGCCACCGGACGCCCCGTTGATCAGTACCCGCTGCCCGTGTCGAATTTTCGCCACATCACGCACGCCTTGCAAGGCCGTGACGCCTGCCAATGGCACACTCGCCGCGGCCTCGAAGGATAGATTACGCGGTTTCAGCGCCAGCATGGTTTCGGGCGCGGCGACATACTCTGCAAAACTGCCCCATCCACAGGCGGATAAGTCGCCATACACTTCGTCGCCTACCTTGAAGCGCGTGACGGCACTACCGACCGCTTCTACCATGCCCGCCACATCCGTACCGAGGATGGTGGCTTTCGGCTTGCGCAGTCCGCCTGACATCAGCCGGATCATGAACGGATTGCCACGCAGCATGTACCAATCCGCAATATTGATTGAAGCCCCACGCACACGGATCAGGACTTCGTTGGCCTTTGGCACGGGTTTTGCCACTTCCCTCATCTGAAGCTCGTCGGGCGATCCGTAGTTTGTATAAACCATCGCTTGCATTGTCGTATCCTCACTAGACCAGTTGCCACGCGTACCAAACGGTCAGTACATTAATCACCAGACCAACGACGATCAGGAATTTGTCGTAGGCTGATGGATAGGTAGGTAAGCCGATAAGATTGAAGCCAAAGAAGAAGATGGCGACGATGGTATTCACCCACTTGTTCACGACGTGATCCAACGTCAGCGACGGGATGATCATGACAATTGGTATCACCATCAGAACCGCAATCCCTAGCCACATCGCCTGTGTCATCTGCAATCCATTGATCTTCCCCGGCACAAAATCGCCAGCGAAAATTCGCAGCACATCCCCTAACAGGTAGGTGAGCATTAGCGCGATCCATGTTCCTGCAAGGATTATCTTCACATCTAACATGTCAACGTCCTTCACGATTCATGCTTGGCTTTGATAGAAAACAAGGGAGCAGCGCCATTGTGGTAGTTCCACAGCGTTATTAGCCTGCTGCCTCTGCCGATCAGCGTGATAACGGCGAAACTTACTGCCACGATTTCCGGCGATTTGTCGAACAAGGGAATCTTGAGGAGAGAAGGTGTTGTCGTCGTGAAGTGTTCAAACAGCGGTCTGAATACGGCGAAATATAGCGCCACCGTGCTGAACACTTCAAACACCGTTTCGACCAGCCACATCCCGATATTCCAACGGTTGCGCCGCAGTGCGAGTATCTGCATGACGATCATGCCGATGTTGGCAATATTCAGCAGTACCAGCCACGCAACCGGCGCTGCGATGACATCACCGGGATCGTTCAGGTTGAAGCGCAGCGTCAGACCGCCCACGTTCAAGAAATACATGAACACCAGCATGAACAAGGTGCCGAGGGCAATTCCAAAGGTGGCTTCGACACGATCCACACTGCTAGGATCATCCACCGCGGGGAGCTTCAGCGGGTCAAATTCCATCTCCTTTTCATCGATTTGAACGTTTGAATGCTGGATCACCGCAAAGATGATCACAACCACGCCAGAGAAGAAGAAAGTTGCCTGCACCGCGCCAAGCAGCGAACCGACAATCACGCTAAGCACATTCGTCGGCTCCGAGGAGGTCAGCGCCGCGAACACATTCACAAAGACCACGATGGTCGGGATAACCAGCCACCCATAACGCAGCACCATCATCATAAACGGGTACAGATCGGGGCCAATCAAGTACTGTTGGCTACCGTAAGAAGCGGCCATTTTGTAGGGTGCGCCCAATTCCTTCAGCACCGCTACCAACTCTGTTTGTGATGGTGCGCCACCATAGCGGTCATCCAGCTTGTCTTGAATCAGCGAGTGCAGTTCGGCCTCGATCTCCGCTCTGTCTTTCTTGGGTAAGTAACGCCCTACCTGCTGGACGTAGCGTTGTACTAGTTCATTCATGTTTTTCTCCTTGTAGGATGCGGCGCATCACCTCAACCGTCGCGAACCATTCCGTGCTCAGGGCATTCAACACTTCGCGCCCTGCCGGACTGATCCGGTAATACTTGCGGGGACGCGCTTCCCCGATTTCCCACTCGCTCTCCAGCAACCCTTGTGTTTCCAGCCGCCGCAGTAGGGGATACAAGGTGCCTTCCTCGACTTCCAGCCCTTGCGCCGTCAATTGCTGGATCAAGCTGTAGCCATAGCGGGCAGTATCCATTTGACTGAGCACTGCCAGCACCAGCACCCCGCGTCTGATCTCCAACCGGAGCTTACTGATTTGATCTTCTGTCTCTGTCATGTACTGTGTAGCCTATAGTACTGTGTGTCACACAGTATCATCATACTATGCGTCGCACAGTATTGTCAATCCCACAGTATAAAATTCTGGTAAAAGTGACGTGAGTGCTGCCCACGGTTGAACTATTCAGCTAAAAACGAAGCCCGGATCGGACTCTATGCTGTTGATATAGCGGGTTATGAGGCAACAGACTCAAGGAAGTACAGCCCACCGAATAAATCGAATAGGCTGAGAACAAGGCAAGCGAAGGACAACGAGGGAGACGGTCAAACGGACAGTACCGCTCGACCGCCACAGCCGCGCAATTGGTCTTCCTGTGTTAAGGCTGCCGGTTATGTGGTTGAGGAGGCGGCGGAATAATCCAGCATCCAGCTCACTGCTTTATCGCGTGTATTGAAGAATTGTGTTTGCATCGTGTCGCGATCTCGATTCCGCACCAAGACTTTGAGCAACTGCGCGGTAAGCGTGCGCGGCACTACGATCCCGATCCGCTGCGTCAATTCCGGGCGTAAGTTATAGAGATCGCGAATGCTCGACACGATGTAAGGCGTGATCGTGACATTGGCGTTGGTGAGATCGTGGATCGCCAAGTAAGGTAATTGTGGCGACCACGTGGTAAGAATGCGTTTGACATTGACGAACCATGTTTCAGCGACTTCTTGCATGACCAACGGGCCAGAAACCGCGTAGACGATGATACGCCGCTGATACATCCACTTGATGGTCAGATACGGGTTGACGACTTGACTGAGTGTTCCTTTGCTTTCCGTTTCAACGGTTGATGTAGACGTAGTCGTGATGCACCCCCATGCATTTAACAAACGCTGTTCAGTTTTTCGATGTGGTCAAGCAAGCAACTAAAGTTTGCGCAGCAGGTCTTGACTATGTAACTCCAATAAATCGGATAGCAGCGCGAATCCGGTTGGTTCCGGCCCTGCGCCTGAGCCAACCAAAGTTACCGCACCCACTAAGTCAGTCAGATAGGTGATTGCGTTGGTGCTGCCATCCAAATTGGCGAGTGGGTCACTGAGCGGCAAGCGTTCGGGACGCACATACGCGGTCGTACCGGCTGGCGATGTTTTCACGCTGGCTATGAGCTTCCAGCGCATATTATCGGCCTGCGCGGCGCGAATATCCTCCGGCGTGAGATGGGTAATGCCTTGACGAGTGACCTCATCGAATTTGAGCGTTAGCCCCATCACAGTGTTGGCGAGAATAACTAATTTACCGAGCGCATCATAACCTTCCACATCACCGCTGGGATCGGCCTCGGCATAGCCTAGCCGTTGGGCTTCTGCCAATGCATCCGCATAGCTTTGCCCCTGTTCCATCTGCGTCAGAATGAAGTTGGTGGTGCCGTTAATGACGCCCCGCGCGCCGCTGATGGTGCAACCCGCCAGTGACATCCGCGCCAGTCGCAAAGCCGGAGTACCGCCCATCACCGTACCTTCGCAGCCAAAGAAGGCTTGCTTACGTGCCGCCAGCGCCGCGATCTCATGGTAGGCGAGGGCGACAGGGCCTTTGTTCGCCGTGATGACGTGCTTGCCGAGTTCTAGCGCGGTACAAACATGGGTCAGGGCGGGTTCAGCCGTCTGGAAATTGGTGTAGGTCGTCTCGACCACGACATCGGCATCTGTAGCGCGGATCGTCGCCAGCGGATCGCGACCGCGAATCAGGCCGGGGGTGGTGGGATAGGAATCAAAGCTGCCCGCTTGCCCCGCCGCAAGCAACGCCTGAAGGTCTAACCCCGTCGGATGATAGAGCGAGCCTTTGCGGAGGGTGGCAACCGCCACAATCGATGCCTTGAAGCCATAGCGTCGTTCAAGCAGTTCGCCTTTCTTCAGCAAAATCTGGGCGAGACCCTGCCCGACATTACCAAAGCCAATTAAGGCTAACCGATACATGGGGGTTCCTTTCCAAATGGAAGCTTTTCTAGCACTAGGTCAGCAAATGTAGCTCGTTATAGGCTAATTTACTAGACCTTGTCGAGAAATTCTGATTTGAACGGCGGGATCGGTGGCTGCGAGTTTGCCAAAATTGTCAAGAACGGTTCATATGAATTTCACACACTTAACAAAATATTGAGGTGCGTGCGTGAACATATAATAAAGTCACGACCTGCTGCTGCTTTGCCTATCAACTCAGCCTATAATGTGCAACAAGATTCACGCTGGTGACCGTGTCACGTCGATAGGATGGGACGCATATGGATTTACCACTTTCTAAAATCGATATTCATGAAGATTTGCTGGATGACCGCAGGCAATATTTGGGTTGGATGTTGCTTGGAACATGGCTGACGGCGCAATGTGCATTTGTTTGGCAGTGGAATAATCACTCCGCGCTGTTTTCTGATCTCGACATTGTCCCGTGGGTAATCCTTGCGGCTACCCTGATGATTTCGTTTTTACTGCGGCAAAAGAACCATATACAGGTTGGTGGTTGGGTCTTTATCGTCGGCTATATTGCTACGGTAGGGTTCCATCTGTGTCTCAACGCCCCGCAGATCGGTCACTTCGTACTGCTGCTGCTGCCAATCGGCTTTGCGGCTGTTTTGTTGAGAGATGAAGACATCAGTACGGTTGCCATCCTCGTCGTGATCGCCATGCTCGGCGCAACGCTGATCAATGGCGGCTTATCACTGATGATGTCCACCGCTGTGCTGCCCGCTATCGTAATTGGTATCACCGCCATGTTCTTTTATGTGAAGGCGAACACGGTGATGGATACGGTTCGGTGGGCGCTGGACGTGAAGGTGAAGGACGAACGGCGCGCAGAGGCATTCTTTAAGCAAGGTGAAGAACTTAAAGAAGCTAACTTACATAACCTCAAGGTCAATTCCGCGCTTGAACAGATGAATGCCGATCTGGCGGAAGCCAACCGCAAGACGGAAGAAATCAGTAAAGCGAAATCGGTGTTTCTGTCCAACATCAGCCATGAACTGCGCACACCGCTCAACGTGATCATCGGTTATTCGAGTTCGCTGCTGAATATGCCACAGATGTTCCAAAATGTGCCTGTTCCAGAGGCGCACCGTCCGTACCTAGAATTGATCGAAGCGAACGGTCACTATCTGGTCGGTTTGATCAATGACATCCTCGACCTGAGCAAGATCGCTGCTGGTAAGTTCGAACTGCATCAGGCATCGACTGACCTGAGCGAGATTTGCCGAGGCGTGATGCAGACTTCGCTCGGACTGCTCAAGGGTAAGCCGATCCAAATCCGCCTGGACATACCCGAACATCTGCCGCCCGTGTGGGCAGACGCGACACGCGTCCGCCAAGTGCTGCTGAACTTGCTGTCTAACGCGGTGAAGTTCACGAACTCAGGGTCGATCACCATCCGCGTCGAACCAATGGCGGAGACGCTCAAGGTGTCGGTGATCGATACAGGTATCGGTATTCCTCCGGCGGCACTAGCCAGTATTTTTGACCGCTTTGAACAAGCCAAGCAAGACAAAAGTTATGGCGGCACGGGCTTGGGGTTGGACATCAGCAAGCAATTGTGCCAGATGCACGGCGGCGATCTGACCGTGGAAAGCGAAGTCGGCAAGGGCAGCATATTCTCGTTCACGCTCACGATTGATCACGCTGCGGTGGCGAACGCACAACCACAGGCCGAAATGATCAGCGATGAAGTTAAGGTGTTCAGCACGGAAGCCGACAGCTACGACGCGCCGCCGATGGTGCTGGTGGTCGAAGACGATGACGGCACGCGCCAACTGCTGCGCGAAGTGCTGGAAAGCGGTGGCTATTACGTCACCGAGACGAACAGCGGCGCTCAGGCTATCGAACTCGCGTACGCGTTGATGCCCGCACTCGTCATCCTTGATGCTCAATTGCCAGATATGAATGGATGGGACGTGTTAGCCGAACTTAAGGCTAACCCAGACACCTCTATTCTGCCGATTGCAATGTGTACCGTCGATGAAGACCGCCGCACCGAAACGGACGCTTCCGGCGTGTATTATGTGCCTAAGCCAGTGACCGCTCAACAACTGCTGCGCTGCGCAGAGCAGGCACTTTCTGTCTCTACCGTTACTGAATAGGAGTTACGCTCTTGAACATTTTGTACGTTGATGATGAACCCAATGATATTCATTTGGTGGAATTATTCATCAACACCACGCCGCATCAACTAGTGACGACTGACAACATGGAGGACGCACGCAACGCGCTCTCCGAGCAGACAGATTTAGTGTTGATGGACATCTTGATCGGAAATACGAGGGCAGGGTTCGATTTCGTCCAACAAGCCCGTCAAGTGGGGTATACGCAACCGATGGTGGCGGTGACCGGGCTTTCGACGCCGGACGATATTCAAAACTGCTTGTCAGTAGGCTTTAACCGCGTGCTGACTAAACCTTTTTCAATTTTACAGTTGGCGGAAATTATCAACGCCTACGCTCAATAAAAAAATCATCTTAGATCGCAGCGAGGACAACAATGTCGCACATCTTACTCATCGAGGATAACCAACAGAACGCTGATATGGCGATTCATATCCTTGAAACGGCAGGGTACACCGTAAAACACTTCTTGCGCGGTATTGAAGGGGCTGGCAATGCGCGTAAAGATCGGCCTGCTTTGATCTTGCTTGATTTCGATCTGCCGGATATTGATGGGCGCACTCTGATCCTCTCGCTGCGTAGACAACTGACCGGGCCGAACGCGCCGCCGATCGTCGCTGTTACCGCGCGCACGGGGCATATGGAGATGGCAATCGCAGAACGCTTCGGTTGTTCAGCGTTTATCAGCAAGCCCTATACGCCCGATCACTTGCTTGAGGTCATCCGTAAACTGCTGCCTGAGTATGCGCCAGTGCCACGCAGTAACCCGGCTGCATCCCATCGTTAATTCCACCGATACGCTAAGAGGCGTTAGAATCGGCCGCATCCCGAACTGAGCTAAAGTCAGCGAGAGTCAGCCCGATGAAACGCCTCATCGCTGTCATCCTCATCAGTCAACTTATTCTCATCACTGCGGTACTCGGCGTGCGCTGGATCGGGGCGTTGGCGCTCGATCAGCCGCGTTCGTTCACGGTTCAACTTGCGCATGATTCGGCAATTGTGGGCGGCGGATGGTGCTGGCGCACGGTGTGCCCGGGCAGCACGACAACGGCGCTCACGCCAGCAATCGAGACTTGGACAGACCTCAAGTTGATCCGAGATGGCAACCCTGATAATTCGCTGACCACACTGCATCTGGAGTCACGCGGCGCGCCACGCTGGACGATCATCATGCTGATCCGCCAGCCGAATCGGTATGTGGAGCGCATCCAGATTCAGCCGGAGATGAACGCCAGCACGATCGGGGAGCTGATCGCCACGTGGGGGACGCCCGCTACACGGCGCGCGGAATTCGCGTATGGGCTGTGGACGACGGTGATTTGTTTTCAGCCGAGGTTATGCGTGGGATTGATCGACAATGAGCGGCAGATTACGCTGCGATCTAAGGTGGATTTCGTGGAATATGCGGTGGCGGATGGGCAGATTGAGGCACGGTTAGCGCAGATCACGCGCACATGGCGCGGGTTTACGTCGGCGGGAAGATAGACAAAATCAGATGTTGGTGGCGTTTGAGAATGCCCGACGCTAAAGTGTGCGGGCTGAGATCAGGCGAAACGCTATGCAGATTAGTTGACAACGCGTCAAGACGTTGAAACGTCAGGCTTATAGAACGAAGTCCCGATGGGACTCAGACCCCAAGTAAATGATTTAACATCCTATACTATTTCGGGCAAGACTTGAGCCATGTACCGAACCAATAGATAACCGAACTTGATTCGACCTGATCATCAAGCTCAAAATGGACGCCACATGTGGCGTCCGTACGATAGGAATAGTCGTTATCGGTATTTCTATAAAGCCGATGTGTAGTGACTCGCGAAATTGAGGGATCAGGGATTGGCAACTAGATCGGCGGGTTCGATGCGCTGGTAGGAATTGATGAGATCATCCTGAATGAGATGGGCGACTCCTCTGGCGGACAGTACCAAGTCGTTGTCTAGCTTCACTTCCTGATATTTCCAGCCTTCCGGCAGTTTCAGGCGGGTCGCCAGCGTCGGCAGATCATCAATGGTCAGGGTGGGATCGGCCTGCTGCGAGT
This sequence comes from Anaerolineae bacterium, assembly GCA_019637615.1. GTDB lineage: Bacteria > Chloroflexota > Anaerolineae > Aggregatilineales > UBA2796 > JAHBVK01. The sequence goes on along the minus strand of JAHBVJ010000030.1, from coordinate 81,571 downwards.
AGGATTGCATCACGTAGACGTGACCATCCGGCGAGGTGAGCTGGTAAGCTAGTTGCCCCTGTTTGAAGATGTACTGCGTATCGCGCTGAATTTCGCGCTCTTGGTAGGGAATCGACTTCATACTAGTGAGGGTGAATTCGACTTCGGCACGTTTGGTGAAGCCAAGTCCACCGACCATCACTGTTTCGCCGCTCTGGCTGGCTCCGGTGGCGATGATCTGATCCATCATAAAGTAACGGGGGCCGTTGAGGAGTACCTGCGCGACGCTGAACTGCTTGCGGATACTGTTGACATCGATGGCTTTCCACGCGCCGGCAGGGCAGTCATTGAGGCCGAGGGTGTTGTAAACGGAGGCGACCAGCTTGGTGCCTTTCAACTTGACGGTCAAAAATTCGCAATAGCGCGCATTGTGGGTCGTGACGGGCGGTTTGCCGCTGGCAGGAGTCGCGGTTGGCGTAGAATCGTCGGCGGCACTAGGCTGTACAGCGGTAACGGTCATGGCAAGTAAGAGTAGTACGATGGCGGATGTAACGAGCGAACGATATTTCATTGGAACGTGCCTCTTTTATCAGCGGGATATGTTACACTTTGTATCATAAGCGGCTGAAGCACGTCAACCGACAACAGTTGCGACCTGATACTTATGTAACAAGTGAACCAAAATGGCAATCAATTTAGACGATCCACGCGTGCGGAAAACGCGCCGAGGGCTGCAAGAGGCGCTAGTGCGGTTGATCCTGAAGAAGGGATACGACGCGATCTCGATCCAAGACATCGCGACGGAGGCGGAGACCGCAAGGGTGACGTTTTATCGGCATTACCGCGATAAGGAAGAACTGCTGACAGACTGCCTCGATACCCTGTATCAAGACCTTGTGCAGAAGACCGAGCGTTTGAACCGCGATGATGTGCTGCGGGGGATTTCGCCCGTGAGCGCACTATACGAACACATCGAGGAGCAAGAAACGCTGTATCGCATTTTGTTTTCGAGTAGAGGATCGCAGACGGTGTTGGAACGGCTGCGGTATTACATTGCCACGCGGTCGATGGAGGCGATTCAGGAATCGGGACGTGCTCCGCATGAAGATGTGCCGCTGGACATCATCGCCAATCATGCTGCCAGCGCTCAACTGGGTTTAGCGATCTGGTGGTTGGAGCATGATAAGCCGTATCCGGCGCGCTATATGGCACGAATTTCGTTGTGGTTGATGCTGACGGGGTTGATGGAGACGATGGGCGTATCGGGCGTAAAATTACCCGTGCCAACGATAGAAAAGTAGACCCTATGACGAAAACGGCGACCCGAAGGCCGCCGTTGTGATGCGTTGTCTAGAGAAGGGCAGACTGAAGGTTACAGCCAGCCTAAGCCTCTGGCAGCGGTGAGCGCCCACGTATAGAGCGGTTCGGCTAACACGGTGCCGATGAGGACAACGGCGATGGTGCTGATGCCGAGCGCGATGACGTAGGATTGGCTGACGGGAATGGTCTTGCTCTCGTCTTCGCTGCGATCTACGAACATGACCTTGATCACGACCAAGTAGTAGTAGAGCGCGACGATAGAGTTCAGCACGCCGATGACCGCTAACCACGTCAGGTTGGCATTAACGGCGGCTTGGAACAAGAAGAACTTGCCGATGAAGCCCGCCGCTGGCGGAATGCCTGCCAAGGACAGCAGCGCCACCGTCATCACCAAGGCCAAGCCGAAGTTACGGCGACCAAGCCCGGCGAAATCCTTGATCTCTTCGCTGCCCGTCGAGTTGGCGAACAGGATGATCACACCGAAGCCCGCGAGATTGGTGAGGATGTACATCGCCATGTAGAAGGCTACCGCAGCGACACCCGCGCCAAGTTCGTTGGTCTGGGAGGAGATGGCAGCGACACCGACCAGCGTATAGCCGGCTTGCGCGATGGACGAGTAGGCCAGCAGACGTTTGATATTCTTCTGCGGCAGCGCCAACAGATTGCCGAGCGTCATCGTGACCACCGCTAGGACGGAGATCACTTGTACCCAGAAGGTCGTGATCGAGCCACCCTGAAAGACAATGATGAAGAAGCGCGACAAAACCGCGAAACTGGCGGCCTTACTGGCGACGCTGATGAAGGCCGTCACTGGTGTGGGCGCACCTTCGTACACATCCGGCGTCCAGAAGTGGAACGGCACCATGCTGACCTTGAACCCGAAGCCCGCCGTGACCATGATCAGTGCGACGATGATCGGGAAAAGGAAATCCACACTACCATTTGACTTGGTGTACAGATCAGCGATCTTTTGACCAATCATGTAGAGGTTGGTCTGCCCGGTGAAGCCGTACAGCAGGCTCATGCCGTAGAGCATGATGGTGGAGGTGAAGGCACCAAACAGGAAGTACTTCATGCCTGCTTCCGCCGACTTTTCGCTGTTGCGCAGGAAACCCGCCAAGCAGTAGAGGCTGACGGACAGCGTTTCGAGGCCGAGGAACAGCGAGATCAGGTCGGAAGCGCCACTGATGATGACCGCGCCTAAGGTGGCAACGAGCAGCACCGTGTAGTATTCGCCACGATTGCCGATTTGCGGAACATCAAGGCTGATAAGCACCGCGATAGCCGCCGCTACGAAGGTCATGGTGACGAAGATTTGCGTCATCACGTCGAAGCGGATCATGCCACCGAGCACCATTTGTTGTGTCGGATCACTCGGCGGTTGAATGAGCAGCGAAACCACCGCGATGAAGAACAGGCAGATCGCAGCGATGACGCCGATGTCCCGCCGACGACTTTCGGGCCAGAAGATGTCCAGCACGATGACGACCCCGATGAGGAGTGTCAGTAAACCCGCTGGCGCGATAGCCAGCAGGTTAGTGATAGTGTCCATGTTCAAATTCATGTTGGAACCAGCCCCCTTACTTCAGCAGGTTCACTATCGGCTGCATCCCATATTGAATCATGTTGCTCATGATTTGAGGATACACACCGAGAACAAGTAGCGACGCGGCAAGTAATACCAGCGCCGTTTTATCCAGTATCGTTACATCCTTGATGCCGGGGAAGCGCTGTTCGTTGAAGTCGCCCCCGAACACCTGCCCCGTCACGCGGAGCACATACGCTGCCGTCACAATGATAGCAAGCGCGGAGAGGATGGCAATGATGCCGAAGTAGTTAAAGTTCGGGAAGAAGTACTGCGCCTGTGGGTTGACACCCGCAACGGCGAAGACTGGCCCGTGCCACACCCCTTGGAAGATGGGGAATTCCGCGATGAACCCGCTGAGACCGGGCATACCCATCGAGACCAGACCACCCACCACAAAGGCCACCGCCACGAAGGGCATTTTCTTGCCAAACCCACTAAGCGATGGAATATCGCGGGTGTGGGCTTGATCGTAGACCATGCCGACGCACGAGAAGAAGAGTGCCGTCATGGCACCGTGGCTGAACATTTGCAGCCCCGCGCCCGTCATGCCGATGATGTTCATGGAGGCGATACCCATCGACACCAAGCCCATGTGGCTGACCGACGAGAAGCCGATGACGTACTTGAAATCGCGCTGGCGGAAGGCGATGAACGCGCCATAGACCACGTTGACCAAGGTCAGCAAGATGATCCACGGCAGATGCAGCTTGGCTCCTTCCGGCAGAAGCTGGACGCCGACGCGCAAGGCTGCATACGCACCGAGCTTCATCAGCACACCAGCATGGATCATCGAGACGGCAGTTGGTGCCGCCACGTGACCATCTGGACTCCAGTTGTGGAAGGGAAAGATACCTGCCAAGACCGCGAAGCCCAAGAAGATGAAGGGGAACCACAGCCGCGCAATGCTAGAGCCATTTTCTACGATGTCGAATGGCCCTGCTTCCGCCGTGCCGGTGGCTTTCTCGGAAATCTCTTTCCAGTGCGTCGCCGCTTCCAGATGATTGAAATCAAAGCTGTAGGCTTGCGCTTGTGGGTCGCCCAAATGCTGCTGGAGGATGGCGAGACGACCATTCTGGCTGAAGAAGGTGCCTGCCGAGAAGTAGAGCACCAACATGCCGACCAGCGCGATCACCGAGCCGATGAGGATGTACAACGTCAGTTTCATCGACGCGTACTCACGGGTGACAACCCAGCCCCATCCAGCAATGAGCAAGTACATGGGGAAGATGGCGAGTTCGTACCAGAAAAAGAGCAGGAACATATCGAGCGAGACGAACACGCCGTAAACACCCGCCACTAGCAGCAAGAAGAAGGCCATGAACTCGCGCACACGGTCTTCGATCTTCCACGAGATGAGGACGCCGCAGAAACCTGCCAGACCCGTCAGCAGTACCATCGGGGCAGTGATGCCATCGACGCCGACATGGAACTTGATGCCCAGCGCAGGCACCCAATTAAAAGAGAGGTCTTCAATGAAATACGATTTGCTCTCTAAAGCGGCCGCTTTCGCCGCATCGAGCGCAGCAGGTTGGTTCGCTTCGATAAAAACCACCAGCGAAGCCACCAACACCGCTAACATCGTTACTGCACTGATTAAGCGAATCTGGGCTTTCTGTTCATCGTTCAGCGCGAACAGGATGAACAGAGCAGCCACAATCGGGAACGCAAGAATGAAAACTAACATGGTTCTCCTACCTGTTACCCGCCAAACAGCTTGGTGATGGTGCCGTTAATGACTGGCATGATCCACGCGGGCCAAATGCCCGTGATGAGCATGAGCACAACCAACGGAGCCAAGGCGATGACTTCACGCGCTTCGATCTCCAAATGATGCCCTGTCCAGTGCGGGTTGGCTTGACCTTGCAACACAGCGCGAATTCCCTTGAGGATGTACGCACCAGTCAGCAGCAAGCCGAGCATGGAAAGCGCTACGAAGGTGGGATAGATGGCCCACGAGCCAGCGACGACTTGGAATTCGCTGACGAAGCCGTTTAGACCGGGAAGGCCAAGGCTCGCCATGCTGACGAAGACCAACAGACCGCCGTACACGGGTGCAAGGTTCCACAGACCGCCGAACTGCGTCAAGTCACGCGTGTGCGCTTTGTGATACAAGGCACCGACCAACAAGAACATGCCCGCCGAACTGAGGCCGTGATTGAACATCTGGAAGACCGCGCCGTTGGTTGCCATCGTCACGCTGTTCTTGATGCTGGCGGTGATTTCTGGCGCGCTGGTAATGATGCCGTTGTACATCGCGGCGTAGACCGCAATGCCGAGCACCACAAAGCCCATGTGGTTCACCGAGCTGTAGGCCACCAGCCGTTTGAAGTCGTTTTGACCCCACGCGGCGAAGGCACCAAGCACGATGCCCGCGACTGCCAGCACGCCAATGACGGGCGCAAAACTGGCGGCTTCGGGCGGGAAGAGCGGGATGACCAAGCGCAGGAAGCCATAAGCACCCAACTTGAGCATGACACCAGCCAGCAACATCGAGCCAGCGGTGGGTGCTTCGGTGTGCGCGTCAGGCAACCATGTGTGGAAAGGCCAGACAGGAATCTTGATGGCGAAGGCGAGGAAAAAGGCAATGAACATGATGCCTTTGACCGTGCCGAGATCCGCATTGAAAGGCAGTTGCAACGGTTGCCCTGCCGCGTTCAAGCCCTTGGGGAAGGTCGCCAGCAACGTTGGAATATCCATTGTGCCGCTGACGAGGCCGATCAACTGGATGGAGAGCAGCAAGCCGAGCGATCCTGCCATTGTGTAGAGGAAGAACTTGAACGACGCATATTTGCGGTTCGCGCCACCCCACACGTTGATCAGGAAGAACATCGGGACGAGGCCGATTTCCCAGAAGATGAAGAACACGACCAAGTCGAGCGAGACGAACAGTCCGATCAAGCCCATTTCGAGGAACAGGAACAGCGCCATGTGCTCATGGACGGCTTCGTTGACCTCGAAGCTGATCAGGATGGCTAACGGGACGAGGATGCCCGTCAGCAAGACCATAACCACGCTCAGACCATCCACACCGACATGCCAGTTGGCATTCAGGAGCGGGAAGAACGGCGCGTAGTTTTCGCATACAAAGCTAAATGGCCCTGCTTTGCCCGCATCGGCAACGGCTTGCGGCACATTGCCAACCGGACACGTCCCGCTGGTGTATTGCACGAACAAGACGACCGAGAAGGCCAACACCACCAGACTGATGGCGAGCGTAACATAGCGCGCCAAGGTTTTCTGGGTGGGTGCGATGACCCGGAGTAACATGACCACGCCTGCTCCGAGGAGGGGCAGGAACGTGAGTCCGCTGAGAATGTCAACATTCATAATTCGGTACGCTCCTACCCTTCGCTGCTGCGAGGCCCATTATAGATGAGCGCCAATGCGCCGAATACGATGACGGCAATGACGACAACAGTCGTCAGATTGCCGGACAGCCACGCACGGATGCTTTCCACCGCCAGCGCCGCTCCCACCAGACCGATCACCAAGGCGGCGATCAGCGTGTAGAGCAGATATTGTTGGATGCGACCCGTTTGCAGCGCTCGCAGCGAGCGTGCTGTTTGCGCGACCCATGCCGGAATACCATCACTGATACCATCAATTACCACGAAGTTGAATTCGCGGAAGAGTTCACCGATCCACGTCGCGGCAGCGGCAATCGCATGGAGGATACCGTCGATGATGCCCTGATCGATGATCGGGCCGACGACTTTATCGGCAAACCATTTGAACGGACGCACCAGCCATGCGGCATAGAGTTCATCAAAGTAGTACTTGTTCTGCAACAGGGTGTACCCTGCCGTGCCAAGTGTGCCTTCCAGCGCATCAGGCTGTCCTGCCACCACCGGCTTACGGATGTAGAAGTACCAGCCAAGGATGACGCCGATAGCGAATACCCCGAACGAGATAACGGGTGCCCAACCGTTGAAAGCGGCGTGCGGTTCGGCTTCGAGCAGCGTGCGCTCTGCGAAGGCTCCGAACGGCGAAGTGCCGACCTTCAGCGAACTGAGTAATCCGTTAATCATCGGCCCAAGGATGGGGAAATCTGGATGGACGCCCGCAAAGCCCGCTACGACCGCGAAGAAGGCCAACACGATCAGCGGCGCTTGCAACTGCCAACTGATGTTGCGTCCCTTGGTCGTACCGTCGTTGAGAATGGCGTGCGCTGCCGCTTCGGTGCGCGGCTCGCCCCAGAAGGTCATGACCAACTGACGGAAGGTGTAGAAAGCCGTCAGGATGGCAGCCAGCGAGAGGCAGATCAGCACGTAAGCCGCCAACGGCGTCTTGCCGAGTTTATCGACCGCATCGAGGATGATTTCGTCCTTCGACCAGAAGCCAGCGGTAACCAGCGGGAAGCCCATGAGCGAGGCACCACCGATGGCGAAGGTAATCGCCGTGACGGGGATGCGACGCCAGAGACCGCCCATGTTGCGCATATCTTGCGGATCGAATTCAGGTGCAGCGTCTACCGGTTCAACAGCATGACCATGCTCATCGACCGCGCCGTGTTCTTCATGCTGCGCTTGCACCTCGCCATGCGCATCATGAACTGCGTGTTCATCGGCGTGAGCATGTTCATCGTGCGCATCGCCGTGACCATGCGCGTGCTCGGCGTGATGATGACCGTGCTCCATGGCGTGAATAACCGAACCGGAGGCAAGGAACAACAACGCCTTGAAGAAGGCGTGTGTGATCAGGTGGAAGAGGGCGGCGACCCATGCGCCAATGCCGAGGGCTGCTACCATGAAACCAAGTTGGCTGATGGTGGAGTAAGCCAACACCTTCTTGATGTCATTTTGCGCGACGGCGATTGTCGCTGCGAATAGAGCCGTGGTCGCGCCGATGACGCCCATGTAGATGACGGGCGCGGTGAGGATGCCTTCTTCGATGTTCGACCCTGCCGAGATGACCGGGAACATACGGATGACGAGATACACACCAGCGGAAACCATCGCAGCGGCGTGGATCATGGCGCTAACGGGCGTCGGGCCTTCCATCGCGTCTGGCAGCCAGATATGCAGCGGGAACTGGGCGGATTTGCCGACCGTGCCCGTGACAATGCAGATGCCGATGATGGTGGCGGCTGAAACGCCGAGAATGGCACCGGGCTGCACAGTACTAAGCATGTGCAGAACGGCTTCATTGTGCATGATCTCGCGGAAGTTCAGCGTACCCGTCGCATACCACAGATAGCCGATGCCAATCATCATGATTACGTCGGCAACGCGGGTGGTCATGAAGGCTTTCATGGCGGCTTGGTAGGCGCTGCGTTTTTCGTACCAGAACCCGATCAGGAGGTACGAACACAAACCCATGATTTCCCAACCGACGAACAGCAGTAAGAGGTTGTCGGCAACCACAAGCGTGAGCATCGCGCCCGCGAATAGGCTAAGGTAAGCGAAGAAACGGGATTGACGCGGATCGTTCGCCATGTAGCCGATGGCATACAGGAAGATCGATGCGCAAGCCAGCGGCACCATGAACAGCATGATCGTCGTCAGCGGATCGACCATGACGCCCATGTTGAGCGCGCCGCTGCCAACGGCATGTTCACTTTCCGTCGCTGCGCCTTCGGCAGGTGCGCTTTCGCCTTCAGCGGGCGCTTCGACGTGCGCGGGCACATCACTGCCATTGGCAAGCCACGTAAACCCGAATAGGTCTTTGGTGGAGCTTTGGAAAACGCCCACCTGTTCCGTCCCTAACCCTTTAAAGTTGGTGACAACATGCGTAACCAACCCCCAACTCAACAACAGCGACAGCACAATGCCAATCATCGCGGCAGAGATACTGAGCATCTTGCTGCGCCCTAGCAATAACAGGATCAGGGCACAGGCAATAAAGGGCGGAAGCGGAATCAACCAAGGGAGAAAATTCGCATCCATATTTATTCTCTATCCTTGCAATGTAGTCGCATCTTCAGCCACGACCGATCGGCGGTTACGGTAGATCGAGATGATCAGCGCCAGACCGACAGCGACTTCTGCCGCTGCCACGACGAACACGAATACCGTGAAGGCTTGTCCAGCCATCGCCGTCTGAAGACCGCTTGGCGTGTTTTGCATCGGGCTAAGGAAGCGCCAAAATGCGACGAGGTTCACGTTGACGGCATTCAGCATCAGCTCGACGCCCATCAGAATGGCGATGGCATTACGGCGTGCCATAGTGGCGTAAAGACCGATGCAGAACAGCAGCGCCGCCACAATCAGGTAAGCTAGCAGTGGAACGCCACTCATGTTAGTTATCCTCTCGTGCGATGACAATAGCCCCGATCATGGCACCCGTCAGGAAGACCGCTGCCAATAAGAAGGGGATGGTGTACTGACCGGTATCGACCAAGGCCGCGCCAAGCTGCTGAATGGTGTTGGCAGGTACATCCGCCGTGACCGGATCGCGGGGGAGCAGACCGCCGCTGCCGGACGCCAAGACCAAGACAACCACCAGAATCGCGAAGGCGACTGCCGACGCGACGACGCTCACAGGCCATTGACGATTGGGCGTCTCTTCCAGCCCCATCACATGCCGCGTGAGCATGATGGCGATGATGACCAAGATCACGATGGCACCGATGTAGACCAGCACTTGCACAGCCGCGAGGAAGGGAGCCGCCAGCATCGCGAAGAAACCCGCCACGCCGAACAGACTTACCAGCAGCCACAGTGCCGAGTGAAATAGGTTACGATTCGCGACGACGCCGAGCGCACCACCGATAGTGATGATGGTCAGGACGCCGAAGAAAATCCATTGAACATAATCAGGTTGCATGAATGCTTTCCTCCACAGTGTGGCCTAACGCCCCGCAGCAGCTTCTGACGAGACGCTGCCCGTGTTGGCTGCGACGGCACCCCGCGCGACGGGGCGAGAATTGGCGACATCCTTCGTCGTGCGCTGATCAAGCGTGACATACTGCCGCAATACCCGCTGCATCCCGATGAAGATCAACACATTGGCAATCAGCAGCGCCACGAACCGCCAGAAATCGGCAGCGAACCCCCAACCAAGCGCAGATGCGTATAACCCGCGAAGGCCACCCGCCGCGACTTCGGCATCGAACCACATCTTCGCCGCGCCGTAATCGGGGGCGAAGATGCGCCCAACAACCGCGATGACCAGCAAATTGACCATCGACAGCGGCACGAGGAATTTCCAGTTGAAGGACATCATGTGGTCGATGCGCAGACGGGGCACCGTGTTACGGATCAGCATGATCACGAAGTAGACGATCATGGTCTTGATGAACAGGTACGAGAAGCCGAGCAGCGCACCAGCAATGCCACCTAGATCCGCACCGGGGCCGCGCCAACCACCTAGGAACAGCACCGCCGTCAGCACGCAGATGGTGAAAGCGTGCAGGAATTCCGCCGCGTAGAACATGGCGAACTTCATGCCGGAATACTCGATGTTGAAGCCAGCGATGATCTCGGATTCAGCCTCCAGCAAGTCGAAGGGTGAACGACCAACTTCCGCGATGCTAGAAATCAGGAAGATCAGGGCGGTGATGGGCACAACGAACACGTACCAGATGTTTTGTCCGTTGACGACGGCTTGTGTGCTCATCGAACCCGAAAGCATGACCGGCACGAGCAGCGCCAGAACCATCGGCACTTCGTAGCTGATCAACTGGGCGACGACGCGGAAGGCACCGAGCAGCGCGTATTTGTTGTTGCTGCCCCAACCCGCCAACAGAATCGAGAGCGTGGCGAAGCCGCCGACCGCCGCGACATAGACGACGCCGATACTGAGGTCAGCGCCGATCAGCTCTTGGCTGAAGGGGACGACTGCCCAGATCAACAGTACGGCAGCAACCGCCATCACGGGCGCGAGGTTGAAGACGTGGCGGTCAGCACCCTGTGGCGTGATGTCTTCTTTCGTCAGCAGTTTGCCAATATCCGCAAAGGTTTGCAGTAGGCCGAACGGCCCGGTGCGGTTGGGGCCGAGACGATCTTGAATGCGTCCGGCAACTTTGCGCTCTAGCCAGATGCCGAAGATCACCCAGATCAGACCGAACGAACTGCACGCTACCACGCCCAAGATGAGCGCAACCGCCCGCGCAAGGTTCGGGTCCCAGCCATTACTAATCAGAAATTCAATCATGTGGCCTCCACAGCAGCTTGGCTCTGAGGTAGTACGAACATATCTATCCTTACACAAATCTATAAGAGGATCGTCCCGTTAAGGGCTGAGACAAGCCTCATCTCTGCCAGAATAACCCCGGCGGTAACAGCAGCGGGCGAAAGACTCGCTTGATGCTACCGCGCTCCACAGCCTAACGGTCTAGTTCCACTCCAAGGCACCCTTGCGCCAGTCGTAAAACAGCCCGATACCAAGCATGACAATGAAGATGGTGATCTGTACCAGCGCGAACCACGGTAATTGATTCGAGGATACTGCCCACGGGAACAAGAAGACCATTTCGACATCAAACACGAGGAAGACGAGCGCATACAGGTAATATTGAACTTTGAACTGTACCCACGCGTCGCCTTTGGTTTCGATACCGCACTCGTAGGTTTCCATCTTCGACGCATTGGAGCGCTTGGGCTGAAGCAACTGCGAAATGATAATTGGTGCAGCCGGGAACACTCCCGCCAATACGAAGAAAAGGCCGACGAAAATCCATTCATTCGTTTGCATAGACGTACCCCTTGAACAAGTCTGCGCGAAAAAGCCCGCTTGAGTACAAGCAATTGGAAGTCAAGGCTGGTTTCGGCGCGTTTGTGGCGGGCTAGACAGCCGTAGTAATTTCGTTTGTTTGTGACAAACGGAATTTATTGTAACACCACCCTCCTGAATTGCCACATCCCGGCGCTAGATGGTTAGGAACGTGCAAAGAGGCAGTATTCAAGCCAACGAGGCAATGTTGGGAGTCAGAATCACGGCGCGCAATCGAATTCAGCGCCACGCATTGTACACCGCTAACCATAGTAAGACCAGCCCAATGACGGCGACGAAGGCAATGATAGCTAGGATGATCGAGACAAGGTCGATGCTGTTTTGACGCGGCGCAACGGTATAGGCCGGCGTAATGGGGCGCACACTGGAGCTTTCGCTCTGATAGCCGCCCGAACCGGGTGGATAGGCATTGGGGAGCGCGTTATTGTTAGTGGGGCGCTGTCCGCTTGTGCCTGATGCGCTGTAACCCTGATTCGGGTAGTTTTGCGCGTAGGCGGGCGGCACGTAGCCACCGCCCTGACCAGCATTGTTCTGTCCCGTGTTGCTGTACTGCTGGTAGGCTTGATTGGCATATGGTGGCGTAGCTTGGGCAGGGACAGCCGATGATGGTTGGGCTGCCATCTGCTTGCTCGGCGTTTGCGAGACGGGTTGCTGCGCTGGCTGCGAGAGTGACGGTTGGATTGGTGGCGGCGTCGTGCTGGTCGGCGGCGGTGTGTTGCCCGTCGCGGTCGGTCGCAACGCCGGGATCGGCTGATTGCTAGGCGGTTTGGCGACAGGCTGCGGCGTGGCAGGCGGGGGAGTCCCCTGATTCTGGGTGACATCCTGTCCTTGCTTTTGATAGCTGATCAGGATGCGACCGAGTTGATCGGCGGTGCGGTAGCGCTGCGACGGTTCTTTGCCCATCACCTTATAAATGATGCGATCCAGATGCACTGGCACGTTGGGATTGTAATCCACCACGTGCGGCACCTGTTCGCGGATATGCGCCATCGCGAGTTCTTGCTGATCCGCGCCGCTGTAGGGCAGCTTGCCCGTGAGCATCTCGAAGATCACAATGCCGATGGCGTACACGTCCGATGAGGTGTTGGGTGGTTCACCCGTCGCTTGTTCCGGCGCAAAATAGTGTGGACTGCCCCACACGACGCTCTGCTTTTCCTGATTCTGCACGATAGACAAGGCTTGTGCGATGCCGAAGTCGGTCACTTTGACCGAGTCATTGCCCGTGAGAAGAATATTTTGCGGCTTGACATCCGCGTGTACCAAGCCAGCGCGGTGCGCGTAGCCGATGCCCGCGCAAATTTGGATGCCAATGTGCAGGGCACGTTCCACCGTAAAAGGGGCGCTGGATCGGATGATCTTCTTGAGGTCTTGCCCGTCGATGAATTCCATCACCATATAATAGGTGTTGCCATCTTGCCCGAAGTCGTGCAGCGTGACGATGTTCGGGTGGGCGAGGTTAGCGACGTTGCGCGCCTCCTGCTGGAAGCGTTGCAAGAAGGAAGGATCGGTGGTTAGGCTCGGTCGCAAAATCTTGATCGCTACGATGCGACCTAAGCGAAGATCTTGCGCCTTGTACACCACCGCCATGCCGCCTGACCCTTGTTGAGAGATCAGACGATAGCGCCCGCTGAGAATGGTATCCTGTGCTGACATGGCTATTATTCTAACTGAGAATACGACAATCGAGCAAAAAGAATCGAAACTGGAAATAACCAACTTTGCTTGACACGAACGATCCTCACAGTAGAATTGCAGCGGTGTTCACAGGTAGGGATGGTGATATGCACAAAAGATGGCTGCGTTCGGCATGGCTGTTCGGCTGCGTGATGCTGATGTTGGCGAGCTACGGCACCTTCACGGCGACGGCACAGGAGACGCCTACTCCTAATTTGCAGGCGACTATCGACGCACTGCAACAGCAGCAGACATTGCAAGCCGTCTCGCCTACACCGTCACTGACGCCTACGCTGCTGGCAACGGGCGAGGGTGCATCGCCACTGTTGACGCTAACGCCAGTGGTGGGGTTGACGCCGCTGCCGACGACGGAACCCGCCGTGCCGATTGCTGGCCCGCCGTTGGCGATTAATGTGCCGAAGGATTGGCAGTTCGGCTTCTTCCAGAGCGTGAGCGGCGATCCGGCGACACGCGGCAAAGTCAGTTGGGCGATCTACCGTGGAAAGATCCGCGCGGGGAACGTGATGGTGATCGTGCTGTGGAATTATCCGAGCGTGTCCGTGCCAGCCACATTAGCACCACAACCAGGGACGCCGACCAAGACGCCGCTGCCTTTACCGACGACTATCGCCAATTTGACCACGACTCAGTTGCAGTTGCACAGTGACGGGCTGCGCTTGCTGCGGGGAACGGTGGTGGACATCACGTGCAATATCGGGAATTATGGCTTGCGCACCGATCTGACGGTCGGCAAGCTACCAGCGATTGGCGAAAGCTTCGCCGCGTCGCAGTGCCAGAGCGAGAGCGACGTGATCGGGTGGTTTGCGGGGATCGAGCAGTACGATGAGGATTACCTGTTTTACGTGCTGATCGATCCGACGGACGCGTTCAATGATGTGGCGCTGGATGTGCAGAATATCCTCGACTCGGTGCAGTTCCAACCGCCGCCTGTGGTGGACGTGACCGCCGCGCCGACCAATGACGGCAGGAGTACGCCGACACCGCCATAGAGATCGTTTCGATGTTAAACCGAGGTTTTGCCTTACGAGATTTCATTGGAACTCAATCCAAAGATATGTTTCTGTAGAAGGGATTCTTTTTCATGCCACAGATGGCGCAGCGGGTAGCGGGGTTCGGGACGACGATTTTCAGCGAGATCAACGGGTTGGCGCGGCAGTACAACGCGGTCAATCTGGGGCAGGGCGCGCCGGACTTCGACGGGCCGCCAGAGGTGATCAAGGCGGCAGTGGAAGCGTTGAACGGTGGTTTCAACCAGTATCCACCGGGAGCGGGCATCCTCAAGACGCGGGAAGCAATCGCGGCTCATGCCAAGCGGTTTTACGGGCAGGAAGTCGATCCGAACACCGAAATCGCGGTGCTATCGGGCGCGACAGAGACGATGTTCGCGACGATCCTCGGTTTGTGCGATGGGGGCGACGAAGTGATCGTGTTCCAGCCTGTGTATGACAGCTACGTGCCGAATATGGTGATGGCGGGCGTACACCCGCGTTATGTGACGCTGCGCGCGCCGGATTGGTCATTCGATCCGGTCGAATTGACGGAAGCGTTCAACACGCATACGAAGGCGATCATCATCAACACGCCGCACAACCCGACGGGCAAGGTGTTTACACGCGAAGAATTGACGTACATCGCGGATTTATGCCAGCAGTGGAATGTGATCGCGATCACGGACGAGGTATACGAGCATATTCTGTACGATGGCGCGGTGCATACGCGGATGGCGACTCTACCGGGGATGGAAAACCGGACGCTTACGATCAGCAGTTTGGGCAAGACGTTCAGCGTGACGGGCTGGAAAGTGGGCTGGGCGATTGGCGCGCCGGAATTGATCACAGGCGTCAATCGGTCGCACCAGTTCATCACGTTCACGGTGGCGTCACCCCTGCAAGCGGCAGCGGCGAATGCGCTGACCCTGCCGGATAGCTATTTCACGACGCTGCAGGCGACCTACCAAGCACGGCGCGATTACATGATCGGGGCACTGCGCGAGGCGGGATTCGAGGTGTTCACGCCGCAGGGCAGCTATTTCATCATGGTGGATTGGTTGGGAGTCGCACCGGGGACGGTAGAGGATGACGTGCAGTTCGCTAAGTGGCTGATCAGCGAGGTAGGCGTGGCGTGCATCCCGCCGAGCGCATTCTATCGAGAAGAAGATCGGTATCAGGCACGGACGCTGGCACGATTCGCAGTGTGCAAGCAAGACGCGACATTGCAAGCGGCGGTGGAACGGTTGACGAAGATCGGCGCGAAGGCGAAATAGCCAGCGCCGGACGATGATGGGGTTGGAGAAGTTGTCAGGGGGACTCTGCATCCGTTAGACCTTGGAAACAATGAGAGGAGCGCACGATGGGCACTGAACAGACTGCACCTGAAACAAAAGGTGTTACGGTGAAGTTACTGGCGACGGTTGACCTTGGCCCTGAGATCGAGGGCATGGCAGGGCGTCAACTTCGAATGCGGATGGTGACCATCGAGCCGGGAGGCGTTTTTGGCCCGCTTCATGATCACAAAGATAGACCGGGCACCGTGTACATTCTGCAAGGGACGATCACCGACCATCGAGATGGCGTCGCAACGGACTATGGGCCGGGTGTGGGTTGGCCTGAGGATAGAAACACTCTACACTGGCTTGAAAATAGAGGCACAATTCCGGCGGTGGAAATCTCAGTCGATATCGTCAGGCAAGCGTAAGCGCAGTCCCGACAGCTAATTACGAAGTCGCTGCGTGATACTCAAAACAAACGAGGGACGTGATGTGATGAGCGATGAACGCGGGCAAGTATGGGCGAGTGGGGCGGCCTATGATCCGTATGTCGGGCGGTGGAGCCGCTTGGTCGCGCGGGAATTTCTAGCATGGTTGGACATCGCCCCGAAAGCGACATGGCTCGACGTAGGATGCGGGACAGGCGCACTGACGCAGACGATCCTCGAACGAGCCGAGCCAGCACAGGTCAAGGGGATTGATCGCTCGGAGGGGTTTGTCGCCTACGTGCGGGAATTCGTACGCGACGAACAGGCGCAGTTTCAAGTTGGCGATGCACAAGCCTTGCCCGTCTCAACGGGCAGTTATGACGCGGCGGTATCGGGGTTGGTGCTGAATTTTGTGCCGCAGCCCAGCCGCGCCATCGAGGAAATGGCGCGTGCGATCAAGCCAGACGGCACAGCGGCGGTCTATGTTTGGGATTACGCGGGAAAAATGCAGTTGATGCGGCATTTCTGGGACGCGGCGGGCGTGCTCGATCCGGCGGCGGTTGAACTAGATGAGGGGCGTCGATTCCCGATCTGCGATCCGCACGCGCTGACCGCGCTGTTTCAGGCGGCGGGGTTGAAGAACGTAGAAGCGCGGGCTATCGATGTCCCGACGCCGTTCAAAGATTTCGATGATTACTGGTCGCCGTTTCTGGGCGGACAAGGGCCAGCGCCAAGTTACGTCATGTCGCTGACCGAAGAGCAGCGGACGGCGCTGCGGGATCACATCCGTGCGAGGCTACCCTTCGCAGCGGATGGGTCGATTCGGCTGGTGGCGCGGGCGTGGGCAGCGCGCGGCGTGCGTTCATAAAAACAAAAGACCCTGAAGAGATTTCTTCAAGGTCTTCGTTCACAAATTTAAGGGCGCTGCGCTTATTGCTGAGTCTTGTAGCGAGGGCTACCGCTGATCTTGGACATCACGTGGAAGACCGTCAATTTGCTGATGTCGTCGTCTAATTCAAAGCCCTTATTGAAGCTATCCCACGCCTGATCGTTATCTTGGCGGGCGGAAGCGAGCAGCGTGTGCAAATAGGTGGTGTTGGATTGACCGATCAGATCACTGATCATGTCGAGTACGCCGTCCGCATGGGCGGCAGCATTTTCCCCACGTTCCTCAACATATTCCAGCTCGGTGAAGATGGTCACGAGTATCTCCCTTATGGTAACCGCCTGTGAATTTTAACATACAATGAACGCAAATAAAGGGTAAATACCGTAACAATTTCCATACGAACACCCGATTCTGACCCTTGAATGCAGATGGTTCATCTACGATAATCATATCGTCTCGTTCAATTGGTTCTATGGATACTACCCCATGTTGATGACTAAGCAGCGCTAATTCACCACGTTTGATCGGCTTTTATCAAGCCACCAGAGTCCCGTTTTTGACGGAGGTTTGGTGGAAGGTACGCTGTGCTGCTTCAGCGACAGGCCGAGTTTGCTTACCTTGATCCCGACAACTTGATTTTGATTTGGCCTTGAGCTTGGAATGGCGCGGCTGCGTCAATGATCCGTTTGATTTTGCTAAGGAATTCACTATGACTGACCAATCGACTGCTCAGGACATTCGTCCGCCCGTTGGTTACGTGCTGCGCGTAGCGATGTTCGAGGACGCGCAAGGAGTAACCGATCTGATCAACGCAACGGATGTGGCGGAAGGAGCGCTGGCAGAAGAATCTGTCGAGGAAACGCTGCAACGTTGGAATGAAAATGGCTTCGACATGGCACACGGCGCATGGGTCGTGGAGACAGCAGACGGTTTGATCGTGGGCTACGAAGAATGCCAAGACGAGCATCATGACGGCACGCTGTGGGCAGATGGCTACGTACATCCTGAACACAGAGGACGCGGAATCGGAACGGTGATGATGCGCTTGGCGGAACAGCGGGCGCGTGAGATGATGGGCACGTATCCTGCCGAGACGCAGATAGAGATAATCGTCCACTCTTACAGCCACGACCAGAGCGCCAGCGAGATATTCAGCGCGCAAGGGTTCCATGTGATACGGCACTACTGGCGCATGGAGATCGAGATGCCGGACGCGCCCGATGTGCCCGTGCTGCCAGCGGGGATCACGATCCGTACGTTTGTCCCCGAACAAGATGAGCGCGCCACACACGCGGCGGTGGTAGAAGCCTTCCTCGATCACTGGCAGTGGGTTGCGCCAACGTTTGAGGATTGGGTACAAAGCCGTGTTGGCGCTGAGTGGTTCGATCCGTCGCTGTGGTTCATCGCTATCGATCAGGCCAGCGGAGAGATCGCAGGGTGTTCGCTCGGACGTATTCGAGGTGAGGATACGGGATGGGTGAACTCGTTGGGCGTGCGGCGGACATGGCGCAAGCAGGGACTCGGTATGGCACTGCTGCAATACAGTTTTGCGGAGTTCTATCGGCGCGGACTGCGACGTGTCGGGCTGGGCGTGGATGCGGGAAGTTTGACGGGCGCGACACGGCTGTATGAACGGGCTGGAATGCACGTGGCACAGCGCTATGATCGGTTCGTCAAGGTGCTGCGCGAGGGCACAACGACGGCGTAATCCCTGATTATTCAGAGCTAAAAAGCCCCCGGCGCATCTAGCGCCGGGACGAAGCTGGCTGTACGTTATCGTGGATCGTGCGAGAGTCTAGTACTGGTTTTCGAGCGTCGCCGCGCCGAGCTGCCGCATCAGGCCGATGAAGTCACACTCCAGCCAGCACTCGCGCACTTGATCATCCGAGAAGCGGAGGAACATGATGCTACGCAAGACTACGTGCTTGCCCGTCACCGCGAGACCGTTGTAGTCTCCCTTGTGCGTCATGTCGATGTGGAAACGGAGCGCCACACGGTCGATCTGGACGACCGTGCCTTCAAGTTCGAAGCGCATATCGGGGAAACTGCGCTGTAAGTCCTGATAGTAGCGCAGAACGCCATCGCGACCTGCGGGTAGTTCCGGCGGTAGAAAATGGGCGATGACATTGGAGGCGAAGAGTGTGTCAGTGTAAGCAGTGAGGTCGCCACGATTGAAGTGAGTGTAAGCGGTGTCAATCAGGTTCAGGTAATTCATGATTAAAGCTAACTTCCTTTCGAATCGGGTTTCGGGTTGATTAACCAACGTTGGCATAAGCGGACGTGTTGAGCTGCGCGAACAGGGCAGGCAGATTGTGAGCTGTGCGTGAAGTCATCTGCACGGCACACAGCTTGTCGTGATAGCCTGTGAAAACAGCAACTTGATTCACGCGGATGGTTTTGTTCGTAGGCTGGATGATGGGCAGTCCGAGCATTCCCAGTTTCAGCGGACGCTCATGCCGCCCGCCCCAGTCGAACTCGACTGTGACTTCGTTCCGCCATACCGCGATGTCCTGAATTTCGAACCAAAAATTCGGGATGGCGGCAAAAAGTGCATTCATCACTTTGAGCGCCGCCGAGATGGGTGTGCAATCCGGCAGCAAGCCGCCGCTGACAACCGCATCCGCTGTGAAATAACTGCGGGTTAAGCTGAAGTTGCGTCTATCCAATGCATCTATCGTTTTGATGGCGAGAAGATCGAGCATGATCGCGCTGTCCTTTGTGCTGTCAGCCTGATGCGTGTTGGCTGGCTATACAACTCACTATAGAGGAAGCGCCACCTCAAGCTCAACAGATTTGTTGCGGCAAAGTTGCGGTACAATTTGCGGTCTCGTTTACCGAGCTGCGGCAGCGTCGTGATGAGCCTTGTGGAGTTCCGTACTAAGATACAGGAGTATCGGCGGGCAGCGGGGATTCCGCAGAAGCAACTTGCGCGCGAATTAGGTTTGAATCCCACCGTATTAAGCCATAAGCTGAACAATTCGGATGATATGCGGTTGACGCACCAAGAGGTCAAGCGTATCGTGCTCTTGCTGGCGCAGTGGCAAGCAATCGGATCGCGCGCCGAGGCCGAGCAGCTTTTGCAGTTGATGCAGCTAAAGCCTACCGCGTTCACGGAGCAAGAATGGCAGTCGCCGCCGCTGGTTGCACTCGACGCGGGTTCCCCGATAGCAACCGCTGAAATTCCTAGCGCAGCAGTAACTACGCCAAGCCAAATGGGTTCGCCGCCAGCAACGAGTGGGCACTTGCTCGGTCGAGACGACCTCGTGAGCACGCTCCAGCAGCGGTTGAACGATCCGACTGTGCGGCTGGTTACGCTGACGGGGTCGGGGGGCGTGGGCAAGACCCGTCTTGCGATTGAGTTAGCGCAACACATGAGCGCGACGTATCAGGACGGCGTGGTATTCGTGCCGCTTGCCAGCATCAACGATCCGCTACTGGTGGCGTCCGAAATTTTGCACGCGTTGAAGCTCAAAGGCGATAGCCAACAAACGCCGGATGACCAACTTAAACAGTATCTTGCTGAACGCCGGATGCTGCTGATTCTGGATAACTTCGAGCATGTGATGGGCGCGGCTCCGATGGTCAGCGCGTTGATAGGCGCTGCGCCGAGGCTGTGTATCCTCGTCACCAGCCGCACGGTGCTGAACCTGTACGGAGAATATCAAGTGCGTGTGCCGCCGCTGGCGCTGCCGCAGCCACAGCAGACATTGACGACATTGGCGGAGCAACCTTCGGTAGCCTTATTCGTGGCACGTACACAGGCGGTGCGGAGCGATTTCGCGCTGACAGAAGCCAATGCCAACGCAGTCGCAGAGATATGCATCCGGCTAGATGGCCTGCCGCTGGCGCTGGAACTGGCGGCGGCGCGGTGTCGGCTGTTTTCCCCGAAGGCGCTGCTGCAACGGCTCGATCAACCGTTGGCGCTGCTATCCAGCACATCAAGCGACGTGTCCGCACGGCAGCGCACACTGCGGGATACCATCGCGTGGAGCTATCATCTGCTGCACGATATGGAACAGCGCTTATTCACGTTCGTGAGCCTGTTTCCGGGCGGGTGTACGGCGGATGCGGCGGAAATGATTTACCAAGATCAGCCGCCGATTGGCCTTGATACGGCGCTAGAGGTGGTGTCGTCGCTGCTAGATAAAAGCCTGTTGTACCAGCAAGAAGGGCAAGATCATCAGGTGCGATTCCTGATGCTGGAAACCCTACGCGAATACGCCATCGAGCAGATCACGGATTCCGGCGCGATTGACGGGTTGCGGGAACTCCAGTTGCAGTATTACCGGCAGGTGGTGCATGAGGTGGCTCCACAGTTAAGCGGCGAGAAGCAGCAAGAAACCATCGATCTGCTGGAAGCCGAGCACGACAGTTTGCGGGCGATCCTAGCGTGGGCGTTGATCTACCGTCCGATGGAGGCGCTGAAACTGTGCGGTGACGCGTGGTATTTCTGGTTTGTGCGGGGCTACTACACAGAGGGCTACCGATGGATGAGCCAAGCGCTGCAAGCGCCGTTGACGGATGAGGCGACAGAGGAGGATCAGGCCGAGTATGCCAAGGCGCTGCACGGAATGGGATCGATCCTGTATTCGCTCGGCAATTATGAACAAGCCGCGCAGCATTTAGAGTCCGCGCTGGCGATCCGGCGGCGGTTGAACGACAGTGTGGGCATCATGTCTACGCTGAACAACCTCGGCAACGTGGCGTGGGATCGGAGCCAGCTAGATCAGGCGCAGGCGTATTACGAGGAAGTGATCGCGCTCGGTCAGCAGACGGGCAATAAGCGGATGGTGGCGAACGCCTCCAACAACCTCGGCAGTTTGTTGTGGCAGCGCGACGATCTTGAGGATGCACAGCGACATTTGCAACGGGCGCTGGCGGTGTGGCGCGAACTTCAGAATAAGTTGGGGTTGTCGCAAGTGTTGTCGAATCTAGGGATCATCGCCGTCAAGCAAAGCCAGTTTGATCGGGCATCCGTACTGTACGCGGAAAGTCTGGCGCTGGCGCGGGAATTGGGTGACCGTCAGTCGATCTCGGCGTCGCTGAATAATATTGGCGAGGTGGCGCTGCACAAAGGCGACTATGCACAGGCACAACGCTATTTTGAGGAGGCGTTGGCGCTTAAGCGTGAGGTTAATTACGCGTGGGGGATCAGCACGTCATTGCGCAATGTGGGCTTGGCGTTGTTGTTTCAGCACGAGATGGGACGCGCCATCGTTGCGCTGCAAGAGGGCATGACCATCATGCGCGAGTTGGGCGACAGACACATGATGGCAAGTAATCTGGAGGCGCTCGGCGTGGCTTCGACGCGGCTAGGCGATGTCGATGGGGCACTGGCATATCATCACGAGGCGCTGACCTTGAGCATCGCGTTGGAGGAGCAGCAGGGATGCGCGTTGAGTCTGGCGTGCATCGCGGCTACGGTGGCAGTGCGGGGCGACTGGTCAACCGCGATCCGCTGGTGGGGAGCCGCTTTCGCGCAGTGGGAACACTTGAATACGCCACTGCTGCCTGCGGAGTATAAGCGATTCAGCGATGAGCTAGAAAGCGTGCGGGCGCAAGTACCGGCGGCTGAGTTCGAGGCGCGGTGGCAAGAAGGCCACGCAATGGAGTTTGAGGTAGTGATCCAAGAAGCACTGACGGTGACGAACGCATAAATATAATTAGCGCCACATCAAGTGTGCCTTGCATCAGGCTGACTGCGGCACTGATTCACCCGCATAGGCAAGGATAATTTGCGAACGTGGTATTCCTGCTTGCACGAGCGCATCAACGAGTGGCTTATCATTTTGATCACGTTCAATAATGATAGTTTCTGCGAATATGCGCACTAATAAGCTGGTAAACGAGCTGCCTTTGCCTACGGGCACAGTGACAACAGATAAGATGCTATTATCATCACTATGGGTTAGATAACTATGACTATTCAGTCCTTTTCGTGCATAGGCTGTCATCGCTGTGCGTACAATTCCGTTCAGGGTATCCACTTGAGAATTTCCTCTTGTTCCGGGTCGAATACAATTAGTGGTATTTGCGCTGATTCAATCGCAAGTTGCCCGATTTTCTCGCTCAAAATACCAGCATAAGATTCCTTTGACACTGCGAGATAGAGAGGCAAACTTAAGCTGGCATTCGCGAGTGCTAAACGATACAAATCAATTTTACCCAAAGCGTTAGCCAATGCCTCGATTGCAGAGTCTACCTCCGCAAGTTCTTTAACCTCGACTAAAATGACGATGGACGGTTCGGCTTTGCTCACCTGAAGATCGATCCATAGGTTGCGTTGGTCAACCGTTAGCGAAAACTGCTCATCATTAATCGTCCAGCCGTCTTTAATGAATGCGTGTTTGACTGCGTCATGATAACGATCTTTTACAGGCATATGGACATTCGTTACCGTTTGTCTAACGACGATTGTATGGCTAATTGAGAGTAATTTGATTCTAGCTTACCATATTCCTTATACATGGAAATATAGTCGGCTCTAGTATTCCCACACGAAGGTTGCATTGGCATATCGTCAACGCATTGGGGACACCATATGAGGGGCGAGATCGGCGTGATAACGACGATCCGCTTGCCTCTGGTGATGTCCCATCGATGCTGATACTTTAAGCCTGTAGATCAATTGCTGTTGATCATGCTCTCGAACTCTGCCACCATTGTTTTCTGAGGTGTACCAAGCATACTGGCACCACTTATTGGGGAAGTTTGGCTACTGATTTTCCAGTTTTCCCCATAGCGGAAAAGGGTGAAGCCTATGAAGTAGTAATCCTGCTCGAAAGAAAACAGCGCCACCCGTTCAGTTGACTCGTCGGCACCGTAGACGCGGGCATTTTTGGTCGAGTTTTCCACGTAACGGGTGCTCGTTATCACCTTGGGATTAGGTAGACCGATTTTCACGATTTCTATGCTGGCGAGCCGTGAAGTGTCCACATCTTTCGCAAACTTAACGGCTCGTTCCGCATCCATCATGACAATTTTGCCTTGGCTCACTTCTTCGCTGGATAGCAACCCCCACGTAAAGAATTTCACCTGATTGGCGATTTGGGCGGAAAGCTGCGCCTTGTTCAATTCCACGTAAAACGGGGAGTCGGATGGCGCTTGTGCTTGAGGCGGCAAGGCGCGCAGTCTATCGATATAAAGACCGAAGTCGAAGTGTTCGCTCATCTCATCGATGGCGCAAGCTTGCAATATTTTTGCGAAATCCCCGTGGATCATCCCTTCGAGATAGGCGGTAACGGCGTCTTCCGGGGTTTTGAAGGTCGCCTCACTGGACTGAGTAGGTGGCATCGCCGTGGTAACCGTTCCAGACAACAACACCATCAGCAATGCTAGACACGCCACGAGGATAAGCGCTCGATTTTTCTGCATAGTTAACCTCCTGAAGTTACTCAAAATTGCATAATCATGGGCTACTTAAGGATCATTATAGAACCATATTTGCAGGCCGATGGCGGACTTGAACGTGCTTCTCATCGATGCTTTAGCATTCACCCCAGCCCAAAGACTGCCAGCGCGATAATCGCTATGACTTTAGCCAGCCTTATTTCCGTAGTGGCGCAGTATACTCAGTATGTGATTTGATGTGGATGGGCAGAGATTGTAAATTTTCGGCGCGATTGGGAGTAACGATACATATAATAAGTGAAAATGTCGGCGCTAGATAAAGATAAGTCTTGTCTATACGCACTATACTCCTTCAGGCATACTACCTATGAATGCGGATGCACTTCTCCCGTTGGTTGATCGGTTGGCTGGCAAACAAATCCTCGTCGTTGGCGACGTGATCCTCGATGAATACTTGATCGGGCGGGCAGAGCGCTTGAGCCGTGAAGCGCCGATCCCGGTGCTGGAATTTGAGCGGCGTGAGTTGATCCCCGGCGGGGCGGCCAACCCTGCCGTCAACGTGGCGCGGTTGGGCAGCAAGGCGATTCAGGTCGGCGTGATCGGCGCGGATGAGAACGGAACACTGCTGACCGAGTTGTTAGAAGCACGGGGGATCAATACGCAGGGCTTAGTGAGCGATCCTGAACGTCCGACGACCACCAAGACGCGCATCATGGCACAGATGGGGTTGCGCTTCCCGCAGCAGGTGGCGAGGATCGACCGCATTGACCGCACGCTCGTGAATGGGCAGATCGAAGCGGCGATCTGTGAGCGGATCCGCAAATTGGCGCGGCATGTGGACGCGATCATGGTATCCGATTATCTGACAGGCTTGATGACGCCGATGATCGTGCGCGCGATCCTCGATTCGAAGGTGCCAACCAAAATCGCGGATGCACAGGGCGAATTGCGCAAATATATCGGCTTCGATCTGGTCAAGTGCAACGCCGATGAGGCCAGCAAATTCACGCAGCGGACACTGGTCACGAACGACGATTTCGTGCAGGCGGGCAAAGTCATCAGCCGCGATCTGGGCGGCAACACAGCAGTGGTGATCACGCGTGGCACGGATGGCATTACGCTGGTGGGATCGTACCTGACGCAGCCGATCCATGTGCCAGCGCCGCAGATTGAGGATGTGTATGACACGGTGGGCGCGGGCGATACCGTGCTGGCGATCTTCACGTTGGCGCATACACGGTTCATCACGCTGCCACAAGCCGCTATGTTAGCGAACCTCGCCGCTGGAATCGTGATCCGCAAGGTGGGGAATTACGCGCCAACAGTGGACGAACTGCGCGAGGCGATCCGCGAGAGTCACACGGTCGGAACGTAGGCAACAAAAAGCCCTTGCTGACCATCGGTTGATCTTCGGCAAGGGCATGAGACGTTCCGAGATCGGGAACTAGTAGCGCTTGACGATCTGCTTATAGACGGTAGGCTGGCGGGCTTGGAGGGTCTGGAATTCCTCACGGTAGCGGCGCACTTCATCGAGGTCGATGCGGGCGACGCAGAAGCCTTCGGCAGTGGCGAGCTTCTTGAACTCGGCTTTCACCTCGGCAACCAACGGTTGCTGAATGGCGATCACTTTGCCTTCTTCCTTCTTGGCTTCGATTTCCTTCTTTTCCTCGGCTTTGGCCTTATCGTCAGGTTTGCCGTCTTTTTCCGCCTTCGCCGCTTCCTTCTCTTTTTCTTCTTCCTTCTTATCCTTGGCGTCGGCGTCCTTCTTGGCCTCTAGCTCTTTCTTTTCTTCGGCTTTGGCCTTGTCATCGGCGGGTTTGGCGTCGGCCTCTTTCTTCTCGTCGGCCTTGGCCTTGAGTTCATCGACCTTTTCTTTGAACTCTTCGATCTTGGCCTGAACGTCACCGCCCTTATCAAGCGCTTTCTTGAGGTCAAGTTCGAGCTGCTTGCGCATCTCTTGTTCGCCGGAATCGAGGTAGGCGTGCAGCTTGCCACGCGGGCCGATGATCATGCTTTCGCCGCCGAAGTCCATCGTCACATCGTTGCCGACGCGGTTAGCGGCTGCCATGAAAACGGCATTTTCGAACGCCCGCGAACGGACGTAAGTTTTCCACTCGTCAATGTAGGAAGATTCCCAGTTGGCGAGGCAGCAGATAACTTCAGCGCCATCGAGCGTCATCGCGCGGGCGACTTCGGGGAAGGCCAAGTCCCAGCCGATCATCATGCCGATCTTGCCGATTTCACCCGTATCGATGACGGGAAGCTTGAAACCTTCGCGGAAGGCCATGCGTTCCTCGCCGCGCAGGTGGACTTTGTGATATTGTCCGAGCAATTCGCCTTCCGGCCCGACGAGCAGCGCGGAGTTATAGAGGATGCTCTCTACGCGCTCCTTGGTCGCCATACCCCACGCGATGTAGACGCCGACATCAGCGGCTCGCTGTGCCATCAGGTTGACGGCTGGCCCCGGCACGCGCTGTGCGAGTTCGGTGAACTGCACGCCGAGTTCGTAGCCGCTGGTGATGAGTTCAGGGAAGACGATCAAATCTACTTTTTGCTGTGATGCAATCGTGGAAATGTAATCCGACATCTTCACCAGATTATTCTCTGGGTTGCCGAGTTCGGGCTTCATCTGCACGGTAGCGACGGTAATTTCGCGCATCGCGACTCCTCAAAACGGTTGAGTTGTTTTTAAGACTGGTGGGTAGATCGCCAGAACACCAGTTCCATCACTGAAATAGTACCACAATTCTGCGTAGGGGGCTAGTGTTGATATGGGAACTCATCCCTCTCTCAAGTTTGCCAATACTAACGCTAAGTCGGCAGGCAGTGGCGCGTGCAAGGTGATCGGCTGATCGGTGCTGGGCAACGTCAGCGTGATCGATTCCGCGTGGAGGAAGTGGCGCGGCATCTTGATGGTTTGTTTGCGGCGTCCGTAGATAGTATCGCCCACAATCGGGTGGTTGATAAAGGCGAGATGTACGCGAATCTGGTGAGTGCGTCCGGTTTTAGGGAAGCATTCCAGCAGCGCATAGGAGGTGTTGTTGCGGTTATAGGTTTCTAACACATGAAATTCGGTGACGGCTTCGCGCCCCCCTTTGATGACCGTCATCTTCTTGCGGTGGACGGGATCGCGATCCAAAGGCGCGTCGATGGTGCCGGCCTGCGTGGCGGGCTGGCCTTCCACCAAGGCGAGATAGCGCTTCTGGACGGTGCGCTTGGCAAACTGCGCCATCAGGTTCAAGCGGGCGGGTTCGGTCTTGGCGATGAGGATGACGCCAGAGGTGTCCATATCCAAACGGTGGATGATGCCTGCACGCCCTTCGCCGCCCACGAAGGCGACCTGAGGCCAGCGGGAAAGCATAGCGTTGACCAGCGTACCTTCGGTGTGCCCCACTGCCGGATGGACGACCATGCCTGCTGGTTTGTTGATGGCGGCGAGATCGTCGTCTTCATAGATCACATCAAGCGGGATGGCTTCGGGCAGCGCTTCGGCGCTCACATCGGGCGCGACGATTGAATCGATAAGATCGACGTGAATGTGATCGCCTGCTTCGAGGCGGTAAGCAGGCTTGCCGACCTTATCATTGATCTTAACGTGGCCTTCTTTAATCAACTGCTGCACTTTGACGCGGGATAGATTCGCCAAGCGCATGGTGATGATCTTATCGAGGCGTTCACTGATTTCGTCGGGTTCGACGGTGAAGGCGAGTGTATTGGTCGCGTTGTTCATTGGTTGCTCCCGTCCGGAATGGACGTGATTTTGCGCTTAACGATGCGTAGACCAACGATGATCCTGCTGGCTACTCGACAAGGGATCATAGGGGGAAATGCGCTACCTGCCAAATACTGTGTTATTTATGCAGGCGCAAAATGTGAACGTTCATCGAGGGCGTAGATTAGCCGGTACATCCCAAAATCGTAAAAAATGGCAATGCGTCATCATGTTATTTCAACCGAGGATTCGGCAGTATAGCTAGATAAACCGTGCATTAGGGCATCCGGAGAGCACTGACCTGCCCTTGACAGACCAATCGGAATTCTTATACTGAGTATAAATTCAAATCAAGTTCATTTTTTGTGTGAGTACAGATTATTTGAGGAGTGGTTCGGGCATTCACGAGTGCTTTGGATGGTGATGCGCGGAGTAGCGAGTTAGACACTTGCCATTGGCGCATATTTTCTGATAAAGATTAGCCGACACCTTCACAAGGCGAAAAGGATCCGTAGATGAACCAATTACCTTTGCGGGAACGCAATAAGCAGCGCGTCCGCGAGCGGATTTTGACGGCAGCCATTGAGCTATTTAAGAGCGCTGGCTATTACCAGACAACGATGGATGAAATCGCGGAACGAGCAGAGATCAGTCGGGGGACGTTATTCAATTATTTCCCCTCGAAAGATTCTCTACTCATTCCCTTCGTGGAAGACCTGTTTCGGACACAAATAATTCCCGCGGTGAACGCATATCTGGAGGAGCAGCACAGTACACTGCAAACACTGCGCTTCTTGTTCATGACCATTCACGAACATGTACTTACTATCCCTTCGATTGAACAAGCTTTTAAACGAGAATTTTTGCGGTCTAGAGGGGTTGATCCCAAAGAATTCAATAATAACAATGAATTCCTAGACATTCTTGCCGCTATTTTACGAAATGGACAGCAGCGCGGCGAAGTCCGTACTGATACATCGGCGGAAAAACTGGCGCGTTATATCGGCGTCCTCAATGTTTCCATTTTCTACAGCATGGTTATGGAACTGGAACCGATACAGGTTGACTACAGCTCTGAAATAGAAGATGTATTAGCTTTCGTCGCAAGTGGATTAACGCCACGTGCAGCACAACAAACTGAGTAACTGGTAGCGTACCCTAAGCGGAGATTTCATGCCCAAACAGGCACTTTTCATCACCAACGACACGAATATCACCGGGCTTGTTTCCGGCTTGCTGGCAAAGATCGAGATTGAGGCGATGCTCGTAGAGTCGTTTGCCAAGGCAGATTTCGTACTCTACTATCAAGCCTTGCCAGAATGCATTATCCTCGATCTATCGCTTTCGCAGTCCCAAGGACTGGATTACCTTCGCAAGTTGAAGGCGGATGAACGCTACACCAAGATACCGATGCTGGTGATTATCGAAACACCCGATCCCGTCTTAATTAAGGATGCGTTCCAAGCTGGTGCGACGCGCTATCTGGCAAAGGCATTCCTTCAGCGGAGTTTCCTTCACACCATCATCGACATTCTGCCGTCTCCAGCGAAAGCGTGATGACGGTACCTTTCACCCGATTAGGTTGATGAAATGTGAAGCTGGTGATGATCGGTTTACGAGCGACCGCGAAATCCACATGGCGAGATGGTTCATACACGTTAACAGACATGAATCCTAGCTGAGGAGTCGGGCCGACATGGTTAGTTCTCCTGCAACCACTGCATCGCGGGGGCGATCATTTGCAGTGCCAGTGTGCTGACAAAATCTGTATCATAGTTGCGGTAGTAGCATTCGGTCTTCATCACAAGGGCGAGATGCAGCGTATATAAATGGCAACGTTCGTCTTCTTCATGGGTGAAGGTGGTCTTACCGTAGCCTTGCAAACTCTCAGAGACGCCCGAAAAGGCTAATTCGCGAAATTGCGCCTCCATGAGTGGATCAGCCCAGAGCGCTCGCTCAAAATCGAGGATACCCGTCACCTTGCCGTCTTTCACGAAGAAATTCGGGTTCCACGCATCCCAATGGACGAGACGAGGGGTAGTAACCGCCTCAAGCGAAGGTGCGTGTTTCATGACAGCCGCACGGATCACGTCTGCGTCAAGGCCAAAGTCGGCGTTTTTCCTCAATCCGTCTTCCAGCACCGAATCCACGATTTTGATGAAGGCATCTTTCCACGTAGCGGCGCGTAGGGCAGTGTTCCCGTCATAGCCAAAATAGGTGCCCGTAAACCCGTTGATCTCGCGGATGATGGTGCCAATGCTGCGGTCGATTTGCGCCTGAACTGCCGTCGGTAAGTCTTTTTTGACGTGATCGTAGTTATCGCCCGTAAGTTTCTCCATGAAGAAATAATCGGAATCGCAGAGGTCGCGAGCCGTGTCAAAATAGTAGATGGCTGGCACGGGGATGGCGGGATTCTGCGACACCAAGCGCATCGAAGCGACTTCGGTATCCATGATATTTTTCTCATACGTCATGACTTCGGCAGCTTGGGGCGGCGCGATCTTGAGGATGACCTCGCGACCGTCGGATAGTTGGACGTTATAAGCGGCGTTGAACCAACCGTCCTTTAACTCAATGATGGCATGTTCACCGCTGGCAAGGGTGGCTCCGTTCAGAGATCGGGCAACCATGCGCGCAATCTGATCGCGCGTCTTCCTGTTTTTTGTTTTGCTCTCCATGAGTTCCTCGTTGATGCGGCTGCGAAATAGGAGATAGACACTGTTTCGCGCAGAAATTAGCCCAGTGTAGCGCTTAACTGTGGTTAACAAAACCATAAGATGGCGCGGTTGTCCATGTCTACGATGCGACGGACGACCGCACCAAACCGCCGAGCGCTGCGCTTGTCAGGGAGATTATCGACGCGCCAATAGGTCAACAGCAGATTTATCTATTTGAGCGTACACGCAAAAATTGGGGGCTTGACAACCGATGAAATTTGTAGCATTATCCGAACAGTGTTCGGGAGATAGAAAGTGACGCAGGATGCCTAGAAATCAGCATCCAGATACCAGACTGGCGATTCTGCAAACCGCGCTTCGTTTGATACACCAGAAAGGTATTAACGACGTATCGTTGCGCCACATTGCACGGGAATTGTCACTCAGCCCCTCGTCCTTGTACGAATACTTTGATAGCAAAGACGCTATCATGGATGAGCTACGGCGCTTGGGCTGGTCACTGTTCAATAGCTATTTTGAAGAAAGTGCCGCTCAAGCATCGCCTCAAGAACGCTTGAGATCGCTGTGCATAGCCTACCTGCGCTTTGCACGTGAAAATTCTGAAACATTCAACTTACTGTTTTTAGTATCTGCTTCAAAGCGTAAAAGGCTGTCCGAGTCAGTCCCGGCAGACTCGCCCTATGGTAAGTTGCTGGCTGTTATACGGGAAGGTCTCGCAGCGGGCATCTTTGACCAGCGTGTGGTGGGCAACGCCGAGGCAGGTGCCTATAGCTTATGGGCGATGGTACACGGTATGGCAACACTGCAAAATACACATCTCGTATCCTTTGAGGCCGATTGGGAGCAAGCCGCGCAGGACGCTTTGACGATTTTTATAACGGGTATGATGGTTCGTTTTGAATGATCAAGGGCTATATTTTTTTACTCGTTACCGAACACTGTTCGGATAGAAGGAGACAGAGCAATGTCAACTCCCAAACGTAGGTTGCCTCGAACACGTCAGGTTGTGTTCGGATTGTTGGCTATTCTCGTCCTAGTTATGGCGGGTGCCAAACTCTATGACAGCTACACGCTGTCCCGTCTCACGATCGATTTTCCGCCGCCCGGTCAATTTGTTGCTATTGAATCGGTCGCTCCGGGTGTGCCGCTGAAAATGCACTACCTATGCCAAGGACACGCAGAACCCACGCTGGTGCTGGAGGCAGGGTTTGGTGGCGGCGAGATCGATTGGACGCCTATCATGCCTACCCTTGCCCAGCACAATCGCGTTTGTGCATTTGATCGACTTGGGCAGGATTGGAGCGATGCCGCACCTACGCCACGCACCTTTAGCACTGCCGCTGATGAATTACACAGTGCCTTAACGGCGTTGGGCATACAAAATCCGGTGGTGGTTGGGCATTCGCTCGGTGGGGCTGTTGTGCAAATCTATGCAGCAAAATTCCCGGTACGTGGGGTGGTTCTTGTCGAGGGGTTGAGCCGGGATGTCGCTACGCCAGTCGTGGCACGCTTGGGCAGCTACCGCGCTTTAGAATTTTTGACGAACTTGGGGATGCTGCGTCCGATTGGCAGTTTCATGGCACACCCCGCCTATTCCAGCGACCTCAGAACTGTGATGGTCGCTTTACGCTCAGGGAGTACCGCACTCATTCGGGTGTCAGACGAAGGCGCTATCGCTGCACAAAGTTTGGTCGCAGAACTCAGCGTTGCCGAACCCCAGATTACTGCCCCGATGCTTGCGATTGGGGCGGAAAAAAGCGATGTGCCCGACTTGCCCATCGGCGCATTCGATGCGGCTTTACAATCGCTCGCCCAGCGGAAAGGGGGCACCTATGTGCAGATCGCTGGCGCGGGTCATTACGTCATGGCGGATCATCCACAGGAAGTTGTCGCCGCCATGCTTGGATGGTTGAGCAAGTTACCCTGACAGGGATTTCTCACCCAATCGATGCTGCGTTAGTGGTCGGATAAGGCTTGGACGACGAGCGCTAATTCATAGGTCGCGTTCAAGTTGTCGAGAATATCCCGTGCGGTCGCCAAGTGCTGCGCGCGGTCGGGATGATCGGCGGAGAGGTGAAGGCCAAGCATATAGTGCGCCATCCCCTGCTCAAAGGCCATCCCAAGCTGTTTGGCAGAGTTGAGGGCACGCTGCCAGTGATCTTGCGCTTTGGGCGGCTGTCCCGTGCGCCACTCGTACAGCCCTTTATAGCGATGCATGGCTGGTTCGCCAAGCGGGAAGATGCCGCTGAACGTAGCAAGATGCTTGCAGACGCGGGCCGCGATGGCTTTCAGGTCTTGCGCTTCGGCGCTGTTGGGCGCGGCAGCTTCCCACAGCGCGAAGAAAGTCTCGGCGGTCTGCACGTAGCCCTCGTAGACGCTGAAAATAACGGGACGTTTGACTTTATCCATCGTACCCAAGCTTTTCTCGGCAAATTCGCGGGCAAGCTGTGGATCGCCCAGCCGCAAGTAGGCCGTCGAGCGCACCCCGTAGCGGTTGATGATCGAAGTCGGCTCGACTTCGGCGTTGCGGGTGAGCAGGTCGATGGATTGTTCGCCCAATTCGACGGAGCGGTGCAGTTCGTTGAGCATTAGATAAGCGGTAGAAGAGGCTGACAGTCCCCAAATTTCGTGCTGGACGGTGTTGCTGCTGCGGGCACTTTTGAGGAGCTGCTCGGCTACGTCGAGGCTACGGACGAAATCTCCCTGATAGTAATAGGTGCTCGATTCAGTGGTCATGAGACTCTCTGCGATGCCCTTCGCGCCGATACTTGTCGCGAGTTTGAGACCTTCCGCGACGCGCGCATGGGTATCCGCGAACTGCCCCGCGCTTGTGCTGTAGATTGCCAACCGCAGCAGCGTATTCATCTGCGTGGTAGGGTCGTCAGTCAGGGCGAGATTATCGAGAGAGCGCTTGACATATGTGCGGGCGACATCGCGCAGGGGGATGAGGCTGGCGACAATCGCCACGCGGGCATAGGAGTCCGCGAGGGCGACCGGCGCATTGAGTTTTTCCGCAACATTGACGTGCGCCAAGGTGCTGTTGAGAAAAGCCAACGTGTTGTCGGTGAGGAACGCCAGCTCGTTGACCGTGTCGTAGACGAGCCGCAATTCGACATTCAAGGCTCTTTCGTCCGCTGATGGTTCGGATTTGGGACTACGACGGAGCATACGCTGGCTCAACTGCCGCACGATGTCAAACCCCGCCGAGGAGCTTTTGAACGGCGACGGGCGGTTAAGGCAGTGCAAGGCTTGTTCGCAGTTTTCACGGGCGGGGTTGTACTGCCCCAAGGCCATGTAGGCACTGGCAAGCCAACGGTAATAGGTGGCGCGTTCGAGCGGCGTGATGGTCGTGCGCAGCGCGATGGCGCGGTTGAGCAAGGCGATGGCCTCGGTATAGGCACCGTTATCCAGCGCCAATTTGCCCGCCACGCCGGAATAATAGCCTTCTTTAGCCTCATCTCCCGCCTGACCCCAATGATAGGCCAGAATCGCACTGTTCTCCGCGACGTTGGGGTAGACCTGCTCATAAGCGCTGGCGACTTCGCGATGACGCTGCTTCTTTTCGGCAGGATCAAAGGTCGTGATGATGTGTTCGCGTAGTTTATCGTGCGTAAACTGCCAGTGTTCATCTTCGACGTTGAGTACCGCCGCATCTGAGCCGAGCTGCAACCAATAGCTGAGATCGATGTCCGGCGCGATGGCATGCATGATCGCGAGATCGAGCCGACGTCCCGCCAGCGCCGCCGCATTGAGCAGCCCACGCGCTTCCGTCGGGAGTTTGCTGATGCGGCGTTGCAAGACTTCCGCGATGCCGCCGGAGAGCAAGCCTTTAGGCAGCGTGATTTTGCCGATGTCCGCCAGTTTGCCAGCGCGTTCCGCGAGTAGGCGTACGATCTCCACCAAGAAGAAGACATTGCCTTCGGTTTCTCGCGTGAGCAAGTCCACAAGTTCGGGGTTAGCGGCGTTGTCGCCAATCATCGAGACGGTAAGTTCGGCAATATCGGGTTGCGATAGACGATTCAATTTGAGCGTATGGGCTTCTTTGAGCATCGCAGGCAGCGCCGCACTCTCATCATCACGGTAGCTGCCCACGATGAGCATGGGTAATTCGGTCACGCTATGAGCAAGACGTACCAGCACCGCCAAGCTCTCGGAACCGATCCAGTGCAGGTCTTCCAACAACAGTAGGATAGGATCGGTTTGGGCGCGGAAAATGCTCTCGATCACGCCGAGCAACCGATCCTGAGTGGCCTGCGGGTCGAGGTCGGGCAGAGTCGGGACATCGCGTTCGAGAAGCGTCGCTAGATCGGGCACGACGGATTTCAGTACGCCCGCCTGAAAATCATCAATGTCGGTCAGCATCGCTAACCAGCGCAGACTATCGCGCCAGATGTGGAAAGGTTGCGCGCCTTCACTGAGCGAACGTCCAGACAGCACCAAAACGCCATCTACCATCGTGCGTGCCCGCAGTTCGTTGATGAAACGGGATTTGCCGACGCCGCTTTCGCCGCCAACCAACCACAGGCCACCTGTGCCCTGTTTAGCAGTTTCTAGCGCTGCCAGCAGGCTATCCAGTTCATCATCGCGCCCGACGAACTCCGCCGCTTGGAGGAAACTTTCTCGCGTGGTAGTCGTTTCATAAGAGAACTGCCGCCCCGTGGCCTGCCCGAAGGCTGCAATCACTTCGTCCGCGCCCTGATAGCGATCTACTGGATTCTTGGCAAGCAACTGCGTGATGATGCTGGACACTTCGCGCGGCAAGCGTTTCAGCGGCGTTAGGTCGAAAGGACGGTTGAGCACTTTATCGATCAGCGCGTAAATGCTCAGATCATCGAATGGCAACAGGCCAGTGAACAGCTCGTAAGCGATGACGCCCGTCGCGTAGAGATCGGCGCGTTCATCCGCCACCTGCCCAAGCAAGACTTCGGGAGCCATATAAGAGAGCGTACCGGAGGCATCAGTCGCGCCTTGTTCGCGCCGTACCGAGAGACCGAAATCCAGCACCTTGATGTTGCCATCAGACACGACCACGTTGCTCGGCTTGAGATCGCGGTGCAGGATGCCGCGACGATGCAAATAGGCGAGGGCTTGCAGCATCTCGACCAGCAGCATGATCTTGCCTTCGGTGGATTGATGCTCGCCAGCTTCCGTGATCGTGATCGGATCGTTCAAGAAATCCATCGTGAAATAAGGCTGGCGCGCATCATCGAAACCGTAGTTCAGAACGCTGATGATGTTTGGATGCCGCAGCGAAGCCAGCAAGCGAAATTCTTGCGCCAGCGAGACGGCGAGATCGGTGCTGCCATCCGTGCGCGATGCAAAATCTAGCTGATCGGTGGGCGTGGTGACGCGTTTGAGGGCGACCATCTGCGCGGTGAGCTTATCCAGCGCTCGATAAACCGAACCCATTCCACCTTGACCGACTTTTTGTTGGAGTAGGTAGCGTTTACCGAGCAGTTGTGCAGTTGGGGAGGTTGGTAAGGCTGCCATATGTCCTACTAAGTATGTTTTGATGCGTATCCGTTAGCCGATGTGGATGGCGTTGCTAGGTCTTTCTGCTTTGCGGGTACAATAAATCATAGCTAGAAAAAGTCGCAGCTAGCTACCTGCTCACCCAGATTAATTGTACCCATGATCAGCAACTTATCCTTCATTTACCCTGTTTTGGCAAAGGGGAGAGTTTTTCATGACCGCAGCATCGACACCGGAAAGAATCGTGGTGCTTGGTGGTGGCATCGCCGCAATGACCGCCGTCTTCGAACTCACCGAGCAACCGAATTGGCAAGATAAATACGACATCACGGTCTATCAGATGGGTTGGCGGCTCGGTGGGAAAGGTGCCAGCGGACGCGGCGAGGATGGTCGGATCATCGAGCATGGGCTGCATCTGTGGTTTGGCTTTTACGAAAACGCCTTCAACGTGATGGGACGGGCATATCAGGCGTTTCAGGACATGGGCTTGTATCCCGATTCCCCGATCCGCAGCATCGACAAAGCCTTCGCCCCGCAAGAATTCTTCGAGTATGACGAGCATATCGACGGCACGTGGATGCCGTGGGATATGCCGTTCAAGGTGACGCCGAACGAGTACCCCGGCGATGGCGACCATATGCTGACGATCATCCAAGCGATCCTGAAGGTGATCGAGAAGATGCAAGAGTCTGTGAGCAGTTATTTCGGCGGCACGTCCGCCGATAATGTTACGGTGGAAGAAGCCGTCGCAAGCCCCGAGTCCGGATTGGCGGCGCTTATTTCGCACGGTGAGTATTTATTACAGCGGGCGCATGAGATCGCCATGCAGTTGCATCTCGCGGATCAGGCTGATAACGTCCCGCACTTAGCACGTACTGATGAAACGACCGAAGCGCACGGATTTTTGCAAGGGTTGCTAGAAAGCTTCTTTCACTGGTTCGAGTCAGAGATCGAAAAGCTGCCGATCACGACCGAGTTGCGGCGGTTGATACTGTTGATCCAGATGGGCTATTACAACATCAAGGGTGTGCTCGAAGATGATGTGCTGTTTAATCCAGAAGGGTTCGACTCGATCAATGACGAGGAATATACGGCGTGGCTGGCACGGCATGGCGCACCGCAGGATTTGTTGATCTCGGCATTGCTGAGTGGTGTGTACGACATGGCGTTTACATATCGGGACGGTATCCCGACGTTCGAGAATCGCAGTGTGGCGGCGGGGACAGCGGTATACGGAATGCTGCGCATGTTCCTGACGTATCAGGGCGCGGTGTTCTTCAAGATGAACGCGGGCATGGGCGACATCGTGTTCGCGCCACTGTATGCCGTGTTGAGCCAG
The DNA here is from genome assembly GCA_019637615.1 of Anaerolineae bacterium. GTDB lineage: Bacteria > Chloroflexota > Anaerolineae > Aggregatilineales > UBA2796 > JAHBVK01. The sequence continues at coordinate 44,182 of JAHBVJ010000030.1, read as the reverse complement.
CGGGGTGTCAAGTTCAACTTCTTCAGCCGCGTGACCAATATCGGCGTTTCCAGCGACAAGACCTCGGTACAGACGATTGACATGGCGCTGCAAGCCACCCCCAAAGACACTTACGATCCGCTGATCTTCGTCAAGAATTTGCCCGCATGGCCCAATGATCCGCTGTATGACCAGTTGAAAGAAGGCGCGCAGATGCAAGCGATGCAGAAAGAGGGCGTCAACGTTGACCTCGAATCCTTCTATTGCGCGTGGCCCGATGTAGGACAGTTGACGCTGACTGCCGGACAGGATTTCGACAAGGTGATCCTTGGTATTTCGATTGGTGCGTTCCCCTACGTATGCCCGGAACTCATCGCAAATAGCAGCGCATGGCAGGACATGATCGCTAACGTGCCGACGGTGTGGACACGCCAGTACGAGTTGTGGATGACCAAAACTGCCGCTGAACTCGGCACGACGAGTGATAATCCACTGGCGATGTCGTATGCAGAACCGGGGGACGTGTGGACGAACATGAGCCATCTGCTGCCCGTCGAAGACTGGCAGGGATCGAGCGTCCCGCAGAGCATTTACTACGTGGGCAGCGTGATGCCGACGCCAACCACGCAGCCGCCACCTGATCAGCACGACTTCCCGACCGAAGCGAAACAGATGGCGCTCAAGCCGATGGAGACTTACCTACAAAACAGCGCCGCACTGATCTGGCCTGAAGGAACGCAAGCGGATAACCCGAACGCGCTGGATTGGTCGATGCTGTTCGCCAAAGGTGACGCCAAAGACGAGGCACGTTTGTTGCAGCAGGACATCCGCGCCAATATCAACCCGACCGAACGACAGCCGATTGCGAAAGAAAAGTCGTGGCGCTTTAAGCTCAAACCGAGCGACTCAAAATATGGACGGTTGTATCTGGCGGGGGATTGGACATACGTCGGCGTGCTGAGTTTTGGCTGCGTCGAAGGAGCCGTCCTGTCTGGTCGGCTGTGTTCACAGGCAATTTGCGGTTATCCGACCTCGGTGTTTAGCTAGGGTTGACTATTCAAGTCCGTGTAATAGCCATATGTTGGAGGGCCTATGGAGGAATTGATCGCCAATCGGTATCAATTACACCATCAACTTGGCGCTGGCGGGATGGGCACGGTGTTCCGCGCCGATGACCGCCTCATGAAGCAGCAGGTCGCGCTGAAGCGGGTGAGCCTTGCCCCTCCACCCAGTGACGGTGAGACCGACGACAGCGAAGATTATCGAATCGCGCTCTCGAACGAGTTTCGTACGCTGGCCTCGCTGCGGCATCCCAACATCATCGGTGTACTGGACTATGGGTTTGACAGTGCCCGTCAACCGTATTTCACGATGGCGCTGCTGGAAAATGCCCGCACCATCGTCCAAGCCAGCATGGGTCAATCGCCAGCAGACAAAATGCATCTGCTTATGCAGCTATTGCAAGCGCTGGCTTATCTACATCGGCGCGGCATCGTGCATCGCGATCTCAAGCCGGGGAACGTGCTCGTGACCGCCGACGGGCAGGTGAAAGTGCTCGACTTCGGACTAGCAATCGTTGTCCAACCAAGCGAAGACTCGGAAGAAGGAATCGCGGGCACGATGCACTATATGGCCCCCGAAGTGCTTACCGATGCGCCCGCCACCAACGTATCCGACCTGTATGCAGTGGGCGTGATCGCCTATGAACTGTTACAGGGAAAACTGCCCTTCGACGCGGATACCATCACCAGCCTCATCATGACGATCCTCAATCATCAACCTGATCTGAACAGGATCGAGATTCGGCTCCGCCCCGTGATCCGCCAATTGCTGGAAAAGAACCCTGCCAAGCGCTACCAAACTGCCGAGGAAGTCATCGAGGCACTCTCGGACGCGCTAGGGGAACCGATCCCTGTGGAAAGTGAGGCGGTGCGCGAGAGCTTTTTAGCGGCTTCGCAGTTTGTGGGACGCGATGCCGAATTTGAGACATTGTTTTCGGCCCTGATGACAGTCCTTAATGGCGTGACTGGCACGGATAACCCTCAGCGTTCATGGCTGATCGGCGGTGAAAGTGGCATCGGCAAATCGCGCTTGGTCGAAGAAATCCGTATCCGTGCGCAGGTGCGTGGTGCCATCGTGCTGCAAGGGCAAGGCGTCGCAGAAGGTGGGATGCCATACCAGTTATGGCGGGATGCGCTGCGTCGGCTTGTGTTAGCCACCCGACTGACCGATCTGGAAGCCAGCATCCTGAAGGAAATCGTGCCGGATATAGGCACTCTGTTGGGCCATGACGTGGTGGACGCTCCCCCTATCGAGGGCAAATTGGGACAGCGCCGCCTCGTACTGACGATTGCCGACGTATTCCGTCGTCAAACGCAACCGATTCTACTCGTCCTTGAAGACTTGCACTGGGCGAGTGAAAGCCTCGAAGTCTTGAAGCAGTTGAATCTGATTATCGGGGAACTGAACCTGATCATCCTCGGTACGTTCCGCGACGACGAGAATATCGAGCTTCCTCAACAACTGCCGGGGATGCGGCTTTTGAGCCTCAAACGCTTGACGGCGGATGGCATCGCCAAGTTGAGCGCGGCGATGTTGGGGGATGCAGGCAAAAACGTTGAAGTGCTGGATTTTATCCAGCGGGAAACCGAAGGTAACGTTTATTTCATGGTGGAGGTCTTGCGCGCGCTGGCGGAGGAGGCGGGACGGCTGAGTGAGATCGGGCGCAAAACGCTGCCAGAACATGTCTTTTCGGGTGGTGTGCAACAGATCGTGCGGCGGCGTTTGGCACGCGTTCCGGAAACTGGTCAGGCGTTGCTAAAACGAGCAGCCGTGGCAGGCCGTCAGTTGGATCTCGCTATGCTTAAAAGCATCGCGGAACGGCTTGGCAACAGCTTGGACGAATGGCTGACCGCGTGTGCGAATGTGGCAGTGCTGGAAGTACAAGATGCTCAATGGCGATTTGCCCACGATAAACTGCGTGAGGGGTTGTTAAGCGACCTGACATCAGCAGAGTTACCCACCCTTCATCGGGAAGTTGCCGAGGCCATCGAGGCCGCCTATCCCGGTGATACGAGCCGCGCGGCTGTGCTCATGGAACACTGGTATGGTGCGAATGAATGGCGGCAAGGAACAGTCAGCGGACAGATCGCGGTGAATGTGGCGCTGACGAAATATGTCCCCAAAGAAGCGCTGAATCTTGTTGATCGGGTGCTTGCCATGATCCCGGATGAGATGCAAGTGTCGAAATTAATGCTGCTCAAGTTGAAGGCCGATGCGCATGAAAATCTCGGAGATTTCCAACAAGCCTTTGACAATTACACAGCCAGCGCGACGCTTGCTGAACGGCTCGGAGATCGCAGAAATCAGGCCGAAGCACTGCGTGTTCTAGGCCATATGCTGACTGCCCGACGCTCCGATCACAGCCAAGGGAACATCTATCTTGAGCAAGCCCTGCGGATTTACCAGAGCTTGGCGGATCGTCGGGGGATTGCCATCACGCTGGCTAATCGGGCGTGGTCACTGTATGCGCAAAGCAATTATCCCGAAGCGCGCGACGGGTATGAAAAGGCGCTTGCCATCCAACGCGAGATCAACGATCAAACCGGCATGGCGATGAGTATGAACACGTTAGCCATTATCTTCGCTTCCAGCAGCGATTATCCAGCCGCCAAACGCTATTTTGAAGAAACCGTTGCGCTTCAACGTGCCATCGGCGATCAGTCGCATCTGGCGAATACGCTAGGCAATTATGGCGCATTCCTGAGCATGACCGGAGAATACACGCAAGCCCGTCAATATATTGAACAGGGGCTGGCGATTGAGCGAGTCGCGGGGAATTGGCACGCCGTCGCCGTCCATTATTACAACCTCGCCTTAGTGAGCAATAATCAGGGCGACTATACGACAGCGCATCATTACTACACCGACGGCCTAAAGATCGCACGTGAACACGCAGACCCCCGCGTTATCGCCTATTTTCTCGGCGGGATTAGCTCTTTGCAGATTCAGCTTGGCGACTTACCAGCCGCCGAAACCTTTACGCAACAAGCGCTTGACCTGTTCCGCGAGATCAATGATCGGCAAAATCTCGCCATGTATCTCAGCGCAAAGTCCTATCTTCTGCGCGAGAAGGGGGATTTTGCCGACTCGGAGAATCTCGTCAAGGAATCCATAGGTATCTATGAGGACATCGGTGATCGGCGCGGACTATGCTACGCACTGACCGCCCGCGGCGGGCTGGCGTTCGCGCAGGGCAATCTCAGTGCCGCTAAGGTGGATGCGGAGGAAACCCTGCGCATCCGTCGTGAGCTTGAAGATCGCGAGACGATCGCACAAAGTCACACATTGTTGGGAATGATTGCTTTACAAATCCACGACTATGATGCGGCGCAAGCGGCGTTTCAGGAGGCGCTCAGGGTTTGTGAGGAGACAGGCGCAAAAAGTGGTATTGTCGAGAGCCAAACGTACCTCGCTTTCTGCTTGTTCGCGAAAAAAGACCTTACGGCTGCGCGGCTGCATATTCACGAAGCGCTGACCATCCTCGCCGCGGATCGATCTGTGCCGAAGCAGCTTGAAGTAATGGCGAGTGTCGCGCGGTTGAATTTGCTTGAAGCGCGTATGGAGCGCAGCGCTGAATTAGTCGGCCTGATCGAGGCACATCCGATGGGCAACATGCTGTCTATCCAGCATTGGGTCAAGCCGTTGCGCGCGGAATTAGAAGCGGCACTTCCTTCCGAACGTTTCGTCGCTGCTGTTGGACGCGGCAAAAAAATGAACATTGATAGCGTGACGGGACAACTCGATAAGGAAGTAGGCTAGATGCTTTATCATCTTGCGTCTGTCCTCATCGGCAGCATAACGCTTGATCTTTCTGCCTTATTCCATCCACTGATGCTTATATCCAGCAGGCGCGTGGATGCTTTCCGTTCAAACCGACCTATGTACGCTTTGTCGAGGATGCTATGCAGCAACTGATCGCCAACCGTTATCAATTACACGACCAACTTGGCGCGGGCGGGATGGGTACGGTGTTCCGCGCCGATGACCGCTTGATGAAACAGCAAGTTGCGCTGAAACGCGTGATCCTTGCTCCTCAGGTTCCCGGTAGCGAAGTGCCTAGCGACAGCCAGAACTTCCGTGTCGCGCTATCCAATGAATTCCGCACGCTGGCCTCACTGCGGCATCCTAATGTTATTAGTGTGATGGACTACGGCTTTGACAGCGAACGTCAGCCCTATTTCACGATGACATTGCTGGAAAACGCACGTACCATCGTGGAGGCTGGCGCGGGCAAATCCCAGACGGAAAAAGTCAATCTGATTGTGCAGATGCTGCAAGCACTGGCTTACTTGCATCGGCGCGGCGTGATTCACCGCGATCTGAAGCCGGGGAATGTGCTGGTAACGGTTGATGGACAGGTCAAGGTGTTGGATTTTGGGTTAGCAGCCGTCGCGCACCCAACTGAAGAAGCCGAGGGCGGGGTAGCTGGCACCATGCACTATATGGCTCCCGAAGTGCTCACAGAAGGGCCAGCCACCGCCGCTTCCGACTTGTATGCGGTGGGCGTGATCGCGTGTGAGCTGTTGCAAGGGCAGCGTCCGTTTGAGGAGGAGGGCATCACACAGCTCATCATTGCTATTCTCAATAAATCCCCTGACGTCAACAACATTGATGCTGTGCTGCGTCCGGCAATCCGCCAACTGTTGGCAAAAAGTCCGGAGGAACGCTACCAGACCGCCGAGGAAGTGATCGAAGCGCTGACCGACGCGCTCGGTGAAGCTATCCCCGAAGAAAGCGCGGCTATCCGTGAGAGCTTCTTGCAAGCCTCCAAGTTCGTGGGACGTGAAGCCGAGTTCGCGCAGTTAGCAGCGACGTTAAAGGCCGTCATCGCGGATAACAAAGCTGTCGATGCGCCAGCGCGGGCATGGCTGATCGGTGGGGAAAGCGGGATCGGCAAGTCGCGCTTGGTGGATGAGTTGCGCGTTCGTGCGTTGGTGCAAGGTGTCTTGGTACTACAAGGGCAAGGTGTGGCAGAAGGCGGGCTGCCCTATCAGTTGTGGCAAGACGTGCTGCGTCGGTTGGTGATCGCGACTGATCCTAGCAATCTCGAAGCCAGCATCATCAAGGAAATCGTGCCGGATATTGGGACATTGTTAGGACGCGAGGTGCCAAACGCTTCGCCAATCGAGGGTAAACCCGGTCAGCGTCGTTTAGTGCTTACCATCGCGGATTTATTCCGCCGCCATACGCAGCCGATTCTCCTGATCCTCGAAGATTTACAGTGGACGAGCGAGAGTCTTGAAGTTTTGAAGCAGTTGAACCTGATCATCAGTGATTTGCATTTGATGATTGTCGGCACCTACCGCAACGACGAAAGTCCCGATCTGCCCAAGGAACTGCCGGGGATGCAAGTCCTGACGCTGAAACGGCTGACCATTGAAGGTATCACCAAATTGAGTACGGCAATGCTTGGTGAGGCTGGCGCTTATCCAGAGGTGGTGGAATTCATTCAGCGCGAAACGGAAGGGAATGCCTTCTTTATTGTTGAGGTTATGCGCGCCTTGGCAGAAGAAGCCGGACGCTTGAGCGAGATCGGGCGCAGGACGCTGCCAGAAAAGGTCTTCGCGGGCGGTGTGCAGGAGATCGTGCGGCGGCGTTTGGCGCGGGTGCCAGAAAGCGGGCAGGCGCTGCTGAAGCGGGCGGCGGTGGCAGGACGCCAACTAGACCTTGCCGCGCTGAAGTTGATAGCGGACAAACTCGGTACCTCACTGGATGAATGGCTGACGACATGTGCCAACGTCGCCGTGCTGGAGGTGCAAGATGGACAGTGGCGGTTTGCCCACGACAAACTACGCGAAGCTCTACTAAAAGACCTGACCGCGCAGGAACTGCCCACCTTGCATCGCGAAGTCGCGGACGCCTTAGAGAAGGCCTATCCGGGCGACATCAGCCGCGCGGCGACGTTGATGGAGCACTGGTATGCGGCGGGCGACAACCGACAAGGGACGATCGAGGCGCAATTGGCGACGAAAGTCGCGCTCGGCAGTTACGTGCCACGCGAGGCATTGCAGATTACAGAACGTGCCTTAGCCCGCTTGCCGGAAGAAATGCAAGTGTTAAAGCTGATGATCCTCAGGCAGCGCGGCGAGGCGCTCGATTTATCGGGCGACTTTACACAAGCGATAGATTGCTTCGAAACCAGTCTGGCTATCGCTGAACGCTTGGGCGACCGCAAAAACGAAGCCGAACTGCTCCGTGTGCTCGGTTATTTTCGTATCAATCGGCGTTCCGAGCACGAGTTTGGCAATACCTTGCTCGAACGTGCGTTGAAGATCTTCCGCACGTTGGGCGACCGTACTGGCATTGCTATCACGATGGCAAATCTGGCGTGGACGCCGTATACACAAGGTGATTATGTGAAAGCGCGGAAAGGCTATGAGGATGCCCTTGCCATTCAGCGCGAAATCAGTGATCAGGCTGGTATGGCGGGCAGCATGGGCACGTTAGGCATCATTTGTGCATCGAGCAGTGACTATCCTAATGCGAGGAAATATTTCGAGGAAACCATCGCGCTCCAACGTTCCATTGGCAACCAATCGCGGCTGGCGACGGCGCTCGGCAACTATGGCGCGTTCCTGAGCAGCATCGGAGACTATGTACCAGCATTGGCTTACCTTGAGCAGGGGTTAGCCATTGAACAGGCCGCTGGCAATTGGTACTCAGTAGCGATTTCGTATTACAACCTCTCGCTGATCAGCACCAGTCAGGGCGACTATACAACCTCGCTGCGCCACCTGACCACTGGCCTAAAGATCGCGCGGGATCACGCAGATCCACGCATCATCGCGTATTTCCTCGGCGCGCTTGGTTCGCTTCAGGATCGGCTTGGTGACTTACCATCAGCGGAAGACTATACGAAGCAAGCCATCGACATGTTCAAAGAACTGAATGATCGGCAAAATTTGGCGATGTATTTGAGCAATCAGTCTCAGTTCGCGCGGTACAAAGGCGAGTTCGAGATAGCGACGCAGCGTGTTACCGAGTCGCTGACTATCTACGAGGAAATCGGGGATAGACGTGGGTTATGTTTCGCGCTTACTTCGCGAGCGCGGTTGGCCTTCATGAAGGGCGATCTGACTGCCGCCAAGACTGATGCGGATGAAGCCTTACGCATCCGGCGTGAGCTTGAAGACCGCGAGACGATCTCGCAGAGCCACAACCTGTTGGGGTTGGTCGCGCTGCAACAAGGCGATCTGGATGGCGCTCAATCCGCGTTTAAGGAAGCGATCAAAGTGTACGAGGAAACGGATGCCAAGGACGGCCTCGCTGAGAGCAAAACGTATCTCGCTTTCTACTTACTCGCCCAAAAGGACGCAGCGGCGGCACGCGCCACACTGCGTGAGGTGGCAGCTATCCTCAAGAATATGCTGTCTGTCCCGTCCCAACTAGATATGCTGGCGGGGATCGCGCGGCTGCATCTGCTGGAAGGACGGGCGGAACACAGCGCCGAGCTGGTCGGCATGATCGAAGCGCATCCGATAGGCAAGTTGACCAGTATTCAACACTGGATTAAGCCACTGCGAACCGACCTAGAAGCGGCGCTCCCGCCAGAAGGTCTGAATGCCGCCATCGCGCGGGGCAAGTCGCTCAATTTTACGCTGGTCATAGAGGGGCTTGATAAAGAGCTGACTTAAGATGCCGATCTACGCTGTTTTGCGTTGCGGACATGTCCTCCGGTAACATCAACTTCTATCATAGCATCGAGATAAAGGCGGCTTGTGAGCGTCGTTACAACAAAATCATCTCGGTTTCCCATCCTGCGGATCGTGCGTCCAGCGTTGCTCGTGGCGATCTTATGTGTGGCGTATCTGGCCTTCATCTATCTCCACTATCAACGCGACGATGGGCAGTGGTTCGAATTTGTGCGCCCGACTCCGGCTGGCTCGGCTGGCTATGACGGTCAGTTCACGTACTGCATCGCGCTGGATCCGACCTTTGCTACCTCATGCCTCGATGTCCCTGCCTACCGTTATCAACGCATCCTACATCCGATCCTCGCGCGCTACGTGGGACTGTTGGACGCGATCCATATTATTCAAGCAATGCTCGCCATCAACGGCATTATGCTGGCGGTGGGGACGCTGGCGGTGGGGATGCTGCTGACCGATGCTGGCGTCAGTACGTGGTTCGCACTGGTGTATGGGCTGTTCGGCGGTGTCTTTTTCGCGGTACGTGTGAACACAGCGGAACCGCTGGCCTATGGCTTGGTGCTGCTGGCGATTCTAGCGGGTCAGCGGGATCGCTGGTGGCTAAACGCGGCTTTGTTGGGCTTGGCCGCGTTTGCCAAAGAGACGATCTTGATCACGACGGCGGGATATGTGCTGTATTTTGCGGTGCAGCGTCGTTGGTGGCACGCGGTGCGGTTGGTGCTGATCAGCGTGGTGCCATTTGTGATCTGGCAGTTTATTTTGCGTAGCTGGTTTGGCAGCTTCGGCGTCGGTTCTGGCGGTGCGATGGCGACCCCGTTCGAGGTGATTCCGTTCATGGGCATCTGGCGGATCGGGCTGGAATTCGGCGCGGCGGCGTTCGTGCGGTTCGGGGCGCTGTTACTGCCATTCGTGGTGCTCCCGACGCTGTGGGCGTTGTGGCAGTGCTGGCGCGAAGCCGAAAAGCGCCGCTGGCACCCGTATCTATTCGTCCTATTCACGAACGCGGCGATCATGCTGGCAGTGCCGTTTTCCACATACCGCGAACCGTTGGGGATCACGCGGTTTATGCCGGGGCTGGTAATCGGAGTGGTGCTGTTCGCGGCACTGCGACGGCACAAACGCGCCTTAATGTACAGCACTCTATGGATTTTGTGGGGGCTAACGCTGCTCGGTTAAAGCGCCCCAGCCCCGTTTTAGCGCACTAACGCTTATATGCTGCCAGTACGACAGGTACCGGATTGAAGCCCGTAGTGAACTGCGACGGCCCACCCGTTTGCACATACATCTGCGTGGAATTGCCACCGTCCACATTCATCGCCGTGTTGATGTCCAGCCCCGAAACGCCGAGGAAACGTGCCATATCCGTCAGCGAGACGGGCGTGAGCTGTGTCGCGATGAACAGGATGCGTCCCGATTTATCCTGCGCGACCACTGAGCGGAAGCTCGGCGCGTTGTTGATGTCAGGATTGAAGGCGGGCGCGACCTGCCCCGCCACCATCAACATCGGCACGCCTTGCGTGACCTGCTCAAAATACTCAGTATTGCGGTACGGCTCCAAGAAGAAGGATCGCACTTTGGGCGTGCCATTGACCACCTGAAATACGCCAGTGTCATTACGCGGCAGGGATGCACCACTCAGGACGCCATCCGACGCAACGAGACCGAGCGGTCGGCGGGACGCATCAAAGAAATTGGTGTTGATAATAGCGACCGCGCCGGGGAGAGCCACCTGCCACTGCTGAATAGTACGTGCCGCGCCCGCTTGATAATGCACTTTGAAGCGTACATAGCGCGGGTCTAGCCGGACGATGAGCACCGCCGCTACCTGCCCTGTCGAAGGCGCGCGGAAGGTGATGGTGCGCCACACGATGCCCGCCGAAATCTGATTCCAGTTGGCGTCTAGCGACGGGATCGGAGTCGGCACGACTGCCGTCGGACGGATCGGCGTGACGGGCAGCGAGGTCGGGATGAAAAGCGTGGGCGCGGGCGCACTGGGCGGCGGAATAGTCGGGAAGCTCCCCGGTTGCGTTGCCACGATCGGCCCTGTGCCCGCCGCAAAGGTAGGCAGGCTCCCGAATGGCACCCGTGTCGGATAGAGTGCGGGGGGCGTGGCATTCGGATCGATTTGTCCGCAGCCGACGAGTACGATCAGCAGAGCGGCGAAGAAGGCAATTCTCTGGGACATCATCAACACCTAGTTCGCGTTCAAGGATAAGTACAACGTATAAGGTAAGTCGGGTCACGATTGTAGCGCAAAGTGGGATTAGGACACTACGTAGGACGCCACTAAGGACACCGCGAAGGACGACGCTGCTCTATTCTATGCATGTTGAAAGCGAAAACCGAAACGAACACACTGAACTCTATAGGAGAGACAGATCATGGCATGGGCAATTGATGCAGCACACACTCAGGTTGAATTCGTCGTCAAGCATATGATGGTCACGAACGTTCGTGGTCACTTCAATGCCGTCAGTGGTACGCTGAACCTCGATGAGACGAATCCTCAGGCGTCTAAGGTTGATGTATCGTTCGACGTTGCCAGTGTTGCGACGGGCGATGAAAAGCGCGATGGTCACCTGCGTTCCGCCGATTTCTTCGATGTCGAGAAGTTCCCGACGATGACTTTCAAAAGCAAGCGGATTGAATTCGCCGCGCCGGGCAAACTCGATAGCTTCAAGATCATCGGTGACCTGACGATCAAGGACGTGACCCGCGAAGTTGTGCTGGATGTCAGCAACGAGGGCAAGGGCAAGTCGCCGTGGGGCACGACCGTGTGGGGCTTCAGCGCACACACCTCCATCAACCGCAAGGACTTCAACTTGGCATGGAACGTCGCGCTGGAAACCGGCGGCTGGCTGGTGGGCGAGCAGGTCAAGATCAACATCGAACTGGAAACCATTCAGCTGCCCGAAACGGTACCCACGCAGTCTGCCACGCAAGAAGCCTAAACAGCACCACATCTGCTTCGCAGCTTGGTAAAATTCGGCGTCCCAGATCATGGTGTATGATCTGGGACGTTGTTTATAGGGGTTGAGGAGTCTATAGGATGATCGGATCGCATTATCAGGATACGCTGATCGCGCCGGGGTTTATGGAGCGCGCGCCGTTTCAGCATTTCCGTGCGGACGAATTCCCGACGATGCATCCGGTACACTGGCTGCATTCGCATTTTGCGGTTGGTGGCTGGAGTCCCTTGCAGCGCCTAAGCGGAATGCTGACAGCGCACATGACCAGCATCGCGCCGCACAATGGGTTCACGTGGCACCCTCATCGCGGCTTGGAAATTTACACGTGGGTACTGGAAGGCACGTTGTATCACGAGGACACGACGGGCGGCAAAGGCTTGATCCGCGCGGGTGAACTCCAGCGCATGTTCGCTGGTGATTACATCGAGCATCAGGAATTGAACCGTTCGGACGACCTTGCCCGCGTGATCCAAATCTGGTTCCTTGCCGACGCCAAGTATAAATCGCTGGCTCCGCATTATCAGCAGCTTACGCAGGCTGAACTGCCCACGTACACTGTAGATGATGCCACCGTATACAACTTGATCGGGGATGGCTCTCCGATGGAGCAGCATATCGACGGACGCTTGAGCGCGACGACCGTGCCAGCGGATGGTAAGCTGATCATGGAACTGCCACGTGAGGAAGAGCAACTATTTTTGTACGTGACAGACGGACGGGGGCAAGTGGAATACGCTGGCAGGACGCAGCCACTGGGGCAATATGACGTGATATTGGCAACCCCGGACGCGCAGCCAGCCGTCATCAGCGCGGATGCAAATAATGCATTACACTACCTTAGCTTCTATTTGCCGCCATTCATGCGCTGAACCGAACGTTGGTCGGAGGTAACGATGTACCATACTCGCATTGGACACGCTCATCTCAAGGTACGCGATCTCACGCGGTCGATTGAGTTTTATACCAAATTCTTCGACTTGCGCGTGATTGAGCGCGTGGGCGATCACTACGCCTTTTTGACAGGCTGTGGGATGCACCACGAGATCGCATTGCAAAATGTCGGGAATAGCGCCCCGCAGCCGCACCCGTATGGCACGGGCTTGTATCATGTGGCGTTTGAAGTGCCAGATCGTGAATCGCTGGCGGCGGCGTATCAAGCCTTGACGGCGGCGAATGTGCAAGTGGCTCTGGTCGATCATCTGATTAGCTGGGCGATGTACTTTGACGATCCTGACGGCAACGGCTTGGAAATCTACTGGGATACGCGCAAAGAAGCATGGGGACAGCAGCTCTGGCACGGACGCAATATCCACCTGACGCCGGAAAAGCTGTTAGCCGGTGGCTGCGAACCTACGCAGCCTGAACGCAGTGCCAACTAGACGGTAGATGCAACTCATCAACGCATTGACACGTAATCGCTCTTGAACACTTTCGCCTAAATTTGGTGTAGAGTGGAAGATGTTCAAGGAGCGATTCGTTCATGAAGAAATTCTTCGCCATCCTAATCTTCTTCTTGGGTGTGCTGCCAGCTTTTTCGTGTGCTTTCCTCACACTGGCTACCAATACATGGATTCTAGATCGCCAGTTTTACATCAATCTGGTTGATGACGAGCGTTTTTACGATGTGGTCTTGCAACCGGATTTGCTGCCATCTGACCTTCAAACAGTGATCGAGAGCAATGATATTCCTGTTCCCGCCGTGACTGCCGCGCTGCGTGAAGTGATCACGCCCACTTACATCCGCGATCAGGCGGTTGGCGCGGTCAACACCTTGTTTGACGTGTTTGACGGCAAGAAGGAAAAACTCATCTTCGACATCGACACGACGCCGATCAAGACATCCCTGAACGGCGAAGGCGCGGATAAATTTGCGCAGACACTAGCCGCCGGATTGCCCGCTTGTACCAGCGGACAAGACCCGTATGCGGCGGATGGGGCGATCATGCGCTGCATTCCGGAAGGGAAGACTGTGGATAGTGCCGCGATCTCGATCAAGGAAGGGTTGCCGAGTCTGCTGCAAAAAGTGCCGGATACACTGCATATCGACGCGTCCGACGCGATCCGACGCTCAATGCAGCAGTCGGGGAATTGGAATATCAGCGCTACGCCGGAGCAGTTGTTAGCGGGCGTGGTCAATAATTCCCTCGGTTCGACGGCGGCGTTCTTACTGGTGTTTGGCATCTTGTGTCTTCTCGTCGGGATGCTGCTGTGGAGCGAGGCATGGCGCGGACGTCTTCAGTACGCAGGTGCCGCGCTGGCACTTTCGGCGGTATTGGTGCTGCTGCTTGGCTTGAGTATCTCCGGATCAGCGGCGGCGATCTCGTCGGTGTTTTCGCAGGGCAGCGTCACCATCAACGGTGCGCCAGCCTCGGCGGAAATGCGGCAAGCGCTGACGGCGGTGTTCAGTCCGGCGTTGTCGCGGATTGGCAATAGCTTCTCCTCTACGGCTGCTGTCGCGGTCGGGCTTGGCGTGGTGACCTTCTTAGTGGGAACGCTGTTCCTACGGTCACGCGACAACGACCTATATTTCGACAATGAGCCGATGAAGCGGAAGAATCAGTAACCACCGACTGGATAGTGATCCCGTTGAACAATAGGTTAGCGGGATCATAAAGAACTCATCGATTGTACGTAAGACGTATCTACTTTATGATTGAGATACTGTGTTAAGTGAGTTGGGACGCTAACGATGGCAATCCATGAGAAAACGACATACACAATAGCTGAATACCAGCGTTTGATGGAGCAATCGGAGAACACTGATCGCATTGTTGAACTCATCGATGGGGAGTTGGTTGAGAAAATGCCGAGCTTTACTCCTTCAAAAATAGCTGCGGAAATTATTTTTGCCATCAAATTATTCCTTCGTGAAAATCCAATTGGATACGTTACGACCGAGGGGGGAGGATATATCATGCCCAATGGCGATATATTGATCCCAGATGTTGGGTATGTTGCGAAGGTTCATTTACCTGAGCTTCCAGAACGCGAGGCTCCTGTACCGCCTGATTTCGCGGTTGAGGTCAAATCACCGACGGATCGGAAACGCGCACTGCGCAACAAAGTCGAACGCTATTTGCAGCACGGTACTCAACTTGTGTGGTTAGTGTTTCCTGATGAGCGTATCGTAGAAGTGTACGTGGCTGGCGAAGATGCAGATGTACAGACTGTGACTATTGATGGCATTTTGGACGGCGGTTCGGTGCTGCCGGGATTTACACTCAAGGTGAGTGATATTTTCGCCTAGCGCGCCGAACCAGTTACATTAAGCGTAAGTGTCGGGCAGATCGGTCAGGACAAGCAGTGTATCTCCCGCTTGCAGAAAGCCCTGATAGATGGCGATGGCTTCCTCGATGGTGCCGACGACGTAAATGTGATCGGCAGGAAAGCCTACTTTGTCTAACCCGCGATGGACTGCCGCCGTTTGTTTTTCCCCGATCAGCAGGACATGGGTCGCCACCGCTGCGATCCGTTCTCCAAGGCTCTGGTTTTCTTCATCGGCAACCGCGCCCAATTCAAACATGCCAGAAGTCACAACGACACGTTGCCGACTGCCCTGCAAGGCCAACACCTTGAGCGCCATCTGCGTGCCCACGGGATTCGCACTGTAGGCATCATCGATCACGATAATGCCGTTGGGATGCACTGTCCGCACCAAGCGATGTTCGGCAGGCTTGAGCGTCGCCACGCGGGCGGCGATCTCGGTCAGGGTCATGCCGAGATGATGCGCGACCGCCATTGCTAACAGTACATTGGTGACGTTGTGTTCGCCGTACAGGGGCATCGACATCGATTGCTGTTCGTTCGTGCGCGTGTCTGTGACGGTGAAGATCATGCCCTCAGCAGTCATCTGAACGTCTGTTGCGGCGAGATTAGCGTCCTTCGCGCCTTGCTGCGTGACCAATAGGCGCGTTTGTGGATAACCACGCTGTGCCATGCCCAACACGCGTAGATCATCAGCATTGAAGACGCCGACGCCATCTTTGGGCAGCGCCTCGATGATCTCGTACTTCGCTTTGACGATGTTATCCAGCGAACCGAAGCGCTCAAGATGCATCGGGCCGACGGTGGTGACGACGCTGATCTGCGGCTTGACGAGCTGGCA
Source organism: Anaerolineae bacterium (assembly GCA_019637615.1). Lineage (GTDB taxonomy): Bacteria > Chloroflexota > Anaerolineae > Aggregatilineales > UBA2796 > JAHBVK01. The sequence continues at coordinate 28,418 of JAHBVJ010000030.1, read as the reverse complement.
AATGCGCGCGATCTCGCCGGGGATGTACGCGCCCGCCTCCACGATGAAATAATCGTAGCGTTCGTCCCCTGCCATGACATCGTTGATCACGCGCGAGATGCCGAGCAGCGTGTTGTAGCTGCGGGGCGTCATCAGCGAACGGAATTTGCCTTCAAGGATGTGCTGTAAATAGTGCTTGGTGCTGGTTTTGCCGTAGCTGCCCGTCAGCGCGATTACCGTCGCCCCGCTGCGCTGTAAGTTTTGCCGCGCCAGCCGCAAATAATAACGGCGGGTGCTTTCTTCCACAGGCCACATGATCAGGTTGGCAAGCGGCAAATACAACGGTGATAGCACCAGCATCAGACTGCCAGTGAGCACCACGAGCAGCGGGAAATTGCCCGGAAAGTAGTCAAACCCGTGACTGATCGCGATCAGGAAAAGCGGGATCGCCGCCACCAAGACCCATGCCGTGCTGAGTAAACGGCGTGCTCTGGGCGTGGCATTGAATTTCTGCTTGGCATCCTGACTCTTGGGACGGAGGAACAGCAGCGCCATGGCAAGCCCCACACTGACGATCAGGATCGTGAGGACGGGGGTGAAATCGGGGCGACCTTGAATCGCGGCGGCTTGCATACTAAAGATCACAAATACGCTGAATGTCACCAGCAGCGCGGCAAACGTCAGGAAGATGAAACGGCGCTCCGGTGGCAGCCGCCAGAGCACTTTGAAGTAGCGATTGGCTTTGTATTCCTCTAGCTGGAAAAATCGGATCAGATGATAGATGTGCAGCCAGCCCACGAGCAGCCACGCCAAAAGCGTTAGTACTGCCAGCGCATTGATAAGTTCCACAGCGATCAAAGCATATGTCCGTGTTGATGATGCAACAAATTCGCGCCGTCATTATACTCTATTCGCTCAACCTATCATTGTTTCTAGGAGTGGTCATGACCTCGCCAACGGTTGTCGCTGTCGGCGGCATTTTCATCGATGACATCGTGTATCCAGACGGCAGAACCAGCATGGAAATCTTGGGCGGCGGCGGTGTTCACGCGGCGGCGGGGATGATCGTATGGGATGAACGTCCCGGACTGGTGGCGACCATCGGCAATGATATATCGCCCGCGTTGCTGGCGCGGTTGCGGCGTGATTTTGATATGCAAGGCGTGCTTGATGTGCCCTATCCACAAATGCGGGCGTGGCAGTTGTTCGAATGGAACGGCAAGCGCACCGAAATTTACCGCGTGGATGTGATCGCGCCGTTCATGGACGATCCGCAGCCGGAACAGATGCCCGCCAGCTATCGCGACGCGGTGGGCGCGCATATCCTCCGCAGCGGCGAGGAGTTCATCACCTTCAAACAGAGGTTCAGCCCGCAAACCGTGTTTTTGTGGGAGCCGGAGCAAGCCTATATGGTGGCGGAGAATCGCGCGGAATTCGTGCGGACGCTGCCAGAAACCGACATCGTATCCCCGAATTTGCTGGAAGCCAGCCTTGTCTACGGCCTGACCGATCCTCATCAGTTGATCGACGCCATGTTGAACGATGGCGCGAAAATCGTCGCGCTGCGCATGGGAGATCGCGGATCGCTGGTGGCTTCGCGCGAACAATGCGTCGAGATTCCAGCCGTTCCCGTGCCAACCATCATCGATCAGACGGGGGCGGGCAACACGTATTCCGGCGCATTCCTCGTCGGTTGGCTGCGCACTCGCGATCTGCGGTTGGCAGGCTATCATGCGGCGGTTGCGGCTTCGTTTGCGTTGGAAGTCGTCGGGGTATTGAACCCGCCCGATAAACAGGTGCGCGATGAACGCTATCAGAGGTTACTGAGTCAGGCGGGCGGTTAGAGCCATGACTGATCATCGGTATATCCGTCGTGCTCGTTGATGATCATATTTCTCGAAAGCGCTGCTCACCCATAAAATTCATGTGAAAGTGGATAAGCGCCCGTAAAAAATCATTGCATAAAGCGCGAAGGACTCCTATACTGTACGTGAATAAACTTTGTAAATTGATAGGGCTTCGTTATGCATAAAGCAAAGAAGCGGATTCTGAAACGTTCATATAAAGCGCAAGGGCTAGTCGAGTACGCGCTTATCATTGTCTTGGTCGCGGTGGTCGTGACTGCCATAGCCTTCATGCTAGGGTTAGCCGTTCATCGTGTTTATGGGTTGGTGGCTGGCTCGTTAGGTGGCACGCATGACGCGACGGGCGCGGTACAGATCAGGATCGAGCAAGCCCGCTGCATCGCCCAGACCAGCACGAACCGCACAGGTATGTGGGTCACTGGCTTTGTCTCCCCCGGCATTCCGCTGACGGATTTTGAAATCCATACTACCATGTCTGCCGATACCGCATTTGACGCCGACAGCGATGGCATCATCGAAACCATGTCGTTGACGGATAACGGCGCTCCCGGCAGCGGCGGCTTCAAGTGGAATCCGGTGATCAAGAATAATTCGTTGACTGCACAGTGCCCCAGCGCGATCATGATCCGGCTAAGTAACAACCCAAGCGTCTTTGCGATTGCACCTGTCACATCAGAAACTGAATAGTCGATGAGCGATCTACCACCCGAAAAGTCACTGCGGGATGAATTAAAACGTCGGAAAACTCAACAATTGCAACAGGCGCAGGCCGATGCGCAAAAGCGGGCGACTCAAGCTGCCTCTGAACCCAAGGGGCAGCAGCCAAGCCAACCTGCGCAACCGAGCAAGCCCGCGCCTTCTAACCTTCCATCAGCGTCGCCCACACGTCCACCATCGGCACGACCGCCTGCTGGTCAGCCGGAAAAGCCGCCATCGTTCTCCCTCAATAACCAACGTACCCTGATCATCGCTTTTGTGGGCGTACTATTTCTGGTCGTGTGCCTCGGTACAGTGTTGATCACGAATAACCTGACGCCGACGACGCCAACGCTGACACCCATCAAACTCCCCCTGACGACTGCGCGTGATGTGTTGAACTATCTGATCCGCGCGGGGGTACAGGTCACTAACGTCCGCGATATAGAAGTGCCCAACGAGACATGGCGGGCGACACAAGGCGTCCAATTCGATGCACAGATCGGGGATGTACGCGGCGTGTTCATCATCTTGAGCTATGATGGCACGGATACGGCTGGCTCGGACGCCTACAAGATGGAGATCGACGCGGAATACGGCCCATGGAAAACGTATTCGATCTCAAATATCCTCGTCCTGAGCACGCCGGACACGCCGCAAAGCATCGATATTGATGTCGCCAGCCATATCACCTCGTACATTGCTGGCACCGTGATCGCGTTCCTGCCAACCTCGACTGGCACCTTTTTAGGCGCGGCAGTGACTGACGCGGCGGGTACACAGGTCGCGCAGCTTGCCACCGATAATATGCTGGCAACACGCGGGACGCCTGTCGTGCTCACGGTGGATGCCACCATCATCACCTTGACGCCGCGCCCACCGACGGAAACCTCACCACCTACCAATACGCGCACGCCGCGCCCGACGCGCACGCCGACCATTCCACCAACGCTGACCTCGACGCGCACGCCGATCCCGCCGCGTGATACACGTACACCGATCTCGACGGCGCAGCAAGTGCCGCCCAGTGTCCCCGCCACGACCGTGCCGATTTCAGCCTCACCGACGCCCGATCGGTCGCGCGCACAGCGTTTCGTAGACGACGCACCACGCTTCCTCGAACCACTGCGCATGGATACCAGCACGATCACGGTTGACCAGTATGGTGCCACGTTCAGCTACGTGACGAACGACGGCCTTCAGTACCAGATCGTGTTATGGCTGACGGGTGCGCCGGAATCCGCGCAAGAACGCTTTTCGCTGGATTTTGGATTGGTAACAGGCAGTCAGCCGGTCAGCATGGGCGATCAGGCTTTCATCGCGCCGCCGGAGAATACAACCTTGGGCGAGATGCTGTATCAGGACATGGTATTGATCATCTACTACCCGCGTTACTCCTCGACGGTGCCGCCGTCCCCGATCTCGCAGGATGATTTGCTGCGGCTGATGCAGCGTTTATATTTGATCATGCCTGCACAATAGTCCGCATTCAACCCATAAAATGAGAGAACGCTTGGAAAATGCCTCCGTTTTCCGAGCGTTCACCTTACCTCGCGTCACGTGATGTCAACTTTCCTGTATGATGGTCAAACCTTGTAACGTAAGCGAATCAATGGGTGACCATGCCGCAGGGACAACTCTCACGTCGGAAATTTCTGAAAATGGCAACCGCTGTTGCGGTGACTCCGCTCTTTGCGGGCAGTGGCGGTTATATGTATGCCACAAAAGTTGAACCCGGTTGGGTACATATCACGCATCTAGAACTCACGCTGCCACGCCTGACGCCCGCATTTGACGGTTTCCGTCTCGCCCAGATCAGCGATCTGCATTACGACATGGAATGGATGACCAAAGATCGGCTGCGGTCAGCCGTGGAACTGGTGAACCAGCAGCAGCCTGACCAAGTAGTGATTACGGGCGACTTCATCACGAATAGATTCACCGACGCCAAGCGCGCCGATCTGGTAGAAATGTTGAGCGCACTGCCGCCGAAGACATTCGCCGTGCTCGGCAACCACGATCACTGGGCGTCAGCACAAGGCATCCGCACGGTGATCCAGCAGGCGGGGTTCATCGACCTGAGCAACCGCGTATGGACGCTCAAGCGGAATGGGGAGCGCTTATTCATCGCTGGGGTAGATGACGTGTGGGAGAAAAAACAGCGGTTGGATGTCGTGCGCAAGAATCTGCCCGCCGATGGTGCGGCGATTCTGCTGGCGCATGAGCCGGATTTTGCCGATACGAGCGCGGCGCTTGACCGCTTCGATCTCCAACTATCGGGACATTCACACGGCGGGCAAGTTCGGCTGCCGATGTTGGGCGCGCCCATCTTGCCAGATATGGGGCAAAAATATCCATCGGGGCTGTATCAGGTCGGGTCGATGTACCAGTACACGAATCGGGGCTTAGGCATGATCAAGCCATTCGTGCGCTTCAACTGCCGACCGGAGATCACGGTCATCACGCTCCGCGCCCCGACGACCATCTGACACCACACGGCAGTCAGCCCGCGTTGAACTAACTGCCATGTGATGCTGCAACTCAGCGTCCTACTGTTTGGGCAGGAATTCCGCTGATGGATTCTCACCGAAATATTTGCGGTAAATTTCCGCATACTCACCACTGGCGATGGCCTCTACCAGACCTGCGTTGATCTTGGTCAGCAGCGCACCGCATTCCTTACGCACCGCAATGCCGTAGTTCTCAGTCGTGAAGGCCGCGCCGACCACGACGAGTTTGGATTCGGGCGTATTCAAGATGTAGGTCAGTGAGGTGGCATTGTCATTGACGACGGCATCCACGTCACCGTTGGCAAGGGCTTGCGCAGCTTCGGGGAAGGTCGGGTACTCGCTGACCTTGGCATCCTTGATGCCCTTGGCAGCTTCCGCGCCTGTCGTGCCGAGCTGCACGCCGATCTTCTTGCCGATCAGGTCATCTGGCGAAGACACAGTATCCTTGTCCGCCTCACGCACAATGATCACCTGCCCAGCCACGAAATACGGGTCGCTGAAGCTGACCGTCTTCTGGCGTTCTTCGGTGATGGTCGCCGCGCTGATCACCAGATCGTATTGTCCGGCGGCGAGATTGATGAAGATCGTGTCGAACGGCGCATTCTGCACGTTGACTGTGAATCCCTGCGTCGTGGCGATGGAGTTCAACAGATCGATGTCGAAGCCGACGATCTGGTTGGTGGTTGTATCGACGCTCTCGAACGGCGGATAGGCCGCGTCGGACGCTACCAGCAGTTCGCCACTGCTCTTGCAAGAGTCTTGTGACGCTGCGCCCGTGCTGCTCGGCAAGAATTCCGCAGATGGATCAGAACCGAAATACTTGCGGTAGATTTCCGCATACTTGCCGCTGGCGATGGCATCTGCCAAGCCCGCATTGACCTTTGCCAACAAGTCGCCGCAGTCTTTGCCAACCGCGATACCGTAGTTTTCGGTTGTGAACGGCTCCCCAACAACGACCAAGTTGAGATCAGGCGTATTCAGGATGTAAGTCAGCGAGGTGGCGTTGTCATTGACCACCGCATCCACATCACCGTTGGCGAGGGCTTGGGCAGCTTCGGGGAAGGTCGGGTACTCGCTGACCTTAGCATCCTTGATGCCCTTGGCCGCTTCCGCGCCTGTCGTGCCAAGCTGCACGCCGATCTTCTTGCCGATCAGGTCGTCCGACGTGGAAACGGTGTCCTTATCCGCCTCACGCACGATGATCACCTGACCAGCCACGAAGTACGGGTCGCTGAAGCTGACCGTCTTCTGGCGTTCTTCGGTGATGGTTGCGGCGCTGATCACCAGATCGTATTGTCCGGCGGCGAGATTGATGAAGATCGTGTCAAACGGCGCGTTTTGCACATTGACGGTGAACCCCTGACTAGCCGCAATCGCGTTCAGCAGGTCAATGTCGAAGCCGACGATCTGGTTGGTACTCGTATCGACGTTTTCGAACGGCGGATAAGCCGCATCGGTGGCGACTAACAGTTCACCACTGGTCTTGCACTGCCCCGTCTGCGCAAGGGCAGGCGTTGTCGGCGTGGCTGGAAATCCGACGAGGATCATCAGGGCGCTCAGGATGAGCAAGACTACACGATTCGTACGAAAGGGTGAGGCTTTTTGGCGACGATAGAAAGGACGGGTTGCCGATGGGGGAGTTCTGAAAAAATTGTACATCATAAGGCATCCTATACGGCGGAAGAAAAATTTGTGTGGATTATTATAGATCAAGCGTGGAACTGTGCAGAAATTAGATGGTTCGAGCATGGGTGCAGCGCTTGTATGCTGCACTGCACCCACAAAAGTAGCACGTATTACGGGGTTGCCGTGGCGGCTACCGTGGCTTCAGCGGTCGGAACCGTCGTCGCCTCGGTGGTCGGCGTAGCAGCTTCGGCAGTTGGAGCCTCAGTTGCTGCCATGGTCGCTTCTGGCGTCATGCCTTCGCTACCGGGCATGAATTCAGCCGTCGGATTTTCACCGAAGTACTTGCGGTATATCTCAGCATATTTGCCGCTGGCGATGGTTTCCGCCAAGCCCGCATTGACCTTCGTCAACAGGTCACCGCAATCCAGACGGACGGCGATGCCATAGTTCTCGGTCGTGAAGGCTGAACCGACGACAACCAAGTTGATGTCCGGCGTATTCAAGATGTAAGTCAGCGAGGTGGCGTTGTCATTGACGACGGCATCCACGTCACCGTTGGCGAGCGCTTGCGCGGCTTCGGGGAAGGTCGGATACTCGCTGACCTTAGCATCCTTGATGCCCTTGGCAGCTTCCGCGCCTGTCGTGCCGAGCTGCACGCCGATCTTCTTGCCGATCAGGTCGTCCGGCGTGGAAACGGTGTCCTTATCCGCCTCACGCACGATGATCACCTGACCAGCCACGAAGTACGGGTCGCTGAAGCCGACCGTCTTCGGCGTCTTCGGTGATGGTTGCGCGCTGATCACCAGACGTGGGGCTGTCTCGGCGGCGAGGTTGATGAAGATCGTCAAACGGCGCGTTTGGCGCGTTGACCGTGAAGCCTTGGCTGCCCGATATATCTACCAGATCGATGTCGAAGCCGACGATCTGGTTGGTGGATGTATCGACGCTCTCGAACGGCGGATAGGCCGCATCGGTGGCGACTAACAGTTCACCACTGGTCTTGCAGGCACCTAGCGTGGGAACGATGGTTGGTGTAGGCGTGACCGCTACTTCAGGCGTCGCTTCCATGGTTGCTTCTTGCTGTCGCTGCTACCGTCGCAGTCGCTGCCATCGCCACTTCTTCGGTGGGTGCGGCAGTGGCTTCCATAGTCGGCATTTCCGTCATTTCGGCGGTAGCTTCCATGGTGGGCATTTCCGTCATTTCGGCAGTGGCCTCCATGGTGGGCATTTCCGTCATTTCGGCGGTAGCTTCCATAGTCGGCATTTCCGTCATTTCGGCGGTAGCTTCCATGGTGGGCATTTCTGTCATCTCAGCGGTGGCTTCCATCGTGGCAAGCGGAGCGCTGGCTTCTGTCGTGGCTTCCGCCGTCATTTCGGCAGTCGCCTCCATCGTGGCTTCCATGGAAGCAGCCATCGTCGCCTCAGCCGTCGGCTCAGTCGTGGCTTCCATAGTGGCTTCCGCTGTCATTTCGGCAGTTGCTTCGGTCGTTACCTCTGCGGTTGCTGCTTCAGTGGCCTCGGTCGTTGGTACTGTTGTTGGCGCTACATCTACTTCTGCGGTTGCTTCGGCAGTTGCGGCGGTCGTGTTGGTTGGGGCGGGGCGGGGGGTGGCGGTTGGTGTCGGGCTGCCGCACGCGCTCAAAATAAGCGCGAAGACTGCCGTCACCAGCATAAATACTGGCAAACGAGTGCGCTTCATCTACTGCTCTCCTTCACATGAGGACGGTAAAAGCTTGTTACATATTACACAAGCAACTCAGATTGTCAATCAGTCAGATCACCTAATTTGAGTAGTGCCGATGGGAGTATACTAGAATTCTTCGCGTGGCTCGTGCGCTTTGCTCACTGCTGTCGTACGATTTCCTATTGGCAAACTCGACACTATACGCCGGAATTAAGTGATTCATTGAGCCGTCTTCCGCAGCTTATGGTATGCCTCCAACACCAACGCGGCGCTGCGCCCCCAACTGTGCGTACTGACAACCCACTGCCGTCCTTGTGTGCCCAACTGCGCGGCATCGGCTGGATCATTTAGCAGGCGCAAGACCGCCTCGGCAAAGGCTTGTGGTGTATCCGCCAGCAGCATATGCTCGTCATGGACAGCGTTCAACCCTTCCGCCCCGAAGGTGGTGGAAACCACGGGCAGCGCGCAAGCGAGGGCTTCCAGCAATTTGAAGCGCGTACCGCTGCCACTGCGTAGCGGGCACACGAACAACGCCGCCTTGGTCAGATACGGGCGGGTGTCATCTACCAACCCCAAAGCACGAATACCCGAATTGGGCAAATTGCCTAACGCGATCAGGTCGGGCGGCGGATCTTTGCCGAGCAGTGTCAACGTGAAATCAGAACGAACGGCGCGGATCAGCGGCATGATCTCGTGCGCGAAGTAGAGCACCGCATCGACGTTGGGGAAATACTTGTAATCGCCCATGTAAATCGCGTTGGCAGCCTCACGCGGAGCAGTGTTCGGCTGGAAATATTCCTCATCGACGCCGTTGGGAGCCAGCATCGTCTTGATCCCCGATGCGGCTTGCTGCATGATGCCCGCGTCAATCTCGGACATCGCGCCGACGATCTCCGCTTGCCGCCACGTTTGCGGCTCGAATACACGCATCTTGAGGGCTTCCAAGGCGATGGCAGGACGTTGGAACAACGGTTGTGCCACTTTGGCGTGCCGCCACCACGCCAGATATTCGATGGCGGGTTCGGCTAACAGGATCGGGATGGTGCAGTCGGGCGGCAGATTTTGCAGCATGTAGAACGACTCGACATGGATCACATCGAAGCGGCGTTCCGCCATCAGCGAGGCCAAAGTACTGCGCATTTCAGGCGTGGTATACAACCGCATCGTGATCGGCTTTACCGAGGTCAGGCTGAGGATGGCTGCTTTCGCCGTGCTAGGGCTGGATGGGCGGCTGATCACGTGCGTTTCGCACAGCTCACGTAATGGCGTGAGGTCAAAGCTTTGTTCTTCTGGACGCCCGAAGCAGACTAGGGTAATGTTCGCATCGCGCCGCAACCGTTTGATCAGGTTGTACGTGCGCGTCCGTCCGCCGCTGATGGGCGGATACGGCAAATAGGGCGTCAGCATCAAAATATTCAGGAGTTCGGGCATATACCTAACTTCTCATGGCGATTTAATTGTCATGCAGTATAACGGTGTGGTCGGATATTGTCGAAAGCATGGCTACGCTCACAGCGTGTACAAGATAGGATAGTCATTTGCAGTGGTTACGCGGACTTAGCAGGATACTCATCATTTTGCTCACGCTGACGGGCATCGGGGCGCTGGTGAGCGCGGTGGCGGTCGTGCAATACGGGCAAACCGACCACGCCGAGCCAGCCGATGTGATCGTGATCTTGGGATCGGGCACCCGCGCCGATGGCACCGTTTCGCCCGCCTATGCCCGCCGCATCCGGCACGCCGTGACGTTGTATCAGCGCGGGTTAGCGCCGTATCTGCTGTGTACGGGCGGTTATGCCAACCGTTGGCGCGTCAAATCCGAAGCGCAAGCGTGCAAAGAATACCTTCAGCAGTGGGACATCCCTGAATCCGCGATCCTGATGGAAGAAATCAGCAAGAGCACCGAAGAAAACGCCATCGAAGCCAAGAAGGTGATGGACGGCTATAACCTGAAATCCGTCATCCTCGTCACGGATAATTTCCACATTTTGCGCTCGGAGATTTATTTCAAGGCGCAAGGACTCACGGTGTATTCCAGCGCCGCGCAGTTGACGCAAGGATCGCTGCGGTTTTCGACCGAAATTTCCAGCGCACTGCGCGAGATCGCTGCCTTGGGATGGTACGTGGTCAAGACCGCCGTAGACTTGCCGTTCACCGAGACGCCGTTCTAGTAGTTCCGTATCACTGCTAATCTTTGGGATAATCGCGCCACAGCCAGCGCATGGTATCGGCGAAGATCGCCGCGCCATGCTTGAGCGTATGTGCACCTTCGCCAAACACGAATTGATAGTCATATCCACGATACGCCAGCGCTGCCGCCATCGCCTGATTCGCGAGAGGCCAGTTGCCGAACACCACATCGAGATCGTTGGAACCGCTCTGCAAAAACACGCGGATCGGTTTGGTCTCGGTGCGGCGGATCAGCGAAGGATAATTGTGCCCACCGCGAATATCCGTGAAGCTGCCACAGTGACTAACGACCTTGCTGAACGCATCAGGACGTTCCCACGCCACCGTAAACGCGCAGATGCCGCCGGAACTCAGCCCGCAGATCGCGCGCCCCGCCGGATCATCCACGATTCGATATTGCTTTTTGATTTCGGGTAGCAATTCTTCGATTAGAAACCGCGCGTATTGATCGCCAAGGGAGTCGTATTCGAAACTGCGGTTATCGTTCCCCCCGTGCAGCGGTTGCCCCGGCCCGTTGTCCCCCGGCATCACAAATAACCCGATGGTGATCGGCATCTCGTGCTTATAAATCAGGTTGTCGAACGCGACGGGGATGTTGACATCTGGCGCGAGGTAGAAGTTGGCATCCTGAAAGACCATCAGACATGCGGGCTGCGATCCGTCGTACTGCCATGGGACATACACGTAGTAATCGCGCGCGGTGTCGGGGTAAATATGGTTGCTTATCCAGTGATATTGGGTGACTACGCCACGCGGAACACCATCGTGTGGCAGCGACTCCGCGCCGAGCGTGTACGGTTCGGGCTTGGAGGTGCTGGCGATGTAGAAGTCCCTGTCTTTGTCGCGTGTGTTCACCGTAGCTCCTGTAATCGTATTATCTAACCAAGTTTACGGCAATGGTTGTAGGCTGATCTGAACTTCCAATTCGTAGGGAAGAATCAAGTTCATACAAGTTACCGTCCGGAATCCTTCGCCATACATAGACGTGTATGTATTGGGGCCTAGTGTATCAGGTGAAGGCTCCACCCAGTTATATTTCGCGTTTATCGGATAGCCTTCAGAAGCATAAGTAATAGCGACGCCGAGAAAAGTTCCACACGACTGCTCTTCTTTGAAAACAATCCTTGTTGTTTCTGTACGAAATTTGGCAAATAACTCGCTGATTGTACTGCCGAAAATCAGGGGAACACCAAATGCCAAGGTATGTTGGAGGCTGCTATCCATGGTGCATGTATCTTCAATGGTCTTCGTAACCATTTCGCCAACGACTTCAACATCCTGTGAGCAAGGGATGCCAATAGCCCAAATGCGACGGATTTTGAGGCGATAGTGCTTGATCGGGTTTGCGTTCCAGCGTGCTTGGGCAGACAACAGATCAGCGGGTGGGGTTGAGATTTCCCGAACGTTGTTGAGCTTTGCCCAGAAAATAGCAAGTTTCCAAGCAGTATCAGGATTGATCAGCAGGATGAAAAGAACGATTACGCCCAACAAAAGTATAACGAACGTTCGCGCGAGTATTTTGCGCATGAATAACTCCACATCAATATTCTTGATTGTAGAGTCAAAGTTGATGGTATAAACCGTGACAAGCGCATAATTATGGAGAATAGAAACCATCGGAGGACGAGGCAAGCCATCGCCCCTACGATGGAGATTAGAAAGCCAGTAAATTTCGCGTTAGACGCTGAACTCAGTGATCGCGTCTACCACATATTCCTGCTCGAAAGGCGTCAACTGATTGTGGAATGGCAGACGCACCAAACGGTCGCTGACCCATTCCGTCACGGGGCAATCACCCAATTTACCGCCGAATTTTTCGCCCATCTCGGAAGCGTGCAGCGGCAGGTAATGGAACACACAACCCACGCTACGCTGCTTCATATGCTCGATGAAGGTGGTGCGATGTTCCAGCGACGGCATCACCAGATAATACATGTGATACGGCTGCTCGCAATGATCAGGGATGTACGGTAACTGCACGCCGTTATCCATTGCCCAGCCTTGCAGCGCGTCGTTGTAATAGGTCCAGATGCGTTGGCGCTTGTTCTGAATCCACTCTTGCGCCTCGAACTGCGCGTACAGGAACGCGGCGAGCATATCGGACGGCAAAAAGCTGGAGCCGATGTCCACCCACGTGTACTTATCGACCTGACCACGGAAGAAGCGGCTGCGGTTGGTGCCCTTCTCGCGGATGATCTCGGCGCGTTCGATGTAATCAGGATCGTTGATCAGCAGTGCGCCGCCCTCGCCACAGGTGAAATTCTTAGTCTCATGGAAGCTCTGCGTCGCCATCACGCCGAAGGTGCCGAGATACTGCCCCTTATACTTGCCGAACAGTCCGTGCGCGTTGTCTTCCACCACCGGAATGCCATAACGATTGGCGATGATGCGGATGGCGTCCATCTCGCACGCCACGCCCGCATAATGCACCACGACGATGCCTTTGGTGCGCGGGGTGATCAGTGCTTCGAGCTTGTTTTCATCGAGGTTGAAGGTATCGGGGTGCACATCAGCAAAGACGGGGATAGCGCCGCGCAGCACAAACGCATTCACCGTCGATACAAACGTAAATGACGGCACGATCACTTCATCGCCCGCTTTCAGATCGAGTAGGATCGCCGCCATTTCCAAGGCATGGGTACACGAGGTGGTGAGGAGCGCTTTCTGAACGCCAAATTGCTCCTCTAGGAATTGGTGGCACAGCTTGGTGAACTGACCATCACCCGAAATATGGGCGTTGCCGATGGCCTGTGCGATGTATTTTTGCTCGTTGCCCACGAAGCCGAGTTTGTTGAACTCAACGGAGCGGGGCGCGGCTGTGATTCTCACCGTTGCCATACGATCACCTTTTACTATGCAGAATTACACTGCATTATACGTGCATATCCTGTTACAAATACGTCTCAGAGAGAGAATTTTTATACAGTTTTCATAAAAATAAAATTCATATCGTCTACACTAAGGGTGATTTCTCAAGCATTTTCTCACTATCATGAACTAGGGCTGCATGAGCGCATCGACTACTGCTACGACAGGCCGCACAAATCGCATTTGGGGTTGGCTGACCGCTTTTGTCCGCGATCCGGCTTTTTCCGCCGCGCTGACCGCCTTCGGTGCCTTGCGTTTGATCACCGTGATCGTCGCGATCTGGGGCTTGGGCATCGCGCCGCTGACGCTGACGTGGAAGCATTACGCGTTCGACCTGAACACCACCACTTTCACCACACAAGGCCCGCTGCGCACCGTGCTGGAGCCGTGGTATCGATGGGATACGGGCTGGTACATTTACGTGGCTTACTACGGCTACCGCCCGAACGACGTGACGTTGGCTTTTCCGCCGCTGTATCCGTACGCGATCCGTGCCGTGCAGCCGCTCATCGGGGACTACCTGATCACCGCGCTGCTGATCAGCAATATATGCAGTTTCCTCGCGCTGTACTTCCTGTACAAGCTCGTGGCGGAGACATACGGCGCGAAGATCGCCCGATCAACGGTATTTTTGTTTGCACTGTGCCCATCGGCGTTATTTTTGGCGGCGGGCTATTCCGAGCCAATGTTCCTGATGTTTGGCATCGCGGCGTGGTGGGTGGCACAGCATCAGCGGTATTGGCTAGCGGGAGTGTTAGCCTGCCTGAGCGCCTTGACGCGCCCGCAAGGGTGGGTGTTCGCGCTCCCGATCATGCATCTCGCCGTGACGCAGCAGTTCGGATCGTGGCGTGGCTTCTTCGCAGCGCTGCGCCGTCCGGTCGAATGGTTCATGAATTCGCTGCGGATCGCGCCCGCCATCGTCGGCGCACCACTCGGCACCGCGGCCTATCTATTCGGCGTGCCGCTGATCGGACTAGGGTCTATCGATGATGCGGGTGTCAATGGCTGGCAGTCGCGCTTAGCCCCGCCGTGGGAAAGCGTCATCATTGCGCTGCAAAAATTCTTCAGCGGGCAATCCTCACTGCTAGAAGTCGCCAATTTGGTCACATTCACAATCATGCTAGTGATGTTGCTGCTCAGTCTGCGCAAATTGAAGCCGGATTTCGTGCTGTATCTGGCGGGAACCTTGTTCGTACTGGCGCTGGTCGTCAATGAACGCATCATCCTTGAGGGCATGATCCGCTACGTGACGCACATGTTCCCCATGTTTATCACGCTGGCGCTGCTGCTGAGTGGGCGTTCGCTGCGTCACCGCGTGGCAACCACCGTTTATTACGTGGCAGCCTGTGGCGGCCTCATCTTGTTAACTGTGCTGTTCGCCCGCTTCTGGTGGATCGGCTAAATCCGCACTTTCTCTGCTCGCCCGAATACCCGGTCTAGCCTGTCAGCCAGACTGGGCATTTAAGCTTTCCCTTACCCTCGATCTTACCGCCATTAATTACACAACCATATACGATTTTAGAGTTGGATTGCCACACAGAAACCCATATACTCGCAAGTACCGTAATAAGCCAGAGGGAGAGGACGATGGAAAGCAGAGCGATAGCACCGCAGCGGCTAGGCGTGATCGCCCCGATTATCACCGCCATGATCGTTATCTTTGCGACACTGACGTTGTTGGCAGGCTTGCCTCCCGCCGACAAACTTGCTAGTTTCTGGTTCGGGATTGCCGTCCTGATCGTTGTCACATCTGGCATCGGTTTGGCGAGTTGGCATCTCTTGTTGCGACCACTCCCCGCTACCCGGACAGCCACCAAGACCGTCGTGATCGGCGCGCGAACACGCAACATCATCGCCCTGTTTTTGACGTTAAGTACGCTCAGTATCGGCGTGGCGGGCGTCTGGGACGAAATCTGGCACTCAAAATATGGCATCCCGTTTGGTGAAGATTTCTTTTGGCGACCTCACTTAATGTTGTATTTCAGCTTCCTGACGCTGATTGTACTGGGCGGCTGGAGTTGGTGGATGATCATGATGCGCGGGCAAGGTACCTTGCAACAGCGGTTTCATGCCAATCCGCTGCTCGGCGTGAGCTTCTTCGCCGGAGCCTTCACGATTTACGCGGTGGGTGCTGACCCGATCTGGCATCGCCTCTACGGGTCGGACATCGCGCCGTGGTCAGTGCCGCATCTGCTGATCCTGACCATGATTCTGGTCATGTCGATGCTGGCGATTGCTTACCACAATTCGCTGATGCCCACGCGCGAATGGCGACTCGGGTTGAGCTTTGCATGGCGCGATGTGCTGATCGCGTTTGTCTTGGTCGGCGCGCTGATCGACTACATGTTGATCTTCACTATCCAGTGGTATGCTGCCAGCCCCGCTACGGTAAATCGGCAGTTCACGCAGGTGATGGGCTATCCAGATTGGTTATTGGCGGTGTTCATCACTTTTCTGGCAGCCTTGTTCGGGACGTTGGCCTTGGAAGGCACCCGCCGCATCGGGACCGCAACCTTGGTCGGTGTGTTGTCCTTCGGCGTGCGCTACCTGCTCGATCACGGGTTCGCAGGTGTGCGCGATGGTACCACGCCGCTGCTGTTGATCGTCCCGTTGATGTTGACCTTAGATATTTGCTATGCGGTCTTCATCCAGCGTACCCATAAAGTGCCTGCGTTGTGGATAGCCCCGCTGATCGTCGCCGTGGTGTTCGGCGTCCTCGGCTATCCGCTTGTTGCCGCGTTGTTCCCGTTCCTGCCCGTCACGCTGATGAATATTCCGGCGCGAATCATCGCCAGCGCGATCACGGCGGCAGGGGCAATCTGGCTTGTCCGCAGTCTGCTTGGGATGAGCACCGCGAGCAGTGTGGAAACTGCCTCCACCGAGTTGACGGGAACCGCCAAGTGGTCAAACGCATTGGTGTATGTGGCGTTCGGCGTACTTCTAGTGTTTTTCATCGTGACCGCCACGCCGCCCGCCTAGGCAGCATCGCGCTTGGCGGTTGACGGCCTTCGACGCGGGCTGCATAATCGGGGGTAACATGGTTGCCCTTGAGGATTCTGCGGATGTTCGGACGAAAAAAAGCGGAATATGTAGCCCCCGTCAATGAGCAAGGGCGTAAAGCGGTCATCGATATTCGCGACATCACCAAAGTCTACACGATGGGCGACATCGAAGTGCGGGCGCTGCAAGGCGTCTCGCTGACCGTGTATGACGGCGAATTCATCAGCATCATGGGGCCATCCGGCAGCGGCAAGAGCACCATGATGCACATCCTCGGCGCGCTGGATCAGCCCACCAGCGGCGAATACTACCTTGATGGCGTCAATGTGGCGGAATTGAACGACAGCGATCTCGCCCGCATCCGCAATCAGAAGATCGGCTTCGTGTTCCAGAGCTTCAATCTGCTCAAGCGGACGAGCGCACTGCGTCAGGTAGAACTGCCAATGATCTACGGCAACGGCAAAGATCGCACCAAACGCGCCAAAGCGGCCTTGGAAGCAGTCGGGTTGGGTAGTCGGCTGGATCACTTGCCAAGCGAGTTATCGGGCGGTCAGCAGCAGCGTGTCGCCATCGCTCGCGCCATCGTCAACCAACCCGCGATCATTCTCGCGGACGAGCCGACGGGCAACCTCGACTCACGCAGTGGGACCGAAGTCCTCAAGATTTTCCAGACTCTCAACCGTGAACAGGGGCGCACGACCGTATTCGTCACGCACGACGCCTTCATCGCCCGTCATACGGATCGCGTGATCATGCTGCGTGATGGCAAACTGGTGGCGGATCGCAAAGTGCCGGAGCCGTTGATCGCGGGCGAGGCCGAGCGTCCCTCCGAAGCCGCCGAGCTGGAAGAAATCTTCAAAACTGTTTACTACGAAGGCGACAAGCAAGAATACAACTAAAGGCAATCGCTCGCCTATTGGCTCTGATACGCTGGCAGCTCAAACACGACGGTGGGTGCTTCTAAGGCGGGCGCGACGGTCGGCACGCCTTTGACAACCGCCTTCTCATACCCGACTCGCTTGAGCGCACCTTCCACCACATACAGGTATTGATCGGGTGGACGCTTCCACAATATCGGCAGCAGATAGTCGGGGAGGGGATGTTGGGCGACGGTAGCCATCACCTTCAAAAATTCGTCCAGTTCAGTAAACGGCTGTCCCGCTTGCATCTCCAACCAGCGCCGGAAACACGCCAACAGCGAACTGCCCCGTTCGCGCAGATAGGCATCGAACACGAACCAACTCGCCATGCGGTCGATGCGCCCTTCAGCGAGTGTCTTGGCGACCGCCACTTGCAAGAAGGCAACGAGCGAGTGCTTGATCCCCAACGTCACATACTGCCGATGCAAATAACCGATCAGCGATTCACCGAGCAGGGAAGCAATGTACGGATCGCAGCTTGGGCTAGGATACAACAGCGATTTCTTAGCGGATAACGGATTACTGCTGGCGTAGAAGTGGAACAGCTCATGCACAAAGCCGTCACGCAAGAATTCGTCATAGTCGTTATAGCCAAACAGCTTTTCCAGATAGCTCGGATTGCGCGGCCCATAGGTGACGATCCCGCCGTAAAAATTCTCGCCCGTCGCGAACGTCTTATAGCCACCGATCAGCTCGAATTGGCGCGGCGCTTCCAAGATCAGCACGTTCAAGTCGTGGCTTGGCTGGAACGGCACTAAATGATGGTTCATCCAGTCCAAAACGGGGGTTAAGTAGTTCCAAAGAGCGGCTATATCTAGGTTCGGCTTCTGTGCAGCGAAGTGGAACGCACAGGTTTCGGTGTGGAAACTGGTCACTTGGAGATCGGCGCTGGCATACAGGAAGAATCCGTGCAGCGTAGCACGATCCGGCGCGGGGAACTGCATATTAGAGAACACGCGCCAGTCATCACGCAGACCGAGCAGCGTTAACCGGATGCGCATCTCACCCGTGTACGTTATCGCGGGGTAAGGCAGCGCGCCAGAACCGAGAAACCACTCGTGCTCGTTACCGAATGGATAGACGAAGTTGACGGCTTTATCAGCCCCAATGCAGACGTTATAGCGCGTGTGCAGCGTATAGCTAAAGCGGGCAAACTGACCGTGAAGGCGGAATCCATCGGACGTGCGAGCGTAGGCGATTGGCAGATTCTCCTCATTCATCACCGTCAACATCGAGCACGTAATCCCGTTTTTTACGTGGGGGGCTTCAAAGTTGAAAGTTGGCAACCCTTCGTCTGCTTGGCAACTGTAGGTGATGTGGAATCGCCCTTGGTGTGCTTCAGTGACATCAATCTGAATAGTTATGTCTAGCATAGTCACCCCGATTCAAGCTGTGGTGAGATTATCGCCTAACCAAGCGACGAGGCAAGTCTGCTGCTCCCCATGCAAGCCGACGTGTCAGCATTAGGTGTAGATGTCGCCACGCATCCGGCAGCGCGCGTAATTTGCTTTGCCCGGTGCGCGGGAAATAGGTGATCGGCAGTTCAGTGATCGTCGCGCCAACGCCGACCGCCTCGATAATCATCTCCGAGGCGAACTCCATGCCCGTCGAGGTTAACCACAAGTGCTGATACAACTCGCGGGTCAGCGCACGCAGTCCAGTATGGGCATCCGAGCAGCGAACGCCAAACAACTGATTGAGCAAGAAGGTCAGCGCGGGCGTCCCCAACCAGCGGTGCAGGGCGGGCATCGCCCCCGGCAAGATCGCACCCCGCAAGCGAGAGCCGAGCACCAGATCGCTGTGATCCAGCAGCCGGAGCATCGTCGGAATGACGGAGAAATCGTAGCTGCCGTCGCCATCCCCGATCACCAGCACATCCCCGCGACTAGCCGCCATACCTGTCTGGCACGCCGCACCATAACCGCGCATGGGCTGCCGAACGACATGTGCCCCGGCGCGTTTCGCCCGATTGGCGCTGTCATCGGTCGAACCGTTATCCACGACGATGACTTCGCCGTCCAACCGCGCCGCGTGAAGTGCCGCCAGTGCCTGTGTCACGCAGCCACCGATAGCTAACTCTTCATTGAGACACGGCATTATCACTGAAATCACGAAGTCACTATCCATAATTGGGGTTGAAAACCACGATCTAACACGTAGGGAAATGGGAGGTGCCACCAACCATCCCCAAGCGTATATCGTGTCAACTAATGCTACCCCAAAACCCGCCAATGTCGATTGACTGTCGCCACCGGATGCCTACCTCACCGCGTTTCGAGAGCCTTGAACACGGCGTCCATGACTTGGCGCGGCGTAATATCGCGGATGCAGGGGTGCATCTCCGGGCTGTCTCCGGGCCACGCGAGGATGTTGCACGGATGGCACGCGATTCCCGATGTCAGCACGATATGCCGCGCCGGATCGCCCCACGGCCCGAACATCGCCGGATCGGCTGGGCCATACAGGTGTACGGTTGGCGTGCCGCTCGCCACTGCGAGGTGCAGCGGGCCGCTGTCGGGGCCAAGCACGATCTCCGCCCGTTCATACAGCGCTACCAACTGCCCGACGTTCGTATCGCCCGCCAGTGAGATGCCGCGATGATGCATCTTCTCGATCACCTTCAGGATTTCGGGGTGTTCCTGATCGCTCCCCGTGAACAGGATGCTGGCGTCCAGCCGTTCCGCCAGCCGATCCGCCACGATTGCCCAGTGTTCCGGCAGCCACCGCTTGAATTGCGTGCCAGCGCCCGGATGGATAACCACCAGTTTCTTGGTTGGTGGAATATCCACATTCGCCAACCGATCCGCGATGTATTCGCGATCCGACGGGAAGATCGGGTAAGTTAGCTTGATCTGGTTGGGGTCAATTTCCCCCGTCCACTGCTGGATCAGCCGCAGCGATTGCACGACGGAATGTTCGCGCTCAACCGCCTTCATCGGGGATCGCACCGGCGCGGGCAGGGCTTCGGTCAAAAACGGCTTCACATCGGGCAGATCGTAACCAACGCGGTTCGGGATGCCCGCCAGCCACGCCAGCATCGCCCCCCACCAATGATCGGGGCGCAAGATCACGGCGGTTTCGATATGCATCTTACGCAGCATCCGTGCCCAGCGCCACGCCTGTATATATGGCGTACCTACCCAACCCGCTTTAGCGCGGCGTGTGAAGCCGGGGAATGGGATGGTGACGACCTGATCGACTTCTGGATAGGCATCGATCACCGAGGCTGACCAATCGCCCACCAGCGCATACAGCGTCGCGGCGGGCTGTGTCTTTTTCAGCGTCACGATGGCGGGCATCGTCAGCAGCATATCGCCCAGATGGTCAGGCCGGATCAGGAGAAAGGTGCCTTTTCGTGGGCGGAGATCAGGAGGAATCGGGGTGGTCGCCAGCATCCGCAGCATATCACGACGTACACGTTCTCGCCACGACATCCGATGTTGAAAACTAGCTAACCGTCGATTACGTTGTGCAAGCTGCGTTCTATCCAATACCCAACTCCCGATAGACTGCCAATAAGCGTGGCAAGATCACCGACCAATCATACTGTGTTTCTACCAACCGTTGTGCCCGCGCCGCCAGCTCTGTCCGTTTGGTCGGGTTGCGCAGCAAGGAAACTACAGCATCGGCAAAACTTGCGGCTTCGTCCGCCAGCAGCAGTTCATTGCCCGACTGCACATCCAATCCCAACGCGCCAACGTGCGTCGAGACGATGGCACAGCCCGCCGCCATCGCTTGCAACAGTTTCAAGCGGGTGCCGCTGCCCATCCGCAGCGGCGCGATATACACTGCTGCGTTATACAGAAAGGGTCGCACATCTTGCACGAATCCCGTAATCTCGATGTCTTGCCGTGCGCGCAGCGCGTCCAGCTTATCATGCGGCTTGTTGCCCACCACGAATAGCCGCGCATCCCCGACTTTCGCCTTGATCGTCGGCAGGACGTGCTTGGCGAACCACAGCATCGCATCGACGTTAGGGCGGTAATTCATTGTCCCCGTGAACAGCAGCGCATTCGCTCCTAGCTCGATCTGCTCCGGCGCAGCGGGACGTGCATATTCCTGCACGTGGATTCCGTTCGGCACCACGCTCACCCGCAAACCGGGCACCAACCGCCGGAATGCCTCGGCATCCGCGTCCGACACAGCGATGACATGATCGACGGTCTTGCATACCGTGCCCTCGAATCGCGCCAGCCGCCGCCACTGCATCAGCGAATACACCGCGCTCGGCAGCCGTGTTACATCCGCCCGATCCGTCAGATAGATCAGGTGTTGCAGCTCATATTCAGCGTTGAACGAATCGTAGATGACCTTGGCCTTGCCCGCGTAGCGCTTGATCATCGCCAGATACGTCGCCATTTCGAGGCTTTCGATCTGGATCACATCGTACTGGTTGGCCTGCAAACGCTGTTGCAACGCCTGTTCATAAACCGCCGAATAAAAGCGCCCTTGCATATCGGCCTTATTCGTCAGCAGCAGTTCGCGGAGTCGCGTATTGATTGTGCGCTGTGGTGTCGGCGCCGAGGTCACTTCGCCGCACAGGGCAGTCAGCGGCGTAACATTCATTTCGGCCTGTGCCGCATCGCGGAAAGTGAGCAGATCAATCTCGTGTCCGCACGCGTGCAGCCCTTCGATCAACCCGAACGTGCGCAGCGCGCCGCCCGCGTGAGGGGGGTACGGAAGTTGTCCTGTGAGAAACAGCAGTCGCATGAATTGTCCATTGATAACATCAAGTGCCCCTCGCTAACCGAGCACTTGCTGATAAACGCGCATAGTAATCGTCGCCGTGTGCTGCCATGTGAACAACCGCGCTCGTTCAAGTCCGCTGGCACGGCTCCGCTGGCGGAAATCATCATCGGTCAGCGCCTTGTACAAGCCGTCGGCAATCGCGTCTGGATGGTCGGGATCAACCAGCAGTCCCGTCTCGCCCACCACTTCTGGCAGCGATCCGCGTCCGGAAACCACCGTCGGCACGCCGCACGCCATCGCTTCAAGGGGCGGTATCCCGAACCCTTCGTAAAACGAGGGCAGCGTCAACATCGCTGCGCTATTATACACGGCGGGCAGGTCTTCCACGCGGACGTTTTCCAGCCATTTTACATGATTCATCAATCCCAGTTCGCTCACAGTGCGGAAGATGTCCTCGAACAACCAGCCTCGTCGCCCCGCGATCACCAGCGGCGGCGCATCAGGTAGCCGATCACGTAGTATGCGGTATGCTGCCAGCAATCCGGGCAAATTCTTGCGCGGCTCGAAGGTGCCCACGAACAGGATATACGTGGAAGCCAGCCCCAACCGCCGCCGCACCTCCTCGATCTGTTGCGTCGGCAAAGGCCGGAAGCTCGGATGCGCCGCCAGCGGATGCACTGTCACTTTGGCGGCTTCGACGTTCAGCAGATTCCCCAGATCGTCCTTGGTCGCCTGTGAATCTGCCAGAATATGATCGGCCTGTTGGGTGGCAGCGCGTATCTTCCCCGCGTAGTATCGCAGACTATCCGGCGTTTGGAACTGCGGGTAGTGCAAGAAGTTCAAATCATGCACAGTGATCACGTAATGCTTCGCGCCGAACAACGGCGGGATGAAGTCTGGGCTGTGTAGCAAATCCAACCGCCAGCGGCTAACCTCCGTACCGAACATCACTCGTTCCAGACGATGATGCGGCGGCGTATAGGCCGTCACACGCTGAGTGTTCGGCGCGCTGCTCAACGTGCCGGTTGCTTTGGCATGATGAATAAGCACATAGTGCTGGCTTGCGTCCAAAGGCGGGAGATGGTCGATCAGGCGGCGTGTGTATTCGGCGATGCCGCCGTCACGGTAAGCGTTCAGGCGGGCATCGATGCCGATTCGGTAGCTATTGGTCATAGGTTAGGATTGTAGCATGACGGAAGTGAAGGATGTTTAACAGCCTTGCACCTCAAACCATTTGCTCATTTAGTCGCCGTAGCCGTCGCTTTGGGGGTGGGCGTCTCTGGCGCGAACTGATCCAGCATGGTGCGCGCGGCTTCCTCCGGCGCTTTGCCTCGGATCGCCACTTCATCGATCTGACCCTGAAACGCGTGGTAATACTTGATCAACTCTGGGCGCGTCGGCTGCGGAATGCCATTCTGAAGAAATTGGGCGACCGTCGCGATGTCCTTATCTTCGATCACGGCGTTGGGATTCACGGGGATGAATAGTCCTGTTTTCGCCATCGCCGTCTGCGTGGTGGCATTGGTGATGAACCGTCCGAACGCCAGCGCCACGTCCATCTGTCGGCTGCTGGCGCTGATATACAGCAGTGTCGAGCGCACCAGTGGTCGCCACGGGTTGCCATCGATGCTCGGCAGTGGGGCGACGCCGAAATTAGGCGTCAGCATGGCGCGGTTCTCCCAGTATTGCCACGTCCCGTCGATGGCATACAAACCGTTGCCGACGCGGAAATCAGTGCCCGCGCTGCCGATCTGGATCGCGCCGCCGCTGCGATCATACAAGTTCTTCACCCGCGTGAAATACTGCGTCAAGGCGCTTTCGGAGGTCAGTTGATTGTGCCCTTGCTCATCGATCAGCCCGCCGCCATAGGCGAATAACCAGCCCGCCGTAGGATAAAAGCCTACGCCCATCGACAACCCGATCTTGTCCGGCGTTTTGCCCGCCTGATCCAGCAGATCGTCCCACGTCTTGGCGACTGTGTCAGCGGGCACCAGCGCGCTGTTGTAATACAGCACCAGCCCATCCAGCGCCACCGGCACGCCGAGCGTCTTCTGGTTATAGCGTGTTGTCTGCCACGCCAGCTCGCTGATCTGCGCCCGATAAGCGGCGTTCAGCTTGACATCCAACGGCGCGGTCAAAGCATTCGCGTATAGGTCGCCGCTCCAATCTGAGGGCGCGAAGAACATATCGGGGCGGTCGGCGTTAGGCGTGCTGGCGAACCGCTGGCGCAGTTCGTACAGCGGCACGAATTCGGCTTGAATCACAATATTGGCGGTTGTTGTCTGATAATCCGTGATCCACTGTTTGAGTAGCAGTTCCGCGTCGCCGTACCACGAGTACCACAGGCGCAGCGTGAACTGCGCGTGAGCGGGCGGCGCGCTGGCGATCAGCCCGACCAACACGAGGATGGCTAGAGCTGCCCGCATGATATGGCTTCGAATGCTAGGCAGTACAGAGGATGGATATTGTTGAGATCGTCGCCGCATGGTTACGTTCATCCAGTTCAATCGGTTATGCTCTGCTTGCTCAACTTACAATGTTTGCTGCGCCGGATCGAGCGGCAGCGTGATTGGCACACCGCCCTGCGCCGACGACTGCCGGATCGCCAGAATCAACTCTTGATCCAATCGGCCTTGCTGTGCGCCATAGCTAGGTTCAGTATCGTTCCGCACGGCCTCCACGAGGCTCAGGATGCAGCCTGCCACGCCGATCTCGTCATCATGCCACTGTGGCATTAGGCCAACCTCAGGCCGGAAGCACGGATTTTCCCACCGCACCATCGGCAGTTCAGGCACGCCCGTGTGCGCGATCATTGCTTCCAGCGCGCCGCCGTCAACGCGCTGCCAACGGCGCTCGATGCGCATAAAGTGGGGCGCTTCACCGCCGGGAGCCAGCCGTGAGAGGCGCTCTTGCACTTCCAACCCGACGCCAACCGTGAGTCCCATGCCCTTTTCCGCGAGGAAGCGGCTGCTTCGCCACCAGCGCAGTGGCGAGTCATAGCCGATGTTCGTCCAGTGGAAGATGCCCAATCTGCCATCGTCGAAGTCGATGATGCCGTGTTCTTGGATTTCGTCGCGCGGCACGAAATCGTTGTTGATCCGCGAAAAATACGCCTCAACGGAGTAATTGCGCACCACCCCCGTTACCTTGATCGGCTTGGCGTCGAAGCCGAGATAGCTGCGCATCACGCTGACGCCATGATAGCCGTGTCCGGCGAAGTCGTTGAACGAGGTATGCACCCGTCCGAACAGCCCCGATGCAATCAGCGCCAGTTTGAGTTGCTCCAGCGGGCGGCGGTGGAACTGCTCCGCGACCTCGATCTTCAGATTGCGTTGCTGTGCGGCGGCAATGATCGCGTCGGCCTCGCTCAATTTGTGCGCGATTGGTGTTTCGAGCAACACATGCAGCCCGTGCTCAACCGCCATCAAGCCAACTTCGCCGTTCGCGTTGTAACCCACCGACACGATGCCAAGGTGAGGGGCAGTCTCGCGCTTCAGTACATCCAGATCGGTGTACCACGGCACGTGGAAGGTCTCACTGAGGCTCCGCGCTGACTCCGTGCTGCGTCCCCACACGGCGACAAGCTGCACGCCATGCAGATGTTGCAGCAGTCTGCCATACAAGCGATACGAGCGCTTGCCTGTGCCGATAATAGCAACTCGGATCGGGTCTTCCATCGCGTCCCTCATCTAAGTAAGTGCGGGGTGAAAAATACCCCCAAAAGAATGGGTAAACATCCCCCCAACTCTACCACGATCACGGCGATGGGTGCTAGACTCCGATCACGGCTGGATCGTATCGATAAGCCACCCGAAGCGCGGAACGCCATTGAGGGGAATGTGGTGAATATGCCAACAACGCCAACCATCATGCAGGGTGCGGAACCATTTTTCTTTGCTGGCAGCCGGATCGGGGCATTATGTGTGCATGGGCTGACGGCCTCGCCGCAAGAAGTCTATTGGCTAGGTAAGCATCTCGCGCAGCAGGGCTTGACCGTTTTAGGGCCGCGTCTAGCAGGGCACGGTACCACCTTCAATGACCTGCGCTTGTCACGCTGGCAAGATTGGTACTACTCGGTGTTGGATGGCTATCATCTGCTGCGTCAGTGCTGCGATCAAATCTTCGTGTTAGGCATCTCGTTAGGCGGCTTGCTCAGTCTGCACTTAGCCGCGCACGAGAAAATCGCTGGTGTCGTGGCGATGGCAGCGCCCTTGTACGTCGAGGCCAAAGGCGCACGCTTCACGCCCATGCTGCGCTATGTCGTAAATACCGTCGTCACTTTTGATCGCGCCAACGATCCGCTCAATGAACGTGTCTTGCAGCGTCAGCGCGAACGGGGCGAACCCGCCGTCGGACGTGTGGCTTATTACCGCCATTCTGCGGCTGGTGTTGCCGAACTGCTCAAGATTCAGCAGGCCGTCCGCGCTGACTTAGCCCGAATCACCGCGCCGACGCTCCTCGTGTATTCGGAGAAGGACTTGGCGGTCTCGGTGCGCAATATCGATCTGCTGACCGATGGCCTAATCAGTGCGCCAAGTGTCGAGGTGTTCAGGCTCAAGCAGAGTGACCACATCGTAACGAACGACGTTGAATGTGATGATGTCTTTGAGCGGGCATGGTCATTCATTCACAAATTGACGGGGTAAGGTAAAGCCATGAAGGAAAAGCTAAAACGCGAATGGATAACGCCGGAACGGCGTAATTTAAGCTGGTGGCGTCAAATGCTGGAGCAGTTGCGTCTGGCGTGGAATTTGCTGCGCGATGGTCGAATGCCACTGCTGTATAAATTGATTCCGATCATCACATTGGCCTATGTCATCTCGCCCATCGACATTATCCCCGATATGTTTGTCGGCCTTGGCATGCTGGATGACCTCGGAATCTTTATGCTTGGGATCAGCTTGTTCAACAGCCTTGCGCCGGGGGAAGTCGCGCTGGAACATCTCTATCGGCTGCGTGGCGGCAAAGGCGACTACGTGCCATCGTCCCCAACGAATGCCAGCTCTGAGGATATAACGCAAGATGAGAGTCCATCGCCCCCTGAGCGTCAATCCGCATCGCATCAAAACCGAACGGGTTAATCTTTACGATCTTTGAATATCGACATAACACCATGTTCATAGCGGCGTTGCAAGATAGACATGGTGTTCAGTCAATCTGACAAAATTCCTTGACTGTAAGCGCAGTTAACGCTATTTGTTGGGTTGATTCCGTTCGGGGAAGAGATGCACAATTATGATCGCAACCATCATACCAACTGACGTTGCCGGGATCATTTCCGAGCAATTGGACAGCCCCATTGAGGATGTTGTCGCGATTCAGCGCACGACAACATGTAAGTTGTACCACGCGACATGGCAGACGCATGAGGGGCCGCTGCCTATCGTGATCCGTTTCTATCAAGGGACGCGTTGCGAAGAAGCCGCCCGTGTGGAAGCAGCAGCACTGCGGTCGCTTCTGAACGCAGGCTATCCCGTGCCAGAGCTGTATCTGGCTGAGGCCGATAGTCATATCGCGGGCGCGCCGTTTATCGTGATGCAGCGCTTGCCGGGGCGCACGCTGAGTGAGATTGCTACCGAAGAACCGGATAGCATTCCCTATTGGATCGATCAAGCCAGTTCGCTCATGCTTCGCCTTCAT
This sequence comes from Anaerolineae bacterium, assembly GCA_019637615.1. Classification (GTDB taxonomy): domain Bacteria; phylum Chloroflexota; class Anaerolineae; order Aggregatilineales; family UBA2796; genus JAHBVK01. The sequence goes on along the minus strand of JAHBVJ010000030.1, from coordinate 751 downwards.
ACGGCTCAGTGGCAAGATGGCTTTGACTTCTTCCACCCCGCGATGGGTGTCCTTGAATTTGCTGAACGCCAAGTCAAATGGTGGAGCATTCAGGCCCATAAAGCAGGCGCACAGGAGGCCAAAGCTGGCTTCGATTGGCTAAAGTCGAATGTGTACCGCGCTCGTGAATGCAGCCAACAAGTCTTGGTTCATCGCAACTTTCATGCCAACAATCTGCTATCCGATGGTCAGCATATCACGGGCGTCCTAGACTGGGGCGAACTGGCGATTGCCGATCCAGCGGTCGATGTGGCATGGTCGCGCATGGTCTTGGAAACTGAAGTCAGTCAACAGGTTGGCGACAATTTCAATGACTCGTACCAGCGCCGTCATCCAGAGGTCGTTGCTACGCAGCCATTCTGGGAAGTCTTCTCGGCTTGCAAGCGGCTCACGTCGATAGCGATCCAGCAGCGCACGACGGACGAAATCGAGGCTGACGACGCTCAGGCGCCGCGCCAGCCGCAGCCGACGACTAATGAAGCGCTGCAAGCGTTCATGCATAAGCGCTTGGTGGACGAAGAGTAGGGCTGATCTTTGCGGTGTCGCCAGTCGGGGTTGATATGCTGGCGACACGCTACCTCTCTAATCTGCTGTTCGGAGAGCCATTGAGCAGCCAATAACGCACGCTTGAGTACGAAATCATCTGTAAGGTTGAAGCTGAGTCCCGTAGATACGGTATATGGATGGTGGCATAACTATCATGCGAACGGCA
>JAHBVJ010000003.1 GCA_019637615.1 Anaerolineae bacterium | reverse complement strand
AACAACTTAGGCATAAGTTCACTTCAGTAGTTTCTCCACCATGTTTCTCCGCATAAATGTGATCAACCTCGTGGGTATAAAATGCATCATTAGAATGCAGCAGACAATACTCACAGCGCCCGTTGGCACGCGTGTAAACAAGTTCTCGAAGTTTATCTGGTATATAAGTCATTTCACTGTGAGTTTTGAGCGTGCATAAATCTTGAGACGGCGCATGAAGTGCTCGATTTGTTCAATCTCATCGAGTTCTCTGCGCTGTTCGGTTGTTAAGGTACCCGTCCGATTTTCATCCAGCAAATAACGGACGCGCTCCTGCATGGCTTCTGACGGGCGAAACTCAATGATTTGCTCTGGAGTCGGAGAAGAAGTCAAAAACTCCATAATGTCGTCGTAGGCAGAAACTTGTACCGTTGCCATGATGGAAAACCCGTTATTTCACTTCATTAGAGTTTATTATACACGGCTAATTCTCGTAGTAGGTTTGGCGCTCCCACAGGACGAAATTGATCACGGTGAAACTGAGCAATAAAATCAGCAAGATCACGGTGATTGCGTTGACATAGCCAAGATTGCGCGGCTCGTTGTACTTCTGGAACAGAAAATACAGGATCAGGTTGCTGCGCTGGTTAGGTGCGCCTTCACCGAGCGCATAGAGTTGATCGACCTGCTGAAATGCGCCCGCCGCACCCGTCGTCAGGATGAACAGCGTTGTGCCGCGCAGCAGCGGGAAGGTGAGATAGCGGATTTTTTGCCAGATCGTCGCGCCGTCCAGATCGGCGGCTTCGTAGACATCTTGCGGGAGGTTTTGCAGCCCCGCCAGATACATGATCATGAAGAAGCCCGTCTGCTTCCAGATCGTGACCAGCATGATCGAGATGAACGTCCAGTTGGCGTCGCCCACCCACTTGATCCCCGCTAGGCCAAAGCTGCGCAGTACCGTGTTCGCTAGTCCGATGGTATCCGCGAAGATGAAGGCGAAGATGCTGCCAGCGCCGATCAACGGCATCAGGACAGGGTAGAAAAACGCAAACCGATACAACCCAAGCGCCCGTATCTTGCGGTTGAGCAGCATCGCCAGCGCAAACGCCAGCGCCATGCAGATCGGCACGGTCAGGCCGACGAAGATCAGCGTATTGGTGAATACGCGCGGGAAATCATCCCCGATCGGGGTGTCGGGATCGAACAAGTCGATGTAATTTTGCAGCCCGACGAATTTGGCCTGCTGCTTCACGGTGGGCGGCGGCTTGATGGTGCTGTTGATCACCGCGCTGACGGTGGGCCACAGCGTGAACATGACGACAAATAGGAAGGTGGGGAACACCAGCAGATAGGGCAGCGCGCGCCGCCATACACGCTCGGAGAGGCGCACTTGCGGGATCGCGGCGGATTGTGAGCGAATGGTGGTGTTCGTAGTCGTCATAGGCGTTTGCACCAGAGTCCAAGGTTCGTTCTATAAAATGGGGCAGACCAACGGCCTGCCCCAACAATAGCACACTATTCGCGGTTTTTACTGGAAGTCCGCGAGGAGCTTCTCGGCATCGGATTGTGCGTCGTCCAACGCTTGCTGGACGGTCTTTTCCTCCGTCAGCGCAGCCGCGACGGCCTTGCCGAAGGTTTGCCGAACTTCCAGACCCGAATGCGTGGAGAGTTCCTTGCCCGCGAACTCTAGCTGGTCGCGCGCGACGGCATACTGCGGCTTTTCGGCCACCAGATTCTTCAGCGCCTCGACTTCCCATGCGGATTTACGCGCGGCGATGTAGCCCGTGTTGACCGTCCAATCGGCCTGTTTTTCCGGCGAGGTCAGGAATTGAATCCATTTCCACGCGGCGGCTTGCTTTTCCGGCGAGGAATTCTTGAGGATGTACAGGTTGCCACCACCCGTCGGTGCGCCGTAGCCAGCCTTGCCCTTAGGCAGGAAGCCGACGCCGACATCGAACTTGGCATTGGCGAGGATGTTGGTGAGGCTGCCCGTGGTGTGGTAAATCATGGCGACCTGACCCGCGTTGAAGGCGGTTGGCGTATCGCCCCACTTGATGATCCCCTTGGGCATCACGCCGTCTTTGTTGGCGAGGTCAACGAAGAATTGCAGCGCTTCCACCGTCGAGGGTGTGTTGAAATAGACCTTGTTGGCTTCATCACCAACGAGGTTTTGCCCGTTGCTGATGGCGAAGCCCTGGAACAGCCAGTACGGGAAGCCATCGGACGGGATCATCAGACCCCAACGGCTACCGTCGGCCTTGGTCAGCTTCTTGGCATAGTCGAGCATATCCTGCCATGTCTCAGGCGCTTTGTCTGGATCGAGACCAGCTTCCTTGAACATGTCCTTGTTGTAGTACAACACGGGCGTGCTGCGCTGGAAGGGCATCGCCCACAACACGCCAGCATCCGTCGCGTTGGCGAGGAAGGCGGGATAGAAATCGTCAACGTATTTGTCGCCATCGGGGGTATTCTTGATGAAATCGGTCATCGGCACGATATAGTCATTGTCGATGAGCGAATACAGGTCAGCCGCCAAGAAGATCGCCACATCGGGGCCAGCACCGCCGCCGGAGATCTGGGTTTGGACGGCCTTATAAATGTCGTCATAGCCACCGACGTAGGTCGAATTGATCTTGATGTCGGGATTGGCAGCGGTGAACTCGGCAGCATATTTATCAAAAAGCTGCGAGATCGCGCCGCCAACAGCGGTCGGATAGTAAAAATTGAGTTCCACGACATTGCTTTGCGCGGAAACTTTGGCAAAATAGCTGGCGAATAAGGCAATGGTCAAGGTCAACATGACCACTAGGCGGAATCGCTTATTTAACATGTTCGAATGCCTCCATACGAGGAAAGGTGTGATAACCGCGACACACTGTAGCGATGGAATGTTAACAGCATGTCACATCTATCTTATTCTCTCTTAACAAAAAGCGCATGTAATTGGAGTACTGGTATGCAAGCGACCGGAAATCCCCTACGCAGAGGGCTAATCTGTTTATTGATCGTGGTCGGGCTGACGCTGCCCGCACTTGGATCGGCGCGGGCGCAGACGGCAGGGATCGTGATTGGGACGGTGGAGAAACTGGCGACACTCGATCCTGCTGACGCGGGCGATGTCTTCACGTGGGAAGTCATGTCGCATCTGTTCACGGGCTTAACACGACAGAAAGTCGGCACGGTTGAGTACGAACTCGCGCTCGCCAGCCAGCACACCGCCAGCGAAGACGGTTTGACACACAGCTTCGTCATCCGCCCCGACGCGGCTTTCAACGATGGCACGCCGATCACGGCGCAGACCTTTGCGGACACGATCAACCGCACGCTTACGTTGAGCGGACGTGGTGGCAAAATCGTCGCGCAGTACGTGAAGGCGGTTTCGGCGGATGTCAGCACAAACACCCTGACGCTGGAACTCGTCAAGCCGATTCCGTTCATCGAGCAGTTGGTGGCGCTGCCCATCTTCGCGCCGCTGCCGCCGAGTTTGTACACGGCGAACGCCTTCAACAACACGCCCACTACGTTCATCAGCAACGGCATTTACAAGGTGGAACACTTCGAGCCGAGCAAATCTATCACCCTGACCGCCGATCCTGCGTGGAAAGGAGACGCGCCCCAAACGGCGATGATCACCATCACCCACTTCGACTATCCCGCCGATCTGCGGGTGGCGCTGATCAACGGCGATGTCGATCTGGCATGGCGTGGCCTTCCCGACGAGGATACCGATCTCGCGCTCAGGACATCTGGACTTCGCCAAGAGAACGCGCCCGGTTTGCAGTCGTTTTATCTATTGATCGATGTGACGCAAAAACCGTTCAATAACTTGATCGCACGGCAAGGCACCGCGTACATGTTTGATCGGGAACGTGCCGTCAAGGTTGGGATGCAAGGCATGGCGGAGGCGTTGTACAGTCTGGTGCCGTCGCAGCTAGAGGCGGACGCGCCCGCCTATCCCGCCTACGACTTTGACAAAGCCGCAGAAGTGCTCGCGTCGGGCAAGTTTACACGTTACAACCAGATCAACAGCTCGATGCAATATTCGCGACTGCTGTACGGCGATCTGTATGCCGAGGGCATCAGCGTGCTGAATTCCAACCTGCAACGCCAGCGCACCTACATTCTGGGCGTATTCGATACCGAACCCAAGACGTTCCTTAACCAGATCGAGCGCGGTCAGTTCAAATCGATCATCGTCGGTTGGAGTCCGCTGGTACCACATCCGTATGCTTACTTGCAGCCTTTGCTGGCGAGTGACGGTCGATTGGCAGCGGGCGCACATTACCAGAATGCCGAGATCGATACCTTACTCAAGCAAGCCGCTACCGCTGAACCCTCTGCACAATCCGCGCTGTATCAGCAGGTGCAGACGTTGGCGCTGCAAGATGTGGTGGCCGTCCCGCTCTGGCAGAATCAGCAAACCTTGATCGCTCATGAGAATGTGCAGGGAATCGTGATCGAGCCGAATTTTTTGCTGCGCTATGACCAGTTGAAGAAATCCTGATCACTGATTGGCGATTGTAAGGTCGGGCGCTGATAATTGAGCAACAAGTGTGAACGGACTTAGGATTTACTAAGGACTAAGCACTTCGTATTATCTAGTGAGGTCAGCGCCCATGTCATCCCGCATCACCATTGAACGGCACATCCTCGACCAACAAAAGTTATACCCTCAAGCATCCGGCATTTTTTCAGGACTTTTATACGATATTGCCTTAGCTGCTAAATACATCAACCGTGAAGTGACGCACGCCGCACTGGTCGATGCGCTTGGCTCGGCGGACAGCATCAACGTCCACGGCGAAACGCAGCAAAAGCTGGATATGTTCGCGGATAGCACCATCATCCGCATCTGCAATTCGACCGGACGGCTGTGTATCATGGCCTCCGAGGAACACGACGATGTGATCCCGATCCCCGAAGATTATTTCGGTGGTAAATACGCGCTCGTGTTCGATCCGTTGGATGGCTCGTCCAATATCAATGTCAACGTCGGCGTCGGGACGATCTTCGGCATCTATCGCAAGATTTCGTCCGGCGTCTATGGCACTATCGAAGACGTGCTGCAACCGGGCAGCAAATTGGCGGCGGCGGGCTACATCTTGTATGGGCCGAGCACGATGCTGGTTTACACCACCGGACAAGGCGTGTTTGGCTTCACGCTCGATCAAACGCTAGGAGAATTTTTCCTCAGCCATCCAAACATCACCATCCCCGACAAAGCCAGCTACTACAGCGTGAACCAAGGCCGTCAGCGCTACTGGCCTGAAGGCGTGCGCAAGTATATCGAGTGGCTGCAAGGGCTGGACGATCCCAGCCGCCCGCATGTGGACACGCGCTACACGGGATCGCTGGTGCTGGATTTTCATCGCAATCTGGTCAACGGCGGCGTTTTTATGTACCCCGGCGATATGCAGAAGCCGAGTAACATCAGCGGCAAAATGCGCCTCGTCTATGAGGGCAATCCACTGTCATTCATCGCGAAGAATGCGGGCGGTTACGCTTCGGACGGGTTACAAGACATCCTGACGATCAAGCCGCGTACGCTGCATCAACGGGTGCCCCTGTTCATCGGCAACCGCGATCTCGTGCAGGAAGTCGAGCGCTTTATCGCCACCAACGACGGTGACTGGATGACCACTTACAAAGCACAGCGAGACGGAAAGCAATAATCATGTTGGGTCAGCAGCTTGCGTTAGGGCGCACAGCAGAGATTTTCGCATGGGGCAAGGGAGAACAGTACGTGATCAAGCTCCCGCGCGAGGGCTTCACCAACGAGATGATCGCCTACGAAGCCAAGATCACGCAGCAGTTGACGCCACTCGGTTTGCCGATGCCCGCTATGATCGAAACTGCGCAGGTTGGTGAGCGCCTCGGCATTGTCTACGAGCGCGTGAACGGGCAAGAACTCGGCAAACAGCTAGAAGCCAAACCGTGGACGCTGTTCAATATCGCGCGCCGGATGGCCGATCTGCACTTCGCGATCCATCAGCACGCCGCGCCGCCGGAACTGCCATCCTTGCGCGAACGGATGCAGCGCGAAATCACTACCGCCGATCTCCCTGACCATCTCCGTGCCGACATCCTCGCCAGTTTTCAACGCTTGCCCGACTCGGATCGCGTCTGTCACGTCGATTTTCACATGCTGAATGTGTTGTCCAACGCGACCGGCGATGTCGTGATCGACTGGATTTCGGCAGCGAAGGGGCATCCGTTTGCGGATGTGGCTCGCACCTACATCAACATTCTGCTCTGGCCTCCACGCAAGGGGCTAATGGACTTTGTGCAACGATTAGTACAATATCTGATGAGTACCATATACGTGCGTCGCTATACACAACATCAACCCGCCATCGACAAGCAATGGCCTGCATGGATCGTGTGCAGTGCGGCGTCACGGCTGGCAGAGCGCATAGCGGGTGAGCGCGAGACGCTACTACGCATTATTGACGACTATGAGGAATACTTGGAGCAAGGATAATGGCAGCCTTAGATTCATACTTGGAACGCAAAACAACGGCGATGGCAGCCCGTCACGCCGACTACACCGCATCGCCAGAAAAGTCGGTCGTCAAGTTGACGGCCTCTTCGCATGTGGCGGGCATCACGGGCGCACGTCCGACGCGCGTTGGCAATTTTAGCATCCTGACGGACTCCGGCCCCGGTTTGGCGGGACACGCACTCGGCCCGACTGCGCCCGAACTCATGCTTGGTGCGCTGGCAAGCTGCCTTGTGCATACCTATCTGATTCAAGCCGTCTTGCTGAATATTCCGCTGGATAACGTCGAAGTCGAAATCTCCGCCTCGCTTGATTATGCGCCTGTGATCGGTCTACCGTCTGAGCAGCCGCCGCAACTTCGTGATGTGACTTATCGCGCCACCGTCACCTCGCCCGCCACTCCCGACCAAATCGCCCGAATGCATGAGGCGGTAGACATCTCCTGCCCCGTCCTCAACACGCTGCGTAATCCCGTCGGGGTAAAGCGGCTCAAGACCGAGTGAGTTCGCTAAACGGATTTACCCTAGTCGTAATCGCTCATCGATTACGACTAGTTCATCGATCAACGCGCTTCTAAACGCGCTTTCAGGCTCGTTAGCACGGCATCCTGCGCTGTGTTGAGCTGCGAGAGTACAAACTCCCGCACGACGAGCGGCGCGGTGAAACTGATGGATAGATCGAGCCGTGTGCCCGGTTCCACACTGCTAATTTGGTAATCAAAGCGCAACTGCACGTTGGGCTGCGATTTCACACGCGAAGTCATCGCCAAGCGGTCTGGATACAAGGTGGATTTGACATCGATCCTATTGCGGTACGGTATGACTCCACCAAAGCGAAATAATTCCACGCTTTGATAGGAAAGCACAGTATTGCCATCAGCATCTTGCCCGCGCGTGATCGGGCTGACTTCGATGACCAGCGGTTGCAGACCGAGAAAATTCTGGGGGTTGCTCAACTCGGCGTAAACAGCGTCGGGCGGAACGGCAATTACGATTGATTTTTGAACACTAGTGGCAGTCACAAGAATTGCTTTCTATGAGGACTTTGATCTTCGATCTATGTGTGGCTATTATCGCCAAGTAGGGCACGTTCGACTAGAATTGTCAATGAAATTGTGACGAGGTTGTAGCACATGATCACGCTGCCTATTTTGACTGAGAATGTCGCTCCGCTAGTTGGCCCACCACAGGGACAGTGGACATACGCGGATTGGGAAAAGCTGCCGGATGACAGCAACCGCTACGAAATCATTGATGGAGCATTATACATGACCACAGCGCCTAGCTTTTTCCATCAGTGGATTGTGTCCCGTTTAGCCCGCTATATTGGCATTCCGGCGGAAGACAAGAAATTGGGGTTGTGGGCTGTCGCGCCGGTTGGGGTGATCATGCCGGGATGCGATCCCGTGCAGCCTGATTTCGTGATCGTGCTGAACAAACATGCCTCGATCATCCACGATAAGCGTATTTTTGGCGTGCCCGATCTGATCGTGGAGATCATGTCGCCGGGAAACGCGGTGTATGATGCGCAGATCAAGCTGGCGGCGTATGAGAGGGCAGGCGTGCCGGAATATGCCATCATCGATCCGAAAATGCGCACGTTGAGCCTGTACACACTGAATCAGCCCAACACGTATGGTCAACCACAGTTGTTTGGCGAGCAGGATCAAGTCAGCTTCGCGTGTTTGACGGGAATCACGTTCGCCGTGAATGCGCTGTTCGACGGGTCGCCTGACTCAAGCTTGTGAGGGGCGGCGCTCCTGCCGGAGCAGTTGATACAAGCCTACCGCCAAGCCGATCAAGATCAGCGTGCGGATCGCGATCAGGACGGCGAAGATGGGCAACTGCGCCCCGCTGATCGCGCCGCCCGTGTCTCCCGTCCGCATGAACAACAATGGATACTCGATGAAGCTCACCAACGACAGCATGAGCGCCGTGAGTACGCCACTGCGAGTCGGGAAATTGAGTAGAATCAGCGGCACGAGCACCATTTGCCACTGCGGACTCCAGCCTTGCGACCACAAGAAGAAGACGATCACCGTCACGCTCACGAAGGCCACCAAGCCACGCTCATCGAAGCGGCGGGTGCGGGCATAGATGAACAGGCCGATTGCGCCGAAGATCAGGCCGCGCAACCACCACGGTACGCGGGACGGATTGCCCAAGAGTTCAGTGGCTTTTTCCGGCACAAAGTGATCAGTAATGGGGCCGAAGTTGCCCGTGCGGTAGTTGCCGTCGATGAGTGCCCAGACGGTTTGATATGAGGCTTTGTTGAACTGCGCCGAGAGCGACGGCAGGCCAAATTTTCCGCCGTACAATAACATCGCCGTGATGCCAAGCGCCGTGATCACCCCGCTGATCACGGTGACGCGGATGGCTTGGGCTAGTTTGCGCATCCGCCAGACGCCCGCCAGCAGGATCAGCGGATAGAGCTTGGTCAAGGCTCCGAGGGCGATAGCGACGGCAGCGCGGTTATCTTGCCCTTCCACCAGCCACGTGATGGCTAACAGGATGAAGAAACACACCAACGGCTCGAACGTCCACATGGAAAACACCAGCGGGACGGCGAGAAGGGCATACGTCCATGCCAGCGTCGTGCCCGTTTCTTCCTTGTGCAGCCGTGTGCCGAGGCGTTGCAGCAGCAGCAAATTGCCAACATCGACGATGATCATGAACAAGCCAAGCGCCGTCGCGTAGGCCGTGAAGCCGCCCGCTTGCCCGCCCGTCAGCGTGTAGACCGTGAGCGAGATAGCCGGAAAAACGGGCGGAAATTCGTACCAGTAATCACGATAGGGGAGCGATCCGCTGCTGCTGAGTGAGGCGACGTTGAAATAGTGCTGGAAATCCCCGAAGACCGTCAACCCGCGTTCGACGCCGTTGAGCAGAAACGGCTGGTAGGCGATCAGCAGCATAAGCCGGAAGGCTACAAAAAGATAGAGCAGCAAGCGTTTATCGCGGTGAAGCATCGGTCACAACAGCCTTTACGCGGAATACATCACATGACCATCGACCATCGTGATTTCGACCTTGATGTCCGTCAGACGCTCGACGGGCGCACGCAGCGGATCGCCCGACAGCACGGTCAGGTCGGCTACTTTGCCGGGGATGATCGAACCTTTTAGGTGATCTTCGCCCGCGACGACGGCACCGCCGAGCGTGTAAAGCGGCAGTGACAAGGTGATCGGGACGGCTTGCTGCGGGAGTAAGGGCGTGCCGTCCGCTGTTTGACGCAGCGCTGCCGATTGCAGCGCGAGCAGCGGATTGGGATCGGGGACGACGGGCGCGTCCGAACTGAGAGCGATGGTCAGGCCAGCATCGATCATGCTGCGGAGCGGATACAGACGCGACATCAGGGAATCGGGGACGTATTTCAGGAAGGTCGAGCCGAGCGCGTGAATGAAGATCGGCTGTGGAACGACGGAGATGCGACCACGACAGCGGCGCATGTGATCGGTGCTCGGTAGGCCGAAATGCTCGATACGATGCTTCATGCGCGAGACGAGCCGTTTGGAGGCAAATTCCATCGCGTCGATGACCTGCTCAATCGCCGCATCGCCCACCGCGTGAACTGCCGCCCGCAAGCCGGAACGGTGAATGTCCCAAATGAGCGTTTTCATCTGCTCATCGGTGTGACGGAGCAGGCCGGGATCGCTGCGTCCGGGGTAGTTGACGGTGAGAGCAGCGTTGCCAGCGCTGAGGCCGCCATCCGCGAACAGTTTGACGGTATCAATGCGCAGCCAGTTCCCCTCGTAACGCTCCGGCAGCGAGACTTTGGTGCCATCGTCCAGATAGCGACGTGCCATGACATTGGCACGGAACGGCATCTGGCGTTCGTTGGCGAGTTTGCGGTAGACATCGAGCTGGGCGGGACTAACGCCGGGATCGGTGATGCTGGTGACGCCCATTTTCAGGTAAGACTTCGCCGCCGCAAGGACAGCCGCTTCGAATTCGGCGTCAGTGGGCGGGGGTTGGACTTTGTTGACGGGATTCATGGCGGTTTCATGCAGGACGCCAGTTGGTTCGCCGTGCTCGTCGCGCTCGATGTGCCCACCTTCGGGATCGGGCGTGTCGCGCGTGATGCCCGCCAATTGCAACGCTAGTGAGTTACACGCATAGGTGTGAGCGCTAGTGTGAATCAGGACGATGGGATGCGTGGTGCTGGCCTGATCGAGATCGTGGCGGGTGGGATGACGGCTTTCGGGTAACGTGACATTGTTGTAGCCGCGTCCGGTGATCCACTGTCCCGCTGGCGTCTGCGCGGCACGCGCTTTAAAGGCCGTTACGATGGCGGCGATGGTGGGGGTCTCGGCGAGGCGCGCATCCAGCATGACGGTCAGCAACATGCCGACTTTCCACAAGTGTACATGGGCATCGTTGAAACCGGGAATGAGCGTGCGTCCGGCAAGATCGATACGTTTGGTGTTGGCGTGGGCGGTGGCTTCTACATCTTCGAGGGTGCCTACCGCGAGAATGCGCCCGTTGGCGATGGCGACTGCTTCGGCGGTGGCGTGAACCGCATCCATCGTGCGGATAGTGCCGTTAAAGATAATTGTTTCTGCATGTAGGGTGGGCATGAACCAGCCTTCAGGATAGTTGGCGATTTAGATAGCATTGCGTTGATTTTAACGTAGATTCTGGCTGCGCTGTATGGAGGAAAAATCAGGATACGTGGCAGGTGGTTTGTGCGACATCACCATGCGGCACAGCAGCCGATTTCTAGGAAAATCGCGACGATTGATCTATAACCAACCCCTCAAATCGCTACGGCGTCTCACAGCAATGACAAAGGAAACAGCAATTCATGACTCAAATCCATTACTCCATCGAAGCGCCCGTGCCCGTTGACAAGGTGATTTTGCACCATATCGCGATGCCGCTGGTGGAAGTGCTCACAACCAGTTTCGGCGGCGATACCAATCAGGACGCGATGCGGGCGGCGGTGCTGGTAGAGCTGCATATGGGCGGCAAAATAGGATGGGGTGAGTGCGTCGCCGCGTGGACACCGGGCTATAGTTACGAGACGATCACAACAGCAACCCATGTCCTCGAAAGCTTCTTCATCCCCGCGCTGGTGGGCAAGACCAAACTCGACGGCCTCAACCAATTTCGGGGGCATCCGATGGCGAAGACGGCGATTGAGACGGCATTCTGGGCGGCAGTCGCGGAGAATCGGGGCGTCCCGCTCGGTAACCTGCTAACTGACCAACCGCGTAAAACCCGTGCCGTAGTGGGCGTGAGCATCGGCATCCAGAAAAGCATCGACGCGACGCTCGGCGTGATCGATAAGCGCGTGAAGGAAGGCTACAAGCGGATCAAGCTGAAGATTAAGCCGGGTTGGGACATCGAGATGCTGACGGCGGTGCGCAAAGCATTCCCCGATATTCTGCTGATGGCAGACGCGAACAGTGCATATTCGTTGGATGACGTAGGGTTGTTCAAGCAGATGGATAAGCTGAATCTGCTGATGATCGAGCAGCCGCTTGGTCATGACGATATTTACCAGCATAGCAAGCTCCAACCGCAACTCAGCACGCCGATCTGCCTCGATGAGAGTATCCGCAATACGGATGATGTGCGGTTGGCGAAGGAAACCGACGCCGGACGCATCATCAATCTGAAACCAGCGCGCGTGGGTGGAATCACCGAGTCGCTGGAACTGCATAAATTTTGCTACGAAAGCGGGATTCCGCTATGGATCGGCGGGATGCTGGAAACGGGCATCGGACGTGCGGCTAATCTCGCCATCGCGTCGCTGCCGGGGGTCACGCTGCCGAGCGATCTGAGCGCGACGGATCGCTATTACAATCCCGACATTACCAACGAGGTGTTTACGCTCAACAAGGAAGATTCCACGATTGATGTGGTGACCGCGCTGGGACTCGGCGTGACGATGAATATGGATCGGTTGGCGCAGTTCAAGGAGAATTACGAGAAGATCGTGGCGGTGAGCGCTTAGTGTGGCAAGATTCCTCCAATAGATGATAAGCAGCCTACGATCATAGCCTGCTTATCACTCACTGACCTACGCTTTGTGAAAAATTTACCAATTTAACACTAGCGACGCATGTGACATGTTATGATCACGGTAAGTAGGCTGGGTCAGTGAGGAACCGCTCATGCTGCGGAGTCGGATGTTACGCACGGGATGGATCGGTCTGGGCGGATTGTGCCTATTGATACTGGCCGGGTTAGCGATGGGTCGGGCACCTTCGGCACTGGCAGACACTGGCACTGAGCTGGCTCAACCGCACCTCTTCACCACGCCCACGTATGACCCCACTATGACCCCATCCGCCACCCTCATTGTGACCAATATCGATGATACAAATGATGTTTGTGATAGCGATTGTTCACTACGGGAGGCGATCAAGGTAGCGCCTCAAGGAGCAATCATTCGCTTTGCTGATGGATTGGCTGGCACGGTTTATCTGGGCACTGAGCTAACTATTTCGAAGCATCTAACCATCATTGGTACGGGTGCAGATATGCTCACGCTGCATGGTGGAGGTACGCATCGAATATTTGCTATCACGAACGGCATTGTTACGATACAAGGGCTAACGTTCAGCAACGGTTTTTCAGGCGACTCTGGCGGAGCAATCTATAGTAGTAGCACTAGCGTACTAACGATCAAGAATTGCAAATTTCTCAATAATGCGTCCTATCTTGGTGGGGCTATTTATGCTCCTTCCAGTGCGCTCTATATCATAGATAGCTATCTCAGTGAAAATCGGGCGCTGGGAAATGAACGAAATAATCAGGGTGGAGCAATTCGAGGTAGCGAAATATACGTCGTTCACAGCACTTTTGAAAACAACCAAGCAGCAGACGATGGTGGTGCGGCATTCGGACTTTCCCTAGAGATTCAGCATTCTCTGTTCAGAAATAACAGTGCAGGAAAAAATGGCGGCGCAGGAGTCGGAGATGAAGGCGTCGTCTCTGTTGAGCGATCCACCTTCGAAGGTAACCAAGCGGGCGGGAATGGTGGAGCCTTGGTGAGTACAAGGTACTTTGTCTTCAACGCAATTTCCAACAGCACGTTCGTCGGCAATCAGGCCGTCACTGGTGGTGCGGTTTATATTGTGAATAGTTCGCCATTCGTTATTGTGAATGCCTCGTTCGCCAACAATACTGCACAAGATGACAAATCCGCTTCGATTGGAGGGCAAGGTGCAGTTATTTTGCGCAACACACTACTCACAACAACACAGGGTGACAATTGCTTGACGGCAGGTTTTACCGTAAACGACGGTGGAAACAATGTGCAGTATCCGACAGCTTCGTGCGGCGTAGGTATCCCGGTTGCCGATCCAAAGATCGGGCCGCTGGCAGATAACGGTGGGCTGACGCAAACCATGGCGCTGCTCCCCGGAAGTCCGGCGATTGACGCGGGGAACGACACGTACTGCGCGAGCGTCCCCGTGGGCGGGTATGATCAACGCGACTTTCTGCGGATCGTGGATGGGAACGGCGATGGAACCGCTGTATGCGATATTGGCGCGTTTGAACTGAATGCTTCGGTCGCGACTTCGATCCCCTCATTTACGCCGAGCCGCACACTGACACCAAGCCTGACCTTGACACCGCATCCATCCCTGACCCGGTCGGCAACGAGCACACCGACTCGCACAGTAGCCAGTTCGACACCAAGCAAAACACGCACACAACGTCCAACGGCTTCATACACGCTGACGCCTTCGAAGACGTTCACATTGACACCCTCGCGCACACCGTCAATTACCCTGACTCCGACATTGACGCTGACGAATACCTTGTACCCATGCACTCAAGCACCAATCATGCGTGCTTCGATCCGGCGTGATGGGGTGCAATTTAGTGGAAATCTGACTAATAATGAAGGTGCATTATCGGGTGATGGTCGCTATTTTGCGTTTGCAGCGGATATACCGTTTGTGGCGGAAGATACGAACAGCCGAAGCGACATATTCGTATACGATAAGCTAAGTTGCCTGCTTGAACTCGCCTCGGTTGGAACGGGCGGCGTGCAAGGGAATGGTCATGCGCTGCATCCTAGCATCACTTACGATGGGCGGTACGTCGTATTCGAGTCAGATGCTAACAATATCACTCCCAGTGATACGAATGGCAAGACGGATATTTTCCTTTTTGATCGGCAGACACAGCAGACTACGCTAATCTCCAAAGGCGCGGGTGGCATTCCGGCAAATGGGAATTCGCGAAACTCGATGATCGCGGGACTAGGGCGCTATATCGTTTTTGAGACCGAAGGGACTAATCTCATCCCTTCTGGTTACCCCGGTATTTACCTTTATGACCTCCAAACGCAAGGCGTGATAGCGCTAGCAGCGAGCGGTACATATAGCCCGGTAATCAGCGCCGATGGCAATGTCGTCACATTCCGTTCTCCTCTAGCATTAGTACCTGAAGATACTAATCAACAATATGATGTTTATGCATGGGAACGTACGTCAGGTCAGTTTTCCCTCGTATCTCTGGCAAATGACGGTTCACTAGGAAGCCACTATGCATACGGTTCGTCGGTCTCAGATGACGGGCGATATGTTACGTTCATTTCCGATAACCAGCTAACAGGTGATGCCACCCCTTTGCATGACCATATATTTCTGCGTGATCGATGGCTGGGACGAACATACCACGTATCGACCACAACACAGGGTATTGAATATTTCGGTACGATGAAGATAAGCAGGCAAGCGATCTCGGGAGATGGGCGCTATGTGGCCTTCGATACTGATTATCCAATCATCCCTGAAGATGTGAATGGGCGCACCGATGTGTATGTCAAAGATATGGTTACGGGGTACGTTTATCTTGTTTCGCGAAAATTAACGGGCGAGCTGGCGAATGGAAATTCCAACTTCGCAGTTATATCGCGAGATAGTCAATTGGTCGCATTTGGCTCTTATGCTAATAATTTGGTGACAGGCGATACGAATAATGATCGTGATCTATTTATCGCCAACCTGCTAGCGGTGAATCCCGCTACTCCGACCCCTACCCTGACGTTCACAGCCTCAGTGACGTTTACCCCTAGCTTGACGAAGACAGCCAGTTTGACGCCCACGATCAGCATGACGCCGACGGCTAGTCTGTCTGCGACGGCAACGCTAACACCATCGACATCGAATACCCCAACTAGCTCGGCAACCCCGACTATTACACCTTCACCAACTGCTACGTGGACAAGCAGCAGCACGCCAACGAGTACGCCCACCTATGCCCCGGTAACTCTGGTAATCACAACCTTGACGGATTTCTATGACGGCGTATGCGATTCTCAATGTTCGTTGCGTGATGCGGTAACGGCGGCGCAGATGGGGGATAAGATCACATTCCAAGCCGGATTGAGCGGATCGCTGTTCTTCAGTCAACCCATCGTGTTGATCAATAAGTCGTTTACGCTTCAGGGGCCGGGGACTTCCGTCATCACCCTAGACGGCAACTACTTGACCCATCTGTTTGTCGTAAACGACACATCTAACATCGCCATTCGCAGCCTTACACTAGCTCATGGCGCGAGTCGCGGTGGTGGCGCGATCTATAATTCGGGGTTCCTGACGCTTTACGACACTGTTTTTACCGACAATGTGGCTCATTTCGGTGGGAGTGCGGTCTATAATTTCGGCAAACTTACTGTCGATGATTCGATATTCAAGAACAACATATCGACGGGGGTCGAGGATGGCGGCGCTATTCTTAGCCACCGATCAGCACAGATCAACAACAGCCTATTCGAGAATAATCGTGGTGCCTATGGCGGTGCGATTCATGGCGGTGAAATCACCATCCAAAATTCCACTTTCCGCAACAATCATGCTGACATCATGGGTGGCGCTCTCTACAATGTCAATCTGACGTTGATCCACAGCGAAGTCGCGAATAATTCGGCACCAGCAGCAGGTGGCATCGCAATCGATGGTGGCTATTTCCAATTACTCATCACTGACTCTACGATCCGCGACAATGTAGGTGGTGGGTTGTATGCCTACTCGGTGGGTTTGCCCTCTAAGACAACGATCACGCGGTCAGCTTTCTTGAATAATGACAGCTACGAGATTTACACGACCAATGACCTCTGGATGTCGAATAGCACTCTGTATGGCCCGAATGGATTCGTCCATAAGCCAACTGATACAACATCTGTCAAACTCACGAATGTCACGATTAGCGCCGTGTTTCAAGCGATTGATGGCAACTCATTATCCGTGGTCCAAGCAAGCCAAAGCATTTTTGAAAGTCGATATGCTAATATTCCTTGCGCGGTTGGACGCATGATCGACTACGGCAATAATCTGCAATACCCCGGCACATCATGCAATTCCAGTATCAGAAGTGCCAATCCGCTGCTAAATCCGCCCGCGAACAATGGCGGCTCGACATTCACCATGTCGCTGCGATCGGGCAGTCCGGCGCTTGATGCGGCTGATAATGCCGTGTGCGCGGCTGATCCCGTCAACAACGTCGATCAGCGTGGATTGGCGCGACCAATCGACGGCAACGGTGATGGCAACGCGATCTGTGACATTGGCGCATTCGAAGCGGACACTATCCCAATCACGAATACGCCAAGCACAACTCCATCACCGACTGCATCGCCAACAGTCTCACGTACACCAACAGTTTCGGTAACGCCATCTGTCACAGCAACGCCAACGCAGATGACAAGGAGCACGGCAACTCCCACGACGACACCATCCCGAACACCATCGGGGGTTTCACCGCAGACGATTGGCATTTACCGCCCGTCCACGAACACGTTTTATCTGCGCAACTCAAATACGACGGGTTATGCCGATTTCACTGTATCGTTAGCAACGCTCGGCATGGTGTCTACCGATTGGCCTGTGGTGGGCGATTGGAACGGCGACGGGATCGATACAATCGGGTTCTATCGGTCGAGCACAGGGCTGTTCGTACTGTCTGACTCGAACGTGGCACCACAGGCAAATTACGTCTTCGCGCTCGGCATTCCCGGCGATACGCCCATCGCAGGCGATTGGGACGGCGACGGACGCGACGGTGTGGGCGTGTTCCGACCGAGTAACGGGATTATCTATCTGAAGAATCAACTGACGACAGGCTTCGCGGATTTCGCGATGGTCATGGGCGTGAACGGCGATGTAGGTTTGGCGGGCGACTGGAACAACGACGGGATCGACAGTCCCGGTGTGTATCGACCATCGCAAGCAGTGTTTTACCTCAGCAATCAGGTGTGCAATTGCAGCGTGTTCGCGGACTATGCCACGACCTTCGGTGTTGTAGGCGATCAGCCCTTCAATGGCGATTGGAACGGCGATGGACGTGACGGGATCGGCGTGTATCGCGATTTCAACAGTGTCACATATCTACGCAACGATCCAAGCAGCAACGGATTCGCGGATGTGTACCTGCTGTACGGGAGCACCAATGATAAGCCGCTGGCGGGTCGATGGGGCTTAGCAGGCAGCGGGAGTGCGCAACCCGCACCAACGTTTATTCCAGCGAGATAAACTTACCCAAGGGAAACGGAAGCGCATGTTTGCGCTCCCTACCTTTCCCAAACATCTCCAAATGTAGCTGAAATTGTGATGTGACGACATCGGCGTATATAATCGACCCATCTACTACCACTCTAATTTGGTATCCACTACGTTGACCGAACAAGCACGTGTTGTATTTCAACCCTCTGGACGGCAAGGCAGCGTCGAGATGGGCACGACGATCCTCGATGCTGCCCGCGAACTCGGTGTCGGAATCGAGAATATCTGCGGTGGACGGCAAACCTGCGCTAAGTGTCGCGTCAATGTGGCGACGGGGCAGTTCGCCAAATATGGTCTGACTTCGAGCGCCGAGCATGTGTCGCCCGTTGAGTCGCGCGAGGCGGCTTACCGTGACGAGAAAGCGATCCGCGCTGATGAGCGTTTGGCGTGCGTGACAAAAGTGTGCGGCGATGTCGTGATCAATGTGCCGCCGGAAGCGCAGGCGCAAAAGCAAGTCGTGCGTAAATCGGCGTCCAACCGCGTTATTGATGTTGATCCGGCGGTGCGGCAAGTTTACATCGAGGTCGAACCTGCCGCGATCGGTGACCGACGCAGCGATCTGGAACGCGTGCAGCAAGCCCTCCGCACGCAGTGGGGTTTCGAGCAGGTCACGCTGGATGCGAAGGCAATCCCGATGCTTGGCAAAGTGCTGCGCGAGGGGCAGTGGAAAGTCACCGTCACGATCTGGCAAGAGCGCGAAATCATCCGTCTGCTGCCGAGGTATGCTGAGGGGATGATCGGGCTGGCGCTTGACCTCGGCACCACATCGATTGCGGCGTATCTATGCGATCTGCGCACGGGCGAAGTGCTGGCGACTGAAACCGCGATGAATCCGCAAATCGCCTATGGTGAAGATTTGATGTCCCGCGTGAGCTACGGGATGATGAACGCGGATGGAGTGAGCAAGCTGCATCGCGCCGTGATCCGCGCCGTGAACGCTCTGGCAGTGAACGCGACCAAAGCATGTCAACTGCGCCCTGAAGACATCGTGGATATGGTGATCGTCGGCAACCCGATCATGGAACATCTGCTGTTGGGAATCGATCCGGTGGAATTGGGCGGCGCACCATTCGCGCTGACGGTGCGGCAAGCGCTCGATCTCAAGGCGCGCGACATGGGACTCAAGCTGCATCCGGGTGCCTATGTGCATCTCCTGCCCGCGCAGGCCGGACATGTGGGCGCGGACTGCACGGCGGTAGCACTGGCGGAAGCCCCGCACAAGAGCGCCGAACTCACGCTCATTGTAGATGTGGGCACGAACGCGGAGATTTTGTTGGGCGATGAGCATGGGTTGCTGAGTGCGTCCAGCCCAACAGGACCAGCCTTCGAAGGCGCGCAGATCGTGCATGGTCAGCGTGCCGCGCCGGGGGCGATTGAGCGCGTACGCATCGATCCGCAGACGCTGGAAGCACGTTTCAAGATCATCGGGCAAGAGTTGTGGTCGGATGCGCTGCCAGCAGAAGCGATCAACGCGACGGGGATTTGCGGATCGGGCATCATCGAAGCGGTGGTCGAGATGTTTCTGGCGGGTATCATCAACGGCGAAGGACGCTTCATCGAGCGTGAGCATCCGCGCCTGATCGCTGACGCGGACG
This sequence comes from Anaerolineae bacterium, assembly GCA_019637615.1. Taxonomy (GTDB): domain Bacteria; phylum Chloroflexota; class Anaerolineae; order Aggregatilineales; family UBA2796; genus JAHBVK01. Next base: position 384,345 of record JAHBVJ010000003.1, on the reverse strand, counting down.
GGCGGCGACGGTCATATTTGCTGGCAAGCGCCGAGCAGAGTTCGAGCGGGACGCCCATCGTGATCACACAAGCCGATGTACGGGCGATCCAACTGGCGAAGGCGGCACTATACGCGGGCGTCAAGCTACTCATGACGCATTACGGCAACCCCAACATTCAGCGCATATTGCTGGCGGGCGCGTTCGGCAGCTACATCGATCCAAAATACGCGATGATGCTCGGCCTGATCCCCGACTGTGATCTGGCGCGGGTGGTAGCGGTGGGCAATGCGGCAGGCGACGGCGCACGGATTGCGCTACTGAACAAAGGCCAGCGTCTAGAAGCGACGCACATCGCGCAGACGGTGCAGTACGTGGAAACGGCGACAGATAAGGACTTCCAAACCGCGTTTGTAGAGGCGATCCACATTCCGCACGCGGTGGACAAATTCCCGCATCTGGCGGATAGCTTACCCGCGAATATCGGCGTTGGGGCGGAGCGCAAACGCCGCCGTACTACAACTCAGGTGATGGTAAACTCAGCGTTATCAGACCAGTCGCCCTTACCAACCGAGACCGACTCATGAATCCAAACATCGTCAGTTTTGCCGAGGCAGCCCATCAATTTTGCGATTATATTGAGGTAGCCCATACGCTTGATGTCGATGAACGCATCGTGATCGGCGCATCGCTGCTCGCCAGTGTGTATGCGTGGGGATTACGCTTGCCTGACCACGTGCCGACGCACGAGGATGAACCGCTGACCAATCCCGACGAGGTGAAAACGTGGCGCGGCTTCGGGGAACTGACGCTGTACTGGCAAGTGCCCGATCCGTATGATTGGGGCGCGCCGCTCAATCAATCATTAAGCGAGGATTTGTTGGCGGTGCATTGGGATGTGAAGCGCGGACTGCTGGCCTATGAGCGCGGTTTTGTGGAACAGTCCGTGCGAGACTGGCGCGGAAGTTTCCCCGTGTGGGGCGCTCATGCCGTCGATGCGCTGCGGGCACTGCACCGCGCAATCCAACTGGCGAAGAAGGGATAGCATGGCATGGTGATGCAGCAAGCCTTACAGATCGATGCTTTGCGCTCGGCTTGCGCCGACATTGAACGCGCACTTCAACCGCTGCCACCCGAAGCACTGACCACACCGCTGGATCAGGGCTGGTCGATGATGGACGTGATCGGGCATCTGGTCGCCATCGATGCGATGATGTGGGATCGGCTCAAATTGATGCTCAGTGAGGATAATCCGGCGGTGGTCGGGCGCGTGCCGGAAAGCATCTTCAAAGGCACCAACGTCACGCCGTGGTCGGCTATCCAAATATGGAAAACGGAACGTGAACGCTTATGCCAGTGGCTAGAAGCTCTAGCACCCGGCGCGTTGAACCGCCACGCGACGCATAACGAGCGTGGACGAATCACGCTGCGCACCGAGGTGCAGATCATGGTTGACCATGACACTGAGCACTTGAATCAGATTCTAGTAATGCGAAAACAATGGGAAGCACAACAGCGATAGCTGACTGTTGCCATCGATGGGGTTAGCGGCGAGCATTCACAGCCTCGCTGAGTGGGTAAAACAACAACATGAGTGACGATCAGAACGAGATCAATCTGGCGGAATTGTCGCTGCCTGATCTGCTCCAACAGATGGGCTATGACCTGTATGATGGCTTCGCGGCGGAAGTCGAAGCCGAAGTCCACGAAGCGCTGCGGCGGGGCATGTCTGCCTATGAAGTAATGACGCAAGGGCTAGTGGCGGGCATGGATGTGGTCGGGGTGGACTTCCGCGACGGCATTCTGTTCGTACCGGAAGTGCTGATGGCCGCCAAGGCGATGAAGGCGGGCATGGCGATCTTGCAGCCGATCCTCGCGGATACGGGCGCGCCCAAAGTCGGCAAAATGGTGATCGGCACCGTGAAAGGCGACATCCACGACATCGGCAAGAATCTGGTGGCGATGATGATGGAAGGTGCGGGCTTCGAGGTGATCAATCTCGGCGTCAACTGCGACGCGGAGAAATACTTGAACGCCATCCGTGAGCATCACCCGGATTTCCTCGGCATGTCGGCGCTGTTGACCACCACTATGCCGTATATGAAGGTCGTGATTCAAGCCCTGAAAGATCAGAATTTGCGGGATAAAGTCACGGTGCTGGTCGGTGGCGCGCCGCTGAATGCTGAATTCGCGGAAGACATCGAGGCCGATCATTACTGCCGCGATGCTGCCGTCACTGTCGAGACAGCGAAGAAGGTGATCGCGATCAAGAAGGGTCTCTGAACAGGCACGAGAACAGGGTGATCGGATTTGATCGACGTTTTTATGAGGTTGTATCTCCACAAGGAGGCACAGCCAGCCTACAATGAGGTCACAAACCTTAAAGGTTGTGAAACGCGCTATGAAGCATGAACGGTCGGGGAATGTTGCAGCACACGGATGACCTCAATAATTTACTCGCTGAATCTCATCGTCGTGAGGAGTTGACGCCGGATTGTACGTTTGAATGGGTAGCAGAAGGGCGCATCCGACTAACCACGTTACGTTCAACTGACCGTGTTACGATCGATGCGTGGTATGACTACTGCGTTCAGTTTCGTGAACAATGGAAGCCCACGGAGCCGCCCCTATTCCTCCTTGTGAACATTACAACAGCTATCGAGGAATTGACGCCATATGCTCGCCAGCGTTCGGTGGACATTGCCCGCTTCCGTCCGGAAATCCCCACCTACTGCGCTGTGCTGTTACCAGAGAGCCTGATCGGTCAGATCATCAAGCTGTATATTTGGAGCATCACGACATTTTCGCCCAACCTCAAAGTTCAGGTATTTTTCGACTTCGAGGCAAGTCTGCAATGGTTGATGAGCCATGTTGAGAAACACAGTCAGGCACATGGCGGCGAAGTTGGCGTGATTTAGGCTTTAGTCCAGCCGCAAATTTTCAGCATGGTTGCGCACCCCAATCGCGCGTTCCACATCAACCACGAACAAGACGCCATTTCCCGGTTCGGTCAGATCGCCTAGCTCGGCATTTGCCGCCACGATCAGGTTATCTACGATCTCTGGCGGGACGAGCGACAGGAACATGATCCCTTCGGCCTGTGCGTTGTCGATGATGGCTGCCAACGCCGCCGCCATCGAAACGACCATACGTGGCAGTTCGACCACACCATGCGAGACTTGCTGCTGCAAGCGATACAAGCCGTGCATCTGGACGATAGTAACCCCCGGCGCACCCGCCATTTGCCATGCCTGCGCTACCGTGAAGCCTTTTTCTACTAAGGCTGTCATCAAGACGACAAGTTTCATGCCTGTTATCCTTTCGCGACCTGCGGAACCGCGCCTTGAGAGGGGAAGATCATCCGCACCAAGAACGGCGTCATTAAGGTTGTGACCAGAATCACAAGAAATAGGACGGAAAATATCGGTGACTCACGGTGAAAGACATCCATTGTCAATCCCAACGAAGCGATGATCAAACCGACTTCGCCACGAGCGACCATACACACACCGAGACGTAACGATTCGTCACGATTGAACCCGCCTAGCAGTGCGCCCCAGCCACAGCCTCCGATTTTCGAAACAACGGCGACTACCAACACAACTAAGGCAAACGGCAGCGCGGACAGCGGGAAAATCGCCAGATTGGTGCTGAGGCCAACGTCGATGAAAAAGATGGGCACAAAGATGACGTAGGCAAGGCTGCTGACCACATTCTCGATTTCCTGCTTGGCGTGATGCTTGACGCGGCTTAACCCGACGCCCGCGATGAAGGAACCCGTGATGGTGGCGACACCGCCTAGCGCCTCGGCTGACCACGCAAACAACATGGCGATCATTAACGCGAGGATGGGAATGCCGTAATTTTGTGCTAGGTAGGGTTGGCTACTGACCCAGTTGACTACGGGCGGCAGGATGAACCACGCGATCAGAAATCCGATCACGAGGTACAGCGCCATTTGAAGGATAATGCCCAATAATCCGCTGATGTCGAGGGTAGCGCTTGATGATGTGCCGATGGCGATGGTCAGAGAGACGAGCACAATCGCGACGATGTCATCGACCAGAGCGGTAGCAAGCAGGGCATTACCTATTTTTGTGCGTAAGATGCCCAATTCCAGCAGCACTTGTGCGGAAATGCTGACCGAGGTAGCCGCTAAGGTCACGCCAGCAAAGACGGCGGGGAAGAACTCGTACTGGAACAACAGCATCACTGGCACGGTGAGGACAACGGGTATGATCGCTCCTAAGACGCCGCCAAGTACGCCCACCCGTCCAACTTGCGCGAGTTCTTTGAGGTTAACCTCTAGGCCAACCAGAAACATCAACAGAACGACACCAATTTCGGCTAGATACTTGATGATTGGTTCCAACGATGCGCCGTGAAGCAGCGGAGCATGAAGTAGATCGAGCACCGTGGGGCCAAGAATGACGCCGATCAGTAATTCGCCTAGCACGCGGGGCTGCCCCAAGCGCCGCGCCAAGCCGCCCGCGACACGAGCAGCAAACAGTATCACTCCGACAACAAAGAACAAGCTTGCCGCCGAAATAGCTTCCATTGTTCACCTTTCTACAATCGCTGGCTAGATTAGACGCTAGTACCGTATTCGTGGTGGATTGAGCAAATTCCTGAGTCGGGCAAGCGTAATCATACTAAGGAATGAGATCGTAAAGTTGGCTCAGAATAGGATTATCATAACCTAAACGACTAGCGTGGACAAAAAATCCGCCCGATACTAAGTTAAGTGCAATCGCATAATAGGATGGTAGAGAGCAGCGCATGAACATTAGAATCCCAACATTTCGATTGAGCCATCGACGTGCCATGTTCGCCCTGTTAGTGGCAGCAGTGGTCATCGCGATGCTGCCCACGCGCTGGGCAGGCGCGCAAGACACGCCAAAATCGATCCCGACCGACCAATTCGAGCCGGATGTCGCCATCGAGTGGATGCAGCTTGCCTATGACCGCATCATGGCGGAAGGCGTCAATCCCCCGGCTGGCGCACGCATTTACGGCTATGCTGGCGTGACGCTGTACGAAGCGGTGCTCGGTGGGATGCCGATCAACAACACCTTTGCGGGGCAACTCAACGGCTTGAGTGATCTGCCGCTGTCTGATCCGAATCTGGAGTATGACTGGCCTACCTCCGCGAACGGCGCACTCTCCCAACTGCTGGCGAATATCCTTGATACGCAAAACGCCGATACGCAGAAAGCGATCAAGGCGCTGAGTGATAAGCAGCTCGCGGGACGTAAGGCTGAGGGCGTGAAACAGGATGTGCTGAAGCGCTCGATGGAATATGGTAAGTCCGTTGGTGATGGCATTCTGGCATGGGTGGCGGGCGATAATTTCAAAGAAACCCGCAACATGGTGTGGGAAATGCCCGTTGGCGACCAATATTGGGTGATCACCACACCGGGCACCAAGCCAGTGGAACCGTTCTGGGGACAGCTCCGTCCGTTCCTGTTATCGTACAGCGGCGAATGCGGCATCCAACCGCGCATGGAGTTCAGCACGGACAAGAACTCAACCTTTTATAAACAGGCGATGGAAGTCAAAGAAGCTGGCGAGAACCTAACGCAGGAGCAAAAAGACATCGCTAATTTCTGGCTGGATAACTTGAAAGCTACGGGTACGCCCGCCGGACACTGGGTGATGATCGAGAGCCAGATCGCCAAGCAGCTTAAGCTGACACTAGCACGTAGCGCCGAGATGTATGCGCTGGTCAATATCACGATGGCCGATGCGTTTATCTCGTGCTGGGATATGAAGTATCGGATCAACCTGCTGCGTCCGGAGACGTACATTCAGAAGTATATTCGTGCGCAGTGGAAGCCCTACATCCAGACCCCCGCCTTCCCTGAATATCCATCCGGGCATTCGGTGGTATCAGCGGCAGCGGCAGATGTCCTGACCTTCATGTTTGGCCCTGTCGCCTTCACAGATAATTCCAAGACGCGTTTCGATATGAAGCCACGCACGTATACCTCTTTCCAAGCCGCCGCCTCGGAAGCCGCGATTTCCCGCCTATACGGTGGGATACACTTCCGCTATGCCATCGAGGCAGGCATGGACGCGGGGCGCTGCATCGCGCGGCGCGTGACGACCTCTATCGATATGAAACCTGTACCACAGGGCGAATAGTACGCAAGCAGATGGCAAAGTGAAAATGAGGCGAGGAATATCCTCCTCGCCTCATGTAAAGCTACGAGCTTGAGGTAGGAATCGGCGTCAGTGATGGTCGCGGCGTGCGGGTTGGCGGCACGGTACGCGTGGGCGTCGGAGTCTGGGTTTCCGTCGGCGTACTGCTCGGCGTATCCGTCGGTGTTACTGAGGGCAGTACGTTGGGAGTAGGCACGATCGGCGTGTGCGGCGCAAGCAGCCCCGGCGGTTGGATAACTCTCACTAACATCCCCAAAGAACACAAAAAGACTATCACGGTGAGGACAAGGAAGAAAATCGTGATGGTGTTGTATAGTCCGTTGGAATCACTCTTCATGACTACCCCTAATGTGTGCGCGTCCAGTGCAAAACAGCGTGACGTCAGCGCCCGTTCGGATACTTTTCGATCTTCGACTTAAGCACCAAATCTTGCAGCCAACGCTCGAAAGCGGCTTCGCTCAAGCGGAAACAAGTATCTTGATCGATAGGACGATCCTTGACTTTTTCCAGCGTCTGCACGATATGATACCCTAATTCACTTTTGATGGGCGTACTAATCGTGTTAATTTCCAATGAAAAGGCCGCCTCTTCCACACTGGCCTGAAGCAACTGCCCGCGTGCGAACCAACCAAGATCGCCACCTGTTTGCTTGGTGCTGATGTCGAGCGAATACTGCGCGGCGAGGTTGGCGAACGGTTCACCTTGATCCAAGCGGGTTTTGATTTCCAACGCCGTGGCCTCATCCTGCACGAGGATATGGCGGGCATGGACCTGCTCGACGGCAACACACGCATCTTTGGTAACGATGTCGCGCATTTTCTGCGTGACCAGCGCCGAACGCAGCCCAGACCGGAACTCGGCTTCCGTCATGGCATCGCCTTGCAACTGCGCCAACCACTTCTCGCGCCCGCCCGCGATATTGATGGTGGCCTGAATTTCGGCCTCGACTTCTTCATCGGTAATCATGACCTGCTGCGTTTTGGCGGTCTGCTCGATCAGCATTTGCTCGATCAGCGAGTCCAAGACGGTCAGCCGGAAGGTCGTCATATCCGATGGCAGCGGATCGTTGAGCGCGCGAATGCCCGCTAAACGGCGCTCGACAGCGGCATTCAGCGTAGACAGCGGAATTGTCTCATTATTCACCACCGCCGCGATCGGTTCGGTTTGCGGCATCGTCGCGGTGGCAGTTGCGGCGCTGGCGGCGTTATTGACACTGGCATCGCCGCCGCTTTGATTTGATGTATTCGCCGGAGAAGTGCTGACCGGCCCGCTGTTCGATGATCCACCACATGCACTGAGCAATACACTAACCACCAGTACCGGGACGATAAGCGCCGGACGGAACTGGGAAAATATTCTGGCTTGCGTCAACAGGTTAACTCCGCTTGAATTCGAGGGCACATAAGCGTCGGTGTGTTAGGTGCCATTCAGGTTACTGACAGTCGGACACAGTATAGCCTGTAGGGGCGATCTCAAGCAAACGCCCCCATCTGCTATTGACGTGGTTCCCACGTGGGTGAGTCCAGATCGGGAAATAGCTGTTCTTTGTCGTCAAGTTTGCCGAAAGCTTGCTGCACCATCTCATGCGCAGGATCGCACTTCAGCGCCTGCCGCAAGATTTCATGGCGCACGGCGGAGTCGTTGGTCAAGAAACTAGCGACAAACCACGTATCGGCGTTGTTCGGGTCAATGGTGATGGCACGGCGCAGCATTAACCGGGCTTGCGCTGAATTACCAGCTTTGATGGCATCGGCGGCTTGCTGCTGTAACGTGTTGACGTTGCCCCCGACGCTAATGGCGTCGGCGGGCACGCGGAATTCATCCATGAAGGCTTTGCCCATCGTTTGCTTAAGGCGAATCTTCGACGCGCCGGGATGGTTGGGATCAAGCTGGAGGACGCGATCCAGCACTTTCTGGCGTTCGTCGGGATCATCCACCATGTAAGCGACGGCATACCACGCTTCCGCCCATTTGGGATACTGCTGCAAGACTTCCTTCAGCAATTTACGGGCTTCCGGCTTATTTGAACCGATGCGATACAGCCGTATCGCCAGTGACAATTTTTCGCACGTTAACGGGTCGATGGTTGCTGGTCTGGTCGATGATGATGCGGATGCAGGGGATAACGCTGACGCAGGGGAATCTAGTTGCAGGTCGATGTGAAGACGCTGATCGATAGGCGTGGTGCTGATCGCGGAAGATGCAATCCCGCGCGAAAACCAATCGTCTTCACCGAGTTTGCCGTAAGCCCGTACCATCGGGATGAGGAACAGGGTATGCATAATTAACGGTACAAAAGATGGATTTTTAGTGTTCAGGATAACGACCACCGCGAGCAGCGTATCAAGGCCATACAGCACAATCGCGATGCTCAAGGCCCCCTGTGAACGATTGCGTACGAGTTGGCCCAAGATGAAAAATGTGAGCGCCGCCCCCAAATAGATGGTGGTTTCCAGCCCCGAACTACGCGGAGTGCCGAGGCTCACCAGCCCTACAAACAAGGTGATCCCGGCGACCACCCAGATGGCCTGATACGCTTCGCGCCGCCGCCGCTGCCGTGCGGTCACTTTTAGGCGGCGTCCATTGATAGCGGCTTGCACTTCGTTGTACCCAATGCCCACACGCTTCAAACGGATGGCTAGGGCATTGCCATCGGGCAGTTGGATCATCTGACCGCGCTGGAAGGCGATGCGGTTCGGGATGCTGGCGAGGTGTTTGCGGTCGAGATACACCTCAATGCCACGATAGTCATCGACCCATTCAACGGCGATCCGGGCAGGGCCGTTAGGGGTCAGTTCAAAATATTCGGTTCCCACAAAAAGTCCTTTTCAGGTTCAGCTTATCACGGCGATAAGATGACGACGACAAAAATCAGGCCAGCAATGATGATCAGCAGCCCGATTAAGATACGAATGGCAGTCGCTTCCCACGTGGGGGCGGCGGTTGGCGCGGGAAGTTGGGTCGCCGCACGTGGATTAGGCAGCAAATCGGTCAGGTCAGGCATCCATGAGGGCGCATTCAGATCACTGAACGAGGTATCGGCAGCGGTGGTACGTATCAACGCTTGTCGCGCAACCTCATGCGTCGGGTTGTATTTCACGGCTTGTTCCAAGACGGCGCGGCGTTCTTCCGGCACTTGGGTTAAGAAACTCGCCAGAAACCATGCATCGGCGTTATGCGGATCGTTGTGCAGCGCCTGTTTGATCAATGATTCGGCAGTTGCTTTGCTCCCGCGCTTGAGTTCAGCGGCGGCTTGGGTAAGAAGGTCATGAGGTAAATCAGTCATCTGATCCCGCTTACCCTAGCAAGCCATCGACAAAGTCGCGCCCGCGCCGGAGCTTATCGAGTGCATCTTGTGCGCCCGCATGAAACGGATTGAGCGACAGCACCCGTTCCAGTGCCCGCAGTCGATCTTCGGGTTGCTCCACCAAGTAGGCAAGGACGTACCAACCATCCGCCAAATTGGGAGCGAGTTGCAGAGCTTCCTTAACCAGCGCCAGCGCCCGTTCGCGGTTCCCGCCAGCATACTGCGCGATGGCCTGATGCAGTAGGTGATCGACGCGCTGAAGGGGCGCTGGCAGAGCGGCGAGACTGGGACGGGTGGGCAGCGATGGACGAGGCTTGTCGGACGGTTCGCGCAGCATTCCGCTGAACATACGAAAACTCTCTACGGCTTTGCCGATACTGCCATAACCGCGCAGCATGAAAAACAGCAGTACGATATTGATGCTGAGATCGAGTAGGGCGATGTAATACCGGTAGCTGAAGATAGCGATGAGCGTGATCAGCGTATCGACCAAGTAGATCACCAGCGCAAAGGTGAGCGCCACGCCGGAGCCTTCGCGGATCAGCCAGCCGAGGAACAAGAAGGCCACCCCAAAGGCGAAATCGTACCAGCGGAGGTTGGTGGCACTGGGTGAATCGAGTAAGGTCAAGCAGAAAAAAAGCAGATTGACGCCGCCGATTGCCAGCACCGCTTGATAAGCCGTCCGCACATCGCGGTTCGTGCGATCCAACCCTGTTTTATTCAAAACCCGACCGTTGACCGCGACCCGTAATTCCGAGGTGCCTACCTGCTTGAGCAGTTTGACGGTCAGCACATCGCCTTCGGGCAAGAAGAATTCTGCGCCTTGCAAAAGATCGCCCGCGCTCTTGATGCTGCCGATCTGTGCGCCATCGACGTTGATATGCACGTAGCGCCAATTAGTGCCGCATACCAATTCAAGGCGCGGATGGCTATCTGACGGCAGTAGATAATGGCGACTCTCCATGCACACCTGATCCGACACGGCGCTTACACATATGTACAGTTTGTCTCAGGCGTGGCGCGGAGTCAATCTCAGATGTATCAAAAATAAATCTTGATTCCTAAGATCGCTGCCAACCATACCAATAAGGGGGCGATCACCAGTGCGGGCAAGAAATTCGAGAGGCGGATCTGCTTCAGTTCCAGCAGCAGCAGTGGGATGCCGATCATGATGATGCCGCCTGCGCCCGTCATCTCGCGCAGGTACGGGTTGTTGGGATCGAGTGCGCCTGCCGAGAGCGCTCCACCGATGAATATACCGACAACCGCGAAGCCACCTTGAATGATCAGCGCCGTGGCAGCCGAAAAGGCCACGCCGAGGCCAAGTGAGGAAGCCAATGCCATCGCCGCGAAGAAATCGAGCGCCGATTTGATGGCGAGAAGCTGCATGTTATTCGGATCGACGCCGTTTTGCACCGAACCGATCACCGTCATCGGGCCGACGCAGAAGATCAGGCTGGCGGAAACAAAGCCGTTGATGAAACGAGCGCGTTCATGCCCTGTCGAATCAGTCTCTTTGCTCCACTGCGCGGATTTCTCTTGCAGCCAGCCGCCGAAACGCCGCACCCCGGTATCGATCCCGATCAATTCTCCGATGATCACGCCGATCACGGTACTGAGCAGCGGGATCATGATGTTGCCCGATTTGGCGGCATTTTGAAGCGCGATGACAAGCGTGACGAAGCCGAGGCCGGTCATCACGGACTCTTGAACTTGTTTAGGCAGACGGTTGCCGACGGTCATCCCGATCAGGCTACCGAGAATGATGGTGATCACGTTGAGGATCGTTCCGGACATAGCATTCTTTCTATGATGGTGGCTGAGGACGCGGGATCGATTATGCTGTGGAGTCGTGCGAATGCAAGATGAATATCTCGCCAGAAGCATCACCAACCTGTTGACCGATCCGTAGCGCTAGGCTATAACATCCCGCATTTGCTGGTACCAAGATCACCTATGTTGTCACGTCTGCGCTTACCAACCCTGCTGTGCATTTTCATCGCTGCTGCGTTTTCGCTGGTGGCGTGCGATCCGTTAGCTCCCGACCCGACCACGGTAGTCGTCATCGTGACGCCGACGGATACGCCGTTGCCCACCTTGATTGTGCAGCCAACCGCCAGTTTCACGCCTTCGGTCACGCCGACAGCGACACTGACGCCGACCCCACGCCCGACGAATACGCCCAACCCAACAATTACGGCGACGGCGACGCCCTCACTGACGCCGACCGTTTGCACCGATACCGTTGGTCAGATCGTGGATCTCCGCTTCAAGAGCGCGATTGCCAAACTCAATGTACCCTACCGCGTGTATCTGCCGCCGTGCTATTCGCAGACGGGCAAACGCTATCCGCTGGCGATCCTGATGCACGGCTCAGACCGTGACGAAACGGAATGGACAGATTTACTCGATGTGAATGGCAAACTGGAACGCGGCTTGGCTTTGGGCGCGTTGCCGCCCATGATCTTGGTTATGCCGTATGGCGGTGAACTCGCCAACAGCAACAGTGAATTCGGCGTGCGCGAGACGTGGGAAGATGTGGTGGTCGATGAGTTGATGCCCGAAGTCGAGCGCAATTTCTGCACATGGAATGATCGCGCGGGGCGAGCCATCGGTGGGATTTCACGCGGGGGATTCTGGGCATTCGAGATCGGGCTGCGGCATCCTGATCTGTTCAGCGCGATTGGCGGTCACAGCGCATTCTTCGATGAAGATCACATCGCTAAGAAGTATGCCGCCACCTATAATCCGCTGTTCCTCATGGAAACGCTGACACTGCCCGCCCGTTTGCAACCACGTATCTATCTTGACGTGGGCGCGGATGATTACGCGCTGAACCCGATTGAAGAATTCCATGACAAGTTGGTAGAGCACAAAATTGACGCCGATTTCGTGCTGAATTCGACGGGTGAGCACAATATCGATTATTGGAAATCGCATGTGACGGAATATCTGAGCTTCTATGGTCAGACATGGCCTCGCAACGTATCCGAACTGCCGAGCTGCCTATCCTGAGGACGTTCGGCGGCTTTCAGCGGCAGCCTAAAATAGGCGCGCGTGGCTCTTGACCAATTCTTCCAGCCACGCCAAGCCTTCTTCTCGCTGCGAGAAAAGGCGGTGCGTCAGACGTTCTTGATGGATACTTTCGAGATAAGCGCGGGCGATGTGAACGATGAAATTTTTGGGCAGCAAGATAGCGGTGTACGCGACCAATTCTGTGCGCCATTGCAGCAGTTCTTCCATGCGGGCGCGTCCGTAGGGGGTATGGAAGCCAGCAGGACTATCGGAAAAGTCGAACAGGAAATACGAGATTTCGTCGGCAGAACGGTGCTGCTGCATCTCTTTGATGAATTCGACAAAGGCGTCGATCACCTGCCGCGTGCTGTTGGAGACAGTAACACAAGTGATTTTCCCATCGCGTGCGCGATCAATCGTTAGCCCCGGTATCACTTCTACTGGATTCGCATCTGTCCCCATACAGTAACGATCCTACTACTATTACAACAAACCCATTATCTCACCTCATTATGATCTTTCCAAGTCGCTGCATGATCGGGCGGCGTGTAGTATCCTATGCCAGATGCACTGCAATGAGCACCACGATGGCAGGCAGTGACAATGGTTAGAATATGTAAATTTTCCAGCAAAGTGCAGGGATCATTGGTAAGACGTGTATTAACTCGCTCCGTATCCATAGTGTTCATGATCGGTGTGGCGTTGGGTATGGTAGGGATGCCCACCCAGACCGCCGCGCAAACAGGAACGGCGACGCCAACGAACGATGTCGCCGCCACGCCGACGTTATCCTCCGTCCCCGTGACGATGAGCGTGAGCGGCAAGGTGTCCAGCGGTACGGCAGGGGTCACGCTGCCCGCTGCCTTGCCCTTAACGCTTAATCTGGTGACGACAGATGCAGCGGGGCGCGTCGATATCCAAACGCAAGCGGGGACGATGCAGGCAGACAGCAGTTATCGCTTTGAGGGCGTCACAGTCAAACCGGGCACGTCGATCTTCGTCACGACGACCTACGAAAATGTCGTCCAAGGCAGTTTGATCGGGGAGGCGGGAAATGAAGGCGCGGCGCTCGATCTACCGATCAAGCTGTATGCGGGCACGGATGATCCCTCGGTCATCGTATTGGAGCGCGCGCAGCAGATTCTCGACTTTAAAGCGGGTAACATCATGCAAGTGCTGGCAACGTATTATTACCGCGACACCAGCGACCGCTTTTTTCTGTCAAAAGACCTGAACGCGCAAAACAAACCCATCTCGGTGACGATCCCGCTGCCCGTGGGCGCGCAGTCCATCGCGTTCACCAATAATGTTGGTACGCGCTACAGCATCGGCGGTTCTCCGATGTTGCCAAGCGTGCAGGACACACGTCCGGTGCTGCCGGGGCAAACGCACGAGGTGATCGTATCGTACAATGTGCCGTATGATAAAGGCGCGCCCATCGATCAGGACTATCCATTTACGACGCAGATGGTCGAGGTGCTGATCCCCGATGATGCAGGCGTGCGCTTGCAAGGCGAATTCAACGCCAACCCGAATATCTCGATCAACCCGCAGCGCTCGTACACGCAATACAACCTCAAACAGCCGATCAAAGCGGGTGGGCGACTGATCTACACATTGGAAGGCGTGCCCCCCAATCAAGCCATAACCGCCGTACCAAGCGGGTCAACCCGCAGCAGCAATTCTGCGGACTTCTTGCCCATCGTACTGTTGGCGGGCTTGATCGTGATCGGGTTCGTGCTAGTTATCGTGTATCTGTTCAGACCGAAACGCGGGGCGAAATGAGCGATTCATCTGCGGACGAGGCACTCATCACAGCCGCCAATCTGGGCAAAGCCTTTGGCTTCCGACCCGTCCTGCGCGGGATCAACCTGAATATTCAGCGCGGATCGGTGGTCGCGCTGCTCGGTCCCAACGGCTCCGGCAAGACCACGCTGCTGCGCATCCTGTCCACCCTCAGCAAGCAATCGACGGGCGAATTGACCATCGGCGGCTGGAGCTTGCCCAAAGAGGCGGTAGCCGTGCGGGCGCAGTTGGGCGTAGTGGCGCATCTGCCGCTGTTGTACGACGACATGAGCGCGGAGGAAAACTTGCACTTCTTCGCCCGCTTGTATGGCGTGCAGGAATCCTCGCCGCGCATCGCCGCGATTCTGGAGCGCGTCGGCTTGGGCAAACGCGGGCGGGACGTGGTGCGCACCTTCAGCCGTGGGATGCAACAGCGTTTGGCGTTGGCGCGTGCCATGTTGCATGATCCGGCGATTCTGCTGCTGGACGAACCGTATACCGGTTTGGATGTGAACGGCGCGCTGCTGCTTGATGCGCTGATCGCGGAATGGAAAACCGCTGGCAAAACCATCATTGCCTCGCTGCATGAACCTGCCCGCGCGGCGGCGCTGTGCGATCAAGCGGTGATCCTGAAACAAGGTCGCGTAATTTATGCGGGCGAAATGGTAAACAGCGATCAATTGATCGCCTTGATCGCGGAGGGAACGTAAGGGTGGCGATGGCTATTTTGGCGCGGGGTTTCGCGCTAAAATACGCGACATCGATCACTTAATCACCTTTTTTATTCATGTCGCGTTTGCGTTTTGTGGTTTTGATCCTAGCCGTGTTCCTGCTCATGCCCGTCGCGAGTCAGGCGCAAAGCAACGCCACCTCGCTGGCCTATGGTCAGCGCGTGACGGGGCAGTTGAGCGACCAAGCCTCGGAAATCCTGTACGCCTTCGCCGCGCAGCAAGGCGACATGATCACGGTGAGCATGAATGCGCTCGACGGAACGCTCGATCCATTCATCATTCTGTTGGATGGCGCGCAGCAGGTCGTCCTCGGCGTGGATAACGATGGTGGTGGCAGCGGTGCGAACGGCAAAGGCAACGCGCGGCTGCGCTTCGTGGTGCCGTCGGCGGGGCTGTACACCATCAAAGCGACGGCGGCGAACGCGGGCGAAGGCTCGAACGGCAATTATGAGCTGATCCTGACGCTGGAAAACCCGACGCCGACTCCCTCGGCAACCGCCAACGAGCCGATCATCGCGGCCTTCCCAAGCGGCACGAGCGATGCCTCGATCCGCGCTGATCTGAATGACGAGATGCCATTCCATGTGTACGCGCTTTACGGCAGCCGCGACGAGACGGTTACGTTCGCGCTGGCTGTCGAAGGCGATGTGCAAGCGGGCGTGTATTTGTACGATCCTGCCTTTGCGGATCGCCTCGCGACGGCGCAGCTCGGTCAACAATTGACGGCAACATTGCCCGCTGATGGCTTGTACTTTCTGGTCGTGGCACGATTGGCGACGAATGGCGCGGGCACGTTTACCTTGCGACGGGAAGGATCAGCCGGAAATAATGCGACTCCGACCACCCGCACTGAGACAGGCACCGTGTTGGTGGCGGGGC
The DNA here is from genome assembly GCA_019637615.1 of Anaerolineae bacterium. Taxonomy (GTDB): domain Bacteria; phylum Chloroflexota; class Anaerolineae; order Aggregatilineales; family UBA2796; genus JAHBVK01. The sequence goes on along the minus strand of JAHBVJ010000003.1, from coordinate 368,487 downwards.
AAACACAAACGGGCGATCTGACCACCCGAATCGCTGATCTGTACCGCTTCGAAGTGACTGGCAACGCCACCGCACGGCTGGATGTAGTCGCCACCGCCGAGACGACGATTCTGCTGGTGGATTCGACCTTTACACAGGTCGCCGTCGGCATCAGTTCGCTACGCGAAACACCCTTGCCGCGCGCAGGAACCTATTATGTGCTGGTCGTACGCCGTCAAGGGCCGAACGATCCCAACGGCGTGCAGTATACCGTCGCCTTGCACGGCGGGCTGCTTGCGCCAACCCCGCGCGCCACCGCGCCACTGGTGATCAGCTATGGGCAAACGGTGCGCGGTACGATCACGAATGATGCTTATCAACTGCGCTATGCCTTGATCGCCCAAGCTGGCGAATCGATCCGCGCGTCGATGTCAGCGGCGAATTCGTCGCTTGATCCGCTGGTGGCGCTGCTTGATCCGGGCGGCAATCTGCTGATCGCCAACGACGACAGCGCGCCGGGGATCAGCAATGCGCTGTTCATCTACGATATTCCCACCGATGGCACGTACACAATCCTCGCCACACGGTCGGGCGAGGCCACAGGCACGACGCGCGGCGCATTCACGCTACTGGTGACGCTGGCGCAAGACGACCTGCCGCCCTCGCCAACGGCTGAGACCGTCACGCAGGGCGGGATCGAAGCGCTCGTGTATGGCAGCCGCATCAGCGGGACGATAGACGCCGGAAAATTCATCCACTATTACAGCTTTCAGGGCGAAGCTGGCGATGTGGTTACCATCCAGATGGGGCGCGTCTCGGCAAGTGATCTCGACCCGATGTTGTACCTGTATTTCTACGCGGCGGATGGCACCCAGACCGCAGTCGCGTACAACGACAATTACGCGCAAAGCACGCTCAACGCGGCGATCCAGCGCTTCCGTTTGCCATCGACAGGCGTCTACCTGATCGTGGCAACACGGGCGGGCGCGGCGAACGGGACGACAACGGGCAATTTCGTGCTGACTTTGGCGAAGGCGGAGTGATCGCGATGAGTAGACTTCGCCCGCTTCCTCTATCGCGTTGGTGGCTGCGCGTATGGTTCGTTTTCGTCGTGATCGTGGGCTTGATTTCCAACGTTCCTGCGAACGCGCAAACCAATCGGCTGGTTTATGGGCAGACGGTTAACGGGCAGATCACCAAGGACGAATTTCGGCGCATCTATACCTTTCAAGGGCGGCAGGGTGATATTGTCGAAGCCTCCCTCAAAAGCACGGATGGCAAGCTCGATCCGGTCTTGATCCTCACCGACGAGCAGAACAACGTGATCGCGATGGACGATGATGACGCGGGCGATTACAACGCGATTTTGCCTTCGATCCGTCTGACCAAGGATGGCCTGTACTTCTTGATCGCGACACGCTTCGGGCAAGATCGCGGCCTGACGACGGGCGCGTTCACTCTGACGCTTACGCGCGTGGGAATCGTCTCCAACGATGCGCAGCCAGAAGGCACGGTACTGCAATATGGCGACAGCGTGGTAAAAGAGATCAACGCGACCGTCTCACAGCACTTGTTCGCGTTTTCCGCCCTGCGCGGCGACATCATCAGCGTGACCATGCAGCGCATCTCCGGCGATCTCGATCCCATGCTGGTGCTGGCGGACGCGCAAGGCACCGTGATTTTGAGCAGCGATGACGATCCCGAAAGTCCCGGCACGTTGGACGCGGCGATCCGCAATTTGCGCATTCAGCAGACGGGCAACTACGTGATCATCGCCACGCGCTTCGGGCAAGAAGCGGGCACCAGCGGCGGCGGTTTCAGTTTGAAGCTGGAAAAACTCGGCGCGGAATCCATCGGACGCACGCCCGATTTCCCTGAACTGCTGGATGTGGGCACGATGGTCACAGGTAGCATCTCCAAAGACCTGCTGCGGCGCTATTACCAGATCGAAGCCAAAGCGGGCGAAGTGCTGACGGTGGAAGTCAAGCGCACCAAAGGCAATCTTGATCCTACGGTGCAGCTTTACAATGGCGACGGTCAACGCTTGTTAGCCAGCAACGACGCGGGCGCACGTGGAGTCAATGCGCGCATCTCGGCTTTCCGTGTGCTGCTAGATGGGCAATATCTGATCGTGGTATCGCGCTTCAACGGCGATACGGGCATCACATCCGGCGATTACTCGCTGCTGGTAACGCCGAAAGAGGAATGATCGCGCCGTCGAAGAATGCGCTCCCCGACGGCAGCGGAAAATGCGAGGTTAGCTCATGGTCAGCGCCATGACGGCCTTCTGAACGTGCAGACGGTTCTCGGCTTCGTCGTAAACGATGCTCTGCGGGCCGTCGATCACTTCGTCCGTCACCTCGATATTGCGGTCAGCGGGCAGACAGTGCATGTACACGGCGTCTTCGTGCGCCAGCGCCATGCGCTTCGAGTCGGTGATCCAGCTCGTGTACTGCTTGCCGATCTTGGCGGATTCGGCGTTATCGGTGGTCGTCAGTAGCGCGCCCCAACTCTTGGGATACACAATATCCGCGCCCTTGAAGCCTTCATCGAAATCATGCCCGATCTCGAATGCGCCGCCGCTCTTGCGGGCGTTATCCTTGGCCTGTTGCAGGATGTCTGGCATCAGCTTGTACTCTGGCGGGTGCGTCAGCTTAACGTTCATGCCGAAGCGCGTCATCAGCAGGATCAAGCTCTGCGGGACGGAGATCGGTTTCTGGTAGCTGGCGGCGTAGGCCCAACTGACATTGATGGTCTTGCCGCGCAGGTTGCTGCGTCCGAATTTTTCCATGATGGTCATGGCGTCCGCGAGAATTTGGAAGGGATGATAAACATCGCACTGCATATTGAGGACAGGCACGCGGCTAGCTTCCGCCACTTCGCGGATGTACTTGTTGCCGAAGTCCCAGTCGCACTGACGGATGGCGATGCCATCGAAATAGCGACCAAGGATCTGCCCGATCTCCTTCGCGGTGTCACCGTGTGAAATCTGCGTCGTTTCGCTGTCGATGAACGCGCCGTGACCGCCAAGCTGCGCCATGCCCGCCTCGAAGCTGGCACGGGTGCGCGTGCTGGTGAAGAAAAAGAGCATCGCTAATGTTTTGTACAGCAAAATGGGATGCTGCTGACCGAGGGCGCGCTGGCGTTTGAGTTCCCACGCCACGTCGAACACGGTATCCAGCTCGTCCATCGTCCATTCTTGCTCGGTGATCATGTCGCGACCACGAAGATGAGTCTGCATGTAATCCTCTCTACGTTGACATTGATGAATCGATCATGAGGGGGATTATCCTACCATAAAGGCGTTCAAGTTACGATGCTATACTGGCGAACGTTGTCAGAAGTGAAGAGGGTGTTGTGTATGACGACTCGGACTCTTATGTGGCAAGCGGTGGATGGCATCGGTTTGGAGTATCTGTGGCTCACGGAAGTCAGTAACGGTGTCAGTGTAGAAAGCACCGTGATCGGGGTCGAGGATAAGCAGCCATTCTGTTTGCATTATCAACTGCGCTGTGACGCAGATTACCAGATAAAAACCGTCGAAGCGCGTCTGGTCGGTGGCGGTTCGATCAGCTTATCCACCGATGGCAATGGGCATTGGTTTGACGCGGATCACAAGCCGATTAGCAGTTTGTCCGGTTGTTTCGACGTAGACATTTCCGTGACCCCCTTCACGAATACGCTGCCGATCCGCCGTGTGGCGTGGGAGGTCGGGCAGCAGCAGCAGTTCTTGATGGCCTATATTTCGATCCCGACGCTAGAAATCTACGCGGATCAGCAGCATTACACCTGTTTAGTGCGTAAGGATAGCGGCAGCATCTTCCTATTTGAGTCGATGAGTACAGGCTTCACCGCGCAGATCGTGGTCGATACCGATGGTCTGGTAGTGGATTATCCTGAACTGTTCAAGCGAGTGAATGGCACTTTGTTGAAATAGTGGGACGCGTTAGTCATGCCGCGTCCCACTAGCAAGATCACCCTATGTTGGCGAGACGGCAGGACTGGTGCTGGATTGGCTGGTGATCTCGCGCAGTTCGTGTTCCAAGCGCTCTAGTTCATCACCGCCAGACATCATGCGGATCATCTCCTCCAGCGAGAGTTCAGCTTTGGTGAAAGTTCCCTGCGTCTTGCCGCGCTTCAGGATGGTGAATTTGTCGCCAATCGGGTAGGCATGATGCGGATTGTGCGTGATGAAGATGACCGCCACGCCGCGCGAACGCGCCTGTGCGATATAGCGCAGCACGACGCCCGCCTGCTTGACGCCTAACGCGGAGGTTGGCTCATCGAGGATCAGCACCTTCGCGCCGAAGTAAACTGCCCGCGCAATCGCCACCGACTGCCGTTCGCCGCCGGACAGCGTGCCGACGGGCTGTTCGGGATCGCGGATGTCGATGCCCATCTTCGCCATTTCTTCGCGGGCGAGTTCGTTCGCTTTCTTCACATCAAACCCCTTGAAGATGCCCCATCCAGTGGTCGGTTCCGATCCGAGGAAAAAATTGCGGGCGATGCTCATCAGCGGGATCATGGCGAGGTCTTGATAGACGGTGGCGATGCCGTGTTCGAGCGCTTCACGCGGGGAATTGAAACTGACGGGACGACCTTCGACCAGATATTCACCTGAGTCGGGTTTGTGGACGCCCGACAGCGTCTTGATCAGCGTGGATTTGCCCGCGCCGTTATCACCGAGCAAGCACATCACTTCGCCTCGCCTGAGCGCCATCGAGACACCGTTGAGTGCGATTACATGCCCGAAATGCTTGGAAAGATCGCGCACTTCTAGAATCGGGGGTTCGCTGCTCATCGTCATTTCCCTTCCGCTGATACACGCCGCCGGATGAAGTTATTGACCAGCACCGCGCCCACCAACATCGCGCCTAACACGACTTGGAACCAATCCGCGTCGATGCCGACGTAGACAATGCCCTGCTGCACCATGCCGTAAATCAACGCCCCGAACAATGCGCCAACGGCTGACCCATAGCCGCCCGTGAGCAGCGTCCCGCCGATGACCGCCACAATGATCGCGTAGAATTCGCGCCCCTGACCGCGTAGGGTGTCGGCGCTGCCTGTGTACAACACTTGAATTGTCCCCACCAACCACGCCGCCGTCGCCGTGAGCATGAACAGGATGATCTTCATGCGGTCTACGGGCACGCCGACATTGCGCGAGGCATTCTGATCGCCGCCGATGCCGAAGATCCAGTTGCCGGGGCGGGTACGCAGCAGAAAATACGTCGCTGCCGCCGCGATGACCAACCACCACACGATGGAAATCGCGAAATCCGAACCAGCGATGTTGATCTTGCTGGCAAAAAACGGACTGGCTGAGTCGAAGCCAAGCACATTCTTCAACCCGCCAACCTGTGTGCGCCCCGTGATCTGGCGCGTGTAGGCGATGGTCAACCCGCGAAAAATGAACATCGTGCCGAGCGTGACGATGAACGACGGTAAGCGCGTGCGGATGACGAGGAAGCCGTTGATCGCGCCGATTGCCAGCGACACGAACAGCGAGACAAGGATGGCTGACCAGATATTCCAGCCATATTGAGCGCTAAGGATCGCGGTGATCATGCCGGATGCGCCGAGGATCGAGCCGATGGAGAGGTCGAACTCGCCGCCGATCATCAGCAGCGAGACAGCGATCCCCAGAATCCCGATCTCGGAGGCGACCTGTAAATAACTTGCCACGCCGCTGACGGTCAAAAAACCCGTCTTCTTCAGGCTGATGCTGATCAGGGCGAAGATCGCGAACACGATCACCGCGCCGCCAATCGCCGCCAATTCAGGCCGCCGCAGCATTTTCCGCGTAAACGACTCTTGCGTTAGGCGTTCGTCATGTTTTCGTTTCTCTGCAATTGGAGTCATAAGGTCACTCTACTGATGGAAACAGACGGCTGGTTTGGACTGTGACCCGTATGCAAGTAACAGCCCCCTTGCCAAGATGATGGGAAGGGGGCGACTGAGACGGTCTCAGCGATGGATTTTAGCGCGTGCCAGCCTTGCTCAGGTCGATCACGCGGGCGGCGTTGTCCTTGGTCACGAAGCCGGGGCCAGTCGGGATCAGGATGTTGCCCGGTGTGTCGAGATTTTCGAGATACAGCGTCATATACACAATGGCGAGGTAACCTTGCGTATACTGCTGCTGGTCGATGGCGAACAGCATCTTGCCATCGCGGACGGCTTCCAATACTTCTGGCGAGAGGTCGAAAGTCGCCAGCTTGATCTTGTCGAGCGCGTTCATCTCGGTCAGGGCTGCCAGCGCGGGCGCAGCACCCGTCGGGCCGAGCGTCAGCACGCCGTCGATGGTGCTATCGGCCTCGACAGCGGCCTTGATGCGCGATTGCGAACCAGTTGGATCAGCGAGGTCTACTGCCAGCACGGCGACCTTGCCGCCTGCCTTGGTAATGGCATCAGTGAACCCCTTGCAGCGCAGATCGAGGCCGACGTTGCCGACTTCCTGATTGACGCACAGCGCGTTCTTGACGCCTGCATCAGCCATCCGCTGACCGCCGCCCAAGCCAGCTTCATACTCGGTCTGACCGATGTGCGCCAGCACGCCGAGGGACGCGGCGACATCGCTGCCGGAGTTAATTGAGATGACGGGGATGCCCGCCGCAATCGCCTTCTTGATCGAGTCACCGAGCGCGTCGGCGTCAGGCACGGAAACGACCAGCCCGTTCGGCTTGGTGGCAACCGCCGCATCGATCAACTGTGCCATCGCCACCATGTCGAAGGTGCCGGGAGCCTGATATTCAACCGTCACCCGCATATCTTCAGCGGCCTGATCAACGCCGCGTTTGACCACCGACCAGAAGGGGTCGGACGCCTGACCGTGCGTGACCACCACGATGCGGAAGTCACGGGCTTTGGGTTGCGCGTTGGCGACGGTGGAAACCGTCAACCCCGCGACGAGCAGCAGGGCGATCAGGACAGTAAGAATCTTCGTAAAACGACGCATTTTGTTTTCTCTCCCTCATGATGGAACTGTTAGATCATTCTATTGAAGACGGCTTTTCCAGTGTACTCAGCATCACCTCCCTATTTTCAGGCTGATTTCAGGCTTATCGTGAGCAGCCACTCATGTAGATGGGCGGCTAGTGCTACTGAATCTCGTTGACGTAGACGACACGCCCTTCCAGATGCGAACGCGTGGCTGCCAGCCCGATTTGCAGCGCGGCGCGTGCATCCGCCGGAGTGAGCATCGGTGTTTTGCCGATGGTGAGACAATCTACGAAATGTTCGATCTGGGCGGTGTAGGCAGGGCCAAAGCGCTGCGGGAAGTGCGGCACAACATCGTGGGTGATGCCGCGCTTGTTCATGACGAGCAGCGGCGTTTCCTGCAAATACCCAACTTGCAGCGTGCCCTCCGAGCCGATGATCTCGGTGCGGATGTCGTAGCCGTAGATAGCGGTGCGCGTGACTTCGACGTTGCCGAGGCCGCCCTGCTTGAAACGCATCACGATCTGCGCGCTGTCCACATCATGTACTGTTTGCAGTTCGGGGTAAACCAGCGACGAAACCTCACTGTAAACCCGCTCTACGTCATCATGCATCAGCCAGCGGATGATGTCGAAGTCGTGGATGCCCATATCCACGATCAGCCCGCCGCTAACGGCAGGGTTAGCGAATTCGAGGCTGGTGCGGAACGGATCGCGCCCGATGGATCGGATGGTGACGGGTTTGCCGATCTCGCCCGCATCGATGCGCTGTTTGGCGGCAACATAACCCTTGTCGAAACGCCGCATAAAACCGACGAGAAACAGCACGCCCGCTTTCTTGACGGCTTCCAGCATTTCGTCGGTAGCTTGCAGCGTGAGCGCGGTAGGTTTCTCGCAGAAGATGGCTTTGCCCGCCTGTGCAGCGGCGATCACGACATCATGATGGGTGTGCGTGGGGGTGGTGACGATGACAGCGTCAATGTCAGGATCAGCCAGCAGCGCTTGGTAATCGGTGTAGATTTTGACATCGCTGACGGTGGCGGCGAACGGCTCGGTCACTTCGGTACGTGGATCGGCAACGGCGACCAACTTTGCCGTCGCGATCTGGCGCGCCACATGGTAACCATACACCTGCCCCATGCGCCCCAGACCAATAACGCCAATACCAACTCTCGCCATGAAACGCTCCGAAATAATGAAAAAGAATTAACTACGCACTAATTAGAGTAGCGCTTTTCGCCCGTGTTGGTAATGGGGGATGGCGAGGTGGACGATCAGCATTGCAAGATATTTTCATCCGATGGTACACTGCGTTCTCAGTATTGTCAACAAACGATCATGTTTGAGTACTTTTTCACGAATTTGTTGCGCATTGTGCAACGTTAGGTTATGATGAATGCGTCGTTGAAGGTTGCAGCATCACGGTGGTTCATGACGGAGATACAGTCTCTTGCGCGCGGTCTGATGATCTTGGACGCCATCGTGGATGAGAGTCGCGGCCTCAGCGTGACCGAGCTTGCCGAGCGGCTAGACATCGACAAGAGCAGCGCTTCCCGCCTGATCAAAACGCTGGCACGCTTCGACTACGTGCAGCAAGAAAACGGTTCCCGCCGCTATGTACTAGGCAAGCGGCTGCATCACATCGGCTTCCACATGTTGAACCGCTGGCCTATCCGCGAGAAGGCCAAGAAATACCTGTATCGTCTAGTGCGCGAGACGGGCGAATGTTCCCACACCGCGATTTACGCCGAAGGTAAAGCGCTGGTCATTGACGATGTAGAAGCCGAAGCCTCGTTGCGCGTGGTCGGCGGGATCGGACGCTTGCTGCCGCTGCATTGCACGGCGGTCGGCAAATCGCTGCTGGCCTTTTCCGAACTCGCGCTTCCCGATGACTTACGCCCCTTGATGCCGCGCACGATCACAGATCGCAATCAGTTAGCCGCGCATCTGGACATGGTGCGGGCGAACGGCTATGCCTTCGATGACGAGGAGCATGAGCCGGGGGTGCGCTGCCTCGCCGCGCCCGTCTACGACCCGTATGGCACGCCCATCGCCTCGATTGGCATTTCCGGCCCCACCGTGCGCATGACGCCGGAGCGGATCGAGCCGCTGGCACAGATGGTGATTCAGGCGGCTTGTGAGCTGTCCGCCGAGCTTGGCTATCGACAGGGGAAAATGCCATAACCAGAACTTGGACTGAACCTAGAATCTGTTTTGAGAGATTAATTTCATGGCGAAAACTTACGATTTACTGAACATGGGGCGCAGCTCCATCGACCTTTACTCGAACGATGTGGGCACGCCATTCGTCAATATCAGCAGCTTCGCGGCCTATGTGGGCGGCTCTCCGACCAACATCAGCGTCGGGGCGCATCGGCTCGGCCTGAAAACCGCGCTGCTGACCGCCGTCGGGGATGATCCCGTCGGGGATTTCATCCTCAATTTCCTAAATAATGAAGGCGTCGCCACACAGTTTATCCCGCGCAAAGTCGGGCACCGCAGCAGCGCCGTGGTACTGGGCATCGAGCCGCCGGATAAATTCCCGCTGGTGTTTTACCGCGACAACTGCGCCGATATTGAACTGACCATCGATGATGTACTGGCCTCCCCGATCACCGACTGCAAAGTGTTCCAGTTCGCTGGAACGAATCTGAGCAAGGAGCCGAGCCGCAGCGCGACGATCTTCGCGGCGGAAGTTGCCAAGCAAGCAGGCGCGAAGGTGGTGCTAGATGTCGATTTCCGCCCCAACCAGTGGCATGACGTGCGGGCGTTCGGCGTGACGATCCGCTCGCTGATGCGGCTGGTCGATGTGGTGATCGGCACGCAGGACGAGATCAACGCGGCGATGCTGACCAGCGCCGACCAGATGCAGCTCACGCACTCGCAAGTGTCCGATACCAAAGTGGCGGGCGATACCGAAGATGCCGTGCAAACCATGCTCAAAACGGGCATCGAAGCGCTGGTGCTGAAGACCGGATCGCAAGGCGCGCGCGTGTACCTACCCAACGGCGAGGTGATTTCGGCGGGCGGCTTCCCCGTAGACATCTACAACATCCTCGGCGCGGGCGATGCCTTCGGTGGCGGCTTCCTGTACGGCTATGTCAATGGGTGGGGCTGGTACAAATCGGCACGGCTAGGTAACGCGTGCGGCGCGATCGTAGTGACCAAACACGGCTGCGCCAATTTCATGCCGACCATGCCGGAAATCGAAGCATTTGTGCAACCCTATGGAGGCTTGGAGTAAACCATGCAGTACAACGCACAAAATATGCTGATTCGTTCGCAGGATACGGGCGGATCGGGCGTCTTTGCCAAAGTGAACGCGGCACAAGCCGGTTGGGACTATCTCAACATGGCAGCGATCCGGCTGCTGCGCGGCGAAAAGTTCGCGGACAAAACGGGCGATCACGAGCATGTCTCGGTGATCCTCGGCGGGCGCTGCAATGTCCGCACTAGCAAGGGCGACTATTTGAACATCGGACGCCGACCGGACGTGTTTAGCGGGATGCCATATGCCGTTTACCTGCCGCGTGGCACAGACTTCGAGATCGAGGCAGTCAGCGAAACGGTGGAGATCGCGTCGTGCTGGGTGGCGACAGATCAGGATCATCCCCCGAAATTGATCAGGCCGCCGGACTGTGCGGTAGAACTGCGCGGCGGTGGCAATGCCTCGCGCCAGATCAACTCGATCATCCCGCCGGGGTTCGATTGTCATCGGTTGGTCTGCGTCGAGGTGTACACGCCATCGGGCAACTGGTCAAGCTATCCACCCCATAAGCATGATGTTCACCGCGAAGATGCGAACGGTAAGGTGCTCGAAGCTGACCTCGAAGAAATCTACTTCTACAAGATCGACCCGCCCAACGGCTTCGCCTATCAGCGCGTGTACAACGACAGCCGCAGCATCGACGCTGTCATGATGGCGCAGAACAACGACGCGGTGCTGGTGCCCGAAGGCTATCATCCCGTAGTTAGCGCGCACGGCTTCACGACCTATTACCTGAACTTCCTCGCGGGTCGGCGATCGCCGCCAACGCGGATGTGATCCGGCGCTGGCATGGGTCAAAAACGACATGGACATTCCAAGACCCGCGTTTGCCAATCGTACATTTGGGGATGGAAACAGGTGCTTAGTGCTGTGTAAACGCGACAAGCACAGCGAACTAGACTTTTTCAGAATGGATAGTGATTGAGGATGACGGCAATGACAACCAAACGGCTGACGATGGCGCAAGCGCTGATCTTGTATCTGACCAAGCAGTACGTATCGCGGGATGGTGCGCAGAACCCATTTTTCGCGGGCGTGTGGGGCATCTTCGGGCATGGCAATGTAGCGGGCATCGGGCAGGCGCTCCAACAGTACGCGGACAAAATCCGCTATTACCAGTCGCGCAATGAGCAGGCACAGGTACACACGGCGGTGGCCTACGCCAAGCACAAAAACCGGATGCAGACCTTCGCCTGTACGTCCTCGATTGGCCCCGGGGCGACGAACATGATCACGGGCGCGGCGTTGGCGACGGTCAACCGCATCCCCGTGCTGCTGCTACCGGGGGACATCTTCGCGCAGCGCATCGTCGCGCCTGTGTTGCAGCAGATCGAGAGCGAACACACGCAAGACATCGGCGTGAACGACTGTTTCAAGCCTGTCTCGCGCTACTGGGATCGGATCAACCGACCGGAGCAGTTGATCACGGCGCTGCCGGAAGCCATGCGCGTGCTGACCTCGCCCGCCGATACGGGCGCGGTGACGCTGGCATTGCCGCAAGATGTGCAAGCCGAGGCGTTCGACTATCCCGAAGCGTTGTTCGAGCAGCGTGTGTGGTACATCCCGCGCAACCGTCCCGATCAATCGTCGCTGCGGCGCGCGGCGGAATGGCTGCTGGAATGCAAAGCCCCGATCATCGTGGCGGGCGGCGGCGTGCATTACAGTGAAGCGAATCAGGCGCTGCTCGATTTCGTGAACCGCACCGGAATTCCCGTTGGCGAGTCGCAAGCGGGCAAGGGATCGCTGCCCTATAACCATCCGCTGAATCTCGGCGCAATCGGCGCGACGGGTACCGAAGGTGCGAACGTGTTGGCGCGGGAAGCCGATCTGATCATCGGCATCGGCACGCGTTACAGCGACTTCACCAGCGCGTCTAAAACGGCCTTCCAGAATCCCAATGTGCGCTTCATCAATATCAACGTGGCGGAGTTCGACGCCTACAAGCACAACGCGCTGCCGCTGGTGGGCGATGCGCGGGCGACGCTGGAAGAACTCGGCACGGTGCTCGGAGACTATCACACCGCGATGGGCTACCAGACGCGGGCGCGGGACTTCAACAAAGCGTGGGATGCCGAAGTGCAGCGCATCTACCTGCTGGAAAACGAACCGCTGCTGAGTCAGGGCGAAGTAGTCGGCATGGTCAACACATTCAGCCAGCCCAAGGATGTAGTATTGTGCGCGGCGGGCAGTTTGCCGGGGGATTTGCATAAACTGTGGCGGACGCGTGATCCGCGCGGCTATCACCTCGAATACGGCTTCTCATGCATGGGCTACGAAATCCCCGGCGGGCTGGGCGTCAAGCTGGCTGATCCTGATCGCGAAGTGTACGTCATGGTCGGTGATGGCTCGTACCTGATGATGAACAGCGAGATCGTGACGATGGTGCAGGAAGGTCTCAAAGTGGTGATCGTACTGCTGGATAATCACGGTTTTGCCAGCATTGGCGGCCTATCCAAGAGCGTGGGCAGCGACGGCTTCGGCACCAAATACCGCTACCGCACCGAATCGAGCCATCTGGACGGCGAGACGCTGCCGATTGACTTCGCTAAGAGCTGCGAGAGTTTGGGTGCCCACGTAATCAAGGCCAATGACCGCGTGAGCTTCCAAAACGCGCTGGTCGCCGCCAAAGAGATCAAGAACCGTCCCGTGTGCATTGTGACCGAGGTGGATCGCCGTCAGCGCGTGGGCGGCTACGAGTCGTGGTGGGACGTGCCAATCGCGGAAGTCTCCGAAAATCCCGCCGTGCAGAAGGCACATGATGCCTACGTTGAAGCCAAACAAAAAGAGCGTTCTGTCTTTTAGAAGGAAGACAATATGACCATACGTGTTGCGAGTGCTCCCGTTTCGTGGGGCATCTTTGAATTTGAAGGCATCGAACCGAAGTACCCGTATGCGCGGGTGCTGGACGAGATCGCGGGGACGGGCTACACAGGCATCGAGCTAGGGCCATACGGCTACCTGCCCACTGATCCCGCCAAACTGCGCGAAGAATTGGGCAAGCGTGGCCTACAACTACTGTCGGCGTTCGTGCCCGTCAAACTGGTGGACGCCAGCGCGCACGAGGCAGGTGCGGGTGAAGCGCTGAAGGTCGGTAAGCTGCTGGCGGCGCTCGGTGCGCAGTATATCGTGCTGGCGGACGCCAACGGCAGCGTGCCCGAACTGGTCAAGCAGGCAGGCCAGCGTAAAGGATCGAAGTTGAGCGCCGATGAGTGGCAAGTGTTTGCCAAGGGCGTCGATTACGTAGCCGAGCGCGTCTTCGGTGAGGTCGGCCTCAAGGTGACGTTCCATCATCACTGCGCGGGCTATGTGGAGACGCCGGAAGAGTCGCGCAACCTCTTGGAGCGCACCAACCCCGATCTCGTCGGGCTGTGCCTCGACACCGGACACTGGCATTACGCGGGCGGCGACGCCGTGCAGTGCATCAAGGATTTCGGCAAGCGCGTGAATTACCTGCACTTCAAAGATTGCAGCAAAGAGATCGCCGCCAAGTGCCGCGCCGAAAAGAAAGACTACTTCGAAGCGGTGCAAGCGGGTGTCTTCTGCGAACTCGGCAAGGGCGAGGTGGATTTCCCCGGTGTAGTGCGCGAAGTCGAAAAACTCGGCTATGACGGTTGGGCGATTGTCGAGCAAGACGTGATGGTGGCTGATCTGGACGCGCCCAAGCGCATCTCACAAGCCAACCGCGATTATCTCAAGAGTATCGGGCTGTAGGTACGACTCCACCACAGTCGCGTTTGAAACATGCTCTGCAATAATCCCGTTCGGCATCCGCCAGCGGGATTATTGTTGTGTCTTGGCTCGGACGACGGGCACGCGTTTATTGTGCGTCCCGCGCGAGGGTCAGGAATCGCGTCTGCAAAACCGGATCGTCTTTGAGCGCGCCTCGGAAGATGATCGTGCGCATAATCGACTCCTTCTTCTCGACCCCGCGAATCATGTTGCACATATGCTGGCCTTCCATCATCACCGCCACGCCGCGCGGATGCACAGCCTCTACAATCGAATCCGCGACCTGCACGGTCAGGCGCTCTTGATCCTGCAACCGACGTGCGTAAATATCCACCGCGCGCGAAAGTTTGCTCAAGCCGATGATGGTATTGTCCGGGATGTAGCCAATCACCGCGTGACCCCAGAAGGGCAGCAGATGGTGTTCACACATCGAGCAAAAATCGATCTTTGCGGAAATCACCAGATCGTCGTAGCCGCTGCTGTTCTCAAACACCGTCATTTCCGATTGTAGATCGCGATGATACCCCTCTAGAATCTCGGCATAGGCTCTTGCTACGCGTGCGGGGGTTTCAAGCAACCCTTCTCGCCCCGGATTTTCTCCCAACGCTGCCAGAATTTGGGACACGGCGCTCTCAATCTGATTTCGTTGAAAGTCTTCTTGTCTCGCATGTGTCCGTTCGGTCAATTCAACCAAGACAGTCTCCTTTACGCAATCGGCATTGCGTCGCGTTGCTACAGAACCCGTGTGGAATTAGGGATAGCGAGCAGAAAATAACCCGATCTGTGTACATCAAATCGCGTCACTTCCCGCCCGTTATAGATGAGATTTCAAGAGTTGCGTTGTTAGGGTGTCACTGCTGCTACAGGGGTAGGACGTTTTGCATCATAAGCAGCTAACAGTGCGCGCGCTTCTTCAACCGTTTTCACCATCACCAGTTTTTCCGCCATTTTGCCGTTCACACGGCGGAAAACGTTGTAGATAGCTTCGATGAAGCCCGATTTCGTAACGAGCACCGCCAAGTCGAAGTCCCTCGGCGGCGTCTTCATGGATCTACCGAAGATCGACAACGCATTGCTTGGCATCACGTTGGCGTGACGGAAATCCAAGATCATATTGACGATGTACGGCAGTTTCTCTACCAATTCATAGGCGCTGTGAATAGCGTTATGGTACTCTTCCCACGTCCATTTGCCATTGAATTCGTAGTAAACGACGGTTCGGCTGTCGTTGTCCCATCTAACGGTGATTGGCATCGCTTGTTTCCCATCTCACTACTTCCTGCCGTGAGTGTACCTGAAAAACATAAAGGATTGACATCACAGACCCATCGCAAAAGGGACAATCTTTATCTTATCTTAACTTTTTAATACGGCCTCGACCACCGCATTACCGAACTCAACGGTGCCCAACACTTTGCTCGGATCATCGTTGGCGGAGAATAAATCTTTGGTGCGGAAGCCCGCATTCAAGACTTGCTCGACGGCGTTATCCACCAGCGCGGCGGCATCCTTCATGTTGAAGGTGTAATACAGCATCAGCGGGATGCACAGGATCATGCTCAACGGGTTCGCCATATTCTTCCCCGCTATGGTCGGTGCCGAACCGTGAATCGGCTCATACAGCCCGAACGACGACTCACCGAGGCTGGCGGAGGGCAGCAGCCCGATTGACCCCGGTAGCACGGCGGCTTCGTCAGACAGAATGTCCCCGAACATGTTGCTCGTCACGATCACGTCAAATTGGCGCGGGTTCAGCACCAACTGCATCGATGCGTTGTCGACATGCATATAATCGGTGGTCACATCGGGGAATTCCTTGGCAACCTCGTTGAATACTTCGCGCCACAGGATGCTGTTCTTCAGGATGTTGGACTTCGCCACCAACGTCAGCTTCTTGCGCCGCTGCATCGCGCACTTGAACGCCGTGATGCTGATCCGCCGGATTTCCGACTCGCTGTACGCTTCCGAATCCGACCAGCGCCGTTCGCCGTTCACGATCTCCTCGCGCTGCTCACCGAAGTACATCCCGCCCGTCAGCTCGCGCACGATCAAGATGTTCACGCCATCGATCACTTCCTGCTTCAGCGGCGACAGATGGATCAGCGGCTTAAACACTTTCGACTCGCGCAGATTTGCGTACAGGTTGAAATTCTTGCGCAGCGGCAAGATCGCCCCGCGTTCCAACCCCGACCATTTCGGGTGGTTGATTTCCTCGGTCGGCCCGCCGAACGGCCCTTTCAGCAGCGCGTCGCACTTGGCGGCGGCTTCCAGCGTATGCTCCGGCAAGTGCTTTCCATATTTATCGAACGCCTTGCCGCTGACTTCTAGATCGACCAGCTCAACGTCCAGCTTGCGCTTCTGGCTGACGGCGTTCAGCACCTTGATCGCTTCCGCCATGATTTCCGGGCCGATGTAATCGCCCTCTAAAATACCGATCTTCATGTTTCAAATAGTCCCTTCAAACAGTGGGTATACATATGCGTAGTGCTAGACGCGAAATTATCTACCGCATCCCGCAGTAATTCAACTTTGCGCTTCGGCGCTATGCAAAACGCGCGAGCTTAGGCGTCCAGCGACAGCGTAACATGCAGCGCATGTGCCCGATGCACCGCCCGCAAGAAGTCCTTGATGTCTGCCAGCGTCTGGTCGTCGCCCAATTCGTCTTCGATTAGCAGCGGGATGTCCCGATCAGGCGTGCTGCTTGCCAACTGCATCAAGTGCTCGGCATCCATATCGCGCGGGATCGCGTTGAACAGCAGCAGCAGCAGCGATCCATACGCCGGATTGATCGACTCCGGCAAAAACAGCAGTTGGAAAATATGATTCGTGGTGATCGTCATCTCGTCGTAACGGCGTCCCAACACTTCGCTGGATTGGAAGAACACGCCCGGACGCGACCGCATCGACCCAATCTGCTCGGCAAGCTCCGAATTCGGCTGAATGTCTTGCACGGCTTGCTGAACCAGCAAAAATATCAACGGGTCTTCCGGCGTCGGCAGCCGTTTCAGCAGCCACACTTCGGCCTGCTGCGAGATCGGATAATTAATCGTGTTGAAGCACCCGAACGGCTTGTCCAGCACGTTGGCGGGGCATCCCGCGCAGTGTGTACGCAGGCTGTCCAGCGGCGCGGCGTCGTTGAGCATATCCTGCACCACGATCACCTGCACTTCCTCCGATCCATCCGCCACGCGCCGCACCATCTCGAATCCCATCTCCGACGGTGGACGCATATCGCCGCGATCTCGATACAGCTTGATCACTGCTTGTGCGCGTTGTTTTGCCTTGAGTCGTTCCATAATGCCGAGTGAAGTTAGCTCTTGCTTCGGCACGCATTCATAATCGATGACGTAATCAATGCCCATGCTCAATTCCGTTTCTTACACTGCCGATCAGCCGAACGTTCTGCTCCGCCGCTGAGAGTTCACCCATGATAAAGCAATCACCCCAATTCAACAATAATAATTCAGCCTACCCATTCCAGAACTTTTCACTCAGCACCTGACACTCAACACGTAGCGCTCCCTTAACAACTGGTGAATCCCCCCTGTACGGTGCATGATCAATTGCTCAACTGCGCTAAAATCTCGCTAATATACGCATGTTGCGGAGTGTTTCGCATGAACAAACAAATCTTGCGCTTGCTTGCGGCGGGGACGGTCATCGTCGTGATCGCCCTCGTCATGAGCAGCATGGGCGGGACGACCACCATCGCTCAACAAGCGCCTACGCTGCCGCCTACGGAAACCGCCGTTGCCCTCAGCACGCCGACTGCGCTGCCACCCATGCCCGCGATTGACGTGCCAACCGTCAACTGGGCGGATGTCAGCGTCTACAAGCAAGCCATGAGAGCTGGCTTTGAATCCGATGTAGACAAATTCGTCAACGCCAACCGCTATCTGATCAACGCTACTCTCACCTTCGAACCCGATGCGATCATTCGCGGTGGGATGCGCGTCCGCTACACCAACCAGAGTCAGGACACGCTCAAGCTGGTCGTTTTCCGCCTCTACCCCAACGGCCCCACGCTCGGCGGGCGCAGCAACGTGACCTCGGTCACGGTCAACGGCGAGACGGTCGATCCGTCGTTCTCGGACTTGCGTTCAGTCATGGGCGTTCCCTTACCAACCGCCTTGGAACCCGGTCAATCCGCCGAATTCGTGATCCAGTTCTACACCATCATGACCAAAGGGCTGTTCACGGCTTACGGACGCTTCGGCTACGTCAACGATGTGGTGTCGAGCACCTCATGGTATCCCACGCTCTCCGTCTACGAGCCAGCGCGCGGTTGGTGGACGAGTATGCCTAGCCCCAGCGGCGATCCCGGCTACAGCGAAACGGGACTCTACGATGTGCGCTTGACTCTGCCCTCGGATATGACCATCGCCATGAGCGGCAGCATCATCGACCAAAAGGATAACGGCAACGGCACCACCACCTACCGCGATGTCACCGGCCCCATGCGCGATTTCGCCTTCCAAGCCAGCACGCGCTATGTCATCAGCCCCACCGAAGTCGATGGCACGACCATCAACGTCGTCCATTACAAAGACAAAGAGGCCGACAAAACCGACGGCACCAAAGACGCGCTCGTATTCAGCGCCAACTCGGTCAGGGTCTATAACAAAATCTTCGGAGATTACCCCTTCAAGGAACTGGATGTCGTCCAGAATCCGACTCCCAGCGGTGTCGAATTCCCCGGCCTCGTGCAGATCGCGCAAAAATCGTGGCTGGCGGGCAATCCCTATCTAGAAGTGGTCATCGCCCACGAGATCGGGCATCAGTGGTTCTACTCGCTGGTCGGCAACAATCAGGTGGATCGCCCGTGGCTGGACGAATCGCTGACCTCGTACACTGAGGTCGTCTACATGCGCGAGGTTTATCCTAACGGCACCGAAGGCAAAGATCACGCGGATTTCTTCAAGAATCAGTACAACGGCTACACTGGCTCAGGTCAAGCCAATCTGCCGCTCGATCTGCCCGTGCGCAGCTATCCCAACGCCGCCTACGGTGCCATCATCTACCGCAAAGGGCCAGTTTTCTACTTGGAACTGGAACGCTTGCTAGGCCAAGACGTGACCTACAAAGCGCTGCACACCTACTTCGAGCGCTTCAAATACCAGATCACCGTCTCGTCCGATGTGCTGAATGTCTTCGAGGAAGTTTCGGGCAAAGACCTGAAGTCTGTCTTTGCCGAGTGGGTCGGCGCGGATTACGCCAGCGATCCGTTGCCCTCGACGCGCCTCGGCTACTTCACCACCGCGCAAGCCAAGTGATGCACTTTCCGCTTTGAATCTTCTGGTGGCTGACGCGCCGCACGTGGTCAGCCACCAGTTTTCTCGATGGCGTAGTAATGCAATAGCTCGCCGTTGTGGACGATCTCCCGCTCAAACCGCATCCCCGCGCCCTCCGCCACACGGCATGATCCCGCGTTCGCCGGACTCGCCAGCGCGATCACGCGCTCCGTCAACTGCTGCGTGAACAGGTAATCAACCACCACCCGTGCCGCTTCGGTCGTCAGCCCGCGTCCCCAATAGCCCTCGCTCAGGCCGTACAGCAGCTCATTTTCGAGCGTATCGGCGTACAACCGCACGCCGCAAAATCCGATCAGCGCGGCGGTGTGCTTGTGGATGATCCCCCACAAGCCGAATCCCTGCTGTTCGAACGCCTGAATACTCGCTTGGATTGCCGCTCTTGCCGTCTCCGCCGAGATGATCTCGTCATCCCACAGATATTTCCGCACACCCGCTTCCGTCCAGATGCGGTGCATGGTATGCAGATCAGTGAGCTTAAGCGGGCGCAGCCACAACCGCTGCGTCGTGAGGATCGTCACTTGGTTCATTTCACGAACTGTCATCGTCGTCATCGAAGCCTCTTTACGTGCCTTGTCCAGCCTCGCCAGAGGCTTCATCCTTTCAGTGATCGCGGTTACGGTGCAAACGTGATCGACTGCACCATCGCATCGAGGGTCGTCAGCGCTGGCGAGAATGCCGAATCGGGTGCGGCGTTCAATGTCGCCACCGTCGTGCCGAGATACTCCGCATAGCCCGCCATGAATTGGTCGTAATCGAACGGATCAGGGATCGTATCGGGCAGCGGACTCGCGGCGGGGCGCATCGTCGCGCTCACATAGTACCGCCCGTCGTTGCTGATTCCTTGAAATGTGTACATCAGTCCGCTGGTGATGATCGGGGATACGTCCTGTGCGAAATGCGTCAGGTATACAACGCCCTTCATCGTTGGCGTTTCCACGTAGGCCGCCCGCGCGCGGATGATCTGACCAGCCGGAAACACGGGCAGATACGGCAGCGCATTCCCGCTCGGATTCTGCGCGTTGACTGCCATGTAGGTATCGAGGCTCGGACGTTGGGCGATCAACGCTTGCAGCGCCTGAATCTGCTGCTCCATGAACGTGTAGCCCGCTGTGTCAGCCAGTGCATACACGCGTATACTCGCCGTCGCGTCGTAATAGGCGGGCACGGGCGTGCTTGGGTCGCCCTGATAAAACACGAATTCGACATGCTTGGCATCCGGCCCGCCCGGTGCTTCGTATGTCACCGGATCGCCTGCCACCTGCATGATGTTGACGCTGCTGCCGAACGGGAACGGCGCGTTGAAGGTGATTCCGTTGAAACTGACGCTGTTACCGCCTTGGGCAAATACGGCGCTGGGGAGGAACGCGAGAATCGCAACTGCGATCAGAGCTTTAAGCTTCACGTTGAAATCTCCACTAAGCTAAATCTCGTGCTGGTGAGACCGCGCTGACGTGCTCCCACCAACCTTGCTTCCTATTCTACGTCATCTCCCAACAGGTGCGATGCTACTTTGGGATGAACCTTTCTCCTGCGGATTGCCGGAATGCTTGTGGCCTTGCGAGGAATAACGTAGGAACCGGAATCTTTTGCTTAGGACTGAGTCCCAAAGGGACTTCGTTCTTTAAGCCTGAAACCTCAGTGTCGGGCGGCGTGAACAACCCGACACTGCGCCGCGCGGCGGCATTTTCTCATCACGATTAGTTTCGGACTTTTGTTATCTGCTCTATCCCTGCGCTTGCCGCCGGATCGTCTGTGCCGACAACACCACAAACAGCGCCGCGAACACCGCCAGCGCGATCAAGTGCGGCAGGATGTCTACCAGCGTGAACCCCTTGATCATCACGTCGCGCAAGGCTTGGTTGGCGTAACTCAGCGGCATCAGCCACGCCAGCGGTTGCAGCCAGCTCGGCATATCCTCAATCGCCCAGAACGCGCCAGACAGCAAAATCTGTGTCACCACCACCAGCGGGATGAACTGCACAACCTGAAATTCGTTCCGTGCGAACGTGCTGAAGAAAATGCCAAGATTGACCGCCATCACCGCCAGCAAAATTTCGACCACGAACACCAGCAGCAAACTGCCCATGTAATGTACCTTCAGGCCGAAGATCGTGAAGGCAAGGATGATGACTGCCTGCACCAGCGCGAACAGCGTGAAGCCGAGCATATAGCCGAGCACGATCTCGATCCGGCTGATCGGCGTTGCCTGCAAGCGCTCCAACGTGCCCGCCGTCCGTTCGCGCAGAAATGCCACGCTTGTCAGGATGAACACGAACAGGAACACGAATAAACCGATGAACACAGGTGCGATGTAGTCCAGCGAGTCGAACTCCGCACTTCCATAACGGTACGTCGCTTGCAAATGCACAGGAGGAGCGCCCGTCGCGCTCGTGGCAATGGCGCTCAAACTGGCTAAGGTTTGCACCGCCGCCCGTGTGAACATGCCTTCCATCAATCGCGCCGCCATCGGATTCGATCCCTCGTATTCGACGGGGATATTCAACTCACGCTTGTCGGCGGTCTGCTTGGAAAAATCAGCGGGCAGCGTCACCACCGCGTCCAGATCGCCCGCCTTGATTCCTGCCTCGGCTTCTTCCGCCGTCACCTTCTTAACGTGCAGTGTATCGCTTACCCCGCTCAGGCTGTCCACCAACCGTTCACCAAGATTTACCGTCCCCAACCCCAGCGGCATACTTGTGCCTTCGTCTTGCAGCACGATCCCGATGGTCACTTGGGTCGTATCCGCCCGCACCAGCACACCAGCCACCGTCAGCACCACCAGCGGCGCGATCAAAATCAACGCCACCGTGCGCCGATCCGCCGCCAATTGCAAAATCACGCGCCGTGCCAGCGTCACCATCCGGCGTAAGCTCATGGCATTCATGATGATTGTTCCTTCCCGTTGGTGTTCTCAGCAAAGCGCAAAAAGGCCGTTTCCAGATTATCGGTGCCTGCCCGCTGTCGAAGTTCGTCCGCGCTGCCTTCTGCCAGCATCACGCCATCGCGCAGAAAGCCGAGCTTGTCGCAGCGTTCCGCCTCGTCCATCACGTGGCTAGACACGATCAGTGTCACGCCTGCTTGATTCAAGCGCCGGAAGTGCTCCCAGAATTGCACGCGCAATTGCGGGTCGACGCCTACGGTCGGCTCGTCCAGCAGCACCAGATCGGGGCGGTGTACCAGCGCACACGCCAGCGAACAACGCTGCTTCATCCCGCCCGAAAGCTCACGCACACGGCTGTTGGCACGCTTGCTCAAGTCAACCAGCGCGATCACCTCATCGATGGCCTTGGCGTCATCCTTCCCCGCGATCTCCGCGAAGAATTGCACATTCTGCCGCACGCTCAATTCCTCATACAGCGCCAACGATTGCGTCATATACCCGACCCGCCCCAGAATCGGCTTGTTGGGCATCCGCGTATCCAATACCTTCACCTCGCCGCTGTCGGGCGAGAGCAAGCCCGCGATGGTACGGATCAAAGTCGTCTTGCCCGCACCGTTTGGGCCGAGTAAGCCATACGTCGTCCCGCGCTCAACGGAGAGCGTTAACCCCCGCAGTGCGTTGATACCTTTGAACCGTTTATGGACGGCCTGAACTTCGACTGCATTCGTCATTGAATTGCTCCTGTGTCATGCTGCGTCGTAACTAACGCTGTAGCATCCGAATACTTTCCTTCGCCTGAGTCCCGAAGGGACTTTGTTCTCTAAGCCTGACGTTTATGGTCTTTCAAAAAATAAGGCAGGAATACGCCGATCACGCCAATGCATTTTCTTGAGTCCCGCAGGGACTTCGTAAGGTAAGCCCGACAATTCATTGTCGGGGATCGTTTGCCTGACTAATTTCTTAAACACCATTAACGTCGGGCGGCGCTGATAGCCCGACACCATGCCGTTTCGTCACTTCCTTGACACATGCCGTCGGGCGCTTCATTACCCCTTGTGCGGGTCAGTGGTCAACCCGGAGATCACGAAATCGACATAACGATCAATCCATTCCTCGGTAGTAAGCTGCGCGAGGATCATGCGTGGGGCGGCATATTCCGTCAGCGCGTAGCTCAATACCATCCCTGCCATGATTCGCATCACCACATATGGCTCGACGGGCTTAATTCCCGGCAGTGTCATCACCCGTTGGACGACCATGAGGACACGCGGAATGATCAGGGACTGCGCCATACGCTCGATATTTCGCCCTTGGAATTCCCGTACGTCAATCTGCGCCAGCTCGACAAAATCGAAATGCTTTAACAGCAGCGGCAGCACCGACCGCAGTGCCGACGTAAGGAATTCTTGGGCGGTGTCGCCTGTGGTCTGCTCCAGCGTCATCACTAATTCCTCGTATGGGCTGAAATCCTCGATTAACGCCCGAAACAACTCTTCCTTATTCGTGAAGTGGTTATAGATTCCGGCGACGGCACGATTGCCTGCTGCCTTGGCGATGTCGCGCATACTCGTGTTGCCGTAACCCTGACTTAAGAACAATCGCTTGGCGACCTCCAGAATTTCAGTACGTGCTTGGTCGCCTTTCCCTTTCACCATCTTTCCCTCTTTTATGAACGATCGTTCGTTCATAAATCATGGTACACCCAATTTCAGCAGAGTCAATCCCTGTCTGCGCTTGCCAATCTAGAGAAGTCATTTTTTACAACTTATTTGCGATATTTTTACACTTTATTTACATCTAGACGCTTGACTTTCTCGCGAATCAGTGTAGAATGTTTGTACTTTAGTGCTATGTCTCGGAATGTCGGACTTGGCGGTTCGGTTCCCAGACCACTAGTTACTATCGTCACCTTACATCAGCGGTCGTGTATCCCCCGTTTCGCCAGTTATACGCACGATTTTCCTGAAAATCACCGTGTAACGGGGTACCACACCTCATAACATGCGAGCCTACGCAACGGTCAAAGCGCGCTCGTGCGGAACTTCCGCAATCACCCCGATCAGAACAGCAGTCAGCACAGACAAACTTGATCGCCAATGATCCATAGTCGAGGAGGAAATGGGATCATTTTAGGGATTATTCACGTGCTACAATAGCCATCATGACGACACCACACCTGCCTGTACTACTCACTGAAGTGCTGGACGCCCTCGCGGTCGCTGCGCATCCTGACGGCCTGTTCATCGATGGCACGCTCGGCGCGGGTGGGCACGCCACCGCCATCTTAGAAGCTGCGCCAAACGCCCGCTTGCTCGGCTTCGATCTCGATCCGCGCTCGTTAAGCATCGCGGAGCAAGCCCTAGCCGCCTACGCCGACCGTGTGACGTTCGTCCACGCCAGCCACAGCACCATGAGCGAGCTTGCGCCTCGACATGGCTTCGCGGCGGTCGATGGCATCCTGCTCGATGTCGGCGTCTCCTCGATGCACGTCGATGAGGCCGAGCGTGGCTTCGCCTTCCGTGTCGATGGCCCGCTGGATATGCGCTTCGATCCAACGTCCGATGCGCCCACCGCCGCCGATCTGGTCAACGGTATGCCCGAAAGCGAACTAGCCGACATCATCTACCAGTACGGCGAAGATCGTGACAGCCGCCGCATCGCCCGCGCCATCGTCGCCGCCCGCCCGCTGACGTCTACCCGCCAGCTTGCCGATGTGCTCGAAAAAGCGCATCGTGGCCCGCGTGAGAAGATCCATCCGGCGACCCGCACCTTTCAAGCGCTGCGCATCGCCGTCAATGACGAACTCGGAGCCATCGAGCGCACGCTGCCACAAGCGGTCAGCCTGCTCAAACCCGGCGGACGCCTTGCCGTGATCAGCTTTCACAGCCTTGAGGATCGCATCGTCAAGCACTACTTCCGCGACGAGTCAACCGATTGTCTGTGCCCGCCGCAGCAGTTGATCTGCACCTGTGGGCATCACGCCAGCCTCGCGCTCATCTCGCGCAAGCCGATCACTGCCAGTGACGACGAACTCACCCGCAATCCGCGCGCCCGCAGTGCCAAACTGCGCGTCGTAGAGAAATTACCACCAACCGATTGAGGCTTATGATCCTGAACACAACTGCACCAAGCCCCTCATCCGCGCTCGAAAGCCCGCGCTGCGATCTGTGTGGCAGCGCCGACGCCGTGCCCTACCGCACCACCCGCGACCACATCTACGGTACGGCGGGCGACTGGACTCTGGTGCGCTGCGCATCCTGCGGCCTTGTCTACCTGAGTCCGCGCCCGACGCCGGACGCCATCGGCGCGTACTATCCCGATCTGGACTATCACGCCTTCGTGCCGACGCGCGGCCTGAAATCCCGCGTCATCGACTGGCTGCACGAACGCGAAGTCCGCACTATCCTGAGTGGCTTCCCATACAGCGCGCGCGTCTTGGAAATCGGCTGTGGGACGGGAGAGATGCTGCTCAAGCTGCGGTCACATGGTGCAGTCGTCACGGGCATCGAGCCGAACGCCGCCGCCGCGCAGCTTGCCCGCGATCAACACGGCCTCGATGTGCGCACGGGTATCCTCGACACGGTGACGCTTGATCCGGCCTCCTTCGACCTGATCCTGATGCGCTATGCCCTTGAGCATGTCCACAGTCCTTCCGGCACGCTCAAGCAGATCGCGGCGCTGCTCACGCCATCCGGACGCGCGGTATTCTGGGTTCCCAATCTCGCCTCGTGGGATGCGCGGCTGTTCGGCTCTTACTGGCGCGGGCTGGATGCGCCACGTCATCTCTATCTCTTCAGTCCGACCACCATCCAGCGCTTACTAGCGGAGTCCGGCTTACATCTCGCCAGTATTGCCTACAGCGGCGTCCCCAACGACTGGGCAGGCAGCGCCGAAGCGTGGCTCCGATCTCGCAACCCGGCGCTCGCTAACCTATTGGGCATGAAAAACCCCATCGTGCTGTTGGCATGGTCGCCTGTTAGCCTGCTTGCTGCGGCGCTCCGTCACGCGGGCCGTATGCAAGTCACTGCCACGAAACGAGGATGAACGATGCTGCTTGAACTCGCTATCGGGGATGCTTATGGCGCGGGCTTCGAATACGCCAACGCCCAGTTGATTCGTCAGTTCAACACAGCGCAAGGCTATGTGCAGCATCCGCGCCACAGCACCCACCCCGGTCAATACACCGACGACACGCAGATGAGCATCGCCATTGCCGAGGTGATCGTCGCTGGACAACCGTGGACGCCGGAGAATCTTGCCGCCAGCTTCGTCACCTGCTTCAAGCGCGATCCGCGTGAAGGTTATGCAGGGCGTTTCTACGATTTCCTATTGCACGTCGAGGATGGAGCGCAGTTCCTTGCCGAGATCATCCCGACCAGCGACAAGAGTGGCGCGGCGATGCGAGCGGCTCCTATCGGCGTCTTCTCCACCATCGAGGAAGTCATCAGCCGTGCCACCCTGCAAGCCAAGCTGACGCACGACACCCCCGATGGCATCCTAGCCGCCGTCGCGTCTGCGCTGACCACACACTACTGCCTGTACAAACTCGGTACGCTGACAGAGTTGCCAGCATTTTTGGAAACGCGCGCTCCCGGCAGGCGTTGGTCAGACCCGTGGCGCGGCAAAGTCGGCGCGAAGGGCTGGATGAGCGTACAAGCCGCCGTCACTGCCCTCGTGCGCAATCAATCACTTAGTGCCTTGCTCAAAGATTGCATCAATTTCGGCGGTGACGTGGACACGGTAGCCACCATCGCCCTCGCTGCCGCCTCATGCAGTGCCGAGTATACGCACGACCTGCCATCCGCACTCATCGACGGCCTCGAAAACGGCAGCTACGGGCGCGACTATCTGCGGGAATTGGATAGTCGCTTGTTAGCCACAGTAAAGGCTCTATAATTCCCTACAAAAACCATTCTGCCTAATCTGAGATTTCTTTATGCAAGCCACTACCTCGCCGCGCACCGTCCAACGCTTGATGATCGTCCTATTCGCGGCGCAAGCCTTGTTTTCTGCCGCCTTCGTCGCCAACAGCACCGTCAACCCGATTGCAGGGCAGCAGCTTAGTGGTATCACAGCGCTATCTGGCTTGCCCGGTACGCTCGTGCTCGTCGGCGCGGCTTATGCCGCCTTTCTCGCCGGTCGGGTCGTGCCGCGTCTTGGTTGGCGCAAAGGATTAGCGCTGGGCTTTTCGGTCGCCGTCGTCGGCATGGCAATCAGCGCAGGTGCGGTGATCATCCACTCCTTCGCGCTGTTTCTGCTTGGCCTCGTCCTGACGGGTGGAGCGCGTGGCTTTGTCGATCTCAGTCGCTACGCCGCCGCCGACGCCAACGAGCCACACAACCGCGCCAAGGCCATCAGCGCCGTCGTGTGGGCGGGCACTATCGGCGCGATTGGTGGCCCCGCCTTGGTCGAGCCAATGGGCAATCTGATGGCGAATTACGGCTTCGACAAGCTCTCCGGGCCATTCGTCAGCGGCGTTGTCCTGTGTAGCGCCAGCGCGGCGATCATCTGGCTCTTGCTGCATCCCGATCCGCGCGAGATCGCCAAGCAGCACATCGAGCGTGCCAGCCGTCAGCTCAACTACAAGCCCGATCCAACTGCCCGTACCGTTGCCGAAGTGCTGCGCCAACCTATCGTCCAGATCGCCGTCGCGGCGATGGTCGTCGGGCAGGCCGTCATGACGCTCATCATGAGCCAGACTTCGCTGCACATGTTCAACCACGAGCATCCGCTTGGAGACGCCTCTTTCGTCATCATGATCCATGTCTTGGGCATGTACGGCCTCTCCCCGCTGATCGGCGCGTTGGCGGATCGCATCGGGCGCATCCCGACCATCGTCATGGGCAGCATCCTGCTGATCGCGGCAGCGTTGCTGGCTCCTTCGTCTTTGGAATTGACGCCCATCGCCGTAGCGCTGTTCTTGCTTGGTGTCGGTTGGAATCTGTGTTACATCGGCGGTTCGTCGCTGCTCGCGGATAGCGTCACCAGCGCCGAACGGGCGAAAGTGCAGGGCACGAGCGACCTGATTGTGAACCTGACTTCCGCCAGCAGCAGTCTCGGCGGCGGCGTGATCGTCGGCTTGGCGGGCTATGGCCTGCTGTGTGCCATTGGCGCGGTCATGTCACTGTTACCGTTGGTGCTGTCTGGTCTGCGCCGCTTGCAGACCGTGCCACAGGTGGAAATCGGCGGCGACTAATCACCGTCCCAAATACGCCTTGCGCATCTGCGCGTCATTGAGTAAGGCCTCGGCGCGGTCAGCCAGTACAATGCGTCCGGTTTGCAGCACATACCCGCGATCCGCCACGCTGAGTGCCATGTTCGCGTTCTGCTCAACCATCAGAATCGTCGTGCCTTGCTTGTGGATGTTCTGAATCAAGTCGAAGGTTTGCTCGACCAGCAGCGGCGACAATCCCATCGATGGCTCATCCATCAGCAGCAGGCGTGGGCGCGACATCAACGCCCGCCCTAACGCCAGCATCTGTTGTTCGCCACCGCTCAACGTGCCAGCGTGACGATGCAGCATCGCTTTTAGTTTCGGGAACAGAGTCAGCACATGATCCAAATCTTCTTTGATGCCCGCGCCGTCATCGCGCAGATAGCTGCCCATTTCGAGGTTCTCGTACACGCTCATGCTGCCAAACACGCGTCGATTCTCCGGCACGACCGCCATCCCGCGCTGGATGCGGTAGCTCGTCGGGCGCTGGTTGATCACCTCACCATCGAAGATTACCTGACCGCTGGCAGGGCGCACGATGCCGAGGATCGTCTTGAGCGTGGTCGATTTGCCACACGCGTTGCCGCCCAGCAAGCTGACCATCTCGCCCGCGTAGACCTCAAGATTGACCGCTTGCAAAATGTGGATCGCGCCATAAAAGGTGTTGACGTCAACCAGTTGCAGAAGTGGCTGCGGTTTTGCTGTTACCATGCTTACGTCCCAAATAGGCCTCGATGACTCGTTCGTTGCTGACCACTTGCTGATAGGTGCCTTCCGCGATCTTCTCGCCGTAATCCAGAGCGATCACACGGTCGGATACGCCTTCGATGACTGCCATATCATGCTCGATGATCAAAATGGTGTACTTGCCACGCTGGCGCAGTTCCCCGATCACTTCCGCGATCTCCAACGTCTCGTTGGGGTTCATGCCAGCGGCGGGTTCATCCAAGAGCAGCAAGGTCGGTTCGGTCATCATCGCCCGTGCGATCTCTAGACGACGGCGGTTGGCGTACGACAGCGAATAGGCGGGCTGATCGTAGCGATAGCCTTGCAGCCGACTACCGAAGAAGGCCAGTTTTTCCTCCGCCCGTGTGCGGATCGCGGCTTCTTCACGGCGGAAGCGCGGCGTCCGCAGCACGATGTCCCATAACTGCGCGTGGGTACGTGCATAAGCCGCTGCCATCACATTCTCGATGACCGACATATTGAGGAACAATCGCAGTGTTTGGAACGTGCGCGAAATGCCCCGCCGCGAGATCGACGCCATCGACGCCCCACCGATGTCTGTGCCGTCGAATAGAATGCGACCGAGGTCAGGTTTGTACAAGCCCGTGATCAGGTTCAGGACGGTCGTCTTGCCCGCCCCATTCGGCCCGATCAAGCTGACGATCTCGCCCGCGTTGACTTCGAACGACAAGTCGCGCACAACGACCAGACCGCCAAAATGCTTATGGACGTGGCGGAGTTTCAACAGTGCCACTGTCACGCTCTCCCTGTCTCCAACCAGCGTGCCCGATCATCACGCCCGCGTTGGCGTGCGACTGCGGCGGCGGCGAACCAATCATAGGCCACCGCCACTTGTTCCACCTGCCAACCGTTGGCAGTGCGCGTGATCACGGCATACCGCGCGTGTGGGCTGCCCGCCTCCATCTTGTGGTCATATGGCACATCGTCCGTGTACGCGGGCATCCCTACGCTGCCCGGATTCACCACCAAGCGTCCGTCAGGCAACCACACACAGCGGGGCACGTGTGAGTGCCCGCACAGGATCAAACTGGCGTCGATGCCTTGCAGTCGCTCTTGAATAGCCTCCGTCATATCGAGGATGCCGCCCGCTCGATCAGGCTGTTCCAGTAGATAGGTTTCATCGGAGTCGGGTGTGCCGTGACACAAAAACACGTCTTCGATTCTGAATGTAGGGGGCAGTGTATGCAGCCAGTCTAGGTGCTCTTGCGCCAACTGCGACATGATATAAAGATGATCAGCCGTGGTGAGGATGTCTTCGGGCGGCGTGATGATGATACGGTCTTGGTTGCCAGCGATGCTGACGATCTCGTCGCCAATGAGCATTTCCGCGACGGTAGCAGGCTCCAATGACCCGTAGAGATGATCGCCAAGGTTGAAAATGGTATCAAGTTCGCGGGCATTGATGTCATCCAACACGGCTTCCAACGCAAGGCTGTTGCCATGAATATCACTGATCACGGCGAATTGATCGAGGTTCATACGACCTCCACGCGGCGTTGCCCGAATATCCCTTGCGGACGATAATTCATCATGATCACCAGAATCGCGCCGACCAGCAGCAAGCGCGTGATGCTTGGCTCTTGCGAAAGGCGCGTTTCCCATACGAACGCCAGCAGGTACAGCGCCACGCCCAACAGCAGCGGGCGGATGCGCTTCGGCAGCCTCGTCAGCGCCACCAGCACGCCGACGCCGAAGAAGAACAGCAGATTGCCCCACGCGGTGGCAATCCGCTTGCCGTCAGGGATCGCTAACCAATTCTGGATCACCGCGTTTAGCCCTTTCCCGCTAACTTCCGGCTCCAGTACGCTAGGATCGATGGCATGGATGCCCGCCCGCAGTGCGAAGCCTGCCACGATAACCGCGATCAATATCGCGACGATCTGCCAGCGCGGTCGGATCACCAGCGCCAGAAAGGCCAGCACGCCGCCATAAAACACCAGCGCGTTCAGCTCGGTGCCGTTCAGGAAGTCGAGCGCTTGCCCCGGCCTCAGCACTTCCGGCAAAATTGTGATCACCAGTGATCCGGCGACCATCCCCGGCAAACTGCCCACGCCGCCAAGCACCACCATCGCGTACAGCGCAATCAACAGCGAGACATCGAAGTTGCTAGGAAATACGCTCTGCTGCGAGGCCACGAAGATCGCGCCGCACACCCCCGCGATGCTCGCGCCGATGGCGAACGATAGCAGCTTCAACCGCCGCGTCGGGATGCCCATCGCGTCCGCCGCCAGCCCATCCTCACGGATCGCACGCCATGCCCGCCCGATGCGTGAACGGTTCAGGCGGAATACGATCAGCATCACCAGCGCCAGCGTACCGAGCAGCAAATAGTAATAATCGCGCACCTGTGAGGCTTGCCAGCCCAACAGCGCAATCGGATCGACCTGTGGGATGCCGTTCGGGCCGCCCGTCACATTGATCGGCGTGCTCGACCACGGCACCTGCACAGCATTCATCACATTAGTCAGGTTATAGAAAATCTGCCCGAAGCCGAGCGTCACAATCGCCAGATAGTCGCCCGTCAAGCGCAGCGATGGCATACCGAGCAAGTAGCCTGCCGCCGCCCCGATCAACGCGATCACGGGCAAACTGATCAGGGTCGGCACATGCAGCCCGAAGTGTGGCGATGACAGCATCGCGTAGACATAGCCGCCTAAGCCGAAAAAGGCCACGTATCCCAGATCGAGCATTCCGGTATACCCGACCACGATGTTCAAACCCGTGGCAAGCGCCGCATACAACCACGCGTAGGCCAACACCTGCAAAATGTAGGTGTTCGTCGTCAGCAGGGGAATGATGACCGGAATGACGACCACCAACAACAGCCGAACAAGACGCGGGAGCCTAGTCCACGCGTCTCGGATCGCGGCGATCCACGGATGCTGCTGGCGGCGGCGTGCCTCGATCTGGGACACCCACTCGTCGGTGCCGATTTTGTTAACGCTCATACAAGCCCATGTGATGCTGATCCCGGATTACGATTTTTCCGTTTCTTGGTTCAGTTTGGCGATCATAGCGTGGGCGGCTTCCACATTTTCCACGGCGATATAGGTTTCTTGGATGCCTTTCACCTTGATCAGCGCCCGTACGACCGCTTCCCCGAATAGATCACTGCCGATCAGCAGTCCTTTACGCATATTAGGAGGCCGCACGGTGAAGGCGCGTTTGATATGACTGATTGCGTCGCCTTTCGGCAGTCTCACGGTTGGATGCATATAGCTAATCACGTCTACTTTGTGATCTACCGTGCGCATCAAGGCATACGTCTTGTCTACGCCTTCATCATACTCTCGCCATGTCATCGAGCCTTTGAATTGTAGCAAAACTACGGTGTGCGCTTCGTTTTCCCACTGCACTTCAATGGTCATTGCAAACTCACTTTCTACACTTTCTGGGGCATACGTATCCCCAATAAACCACCGGGACGGATGAGCAGCACCAGTACCAGTACCACGAAGGTAATCGCGTCGCGGTATGTGCCTGAAATGAATCCGGTGGCAAACGTTTCCACCAAGCCCAACAGCAAACCGCCGAGCATCGCGCCGGGTACGTTGCCGATCCCGCCGATGACCGCCGCCGTGAAGCCTTTCAAGCCAGCGGTAAACCCCATCGTTGGGGAAATCTGCTGCGGGATCATCCCGATCAGCACGCCCGCTGCGCCTGCCAGCGCCGATCCGATGAAGAACGTCAGCGAGATTACACGGTCAATATCCACGCCCATCATGGCGGCGGCTTCGCGGTCAATCGAGACCGCCCGCATCGCCCGTCCCAATTTAGTGCGTTGTACCAGATACGTCAGCGCGATCATCAACCCCACCGCGACCACCACCACCAACCCGCGCGTAGCCGAAAGCCGTGCCGTCCCGATGTTGACGCCCGCTTCCAACGGGATGATCAGCGTCGATTTGTAAATCTGGATGCGCGCCCCTTGCGTTAACTGCATCGCGTTTTGGAGGAAGAACGACACGCCCAACGCGCTGATCAACGGCGCGATGCGTGGCGCGGATCGCAGCGGGCGGTAGGCCACCGACTCGATAGCCACACCGAGAATGCCCGATCCAACCATCGCGACCAGCAGGATCACGATCAAGGCGATGGCGGGCGGCAGACTCAGCGCATTTCCGGTCACCAGTGTGTTCAGCGTGCCAAACCCGATGAACGCGCCCACCATGTACACATCGCCATGTGCGAAGTTGAGCAGCCCAAGAATGCCGTAGACCATCGAATAGCCCAACGCGATCAAGGCGTAAACCGCGCCCAGCGTCACACCATTGATCAACTGTTGGGGCAAGAGTTCCAAGAAAGTCTGCATTGCTATTCCAAGAAAAAGGGCGGTATCTCGCAACCGCCCCTACGCTAACAGAGGCGCGATTAGTTCGCGGGGGTGGCTTCTGGCATGGCTTCCGCTGCCATGCTGGTAGCGACTTGAACGAATTTGTCGCCTTCTACCTTGAAGATGAAGAACGAGGCGCTCTTGATGTCGCCTTTTTCATCGAAGGCGATAGGGATGCCCAGCACGCTCGATTCGATATTAGTCGCGGCAACAGCGGCCAGCACCGAGGCGCGGGTGACTTCGCCGCTGCCCATCGCGGACTTGATCGCTTCTAGGATCACATCCGTTGCGGCGTATGCGGGGCCGCCGAACGAACTGAAATCCGGACCATATTCTTTTTCATAGGCTTCCACGACGGATTTGGCGGCTTCTACACCGCGCAGGTCAGGCGCAAAATTGGAAACATACGCCCCTTCTGTCGCGCCGCCTGCGTCCGTGATGAAGTCCTTGGTCGCGAATACGCCATCACCACCGAACGCGATAGCTTCCACGCCTTGTTCTTTCATGGTACGTGCAATACTAGCCGCTTGTGCCGCTAGTTGGAACGGCATGAATACGGCGTCCGCTCCTGCGCCCTTGATCTTGGTCACGATGGCGGCAAAATCGCTATCACCCTGCTTGATCGAATCACGCGTGACGGTGACGCCCAGTTCTTCGAGCTTCTTGGACACTTCATCTGCCAAGCCCGTGCTGTACGAGGTCTGGTCATCGATGATGTACACCGACTTTGCGCCGAGTTGTTCCACCATGTAAGTTGCGTCCGTCGGGCCTTGCACGTCGTCGCGCGGCACGACGCGGAAGAAAGCCTTAAGGCTGCCTTCGGTCAATGAGGTGCGCGTTGCCGAAGGCGATACGTACACCAAGCCAGCCTCTTCCAAGATCGGGGAAGTGGCTTCGACTTCTTGGCTGCCAGCGGGGCCAACGATGCCCACGACATCGGCATCCGCCACGACCTTTTGCACGCCCGTCACCGCTTTCGCCGGATCAAGTTCCGTATCGACTTCGACGAGTTCGACCTTGATTCCACTCGCTTTCTCGAAATCAGCCACCGCCAGCTTGGCGAAGTTGAGCTGTTCCGTCCCGACGAAGGCCGCGCCGCCCGTGAATGGGCCGAGGATGGCGACCTTAATCGTTTTGCTTTGCGCCAGTGAGGGACGACCAGCACCCACCAGCGTCATCAGTGCCATCGCGGATACAGCGATCACACGAACCGAACGGGATACAAACCTCATGATGCTCTCTCCTCAAAACAACGTAAGTTCAGGCCTTTTCTTCATATGCTTTCGAGCCGGGATCACCAGCGGGGCAGAACACGCCCAGCAAGCGGATCGGTTGCTCGTGCGGGTTTTCGATACAGTGCGGCAGCAGCGGCGGCAGATAAATGCTGCTCCCTTTGCGGACGGGAATATCCTGTCCGCCAACATGAATCACGCCCTCGCCATCCACGATATAGATGACTTCTTCGTAAGTATGTGTATGCACGGGTGCTTTGCTAGTCGGGATGAAGCCGATGAACTGCGTCGCGTTTCGACAACCCACCCGATGATTAACCATGTATTTGAAAGTGCGGTTGCCAGCGGGCAGTGCTTCTTGGTCAGCCTCGCGGACGGTCAGCATACCATCAGCGCGCAATGCAGCGTCCATCTGCTGGGTGGGCGGGTAGCCCGGTTGCGGCGTCAGCACGGAAATGATCACCAGCGTATCATCGTGCGGATTCACGATCTGGTAATCGGAATCAGGCGGCACGAACGCGCCCATCATCGGCTCAAGCGCATGTTCATTGCCGTTGATGCGCACGGTACCGCGCCCGGACGCAACATACAGAATGTCTTCGCTATCGTCATTCCGCATCACTTCGGATGCGCCCTGCCCATAGTAATACACGCGTTGCAGCAGGTTCTGACAGCCGACACTCCGATTGATAGGCACACGAAAGGAGGCATTCACCTTGGGCACACGCATCATGGTCAAATCGTCTTGATGGACGACATAGCCGCGCATTGGAGAGTCCATTATGGTTCCCTTCATCCCAACCCGTGCGCCGCCATTTGTAGCGCAAGAAGGGGCAACCCGTCAACTAACTGGGGCATCTGAGCGGGTAGCTAGTGCCAAATGCTGATGAAAAACGCGGTCACAAGACGCAGTTAGGTTCAAGGAGACCAACCGTCAATTTCTAATATGGCATTGGTCGCGCGTCGAACGGCCTATCGAAGCTATACTAACAATGGCGACTTACTTATTTTTTGAAAGGGTGTTAAAAACCTCATGCCAAACCGTTACCGCTGGTTCGTGGTTGGCGTTTTCTTTTGTTTCATGCTGCTCCACCAAGCGGATAAACTGCTGATCGGCCCGCTGCTCTCCGACATCCGCGCCGAATTCAAGATCACGGAATCCGAAGCGGGACTGCTCGGCACGGGCGCGCTGATCGTGGGTGCCGTGCTGTACCCGCTGTGGGGCTACTTATATGATCGTTTTGCGCGGGCAAAGCTGTTGGCGCTGGCCTCCGCCATCTGGGGGCTGACGACATGGTTCAGCGCGGTGGCGCGCACCTTTCCGCTGTTTCTTGTCGCCCGATCTTCAACCGGTATCGATGACTCCAGCTATCCGGGCTTGTACAGCCTGATCGCGGATTATTTCCCGCCGTCGATGCGTGGCAAGATTTACGGAGCCTTGCAGCTTGCCATCCCGCTCGGCTATCTACTCGGCCTGATCCTCGCGCTGATGCTTGGCCCCGTCATCGGTTGGCGCAATGTATTCATCGTGACGGGCAGTTTGGGGATCGTGTTAGCCTTCGTGATCTTCTTTGGCGTGCGCGATCTGCCGCGTGGCAAAGCCGAACCTGAACTGGCTGACCTGCCAGAAACTACCCCAATTAAGTTCGAACTCAAAACGGCGCTGGCCTTGTTCCGTAAACGAACCCTGATTCCGCTGTTCATTCAAGGCTTTTTCGGCGTTTTTCCGCTGAACATCTTCTCGTTCTGGTTCTTCAATTACCTAGAAACCGAGCGCGGCTACAAAAGCGACGAAGTGCTGCCGACGATGGGCATCGCCGTGCTGATGATCGCGGCGGGCGCGTTCGTCGGCGGGGCGAGCGGCGATTGGCTGTTCAAGCGCAGTCGGCGCGGACGGTTGCTGATAGCCGCCGCTGCCGTCCTACTCGCGACCATGTTGTTGATCATCACCCTGAATGTGCCCGCCGATAGTAAGCTGCTGTTTGGTGTGCTGCTGGCGCTGACGGCGTTTTTGATCCTGTGGTCTGGCCCCAACGTGATCTCGACGGTGTATGACATCACCGTGCCAGAAGTGCGCAGTACCGCGCTGGCGATCCAGTATTTCATCGAGCAGCTTGGGGCAGCCTCCGCGCCGCTGTTAGTCGGCCTGATGGCGGAGAATTTGCGCTTGCAGGGACACAGCACGCCGCTCGGCACCGCAATCCTCGTGATTGGTGGCGGCACCTACCTTGCATGCGGGCTGTTTTTGCTCGTCGCCGCGCTGGTCGTCCCGCGTGACATCAAAGCGCTGCGCGATCAGTTGCAGCAACGGGCGGATTCGATTCGGGCAGGAGATATACCAGCGAACTAGCAAAATAGTTATTAGTGCTGCTCCTCGTGCAGATGCGCACCGCATGAGGAGCGCACAATCAACTGCGTGGGCAGCACCACCGTGCGGAATGAACTCTGAGGCTCCGCCAACCGCCGCAGCAGCAAATACATCGCCTCATGTCCCATCTCTTCGGTTGGTTGCGAGATCGCCGTTAACGGGGAATATAAATCACCCGACCACGGCATATCATCGAAACTGACCAGCGCGACCTGTTCGGGCACGCGGATTTTCATCTCGCGCAGGACTTTCAGCGCACCGAGGGTCATCAGATTATTTGCGACGAACATCGCATCTGGCGGCGTTGCAGACTCCATCAGGTCGTGCGTTAGCCATTGGGCACTGTTCTGCTGCGAATTGCCCTCCTTGACCAATGCGGGATCGAGTGGCAATCCGGCTTCTAGCAGCGCACTTTGATAACCGCGATGGCGCTCCAATGAGGTTGGGATGGCGAGATCGCCCGTGATCATGGCAATACGCTGACGCCCCAAGTTAATCAGATGACGGACAGCGGTGTATGCTCCCTTGAAGTTATCCACTTGCACAGTATCGGCTTCAAAACCCGGAACCCACCGATCTACTAGTACGACGGGCAACCCTGCCATTTTGAGCATCTGCAACGAGTCCGTCGGTGTAAAGGAAGTTGGGGCGAGGATGATGCCCGCCACCTGTTCTGCCCGCATCAGGTTCAAGACCTGATTCTGGCGTTCCGGATTTTCGTCCGTATTGCACAGCAAGACACTGATGTGACGTTGGGCGGCGATCTGCTCAACGCCGCCGATTAATGAGACAAAGAAGGGATTCTTGATGTCCGAGATTACCAAGCCGATCACGTCACTGGAATTTGCCCGCAGCCGCCGCGCCGCTCGATTCGGCTCGTAGCCGAGTATCTCGATGCTTTCCAACACGCGCTTGCGCAGTTCTTCGGTGACGGTTGGATCGTGGTTTAGTACTCTGGAGACGGTCGCCATCGACACACCTGCGTGCATGGCAACGTCTTTCATAGTTGTGGTCATTCGGCGTAATTCACTCTATATCAATGTTTTCAAGAAATCGTTTTTCTAAATCGAACATCGCTGAAACGAGATACTCTATAGATTAGTAGGATTTTAGCATGAAAACAGACGCAAATCTTCTAGAAATCGATTTCTTGACACTTTCCACAAATTCCATATACTACAAGATGTAGGTCGAGACAGTTATGTCTGCCCTTAATGGGCCAATCGGTGGATGTTTGCCAGAAAGGGGAAGTCGCCAGCAATTCTCTGAAGTTAGACCGTTTTTCGTTTCATCTCGCGTTCTCGCAAAACCGGATCGCAGAAGAATCAGGAATAGAAAATAATGTTCACCCATTTTACGATGAAAAGACTGTTGCTGACAGTCACCTTATTAGTATTCGCTTTTGCCTCCTTCGCCACACAGACGCCACTCAAAGCGCAATCCGAGATTACCGTCGGCCTCATTACCAAGACCGAAACCAACCCCTTCTTCGTCAAGATGCGCGAAGGCGCGCAGGCTGTTGCCGACAAGCTCGGTGCCAAGTTAGTGACCGCCGCTGGTAAATTTGACGGCGACAATGACAGTCAGGTCACGGCTATCGAGAATA
Source organism: Anaerolineae bacterium (assembly GCA_019637615.1). GTDB lineage: Bacteria > Chloroflexota > Anaerolineae > Aggregatilineales > UBA2796 > JAHBVK01. Next base: position 329,880 of record JAHBVJ010000003.1, on the reverse strand, counting down.
TGGTTACCGCAGGCGTGAAGGGCATCCTGCTCGTGCCTAGCCAGACCAAGGCTATTGTGCCCGCGATCAAGAAAGCGCGCGAAGCTGGCGTACTCGTCATCGCGCTCGACACGCCGACCGACCCAGAAGATGCGACCGACGCCCTGTTCGCGACGGACAACTTCAAGGCTGGTTTACTGATCGGTCAGTATGCGAAAGCTGCCTTCGCTGGCAAGCCCGTCAAGATCGCGACGCTCAATCTGCAAACTGGTATCACGGTCAGCCAACTGCGCCATGACGGGTTCCTAGAGGGTTTCGGCATCAAGTCGGATGATCCTTCCATCGTATGCGAAGATGGAACCACCGAAGGCAACCAATCCAAGGGTCAAACCGCTATGGAGAACTGCCTGAGCAAAGACCCGGACATCAACTTGGTGTACACGATCAACGAACCGACCGCCGCTGGTGCCTACACCGCCATTGAAAAGGCTGGCAAGGCCAACGACGTCATGATCGTTTCTGTAGACGGTGGTTGCTCGCCCGGTGTTGAATACGTGATTTCGGGCAAGATTGCCGCGACTTCGCAACAGTACCCGCTGAAAATGGCGGCGATGGGCGTTGAAGCTGTGGTCAAGTATGCGACAGACGGCACCAAGCCCTCCGGCTACACCGATACCGGCGTGACACTCCTCACTGTCAAGCCGCTACCGGGTGTCGAGAGTCAAGGTAGCGTTTTCGGTGTGCAGAACTGCTGGGGTACGCCGACTGACGGTGAACTCGACGCAGCGATGAAGGCCGACGCTGCCGCTGGCATTATGTCGCCTAGCGAAGCCACGCCGGAAGCGACCCCCGCTAACTAAGCACGGTCGCCAGTCGAACTAAGTACAATTCGTTGTAGCATACCTAATATGCTGGGATGGTACGAGTAATTTACTTGTACCATCCTTTCTTGTGAGGAAAAATGAGCGAAAACGTCGAGCAGGTGCCGTTTCTTGCGCGGGTACGAGAACTCTTGCTTACCCCGACGGTTGGCCCCTTTTTAGCGCTGTTATTGGCCTGCCTCTTTTTTAGTACACAAACTGATCGATTTTTTACTGGATCGAATATCTCCCTGATTTTTCAACAGTCGGGTTGGGTAGCCGTCTTGGCGATTGGTCAAACGATCATTATTTTGACGGCAGGAATTGACCTTTCCAACGGAGCCGTCATGACGTTGGGATCGCTGATCATGGTCGGCATTTCGACCGTGAACGGCGTCAATCCTTACGTGGCGATCTTCGCTGGCTTTCTCGTCACGGCTGGCTTCGGGTTTTTGAATGGTCTGTTGGTGACGCGGCTGCGACTGCCGCCGTTCATTGTCACGCTTGGCACGCTGAATATCGCCTTCGCCCTATCGCTGATCTATACCGTCGAAACCAGAGTGGCGGCAGATGAGCAAACCTTTTTTGGCAACATCTTCAAGATTGACACGACCAGCATCTCTTACGGCACCGTCATGATGTTGCTGCTGTTCTTCTTGATGTGGTTTGTCCTCCGTGAAACACCGTTTGGACGACATATCTATGCATTAGGCAACAATCCGGAAGCCACCCGCTTGATGGGTATCCCGACAGAGCGGCTGCTGATTGCCGCGTATACGCTGGCTGGCGTATTTTATGGGTTCGCCGGACTGCTGCTGATCGGTCGTACCGGGGTGGGCGATCCGAACGCGGGGCAGACTGCCAACTTGGATAGCATCACGGCAGTCGTCCTCGGCGGCACGAGTTTGTTCGGCGGACGTGGTAATGTGCTTGGGACGCTGATTGGCTCGTTGATCGTCGGTGTCTTCCGCAACGGCCTGCAACTGATGGGTATCCCTTCGATCTATCAAGTGCTCATCACTGGTATCTTGGTGATTCTTGCGGTATCCGTTGACCAGCTATCGCAGCGGGCAAAAAGATGATCGCGTACTTATTGAGGTAAAAAAGATGATGTCCCAAGAACAACGGGTTCCTGTCCTCGCCGCCAAGGGACTTACGAAACATTATGGTCATGTCGTCGCCTTAGAAAATGCCGATCTCGAAGTGTACGCTGGTCAAGTGTTAGCCGTGATTGGCGACAACGGCGCGGGCAAATCGACCCTGATCAAAGTTCTGTCGGGTGCGATTCAGCCGGATAAAGGCGAAATCTTCCTGAACGGACAGCCGATTCGCTTCAACAGCCCCAGCGATGCGCGGCGTCAGGGCATCGAAACCGTTTACCAGAATCTGGCGGTCGCACCAGCCATGACGATTGTTGAGAATCTGTTCCTCGGACGTGAGATCCGTCGCCCCGGTATATTGGGGTCAGTGTTTCGGATGCTCGATAAGAAGCAGATGCTGCAACAGGCGCAAGAGCATATGAGTGAATTGAAGTTCCGGATTCCGTCGGTCACGCAGAATGTCGAAACGTTGTCCGGTGGTCAGGCGCAAGGGGTTGCGGTAGCACGTAGCGCGGCCTTCGCCAGCAAAGTCGTCATCATGGATGAACCGATGGCAGCGCTTGGTGTTAAGGAATCAGGGATGGTCATCGACTTGATCCGGAAAATCCGTGATCGGGGATTACCCATCATCCTCATCAGCCACAACATGCCACATGTGTTTGAACTCGCTGATTGCATCCATATTCAACGGCTCGGCAGGCGTGTCGCGGTGATCAAGCCCAAAGACTATACAATGTCGGATGCAGTGGCGATTATGACCGGGGCAAAAGAGGTGAATGAGTACGCACAGTGAAATTCTGCCGTCATCTGATCCAGAGTATCGCTGTACTTACGCTCAAAAATTGACTACGCATCCGAGCAGCGGAAAGCCCCAAAAATAGAAACAGCCACCCAACATATCCTGCGGGTGGCTGTTTTTTGTCTTAATGGGCGCGTGTTACGCCTTCGCCATTTCGATGTGGGGACGGATGTCCTTCATCAAGCTGTCCTTCGGACGGAAGCCCACGATGCGCTGCACTGGCTGACCGTTCTTGAACAGGATGAGCGTCGGGATACCCTGAATGTCATACATCATCGGCGTGTTCGGGTTGGCGTCCACGTCCATCTTGGCGACCTTCATGTTCCCGTTCAATTCCTTGGCGATCTCATCTACGAACGGCGCGATCATCTTACAGGGGCCGCACCATTCTGCCCAGAAATCTACGAGTACGGGCGTGCCTGATTTAAGCACATCCTCCTGAAAAGTGTCGTCACTGACTTCAAACGTGAAATGACCCATATCCTGCTCCTGCGCTCTTTCCAGCGCTCCTTAGATGCTTTTGACTTGACAAGCAGTGGGCTTGCCACCATAATCCGGCGTACCACCCATCTGTTGACAGGGTTGTGTCCCTATGAACACTGACGCTTTGGGGTTACCGGAACTTACTGAACGGCAGGAACGAATTCTTGCCCTGATTGTCCGAGAGTATATCAACAAACCCGATCCAGTAGGTAGCAAGTTGTTAGCCGAACGCTATCTACCAGCGGTCAGCAGCGCTACCATTCGTAACGATATGGCGGCGCTTGAAGAACTAGGCATGATCACTGCACCACACCATTCGGCGGGACGCGTCCCGACTGAAGTTGGTTATCGCTACTTCGTCAAACGCTTGCTCGATGCCGATGAATTGACCGCCACTGAACAAAAAGACATCGTGGAAGACTTCCAAGAAGCGCCGAGCGAATTGGAGTCGTGGCTGAAAATGGCGGTTTCGACTCTAGCACGTACATCGCAGAGCGCCGCGATTGTAACAGCGCCACGCGCGGTTACCAGCACCTATAAGCACATGGCGCTGCTGGCAGTGCAGGGACGCATGGTGATGATGGTGTTGGTCTTGCACGGCGGTTACGTGCGCCAGCAAATGCTCACCCTCAGCGAACCACTCTCGCAGGAAAATCTCAGCGCGGCGGCAGCCACCTTCAACGCGCTGTGCGAGGGCAAAGACGCCGACGAAATCCGTTCGCAGATGACCACGATGGACAGCACGCTCAACCGCGAAATCCTCGATCTCGTCATCCGCACGCTGGACGAGCGCGATAACACCTTCGTGCCTAACATCTATGGTGACGGCCTGTCGGAATTACTGCCCGAATTGAAGGAGAGCGAAGCCACCCGCCAAGCGCTGCGCATCATGGAGCAGCACACCTTGCTCACCGCCATCATGTCCGAGTATGAGGATCAGCAAATCGGGGATGTGCAGGTCGTGATCGCAGGCAACGGGCGTTGGAGCGAGGTGCGACATCTCAGCCTCGTACTCAGTCGCTACGGCGTCGATGGCAGCTCAATGGGATCGCTCGGCGTCTTTGGCCCCACACGGATGCGTTACGGGCGGGCGATCTCGGCGGTGCGCTATGTCGCCAGCGTGATGAGCAATGTGCTTGGTGAAGTCTACGGCAGTGGTCAGGTCAAACGGCTCGATGAGCTGAATTCCTCGAATAAGGATTAAGCACTCCAACTGACTTGTTCGACGCTCAATTTCACCGAAAATTGGAACATCATGCGAATGCGCTTATCAGTATTATGCAATGCCCCTACTTGCACATGCTAACTTATTTTATGTCGCGGCGAGTCTGACGTATGCCATACGACAGATAGACTGTTGCCTACTGTGTGCTAGTCATCGGATCGCGCGCGGATGAATTCGCCTATACTAGGGGTAACAACACTTTTATTGCCGTTTTGTGATTTGTGTGTGGAGGAAGACTGATGACGCGTAAACCCCTCGTGCTCCTCATAGCGCTGTTAGCACTGAGCGTTGGCCTGATCGCCATTGTGCCAGCGGTGCGCAGCGCAGGCGAGGTCGCCCCACAGGTGATCGATACCATGCCTGTACGCGGCGAAGAACTGCCGATTGACGGCAGCATTTCGTTTTATTTCGACCAGCCGATGGACAAGGGCAGTGTGGAAACTAATTTCCAGACCGAACCCGCCATCGCTGGCACATTCGCATGGCAAGATGATCAGACGTTGACCTTTAAACCCAATGCCGCGTTGGAGCGGGCGACCGAATACAGCTTCCGCATTGGTGGGGGCGCGAAGAACACCGCCGGTACGCCGATCCGCGATACGTTCGTGCTCAAACTGCGCACGATTGGCTTCTTGGACGTGGCGCAGATCGTGCCCGCCGACAAAACCAACAACGTAGAAGCGACGCCCACGATCACGGTGATCTTCAACCGTCCAGTGGTGCCGCTGTTGCCCGTTGAGGAAATGAACACGCTGCCCAGCCCGATCAAGATCGATCCGCCAGCGGAAGGCAAAGGCGAATGGGTCAATACATCGATCTACACCTTCAAGCCGATGACACCATTGGTAGGCGGCACGCAGTACACGATCACAGTTTCCAAAGGGCTGACGGATGTGACAGGCAGCGTGCTGCAAAACGACATCGTGACTACCTTCACCACGATTTCGCCCACCGTGATCGAGATTCAGCCGGATAACAACCGGCAAGGGCGGCGGCTGGATCAGAAAGTGACGGTGGTGTTCAGCCAGCCTATGGATCGCGCCAGCACCGAACAAGCCTTCATCCTTCAAGGCCAAACGGCGGGCAAGCCGACTACGCGCGCTACAGGTAAGTTCGAGTGGAGTGACGACAATCTACGCTTCACCTTCACGCTCCGATCCGCATTTGAGTAATGGTACTACGTACACCGTCGATGTTACGGCTCGATTGCACGCAGCGCGACGGGCGCGGCACTGGTGCCGACACCAGCTTCGCACTTCACCACGATCACGCTACCGACGATCAAAGACACGTATCCCCGCAATCGAGATGCTGGTGTTTCTGCCTCTGGTTTCACGTTCACGTTCACCGCGCCGATGGATTACACGGATTTTGGCAAGCGCGTGACTATCGATCCTGAGCCGGGGCTGAAATTCAATAATGATTCGTATGACGCGTATGACGGCGGCTTCGTGTACCGCGTCGGGTTCAGCCAAGAGCCGAGCACCGATTACACGATCACGCTGGACGTGACGGATTTCAAAGACATCTACGGCACGCCGTTCCAGATCGACAACAGCAGCAGCCTGTATAATGTGGTCGCGCCGAACAAGATTCAGATCAAGTTCAGCACGCCGCCGTATCCCGCTGAAGCCTCGCTCAAGACAGGCGGGCCGATTGGTCTGTACAGCGCGTACACACCGATCACGCGGGTATACAGCACGCACCGTAACGTTGATCAGATCGATCTGTCGCTGTGGCGCGTGCCTGTGGAAGACCTGCTCAAAGCCTTCGCGGAGGGCGGCTACAGCCTGCCGTATGATTACTCGCCTAATCAGGCCAACTTCCTGCGCTCGTGGTCGTTGAAGGTCGAAAACCCGACCAACATCTTGCGCTACGATCTACTGGCGATCACGGATGAGGGCAGCAGCGGTGCAGCGGCTCCGGCGGCGTTCCAATGCCCCGGCGCGCCACCAACACGCCTTCAGGTCGGCGCTCAGGCCATTGTGTTGAGCGACGATCCACGCCCGATCCGCATCCGTAACGCGGCAGGGCTGACCGGCAAGCAGATCGGGCAGTTGAACCCCGGTGCGCAATTCGCGATCATCGGCGGCCCGACATGCTCGGACGGCTATGTGTGGTGGCAGTTGCAGACCCCCGATAACAAAATCACAGGGTGGGCAGCGGAAGGCGATCTGACCAATTACTACATTGGCCCAATAGGCAGCGGCAGCACCACCAATGGCGGTCAGACGCAGTTCGCCAAGAATGAGGCCAACGGCCCGCTGAAGCCCGGTGCGTACCTGCTGTACTACACTGCGCCCGAACTCGCCAGCACGTACTACGGCGACATCCGCCACCTGATGATCGTGGCGACCGTGAACATCACGCTGAAGGCCAGCGAACGCAGCCTGATGGCGTGGGTAACTGACTTACAAACGGGTCAACCTGTCTCTGGCGCACGCGTCCATTTCTTCCAGAAGTCTACCCAGATAGGCGAAGCAGTCTCGGACTCGAACGGCATCGCCACGTTGCAGTTACAGGGTCGTCTGGAAACGCTGTACACCGAAATCTCGGCGCTCATCAATGATGTCTCGACATTTGGCGATGGCACGACCTTCGGCGCGGCCTCGCTGAGTTGGGATGACGGCCTCAGCCCGTGGTCGTTCAACCTGAGCGATGAATTCTCGTCGCAAGACATCACGGCGTACCTGTACTCGGATCGTTCACTGTACCGTCCGGGGCAGCCTGTGTATTTCCGTGGCGTGCTGCGCGACAAGAACGACAAGACGTACACAATCAGCACGATCAAGAGCGTGCCCGTCGAGGTGCGCAACGATCAGGACACGGTGGTCTACCAGAAAATGGTAGATGTGACGCCGTATGGCACATTCTCGGACAGCTTCACCATCGCGGAAGATGCGCCGCTCGGTTACTACCGCATCATCGTCAAGCCACGCGCGACGAGCTTCAACGCGGATGACAACTCGCCCACCTTCGTGCGCGGGATCAACGTGGCACAGTACCGCGTGCCAGAATTTCAAGTCAAGCTGACGCCCGCCGCGACGGCTGTGGTGCAAGGCGACACGATCAGCGTGACGGTGGAGAGTTCGTTCTTCTTCGGCGGCGCGGTCAGCAACGCTAAGGTCGAATATTCCGTCTACAGCCAGCCTTTCTACTTCGAGTACAAAGGGCAGGGCGGCGGTTACAGCTTCATCAACTTCAACGAGGATGAAGGCTACGGCGCGTTTGAGACCTCATACGGCGACACGGTTGCCGAGGGCAAAGGCGTCACCGATGCACAAGGTCGTTTCGAGATCAAGCTGCCCGCCGACTTGGGCAAAGCTGGCAGCAGCCGCAAGTTCACCATCGAAGCCCGCGTGATCGATGAGAGCGGGCAGTTGATCGCCGGACGCGAAGACGTGATCGTGCATCAAGGCGAGTTCTACATCGGCGCGAAACCGCAAGAATACGTCGGGACGGCTGGCAAAGAGTCGAAGATCGACCTGATCACGGTACATTGGGACAGCACCGTGCTGCCGAATACGCCGTTGAGCATCAAGGTGGTCGAGCGCGAGTGGCACAGTACGCAGACGGTTGATCCTGAGACCGGACGCACCGTCTGGAACTGGGACGTGGAAGAAAAGCCGATCACCGAAGGCGTCGCGACGACGGACGCCGAAGGCAAAGCGGTCTACGGCTTCACGCCCGATCACGGCGGCGTGTACAAGGTGCTGGCGACGGGACGCGACAGCAAAGGCAACCAGATCACGACCTCGACGTTCCTGTGGGTGGCGGGGCCGGATTATGTGCCGTGGCGTCAGCAGAACAGCAACCGCATCGATCTGAAGATCGACAAGACGAACTTCAAGGTGGGCGACACGGCTTCGATCCTGATCGCCAGCCCGTTCCAAGGCGCGACCAAAGCGTTGGTGACAGTGGAACGCGGGCATATCCTGAAGACCGAAGTGATCGACATGCCCAACAACAGCTATGTGTATAAGCTGCCGATCACGGCGGATATGGCTCCTAACGCGTTTGTCTCCGTGACGGTGATGAAGGGCGTTGATCAGAGCAATCCGGTGGCGGCCTTCCGCATGGGCATGATCGGGTTCGGCGTGGAGATCGACCAGCTCAAGCTGAACATCGAAGTGACGCCGGACAAGGCGCAAGCTGGCCCGCGCGAAACAGTGAATTACACGATCAAGGTGACGGATTACGCTGGCAAGCCCGTGCAAGCCGAAGTCGGCGTCGGGCTGACCGACCTCGCGGTGCTGTCGCTGCTGCCGGATACCAGTACGCCGATCCTTGACCATTTCTATGCGCAGGCGGGCGTCGGGGTGCGTACCTCGAACGCGCTGAACCGCAGCGTGGATCAGCAAACGCAGGAGATTCTCAACACGATCAAAGGTGGTGGCGGTGGTGGGCCGGAAGGCGGTCTGTTCGAGGTGCGTCAGCGTTTCGTGGATACGCCGCTGTGGCAGCCATCGGTGGTGACGGACGCCAACGGCATGGCGACGGTGAGCGTGACGCTGCCAGATAACCTGACGACGTGGCGGTTGGATGCCCGCGCCGTGACACTGCCAACGGGCGAACTCGGCACGACGCTGGTGGGACAGACGACCATCGATCTGATCAGCACCAAACCGCTGCTGGTGCGTCCCGTGACGCCGCGCTTCTATGTACGGGGCGATAAGAGCACGCTGGTGGCTATCGTCAACAACAACACCGACGCCGATCAGCAGGTGACCGTCAAGATCGAGACGACGGGTGTGAATCTGATGGCGGACGCCGAGCAAAAAGCGACCATCGCCAGTAAGGGACGTCAGCGCTTTGAGTGGCCTATCGAGGTGCAGGACGTGAGCGCGGTGGGCGTGACGTTCTTCGCCAGCAGCGCCGATGGTAAGTATACCGACGCGGCTAAGAGTGCGGTCGGGCAGGGCGACGATAAGACGCTGCCCGTCTACAAGTACGAAGCGCCGGAAACGGTCGGCACCAGCGGTGTGATCGGGACGGAGGGAGGCGAACGCACCGAAGGTATCGTGCTGCCGCGCCGCTTCGACGTGACCGAGGGTACGCTGGACATCCGCCTTGATCGTTCGCTGGCGGCGGCGACCACGACTTCGCTCGATGTGCTGAAATACTACCCGTACCAATGCACCGAGCAGACGATCAGCCGCTTCTTGCCGAACGTAGCGACGTATGGCGCGTTGAAGCAGCTCGGAATCGATGATCCGGCGATGAAGGCCGATCTCGACGGCGTGGTGAGCATCTCGATCCAGCGGCTGTACGCGGATCAGAAAGTGGACGGCGGTTGGGGTTGGTTCGCCAGTGAAAAGAGCGACCCGAATGTGACGGCCTACGCGCTGATCGGCTTGACCGAGGCGCAGCGGCAGGGCTTCGAGGTCGATCCGGTAGTGACCGAGGCGGCGATCCGCTATCTCCGCCAGCAGGTGTTCGATCTGAGCGCCCGCACGCAGACGTGGCAGATCAACCGTCAAGCCTTCGTGCTGTACGCGCTGGCCTATGCCGACGCGGGCAATTACAGCCAACTGGTTAACCTGTTCAGCGTGCGCGAGAAGTTGAGCATCTATGCCCGCGCCTATCTGGCGATGGCCTTCCAGCGAATGGACGCGCAGAATACGCGCTACACAGATGCTTTAGTAAGCGACTTCGTGAACCGTGTGATCCTGAGCGCGACGGGTGCGCACTGGGAAGAAGAGTTCCGCGATTGGTGGAACTGGAACACCGATAACCGCACGACGGCGCTGGTGCTCAAAGCGCTGGTGCAGGTTGATCCGAAGAACCAGTTGATCCCCAACGTGGTGCGCTGGCTGATGAGCGCGCGCACGGCGGACGCGTGGGAGACGACGCAAGAAACGGCGTGGTCGGTCATGGCCTTGACGGATTGGATGGTCGTGACGGGCGAACTGAAGCCGAACTACAGCTTTGACGCGTCGCTGAACGGCAAGGAATTGACGACCTCGCAGACGGCTTCGCCCGTCAACGCGAGGGAGTCGGTGGACTTGCAAGTGCAGGTGGCCGATCTGCTGAAGGGCGATCTCAACCGCTTGAGCATCAACCGCACGGGCGGCGATGGCTTGCTGTACTACACGGCACACCTGAACGCGTACCTGCCCGTCGATCAGATTCAGCCGCTGTCACGCGGGATGAGCGTCACACGCACGTACAGCTTGGTCGGTGACAAGGACAATAAGCCGATCACGCAGGCGGCAGTGGGCGATAACATCCGCGTCACGCTGACCATCGTCGCGCCGAACGACCTGTACTACGCGGTGATCGATGACCCGATCCCCGCTGGCACGGAAGCCGTCGATCCGGGCTTGGCGACTAGCGCCGTCGGGCAAGCGCCACAGTTCAAGAACACCGATCCGCTGTACGAGGGTTGGGGCTGGTGGTGGTTCAGCAAGTCCGAGTTCCGTGATGACCGTGTGGTGTTGTACGCGACGTACCTGCCGAAGGGCACGTATCAGTACACCTACACGATCCGCGCGGGTCTGGCGGGGACGTACAACGTGATCCCGGCGACGGGGCGCGAGTTCTACTTCCCTGAAGTGTACGGACGCAGCGCTGGTCTGCTGTTCACGCTGACGCCGACCTCGCCGGAGAACGATCCGCTGAATGCGAGTAATTAGCGTAAACGGTGGATCAGGTTAGCAGAATAGAAGATGAGGGCGGGTCAGTGCTGATCCGCCCTTGTTTTATTGGACACGGCCAGTACGTGCCCACTGCGCATACGAAATCAGTTCAGGTCTCACGCCTTTCGCACGCTTGAGAAAAGTGTCAATGATGTGCTCGACTCGTTTTGGCGCGTAGGTGTGCCAGTGCCCAAGCCCGTGTAAAGCACTCTCTCGACACGCGGTAGAGTATAGCTGTAGCGTATCTGCCATGATCTCTAGGATAGTGTTAGCGGTATCTCCTGCTGATGGGCCAAGAAGAGGGATTAAGTCCCACCACATGTAGCAAACAGTGTCCTGTTTTGTAACCGCGAACCCCAGCGCAATTACGGAAGTTCGTGACGGGGTATTAGCGGGGTAGGCAATAGCGATAGACTACCTTACTACAAGGGGAATAGGCGGCGAGGAACACTCGTCAAGTACGAGAATTGGCTGTCGATACCACTGGTTCACGCGGAACGGGTCAAGGTGAAGCGATGGGCAAGGTAGCGCCGCCATTCGCTGGGCTTGCGCGAGCATGAACGTAACAAATTCCTCAAGGGCATCAGATGCCGCTGTAAGCCCGCCATATGGGCAGGCGTTTGACCGTGGTCTGGTGGAGCTGGACGACCAAGTCGCCGTTGGCGACCATTTCACCTTTACCTGCTGACACCTGCGGGCACGTTTAATGTAGTAGACATGCGTATCCACCTTGATGGTGCCGTTATTGGTTGATACGCCGTACATAGGTACGCCGCCACCCGCTGCAACCAAGCATCGGGTCGATGAGGTCGGGGAGTGAACGCAACGGAGGCAAGACCGGAAGGCTACCTGAGGTGGACGATTTGCACATGACCAGGCTTGGTTGGGTCGCTCGCCATTGTAGTGCTGTACAAACCACTCGGTCACGGCTTGTGCCTGCGCGAGGTCAGTGGGATGGCGAACTTGCAGACACTCGCGTTCATAGGTACCATTGTACCGCTCCACGAAAGGCTTGTGTTGAGGAGTACGCGGCGGATGAAATGATAGCCGTTACGCCAAGACAGGCGAGTAAGCGTAAGCAGGCTGAAGGAAAATCGCGAGCAGTCCAACTGCCCCACGAACCGCACGTCGCGGTCAGCGTGATGGACTGCGGCAGCCCATATCGGAGAACGCACTGACGAGCGCTTCTATCACGCTCTGCGCGTTGAAGTCAGGTGTGCAGGCGAAAATCGACGGCGATGGAGTACCGGCGTCCACCACATTTAGACATTCCAACAGATGTTGACGTTTGTGCGTGTCAGGGATGCTCACGCCGCTGACATCATGAAGTCGTTTCCCACGCTTGCAGCGGGCTTGGACGCTCGACCGGATGTGGCTGCGTGGCGACGCGTTTCACAATACGGCCATTGGCCCTGAGAACCCCTCCCAAATCGTGCGCGTAGACGGCACTGGCTGGTGCTGCGACCGGTGGTGCCGTGCGTAAAAAGTATTGAATGGCTTTGGGACCGGGAATACGCTGCAAGTGGGCTGGCGGATGGTCGCGGATGTCCAGTATACGGGTAACGAGTTCGCTGTTCACCGGCACTGGTAGGTGGTGTAGTTCATGCGAGTATCCCGCCAACACGCGGTCATCCTCAAGCCACCGATTTGGAACCGCTTCTTCCATTTCTTCACCCAAGTCCGACAGCGCTGCGTCGCTGCCATCAGGCGACGACCGACCAAGTCGGATATTCCTTCAGCAGCTGCCGTAACTTGGCCCGGTCGGCTCGAAAGGCTTCCTCCATGATGCTCACTCCATAGGCCAGCTATTGATTCGGACTAGTTATACCCCTGGTACGAACTTCCGTAACTGCGCTGGGGTTTGAGGTTACAAAACAGGACAGTTTCATTCCAGCGGTCACGATCAACCTGCCAGTACCACTCTGGCACCAAATGATCCACCGGATGATCGAACACGTAGCGTACCCAGTCATCGAACGATAGATCGGTGAGTTGGTTTTCCATCCGCGATCTCCTCTGTTCACAGATCTGAGAAGTGTCAGATTCTAGCGCACCAACTCTACTTCTCGCCGCCTGAACGCGGGTTGTAGACGAGTGCGCCGCTGGTGGCGAAATCGCGATAGACGGCGAGCGCTTCCTCGGTCAGCACATTGTTGATCAGCTCAATGCCGCGCTTGGCGAGTTCCTTGTCCCATTCGGGATGGATCGGCCCTTCGTCAAAGCCCGTAATCTGCTCTAGCTCCGGCCCGCTGCCCGCGATAGCTAACGAACGAACGCCTGACCAGATGGTCGCGCCATAGCACATCGCACAGGGACGCCAGTTGACGACCAGTTGATAGATAGGCTGGTTAGGCCCGCCGAGATCATGCGTACCGAGGATCTGCTGCGCGACGGAGATCGTCATCACTTCGGCGTGGGCGGACGAGCAGTTAGACGGCACTACACGGTTGACGCCGATCACGACGGGCTTGCCCGTATCGCGCTCAAAGACGCCCGCCGCGAACGGCCCGCCCGTACCATTCTCGAAGTTCAGGCGCGAAAACCGGATGACTTCTGCCATGCGTTCATCGACGGTTGGCAGGTAGGCGGGCAGCTTCTTATTCGCTTCAATCGCCCAATCGGGCAGAGACAAAGTAAAGTGCATCGTCAGAGTCCCTTATGTGGTGGTACGGTCGGATTGATTTAAGTAATGACGTGTAAAAAAGCGTGTTAAGGCATTAAGTCTGCGGTGATCTTCCACAACCGTTTGGCGGCGTCCATATCACGCGCCGGTGCAGACGATTCGCGCTCGCGGCTGTTATCGAAATAGCGCCCCGTGACATTTTCCAGCGCGGGCGAGGTGGCAACATACAAGGATGTTGCCGCACCGTGCTCGGCATTCGGGTTCAAGGTAACATACCCGCCGCGCCGGCGTTCTCGCGAGAGGTTGGTATCGATTACACCGGGATGCAGTGCGTTGGCGGTCACGTTGGAGCCATCCAACTGCCGCGCCAGTTCGTTGGTAAACAAGACGTTCATCAGCTTGGTGTTACAGTAGACTTGGCGGCTGTTATACGCTTGCGGATGGTGGGCGCTTTGCAAGTCGTCCCACTCGATGCGCCCACTGGCATGGAGTTGCGAAGACACATTCACGATCCGCGAAGGAGCGCTGGCCTTGAGCCAGTCGAGCAAATGCGCGGTCAGCGCGAAATAGGCCAGATGATTGACGGCAAACTGCTCTTCATAGCCATCTTCGGTCACGCGCCGATGCTCAGGCATGACCGCCGCATTATTGACCAGCACATCAAGGCGGTCGTAGCGGCGTTTGAAACTGTCTGCGAACGCACAGATCGACTTCAATGAGCCTAATTCAGCGAGCATCAGGTCGATCTTGTCGCTCTGGGCATGTTCTTTCGCTAACGGCAGGGCGATGTCCCCGCGTTCTTGCGTGCGCGACACCATCACTACGCGGAAGCCAAGCCGCGCCAAGCCGATCACCGTCCAGATGCCGATTCCGGAATTTCCCCCCGTGACGATGGCGACTTTTTCATGCATGATCAACCCTGTTCATCCGACGGCGTGGCGGGCACCGAGAGCTTGCCTGTCCCCGGCACGATCTGCGTCATCTTGTTGGGATCAAGCCCATCCGAGGGCGTACCGTTGACGGCTGGCATCACACCCGTCGCGGCTGGCGGCATGGCGGGCGGGACGCTTGGTGCTTCGCTTGTAGCATCGAAGCTCAGGACGCCACCTTCCGCCTTGATGGCGATGACCGTGCCTGCCGGATATTGATTTTCTAGCAGGCGGTGGCTCAACGGGCGGGTCAGGATGCGCTCGATAGCGCGATGCAGTGGACGCGCGCCGTGAATCGGATCGTAGCCCTGTTGTAGCAGAAGATCACGCGCCGAAGGTTCGACTTCCAGCTTGAGATTCAACTTCTCTAAGCGGACGTGAATCTCGCGCATCTGAATGTCGAGAATCTGATCGAGCACGGGGCGAGACAACGCATTGAAAATCACCACATCGTCCAAGCGGTTGATGAACTCTGGGCGGAAGAATTTGCGCAGTTCTTTACTGTAATCCGAAGTATTGAGCACTTCCGGCACGGTACCAAAGCCGACCGCCGTCCGCCCGATCTCATTGGTGCCGATGTTGCTGGTCATAATCCAGACAGCGTGACGCGCATCCACTGAACCGCCGCGTGCATCCGTCAAGCGACCCTCATCAAAAACTTGCAGGAAAATGTCGAAGACTTCCGGCGCAGCTTTTTCGACCTCATCTAGCAAAATAACCGAGTAGGGCTTCCGGCGTAACGCTTCGGTGAGCTGCCCGCCACGGCTAGAATCTTTGTAGCCGGGGGGAGAACCGACCAAACGCGACACCGTATGTTCGTCGTGGAATTCGGACATGTCGAAGCGCAGCAGGGCGTCTTCGCTGCCGAATAGAAACTTCGCCAGTGCCTTCGCTAATTCTGTCTTGCCAACGCCGCTGGGGCCGAGGAACAAAAACACGCCGACGGGCTTGTTCGGGTCGGAAAGGCCAGCACGATTGGTCAGGATGGCGTCCGCCACCGCTGCCACTGCGTGATCTTGCCCGACGACGGTTTGCTTGAGTTCCGTTTCCATCCGGCTGTATTTGCGGCGTTCGTCTTCGGTCAGTTCCGCGATCGGGATGCCCGTCCATTCCGCCACCACTTCCGCGATGGACTGCGCGGTGACGTTTTGCACTGTGCCTTGCGACGTGCTGGAAGTCTGGATCACCACGCGGGCGCAGGCTTCGTCTAGCAAATCAAGCGCCTTGTCCGGCTGCTTGCGGTTGATCATGTATTTGGTCGACAGGCTGACGGCGGCTTGCAGCGCGTCCGGCTCGATCTTGACGTTGTGGTGCTTGGCGTAGCCATCTTGCACCGTGGTCAGGATTTGCAGCGTCTCTTCTTGCGACGGCTCTTTGATCTCGATGATGCGGAAGCGCCGATCAAGCGCGGCATCTTGCGCGATGGCCTTGCGATATTCTTCGTGTGTGGTCGCGCCGATGCAGATCACCTCGCCGCGAGAGAGCGCTGGCTTGAGAATGTTGGCGGCGTCGAGATTGCTGTCGATGGTATCGCCCGCGCCGACGATGGTGTGAATCTCATCGATGAACAGGATCACGCCGGGGACATTTTTGGCTTCTTCGACCACGCCGACGAGCCGTTCCTCGAACTGCCCACGCAGACTGGTGCCTGCCAACAGCGTCCCGATCTCGATCTGGACGATGCGCTTGGTGAGCAGTGGCGCAGGCGCGGTTCCCTGCACGATGGTGTAGGCCAAGCCTTCAATCACGGCGGTTTTGCCGACGCCAGCATCACCGAGCAGCAGCGGATTATTTTTCTTGCTACGCGTCAGCGTGCGGGCGACTTGCCGGATTTCGCGCTCACGCCCGATGGCGGCGCTGATCTTGCCTTGGCGGGCGAGGTCGGTCAGATCGCGCCCATATTTGTCCAGCAGCGGCGACGGAATCGGTGCTTTTTCGAAGCCGACCGAGGTACTACTGTGATGCGGTTCACGCGGTTTGAAGGGCAGCGGTGCGTCTTCCTCTTGCTTCATCAGCTCGTTGAAGACCTGCTCGATCCACTGCGGGAGGTTGACGCCCAGCGCCAGCAGTTTGCGTACGGCGACGCCTTCGCCTTCCTGAAAGATCGCCAGCAGAATATGCAGATCGTTGACGACCTCCATGCCACCATCATCGGCATGGAACACCGCCATCGCCAGCACGCGGTATGCGCGCGGGGTGAAGGGCGGCTCTTCTTCGGGGTTATCTTCGCCGGGGCCAGCTTCGCGCCGGATTTCGTTGCGGACGTGGCGCGCATCAAGGCCAGCGCTCAGCAGCAGCCGTTGTGCCATCCCGCCATCAATCTTCGTCAGCGCATTAAAGAGATGTTCAGTCCCGATGAAGTTATGGTGCATCCGCGCTGCTTCATCGGTGGCTGCGCCCAAGATGTCTTCGCAGCGTTCGCGGATTTCCTGTTCGCTAATGTCAAGCGGAGTAGCCACGCGGACAGCCTTCCCAACCAATAACCAGATAGTCTACCTAAGTATAAAGGTAGACTGAATGAAAACCTATGATTATTTTAACGCTTTACTAGATTTTTATCAGCGGCGTCAGCCCACAGTCAGGATCGGGTCAAGCAGTTTGTCGAAGACTTCCTGCGTCTGCACACCGACCAAGCGTCCGGTTTCCTGCCCATCAGCATCCAAGAAAACGATGGTCGGACGCTGACCGTTGAAGGCATACTGATCGCGTAGCGCCTTAGTATTTTCGGCGTCAATATCCAGATAGATAAAGTCGAGGAAGGTGCCGAAATCATCTTGCGCTTTGAACACAATCGGAGCCATCGCGTGGCACTGCTCACACCACGAGGCGAAGAACATCACGACCTGTGGACGCCCTGTCTTACCGACCAATCTCGGATCGCTCGGCGCGAAATCTTTATTCTCCGCGACTTTGCCCGGTGGTGGCGTCATGGTGATGGTTTCGCCCTCGATGAAGTCATCGGATGGGCCGGGGGTGGGCGTCGGGGCGGCATTGCCACCACAGGCGGCCAGCATCAAACCGAAGATCAGTAAAGTGCCTACCAATAAAGTGCGATTCAAGCGTAACATTCCTATCTCCCTAATGTCTGTGTGCTTTGTGGGCCTTTTCCAGCGTAGAGATGACACTCCACACAGGCTTGATTGCGGATGTCGATGTCCATATAAAACTTGGCAGCGCCGCCGGACACTGTTTTGTGTGCCAGATGACAACTGCTGCACAGCAAAGGCGACTCGATTGTTTCCAACCCCTGCGAACGCAGCGCGTCGGCGTTTCCAGCATATGTGGCGGCTACCGTAAGTTTACCACCATTTTTCAGGGCTTCCGCCGCCTGTGGCAGCCGCGTATGAAAGTGATTGTCGATGCCCGCCAAGGTCAGCAGAGTGTCGGTATGGCAGCTTACGCACGCCGCGTTGGGCAGCCACGCTTCCTTGATGTGCTGTTTTTCCGGTGTGGGGTCTTCGCGCCCTAACAGGTAGGTGATAGTGTCGCGGGCGGCAAGCGCGGTGGTCGAAACGCGATGCCCTAAACTGGCGTTGCCGCGATGACAGTTGATGCACTTGAAGGCGTCATCATCGGCGGTGAGATAATGCTGCGTGGCGAGGTCGGGAATTGGGTCATTCGGGTAATCGAGGGCGACATAAGCGCGGTTGTAGTAGGTAGTTTCCGGCACGGTATGACACGACGTGCAGAAAACGTCATGCTCTTCCAGCGCGGAAACCGTGACGAAGCCGAGACCACTGAGCGCGATCAGGACGAAGAAGGCGGCGATCAGGACGACAGGCCAACGGACACGGCGCTTTTGCACAGCGACCCCAACTACTAATGCGGAACGTCTCAATACAGTAGTTTAGTACTGTTTTATTGCCAGTTTCTTACGCTCCATCGTGATCGTGGTCGTGCATCACCTGCCAGCCTACCTTATCTCTATCGATGTTCGCCAGCACTTCGGCGGGCAGTTCCATCAGTGTCCCAACGGCTTCCGCCAGCGCCTTGCCGTCCGCATCGTACAGCTCACCCGACGCCGTGACGATGCGCCCGCGATCCTTATCGATGCGCCCTTTGAGCGTCAACGGCTGATTCAACGGCACCTGCTGGCGATATTTCACTTCCAGCTTGGCGGTGTACATCAGGCGGTCAGGGTTGCCCGATAAGCCTGCCCGTCCCAAGATTTCATCCAGCAGCGAGGCCACGATCCCGCCATGCGCGATGCCGGGGAAGCCCTGAAAACGCTCATCGATGGTGACTTCGGCGCGGCACGCCTTCGCGCCGTCATTGAAGAACTTCACGCGCAGCCCGTTGACATTTTTTAAGCCGCACACGAAGCACATGTGCGAATTTGGCTGCTGGTCATGATCGTGGTCGGTCAAGCGTCACCTCGATGAGCACTCAGGTTAAACGGTTAGTTACTGTAGCCGTTGCGGAACGTTTCGAGCATCAGGCGGACATCGTCACCGAGCGGATACAGCACGGGGCAGGTGCAGCCCGCCGCGACATATTCGCGCACCTTGGCGCGGACTTCTTCGGGCGTGCCGGAAGCGGTAATCAACTGCACCACATCGTCAGGCACCAGCGCCATCGCCTTCTCGATCTGTTCCTCGGTGGCGGGCCACGTCAGCACATGGGCGATCTCGTCCAACAATTCCTGACTCACGCCGCTGGCCTTCATGATGTGCGGCTGCTGACCGAGATATTGTGTGACCAATTTGCGCGCGCCGTCGAGCGCCTTTTTGCGGTCTTTATCCACGCTGGCGACTACCAACTGCGGACGGTCGATGTCTTCGATGCGCTTACCCGCTACCTTCGCGCCTTTCTCCAGCGCGTCGAGGGCTTCTTCGTTGTAACGCGGCGCGACCAGATAGTTGAGCAGCGCGCCATCCGCGATCTCGCCCGTCAGCGTCATCATCTTCATGCCCGTCGCGCCGATGTAGATCGGCACATTGCGCGGTTCACGGCGTCCATGCACGATGTCCAGTTCGATCCCGTTCACTTTGACGAATTCGCCCTGAAAAGTGACATTTTTCATCGCCAGCAAGTCGCGCACGACGGTGACACACTCGCGCATCGCCAATAGCGGCTTATCGCGCTTGATGCCGACATTAGCAGCCAGTGGATCCCACCACGCACCGATCCCGCAGATGATGCGGTTAGGCGCGAGGTCATCTAGCGTCAGATAGGTGGCGGCAATCAGCGAAGCGTTACGCGTCCAGTTATTGATCACGCCAGAACCGACCTTGATCTTCTTGGTGGTGGCGGCGAAGGCTGCCATCGGCACGATCGCATCGCGCACCAGACGGCTTTCTGCTTGCCAGACGGCTTCAAAGCCACATTCTTCGGCATATTGAACGTAGCGGATCGCCTCTGGGATTGGATGTGCATCTTGCAAATAAAGGGCTACCCGGTCAGCCATAAAAATCTCCTAGGGTGCATAAAAATGTGGCGAGCATGTCCGTAAGCGTGGCAGAGTATAGCATTGAGCAAAACCGCTGCGCTATAGTGGTTGATTCCAATTTGGAATTCTACCCTTGCACAGCATACACCCCTTGACATAACTCAAATGTTCGTTTAGAATGATTTGGATTGGATAGCGCTTTGATGATGACAATACTTTGTCGAACTGAGCCGAACAAGTTGTCTGATTTGCTACACGGCGTTCAAGACACCACTCCTAACTCGACTGCTGAATTCGTATCTGATCATATATGATCGGTTTGGCTGCTCGATTTCCGATCATAAAACCGATCATACGCGGTTTTTGCGCTGGTTTTCCGATCATTCCCTGAGCAGAAAAATACGCAATCCGATCATGCTTATGAGCGTTTGTGATCGGTTTTATGATCGGAATCAAACTGTCTGCTTACCGCTGCCTGAGATGAGCTAGAATTGTCACTTGTGAGCGAGATTTGCGATAATCCGCAACAGTGAAAGATTTCACAACTGCTATAGATTAATTCGCTGGGAATGGATAACGATGACTGAACAATCGTCTCGACCCGTTAGCGCTGTCACCAAGAAAGCCGTTCAGGTGGGCGATCCGGCTCCTGATTTCACGCTGCCCGACGCCAACGGCACCCCCGTCCACTTCCGCGATCTAATCGGTAAGACCGAGATCGTGTTGTATTTCTACCCGAAAGACGAAACACCGGGCTGCACGGCGCAAGCGTGCGCGTTCCGCGACAATTACGAGGCGTTTAAGGAACTCGGCGCGGAAGTCGTGGGCGTGAGCAGCGATTCAGCGGCAGCGCATCAAGCCTTCGTCAGCAAGTATCAACTGCCATTCCTGCTGCTGAGTGACGAGCAAGGGCGTGTGCGCGAACTGTTCGACGTGCCGAAGGCGTTCGGGATTTTCCCCGGTCGCGTGACGTACATCATCGATAAGCAGGGCATCGTTCGGCACAGCTTCGATTCACTCGTCGGCGCGACCAAGCATATTCCCGATGCCCTGAAGGTGCTGCGCCAACTACGCGGCGAATCCTCCACGTAGCCGCCAGCGCTGTGCATGGTTAACCCTTGATGACGCCCGCCTGAACGAGCCAACCAAGCCGATTGTATTCTTTGTAATCTTCAAAACCGATGCCATCTGTGTTGAAGTGGACGAAGACATTGATGATCAACCGGATCGGCTTGTTGGTGGCGGGCACGACCAGCGGGCCAGCCTCCAGCGGCGTACTGAATGTCCCCGTGTAGACCAAGCGCGCCGCCAACCAATCGCCCTCGGCAACGGAGGCCGGAATATCCACGTGCAAATCGGGGATCAGCGTGCGCAGCGCCTTGACCACCCCTTTGAACTGCTCCCGCGTGAAATTGCCGAACGGTTCGTATGTCCGGTAATCCGCCGCCATATACGTGTCGATAGCCGTGTAATCGCCGTTGTTCAGCGCGTCGTTGATCACATGCGTGAGCGCTTCCCGATGCACAGCTTCTTGGCCTGTGGTGACGGCGGGCGGCATCTCAATCGGGTTAACTTCGCCGGACTGCACCAGCGCCGAGATCACGGCGGGCAGTGGCGAGGCATCCATCTGCTGGAGCAAGCCGAGATAGTCGAACGCGGTGAAATCTTCAGCGATTACGCGGTTCTCAAAGCGATGCATGATATTCAGCATCCACACGATTGGCTTGCCGTTCGGCTTGTACGTCGTGTTGTTGAGCGTCCATGCATTCGTGAAGGTGCCCGTAAAACGGACGCGGCTGGCTGCCCATGTGTCTTCGACCATCAGCACCTCGACCGATGCCTTGAAGTCCGGCATAGCGGCGTGCAGACTCTCGATCCATGTCATGAAATCTTGTCGGCTCAAATCTGCGCTGCCGTAGCCATGATTCACGTAGCTTGGCGCGAGAATAGTATCTGCGCTGGCGAAATCCGCTGCGCTGAACAGCTCGGCATACAGACGGGTCACGATCTGGCGCTGTTTCTCGATTTGCACCCCTTGTGCAAAGACAGGCTGAACGCTAAGTAAGCAGAACAAGCAAAGAGCAATGAAGCGCCAACCACGTTGAATAGGCATAGTATCTCCCCGCATGAAATGAAGGTAATCTGCACATCATCCATTATCGACAGGAGCCATACGGACGCAATAGGTGCTGCCCCCTATCTAGCGCTGTGCCACTACGACAACTGGGCATGTACGTGATCGAGCTTCGTGCGTGCCTGTTGGACACCGAAATACCAGCGGATAGCCTTTACCTTCGCGGATGGTTGTCAAATCACGGTAAGTACGCCATCATTCCCCGTTGTTCAGGCACTATGGGGGATTTATGTCTGAGATGCACTATCTTATACCGCCCACGATTTATCACGCCTACACAATGCAGCAGTCACGCGGCAGCCTGCGCGCCGCCTCCTTATTCCTTGACATCTCCGGCTTTACGCAGCTGACTACACAATTGATGACGCATGATAAAGAGGGTGCAGAGCAGCTCAACCTTGCCCTTAACTCGATTTTCGATCCTTTGATCAACACAATCTATGCGCGTGGCGGGTTTGTCGCTTACTTCGAAGGGGATGCGCTCACGGCACTTTTCCCCGTCGCGCCGACGAAAGCAAAAGAAGCGGTACAAAACGCTGCCCTCACCGCGCTGTATATTCAGCGCTTTTTCAGGGAACAAGGCACCGTCAAAACGCGGTTCGGTGAGTTCCCCGTGAGTGCCAAAATCGGATTGGGCAGCGGTAACGTAGCATGGCGGATTATCCATGAGGGTGCTCAACACCGTCATGTGTTTTATGGTCATGCCATCGATAGCAGCACCCTCGCTGAAAAAGTAGCGAATAAAACCGAAATCAAAATGACCGCCGCGTTTGCACGCTGGCTAATGCCCACGCCCAATAGCGACTTTGTCCAGCTAGAAGAGTCGATGTTGAGCGCTACGCCATCCGTGCTCCAAGTTACCTTGCCTACCCCACAACGTGACATCCTCAGCAATTTTGTGCCCGACATCATCCTAAACACGGATCCCGACAAAGCCGGCGAATTCCGCAATGTAGCAGCCGTTTTCATCGGCACGGATGCTGGCTATGCGAATGATGCGTGGCTGGACTTCGGACGCCTTGTGTTGGGTGCAGCGACAACCTACGGAGGCTATTTCAACAAGATCGTGTATGGCGACAAGGGCAACGTAATCGTTGTGTTATTCGGTGCGCCAGCAGCATACGGGAATACCTTGAACCGCGCAGCGAATTTCTTGATTGCGCTGCGCAGGTTGACCCCGCCCTTGAACTGGCGGTCAGGCTTGAGCTTGGGCACGGCCTACGCAGGGTTTGTGGGAGGTCAGCGCCAACGGGAATATACTGCACTGGGAGATACTATCAATCTCGCGGCGCGTCTCATGGGGTCTGCCGTGTGGGGAGAAGATCGTGTACCCTCGGCACTGGTTAGGAACATGCGAGGGCATCAGTTCGTAAGCCTCGGTGGCGTGGACTTGAAGGGAATTGAAACATCGGTGGAAGTCTCGCGGCTCGTCGGTAGCGCCCTTACCAGCGACGAATTCCCCAGCCTCGGGCTGATCGGGCGCGAAGCCGAACTCGCCACACTCGATAACTGGTTGGCTCCGCTTGAAGAAGGGCACTTCGCTGGTGTGATGACAATCTATGGCGAAGCTGGCATTGGCAAGAGTCGACTCGCGGCTGAACTGCGGCAACGCTACATGGCGACGCACACCGAGATCAACTGGTTCATGTGCCAAGCGGATACCATTGTTCCCCAAGCCTTCAGCCCATTCCGCTATTTTCTAAAAAACTACTTCGTGCAGACGACTGACCTTGCCCTAAATCGTTACCGCTTCGAGACTACGCTGACCCAGCTTGCAGAATCGCTGCCCCCACCAACGGGCGAGCCAGCAACCGATCTGAAGAGCGAACTTGAACAAGGACGCTCGTTCCTAGCCTCGCTGATCGATATTTATGATGAAGGCTCGTTATACGAACAGGTAGAGAGCAGATTGCGGTTTGAAAACACACTAGCCGCCCTCAAAACGCTGTTTCTCGCGGAAAGCCTGCGCAAACCGACCATCATTCATATTGATGATGCACACGTGCTAGATGAGGCATCACTGGCAGCACTCGCACGGCTGACGCGCCAGATCGAGGCGTATCCGCTGGCGATTTTGCTCACCAGCCGCTTGAATCAAGACGATACGCACTTTACCATCTCGCTAGATGACGATGTGAAACCCGCCCCTGCTTCTCTCATGCTCGAATCCCTTGATGCGGAGGCAGTCAGCGCAATGGCGGAACAAGTCCTCGGTGGTGTGCTGACCGACGCGCTGAAGCATTATCTAGTGGATCGCACCACTGGGAACGCGCTGTTCGTGGAACAACTCACGCTCGATCTGCGGGAACGAGGCGCACTCCAATTTGTCAACGAGAGCTGGGATATCATCCCTCAAATGATCAGCAATATACCCTTCCTGATCAACGATATTATGATCGCCCGCCTTGACCGTTTGACTGCACAAGTGAAAGAGGTCGTGCATAATGCCGCTGTAGTAGGACGCGAATTCGAAGTGCAGTTGCTTTCGGCCATGCTGCGGGACGCCGCGAATTTGTCTGAACATATCCAGCAAGCAGAGAACAACGCGATCTGGATTGCCCTGAGCGCGATACGGCATTTGTTCAGATTCAAGCATCCCATGCTGCGCGATACGGCATATGAGATGCAGTCGCGGGCACGCTTACGCGAACTTCACATGTTGGCGGCGACTGGGATCGAGCAGGTCTACAAAGCGCAGTTGGCCTCTCATTATGGTGATCTCGTTTACCATTTCAAGGGTGCTGAACAGCCACGCCGCGAATTGCATTACGCGCGGTTGGCGGGCGATCATGCTGCCGCTGCCTACCAGAATTCTGACGCAATCAACTATTTCAACCGTGCTTTAGAACTTGCCCCAAGCAGCGATTTCACTGCGCGATACGAAACTTTGCTGGCGCGGGAAGCAGTGTACCACTTACAAGGCGAACGTGAACTTCAGCGTGCTGATCTGGTTTCGCTCGATGCACTAGGGCAACAATTGCCTGATCAGCAGCGCGCTGAGATCGCCATGCGTTGGGGGCGTTATCACGAAGCCATCAGCGAATTTGGTAAGGCGCGTGACTATGCCGAGCAAGCAGTCAAGCTCGGTCAGCAAGCCAGCGATGTCAAGCGAGAGATCGCCGCTCTTTACTTGTGGGGCAACAGCTTAAGCAACGAAGGCAGAATGGATGAGGCCAGTATCCAGCTCAATCGTGGTTTGGAACTGGCACGCGCGGGCAGTTTCGCGGAGCAGGAGGCTATCGGGCTGCGCGGCCTTGCTGGAATGCATCTGAAAGCGGGCAATCCGGGTGCGGCAGAACCATTTCTCAATGACGCTCAAAAACACTTCACGGCGCTTGGGCATCCGCCGAGCGAAGGCAACCTCGAAGCGATCATCGCCACACAGAAGGCACGTCAAGGCAACTTACAGGAAGGCATTGCCTTGCTCGAAGAATATACCAAGCGCATGGAAAAGATCGGGTTCCGGCGTGAACAAGGCGCAGCGTTGACCACCTTGAGTGGGATTTACGGCATGATGGGGAACTTTGACAAGGTGAAAGAGATGGCAGCACATGCCTATAAACTGCTGCGCGAAATCTCCGAACTGCTGGCTTCGACCAACGCTCTGAATAATATCGGCGCAGTTGACTTGATGCGCGGGGACTATCTTGCGGCAAAAGAAGTGTTCCAACAGACTTTAGAGATAAGCCGACGCATCAATAATCTTGATCATGCCACCCAAGCGTTGGATAACCTCGGCACAGTTGCCATGAATCTAGGCGATTTGACAGAAGCTGCGGCACATTTTGAAGCTGCGTTGAAATTGGCGGAAACCAATTCCAACCTTCAAAATCAGACGTTTTCGCTCCAGATGTTATGTCAGATCGCGTGTTTGCAAGGCAATTATGAACGAGCTGAGGCATTGGCTGCTCGCGCCCTTACGATTGCAGTCGGAGCTGATCTCGGTTTCGACGCGACTGGTGCACGTTTTTACTACGCCACCTCACTCAGTGGACAGGGCAAAGTCGCGGAGGCGCGTCCAGTATTTGAGACTGCCTTAGCAGACTATAGAGCGATGGAAGTTCTCCACTTTGCGATGGAAGCCCAAGCCGGACTTGCCGATCTGGACTTCCGAGAAGGCAATCTTGCAGAGGCCAAACGTCGCGTAGAAGAGGCGTTTGCCTACATGAGCAATCCAGAAGCTGGTGGGATGGGTGATCCACTGAATGTTCTGCTCGTGTGTTATCGGGTGTTCAAAGCCGAGCAAGACCCGCGTGCAGTGACGGCCATCGATTTGGCGCACACCCAGTTGCAGCAAACCCTAGTCAACTTTGCCAGCGATGAGATACGCGAACAAGCGGTCAATAACGTCCCGCGCTTCCGCGAGGTGATTGAAATATGGCGGATCGAGCATCCAACAGGCAAAAACGGCGGCAGCGCATAATCGTCAGGCTATTTGCAGCGATCCGACGCATCATAATATCGGGATCGCTGCAATCGCAAATACGAAGTCCCGCTAGGCTTTTCCTTCGGTGAAGAACTTCGTCAACACGGGCGCAAGTGCTTCTGCCGCCACCGCATGATCTTGACCTTCCAAAACATAATGCCGTGCCTTGGGCAGTAGAGTCGCCAGTGCCTCCGCGCCGTCGTGGAAGAAGGGTTCGCTGTTGCCGCCCGTGATCACGAGCGTATCGGCGGTGATGTGCACCCAGCGGTTGGTGGGCAGCGGCTTGCCAGACATCAGCGTGCCCATGATTGTTCCGTCATAGGCTAAGGTGTGCGCGACGGCTTCCATTTCTGCCCATTCCGGCGGCTTAACCCCTTCGGCAAACGACTCACGCATCGGTGCGTTGCGCATATGGGCGACGAATTCCGCTGGAATCAGCAGGGCTTTGGTCATGAAGATTTCGACAGCATCGCCCGGTTTGCCCGCCGCTATCGCCGCGTTGAGCTGCGCAACATAATCTGCGGGTACGGGCGGACGGCCGCCATCAATGATGAACGGTGGCTCGTACATCGCCAGCTTGCTGACCTTGCCAGAGAGCTTGTTGGCTGCGTCGAGCGCCAACACTGCGCCGGACGACATCCCGTATAGGTAGGCTGATCCGCCCGCCGCGTCGATCAATGCTTCAATGTCTTCGATCTCGCGATCTACTGTGTAAGGCAGCGTATCGCCGCTGTCGCCGCGCCCGCGCCGATCATAGTTGATGACAGTGAAATGGGGAGCAAGCTGTCCGACGATACCTTCACTGAGATCACGGTAACGTACGCCCAACGCGCCCGTTACTGGAATCACGACGGGGCCTTGTCCGACTCGATCATACGCGATGCGGGTGCCGTCTTTAGATGTCGCAGTTTTCATCTGGTGTCTCCTCCAACCAATATACTTGCGTTGAAACTGAAAGCAATGACGCTTTCGACAGGATGATGCTGAATGTACTCTAATATAACATATTAGTTATATATCTGTCAAGGAATATGATGAGTTGGGAGGATATCCGCCCAAGTTTTACTTCATCAAGGAATTGGATTTCGTTAAACGCTTTACCAACCTAAATTGCTTGACTCTGGTAAGAAACGGCGCTAAAGTTATTGCTAACTCGTGTTAGCAACTCGTGTTAGCAATTTTTACCATGCCAAAAAGAGTTACGTCTAAAGATATTGCTGAATTAGCTGGCGTTTCCCGTACTACCGTGTCGTTCGTATTGAACAACGCCGATGGGATGCGCATCCCTGAAGAGACGCGCCAACGTGTCCTCGATGCTGCCCGCCAACTCAACTACTATCCCGACGCCGCTGCCCGCAGCATGGTTTCCCGCCGTACAAACGTGATCGGATTCGTGGTACGCCAGAGCGCCGAACAAGCCTTTGGCGACCTTTTCTTGCCACAAGTGCTGCACGGACTAGCGCAGTCGGCTGGGAAACACGGCTACCGCACACTGTTCGAACCGATCCCGCCGGAACGCCACAATGATGCCTATACGCAACTATTCAGAGAACGGCATGTCGATGGCATCGTGCTGTCTGGCCCGCGTGTAGACGACGAAGACTTGCTACGCGTCCATAGCGAAGGCGCGCCGATCGTGCTGCTAGGGCAGCTACCGCAGACGGGCATCGCGTCGGTGGACGTGGATAACATCGGCGGGGCGGCGCTGGCAACCAAGCATCTGATCAGCCTCGGACATACGCGCATCGCCCTGATCACCAACGCACCGCTGGTTTATACCGCCAGCGCGGATCGCATGGCTGGCTACCAGCGCGCCTTAACCGAAGCGGGGTTGCCGTTCGACCCTGCGCTGGTGAAGGAAGGCGATTTTTCGCCACACGGCGGGTTCACGGCGATGCACGCCCTGTTAGCACTCGAACCGCGTCCGACGGCGGTATTCGTGGCCTCGGATACGGTAGCGCTCGGCGCGTTACAGGCCATCCGCCAGCAAGGTCTCAGCGTACCGTCCGATATTGCCTTAGTCGGCTTCGATGATATTCCGCTGGTCGGTTTCGTAGATCCACCACTGACCACTATCCGATTACCAGCTTATGAACTCGGCTGGAAAGCGGCTGAAAAGCTCATTCGTGGGATAGGCGGCGACAAAGCCAGCCTAGTTACCAATGTCATTTTGGAAACCGAACTACTCATCCGTGGTTCTTGCGGTGCGTCGTCGAAGTAGCCAGACCACCCGGAATTCACATTCATAGGAGGTGATGCCATCGTCACGAAGATTCCAATAGCTCGCTTAACTAATGCCAAATATTCATTTGATGGAGGATGACATGCGTATTCGTAAACTAAGTGGTTTGCTGCTCGCCGCGTTAGTCGCTGGCGCAGCATTCACTGCTCCTGCTGCCCGCGCCCAAGACATCGACTGCAAAGGCGCGCAAAAAGGCGACGAGCTGACCATGTTCTATCAGTGGTCTGGTCAGGAAGAAACCCGCCTGAACGAAATCCTGAAGCCGTTGGCGGATGCTTGCGGAATCAGCTTCAAGCCGGAATCGACGCGCGACCAAGCGCTGCTCGATACCAAGGTGCAGGCTGGCACACCGCCTGACATCGCCTTCTGGACGCTTGCCGCCGCCGCCCGCTATCAGGACAAGCTGTTCACTATGGACAGCCTCGGCGCGGACAAGGCCAGCTATCCCGAATTCTTCGTCAAGAACGGGACGGTAGGCGACAAGTGGTTGGCGCTGCCCGTCAAGGCTGACATCAAGACCATCATCTGGTACAGCCCCGTCGTGTTCGAAGCCAAGGGTTACACCGTACCCACCACATGGGAAGAACTCGATGCTCTGGTTGAGAAGATGGTCGCCAACGGCGATGTGCCGTGGAGCATGGGTTTCGAGTCTGGCGACGCCACCGCGTGGACTGGCTCTGACTTCATTCAGGACATCCTGCTCGTCACCAAAGGCCCGGAGTACGTAAACGACATCATTTCGGGCAAAGTTCCGTACAATGATGCCGGTGTCAAGGAAGCCTACGAAATCTACGGTAAGTGGGCGAAGGACGCGAAGTACACGGTAGGCGGCGCACAAGGCACGCTGGCTACCAGCTACCTCGATGCTATCTACAAGCCGTTCAGCGATCCCGCAGAAGCCATGATGGTCAAGCAGTCGGGCTTTGCGGGTGGCGAAATCCAGAAGAAATTCCCCGACCTGAAGTACGGCGAAGACTATGACTTCTTCCAAGTGCCGGGTGCTAAGGGTCTGCAAGGTGGCGCGGACTTGATGCTGTCCTTCAGCGACAAGCCAGCCGCCAAAGCGCTGGTAACGTATCTCGCGTCGGCTGCCGGTGCGGAAGCGTGGGCCAAGGCGGGCTTCGATGAGTCGCCCAACAAGGCCGCCAACGGTCACTACACCGATCCACAGCTCGTCAAGAAGGCCGAAATTCTGGCGAACACGTCCGGCTTCACCTATGACATTGGCGACACCATCCCCGGCGGGTTCGGCAAGGCCGAATGGACAGCCATTGTGAACTACGTCAATGGTGGCGACCTGCAAGCGAGCCTTGACGCCGCTGCTAAGGTTCAGGCCGAAGCCCTGAAATAACGACCTACTCATCACGCTCTTTCGTCTGGGGTTGCTCGTGATGGGCGACCCCAGTTGATTCAACTTAGTGCCTTATAAGGGGACTTAACTATTATGGCGGCTGCGACCACTGCTCGGAAGAGGCCGCGAGGGAACGCCTCGCCGCTCATCCCAGAGATCATGAAACAGGGGCGGATCACGCCGTGGCTGTATCTCGGCCCTGCTCTGATCGTCATGATCACCTTCATTATTTATCCCGCGTTTAACACGCTTTATCTCAGTTTTCGCAATGCCAACGGGACGGATTGGGCCACGCAGGCGTGTCAGGCTGGTCAGCAGTGTTGGGGCATCCTCGAAAACTATCGTTACAGCCTGACTTCCGACATCATGATCAACGCCTTCCTCAACAACCTGAAATGGATTTTGTTGATGGTACCCGGCACAGTGTTGGGCGGGTTGCTCATCGCTACGCTGGCGAACCAGGTGCGTTACGAAGCGCTGGCGAAGTCGATTATCTTTCTGCCGATGGCGATCTCGTTCGTCGGCGCGGGCGTGATCTGGAAGTTTGTGTATGACTACGGCTCCGGCGGCCCCAACCAGATTGGCCTGCTGAACGCGCTCATTGTGTCGCTTGGCGGGCAGCCCGTCTCATGGCTCACCGAGCAAGCCGTCAACAATGTCGCGTTGATCATCGTGGGCATCTGGATGTCCACGGGCTTCTGCATGACGATTCTCTCGGCGGCGATCAAGAATGTGCCGTCCGATCTGATCGAGGCGGCGTCGGTGGATGGCGCGAACGCGTGGATCACGTTCCTGCGTATCACCATTCCGGTGATCCTCCCCACGCTGACGGTAGTCAGCACGACGATGGTGATCAACGTGCTGAAGATCTTCGACATCGTGTACATCATGACGGGCGGCAACTACAACACTGAAGTCATCGCCAACCGCATGTATCAGGAGCAGTATTCCAGCTTTAACGCGGGGCGGGCGGCGGCGATTGCTGTCGTACTGATCGTGGTTATTGTCCCCGCTATGTACCTGAATATCCGCCGCTTCCGTGCGGAGGAGGCTATGCGATGATGGGCTTCTTGCGTTCACTCAGAAAACTCCCCGTCCACATCGTCCTGATCGGCCTGTGCGCGATCTGGCTAGTGCCAGCGCTAGGGCTGTTAGTGACCTCGCTGCGTCCGTTCCAATCCGTCGGTGATTCAGGATGGTGGACGGTGCTGTCGCCGCCGGAAGGCTCGAACGAATACAAGACCTCGTGCGCGGGCTGTCACGGCGACGATGGCAAGAAAATCGCTGAGGCTGACCTGAGCAATTCAGACGTGGTCAGCCGTTTCCGCCGCTCGATCACGCTGGTGGCAGCGCTGAAGCGCGATCAGAAAGATAAACCGGGTACGCCGCACATGGAAAATATTCCGGTTCCTAACGATCAAACTGCCGCCAAGATCGCCACCTATCTGCGCCAGATTTCCGGCATCGAAGTCCGCCCGACGTTCACGCTGAACAACTATATCGACGCGCTGGTCGGCTATCGCGGCACCACCAACTATGTCAGCGACTGCGCGGCGGGCACCCAGTCGAATGACCTGCACTGCGACGCCAGCGATCTGGGTAATGCACGTGGGATGGGCGTCGCTTTCATCAACAGCATCTTGGTGGCGGTGCCTTCGACGCTGCTGCCGATCCTGTTCGCGGCGTTCGCGGCGTATGCGCTGGCGTGGATGCACTTCCCCGGTCGTCAGTTGATGTTCGCGATACTGGTCGCTTTACAGATCGTGCCGTTGCAAATGACGCTGATCCCGATCTCCAAGCTGTACGCACAGCTCAATATGAACGGGACGTTCCTCGGCATCTGGCTGTTCCATACAGGATTCGGCTTGCCTTATGCAATCTACCTGACGCGCAACTTCCTCGGCGGGCTGCCTAACGAATTGTTCGAGGCAGCGTATCTGGACGGCGCGAACCACTGGACGGTATTCTGGCGACTGGCGATCCCGCTGGCAGTGCCCGCCCTAGCCTCGCTGGCGATCTTCCAATTCCTGTGGATCTGGAACGATCTGCTGGTGGCGCTGGTCTTCCTCGGCAGCGAACATCCGGTAATGACGTACCAGATCAGCACGATGGTCACGTCCAAGGGCAGCGGTTGGCATCTGCTGACGGCGGCGGCGTTCCTCTCGATGGCGCTGCCGATGCTGGTGTTCTTCGGCTTGCAGCGCTTCTTCGTGCGCGGTCTGCTGGCTGGCTCGGTCAAGGGCTAAGACGGCGATGATGCTCTTATGATGGATCGGGGCGATGGTTGATACCTCGCCCTGATCACCCCTGCACCCACTCCCGCAAGCGCGGGAAGACACTTCTCAATGATGGCAAATGATCCCTGAAATGATCCTTAGTTGAGGAGCGAACGGGATCATCTGCGATTGAACTGTATGTTTTATCTGACGTTCTTAGGAGGTACTTCGGGAAGTTCCGAACGAGCGTGTTTTGACGTGCATTGGCTCGCATGGTATGAGATCGCAGACCCCTCGATTACACGCCCGTAGATCGGGCGCTTTAATGCTGGCGGGAGAGGTGCAACCACTGATGTGGGCTGTCTTCGTATTTCCATTGGTCTGGGCAGAGCCGCCAAGCTCACGCCGAGACTTAGAACGAATAGCTTACATATTCTAACACAGATCAATAGGAAGTCAAGTGGTCAGTTGTCTGTGTTCTGTAAAGGAATGATAAAAAAGTAGTAAATGAGTTAGCTGGAGGCACAGGGATAAGTCCCGCGTGTTGAAAATCAGACTGAAACACCCCGTCGAGCAAAATTGTATCGCTCGATGAGCGCGCATTGTGGAGCACATGCGGCATGTGGTTGGCATTTACCCCGCCTTCCGGTAAAGTTCAGTCGATTGGCGTAGCCACACTATATTGAACGGGGCATTTTTGGCATACAGCATCCTCTTAGACCCACCCGCCGCAGACTGGGATCAGTTCGTGACAACGCACCGTGATGCACATCTGCTGCAAACGGCGGATTGGGGACACTTGAAGGCAGGCTTCGGCTACACAGCACAGCGAGTCGCGCTGCAAGATGGATCGCGAATCATCGGCGGTGCGCTGATCCTGTTCCGCCGGATGCCGATGGGGATCGGGACGCGGGCGTATATTCCGGCTGGCCCGCTGCTGCCCGATGACGATCCGGCGCATCCCGCCAACGCTGCGCTGTGGGAGGGCATTCATACAACGGCACGGCAACATGGCGCGATCTTCCTCAAAGCCGAGCCGTGCAACTGGTATCGTCCGCGTCCCGATTTGCCCGCGCCATTGGAACGCGCAGGATTGCGTCTCAGTTCGCTGACCGAGCAGCCACCGCGTACCATCGTGCTAGACATCAGCGGCGACGAAGAGACGATCCTCAAACGGATGAACCAATCCACGCGTCGCAAAGTCAACATGAAAACCAAAAAGGACATCGAGGTACGGATCGGCACGCGGGCAGACGTGGACAGCTTCACGCGGCTAATGGCGATCACCAGCCAACGCGATGCCTTCGGCGCGTATGAACCCGAATATTATCAACGTGCCTTCGATTTGTTTGCGGTGGGCGAACGCTGCGCCCTGCTGATAGCCTCGTATCAGGGGCGCGATTTGGCGGGTTTGTTCGCGTTCCGCTGTGGTGAGAACGCCTACTATCTGTACGGGGCGTCGTCCAACGAGGAACGCAACCGGATGCCGACCTATATTTTGCAGTTAGAGGCGATCCGCTGGGCAAAACGGCACGGCGCAATACGCTACGATCTTTGGGGCATCCCCGACGAGGACGAAGCAACTCTTGAGGCGCAGTTTGAACAGCGGCAAGAGGGATTGTGGGGCGTGTACAAGTTCAAGCGCGGTTTCGGCGGGCAGGTGATCCGCAGTGTGGGCGCATGGGACAAAGTTTACAATCCGCTGGTGTATCAAGCCTATACGTGGGCGATCAACAGTCGCAAACAGCGGCATCGTACTGAAGAAGTCGCAGCGAGTGAGACGCCTACTGAACCGCTAGAGGAAACATAAGGGCGGATCGTGTGACCCGCCCTTAGTTTGTTAGTTGAGTTGTGATGTTGTTCATCGGTAATCATCACATCCGCTACCGGACGATCAGACTGATGAGCGCTGTCAGCACGGCGGACAGTGTGAAGGCTGCGCTGCGGTTTGGCTTGATGTGTTTGGCCTCGCGCGCTAGTTTCGCCTGCTGTGCCTGCCGGATCATCTCCTGATGATGCTGGCGGCTGGTTTTACCGTTGAGCATATGATCTAAGTCGTTCATGATGGTCTCCCTCTCCCCTTGGTATGTCACGAATTGTTGTTAGTCGGCCTGCACCGTCACGATAGCGTCGATGGAGTGTTGCTTCATCGCGCGGGCGACGGAGATGCGGTGATGACCGTCGCGCACATAGTAGACATCCTTCACGCGCACCAGTTCGACTGGTGGCAGCGGCACCCCGCGCAGCATGGCGATGGCGATGTTCACCCAGCGCAGTTCCACATGATTGCGCACCGGGTTGAAGTCGATGTCAAAGTCGTTGACGCGGCCTTCGCTACCCTTGATCTGTTCGACGGGCACTTCTTGCACACCTTCGTAGTGTTGCAGGTGCGTCTCATTCGGGCACATGGTCGTCAACTGCTTGATGGTCTGTTGCAGGTCGAGCAGACGACGGCTGCCGCCCCGCACTAAGTTCGCCATACGCTGCAACTGCCCCCGACGAAAGACCTTCTCGTACATTTCGAGGGCAAGGCTGCGCTCGTAGGCGAATTCATCTACTCTGCTTAAGCCGCTGACTGTGAATGATGGCGTTTGCAGCATGATCTTTCCTTCCCTCGCTCAGACTTCATCCATAGGATACGCGTCTCGCATCTCAGCCCTGTCAGCGGTAAGCGTCTCAGATTCCGTCTCAGGAAAATTGGTCAAAACCACTTCCATCTCAGCCGAAGGTAGGGGATAATGGAGGAGTTGGAATAGGGACAGTTATGCAAAATCGACGCATTTTGTTGTTGGGAGCGCCCCGTCTCGAAGTGAACGGGAGCGCGGCACATCTCGAACGGCGCAAATCGATGGCGCTGCTGGCTTACCTCGCCACCATCAACGAGGGTGTGACGCGGGAAGCGCTGGCAGCGATGTTCTGGCCCGATTACGAGTCATCGCGGGCGGCTGCCTATCTGCGCAACACGCTGTGGACGATCTCCAAAGTGCTAGGCGACGATTGGGTGCTGGCGGAGCAGGACACCGTGCGCTTCAACCCCGACGCTGGCATCGAGCGCGACGTATATCAGTTCCAGTCCCTGATCAACAATGCGCAGTGGATCGCCATCTCGGACGTGGAAAGTCACCGTCAACGGGCGGCGCTGCTCAGTGAGGCGACGCTGCTGTACCGTGCGGAATTTATGGCAGGCTTCACGCTGCGTGATAGTCCCGATTTTGACAACTGGATGATGTTCACCGCCGAAAATCTGCGCCAGCAAAGTGGCGAAGCGCTGGATCACCTGATGGAGAGCTTCATCCAGCTTGGCGAGTATGAAAATGGGATCGCCGTCGCTCGCCGCCGCATCACGCTCGATCCGCTGTACGAATCTGCGCACCGTCAGTTGATGCGCCTGTACGCTTGGACGGGGCAGGTGCCCGCCGCGCTGCGCCAGTATCGCGAGGTCGTGCGGCTGTTCCAGAGCGAACTCGGCAGCGTTCCGGACGCCGAAACCCGCGCTCTGCACGAAGCGATCACCACCAACAAGCTGCCCACACCACAGCCGATCACCGCTGCACCGAACCCTGCCGTCCGACCGGAACAGACGCCCGCCCCATCGAATCTGCCCGCGTCCACTACGCCGTTCATCGGACGAGGCGCTGAACTCATCGATCTAGCGCGGCTGATCAACGAACCGACATGCCGCCTCGTGACCATCGTCGGCCCCGGCGGCATCGGCAAGACGCGGTTGGCGATTGAAACCGGACGCACGGCCTACGAAGGCGAAGTGTATTACGTCTCGCTGTCGCCCATCACCAACGTCGATTTCATCTTCCCGACCATCGCCGCCGCCGTCGATTTTTGCTCGATCCGCCCCGAAGATAACCGAACGCAGTTGCTGGAATATTTGCACGGGCGGCGGATGCTGCTGATCATCGACAACTTCGAGCATCTGATCGAGCACGCCGAACTCCTCTCCGATCTGCTCACGCACGCGCCGGAAATCACGCTGCTGGTTACGTCGCGGGAACGCCTGAATTTGCAGGAAGAACACCTCTACGAGATCGGCGGCTTGAGTATCCCCACGCTCGACGCCATCGATCATCTTGAGGAATATGGGGCGGTGGCACTGTTTTTGCAGGCTACGCAGCGCGTACATCCCGGCTATGTGCTGACACCGATGGACGCACCCGCCGTGATCCGCATCTGTCAGGCGGTGGAAGGGATGCCGCTGGGGATCGAGCTGGCGGCGTCGTGGATGCAAGTGTTATCCTGCCATGAGATCGCGAACGAGATCGACAACAGCCTCGATTTTTTGACCACGACTGCCCGCAATGTGCCGGAACGTCATCGCAGTTTGCGTGCCGTGTTCGAACGTTCATGGGAATATCTGACGCGCGACGAACAAGCCTGTCTCAGCAAACTGTCGATTTTTCGCGGCGGTTTCAGCGTCGGCGCGGCGCAGTTCATCACCGGCGCGTCGCTCACCTTGCTGTTAGCGTTGAGCAACAAGTCGCTGATCCGGCGCAGTGGAAGGCGCTTCGAACTGCACGAGCTGATCCGCCAGTACGCCGAGCAAAAGCTCGATCCGGACGAGCGCGTACAGACCCTCAGCAAGCACAGCGCCTATTACTGCCGCTTTTTGGCGCAGCGTGAAGCCCAACTCAAAGGCCGTGACAGCGTGTTCGCCTTGGATGAGATCGAGCGGGATCGCGATAATGTCCGTCTGGCGTGGGAATACGCCGTCGAAGAGTACCAAGTCACGATGTTGCAAGATGCGTTCGAAGCGCTGGTTTTGTTCAGTTCGGTGCGGATGGGGCTGCATGGCGCGCATAAGTTGATCGTGCAGGCTATCGATCAACTCAGCCAGCATAGCGACGATCCTGCCACGCGGCTGCTGTTGGGCGGGCTGCTGGCGATGCGCGCGCTGGCCTTGGAGATGAATGCGCGGGCGGCACAAGTGGCGGCGACGGTGCAGAGCAGTCTTGCCTACCTGCGCGAATTCAAAGGGCACCGCGCGACGGCTTTACCACTAGTGATGCTGGCTGATCTGCTCAACATCCCCGGCAAGCCCGCCGATGTCGCGCTGGAACTGATCGAGGAAGCCATCGCCATTTACACCGCCAACGGCGATCAGTGGGGCATCGCGCATTCGACCTTCCAGCTCGGCATGATCTCGCATACACATCTTCAGTATGAGAAGGCTGAGCGCTGTTTCAACGACAGTTTGCAATTGTTCCAGAAGATCGGGCATGTGTGGGGCATGGGCATCGCGCAGTCCGGTTTGGCACAGCAGCGCTATACGCTCGGTGATTATCAAGAGGCACAGCGCATGATTCAGGAAAGTATGCGGCTGTTCGAGCAAGCAGGCGATCAGCGCCGCGTGGCGATCTTCTTTAACGCGCTGTGGCAAAATTACGCTGAAGAAGGCTATCTCGAACGACTCGGACGGCAGTTGAAGATGTTCGAGGAGATCGGGGATGTCCGCGCTATCGCATGGACGCATTATGACCTAGCGTGGATCGCGTGGCTGGCGGATAACTTCGATGAAGCCCTGCCGCTGCTGACGCAAGCCTATAACGGCTTCCGCGATACGCAAACGCACGACGGGATGGCGTGGGCGCGCATTTATCTAGCCGATATTGCGCTGCAACAGGGCGATCCGGCGGAGGCGTCGCTGCTGGCACTGGAAGCGTTGGAGATCGTGGAAAATATGGATCTGCCGTGGTGCGTCAGCGGGGCGCTGTACGTGCTCGGTGATGTCGCGCTGGCACAGGGCAACCTCGACCAAGCCCGCCGCAAGTACACCGACGCGGTGCGTATCGCCCACCAGACGCGCGCCGCCATGCAGATCATGCGGCATCTGGGTGGCTACGCGGAATATTTGCTGCGCGCCGAAGAACCGCACGCTGCTTTAGCCATGATCACCTTCCTGCTGGAACATCCCGCCACTTGGAAGGACACCAGTAAACGGCTGAATCGGCTGGTGGTAACGCTGCGCGGAATGCTGCCCCGCGTGGACTACGCCATCGCCCAGACACAAGGCCGCACGCTAACGCTGGAAGGGGTGATCGACAGCGTGATCAATGGGAAGCCGCTGCCGATCTCGCTCTCGCTGACGGACACCTCGACATGATGCCGTGTTAGCCAGCCAGCGCCGCTGGTTCGACACTGCGGGACATGAGCGCGGGTACGATCTCGCGCCGTTCCAAGCGTACACCCGACTCCGGATCGTGCGATGGCAGGTATACGCTCGGCGTTTGCTGCGTGTAGGCTAACATGCGCCGCAACGTGATCGGTAACTGCGCCGGAGCCATGATCATGCCCTGCTGATCTTGCGCGATCAGGGCGGCTTGGCTGTAGGTCACGTCGCCCGCCAGAATCACATCGCAATCAGCCTCGCGCACGATCACGGACAAATGCCCCGCTGTGTGCCCCGGCGTCGGCACCGCGATCACGTCACCAGCTTGGGTGAGCGCATAACTCTGTTCAAAGCTGCCCAATGGCTTATTGTCAAAATGAATCGGCGT
The DNA here is from genome assembly GCA_019637615.1 of Anaerolineae bacterium. GTDB lineage: Bacteria > Chloroflexota > Anaerolineae > Aggregatilineales > UBA2796 > JAHBVK01. The sequence continues at coordinate 290,980 of JAHBVJ010000003.1, read as the reverse complement.
CGGCGCGAACCACGCAGGCAAATGCGTTACAAAGCGATCAAGCATCTGTCCAGCGGGCGATTTCAGTTCGTGGTATTCCGTGTCGCTGATCAGGATCGGTGTGTGCTCGAAGACGCCCAAGCCATGTGCATGATCGCTGTGCAGATGTGTCAGTACGACTTTGGACACATCACTGATGCTGAGGCCGCGTTGCGTCAATTGTGATCCGATCTCTTGATCAGTATTGATGTCGAAGCGTGACCGCGTGACGAAATCGTGTTTGGTCGCGGCAACATCGCCCGTATCGACCACGATGACACCTTCGGGATGCTCGATCACCCATGCGTAAATTGGCAGATCGATAAAGGCGGGATCGCGGAACAAAGGTGGCAAGAAGCGCAGCAAACTGCCATAGCGGGCACTGCCCCGCAAAAACGTTGATTTGACGCTGACGATGCCTGTTTGAATGGCGTGGATTTTCATCGTATAGAACTCCTGTCGCTTGCTGAGTCGAAGCTAGTTTGCTAAACTAGACAACCGAGTTGATTGTCAACTTAGGTGTCTATATAGTAAATCTAGGTGTCTATTTTGTCAAGAGGGCAAAATGCTACTATGAGCAACCAACCACTTGATCCAGAAGTCTTGAAGCAGGCGGGACAGCATTCCATCGCGCGGCTAATGCTTCAGATTTACCGGAACTTTCAAGCGCAAACCAGCCTCCGTTATGCGCAACGCGGGCATGAGGGCTTGAGCCTCGTGCATACCTTTTTGTACGCCAACCTCGATGTGGCGGGCACGCGTATCGTCACGCTGGCGGAACGGATGGGCACGACGAAGCAGTTCGCGGGGCGTTTGGTACAAGAATTGGAGAGTCGCGGCTATCTGACGACGGAATCCGATCCGAAAGATCGGCGGGCGAGCATCGTGCGCGCGACCGAGGCGGGCTGGCGCTTCTTCAGCGATGCGTGTGAGGTGAAAGCAGAGATTGAGGGTGAATATGTAGCTGTGCTCGGCGGCGACAAAATGCAGCAGTTTGAGCAGATGTTAACGACGCTGGCTCTACATGCCCCTGCCGCTAGTTCGGATGCTGATCCGCTGCCGATGTGAGGAAGTATGCACTAACGCGTTTGTAGCGGGGACTATGCACTATCTATGGCGGCTTGACCCGCCACATAGCCACTCGCCCATGCCCACTGGAAGTTGTAGCCACCGATCCGCCCGTCCACATCGCAGATTTCGCCGCAATAATGCAGACCGGGGCACAGCCGCGACTCCATCGTTTCGAGGCGGATGTCGGTGAGGGGAATGCCGCCCGCCGTGACTTCAGCATAGTTGTAGCCACGATCTCCCGTGATGGGCAGTGGCAAGCGGGTAAGCACACGAGTCAGTTGTTTGCGCTGATCACGCGTCAATTCTTGCAGCGGCATTCCGGCTTCGACGCCAGCCTCTGCGCAGAGCGCACGTAATAAGCGTTCGGGCAGTCTGCCATCCAGCCAGCGCAGAATCGAGCGCTTGCCCGCTTGCAGTAAATCAGCCTCCAAGCGTTCGGTGGTTGTGTCGGGCAGCCAGTTGATGGCGGCATGGGCGGCGGGATCATCAAAGCGGGCGGCAGTGTAGTAGCGGCTGAAATCGAGGACGGAGGGGCCAGAGAGTCCAAAATGCGTACACAACGTCGAGTCGGTGAAACTGACAAGCTCCTTGCCCGCACCCGCATACAACATCAAGACGGCGTTAACGGTCAGCCCACTGAGCGCACACAGGAAATGATCCGAGGGCAAACGCAGCGGCACCAAGGCCGGAAAAATATGCGGCGTCAGCGTGTGACCGAGTGATTTCGCCAGTTCGTAGCCAACACCATCCGATCCCGATTTGGGCAGACTCTTGCCGCCTGTTGCGAGGATGAGGCGCGGTGCAGTCAATTCTCCCCATGCGCCACGCACGTGGAAGCCGGTTTCGCCCCGCGAGATCGCCTCAACGCGTGCCGGATGCTTGAATGTGACCTGTGCATCAGCCGCCGCCCGCAGCAGCGCGTCTAGCACGGTATGCGCGTCGTCAGTGACCGGGAACAGCTTGCCCGTCTCCTCACGCTTTAGCTTGACACCCAGTTCATTGAAGAACGCTACCGTTGGCGTCACGTCGAAACGGCGCAGTACCTTCTTAATGGCGTTACGGGACGACCCCGCGTAGGCCTGCTCGCTGACGTGATCGTGCGTCACGTTGCAGCGCCCACCACCCGCCACCAGAATCTTCGCGCCGAGCTTGTTGGCTCCGTCCAGCACAACGATCCGACGTGATAAGTGAAGCCGCCGGGCTGTCCGGCCTGCCCAGATCGCTGCCATCAAACCAGCAGCGCCCGCGCCGACGATAACCAGATCAGCCGAGGACATCATATTTATATTGTCTTAAGATGATTCGAAACGATTAACGTGGATTGACCGGCTCTAATCGTGAGGTTTTACAGCCTTCGCAAACAAACATGCGCAATGCGCCTTCACCGGGATGTTTGTTATCATGAAGACAAGCTGACCAAGAATTGCTTTTACGCAAGATGTCTTCAGGCCACCATTGCAGCCCAATGAACCGGAATGTCCGACTACCGCAGTGTTGGCAAGTCTGCGTTTTATTCATAAGATATCCTCACCCGCAAAGTAGTGTGTGTGCGCCTACTTAGACACGAATTATAAGGCCGATCTTGTCAGAAGTTGCATTAAAGTTTTACGAACTTCACAAATGCTTTCTAAATTCTTAGCATTGAAAAAGGATTGTGCCTAATCCTTTCGCCGCTTTATTCTATATATTTACACAAGGATTAACCGTTTAACCAAGCGACAGGATATAAAAATATCCTTACAAGGAGCTAACATGCATTTACAAAAATGGCGTTCTCTAAGCATTGTGATTATAGTCGCAAGTACCGTATTTTATGGTTCGATTTTTATAACTTATGCACAAACTTCTCCACCTTTTTTTGAAGAAACGGATTGTCTAGTCGAAATTCCGCAAGATTTGGAGGTGCGCTGCGGTGATTTGATCGTGCCCGAAGATCGCGGCGATCCCGCCAGCCCGACCATCCGGCTGCATGTAGCCATCATCGCCAGCCTGAGCGCTCACCCACAACCCGATCCGATTGTGTATTTGGAAGGCGGCCCCGGTGGCAGCGCCATTCTGGGAATCGAGGATTGGGTAGACTCCCCTTACTTGGGTGACCGCGAGGTGATCCTGTTCGATCAGCGAGGAACAGGACTTTCCGAACCGAGTTTGAATTGTGAAGAAATGGAACAGGCTTATATACAAGTTTCGGATGATCCCGCCAAAACCGAATTAGCCGCCGTACAAGCCTGTCATGACCGCCTGTTGAACGATGGCATCAACCTCTCTGCTTATACCAGCGCGGAAAATGCTGCCGATCTCGCGGATTTGCGCGTAGCACTTGGCTATCCAACGTGGAATGTCTACGGCATTTCGTATGGTACGCGCTTGGCCCTGACGCTGATGCGCGATCATCCCGAAGGCTTGCGCAGCGTGATCATCGATTCCGTGTATCCACCGGAGGTCAATGCTTACGAAGAAGAAGCCGCAAATACACAGCAAGCCTTCAGCGTCCTGTTCGATGGTTGCGCGGCAGAAACAGCGTGCAACGCGGCGTATCCAAACCTCAAGCAGACCTTTTACGCGTTGATCGATACCCTCAACGATACGCCCGCGCCTGTGAATACTGTGGATGCTGCCAGTGGACAAACGGTAGCGGATCAGTTGGCAGGTGATGATGTAGCTGATATTGTGTTTCAGGCCGTGTACAGCACGTCGTACATCGCGGAACTGCCAAGCGCTATTTACGCCGCATCGCAAGGTGATTATGAACGGTTGCTGACGATGCGTGATGGGCAATATCCTCGCACGCGCCAAACCGATCCCGATCTCACCGATAGCGAGGGCATGTTCAATTCGGTGGAATGCGCGGAGGAAATTCCGTTCAACAGCCTAGACAAGGCGAAGGCCGCAGCAGCACAGATCGATGCCAGTTTACAGGCATGGGTGCTGGCTGATCTGGACATCACCTATGCCACCTGCGCCATCTGGCAAGTGCAGTCCGCGCCTGCTATCGAATCGCAACCCGTCAACAGTGATGTGCCGACGCTGGTGCTGGCGGGTGAATATGACCCGATCACGCCGCCCGCATGGGGACAGCGCGCGGCGGCGAATCTCTCGCACAGCTATTTCTTCACCTTCCCCGGCATGGGGCACGGCGTCACCTTCGATGATGTGTGTCCGCAGCAGATCAGCTTGAGTTTTCTGGAAAATCCCGCTACTCAGCCCGACGCAAGCTGCATCAAGTCTATGAGTCCGCCTAATTTCGTGACGGACGGATCGCACTGAATAGGATGCGCCGGAACCCATAAAAGACGGGATGATTCGGGAAGCGTTCGCGCAGTCTATCCCGATAGACGGTCACAAACGTATCCCGCAGCGAGCCTAGCCGTTCGAAATACGGGACGAGCAGCGTGCCGGAAGTCCATTCCACAATGGCATCTGCACCGGCTAAGACGTGCGGGTAGATCTTCTCGAACACGTTCAGGTTGAGGCCACCCTGCGCGAACAGCAAGTTGGCATAAGCGTCGATGGTGAGCACGGGCATATCACGTACCCAGCCATTGAGCGCAGTTTTGAACGGTTCTTCGCCCGCAAGCTGCCGCACTAGCATATGGGAAGGATGGTAGTGGTTAGACGGCACTTGCACGAGCAATTGACCACCCGGCGTCACTAGCGAGAACAGATGCGGGAGTAAGTGTGGGTGGTCAGATACCCATTGGATCACGCCGTGTGAAAAAACTACGTCCCACTGACCTTTGATCGTGGTCAGATCGCCGTATTCGAAGCGCAGTCCGGGACGCACATAATGCTGTGCTTGTGCCAACATCTCAGCCGATGTGTCGATCCCGATTACCGCGCTGTTCGGCAGCATATCCGCTAACCGCGCCGTTAATTCGCCTGTGCCACACCCCAGATCGATAACGCGCAGTCCTTCACGGATATTTAGCATGTTTACAAGGTCATCGAAAGAGGCGGATCGCTCCTGTTGAAACTTATTAAATTGGTCTGGATTCCAAGGCATCGTATTCCCTGCCCTTGCAATGTTGGCTACCATGATACCAAGGTGATACTAACCTACAATCCTTCAAAAGTAGGAGACTTTGGAGAATCCGCACTCAGGCCATCGCCAAGCCGCCGTCCACGTTAATCGCTTGCCCCGTGACGAAGGAGGCAGCGTCCGAGCACAAGAACAACACAACCGCCGCCACTTCTTCCGGCGTCCCAACGCGCCCCTGCGGGTTACTCGGCGTGAGCATGGGCTGCATAGGTTCTTGAATATCGGCGGGGCAAATGGCGTTGACGCGTACGTTGTGAGCCGCCATTTCGCGCGCCACTTCCCGCGTCATCCCGACAATGCCCGCTTTGCTGGCGACGTAAGCGGCATTGTTCGCCAATGGCAGCGGATGCCCGTACACGCTGGCGAGATTGACGATCACGCCGCCGCCCTCATCCGCCATCACGCGCGCGCACAACTGCGTGCAGAAGAATGTGCCCGTGAGGTTAACTTCCAGCGTGCGCCGCCAGTCGTATTCATCCAGCTTGATGAACGTCTCGCCGCGCTGCACGCCCGCCGCGTTGATCAAAATGTGCAGATTTGTGAACTTGTCGCGCAGCGTCTCGATCATGGCGGACACCTGGAACTTGTTGGAGACATCTGCTGACCAACCCATCGCCTGCCCGCCCGCCGCGATGATCTCGTTCGCCACCTTGTCGGCGCGGTCGGGGTTGATGTCGTTGACGCATACCGCTGCCCCCGCCGCACCGAGTGCCAGCGCAATCGCCCGCCCGACGCCATCACCACCACCCGTCACAAGTGCTACTTTACCGTTCAACTCAACCGTGAAATTCATGATTTTCGACTCTCTACATGCAAACGCCGGAGGCTGGTGCGCTCCGGCTGCATAAATGACCACATCGTGTTGTTGGGCGGCGATTCTATCCCAATTTGTAGCCCGCGTCTTGGATCATTTTGGTGAGGTTGCGTTTGGCAAGCGGGATCAGGTTGAGCGGTAAGTGCTCGATCACGACATAGCCGTCCGGCTTGACCTCGTTCATGCGGCGCAGCAACGTGTTCCAATCCATCATGCCCGTGCCGATCACGGTTTCGCTGATGTGGATCACGAAGCGGTCTTCCATCAAGTAATCTTTGACGTGGACGGTGGCGATGCGGTCACCGAGCACATCGAACATCTCGTTGATCATCGGCGCGGGATTGAAGGCGGTCTGGTAATCGCCCACGAAATTGCACAGATCGAGATTCAGCTTCAGATGCTCGGAGCCAACTTTATCGATCACGCGGCGGATCACCGTTGCCGAGCGCAGCGTTGTGCAAACATGCACTTCCAGCACAATATCCACGCCGACCTGTTCACCCGTCTCCACGATCTCGCTGATGCTGCGCACCAAGCGATCTTCCGTCTCCTGCTTGTAATTATCGGGATGGGGTGCCCAGTCGCCGTTGGGACTCATGCTCGTCGGACGCACACCGGACTCCTTGACGCCGATCTTTGCCGCCAAACGTGCCAGATCACGCGCACCTTCCACGCCCGCCTTGCGGATGTCCTCGTTCGGGCTGACGATACACGGATACGGCCCCCACACCTGTAAGAATGGCATATTGTTGTCGTCGTAGGCTTTGCGTGCCTTGGCGGCAACTTCATCGGTGATGGTGCGGGCGGGCACGCTCAGATGCGCGCCGACGCCATGAAAGCCCCAATCATGGGCCATGCGAATCCTGTCGTAAGTCACGTCTGTCCAGTCGCTGCCGACCAGACCCAGTAAACCAATCTTCATGAATGCTCCCTAATCGTAGGTAAAAGGCTCTTTAGTCCGATGGTGTAAGCAGGTTGGAGCCGTTCGATGGAGCTGGTGTGATCACCCCACCACGTCCGGCATCGCCCGGTTGAATATCTTGGAAAATGATCAGCACATCTTCGCGCCTTGCATTGCCAGCCCGCACCAACGCATCAGTAACCTCACGAACGACATCCGCTTTCTGTTCCTGTGTGCGCCCCGGTGACCAATAAATAATGACGGTTGGCATTCAAACATCCTTTTTTACTAAAAAACAACAGCCGAACTAGGCTAATCATGAGCGCAGCGCGCGTCATCCGCTCGAAAGGCTATCTCCGTGCCTTTAGTTCATCTCGATTCCGCCGTCCACGTTCAGCGCTTGTCCTGTGATGTAATCGGCATCTTCCGAGCACAGGAATGAAACCGCCGCCGCGATGTCTTCAGCCGTCGCCGCGCGTTTGAGCGGGATGCGGTCGATGCTCTGACGAATCCAATCGCCGGGTGGCAAGCCTTGCCGCGTGCCCTGTACCTTGTCGATGTTGTCCCACATCGGCGTGGGGACGAGGCCGGGGCACACCGCGTTGACGTTGATGTTGTAGGGCGCAAGATAGGCCGCCGCGCTCTGCGTGATGCTGAGCACCGCCCATTTGGTGGCTGAATAGGCCGCGTCATAAGGCCGTCCACTGCGCCCCGCGACCGACGAGAAATTCACGATCTTGCCGTAACTGCGCGGCGCACGTCTCTGCTGCTTGACTTCGTCCGGCACCTGCGCCACCATCTGCTTGGCGACGGTTTGCAGACAGAAAAACAGCCCGCGCTCGTTCACCTGATGGATCGGATCCCACAGATCGGGCGTCAGATCGAACAACGGCGCGGGTTTGTTCAGGCCAGCGTTATTCACCAGAATATCGATGCGCCCAAAATGCCTTACTACCTCGCTGACCATCGTCTCAATTTGCTGGACGCTGCTGATGTCGATTGGATAGGCCAAGGCGCTCCCGCCCGCTGCCTTGATGTCATTAGCGACAGCATCGGCATTTTGCTGGTTATATTCCGCAATCACTACCGTCGCCCCTTCCTGTGCCAGTCTGACTGCCACGCCGCGCCCGATGCCTTGCCCGGAACCCGTGACAATCGCTATTTTGCCCTGATGACGACTCGTAATCGGTGTTGGCATATCTACTCCTTATGCGGCTGGGAAGGCGCTTGGCAGCGCAGACGGCTGATAATGGACGGTGCAAGGTGGAATAATAAACATCTGCTTGCGTATCAAAGTCTTAAAAACCATCTAGTAAAAAACGCTCTTTATATAAATTATAATTTCTGTTTTATAATTGTCAAAGGTCATCTTTTACTGTTTTCGTCGTCATAATCGACAGGAGGGCTTTTCAGATTATAAATTATATCCTACAATGGCAGACTACATAGGATAGACTAACATGGACTTGGCTGTTTGGTCGCTCAGTATAAGCAGCAGTCCAGATAATTCTCAACAGAGTAGAGTGGTTATGACACTGCAACCCATCGAAGGCAGTAAACGCACCATCGCGGCAATGGTGCAAGAACGCATCCGCGCCGCTATTTTATCCGGCGATCTACCCGCAGGATCAAGGTTAGAGCAGGCTAGACTGGCGGAAGAACTCAACGTCAGCCTCGTCCCCGTGCGTGAAGCCCTCAACAAGCTCGAAGGCGAAGGCTTCGTGCAGATTATCCCCCGGCGTGGCGCGTTCGTCACGCAGACATCGATCCGCGATATGGAAGACCTGTATTTCGCCCGCCGCATTCTTGAAGGCGAAGCGGCCTTCCATGCTGCCGAGCACTTGACGGCTTCCGATTTGCATACGCTCGAAAACAGCGTCGAAGACATGAATCGTGCGCTTGCCAAGCAAGATTACCCCGCCTTCATGGAATCTAACCGTCACTTTCACTACACGATTTACGAGGCATCCGGTAGCCATTACCTGATGGACTCGATTAAGCTGCTGTGGGATTTGGCGGAGCGGTATCGGTATCGGTACGTCTTCGTACGTGACCATGCCGAGGTGACTCAGGCCGAGCATCGCATCATCCTCGCGGCATGCCGTCAGCGCGACGCCATTAAACTACGCGACGCCATTATTTTGCATATGAACCGCACCTTGGAAGGCATCAAGGGCTATTTACTCGAACAGCCAACGGCGGAACAGGTAAAGAAGCGCTGATCGGTGAAATAACACGCCTGTTTTAGTTATTTCGCCGAACATGGTCTAAACCAAACCTTAATTTGGTTAGGCACTATGCCAAGTTGACGACTCCTGAACGAGTTTCTATACTTCCCTCACTCGCGCAGGGGTGCGAGATAGATTCGTCGCTTATCAGGAGTCACCCAATGTACAATGCAGGTAAACTTGTACGTAGTTTGCTGCTTGCAGCCAGCGTGCTAGCGGCATCGGTTGTGCCTAGCATGGCACAAGCCGCCACCGCCGACAGTGTTTTCCCCCTCACCAGTCCATTGCTCCAGAATACCGAACCCATCACCAATTACGCCGCCTCCAATAGTACGATTTCTTATCTTGATCCGGCTCGTGCGGAAGACTTACCTTCGATTAACCTTATAGAAAACCTTTTTCTCGGTTTGACGGATGTCGATCCGGTGACGATCCAGATTCGCCCGGAACTCGCCACCGAATGGTCGTCCAACGAAGCGGGCGATGTGTGGACGTTCAAACTGCGCAGCGATGTACCGTGGGTACGCTACGACCCCGCCACCAAGCAGACTACCGAAATTCGCAAAGTGGTCGCGGGCGATATTGTGTACGGCGTTAAGCGCTCGTGCGATCCACGTCTGGGCGCATACTACACGTTGGTCACAGCAGCCATCATCAAGGGTTGTGATGTGGTCAGCCGGATCGAGTCCGACAAAATCAAGCCGGAAGACTTCGATCAGGTGGGCGTCAGCGCTCCCGATGACACTACGCTGGTGATCGAGACGCAGGGAGCGCTTGGTTACTTCCTGCAAACCACCCCGATGTGGATGATCCGCGCCGTCCCGCACGAAGCCATCGAGGAATTCGGTGAAGATTGGACGAATGCTGGCAATATCATCAGCAACGGACCATTTGTCCTTGAGCAGTGGGATAAAGAAGTCTCATGGACGTTCGTCAAGAATCCGCTGTATCCCACCATCAACGAGGACGCCAAAGGCAACTTGGAGCGCCTGATCACGATCTACGTACAGGAAAGCTCGACGCTGTATAACCTGTATCTTGGCAATAACATCGACGCAGCGGCTGTTCCGCGCGCAGAAGTCGCGAACGCCAAGGCTGATCCTGTGCTGTCCAAGGAACTCTCGCAGACCATCGGGTTGGGTACCTATTATTTCGGTTTCGCGTATGACAAACCGCCCTTCGATAAGCCTGAGGTGCGACGTGCCTTCAGCGCTGCCCTTGACCGCAACTCGTATGTGAACGAAGTCCGCCAAGGCTTGGGCATCCCCATCGCTCACTTCATGCCACCCGGTGTGTTCGGCGCGGTGCCCATCAACGTGGCATGGATCGGCACGGAAGAGAATTCTGGCTTCGACCCAGAGTATGCCAAGGCGCAACTCGCCGCTGGTGGTTATCCCAACTGCGAAGGCTTACCACAAGTCACCATCCTTAGCACGCAGTCGAGTACTTCCGTCGCGTCCGCCGAATTTATGCAGAACGCCATCGTGCAAAATCTCGGCTGCGATGTGAGTTTGATCACCCTTGAGCAGCAAGAATTCTCGATCCTGCTCAAGAGCACGAGCGCAGACACACCCACCGAACAACGTCCGAGCATGTGGTTCATTTCGTGGTTCGCGGACTATGCGGACGGGCAAAACTGGATGCACGACGTGTTGAGCTGCAATGTCGGCAACGACTTCAAGCGTACCTGCACACCAGTTGACGATGAGATCGACGCCGCCGCTAAGGAACTCGACCTTGCCAAACGTGAGAAGATGTACAACGACATCGAAGAAAGTTTCTTTGGTAAGGAAGGCGAATTCCCGATCCTGCCGATCTACGTCTCGATGTCCTTGACACTGTATAAGCCGTGGTATAAAGGCCCCTTCGAGACGGATGCCACCTTCGGTGGGCCTCACTGGGAATATTACACTATTGATCAGGCAGCGCAGTTAGCCGCCCGTGGTGGCGCGAATCTGGGCTTGCCGACGCCGACGCCGCTGCCCACTGAAACCCCCGATCCCAACGCGACGCCGTCTTCGTAACCGCGTCTTAAACACAATGGCTCACCTCGGATGCGGGGTGAGCCAGTTATCCACCACGTCCCTTACCTTCGCTTAACCTTAGCGGCTAAATCACCTTCGCCGCGATCTTCTGCTTGCTCAACAACTCTTGCGCCGCCGTCAGCGTCAGTACGCGGTAGATCGGCTTGTAAGCGTATACGATGTTGGGCGAATGATGACTAGCAGGCCAATTCTCTTGCGCGCGCGTTCGCCCGATCAACTGCACCGTACGGGCGTCGAAGCGATTGGCGAGTTCTCCATTCGGCTCGGTCATGCGCTCTACGATGCGCCAATAGGCTTCCATCGTGCTCACCTCACCTTTAATGCTCTTGGATGAGGCGATGAAGGCATCTAGCAGCTTCTTGAGATCACCTTTCGCGCTCAGGTATGGGCGCAAATGTAACCGCACTAATTTTCCTTCCGGATGAATATTTTCCAGCAGATGCGCCTTCGGATCGGGGACGGCGATTTCGGATTCCCGTTCCAACCATTCGCGCTCGGATTTCACCGCCGTGATCGGATGCCCGCTGCCGAATACGGCTTGGTGCAGCAGCCGATAAATATCCTTGATCTCGATCTCTTTATAACGATGAAGGTGCGTTCGGATTAACGCAGCGACCTTATCATCAAGGCTAGACTCGCTCAATCACGACTCTCCTTCAAATAGGCTGTCTACGAATGAGTCAGGGTCAAACAGGATCAAATCCGTCAAGCCTTCGCCAAGCCCGACATAATGGATCGGGAGGCCGAGTTCTTGTTGGATGGCGAACAACATGCCGCCCTTGGCAGTGCTGTCCAGTTTCGTCACGATCACACCCGTCAACTGCACCACCTCCGCGAAGCCCTTGGCCTGTGAGAGCGCATTTTGTCCCGTAGTGCCGTCCAGCACGATCAATACTTCGTGCGGCGCGTCGGGGATTTGCTTGCTCATCACGCCCTTGATCTTGCGTAGTTCTTCCATCAGGTTGGTTTTGTTCTGCAAGCGTCCGGCAGTATCCACGATCAAGATTTCGGCGTTGCGCGCTTGGGCAGCTTTCACCGCGTCGAACACCACCGCGCCCGGATCGCTGTTCGGTTGGTTGGCGACGACGGGTACTTCGATCCGATCCCCCCACAGCTTCAATTGCTCGATGGCGGCAGCGCGGAAGGTATCGCCCGCCGCGATGATCACTTTGCGGTTATTGTTCTTGAAGCGGTTGGACAGCTTGGCGATAGAGGTCGTCTTGCCCGATCCATTGACGCCGCAAATCAAAATGATCGAGAGCGGGCGTCCGCTGACGTTGAGCGGCGTTGGCGGCTTCAATAAGGCGCGCAGCTCTTGTTTCAGCGCTTTCTGTACCTGATCAGGGCGCACCATGCCTTCTTTTTTATAGCGGTCGCGCAGCCGCTTGATCACCAATTCAGTCGTTTTCACGCCGACATCGGCTTGCACCAGCACCGTTTCGAGGTCATCCCATGTTTCCTCGGATACGGTGGAGCTGCCGAGCGCTTGAGCAATGCGCCCCATGAAGCCGCCGCGTGTTTTGCTCAATCCTTTGCGAAATAAATCCATGCTTCGTTCCTTGCTGCCGTTGCCCTATCACAATTCCTATCGCGATCTTATGGTGGCAATTGTAGCATTTGAACGATAGAGATGTATTAGTGTTGTTGAGCGCGGTAGACCGCCAAGCGATCCAGCGTTGCCGCAGTGCCGATGCACGCGATCAAACTCGGCGTGACCAGTGCCCAGACCGCGAACAGTGCCACGCTGACCAGTACAAAGATCAGGATAATGAACGCCAGCAGCAAACTGAAGCCCAGATTGCGCACGATCATCACGCCTGCGTTGCGCAAGCCTTCTCGCAACGTTGGCATTTCCATCTCTTCAAGGATCGTCCATAGGTAGAGCTGTACCGCGATCCATAGGAGCATGATCACAAACCACATCAACCGCAGCACGACGAACAGAATGCCCGCCTGATCGAGAAAAAAGATGTAATTCGCGATGATCACGCCGAAAATCGCGAAGTTAAGGATGCCGACGATCAAGCCTTCTTTCCAATATTTGCGCACGCCGATCCAGAATTCATCAATGTGGGCGGCGGGCGTGGTCTGCGCTGTGTGGCTGACGTAGGACAACCCTGCCAGCGCCAATGGCAGCGTGACCAGCGGTAGCGCGAGGATCGCCGCGAACAGATTCGAGACGACGAATACCCAGCCGTGATGCTCGAACTGCATCACACCGCGCCATAGCACTTGGATCACTGCCCGCATGGAAAATTTCTCCATCAGCAATGTGATCAAAATCCGTTCACATCGCCTGTTTTGAGCGTATTGGTCAACTAAATTGGGGGATAGTTTACTCAGGATTGGCAAAATGGCGTCGATGCGCGTGAGCAGCGATACATTTAGCCTGATCTCGCTGGCTGGCGCGAACGGCGTCAGGCTACGCAGTACGCCGCCGTCGGCGTGCAGTGCGTATATGCCTCATTCCTCTTTCAGCATCGACTCGGCGCGCTCAATCAGCGTTTCCAGCCGCGCAGGATCGGTTTTCTTGGCGCGTAGATACTGACGCAGCAGTTCTAACGAGGTCATCCCCTCCGGCGTGATGCCGAGTCGACTCCGTGCCGGACGCTCGACATTGCGCTGAATGCCCGCTACCGTTTGCGCGCCCGCCGCCCGCAACGCTTCATGCAGCGCACTTTCACGCAGTTTAGCATCCGTCTCCGGCGTGGCATCGATGATCAAACGTACGATAGCCTCGCGGCAGTCTTGCGCTTGGATCGCGTTCTGCACCACCGCCATCGGGTCGTCAGCGTTTCGCACATCCAGCTTCAGCGTGACGAAGGGGCGCGCGTTCAGCCGGACGAACTGCCAGCGCGTGTTGCCGCGTTCCAGCTCCACCCAGCAGAAGCCCTTGGCGTCAGCCTCCTCGCCAAAATCGACGCGTTCCAGACTCCCGCTGTAGACCGTCGGCGGCAAGCCCTGCAATTTCGCGGTCAGATTCTGGTGTTTGTGGATGTGCCCCAAGGCGATGTAATCCCACGCCGGATCAGCCAGATCACCGAGCAGCGTCGTCGCGTCGCGCCCGACCATCACCGCCCGCTCACTGCCAAAGCTGGCTCCTTGCACGGTGAAATGTCCCACCAGCACGCGCGGCTCAGGATGCTGCTCGGCTTCCCGCGCCAGATCGCGCAGCAGCAGTTGCAGCGTATCTTGCAGCATCGCGTCGATCTGCGCCATCGACTTGCCCTGCGCCTGCTCCTCGTTGAGCAAATTCGTGCGGATCGGGTAGGGCGCGGTGCCGACCCAGACATTGCCATTCTTGGTGGCGACCGAATACAGCATGTATTTATCGCCCACCAGCACATTCGGCACTGCCAGCGTGTCGTAAATTTCGAGGCTGTGCGCCCGCAGTGTGATATTCGGCAGGTCATGATTGCCCACCAGCAAGATCACGGGGCTTATCTCTGCCAACTCACGGATGCGGTAGGCCAATTCACGTTGCAGAGTCGGGTTCGGCTGCCGATTTTTGAAGGCATCCCCCGCGAAGATGGTCAGATCGACCTCATTCTGCTTGGCATACGCGATCATCTCATCGGTGCGCCGCAGAAAATCTACCACGCGCGAGTTCATGCTCGTGTGCGGGTCAAAGCGCCCATAATTTTCGACGCCGAGGTGCAGGTCAGCGAAGTGCAGCATTCGGATCATGGCTTATTGTTCGGTTGCCTCCCGCCACTGCTGGATGAGCTGGTAATGTTCGTCTTCGTGTCCGGCTATCCCGTCGCCCAATGTGAATGGCGACCGTAGCGATCCCTGTCCCCACGGCATGTGCATCTGATCCGCCCACTGCTGTGGTGTTAGCGAGGCCAACGTTTGTTTCAGTTTTTCACGCGTTTCGGTGAAATAGCCCATGATCTGCGCATCCGACCACGCCGAGTAGCGGGCATACTCGCGTTGATTGAACTGTTCACCTGTGTCCTCGCCCGTGAATTCATGCCGGACGACATATTGCCCGCCCTGCTTATACGCCTCGATAGACCTGATCGCGGCTTCATCCCACGCGCCTAGATGCCCCAGAATATCACGCAGCCGCCAGTGGTTATCCGTATGGATGATCGTGTCTAGCGGAATATCCTTGATCAGCGCCAGCAGCTTGCCGCGCATGTCATCCATGATCTTGAAGACTGCTTCGAGCGAGGTATGTTCTGTGTCAGTCATGCATGTGTATCCTTAGTAAATGCCGTTTATTCAAACCCGCTACGGCTGTTTATTCTCGTCGGCTGTCTTGTTCTCGTCCGTCGTCGGCGCGGAGGGCTGCTGTTCGCTGCCCAGAATACTCTCGATTTGTTTCTTTTGTTCGGGCGGCAAATTCAGCTTCTTCAGTTCATCAAGGATGATCTCCTGACTGCTGATCGGCGTGCGGCTGGTCTGATCCACCTTGCTGCCCCACTGCGTCACTTCGTCATCGAAGGTATCCTCAACATCCCGCACCACTGCCCGCAATACTTCCCAATCGCCCTGCTTGATGTCATTGATGCGCTGCTGGATAGTCAATTCATGCTTTTCCAGACGCTGACGGGCGCTAAAGTACAAGGTCGCTTGGCGTTCCCATCCATAAATGCGTTCGAACGATGCGATATACGCCGCCACCACTGGCATTAGGGTAATGATGACGGAAAGCAACGGCGTCACGCCCATCAGCGTGTTGATGAACGCGAATACGCTCGTTCCCACCGCCAAATATAGGCTGGCGTCGAATACCCACGACGAATTATGTTCATATTCGATGATTCGCTCACCATACCAGTCTTTCTGGCGTTTCAGGCGTCGTTCTACGTACAGGCTCAACAAACGCTGCAATTCTTCTTTGGTGTGCAGCCATTGGAAGGATTGCCCGCCGGGTTTCGCCGTTGCCATACTCGCGCTCTGATCGGCGGCAGTGCTCGATGTATCCATTGGTGAGTTGTGTTCAATTTTGTCGGCGCTCTGCCGCATATCCAGCAGTTTTGCCTGCAAAATATCGCGGCAGTCCTCACCATCAAAGGGGGATACATGGGCCAGATACATGAAGTACACGCGGCGCAGTTCTTCGGACACTCGCCGCCACAGATACCAACGCGACTGCGAATTGCGGCGTCGGTCGCGCCCTGTGAAGATCGAAATCACTGCGCCCGCCATCACACTGCCGATCCCCAACCATTGAGCGTCGGTCAGATTCCCAAGATCCTTGCTCTGTGCATTGCTCAGGGCAATCGTCATCGCACCGATGATCGAGGTCACTAACGACCCGATCAGTAAGATCCATTGAAACTTGTAATACTCGTTCTGGTAATATTTGGCGCGCTCGTCAGCATAGCGATACAGCGGAAACATATCTTGGATTAAAATCGTCAGATCGTTTTGAACGGCAGTGGCATTCGCGCCGAAATCCGCCCGCAGCATGAAATCAGATTTGGCAGGTTCGCTCCCCGCCACCAGTGATTCAAGCGCGGCGACGGACATCTTCTCGAACGGCGTGATCGTTTCGGGGTACGGTAATGGTGGCCTGAATTTCGGGCGTCGTCGTGCATCTAGGAAAAATAGTTTAGATGTCATCGTAGCCTCAATTGGTATGGCAAGCCGCAGTATCGTTAGTGTTAAAGTCCACTAGTTGCCATAAGCCTATCCGTGCTAGACTCGGAATGCAAGTGCGCGGCTGGACATACACTGTAGTGACAAGGGAAATCTGTTGAAAAAAATCACTGATGGCATCTACTGGGTCGAAGGTCTACTCGTCGGGCGCGTATACGTGATCGAAAGCGCCGACGGTCTGACCGTGATCGACGCTACCATCCCTAACGCCGTGAAACGGATCGCACAGGAGATTGCCAGCATCGGGCATTCGCTCACGGATGTCAAGCGCATCCTGATCACCCACGCTCACCCCGATCACATCGGCAGTTTAGCGGCGCTCCAGCAAGCCACTAACGCGGCGGTGTACGTCCATCCCAATGATGTCGGTCCTGTGCGCGGCGAAAACATCCCTATGCCCGTTCCCGCCAGTTTGACCGGCCTTGCCCGCGTGCTTGGCAGTCTGATGCCGCCCACCAAAATGGCAGCGGCAACCGTGCAGCGCGAAATCCGTGAGGGCGATGTGCTGGATGAAGTGCTGCCCGGTCTGACGGTGTTGGAAGTCTTCGGGCACAGTCCCGGTCAAGTTGCTTTCTGGTATCCCGCCAAGCATCTACTATTTTGCGGTGATGTGGCTATGCATCTGCTAGGAATGCGTCTGCCAATGGCGGTCGCGACGGTGAATATGGCGCAGGCCAAACAGTCAATCCAGCGAATCGCCGCCCTCGATACCGATATTGTCTGCTTCGGGCATGGCGATCCGATCATCGGTGGGGCAGCAGCGGCGCTGCGCACGTTTGCCGCGAAGGTCGCTCCTTGACGCTGACGTTTGAGATCACGCCCTACATGCGGCGCTATCGGCGTGCTACGCTGCGCCTGATCGAAGAGGCGGTACAGGTACATACGCATCTCGATTGGCAAACCGTCGAAGATTGGCTGGATGACCCCGAAGCGCTAATTCTATTGGCGTGGCAAAACAACGCCTTGCAGGGCGTCATGGCTTCCTCGGAAGTGCTCGGCGGCGCGGCATGGTTGCGGCTGGTAGCCATCGAAGATTTTGCCAATCCCGGCGAGGTGATCGCGGCTTTATGGCGGTCATTGCGCACGCAGTTGGTCATCGCGGGCGTGCATGAAATGGGCGTGTTACTGCTGCGCGGCTGGCTGACCGAATATCTCGATCCATTGGGATTCAGCTACTGCGAAGACATCGTGACCTTGCGCCGTTATGGGCACGAAGCCGTACCGCCGTCCTTGCGCCCCGAAATTCACATTCGCCCTGCCTACTGGAATGATGTTGCGCCCGTCGTTGAAGTCGATCATGCCGCCTTTGGCCCACTCTGGCGCATGAGTAAAACCGCGCTCCGCCAAGCCTCCCGGTTCGCCGCACACTTTACTATCGCGGAGATCGGCGGCAGCATCGTCGGCTATCAGCTTTCTACGCAGCATACCGATGGCGGACACTTGGCGCGGTTGGCAGTGCTGCCTGCACTGCAAGGGCGGGGCATCGGCGGGGCGTTGGTCGGGCATATGCTCAACCACTTCATGCGCAAAGGGCTGCCTAGCGTCAGCGTCAACACGCAGGAGACCAACACGCAGTCACAGAATCTCTATATTCGCTATGGCTTCCAGCGCACCATGCAAGATTTGCCCTTCTGGAAGATCGACCTATAACGATCACAGCCATCGCTTGAACCAGCCGATCACCCGCTGATTATATGTATCAGGATCGCTGTGATAAGCGTCACGATGTCCGGCGTCCGGCACCAGCCACAATTCGGCGTTACGCGTGATCGCGCTCATTTGCCGCATCTCCTCAACCGTCACGAAGGGATCGCGCTCCCCATAAATGAACAGCACCGGACGATCTGCCAACCGCGATACCGCCGAGATCGGCTGCGCTTCCCGCAGAGGTACACCAGTGATTACCGAGGCCAGCGTCAAGCTGTTGTCCACGATCCATTCATGCAGCAGGCTAGGTACGCTCGGATGCACCGACCAGCGCCGTAGGGTATGTTCCAGCGTTGTGTAACTGCTGTCCGCCACCAGCGCCGCGATCCGTTCAGATTCCGCCGCTGCCATCACCGCTACCGCCGCGCCCATGCTGAAGCCGAGCACGCCCACTCGCTGGCAGCCGTGATGGTCGGTCAGATAGTCCACCGCACCGAGCAAATCAGCCTTCTCATGGACGCCCATCGTCACGGTGTTGCCTTCCGAGCGCCCATGCCCCCGGAAATCGAACATCAACACGTTGAAGCCCGCCTGATGCAACGGCACCATCTGCGCCGTGTCAGCGTCCATGCTGCCCGCCTGCCCGTGCGCCATGATTACGGTAGGCGCTGGCTCATGACCACTTGGCGCGGGAATCCACCAGCCGCGCAGCTTGACCCCATCCCGCGCATGGAAAGCGACCTCCTGATAGCTGAGATCGTAATTGGTCGGTGGGTCGCTCGGATCGGGGGAGCGTCGGCGCAGCAGATACCACGCGCCAGCCGCCAACACGCCGCCTACCGCCAGCACCATGCCCATGCTTGCCAGTAGGCCATGCTTCCACCAATCCTTCAAGCGAAACACGCTCATGAGTCGCTTTACTGCTCCTTGATTCTGATGGTAATCAACTTATCGCCCGGTGGGGGGTTGGCGTCCGTGAATGGATCGCGCGCCGTCAGCTTGCGCACCACGTCCATGCCTTGCGTCACCTGCCCGAAGATCGTGTACCGCCCATCGTACAGATCGCGCGGCTCCAGCGCCGCCAGCGTGATGAAGAACTGGCTGCTCGTATTGTGGGGCGCGTCCGATTGCAGCGCGTGAGCCATCACCACTTTGCCGGGGGCGTCAAAGGTCAGCCCGTTGTCCATCTCATCTGCGATGTTATAGCCAGTGAAGCCGTAGCCCGTGCCGCTGGGATCGCCCGTCTGCGCCAGAAAATCGGGGATCACCAGATGCCACGTAATGTTGTCGTACCAACCCTGCCGCGCCAGATACACGAAGTTATTCACGGCGACGGGCGCTTTATCCACCAGCAGTTCGATCACGATGTCGCCCTTTTCTGTGACCAGCGTGGCAGTGTAATGCTTGTTCAGGTCGATTTGCAGTGCAGGCTGCTTGTCGAACCAGCGTTTTTCTAGCAAGCGTTGGCGTACATAGCCATCCAGCGAATACTCATCAATGCGTCCGCGATATGGCACGTTGTTGATGCGCTGCGTATTGAAGACCAGCGCGGGCACGCCCTTCAAGCCCTGCAACTGCGCTTCCTGTCGCGCCGCTTCAAGCAGCGTTTTGTAGCGTCCGCTGTCCAAGGTCTGGTCAAACGTGACGAGGTCAGCCACCCCAATCTGTCGTGCGTAATCGGTCAGCTTCTGGCGGAAGGCAGACGGCGGCAATGTCGTCCATGTGGCTTGCTGCGCGTATAACAGATCGTGCATCTCCCAGAAGCGCCCCTGATCGCTGGCGGCTTCGGCGGCCTGTGCTGCCAGCATCGCTTTATCATCCTCTTTAGTGGACTGCGGGAACGAGCGGAAAATCTCCCGAACATCGCCCGCGTAGCGCTGCCGCAGCACCAGCAGTGAGCGCGCCACATCCACGCACGGCGCACAGGTAAAATCGCCGTAGAAAATGATCGTCAGATAGGCATTATCCGACCCTGCGGTGTGGTCAACTGCCCCGCCGAGATTGGGCGGGCGCGTCGGGCGTGGGGTCAGCGTGACGATCTCAACATTGGGCGTCAGCGTAGGCGGTGACGCGGGCGGCTTGGGTTGGCACGCTGCCAGCACAACCGTGATGAACAGCAGCCACCAACGATACAGCGTCTGATGGCGCACAGACTGAGGTGCGATCAAGCGGTTATTCATAAATTGAAAGATTCGTTCGTTTTCAGAGTCAGCAGGGCGAGCAAAACCTCACCCCACTTATGCCTCATGAGTGTAACGCGGAACCTATTTCGGGCGGAATTCTTCGCGCGGGGGGCTGAAGGCTTCGACAATGGTGCTCGGCTCAAGGGCGGTCGCGCTATGCGTGATCCCGCCGGGAACTACCGCCGACTGCCCCGCGCTCAAAATGAACGCTTTGCCTTCAACGGTATATTCCATCTTGCCGCTGACGATGTAACTGATCTGTTCATGGGGATGGCTGTGCGGGGGAACACCACCACCCGTTTCAAACTGGATTTCCAGAATCATCATCTTTTCGCCATCGCCAATCGTCTTGCGCTTGCCGCCTTGACCAAGCGCCACCCAATCTGTTTGCTGAAACATAAACTATCCTTTCTGCACGAACCTTATTCTCGTCATCCGCGCCTGACCAACCTGCAGTTGCAGCCAGCCGCCGATGTTACGCTATTGTAGCGCTCACGATGCGATTTGTGCTGCCCCTTTCTAGTACAATAGGCAGACTGTTGTACCTTGATCGGCATCAAGATAGGTTGTCATGACGACTACCCGATCCCCTCGTTCATCCCGCGCGGTCGTGCTGCTGCTCGGCTTGTTGATCATCCTTGCGCCAGCGCTGCTGACATTCGTGCTGGTGAGCACGCAGTTGCATGGTAATGTGCTCGATTACGTCCCCTATTCTGCCGACGAAATCTACAACTGGCGGCAGATCGAGACGTTCAAGGCAGTAGGGTTCAACGGCGGCTACTACGCACATCACGAGCTGCCCGCTACGTTCACCTTCACGCGCTTCGCGGCATGGGGGCCGTTCTTCCCGATCCTGATCGGGACGCTAGGGAGAATCTTCGGGTGGGCGCTGAACTCCGCCCCGATCTACAACATGGTCATCCTTGGCACGGCGCTGCTTATCCTCATGCTGCTCACCAAGCCGGATCGCCGCCGTCTGCTGTGGTTGCTGGCGGTCATCAGCACGTATTGGGCGATGTTGTTCTTCGTCCCGATCAATATGCAAGAATCGCTCAATCAAGGCTTTGCCATCGTGCTGGCAGGTTTGTTTTATCACTTGCTGACCAACCGCACCTCACCAATGCGCGGACTCAAACTAGCCATCTTCTTGCTATTGATCGTCGCGGCGTTGGTACGCGTCTCGTGGTCATTTTTACTGTTGCCGCTATTCCTGCTGGCAGGCGATCTGCAATCGGGACGGCGGGTCGCGCTGCGGATCATCGGTGCGCTGGTGCTGATCGCCTTCATGCTGTGGTTGTCGCGTGGCCTAGCCGCGCCCTATCCGCATGTGCTGAACAACATCCTCGGCATTTTGCGTGGATCGCTTGGAGAAGGGCTGATCGTCCTATGGGGCTATGTCGCGACCAATCTACGACTGTTGCTGTTTGGCGGCGACGGGATCACCTCGCTTCAACTGCTGCTGCATTACCAGTTAATCGCCCTCGTGATTATCAGCGGCTTCTTGATCCTGCGGCAGCGACGCGGCAAACGGCTCAACCTGACCGTCATCGCGGATCAGCAAGGTGATGCACTCGTCCACGTCCTGAATCTGGTGCCCATATTCTTCTTCGTCCAGATTTATTTCGTCGGTTACTGGATTCACTACCGTCACCTCGCCATGCATCTGCTGTTCAGCCTGATTCTGCTGGTGCTGTTCAACCGTCAACGCTTGCTGCTGCCGCTCGTCGTCTCGAATCTGTTATTCGTCGGCGTTTTCTTCGGCAATTATCAGGCCGACATTCCCAAAACCGAGGCGTTTCACGCCGATATGGCGAAGTTGCAGCGCTTTCAGCAGGTCACCGCCAGCGTGATCACCTACGATCCGCAAGCCGATCCGTGGTGCAACACCGCCCTCGCCTACAACACGTGGGATCAGCGCTTTCTGATGCTCCCGCCGGAGATCGGCTATTCGGTGATCTTGATCTGGGATCTTCAGCAGTTGCCACCGCGCAGCAAGTACATCGTGTCCGATCCGACGATGGAATCGCACCTGACTACGCTGCATTTGCAAAAATTAGCCAGCGTGGATGACTTGATCATCTACCGCAATCTTGATGCGGGTTGTCCCTAGCGTCAGGTTATGTACACGCTGATGCGGTGGATCGCGCTGGTGCCGTTCGGGGTCGCGCTCAACCGCCGATCCGCCTCTTGATGCTGGACGAAGCCGGTTTCGTCCGTTGCCCGCACGCCGATCTGGTACACGCCGGGCGCAGGTGCGTTCCAGCGCACATACCACTGCCGCCATGCAAACGGCGACTCGGACGCGGCGATCTCAGCGGGAAACCACTCGCCATCATCGATCTGCACCTCGATGCTAGTGATCGTCCGTGTGCCCGCCACCGCGATCCCCTGAATCACGATGGACTCGCCCGTCACGATCTCACTGCCTGTCGTTGGCGCGTGAATGATCGCCTTGGTGCGTACTTCGGCACTATTGGATAGGCCGCGCTGCTCCCAATAGCCTAGATACTCGTGATCGATGAAGGACATCCGCGTGATCCAGCGGGGCATTTTTTGCCCGTACACACCGGGGATCATCAGTCGTAGCGGAAACCCGCGCTCGATCGTCAGCGGTTCGCCATTCATTGCATAGGCCAGCATCACGCCACGCCGTCTCATCTGCTCAAGCGTGACGGCGGTTGTGTAGCCATCCGCTGCCTCGAATCTCACATGCGCCGCTTCCGGCTTGATCCCGATACGAGCACTGATCGCCGCGAAGTCCGCCCCTTGCACACGGATATTGCCGATGAACGCCCCGCCCGCCGGATTGCTGATGCACTCCATCGCCCGCGTGTCTTCCAGCGTCGGCAGCGCGTGAATGTCCGCCAGCGACAGCGCACACGGTGATTCGACCAAGCCATCTATCGTCAGTCGCCACAAATTCACGTCGATCTGCGGCGTGCGGTCGGGAGCATAACGCGCCGTGAACAGCCGATCCGTCGGCGTCAATACGGGTTGATCGTACTTGAGGATGCCCCACTGCTTATCGGGAACGGCTTCGGGAAAAGGTGGCGCGGCGTGCGGTGTGTTCGTCTGTGCCGTGACTGCCTGATACCCCGCCGACGCCGCTAACGCCGATCCTGTCAGCGCGATCAGGAAACTGCGCCGCGATACCGCCTTATGTGGTTGTTCACCCGTCATGCTGACGCTTTCTACTTCGTGTAAACGATTTCGCCTTCAACGATGGTCTGCCGCACCTGATAATCCGCATCTAGCAGCACCAGATCGGCATCATAGCCAACCTGCAAGCGGCCTTTGCGGTCGCCCAACCCGATCTGGCGTGCGGCGTTGGCGCTGAACATAGGCCACGCCTGATCGGGCGAAAGTCCCGTCACCGCCAGCACATTGCGGAAACCCTGATCCAGCGTCAGCACGCTGCCCGCCAGCGTCCCATCCGCCAGCGTCGCCATGCCATTCTTGACCGTCACCGTCTGCCCGCCCAATTCGCTCACGCCGTCGCCCATGCCCGCCGCGCGGATCGCATCCGTGATCGCCGCCACACCTTCGACGCCCTTCGCCCGCACGAGGATTTTCATCACGGCGGGATGTACATGAATAGTATCGGAGATCATCTCGCAGGTGACCAATTCCGACGCCATTACGCCACCCACCGTACCCGGATTGCGGTGATGCAGCCCTGTCATCGCGTTGAACGTGTGGGTAGCGTGCCGCGCGCCCAGTTCAATCGCTGCGTTGACTTGCTCATAGGTGGCTTGCGTATGCCCGATGGAGACGTTGATCCCGCGCTCCACGCACGCCTTAATGAAGCCGACATTATCGGGGAATTCCGGCGCGACGGTCACTTCGCGGATCACATTCAGCGCCAGCCAGTGCAAATACTCGGCGGGATCAGCGGTGCGGACGTACTGACCATCTTGCGCGCCCTTGACCTTCAGGTTGATGTACGGCCCTTCGAGATGAACGCCGAGCAGCGTCGCCCCGCCCTTGATCTTGCCCATGCAGGCGGCGGCATTTTGCAGTGCAGCGGTGATCGCGATTTCCGAATGCGTCATTGTCGTGGCGAGAAATCCTGTCACCCCGCGCGTAGCAAAGAAGCGCGCCATCGTCGTCAATGCGTCGGGAGTTGCGTCCATCGCATCCGCGCCTGCCGAGCCGTGAACGTGAACATCGATGAACCCCGGCAGCAGCCATCCGCCCTGTGCGTCGATGACCTGCGCGGCTTCGATGCTTGGTGCGTCGCCATCACCCATCTGCGCGATCTGAGTGCCGTCGGTCAGCAGCCAGCCACGCTGTGCCGAGGGTAAATGTGCATTATGAATCAGTAACATTTCATGAACGTCCTTGAAAGTGCATTGTCGTCTGATCGTGCCACGTTTCAGTGGATTACACAACGCACGCTACATCAACTTTAGCGATCTAATTGTAATACCTTTGTATGTTGCTCTTAATGAAGTGACCGTCCCGTGGTTGTATAATTACCATTCGACGGCTGTGTTCGCGACCTCGGCAAGTGGTGACATCTTGACAAACGTACCTTCCCCCAAACAGCGCCTCCAAGACATCTATCAACTCGTCCGGCAAAATAAAACGCAAGAAGCGCGTGTGCAACTTCAGCAGTATGTCAAGGAACATGGGCCAGATGCCGATGCCTACTTTATCTCTACTTTCTTGACCAATGACATCCATCGCAAGATTCAGATGTGCGAAAAAGCCTTGGCGCTGAATCCCAATCACGGCCCTATCATGCAGTTGTTGGGCAGGTTGCAAGCACAGTTAGCCGAAGGCGACGCACCACCCGCACCGTCAGAATCGTTTAGAGACACGCCATCAACTGCCAGCTATGGCAGCACCGTCCCGACGCCGAAGTTCGATCCTGTTCCGGAGCCGGATTTTCACGAGTCCGCTCCGTTCAAAGACACATGGGCGGAAGAACAGCTCAAAGCCTCTGGCGTGAAAGTCTCTCCTCGCGCTACGAATACCGCCCGACCGAACACCGCCTTGATGTTCGTGGCAGGATTGCTGCTCGGCTTGGTCGTAGCGGGTGGCGTTGGTATTTTTGCCGTGTCGCGCCTTGCCAGTCAACCAACGCCAGTGCCGATTGTACTCGTCGTCACCGCCACTGAACCGCCCGTGCTCCCGACCAACCCACCCATCGCCACGGTGACGCCACTGCCGCCTACGCGCACCCGTCCGCCCACCTTCACCCCCATCCCGTCGCGCACGCCGCTGTTTGTACAGCCCACCGACGACATCCCAGACAGTACCGACAGTCCACCGTCAACTTTCGCCTTGCCCGCTACCAGCGAAGGCACCTTTCCCACGCCGATTCCGGGGCGTCCCGCGCCGACCATCACCGCCACGCCGCCCTTGGGGGCTGCGGTGCTCAACAGCCCACTTCGAGAGCTGTCTTTTACCGTGAAAGATGCCGAGTACAGCACGAGTCTGGATAAAATCATCTTCGTCGCCAGCGATCCCGATGCGCTTTACATCTACGATCCAGAATCTCAGTCGCAGCAAACTGTCGCGCTGGTACGTCAGCCTACCTGCCTGTCCGTCAGTCAGGATGGCAATTTCGCGGCGGTTGGGCACGATGCCATGATCACGTATGTCGATCTGCGCACGGCGGAAGTCGTCAAAACACTTGATTTGACGACTACTGCGTCCGATATTGTGCTGCTGAACACGGGTTGGATCGTCGTCATGCCCGTGCGCGATCAGTGGGAATCGCTCCATCTCGTGCAGATCGAAACCAATAACGAAGCTCTGACCAATATGGCTTCTGTCTACGCGGGCGGCTATTTGCAGCGCCATCCCGATGGGACGAGCCTCTATTACGGCACGCGTGGTCTCTCGCCAGAGCACATGTATCACTACTTCTTCGACGCGGATAAGCTGACCGAAGCGCGCGACTGGCCTTATCACGGTGATTATTCGTATTGTGGCAGTTTCTGGGTGTCGGCAGACAGTCGGCGGATTTTTGGTCGCTGTGGGACGGTCTTCCGTTCCGCGCCGGATGCCAAACAGGATATGACCTACAACGGTTCGCTGGCGGACGCTGCGTCCATCGATGGTGCCGCCTATGCGCAAACGCAGGGTAAATTGATCGCCTTGGGACGTTCGAAGTCAACCAATGACTATTATGGCTCAGAGACCAATCCTGATCCGCTGCTAGTCTTCACCTACAACTACGACACCTTGACGCGCGAAAGTGTGGTTGCCTTGCCCGCTTTCCGTGATGGTAAAAACGGCGATAGCGGGTTTTTGTTCCTCAACGCCGCAGGCACACGCTACTATGCCTTGCTCGGTCAAAATGCCCGTCTTAATGACCGTTACGCGCCCAGCGCGCCCACCGACGTACAATTTGGCGTCGTTGTTGGAGATGTCGGGAGTACCACAGTCGCTGCGCAGCCTACCGACGCCACCGAAGCCGTTACTACGTCCGCCGCGCAGCCTACCGTCACTAAAGTTGCCAAGACCGCCAGTCCGACCGTGCTTGGCGATATTCAGCCGTTAACCTATCAGGTCAGCCAAGCCGAGTACAGCAAGTCGCTTCAGCGCATCGTCATGATTTCGGGCGATCCGCTGGCGCTGCATCTCTACGATCCCGTCAACTCCACCGACACACTGATTGCACTGCCACGCAATCCAACTGCCCTCGCCCTCAGCTCGGACGGCAATTTTGCGGCGGTCGGGCATGATGCGCTGGTTACTTACGTGGACTTGAAGGCTGAAAAAGTCGTAAAAACGTTCGAGGTCGCTACCAACGTCACCAACATTTTGCTGGCAAACAACGGCTGGCTATACGTGTCGGGGCAAAAGGGGGCGTTCGGCGTCGAGATTGCGACTGGCTTACAAGGGCAGGGCATTTCGGGCTATGCGCGGCAGCACCCCGATGGGCAGGTGTACACGATCGGTGACTATGGGATCACCCGCATCGATCTGACCGATCCAGCCAATCCCACCTACGCGAATAACCCGTATGCCAGCGACAATGGGAGCCGTGTCTGCGGCAAACTCTGGATCGCGGAAGATGGTAAGCGGCTGTTCACAGGATGCAGCACTGTCTTGCGCAGTTCTCCCGACGCCAAGCTAGATCGCGCCTACAACGGCACCCTGAATCGGCTGGTACGCGTAGAAGCCCTCGACTATTCAAAAGTCAGCGGCAAAGTTTTGGCAATCGGGTTCTCCCAGAACACGGAAGCGCTCTCCGACAGCAAAATGATCATCTACACCTACGACACCTTGAGCACTGACAAGATTATCGATTTGCCCAGCTTCAACGTGAACGGTGCAGCGGTGGTCACGCATGGCAAATACGTCTTCTTCGACCCGGATGGTGTTCATTATTCCGTGATCGTGCAGGCCGATAGCTCGTCCGGCCTGCTGAACGATTTCGGCATCGTGCGAATGCAGCTCACGAACGACTAACCTACCGCACGGGCTGCCAATCCGCCGTCTCCTCATCACAGCGTTGGCGGGCCGCGCCGGATCAAGTCATCCATCTGCTTGGTGAATTCCGGCTGCCACTGGATTTCCCAACTGTGCCCAAACCGCCACGGACTAACATCCTCGATCCACCACGTCACGCCCGCTTCGGCATATGGCATGATCACGCTGTCGGCTTTCGCCCACTGCGCGTCGGGTACGCTCCCGCCGTTGACCAGATCGAACGGCGCATCCGATGTGCGGTGCTGCTGGATGTACCGCCACACCTCGCGCCAATCGTCCGGTTGCATCCCGCCCTGCCACTTGATCGGGTAGAAGCCGTCCCATTTTGCGGCGCGGCGCATCGGCGGCTTGTTAGGCCAGTTTCCACCCACCCAGATCGGGATGCGCGGTTGCTGGATAGGCGTCGGCAAAAAGCGCATCTCTTGCAGTGTGTACTGTGCGCCCTGATATTTGAATGGTTGCCCCGTCCACAATCCCGTCAGGATGTCCAAGCCTTCATCCAAGCGCTGCGCACGCACCTTCGCGTCGGTCTGTTCCCCGAAGAATCCAAAATCCCACTGCGCCGGATCGCCCAATCCGACACCGAGCGTCAGCCGTCCCGCCGACAGCCGATCCAGCGCCACCGTTTGCCGCGCCAGCACCCACGGGCGGCGGCGTGCCAGCGGCGTGATCAGCGTGCCGAGCCGGATGCGGCTGGTTTTGCTGGCAACGGCAGCCAACGCCACCCACGGATCGGTATTGGGGTGGAAGCTCGGATCGAAAAAGACGTGATCCCACAGGAAGAATCCGTCCCAGCCTACCGCCTCGGCCGCCTGAGCGGTCTGCGCCAAATACAGCGGATCAGCATAATCGCCAAACGGGGGCAAAGTCACCGCGAACTGCATCGAACCCTCCCTCAGCACAGAGTACGCCATCGCACTGGAACTATACCAGCAATGAGTTCAACTGAACCAGCGAACGTCACCAGCACATTGATCTGATTTATGACACGCCACCCCGTTTCTGCGCTATATTTGTCCTTATTACACGATCTCGCCGCTGAACGCAATGGAAGGCTCATGACTCAACAGGTTTTTCATGGCCCGAACGAGGGCTACATTCTCGAACTTTACGAGCATTACACGCAGAATCCCGCCTCGGTCGATGCGGCGACGCGTGCCTTCTTTGAGCACTGGACGCCGCCCGAACCGACGGCGGAAATCAGCCCTGCGTCGAGTGCGGTGAGCAGCATCGTCACCGAGAAAGCCGTCGGTGCCGCCAACCTTGCCCAAGCCATCCGCGAATACGGTCATCTCGCCGCGCAGCTTGACCCGCTTGGCAGCGCCCCGATTGGCGATCCCAGCCTCCAGACGGAAGCGCACGGCATCACTGATGACGATCTGCGCAGCCTGCCCGCCAGCGTGATCGGCGGTCCTATCGCGGATACTGCCAAAGACGGTCTCGACGCGATCACGCAGCTTCGTGCGGTCTATTCTTCCAAGATCGGCTATGACTATGACCATATTCGCGAACCCGAAAAACGGGCTTGGCTGCGGCACGCGGCAGAATCGCGCATGTTTAGTGCGGCTGCTATCCCTCTTGATGCGGTCAGTCTGCTCAAACGCCTGACGCAGATCGAGGCGTTTGAGCAGTTTCTCAACAAAGCCTTCCCCGGCAAACACCGCTTCTCGGTCGAAGGCTTGGATATGATGGTGCCGATTCTTGACGTGGTGATCGATGAGGCGGCGAAGACGGGCGTGCGCTCGATCATGATGGGCATGGCACATCGCGGACGGCTTAACGTCTTGGCGCACATCCTCAACAAGCCTTATGCGCAGATGTTGGCAGAATTCAAAGACCCCATCGTCGGGCGCAAGTTTGGCGAGGACCTCGGCTGGACGGGCGATGTCAAGTATCACAGCGGCGCGGTCAACACCATCCACGAGGGCAGTCAGAGCAACGTGATCGTCACCATGGCCCCGAACCCGAGTCACTTGGAAGCGGTGAATCCGGTGGTCGCCGGCATGGCGCGGGCGGTCGCTGCCAGCGTCGATTCCCCCGGCTTGCCCGTCATCGATCCGCACACCATCATCCCGATCGTGATTCACGGTGATGCGGCTTTCCCCGGGCAGGGCATCGTGGCGGAAACGCTGAATATGTCACGCTTGCCCGGCTATTGGTCAGGCGGCACGCTGCACATTATTTCCAACAATCAGCTTGGCTTTACTACCGATCCCACCGACTCGCGCAGCACGATCTACGCCAGCGACTTGGCGAAAGGCTTCAAAATTCCTATCGTTCATGTCAACGCCGATGATCCCGAAGCCTGTATCGAGGTGGCGCGCTTGGCTTTCGCCTACCAAGCCAAATTCGAGCGCGATTTCCTGATCGATCTGATTGGTTATCGGCGTTACGGGCATAACGAAGGCGACGAACCCGCCTACACGCAACCGTTGATGTACAACCGCATTCGCCAGCATCCCACCGTGCGCAAATTATGGGCGGGCGTGCTCATCGACCGCAAACTAGTCGCGCCGGAACAGCCCGACGAACTCCTGCAAAAGGGCATCGATGATCTGTACGACATCCTCAACAAGATTAAGGCTGAGGAAGATTTACAGGAACCCAAGCCTGAACTCGCGCCGCCCAAAACTGCCGCCCACGCTGACACGCGCATCAAATTGGATCGCTTGTTGCAGCTCAACCGCGATCTGACTGCCGCGCCGGAAGGCTTCAAGTTCCATCCCACGCTTGTCAAAGCACGTCAGCGGCGCGCCAATGCCCTCAACGACACGGACGCCATGAACCTCGATTGGGCAACCGCGGAAGAACTTGCCTTCGCCAGCATTCTCGCGGATGGAATCCCCATCCGGCTGACGGGTCAGGACGCCGAACGCGGCACCTATACACAGCGCCATGCCGTCTTCCATGATGTCGAGACGGGCGAAATCTTCGTCCCGCTGCATTCCATCCCACAGGTCAAAGCCTCGTTCGAGGTACGCAACAGCCCGCTCTCGGAAAACGCCGCCATCGGTTTCGAATACGGCTACAACGTACAGTCAATCAATCGGTTGGTGTTGTGGGAAGCCCAGTACGGCGATTTCGTCAACGGGGCGCAGTCCATCCTCGATGAATATGTCACCTCTGCCCGCGCCAAATTCGGGCAAGAGCCATCTTTGGTGCTGCTTCTCCCGCACGGTTACGAAGGCGCGGGGCCGGATCACTCCAGCGGGCGCTTAGAGCGCTTCCTGCAAAGCGCCGCGCAGATCAATATGCGCATCTGCTACCCGACCAGCGCCTCCCAATATTTTCATTTACTGCGTCGGCAAGCGCTCCTTTTAGCCACCGATCCGCTGCCGCTCGTCGTGATGACGCCCAAGAGCTTGCTGCGCAATCCGCTCGTCGCTTCCAGCCTCCGTCAGTTGGCGGAAGGCCAATGGCTCCCCGTCATCGATGACGCGCGCGCCAAGCAGAACGCGGCTTCGGTCACCACGCTGCTCATTTGCACAGGCAAAGTCTACATCGATCTGATTAGCAGCGAATTCCGCGAAGAAAGCGGCGACATCGCCATCATTCGTCTCGAACAGCTCTACCCATTCCCGACGCAAGAGATACAATCGCTGCTCGACCGTTATTCAGGGGTGCGCGATGTGCTCTGGGTGCAAGAGGAGCCGGAAAACATGGGGGCGTGGGAGTTTGCCCGCCCGCTGCTGCAAGACCTGCTGCCCAAGCGCATCCCGTTGCGCTACGTAGGCCGTGCCCGCAGTTCTAGCCCGGCCGAAGGCTCGGCGGCATGGCACGCGGCGAATCAGAAGGCGCTCATCAAGCGGGCGTTTGGCAAACCCATCGGCAGAGAAACGATTGAAGTTTCCGATATTATACGAGAACGCTAGGGGTGAACATGTCGGTTGAAATCAAAGTGCCTGACCTCGGTGAATCGGTAGTCGAGGCGACCGTTGGGCGTTGGCTGAAGAATGTGGGCGATCCCGTCAAGGCAGGCGAAGCGCTGGTTGAGCTGGAAACGGATAAAGTTAATCTTGAAGTCACGGCGGAAAAAGCCGGAATCTTGGGGTCAATCGCGCATCCACAGGGCGACGACGTGAAGATCGGGGAAGTCCTGTGCGTGATCGAAGAAGGCAGCGCGGCCTCGGTTCCTTCTGTTGCCACCACTGCTGCCGCTGCGCCCACCGCAGCAGTCGTCACGCCGAGCGCCGAAGTGCAGGTTGTCGCCACCAATGGCAGCACCGCCGCTGCTGGCGATCCTAGCCCCAAAATTGCCGCTACGCCCGTCGCTAAAAACATGGCGACGGCAGAAGGCGTTGATCTGACCAAAGTCCCCGCCAGCGGCGCGAAAGTCACCAAAAACGATGTCGAAAAATTCGTAGAATCGCAAAAAAGCAGTACAGGTACATCACCCAAGATCGCCGCTAGTCCAGCGCCCGCCGTGCCGATCCCTACGGTCTCCAAGCCCGTGCCGCCACCACCGCCAGAACCGAACGGCGACAGCGGCTATCGGCGGGATGAGCGCGTCAAGATGTCGCGTCGCCGTCGTACCATCGCGCAGCGCTTGGTCGAGGCGCAGCACACTGCCGCCATGTTGACCACCTTCAACGAGGTGGACATGAGCGCCGTGCAGGGCTTCCGCGCCAAGTACAAAGAGAGCTTCCAGACCAAGCACAACACGAATCTCGGCATGATGTCGTTCTTCGTCAAAGCTACCATTGGCGCGCTGAAGGCTTTCCCGCGTCTGAACGCCGAACTGCAAGGCGACGACATGATCCTCAAGCACTACTACGACATCGGGATCGCCGTTGGCGCGGCGGAAGGCTTGGTCGTCCCCGTCCTGCGCGATGCGGATCGTCTGTCCTTTGCCGAAATCGAGTCCTCCATCAAGCGCTTCGCGAAGCAAGCTGAAACCAACACGCTTTCGCTGGAAGACTTGCGCGGCGGGACGTTCACCATCACCAACGGCGGCGTTTTCGGCTCGATGCTCAGTACGCCGATCCTCAACGCGCCGCAAGTCGGCATCTTGGGGTTGCACAAGATTGAGCAGCGTCCGGTCGTCGTCAACGGCGAGATCGTCATCCGCCCGATGATGTACGTCGCCCTTAGCTACGATCATCGCATCGTGGATGGCAGCGAGTCGGTGCGCTTCCTCGTGCGCGTCAAAGAACTGCTTGAAGACCTGAATCAGCTCATGCTAGAAGGCTAATCGTTCAACGTTCATCATTACTGTGCTGGATTGAGTCCCACGTGGACTTCGGAGAGTAAGCCCGACGCTTCAACGTCGGGTATTGCTGCCCAAACCTGAATTGGGGATCATGCGCGATGCCGACAACCGAACCCGAACCACTCAGCCTTGCCAAACCTGTCGCGCTCATCCGCAAGATGAGTCACGATCTGCGCGGGCCGTTGAGCGCGATCACTGCCACCAGCGAACTGTTCGAGGAAGGCGCTTACGGCGAACTCACCGACAAGCAGGAACGGGCGATTCAGCGCATCAACCGCAACGGGCAGCGTTTGACCACCATCCTCGATCACCTGATCCTCTATATCACGGGCGAATCGCGCGACTTTCCTCTGCTCGCTCAACCCTTCGACCCGCGTGCCGTGCTAGATGCAGTGGTCGATCAGGTTAGACCTGCCCTCGCTGACCGCCCGATCACGCTCGAATTAACCGTTGGCAAGAATCTCCCCGCACAGTTGACAGGCGATGTCACTGCCGTCCGCCAAGTCTTACTGGCGCTGCTGTGGAATGCGGTCGGCTTCACGCAGGAAGGCCAGATTCAGGTCATTTCGAAATGGTCAACCCGAATCGGCTGGACGATCCGCGTCCAAGATACCGGCATCGGGATCGGAGCCGACTCTGTGCCTCACATCTTTGAACCGTTCTGGCGTGGCGCTCAAACCATCGTGCCAGTCCCGACGGCTGGTTCTGGGCTTGGGCTGGCGGCGGCGCGTGCGCTGACTTCCGTCATGAATGGACGCCTGAAGCTCGAACAAAGCTCACCCGCTGGCAGCACCTTCCGCCTGATGTTGCCCCTCAAAAAGTGAGTCGCCCTCGCCACCATCATTCGTTTTCGCCTCTGTGGACTCGCGTACTGCTTGTTACAATAATCCCTGTTGTTTGCGCATTCTTGTTTTCAAGCTAAGGACGATTTACATGCCAAAATATTTCATCGGTGTTGATGTCAGTACCACCGCTTCCAAAGCGCTTGTGATCGATGAGCAGGGCAACGTCATCGCCACCCAGAGCAATCCCCATGAGCTGTCCACCCCGCGCCCGCTCTGGTCGGAGCAAGACCCTGAAGAATGGTGGCGCGCCGCTAGCGCCTCCTTGCGTGCCGTTTTGCAAAAAGTCTCGCCCGATGATGTCGCCGCCGTCGGACTGACGGGGCAAATGCACGGCTTGACCACGCTGGATAAAGATGGTAAGCCGATCCGTCCCGCTATCCTCTGGAACGATCAACGCAGCGGCGCGCAGTGCGAAGCCATCACGCGCAAAGTCGGCGCGAAAAAGTTGTACCAGATCATCGGCAGCCTACTGCTCCCCGGCTTCACCGCGCCCAAGCTCCTGTGGCTGCGGGAAAACGAACCAGAATCGTATAAGCAGATTGCGCACATTCTCCTGCCCAAAGATTACGTGCGTTATCGCCTCAGCGGTGCGTATGCGGTGGACGTAGCCGATGGTTCGGGCTTGGGGTTGCTGGACATCGGTAAGCGTCAGTGGTCGGATGAGATGCTGGCGGCCTTCGATTTCCCGCGCGAATGGTTCCCCACCTTAGTCGAAACCACCGAGATTTCTGCCCGCGTCAATGAAGAAGGCGCTAGGGCGACTGGCTTGAAAGTCGGTACGCCCATCGTCGGCGGTGCGGGCGATCAACCTGCGGCGGGCGTCGGCAATGGCATCGTCAGCCCCAATCAGGTCAGCCTCACCGTCGGCACTTCCGGCGTCGCCTTTGCCTTCTCGGAACGCTACAACCCGGAGCCGGATGGTCGCCTGCACCATTTCTGCCACACCCCCGGCGCGTGGATGTACATGGGCGTGATGTTGAGCGCGGCGGGTGGACTGCGCTGGCTGCATGATGAACTGATGCCCAAGGCCAGCTACGACGAACTGAATCAGATGGCGGCTTCGGTACCGCGTGGATCGCTCGGTTTGCTGTTTGCGCCCTATCTCACGGGGGAACGCAACCCGCACCCCGATCCGCTGGCGCGCGGTGCGTTCGTTGGCCTCACGCTGCGGCATGGCCTCCCGCAGATGGTGCGTTCCGTGATGGAAGGCGTCGCCTTCGGAATGCGCGATCAGCTCGAACTGCTGCGCGTGCAGGGCGTCAACCCCACTTCAGCCGTGATCAGCGGCGGCGCAGCTAACAGCCCCGTTTGGCGTCAGCTCATCACTGATATCATGGGCATCCCGCTCTACACGGTTAACACGCAAGAAGGCTCTGCGTTCGGCGCTGCCATCATGGGGGCGGTCGGCGTCGGCGCTTACAAAGATGTCAAGGAAGCCTGTGCCGTCATGGTGCGCAAGGTGGACGAATTCGCGCCTGATCCGGAAGGGGTGGCGGATTATCAACGGCTATATCCTGCCTTCCGCGATCTCTATCCGGCGCTCAAGGCTACGTACGCCGCCCTTGCCCAATTCGAGATGTGACGCGCTGGATTCTGTTTATGCTAACAATCTGCTAACCGGAACAGGGTAGCTGCACAACACTACCCTGTTTGTCGCCCTTTCCATAGCACACTCGCCTCAAACTCTGTATCATTGAGGAAAATGCAGCCCGTCCGTATTCAATTGAGCCGAAGAGTCGCAAGATAGGATTGATTGATCAATGAGCTTCCAAAGCCTGAAGGGGCAAACATTAGGGCAGTTTGAGCTGCGCGAATTGATCGGTGCAGGGGGCATGGGGGCGGTCTATCTAGGCTATCAGCCCAACCTTAACCGCAGCGTAGCCGTCAAAGTGCTGTTAACCCATTTGGTAGACGAAGAAGGCTACATCGAGCGTTTCAACCGTGAAGCGCAGATTGCGGCTGCACTTGAACATCCCCATATCATTCCCATCATCGACTTCGGTACGCAGCGCGGCATCAACTACGTAGTGATGCGTTTGCTGCGGGGCGGCACGCTGGCAGAGCGCGTCAAGCAGCGTCAGTCAACCGCGCAGCAGTTGCTCTCACTCGGTGAAATTGCCGATCTCTTGCGGCAGGTCGGCAGCGCGCTCGACTACGCTCATGCACAGGGCGTTATCCACCGTGACATCAAGCCGAGCAACATCATGTTTGATGATCAGGGCACGGCCTTCTTGGTCGATTTCGGCATCGCCAAGCCCATGAATACCGCGCTCGAAGGGCTAACGGCTCCCGGTACCTCGATGGGCACCATCGCCTACATGTCGCCGGAGCAGTGGCGCGGCGAAACCCTGACAGCGGCGATTGATCAATACGCGATGGGATTGGTCGTCTACACGCTGCTCACGGGACGTCCGGCCTTCGAAGCACCGCCCAATGCGCCCTACGCCATGATGAATAAGCACGTCAACGAAATGCCTATTCCGGTGCATGAGGTGCGTCCCGACATCCCGCAAGAAGTCAGTGCGGTCATCGAACGGTCGATAGCCAAGAAGGCCACTGATCGCTTTCCTACAGTGACCGAAATGTCCAAGGCGTTTGATCGCTCGATTCGCGGCTCCAGCGGCGTCCCGACGGGATTCTTCACTTTCCAACTGCCGAAGAAACCATCCTTGATGGCAGCGCTGCCCCCGCAAGCAGCCACACCGACGCCGCTCCTGAACAAAGCCCCGTCAGAGATCGCGCAACCCAAGCCACCGCCACCATCGCCACGCGCGGACGACCGGACGAATGTAGGTGCCGCCGGTGATGCTACCAATCCGTATCTGGGCGATGTGGCTTCTGCGGTTCGCGACGCCGTTCGCCAGCAAAACACTACCAACAACCCGCCCGTGCATATGGGCACCTACGACGAGCCGAAACGCAGTCGGCGCTCGGTTTTGATCGCGGCGATCTTGGTCGCGATTCTAGTGGTCGGCGGGCTGATCTTCTTACTGCTTTCTCAGCAAGGGCAAGCGCTGAACACGGATCAAGCCGTCAGCACTCTCATGGCTGGCACCAGCACCGCCGCCTATGAGCAAACTGCCGTTGTTGTCGCCCTCAACGTGACGCAAACGCTTGATAGCATCACCAAGACCGTGACCAGCCTACAACCGACCCTTGACCCGACTGATGCGGCGCTATCTGCCGAAGGCACCAAGTTATCAGCCTTAGCCACCAACAACAGTGCGCGCGCGAGTGGCATCCCGACCAATGCCGAGTCAACCTCGGAACCCACGTCCGCCACCACTGAAGCCGCTGCCACAGGCACCAACACGCCGGAGTCGGGCGCGGTGGTAATCTTGCCGACTTTCACGTTCACGCCGAGTGCGACGTTCACTGCCACGCTGACGCCCACTGCGACGGCGACAGCAACGCTAACGCTGACCAATACCATCACACCGTCGCCTACCTTCACCGCCACGCTCAACGCGGTTGAGGAAACGGCGCTTGCCCTCAGTACCCAGATCGCGGGCGAAACGCAAACCGCCACCTTCTGGACGCAAACGCCGACGCCAAGCAATACCTTCACACCGACGGCAACCTTCACACCTTCCAACACGGCAACCTTCACCCCGACGCCTACCGCCACTTTTACGTTCACGCCGACGGCGACCTTCACCGAGACTCCGACAGCGACGTTTACCGCCACCTTCACGCCGACGCCGCAGCCTATCGGACTCGGAGAATTTGATTTTGACCGTCCTGTCCCCGGCACAGGCTGGAAGATGCCGGAAAAAGATGGCAACGGGCAAACCATCGTCTGGTCAGATGGGCCATCCGCCGTCCTCCGCCTGACCTTACCAAGCGCCGATACGCTGCTGGCGTTCAAGATTAACTATGCGCAGCCCGATACCCTGCTGCCAGTGCTGATCGATCACCTACGGCTCTCGGTCGGCGGTCAGCCGGTGCCGTTCTACCAGCGCACCACCGACAGCGGCACCGAGAATGTAGCCTTGATTCGTGGTGAGACCATCGCCGCGCTCGGCGGTGATGTGCCATTAGCCTTCCTGCTGGAAGATAGCAGTCAGACGGGAACGTTGGCCTTTGCCATGAATTCGCTGCGTATCGAAAATGAATCCATCGCGGAACTGCCTTTGCGCCTCGATTTCGATGTGCCCGTCCCCGGTATTCATTGGTACGCGCCCGAAAAACCAGCCACCACAACCTATCAATGGATGCATGGTGCTAGTGCGTCAATTCTGCTCCATCTGCCCTCGGATAACGAGTTGCGTCTCCAATTCCGCGCCTTGGCGGAAGATCAAGATCAACTCAATGGGCTAACCATGACCGTTAACGGCGATCCGATCACGCTCCAACCCGGACGGCGCGAAGGCAGCAAGGTCAGCAATGCCACGGCCTTCATTCCAGTCGCTACCTTGAAAAAGTCCATCGGCTTCACCGTCATTACCTTCGAGGTGCCCAAGGCCATCACCATTGATCCTGATCCGCGTAGTTTTGGCGCGCGCTTCGATTACCTCATCATCGATCAGCGTCCGTAATCCCCATCCGCACCGGACTACTTCGGCGGATGGGGCGTCTATCAGGCTGACTTAGGGGCGAACCATCGCCCCTTTTCTTTCATCAGAACTGAGCACAGTCTAGTCACCATGTCCACATTTTGTGGAGAAAATTTGCACATTCCACCTAAGCGTCGGCTGACCACTACCTCTATACTAATATTTACAAGACCATGCAAACATGGATTCCAGTTCCTACGAGGCAGCCATGCGGCGTATTCGTGCCCTGTTCAGTTCCATCACCACACGGTTAGTGTTCAGTCAAGTCCTAGTTGCGGCAATCGCCAGCATCATCGGCTCATTGTTCATCGTCCTACTGCTGTTCATCGGCATTCAGAACATCACGGTAGACCAATATCAAGGGACGGCGATTATGGGCGTCACCTATTGGCTGCTTGGCACGCCCGATGGTCAGCCGATGGAGCCAAGCGCCTTTTCCCCCGCCGAAGGCTTTTTCGTAGTGGCGACCAAGGAGGGCGAAGTCCTCTTCACCCATGGCGATACAACCTGCCGCGCCAAGATGCAGTTGAAAGAATGCGCGCCCGATCTGGCGGTGCTTCCCCCCGGTGAACATCTGTATGACAAGGATGGGAAGCGGTGGGTGGAAAGCGTTATCGACGTCATCACGGGACAGCGTGCCTTCGCCCGCATCGGCATTCCGCGTGCGCCGGAACTTTCGTTGCTCATCCCCGGCTTCCAGATTTACGGTACGGGCAAATTCACCCTTGCCGTAGCGGCGGCAATGGCGATCATCGCGATTCCGGTGGGGTTGGTGCTGTCATTGCTGACGGTGCGTCCCTTAGCGCGGCGAATCGGCAACATCACTAGAACCAGCAAGCAGTTTGCCAACGGCGATTTTACCGCCCGTGTCCACGACACCACGCCGGACAAAGCGGGTGAACTCGCGCGTCAGTTCGATGACATGGCGGACACGCTCCAACAGAATGTCTCCGTCCTGCGCGATATGGCACAGCGCAACGCCGATCTCGCCCGTCAGGTGGAACAAGTCGCGATTCAGGCGGAACGCGTACGCCTCTCGCGCGATCTGCACGACGCGATTGCGCAGCGTCTCTTTAGTCTATCCGTCAGCACCTCCACCCTGCCCGACCTAATCGCACGCGATCAAGCGCAGGGCGTCCAGCAAGCCAAAGCCATTGCCAGCCTTGCCGAGCAAACCTTACTCGATCTGCGCGCCTTATTGGTCGAACTGCGCCCAACCAGTGTTTTACAGCGCGGCCTTAACGAAGCGATGGAAACGCTCTGCGATGAATGGCAGAATGTCCATCGTGTCAGCGCCGATTACAGCGCCATGCTGACGGGCAAATATGTCCCGACCAGTGTTGAAGACGTGATTTTCAGGGTAACTCAGGAGGCATTGAGCAACATCGCCAAGCACGCCAACGCCAGCTCGGTACATGTCTCGCTCGTGGAAGCTCCGCGCAAGATCACTCTCAGCGTGACGGACAACGGCCCCGGCTTCGATCCCGATACGGCGACCAAAACGGGCAAATTTGGCCTGTTAGGTATGCGCGAACGGGCGCAATCAGTAGGCGGTACCCTTGTTATCGAGAGCGATACGGATCGCGGCACGACCGTCCGCATGATCCTCCCGCTTGATCGTGATTTCGACCCTTTGAGTCCGCCTGAGGTCAACGGCACACAATCTAACTCCCTATCATGATTTTACAAAGCACTACACACTCACGACGAAGAACTTTCCGAAAGAACCTATCATGACCATACGTGTACTCATTGTTGACGACCACGCCGTAGTGCGGCAAGGACTCCGGCTGCTCCTCGACGCTCAACCCAACATCGATGTCGTCGGAGAATCCCCCGACGGCGAAATGGCGATCCAGATGGCGCGTGCCCTCAAGCCCGATGTTATCCTGATGGACTTGTTGATGCCCGGTATGTCCGGCGTGGAGGCCATCCGCCAGTTGCATACTCTTAACCTCCCTTCGCGGGTGCTGGTACTCTCCTCCTCGCTGGAAGACCAACTGGTCAAGCAGGCCTTGCAAGCGGGCGCGCGCGGTTATATCCTCAAAGCCAGCCGTTCCTCCGAGCTGGTCGAGGCCATCGAGCGCGTCGCCAAGGGGCAAAGTATGCTCGACCCCGCCGCTGCACAAGTGTTGATGCAGCAGGTACAATCGAACGACCCGTTGGAATCGCTGACAGCGCGTGAGCGCGAGGTGTTCAACGGCATGGCGCGCGGCTGGAACAACGCCGAGATCGCCAACGCGCTGAATGTGAGCGAGGCTACCGTGCGCACCCATGTCGCCAGCATCCTCGACAAGCTCACCTTGCGAGATCGCACGCAGGTCACGATCTACGCACTGAAGCGTGGTTTGATCCGGCTAGAAGACCTGTCTTAGTGAGGGCTTATGACCAACCTCCCCGATAAAGCGACTCCTAATTGGATGGTCGTCGCGACGCCCTTCAGCGTCAACGAAGCCGCCATCATCGTTGGCAGACTTAAACATCTCGGCGTGCCCGCCATGATCCAGAACGACTCGACGCTCAGTTCGCTCGGTATCGCGCTGAATGGCATCGTGCGCGTGGTGGTGCCAGAAAAATACTACGATTTTTCGATGGCGGCCTTATATCCCGATGAGGATATTCCGCTGCTGGAAGACGGTCTTGATGAAGATGATTGGGACGACGAAGACGATGAGGAATAAGGCACCTGTTTTCCTGTTTAAATCATGGAGATCAAATCTTAATAGCCTGTGCCTTCGGACTATATCAGCAATTACCTGAGTCCACCTTGCACATATGAAATTTGAATAGGATTTCACAAGCTTTACGCGTATTAGGGGCAAGCGCTGTTACAATAGAATGCCTTGAGTATCTTAAGTCAACTCATGATGGTTATGGTTCGTTCATTATTGTTCAGGAGACCCCATGCAAGCCACGCGCCCCGCTGTTTCTCGCCCAACGGAAGCTGACATCGATGCCCTTCTCCGGCAAATGACGCTGGACGAAAAAATCGGTCAGATGACGCAAGCGGAAAAGAACAGCATTCCGCCGGAAGATGTCGCTACCTATTTCCTCGGTTCGGTCTTGAGCGGCGGAGGTGGCAATCCTGATCCTAATACGCCCGCTGCGTGGGCGGCGATGGTACGTGCTTATCAGGATGCCGCCCTCAAAACCCGCCTGCGCATCCCGCTGATCTACGGTGTCGATGCCGTTCACGGGCACAACAACGTATACGGGGCGGTCATCTTCCCGCATAACATCGGCCTCGGTGCAACGCGTGATCGTGATCTTGTGCAGCGCATTGCCAACGCCACCTCACGCGAACTCATGGCGACCCACGTGCATTTCAACTTTGCGCCAGCCGTCACCGTCCCACAGGACATCCGCTGGGGACGCACCTACGAGGGCTACAGCGAAGATACCGATCTCGTCACCGCGTTGGGAACCGCCTACGTTCAAGGTACACAGGATGACGATCCGCGCGTGCTCGCTTCGGTCAAGCATTACATCGCGGATGGTGGCACGTCGTGGGGCACCTCGAAGACCTATGAATGGCTGAC
Organism: Anaerolineae bacterium; assembly: GCA_019637615.1. Lineage (GTDB taxonomy): Bacteria > Chloroflexota > Anaerolineae > Aggregatilineales > UBA2796 > JAHBVK01. The sequence goes on along the minus strand of JAHBVJ010000003.1, from coordinate 248,826 downwards.
AGGCAACTGGCAAGCACCCGATGGCAAGTACAACATCGATCAGGGCGATGCCGAAATGGATGAGGCGACGCTGCGCGAGTTGTTCTTACCGCCCTATCGCGCTTGTATTGAGGCGGGCGCGCAAAACATCATGGTGTCGTTCTCAAGCTGGCTCGGACTCAAGATGCACGCGCACAGCTACCTGATCAATGATGTACTGAAGGGCGAACTCGGCTTCCAAGGGTTCGTCATCTCTGACTGGATGGCGATCAACCAGATTGACAAGGATTATCCCACCAGCGTCATCACTGCCGTCAACGCCGGACTAGACATGATCATGGTGCCCTATGATTACAAATTGTTCATCAGCACCTTGAAGAAGGCTGTCGAAGCTGGCGCGGTATCTCTAGCGCGCATCGATGATGCTGTGCGCCGTATCCTGCGCGTGAAGGCGTGGGTCGGCCTGTTTGAGCAGCCCTTTGGTCGCGACGATCTGCTAACCTCAGTCGGTTCGGCGGAACATCGTCAGCTTGCCCGCGAAGCTGTGCGCAAATCCGCTGTGCTCCTGAAAAATGAGGGAGTACTTCCGCTCGCCAAAACTCTCCCTCTGATCGTTGCGGGCAGAGGCGCGGATGACATCGGGATGCAGTGTGGTGGCTGGACGATTTCATGGCTCGGTGCGCACGGGGCGACCACCATCGGCACGAGCATCCTCGATGGGCTGCGCCAGAGTGTTCCCGATCCCGCCCTCATCACGTACGATCAGCAGGGCAAGTTTGCGGCTGGTGTCAAAGCGCCCGTCGGGATCGTCGTGGTCGGGGAGTCGCCGTATGCGGAGGGCATGGGCGATAGCAATGATCTGCATCTCGCCGCCGAAGACAAAGCCGTTATCGAACAAACTCGCCAGCATTGCGACAAGCTGATCGTGCTGCTCATTTCTGGTCGCCCGCTGATTATCAACGACGAACTGGCGCAAGCTGATGCCTTTGTCGCGCTGTGGCTGCCGGGAACGGAAGGTGGCGGCGTTGCGGACGTGCTATTGGGTGCTGCGCCCTTCACCGGCAAGCTGTCCTACACGTGGCCTCGCCGGATGGATCAACTGCCGCTAAAAACGCTCAAGCAAGACCCCGATGGGCCACTGTTTCCGTTCGGCTTTGGCCTGTAAACGGATGCAACGGATGAGTCTGCTAGTTACGGTAGGCTCATCCTACAAGACGTCAATAGATAGAATTAGTTTCTGAAGGATTTTATATGTTGCGTTTTCGTCAAATACTGGTGCTCACTCTGAGTGGTGCCCTATTGCTGATGCTCAAACTACCGCCCACCTACGCGCAGGGTAGCGATAAACCACTCGCGCCGACGGGCGTACCGGGCGAAACCTACTATGCGCCGTTTCCTGTCAACATTACGCTGGACGGCGACTTGAGCGATTGGAAAGGCGTGCCGCAGGTCAAGCTGGTTTCGGACTCCGGCAAAGCGGGCGTGACCTTTGCCGCCGCTGCTGATGACCAATATCTGTATTTTTCCGGTGATGTGCTGGACGATCACATCGTTAGCGGCGAACACGGCACGGATTATTGGAACGAAGACTCCGTCGAACTCTACATCAACGGTACGGGCAACTTCGATCTACCCGGCTATGTCAATGGCGTCGTTCAGATCGCGGTGCCGCCCCTGAACGCGGATAAGGCTGATAACGAGACGATTGTTGGCGGTGTCAATGGGGATATGGCGGATGCCAAGGTCAAAGTGGTGCTCACCAAGACGGGCTACAACGTCGAAATGGCAGTCCCACTCCATAATGATATCTGGGACATCGTTCCCAAACACGACGGCGAGATCGGCTTTCAGGTGCATCTGAACGCGACTTCGGCGGGAGATCGCGATACCAAACTCATCTGGTCAAAGTTCGACACCACCGACGAGTCATACACGAATCCCCGTCTGTTCGGCAAGTTGATCTTCTTCGAGGTTGGTCATGCTGTCGCGGCGGCATCAACCGCCTTGCCGCCCACCCAAACGCCGATCCCCGTTGATAACAGCATCACATGGGACTCGCGCGAATGGAAGCTATTGTGGTCAGATGAATTTGAGGGCAAGGCAGGCACACCCGTTGATTCCGCGAATTGGGTGCCCGATCTTGGTGGCGATGGATGGGGTAACGCCGAATTAGAGTATTACACCAACAGCACCGACAATGCCGCGTTGGATGGCAACGGCAATCTCGCCATCGTCGCGCGTAAAGCCGAGCCAGACCAATTCCGCTGCTACTACGGGCCGTGTCAATATACATCCGCCCGCCTGACTACTAAAGGCAAGGTCGAGTTCACCTATGGTCGTGTCGAGGCACGTCTCCGTATCCCGCGTGGTCAAGGCTTATGGCCTGCCTTTTGGATGCTCGGCGCGGACATCGATCAAGTGTCGTGGCCTGCCAGCGGCGAGATCGACATCATGGAGAATGTGGGCTTTGAACCGCGTGTCGTACATGGCACCATTCACGGCCCCGGTTACTCCGGCACCAGTGGGCGCGGCTTCCCGTATCGCATGGAACAGGATGTGGCAGACGATTTCCACATCTTCGCCATCGACTGGGATCCCAACGTAATTCGCTGGTATATCGACGGCAAACTCGCCAAAACCACGACGGTGGATAGCGTTAGCCCGCATAAATGGGTCTATGATCATGACTTCTTCATCATTTTGAATGTGGCGGTTGGTGGTCGTTGGCCCGGTATCCCCAACAAGGACACCGTATTCCCGCAGACGATGTTGGTGGATTACGTCCGCGTCTATCAACTAGCGAAATAATTCTTCTTCACATCGGTAGTGCTTCAGAAGGGTGAGTTCGACGCTCACCCTTCATGTCCTATCCTTCTGGCGATTCCATCACATTTTCGTCTTCAGAAGAGGACTTCGTCGTGATTGGGATCACAATAGTGAAGGTGGTGCCGACGCCGACCTGACTATCCACATGAATAGTGCCACCGTGCAGTTCCACTGCCTGTTTGATGATCACCAATCCTAGCCCCGTGCCGGAGATCGCGCCGACATTCCCCGCGCGATGGAACGGCGCGAACAGGTGCTTACGATCTTCCGGTGGGATGCCAATGCCGTCATCTGCTACTGAAATTACCACCTGTTCGTCGTGGCTGCTCAACGTGACGCGCACCGCGCTATCGGACGGCGAGTACTTGAGGGCATTGGTCACCAGATTATTGATGATCTGACGCATCAAGCGCAGATCGATGTGGGCTATCACGGGTGGTTGCGCGCAAGAATACACAATACGATTGGGGGTACTGGCTGAACTCAGATGCTCTTCGACGATTTCACTGCATAGTTCGTTCAAATCCGCGTAAGTCGGGTTGAAATCCATATGACCAGTCTGTATGCGCGAAAGCTGAAGGATGTCTTCCATGATCTCCTTCATATGCCACACTTGCTGGCGAATTTTCTCAAAGCGCAAATCGATCTGCTCATCGGTGATGCGAGATCGGTAGTGCATGAGTGTTTCGGTAGTCGCCAGAATTGTCGCGAGCGGTGTACGGAATTCATGTGATGCCATCGATACAAAGCGCGATTTCAGTTCGCCCAGTTCTTTTTCCTTCTCGAAGGCTTGCCGCAGTGCTGCTTCGGCTTCCTTATGGGTGCTAATGTTAATGATCGAAACTGTCGCGCCGATAGTTTCACCGGTGGACGTGACGACCGGATCATAATGCATGTCGAACGCGTAGAGTTGCGTCCCGATCGTTTTAGAGATTTCATGAGCCATCCGCTGCCCCGCGAAGACTTGGGCAAAGGTAGCTTCTAGCTTGACGCGCTCCACCACACCTAACTCATAGATCGAGGTTTTACCAGCGACGATCTCATGCTGGTATAGCCATGTACTATAAGTGTGCGCTAACTGATTCGCCAGACGAATCACGCCGTCACGCCCAACCAAGACGATCCCGACCGATGTGCTGTTCATCACGGAAAGCAAACTGGCTTCTGACTGCCGCAACGCTACTTCTGTCTGTTTGCGACCAAGCAGCGTGCCAATCGTCAGCGCGTATAGGGCGAGAAGGTCTAGCGTCTGTTTGGTGCATGGTTTATGGGTGATGAAGTTGTCCGCCACTAACAGACCGATGCTGCGCGTCCCGTTCCACAGCACCGCCGCTGCGTTCCAGCCTGTGCCAATTGTTTTCAGATCGCTGAACAGCGCTGTATCTTCGTCTACGCAGATGCGTTCGGCGCGGGTGAGCGCGCGCATCATCACGCCGTTCGGTTGCGGGATAAAGCGGAGCTGCCGCTCATCGGTGATTTCCCCGGCGGGGCCTGTTCCAAACGTACCGTCGAACATGCCCGCTTCCTGATCGTACAGGAATAGAGCCAGCCGCTCAAAGCCAAGCCGCTGCAAACCTTGTTCGACGGCGACTCGGTAGAAATCATCGAGCTGATCGATCAGTGCCAATTCCATGCTGATGTCGTGCAGTTCTTTTAGGTAGTGCTGGAATTCGCGCTCTTCTTCAATTTTTTGCTGGAGGACATCGTCGGCATGTTTGCGTTCAGTGATGTCATGGTTAACCTCGACAGCGCCGATGGGCTGTCCATTATTATCCTTGAGCAGCACCACCGAACTCAAGATATGCAGGTGCCTCCCATCTCGATGATGGTGAATAACCTCACCAACCCAGTATCCATTTTCGACTACGATCTCACGCATATGATCGGCAACATAATCGGAGGCGAAGTGTGGCTTCAGAATATCCCGAATGTATACGCCAAGAACTTCCTCGGCAGACCAACCATACATCTTCTCGGCGGCTTTGTTCCAGCTCTGGATATTGAATTCCATGTCGGTTGCGATCACGGCATCCATCACGGCTTCTTGCAGCCCCGCGTGGAAGCGCAACTCACGTTCACGCGCCTTACGCTCGGAAATATCCCGACTGACGCCCGCCAACCCGATGATCTCACCCTTCAGATTGCGCAGCGGTACTTTGTTGGTTGAAACCCATTTGAGTTCGCCGCTAACCGTTCTCGAATATTCTTCATGATCGAGCAGCGGTGTTCCCGTGCAAAAGAGTTCATCTTCTTCGGCATGGAACTTAGCCGCTAACTCTGATGGGTAGAAGTCGGCGTCAGTGGTGCCGTTCACTTCCTCGGCGGTCTGGAAGCCTAATGAGCGTCCCCGTGACACATTATTGAGCAAGGTGCGATGCTTGATGTCCTTGACGTACAGAAAATCCGGCACGGCATCGATCAGCGTGCGCATCAAGTTGCGTTCTTCCGCCAACCGCACCTCGGCTTGCTTGCGCGCCAGCAGCGTCCCCACGCTCAGGCTGTACAGCGCCAAGATGTCGAGCTGCATCGTACTGGCAGGCTGTTTGCTGATCGCGTTATCGGCGGTCAACCAGCCCAACCCGCGATGTCCATCCCATAGCACCGATGCCGCGTTCCAGCCGTTGCCAATCGGTGCCAGATTCGACTGAAGCACCGCGTTTTCATCGAATATGAAGCGCTTGGAATTGAGCAGCGCCTGCATCATGATCTTTTCGGAATCGGTGGATGCCAACCGCAAGTGATGCTCCGGGATCACATTCCTCTGTGAATCAGTCCCATAAGTACCCGTGGCGTGCCCATGTTCCGCATCGTATAAGAACAGTGCCAAGCGCTCAAAGCCTAGCTGTTCCAAGCCAAGCTTGACGACACGCTGATAAAACTCATCTAATTCATCGATAGTCGTTAGCTCGATCACGACTTCGTGCAGTTTCATCAGGTAATGTTGAAACTCGCGCTCATGTTCCAAGCTGGCTTCAAGCTGCTGCGTAGTGCTGGCTAACTCCGCCGTGCGTTCTGCTACACGCTGCTCTAGCGTATCATGCGCCGTCTTGATGATCTGTTCTGTCTGCTTGTGTTGGGTTACGTCGAAATGGTTGATGACGACACGACGCGGCGCACGCTCGTCAAAAGGAGTAACGTGCATCCGAAACCACCGCTGTTGAGTTGGGCTGTGACAGGGATACTCGACCGCAAAACTGTCACGCCGTCCCTCGATGACATCTTCGATGCCGTCCGCGACTTGCGCGGCGAAGGCAGCCTCTTTGCCAGTGGCTTGTCTACAAACAGCGAGATAATTGGCACCAAGATAGTTGACCGGACGCGTAACGCCATTTTGGTCACCATAGCGTTTCCAAGCAGTATTTACCGTGATGATTGTGCCGTCCCGCTCCACCACCGCCATATGATTAGGAGAAGCGTCGAGGCTGGCTTGCAACATGCCGCGCATCTCTTCGATGACTTGCAGTTGATGCCATTGCTCCGTTTCGAGATTCTTCCGCTCGGTGATCTCACGCCCGACGCCTTGATACTCGCGGATGTTGTTTTCATCATCCAGCAAGATGCTGTCTTTCCATTGGAACCAACGCAGCTTTCCCTCAGCGTCATACATGCGATTTTCATATTCAGCGTCTGGTTGGGCATGGCTTAACGTCTGGATATTGGCGACGATTTGTGCGCGATCCTCTGGCAAAACATAGTCCAGAAAGCAAACCCCGATCAATTCATTAGCAGGCTTTCCGTGGGCGCGGCTGTAAGCCTCGTTCACGAACGTTAATCTGAAATCGGAGTCATATCGGCAGATCAGATCGGTCTGCTGTTCAACTACTTGTCGGTAACGGGCTTCGCTGGCACGTACTTCTTGTTCTGCCAATTTGCGGGAAGTTATATCGCGGCTGTTGGTGACGATCCCGCCTACGTCTGGGTCATGGAGGAGATTGGTCGCGCTGACTTCTACCCAAACGTAATGCCCCATCTTGTGAAGAAACCGCACCTCGATGATGCGTGTCGCGCCCGGAGCTGCCAAAAGTGCCGCGAAGAACTGCTGTGTGCGTTGTACGTCATCGGGATGGATAATGACACTGAAACTCCGCGCGGCGTGTTCTTCCAAGGTGTAGCCCAATACGTTGTGTTTCGGATTGGTATACAGCGTTCTGCCACGGGCATCGACCAGCGCAATATTATCTTGGCTAAATTCAATGAGTTTACGAAAAAATACTTGCTTTGGTGGAATATCTGCGTCGGATGAAGGGTCGGCATTCTCGTAATTGCTAGGTCTACCGGCAGCGGCAAAGTCAGCTTCTAACGCTGCCACTTTCGTCTTAGCCGCTTCTAATTCGTGCCGAGCCTGTATTAGCGCGGAGAGCACCTGTTGCTCTGTCTCCATAACCCATTACATCCTTACCATCTCAAACGTGAAGAGAACATTGAATAGAAAGGGACAGTAGGACATGGATATTCAGGGTACCTAGGTTGCTTAATCTCAGTCCATGCAAGTTACCCGCTTTGTGCGAGGCCGTTAATACATATCTTACAGCCCTTTAGGTATGCAGACGCCCATTCTTATGATCATCATAACATGGGACGCATCCTTTCTTCAATTCACGCTGCCGCTCGTATAGCTGCCCGATAATTCTGTGTCAGCATCGATATAAACAATTGTCTATCATAAATTCACAATAATCTCTCAATTTTCTGATGACCAAATTTCCCGAATGTTATCTATAACCGAATTAGTATCCACAACGCCGAATCCGTTCCTCGAAAATCACTTATAATTCTCAAAAATCACTGGGCGGGATCGCGCTATGTCCTTGGATAAGTTACGCATCGAACAACTCTATGCACAAATCGAGCGCAAGCGGGCTATCTTGGCACAACATCGCGCTGAACTCAGCAAATTGCAGGACGAACTGGATAAGTTCGGCCAGCTTTATGACCGTCTGATCGGCAAATTGCAAAACGAACTGGACAGCGTATGGCAAGCCATCGAGAATTTGCAGATGGCAGATCAGCCATTTTCGATGAGTGGCGCGGGCGATCCGATCTGGGGGCCATATGGCTCGCTGGAGGAAGCCTTCGATGCGAAATATCGGCACGGCCCACAGCCCGATTCCGTTGAGTTGGAATATGCCAAAGTCACCGCCAGCGATAAAGAACTCAAGCTGCTGTACCGCAAGTTGGCGCGGCAGTATCATCCCGACACCACCACCGATCCAGTGGAAAAACAGCGCCGTACCGTGCTGATGGCACAAATCAACGCGGCATATCGCGCAAGGAATTATAAGGAACTGCGGGCGCTGGAGCTAGACGGCGGCAAACGCCATACCAAAACCGTCGCGCCTGTCGAGCCGCCACCGCCGAGCGCGCAGCAAACCCTCAACGATCTCACCGCGATGCTCCATAAACTGGATGACGAGATCGACTGGGCGAAGATCGAACACCAACGGTTGATGACGTGTCCTCTGATGCAGTTCAAGATCGAATACAGCCTTGCGCGTAGCCAAGGGCGCGATATGCTGCGCGAGATGGCTTCTTCTCTGCGGGCTGACATTGCAGATGCGCGTCGTCATCTTGCCAGTCTGAAGCGCCGCTAACCCGTGCGGTCTTTTAAGTAGTTGCTCAACATCTCGTTAAACTGCATCATATCGCGAGCGCGACGTTGCAGTGTCACCAGTGCTTTGGGATGTGCCTCGACGTGTGCTTCGGTGGCGAGTACGTCTGCCATTTGCTGTACGGTGGTCGTAAATCCGCCAAGATAGAAGATCATCCATTTGATAACCTCTTCCGGTGGTGTGGATGCTGGAATAACGGGATCAGGCAGGTCGGACATGGTTAACCAAACCTTCCGGACGCTGCGATTCCACTAGTAAATGCTGCCATTTTTACCTAATACTCTCTTCCCCACATTATAAAGTTAGTTCTACTGGGTGTTCCAGTGAAATCGTCCACGAGTGTCGCCCCCACCAAACTCGAAAATCGTATGGCCTCAGCGCTGAGGCTTGTTTCACAGAAGTCCCTGAGCCTCGCGTACACCCCGCACGCGCTGAACTGCTTGCGGTAGCACCTGCAACACATAATCAATATCTGCATCGGTGGTTTGCTGCCCTACCGTTAGGCGCAGACTGCCGAGGGCACGCGCTGGCTCGTAGCCAAGACATAATAGCACGTCGGATGGCTCCGGATTGCCCGTGTTACAGGCAGAACCGCTGCTGCACGCGATCCCACTGAGATCAAGATGCATCAGGAGTGCGTTGGCATCAATGCCGTCGAGGATGAAACTGGCATGATTCGGCAAGCGATGATCGCCATCTGCGCCTGTTAGAGTCGCACCCAGAATCGTCGCCAACACGCCTTCGATCAACCGATCCCGCAGATGACGATAATGCGTAGTGCGATTGTTCAGCTCGGCGTAGGCCAATTCAAGCGCCTTTGCCATCCCCACGATCAGCGGCACATTATGCGTCCCCGCGCGGCGCTGCGCTTCCTGACCGCCGCCCGTTTGCGCCGGAATAATGGAGAGTCCGTCACGCACATACAACAGCCCGACGCCTTTTGGCCCGTAAAATTTGTGCGCCGTTAGCGCCAGCATATCCGCGCCCAACGCTTTCACATCCATCGGTAGTTGTCCACCCGCCTGCACCGCGTCCGTATGGAACAAGGCACCAGCCGCGTGCGCTACTGCTGCCAGTTTGGGAATCGGCTGGATCGTGCCGACTTCGTTGTTCGCATACATCACGCTGACCAGTGTATCCGCGCCCGTGGTACCATCCAATAACGCCTGCAAGGCAGCCGGATCGACCGTCCCATCCGCTTCGACGGGCAGCCACGTTACCCTTGTGCCCATCGTCTGCTCAAGTTGGGCCGCAGTGTGGCTGATGGCATGATGCTCAGTATGGGCAGTCAGTAAATGCGCCGTCTCTCCACGCAGTTTAGCCGTGATCGCTGTTGTGCGCAGTGCGAGGTTATCGCTTTCTGTCCCGCAGCTCGTGAACACGATCTCCCGCCGTTCGCAATTGAGGATACCTGCGATGGTCTCTCTAGCTTTTTCGACGGCATTATCTGCCGTACGCCCAAATCGGTGAGTAGAGGATGGATTTCCATACGCTTCCGTGAAATACGGCAGCATCGCTTCAACAACGCGCGGATCGGTGGGGGTAGTAGCCGCGTGATCAAGATAGATCGGCTTGGTGGGACGCACAGTGAACCTCGACACTATCAATACATAACGGCAATTCTAACCGAATATGACGCAGGATGTTAATGGGGAATTCGCGAAATTGACGATAGTTATCGCATAAATTGACGAATCTACAAAAAAGGTCGCTTATAAGAGCGACCTCAATGCATGTTGATGGTGGAACGAACGAGTGCGGTTACTGCGTCACGCCGCCAGATGGTAGCGGCGTCGGGTTGCCAGCACCCGCCTGCACAGATTCATTCGAAGCACAGCGAAAGCCGAGCGTTGCCCGCGCATCCACCGGATCAGCATCACGGCGGTGGACAGTCCGCGCGAAGAATGGCAGTGCATCCCAATCGCCGCCGCGCAGCACCTTGTGGTTACTGGGGCTGGCAGCAGGGCCTTTGGGATCGACGGTGTTCGGCGGCAGCGTGCCATAGTAGCCACCATCGTACCAATCCGCTACCCATTCGGACACGTTGCCAGCCATGTTGAAGATGCCTGTTGCTGTCGCACCGGTAGGATACGCCGTCACTTCGGAAGGGCCAAGCTGATTTTCTGTGCGGGAACGCGAAGTCAGGGCGCGGTTCGGATCAGCCTTCGGATCCCAGAAATTGCCCCACGGATAAATATTCTGGCTCTGCCCGCCGCGTGCCGCGAATTCCCATTCCGCTTCGGTTGGCAAACGCCGACCAATGGCACGGCAGTACGAATCCGCGCCATACCACGTGACAAAGGTGATCGGGCGGTCATTGAACAACGGGTTGGCAACAACGTACTTCACGCCGTCGAATTTGATATGGCTGAATTGCTGATCATCCACGATGGCGGCGCAGATCGACCCGTCGCAACCTGTACGGTGGCTGTTGGGGCCAAGCGAATTCAGGAAAGCCACGTACTGCTCGGTACTAACTTCGTATTTCTCGATAGAAAAAGCGTTGATCAGCACTTCATGCGAAGGGATCGAATCTTGTGCGTCTGATGCTTGGCATTTACCCGCATCGCGATCCACACAGTCCTCGATAGCACGTGTCGCTTCAGTCAGATCAGTGCCCATCAAGAAGGAACTACCATTCTTGAATTCCACCAGCACTGTTTTGATCGCGGCTAACGCATCCGCCCCGCTCACACTGGCTGACGTATCGATGGTAGCCACACTGCCCGAACTAGTTTGCGTTGGCAGGGGAATCTGTGTCGCTGGTGTGATGCCAGCAGGCGTGTTGCCAATCGCAACCGGGGTCGTGCCTCCACTGGCAGTTGGCTGCACCATTTGACTATCCGTCGGTCTCTGTACAAACTCGGTCGGAGCGGTACCCGCTGTGGAGTTTGCTGAGTCCGTAGTCGCTGCCACTGGGATCGTGGGCGCAGGAGTCGTCGTGATGATGATAATTTGTGTTTGGATCGCAGGTTGCGCGGTGGGGTTCAGCGCCAAACCGGGAATATTGGGCACCCATATGCCAAGTGCATAAGTGCCTACCGCGAAGATGCCGCAGCATCCCATCGCCAACACTAGCCCGATCAGCAACCACTGCCAACTGCTATCGCGTGTACGTCCGCGTAGAGAACTCATAACGAATCAACTTCTCCTCAGCATCAACAAGCAAGCGCTTCATCTTAGGGACAGCGCAGCACTGGATCATACCTTTACTCATGGGGATTACAAAGATACATGACCTTAGCGTAGGGTGAACGTTTCCTAGTCACTGCTTGGTTAGCCGTTCAACGAGCGTGTCAAACGCAACGAACAATTCTGAAAAATTCACCAATAGAACGATTTCTTTATACACAGATGTCAAAATATGTCTATCATTAAAGCAATTGTTTTCTTTACCAATTTTGAAGTCTACAGGCGATATTGATGCGCGAATTCTTCACACCTTCCCCCTATGACGTACTTGATACGGAAGAAAGTACGCCAACGGTTCTACTCGTTGAGGATGACCGTGATCTCCGGCAAGGCACGGAATTGGTCTTGAAGCTGGAAAATTTCACGGTCATCGCCGCTGCCGACGGTCAAGAAGCGCTTGATCTGCTGCGCTCCGGAACTGCTCACCCCGATATTATCGTCAGTGACATCAAAATGCCGCGCATGGATGGCTACTCGCTGCTAGACAACGTCCGTCAGATGCCCGATGTGGGGCCGCTGCCGTTTATTTTCCTGACGGCCTATGGCTCTCCCGAGCATATGCGCAACGCGCACGAACGCGGTATCGATGAGTATTTGGTCAAGCCTTTCGATCCTGAAAAGCTCGTGATTGTGATCCGCAACAAACTCCGCCGTGCGCAGTCCTTCCGTCGCCGCGCTGAGGAACAGCTCGACAAGGTTCGCCGTCACATCATCGAGATGCTCTCGCATGAACTCCGCACGCCGTTGACGACCGTAGTCGGTGGTTTCGACATCTTGGAAGAAACGATGTCCAACCCACAATCGCCGCGCAAGGATGAAGACCTTCAGTTCAGCCTGAACATGATGCGGATTGGGATTCAGCGCTTGAATCGTGTGATGGAACAGACCTTACGCTACTCGGAGTTGATCAACGGGCATTTGCGGCTGCAATATTCGAAGATCGCGCAGCCGATGGACTTCAACACCGTCCTCAAGAAGGCCATCCAGATCGCGGAGCATGATGCCAAGAGTCATCACATCACGCTGGAATTGGTCAGTACGCTGCCACAGCCAACCAACGTGAAGATGTTGGTCGGGTCACTCATCGCGGCGCTGTACGAAGTGCTGCGTAATGCCATCCTATTCAGCCACGCCGACCAGACAGTGACCATCGAAGTAGGCCAGAAATCAGGCCAGATTGAATTAGTGATACGGGATCAGGGGCGTGGCATTCCAGCCGATGTATTGCCCAGCTTGACGCAGCCATTTTTCCAATTTGATCGTGATAAGCAAGAGCAGCAGGGTATTGGCTTGGGTCTAGCCATCGCGTATGGCACGGTGCAAATTCATCTAGGCGACTTCGCCATCCTGAGTGAATTCGGCAAAGGCACCACCGTTACCATTCTGCTGCCCATTGCGCCGCCGCAGCAATAACGCGGAAATTGGGATGTGCCTGCGAACGCCACATCCCGATCCGTATTATTCGCTAGACCCCTTCCAGCGTGCCGCGCTGTTTGGCGTGGAACTCGAACCACCGGAAGAACACATACCCCAACACGATGTACATTACGCCGATGAGAAACTCGGCTGCCACCAGAGGCAGCGCTTCATCTGCGTTGCCACCCGCAATGATGAGGCGTGCCGACGCGATGCCGCGCGTCAGCGGCAAGAATTGCGAGATCGTTTGCATCCACATCGGTTGCTGACTGAGTGGCAAATTCGCGCCAGAAAAGATCAGCAGCAAAAAGTAAACTGTATTATTGATGAACATCACGTTGACGGTGATCAGGCTCAAACAGCCGAGCAGCAAGCCGAGCGCCGATGTGCTGAACGTCGTAATGATGATGGTCAGCGCCAGCAAACCGAGATTCGCGTGAGACAAATCCAGCTTCAGGATCAGCACGCCCCATACCAGCCCTAGTACCGCGCCGAGCGCCCCATCCAGCACATGCACGATGGCGCGTCCGATGAACAGCGTCAGCCGATTCGCGGGACTCCCGAACAGATACGGCAACGTACCGCTCCATCGATCGCCACCGACGCTCATCGTCACGCCGAAAATGCCATTGATCGCCACCATCTGGATCGCGTTGCCGATCACGTAGAAGGTCGGATCGGTCGTCTTGCTGGCGTACATACCGAGCAGGCTGAAGAACATGATCTGGCTGATCGGCATCAAGATTTTAGAGGCGAGATAAACTTGGGGTTCCAACCAATGGAACATTGCGACATACGACAAATACGCGCCTTGCCAAAACAACCGCGCGTTATTGAACAACGTTTTGCCAATGGATGGTCTCCCCGCCATTGGTAGATCAACGGTTATATCGCTCATCGTGCTCTCTCCGCATTGAGTGCATCGGATACAAAATCATGCCCGCCGATGCGCCGGATGTCAGTCATCACCGCGCCCAGTGATAACTGACACCGGAGCATCTAACTATGGCAGATAGGAATTAGCAAGTTAGGAATCGAGTTGACAGGCAACTCACCCACAAGTACGCTCTACCAGACTTAGCACTTAGCACTTAGCACTTAGCACTTAGCACTTAGCACTTACTGCATATCCAGCGTGGCATCGATACGTGCCTTGCGCATCATCACACGGAACAGCACGCTCGAAATCACCAAGTACACCGCGCCCCATAACAGCATCATGCCCCAACTGAGCGCCACTTCCCCGAACGCTGCATTGCCGCTTGAGGTCGCGTGCAGTGCCCGTGCTGCCCAATACGGAGCCAGCAGATACGAGAACGGCGTCGTCCAATTCGGCAGCAGCGCCACCGGGAACATGAACCCCGCGAGGATGTAGATCGGGAACTCCAACCCATTTTGCAAGTTCTGGATCGATGGATTGACCATGAAGATCGGAGCCAGTAGCAGCCCGAACGACACAAAGGAGAACACCGTGAACAGCAGCGAGATCACGAACAGGACAGGCTGAGTAATTTGCAGTGAATAGCCGAATAGCAGCATCGCCAGTGCGTAGGCCACCGCCATCGACAGCAGTGACTGCACGACATTGGCGAGGTTCTTGCCGAACGTGATCAACACCAGCGGCACGGGCACCGCCACAATATGCTCTAGCGTACCCGTCCAGCGCTCCTGTGTGATGCTGTTGCCGCCCATGAACAGCACCCCGCTCCACAACCCCGTGAGCGAACTGCCGACCACGACGAAAATCGCCTCACCGTTGTCTGTCCCGCGCAGCATGTACAGCGCCAGCAGCGCGATGATCATCGGTTGGATGATCACGGCAAAAATGACGAATAGGTCAGTCGCCGCCTGTCGGAAATACATTTCCGCCGTGATCAGGATGATGCGTACTTGCTGTTGAAGCGAAAGTTTGATCATACTTCCCCCTCCACCAAGCGCACGTAAGCGTCTTCCAGCGTCGGTTCGCGTACGATCACCTTGCCAATTTTCAATCCCATCAGGCAGTTCATCAGGTCAGGTACGGCTTCCGAGCCGCGTGGCGAGTGGATTACCATCGTTTGCTTCTGGTCGTGATCTTCCACCGAGACGGTCTCGATACCCGGCTGCGCTTTGATCTTGTCCAGTGTATCCGGCAGAATCCCCGCCACATCCAGCTCGATCACCGACAGGTCGCTAACGTTCTTCTTCAACCCTTCCGGCGTATCCAGTGCGATGATGCGTCCGTGATTGATCACGGCGATGCGCTGGCACAATTCATCCGCTTCGAGCATGTAATGGGTCGTGAGGAGGATCGTCTTCTTCTCGGCTTGCAGGGTACGGACAATCGCCCGCAGTTCGCGTGCCCCGACCGGATCAAGGCCGATGGTTGGCTCATCGAGGAACAAGATTTCCGGATTATGCAGCAGGGTTCGGGCAATGTGCAGCCGCTGCTTCATCCCGCGCGAATAGCCCTCGATCTTCTCGTTGGCGCGGTCTTTCAGGCCAACCAATTCCAGCACGTACGGGATGCGTGTTTTCGCCACCGACGGATCGACATTGTACAGGCTGGCGAAGTACCGCAAATTCTGTTCCGCCGTCAAACGCCAGTACAGACCGCGTTCGCCGCCGAAGATGAACCCGATCCGCGACCGCAGTGCTTCCGCCTGCTCGACCACATCCATGCCCAGAATATAGGCATTGCCGCTGGTAGGGATCAGCAGTGTAGTGAGCATTTTGGTAGTGGTCGTCTTGCCCGCCCCGTTCGGCCCCAACAGCCCGAACAATTCGCCGGGGCGCACATCGAAGGAAATATCGTTGACCGCTACAACTTCTTTTTTCTGCCGACGTATTACACCAACAGTGGGTGTAAAGATGCGACGTAAATGATTGACTTCTACCGCGTTCAACAGCCCCTCCCGCTTTCTTCTGCTTGCAAAATTGATCATATGATCAACTGCGCATTTTGTCAACAAGTGAATTTCACTCGCTTGTTCTACGAATCTTAGCGCATTTTTCTAACAGCGCAACCAACGCTTTAGCGATAAATTAGGGGATGGAGAGTGGAAGATAGGTCAGTAAAGACAGCTTATGCAGTGAACGCGTAATCGTAACAGGTTGTCAGTTCTTACTGCATTCTTAATATGTGAAAAGGATCATTTTGGCAGTTTAGGTGATCTGAACCTCGGAAACTTTTGCGTACCCATCAACGCGCTCTTGCTTATGAAATTCTCTGTCGTAATGAAGGTAAGGCTGCACTGATGCGTTTGACGAATGAGTCGTGCAGACTAGGCCGCGTTACGCGTTACTACCATCAAAACCAAGAAGCTTGGATGAATTCAGCATTTCTCGACGCTGGTCTTTTCCGGAATCACGAAACATGGTCGATCCTACTAATCCTCACGCTTCTCGTGGCGTCATTGGTGTGGGGATCATGCCCACGCTCAACCATCGGTAAGAATCACATCCCGCCGCACTTCGATACTTTTATGGCTATAATTAACCGCAGGTATATAAGGTCTATTGAACGGAGCAAGAAACGTGGCAACTGCACCCACAATTGACAGTGCGGCTCTAGATACACTGTCGGTCAACACAATTCGCTTTTTGGCGGTAGACGCCGTTCAGAAAGCCAACTCAGGGCATCCGGGCTTGCCGCTCGGTGCCGCACCGATGGCTTACGCGCTGTGGACACGTTATCTACATCATAATCCCCGCAGCCCACGCTGGCACAACCGCGACCGCTTCATACTATCGGCGGGTCACGGCTCGATGCTGCTGTATGCGCTGCTGCACCTGACGGGCTACGATCTGTCCTTGGACGATCTCAAGCTGTTCCGCCAGTATGACAGTCACACACCGGGTCATCCTGAATATGGTGAAGCTGGTGTGGAAACGACCACCGGCCCGCTCGGTCAGGGCATTTCCAACGCGGTCGGGTTCGCGTGGGCGGAAGCCTTCCTCGCTGCCACCTTCAACCGTCCCGGCTACAACGTGGTCGATCACTACACATACGTCATCGCTAGTGACGGCGATCTGATGGAAGGCGTTTCCAGCGAGGCTTCGTCGCTTGCGGGGCATCTCAAACTCGGCAAGCTGATCGTGTTGTATGATGACAACAAAGTCATGCTCTCCAACGACACCGCCGCCGCCTTTACCGAAGATGTCAAGGCGCGCTACACGGCCTATGGGTGGCAAGTCATCTCCGTCGCGGATGGCAATAACGTCGAAGAGGTTGCACAGGCGATTGCCGACGCCAAGCGCGATACCGAACGCCCCACCCTGATCGATGTCCGCACCATCATCGGCTTCGGCAGCCCCAACAAGCAGGGTACCAATAAGGCGCACGGCGAACCGCTCGGCGCGGAAGAAGTCAAGCTCACCAAGAAGGCGCTCGGCTGGCCTGAAGACGCGCAGTTCTACGTCCCCGGTGAGGCTTTGGAGCATTTCCGTGCCGCTATTGATAACGGCGCAAAGTGGGAAGCCGAATGGAATGATCTATTCAAAAAGTACAAGGCGGAGCATCCCGACCTTGCCGCCCAGTACGAAGCGGCTTTCTCGAACAAACTGCCTGCTGGTTGGGACGCTGATCTCCCTGCCACCTTGCAACCTGCTGGCAGCAAAGCCACCGCTACCCGTGACGCCAACAACGTTGCCCTGAATGCCATCGCCAAGCACATCCCAACCATGATCGGCGGTGATGCTGACCTTTCCGGCTCGACCAAGACACTGATCGCGGGTCAACCGCTGTTCTCTGCCACCAACCGTACCGCCCGTAATCTGCAATTCGGCGTGCGTGAACACGCAATGGGTGCGATCATCAACGGGCTGACGCTGCATGGTGGCATCATCAAGCCCTACACAGCCACCTTCATGCCCTTCTCGGATTACATGCGTCCGCCTATCCGCCTTGCCTGTCTGATGGGCATCGGGCCGATCTTCATCTTCACGCATGACAGCATCGGTGTTGGCGAAGATGGCCCCACCCACCAACCGATTGAACAGTTGGCGGCCTTACGCGCGATCCCGCATATCACGGTGCTGCGTCCTGCCGATGCCAATGAGACCGTCGGCGCATGGAAAGCCGCGATGGAACAAACCGGACCATCAGTGTTGGTCTTCACCCGCCAAAAACTGCCTATCTACGCGCCCGACGGCGTGATCGAAGGTGTCAGCCGTGGAGCCTATATTCGCGCGGAGGCCGAAGGCGGCACGCCCGATGTCCTGCTGCTCTCGACAGGTTCCGAAGTCAGCCTAGCGATGGCGGCGCGTGACGAACTCGCCAAATCCGGCATCAAGGCACGCGTGGTCAGTATGCCAAGCTGGGAACTGTTCCGCCGTCAGGACAAGAGCTACCGCGATCAAGTCCTGCCACCGTCGATCACCGCCCGCGTTGCCATCGAAGCGGCCTCGCCCTTCGGCTGGCACGAGTGGACGGGCGCTCACGGCACGATCATCGCGCTGGATCGCTTCGGCGCGTCCGGCCCCTACGAAACCGTCTATGAACACCTCGGCATCACGTCGGGAGCGGTGGTCAGCGCTGCTAAGGCGCTGCTCGGTAAGTAACTTAGTACGCAAGGGGTGGGTTGCATGACTTACCCCTTATTCACTGCATCAATGAAGTCTGGTTAAGGATTACTATGAAAATTGCGTTAGCGGGCGATCACGCTGGTTATGAACTGAAACAGTCTCTCCTCGCTTTCTTGCAAAAGCAGAATGTAGATGTCGTTGATCTCGGCTCAGATACCGCCCTCGTGCCGAGCGACTATCCCGATTATGCCGAAAAGGTCGCTCATGCTATCCTCAATAAAGAGGTCGAACGCGGCATCTTGGTGTGTGGCAGCGGGGTCGGCGTTTCCATCGCGGCAAATAAATTCACAGGCATCTATGCGGGGTTGTGCCACGATACGTACAGCGCGCATCAGGGCGTCGAGCACGATAAGATGAACGTGTTGTGCATCGGTGCGCGCATCGTCGGGGTGGAATTGGCGCGCGAGATCGTGCAAGCCTTCCTGAATGCCAATTTCAAGAACGAGGAACGCTTTATCCGCCGTTTCGAGAAGATACGCGCCTTCGAAACCAACAAAAACCCATAAGTCAGCTTTATTCACAGCCCATTGCGGCAGGCGACTCCGCCGTATGCCATGTTCAATGGGTCATTGATAGATCGGAGCCACTATGCGCGGCGTAATCGTCGCGGTTGATTTGGAAACGACAGGTCTCGACGTTTCCGATGCGCAAATCATTGAAATCGGGGCGGTCAAATTCCGCGATGATGAGATCATAGAGACGTTCACTACGCTGGTTGACCCCGGAATGCCGCTGCCTGCCCGCATCACCTCGATCACGGGCATCCGTCAGGAGGACTTGATCGGCGCGCCCAAGCTGAATGACGTACTGCCGCGCTTCAAGGAGTTCGCGGGCGACGCCATCATTTTGGGGCACAACATCGACTTCGATCTACGTTTTCTGAACAAAGCGGGCGCGCTCAAGAACAGCCCCGCCATCGACACCTACGAGATGGCCTCGGTGCTGCTGCCCACCACACCGCGCTACAATCTGAATGCCTTGATGCAAGAACTACAGCTCCAACCCGATGGCAGCTATCACCGCGCGCTGGCCGACGCGATGGCGACCGCGCGCGTGTACATGGTGTTGTGGCGGCAGTTGGCGCACACCATCCCGCTCGAACTTATTCGCGAGATCGTCAACATCGCGCAGGAATTCAACTGGCGTGGGATTTTGCCGTTTAAGGAAGCCTTAGCGATCCGCGAACCGAACGAGCCAACCTTACCGCCTAAATCGATTGGCGATCTGTTCGCGCTGCCCGTCCCGACCACCGCGCCGCTGCAACCTGCCGCCACGCTCACGCCCTTGTCCGTGCCGACAGAGGGGCTGTCTGTGCCCCAGCATGAACTTGCCGACGCCGTGACGACGGCTTTTAACAATAATCAGTCGTTACTGATCGAGGTCGGCGATGGGCTGGACGCCGTGCCCGGATATTTGCGTCCGGCGCTGGCATGGGCACAGCAAAACGGCGAACGCGTGCTGATCGCCACACCCGACGGCGAACTGCACTATCATCCCGACTCGCTGCCAGCGGGTGCGCAAATCAGCTACCTCAAAAGTCGCCAACACTATCTTTGCCCCGGACGGCTGCGGGTGTTGCGTCAGCGGTTGCCCACCAGCATCGAAGAACTGCGCGTTTTGGGCAAAATCCTCGCCGCGCTGTATTTGTTCGGAGAAGAAGCGGGCGACCGCGATCACATTTCCCTGCGAGGCCCCGGCGAGTACGCCGCGTGGGCACGCCTCAGCGCACAGGACGAAGCCTGTACGCTAGACCGCTGCGAAGCGCAGATGAACGGCGTATGTCCCTTTTACAAGGCACGTCGCACCGCCGATAGCGCGCATCTGGTCGTGGCGGAGCATGGCTTGCTGATTGCCGACGCGGAAGCCGATGGTGTGGTGCTGCCGCCCTATTCGCGCGTGATCATCGACGGGGCGCACGCGCTGGAAGAGACGATCACGGCGGGGCTGCGTTCCCGCATCGAAGCCAGCACCATCAAGACCCGTCTGGCAGACATGGGCACGGGACGGCGCGGACTGCTCGGCAACGTGATCAGCAGCCTGCAGGCCACCATCCAGCCCAAGCAGTTCGAGCAGTTAAACCGCTTTATCGCTAACGTCGCCGCCGCCATCACCTCGATGGATCATCACGTCGATGCGCTGTTCAAAGCCATCTATGCCTGCCTAGAAGCCACCGATCACCTCAGCAACACCGAGTTCGTGGTCTTCGTGCGGCTCAACAAGAATCTGCGCAACCATTCGGCCTTTGGCCCCGTGCGTGAGGCGTTCAGCGTACTTAGCGAGTTCACGGATACCATCACCGCCGCCTTGGAACGCTTGTCGAGCCAGTTAGTCACCTTGCGCGGCAGATACGTGATCGCTGATCTGGAAGACCTGATCGCGGGCACCGACGCGGCAGCACAGTACCTGAAAACGCTGCAATCCGACTTGCAAGCCTGCTTCATTGCCCCGCACGAAAATACCGCCTACTGGTTCGAATTCGCCCGCGATAACTTCCGGCTGTCCATCCTTGCCGCGCCGATTCAGGTCGGCAAGATGATTCAGCAGTATTTGTGGTCAGCCAAGCAGACCACCATCCTGATCAGCCCTACGCTGCGGGTCACCAACTCGTTCGAATATGTGCGCGAACGCTTCACCGCCCCGCGCGATCAGGTGGGTGAAGTGTTGATCACCAACCAGCACGACTATCAGCAATCGACACTGCTGCTGCTGCCCACCGACATGCCCGAACCGACCGAGCGCGAACGTTACCAGCGCAGTTTGGAACGCATCATCATCGAGCTGGCGACGGCGACCAACGGACGGTTGCTCGGACTGTTCACCAGCTTCACACAGCTCCGTCAGTCCGCGCAGAACATCGCGGCACGGTTAGCGCTCGGCAATATCACCGTCTTCGACCAGTCCGACGGCACCACGCAGCAAAGCCTGATGGAAGGCTTCCGCAGCACCGAACGCGCCGTCTTGCTCGGCAGTCGTAGCTTCTGGGACGAGGCACAGTTCAGCGCGGACGAGCTGATCACGACAGTCATCACGCGCTTACCGTTTGCGGTGCCCACCGATCCGCTAGTGGCGACGCGTGGCGAAACCTTCGACAACAGTTTTAATGAGTTTATGGTTCCCGATGCGATTTTGAAGCTCCGGCAGGGCTTCGGACGCCGCATGGTCGGGACGGCGGGGCAGCGTGGCGTAGTCGTCATCCTCGATAAGCGTATGATCAGCAAGGAATATGGCAAGCAGTTTTTGGAGAGCCTCCCCCCCTGCACAGTGGTCAAGGTTCCTTTAGCCGATCTCACGGGCGAGATCAAGAAGTGGTTGGAGGGATAAGCGCCGCAAGCGGAGCAAAGTGTGCGTTTTGACGTTTAGCTAGTTCCTCCCAAAGAAGGACGCCAGTCCCTCATAACATGGGATGTGTGGGGGTGGGTTTAGGTGTTCAATAACGTTATTGAACACCTATGGAGAGGAACAATCCTCATGAACCTCAAACGTCTGATCTTACTATCGCTGGCAATCGTCGTGATCACGGCGCTCATGGTCGTGGCAGCGCCCGCACAGCGCGCCAATGCTGCCACGTGTTCGTTGCAATATACCGTGCAGCGCGGCAACACGCTCTACGGCATCGCGCGGATGTTTGGCACCACGGTAGCCGATCTGCAAAGCATCAATGGCATGGCCGCAGAAACTCGCATTTGGGCGGGACAAAAGCTGTGCATCCGCTTGGACTACAGCGACACGCCCATGACCACCTACACGGTGCAGCGGGGAGATACCCTGTACAGCATCTCGCGCCGCACACTCGTCTCGGTGGACGTACTGATGCGCATCAACCACATCACCAACCCTAATCGGATTTATGTCGGTCAGGTGTTGCTGATCCCGACCTACTCGTCGTAAACGACTCCAGTACAAACAAAAACAGGGCAGATTGTCAGCAATCCGCCCTGTTGTGTTCACTGAATGTCGTCGTGCTTACTTCTGTTCGCCGCTGAAGAAGTCCATCACGCGGTCAAAGAAGCCCTTCCCCACGCGCTGTGGTTCGGCCTCTGTGCCAAGCGTGCGTCCCAATTCCTCTAACAAGCGCCGCTGTTCAGCATTGAGCTTAGTCGGAATCGCAACCTGCACCACCACCAGTTGATCGCCGCGTGACAGAGACGTACCATCAGGGCGGACGTTGGGCGCACCTTTGCCGCGCAGTGTAAAGACCTTGCCGGACTGGGTACCTGTCGGAATATCCAGTGTGACATTGCCATCCACGGTCGGGACGTTGATCGTCGCGCCGAGTGCGGCTTGCGCCACATTGATGTGCAGGTCGAGGATGATGTCATTTTCACGACGGCGGAAGAATTCGTGCGGCTGAACGTGGAAGAAAATCACCACGTTACCGTTGGGGCCGCCGTTCTCGCCCGGTTCGCCTTCGCCCGCCACGCGCAGCCGCGACGAATCATCGATGCCGCCGGGGACTTTGACCTTGAGCTTGGCAGTTTTACGGACTACGGTTTGTCCTTTGCAGGTGTGGCACGGCGTATCGATGATCTTGCCGGTGCCGTTGCAGCGTGGGCATGGCGCAACCTCGACCATGTTGCCGAGGAAAATTTGCCGCACGCGCCGGACTTCGCCGGAGCCTTGGCATTCCACGCAAGTTCGTGGCTCGGTGCCCGGTTCCGCGCCGGAACCCTGACACGTCGCACAGCGTTCCAGCCGTGTTACTTCGATCTCTTTTTCGACGCCGAAGATCGACTCTTCGAAGGTGAGCGTCATATCGTAGCGGATGTCGCGCCCCGCCCGTGGTGAGCGTCGCGATTGGCGTCCGCCCCGACTCTGACCGCCCATGTTGAAGAATTCTTCGAATATTTCGTTCAGGTCGGTGAAGCCGCCGCTGCTGAACCCACCGAAGCCGCCAGCTTGCCCATTCACGCCGCTGTGACCGAAGCGGTCATACCGTGCGCGCTTATCAGGATCACGGAGCACCTCGTAGGCTTCGGTCGCCTCGCGGAACTTGTGAGTCGCGTCATCTTCTTTATTGACATCTGGGTGATACTGCCGAGCCAGCTTGCGATATGCTTTCTTGATTTCGTCGTCGCTGGCCTCGCGGGAGACGCCAAGCACTTCATAGTAGTCACGAGGCATGGTTTTATCCGTCATGGCTTTACCGTTAACACATACTCGCTGATTGTAACATTCAGGCTAGGTTTTCAAACCGTCTTTAGCAGATACGCATAGAGACGCGATGCGTTGCAGTGCATCACGTCTCTATGAATTACGTCGTTATCAGGCTAGGGGCTAGTCCACCACTTCGCCTTCGATCACATCTTCCTTGCCATCGGCGCTGCCACCAGCCGTACCCGATCCATCGGCACCCGGCGCGCCCTGTGCGCCACCGTACATGCCTTCACCGATGCGCTGGATGCTGCGCTGCAATTCTTCCACCGCCGCCTTGATCTTCTCGATCTCGCCGCCGTCCTTGACCTTCTTGACCGCTTCGATTTGCTTCTCGATGCTGGCCTTCAGGTTGGCGTCCATCTTGTCGCCGTAGTCACGGATCGACTTTTCGGCGGTGTAAATGGTGTTTTCGGCGGTGTTCTTGACTTCGATCTCGCCCTTACGCTTTTCGTCGGCGGCCTTATACCGCTCGGCATCCTTGACCATCTTATCGACTTCATCTTCGCTCAGACCGCTGGAAGCCGTGATGGTGATGTGCTGCGATTTGTTGGTCGCCTTATCCGACGCGCTCACATTGATGATACCGTTGGCATCGATGTCAAATGTCACTTCGATCTGCGGCACACCGCGCGGCGCGGGTGGGATACCGTCTAGGATGAACCGACCGAGCGTCTTGTTGTCGCCCGCCATCTTACGCTCGCCCTGCACGACGTGGATTTCGACCTGTGTCTGCCCATCCGCTGCCGTGCTGAACACCTGCCCCTTCTTGACAGGGATAGTGGTGTTACGCTCGATCAACGGGGTCGCGATGCCACCCAGCGTCTCGATGCTGAGGGTCAGCGGCGTCACGTCGAGCAGCAGCACGTCCTTGACCTCACCCTGCAACACACCCGCTTGGATGGCTGCACCAACAGCGACCACTTCATCAGGGTTGACCGTCTTGTTGGGGTCTTTGCCGAACAGCTTCTTGACCGCTTCCTGCACGGCAGGCATACGGGTCATACCACCGACCAAGACCACTTCGTCAATGTCGCTGGTCTTATAACCCGCGTCATCGAGCGCCTTCTTCACAGGCTGGATCGAGTGATCGATTAAGTCCGCCGTCAGCGCTTCGAGCTTGGCGCGGCTCAGGTTCATCATCAAGTGCTTGGGGCCGCTGGCATCCGCCGTAATGAACGGCAGGTTAATTTCGACCTGTAATGCGTTGGAAAGCTCCTTCTTGGCGTTTTCCGCAGCTTCCTTCAGACGTTGCAGCGCCTGACGGTCGCCACGCAGGTCGATGCCCTGTTCCTTCTTGAATTCGTCCGCGATCCACGAGATGATACGCTCGTCGAAGTCATCACCACCGAGGTGCGTATCGCCGTTGGTGGACTTCACTTCGAACACGCCGTCACCCACATCGAGGATCGAGATGTCGAAGGTACCACCACCGAGGTCGTAGACCGCGATTGTCTCGTCACTCTTCTTATCGAGGCCATAGGCCAGCGCGGAGGCCGTCGGCTCGTTGATAATACGCTGTACTTCCAAGCCAGCGATCTTACCCGCGTCCTTGGTGGCGTTACGCTGGCTGTCATTGAAATACGCAGGCACCGTGATCACGGCCTGATCGACCGTATCGCCCAGATAGGCTTCGGCGTCGGCCTTCAACTTGCCAAGGATCATCGCGCTGACTTCTGGGGGGCTGTATTCCTTGCCACCCATCAGCACGCGCACATCGCCATTTGGCGCGGCGGACACCTTGTAAGGCACCATCTTGAGCGAACGCTGCACTTCAGGATCGCTGAATTTTCGTCCCATAAACCGCTTGATGGAGAAGATCGTGTTCTCCGGGTTGATCACAGCCTGACGGCGCGCCGCTTGCCCGACGGTGCGTTCGTTCGTCTTGGGGTTCACTGCCACGACCGAAGGTAACAAGCGGCTGCCTTCAGCGGTTGCAATAACAGTCGGCTGACCACCTTCCATCACTGCCATGACGGAGTTTGTCGTGCCGAGGTCAATACCAATTACTTTTCCCATATCTGCTCCTCTTGAGTCAGTCGAATTGTTGTGTCGTAGGTGTGAGTGCGCTGCTGATGCTCAATCATGAAAACGGGGCTGGCACTCAACACGGTTCCGTTAGCCCGCCACGCGTACAAGGGCAGCACGCAGCACCTTCGCCCCGTAAAGATAGCCCTTCCGTAAGACGGCGCTGACATGACCAGCCGGGGTTTCGCCAGCGGGGTCTTGTCCGAGTGCTTCATGCTGTGCAGGGTCAAACGGCTCACCAACCGGGTTAATGACCTTGATGCCAGTGTTTTCCAGCAGCCCACCGAGCTTGCGGTGGATCATCTGGAATCCTTTCATCACTTCTTCGTTCGCCTTTTCGGCTGGCACGTTGGCAATGGCTAGATCGAAGTCGTCCAGCACCGGCAGCAGCTTCACCAATACGTCCACCGCTGCGGACTGGGAAATTTCATCCCGCTCTTTGTCAACACGGCGACGGAAATTAGCGAACTCAGCGCGTTCACGCTGCCAACCATCCAAATACTCTTTTGCCTTGGTTTGCAGTTCTTTCACTTGATCCTCCAGTGAGGGAGTTGTACTCTCAACCTTTGGATTCTCCGAGGCAGAGCCATTCTGGTTGACTGGTATTTCATTAGTCATCCCGGTAGACGAGGATTGATTTTGCTCGTCGGGTTTGGTGTGCATCCAGTAATCTTCCTCCCTTGTGGCGATAACCATCGCCTTTGCGTAGTCATGGCAAGCGGAATCAATGTCATTCCGCACAAACTTCCAATAGTCTACAGTGCTTGTAATAGAACTTCGTTAGAGATACGCAAAACTTGTATAGGAATATCGCACTTCAGCGGATTCATGCTTGAGGACGGCGTCCAATGCCAATCGCACACCGGACGCCGCATACAGCCGCAGGGCTAATTCAGGGTGATCTCACCCGTCAGCAGAGTGCTGCCATCTTCCCCGATCAGGGCATAGGTGAGCGTTTTCGCGCCATCCGGAATCCGTTCGCTAATCTCGCTGCCTTTAGCCGAATCGAAGCTAATCGGTTGCTCGTAGATAGTCGCAGCATCAGCCGTGATCTGCACACGTACGGTGGCGCGTTGCGGTTGCACGCTGAACACTTGCAGGTTGATCGTGCCGTTATCATCCGCGAAGAAATTGGCGAGGAAATCGCGGCTGGCTTGCGTCACGTTGGTGAGGCCAACCGTCGGGCTGTACGTCTCCTCGATCCGCACCTCAGCATTGGGCGCGAGTGACGTGCGCTTGAAGAATTCCGAGGTCACGCCCGCCCACATCTCGATGTAAGGGCGCTTCTCCACGTCCGGTTGCTTGAACGGATCAACCTCGATGCTGTTGTAGCCCCATGTCCACATCTTCATGCCGGAGGTCACGTCATTGCTGCTGATGCGCATGATGCCCTCCTGATTATCGTGGTTGATCACGCCCCAGAAATTCTTGTCCTGCATATCGGGGTACGCGTAGGTGATCCCCATATCCGCCCAATTTTTGAACATCCGCAGCTTGTCGAAGGTGTACACATCGGCGGTATCCGTTTTTTGTTCCTGCGCGGTCGTGGCAGGCCACCACGGCGGCATCTTGATCACCTGCACAGGCGCGATGATCTCGGCTCCATCGGTCGTGCGCGTGTCCCCCGGCGTCGATCCCGGCGCGAGAGTCGTGCATACCCATAGTTCATAGCGCACTTTCTTGCTGGTCGGGTTTTGCACCACGAGTGCGGTATCTACGGCAGCACGATCCGCCTTCAACGTGACGTAAAAACTAACTTCGAGTCCGGTCACGCCCGTATCGAATTTGCCCGGTTTCCGCGCGAAGTTGATGTCATCCGTCAGCGACATCGATACAGTAATCTCGTCGGGCGTCTGGTTGACCACCTCGAACGCCCACGGCACTAACCAACCCTTGCCATGTTCCGGCTCCGGAAAGGTCGGGAAGATTCCGCCGTACACCATCAGCCAATCGTAATAGAAGTTGCCCGCGTCAATGCCATACGGCAGACCGAGCGGATTCTGGTACAGTTCTTCGTGTCCGGTGGGCTTGTAGATGATCGAGAGAATGCGCCCACCATATTCAGGCAGCAGCGTCACCTTCAAATAGTCATTTTCGAGCACGTAGGTATTGAACGTGTGCTCCACGATCTTGCTGAGATCGCGCGATCCCGCCACCATGCCGTTATCGGCGTCCAACTGATAAGCGACGGTTTTCCAAGTCGTCTGCGATGGCGTGAGCGTCACGCGGGCGGTGGTTTGCGCCTTGATCGGGATAATGCCCAAGCCAGCCGTGAGCAGGCACAGCACGAGCAAGACAAGCGGCATTCTTGACGGATTACGCATATAGCTAGGTCTTTCTGATGAATGGATGAACAGAAGTGCGATTACATAGGTAGATTCGGGGCGGCACATACGCCACCCCAATGGATTCTCGTGGCAAGTCAGCTTACGGACGCGCGGGGCTGCCATCGGGCAGACGGGTCTGCGTCCACTGTTCGATCTCGTCGGTGCATGGATACTTGGCGGCGAGTTTCTCGTTGATGTCGATCCCCAGTCCCGGACGGTCATTCGGATACATGTAGCCGTTGCGCACTTCCGGCGTACCGGGGAAGATTTCGTACACCAATTCGGGGAAGCGGCACCACTCTTGCACGCCGAAGTTCGGTGCCCACAAGTCGAGGTGCAGGTTCGCTGCGTGCCCCACTGGCGACACGTCACCGGGGCCGTGCCATGCCGTGCGGATGCCGTAGAAATTAGCGTGGATCGCGGCATTACGGGCTGGCGTCAAGCCGCCCATCTGGCTGATATGCATCCGCAAGAAGTCGATTAGCCGCCGTTCGATCATCGAGCGCCATTCGTGCGGATTGTTGAACAGTTCGCCCATCGCGATCGGCGTGCTGCACTGCTGCCGGATGTGTTCAAACCACGCGATGTCTTCCGGCGCGAGGGCGTCTTCCAGAAAATACAGCTTGAATTGCTCGACGGCTTTGGCAAATCCCACCGCATCAATGGGGATCAAGCGCTCGTGGATGTCGTGCAGCAGCTCGATCTCGTCACCGAGCGTGACGCGCACGGCTTCGATCATCTTAAGCATATTGCGCATATACGCGCGTGGATCGTAGTACGCGCCATCCAACGCGCCTTCGGGGCGAGTCTTACCCGCGTTCTTGCCGCCATAACCGCCCATCTGCACGCGGATAAAGCGGTAGCCTTGTTCCATGAAGCGCTGCGCATTTTCGATCACTTCTTGCGGATCGCGCCCATCGGCATGTACGTAGACGTTGGCAGCTTCACGGCATTTGCCGCCGAGCAGTTGATACACGGGCATATTAGCCAGCTTGCCTTTGATGTCCCACAGTGCGATGTCCACGCCGGACAGCGCGTTGCCGAGCACCGGGCCGTTACGCCAGTAACCGTGTACCATGCCAAGCTGCCAGATATCCTCGATCCGGCTGACATCGCGCCCGATCAAGAACGGCTTGAGGTGGCCTTCAATAGCCGCTTCCACGGCGTGCCAGCGCTGCGTAAAAGTGGCGCAGCCCAATCCGTACAACCCCGGCTCGGATGTGATCACCTTGACCACGATTAGGCGGGAATGCCACGGCTGCGTTAGGATAACTTGAATATCTTTAATCGTAATAGGAGCCATGTTGTGTTTACCTCGAAGAAAGCCAGATGAACCTAGTGATCGATTTTTTGTAAACTAGACGGGTTGCAAGCGTGTTCCCAGTTGTACCGCCAGCGCCCCATCGACATAGATAACTTGTCCTGTGATATAACTGGCATCCTCGGACGCCAGAAACGCCACCACCGCACCGATTTCCAGCGGCTTGCCGAAGCGCACCATCGGAATGCGCTGCGCAATCGCCTGTATTTTTTCGTCATCTGGGTAGGGCGAGCGTTCCGACAGGATCGCCCCCGGCGCGATGGCATTGACGCGAATCCCTTCCGACGCCAGATCGAGGCTCATCGCTTGCGTCATTGAGTCGATGGCACCCTTGGTCACATCATACGGCAGCCCCGCCCAGTGCGCCCGCGCGCCGCCCACCGAACTAATGCTGATGATGTTGCCACTGCGCTTGGGGCGCATGATCGCGGCGGCACGCAGCGACGCCAGATACGGCACGCGCACATTGACCGCCATCTGAGTATCGAACAGCGCGGCGTCCGCTTTGTCGATGTGAGTGCGGCGCAGATCAGCGGCGTTGTTCACCAGCAGATCGACCGTGCCGAACGCGTCCAGCGTGGCCTGAAACAACTGATCAACCGCGTCATCAAGACTAAAATCGATAGTCGCGCCGATGGCCTTGACGCCGAGCGCCGCTAATTCTTGCGTGGTGCGGTCGGTTTCTTCGCGGTTGATGCCGTGAATCACGACTTTCATTCCTTCGCGAGCCAACCGCAGCGCGATTCCCTTGCCGATGCCACGGCTTGATCCCGTGACGATGGCAACCTGATCCTTGAATTCAGGATAGCGTGGACGAATCGATTCAAATACAGATGCAGTATCCATAATTCCTTGGGGTTATCCTTCGCATGAACAATGATGCGGATAGTCTAGCGGATTTTCCTGCTCATGGTGTGTTACATTGCGTTCAATAAAAACCGTCTAGGGCAATGTTCACCCTACGCCCCCGTTTACATCTTCTCAGGCAATCCCGCCCACGCTTCTCCATCACCGCCCTCCCGCCACGCGCAAGCCACTTATTGACGACCGATAAAGAGTATGCCTAGTCCCGCTTTTGTACAGACGCCGCATGAGGCGTCCACGTGAGCTTGAGAATCAGGTCTACTCTATTGCGGTGATCTATAAGCACTCAGCACTTACCACTATCTTCCAAACCCTAATCAAACCGAACATTTATACTCTTTTTATGCGTCCCCTCTTGACTCTCCGCCGATCTATGCTAGAATACACAAGCTACTCGTTCTAAGTCTCGACGTGAGCTTGGCGGCTCGCCCCAGACCAATGGAAATACGAGGACAGCCTACATCAGTGGTTGCCACCTCTCCCTCGCCAGTTATCCCAAGCACCCTAGCGATAGGTGCATAACGGAGGGGTCTGCGATCTCATAACATACGAGCCAATGTCAGGTCAACGTCACGCTCGTGCGGAATCTCCGCAATCATCCAGCCGAACACCAGACGAAACATGTAATTCAGATCGGCAATGATCCCATTCGCACCTCAAGCACGGATCATTTCAGGGATCATTTGCCGCCACTGCGCACCATCTCTCACGCCTGACGGTGTTGAACACATCGACGCAGGAAATGCGAACCCGGCTCCCTAGGGGTGAGTCCCCTTCGGAACTACGTGCGCTAAGCCTAATGTTTCAACGTCGGGCGGCGCTATCAACTCGATTCTCACCGCCCGTTTTCACCCGTACCGTTCATCAGCCCGTGGACGCGCCTTGCGTCAAACCAGAGATGATGTAGCGTTGCAAGAACAAGAACAGGATCACCATCGGGATCGTCATGATCACGACCGCCGCCGCCAGCACAGGCCAGTTATTGCCGTACACGCCTTGGAACACGATCAGACCGCGCGTGATCGGGTAGTAATTCTGGTTGGTCAGGTAAATCGTCGCCGTGATCAGGTCGTTCCAGATGCCGATAGCGTGCAGCACCGTGATCGTCGCCACGGCGGGACGGATCAACGGGAAGATGATCGACACGATGAAGCGGAAATAGCCACAGCCGTCCATTGCGGCGGCTTCGTCCAGCTCAGTCGGGATCGACCTGATGTAATTGACGAGAATGATGATGCCCACCGGATTGACGATGAACAGCATGATATAGCCGTATTGCGTGTTATACAGTCCCAATCGCAGCATCAACTGAAACTGCGGGACGAGCGCGGGCGGCAAGAACAGCGCGATCAGGAACAGCGTGAAGATGAACCCGCTGCCTTTGACGTAATTCCGCGCGATCGGGAACGCCACGAACACCGCCATCACCACGAAGATCGCCGTAGCGATGGTAGTGTACAGCAGCGAATTCCCCATATATTTGGGAAAATTAGCCTTTTGCCATGCTTCTGTGAAATTGGCGACGTTGAGCGTAGTAGGCAGCGAAACCGCATTCCGCATGAATGAAGCCTGTGTTTTGAAGGCGGTATTGACCAGCATCGCCAGCGGCCCCAGATAGACCGCTGTGAACATCAGCAAAATCAGATAGGCTGTGACATGCGAACGGTCAAATTTCAGCTTGAACGGCGATTTCTTCCGAACGGCTACCGCAGGCGAGGCGAGTTTGTTTTCGATTACGGTGCTCATCCCAGAATACGCTCCTCTCTACGCCGCAGCAAATACTGGGACGTGAGGCCGATCACGAGGACGATGAAAAAGAGGACGATAGACGCCGCCGCCGCGTAACCTTGCCGCATGGCGGAACTGGTCATCCCGCCGCTGGTGCCGAAGGCTTGCGCATATACGACATAGCCTAACACTTGCGTGCCGTTGCGGTAGCCTACCAGCACGAGGAACAACTGCCACGCTTGCAGGGACCCGATGATGTTGAGGATCAGGTTGATGTTCACGCTTGGGGTGAGCAAAGGCCACGTGATGCCCCTGAACAATGTCCACCCGCCGCCGCCGTCAATCCGCGCTGCCTCGTACAATTCCGGTGGGATTGTCTGCAAGCCTGCGAGGAAGATCATCATCGTGATGCCCATGTTCGCCCAGATTTGCACAACGATCACCCAATTGAAGGCTTCGCTCGGCGGCCCACCGAGGAACTCCGAGCGCAGTCCGAACATCGTCAAAAACTGCGCCAACGGCCCACCGAGCGGGTATAGGAACAGTCGCCAGATCAGCCCCTGAATGACCACGCCTAGGATGACGGGCATAAAGAAAATGGTGCGGAAAAAGCGCGTTCCCCACAGATTCAGATTTAGGATGAAGGCCACCAGCAGGCCAAGCGCGAACTGCACGACGGTCACCGTGACACAAAAGATCAGGGTGCGGGTGAGCGAACCTCGGTTATCGACCGCCGCCTGACCGACGAAAAGAAATTCTTTGTAGTTATCGAGTCCCACCCATTGGAACTCATCTGTCGCGATGCCGTTCTCGTTCGTGAACGAATACACGCTCGTAGCAAGCGACGGGCCAAACGCGATCAGAAGGTAAAAAAATATGCCCGGAAAGAGAAGTAAGTAAGGCTGCCATCTGGCCCAGCCACGACCAAAAGGATATTTCACAGGGTTAATTCTCCACGTTAGCTGGCTCCCTCCGTCCCTTATCCTATCACTGTTTGGCAGCGACAAGATAGGCGAGGGTCAGGTTGTGTTGATGCGAAGGCTGCCGTTGCTGTCAGGTCATGGCGACCCAGTCCCCCTATCCCTGCTTCGCGTAGGCGGAGCGAGGATAGGAGAAGGTGTTGTCACGCCGCCGCTGTGCTCACCGAAGTGAAGCCAGCCTTGGCGTGCAATAACGTGAACTTATTTGCCCATGCCGACTGCATCTAGACCAGCTTGGAGATCGGCCTGTGCCTGATCCGCCAACGCCTTGGGATCGTCCCATTCGTTGAACGGCTTGAAGAACGACGCCCACGGCGACGCCCACTGACCAGCGCCCGTCGGGGTAACCCAGTACTGCTCGTAACCAACGCGGAAGTTCTCCAGATACGGCGCGACTTCCTTGCCGATCTGCGTATCCAGCGTGGCGGTTGGCTGCGTGGGGATGAAGCCTACAGCGTTGGCGAAGGCTTGGTAGTTGTCCTTGTCAGAGAAATCTGACAGGTACAGCAGCGCCGCGTCTTTGTTAGGCGTGCCCGCCGCAATTGCCCAGCCTTGGTCATACTTGCCGAACATGTACTTGTTGTCGTCAGCATTGTCGCTGCCGGGGAACGGGATGTAACCCCACTGGAATTCTGGCTTGGCGGTTTCGATAGCCGCTGCATACCAGCTACCACCTGTGAACATGGCGACTGCGCCAGAAGCGAAGCGACCCGGAGCCGCATCACCAGCGATACCACTCGCGCCCGGTTCAATCATATCCTGCGCATAGGTCTTCATCTTCGTCCACATTTCGAGAGACTTCTCGTCGTTGAACTTGATCTTGCCCGTCCACAGTCCTTCGACATACGCGGCTTGATCAGGGAACAACGAGCCTAGCAGACCGTAAGCGCCTACGAAAATAGGCCAACCATCAGCGCCACCTGCCGTCATGCACGGGATGTTAGCGGCTTTGAAGGTCTCGCACGCCTTGACGAGTTCATCCCATGTGGTGGGGACGGCGACATTGTTGGCGGTGAACAGGTCTTTGTTGTAGTAGATGCCGCTGTAGATCACGCGACCAAGGTTGATCGCGTAGACCTTGCCGTTGTACGTGCCAGCATCCGCGATGGCGGCGGGCGCGTAATTGGCGAGGAACGGCTGACCAGTCAAATCCATCAGCAAACCAGCTTCAATGGCAGCTTGCCAGTTGGGCGGTGTCACATTCTTCATGTACGGCTGTGCGCTGTTGGCGAAGCCAAACTGGTCGATCACGTCCACATCGTTAGCGGTCAGACGGGTTTGCGTGACCGTGGCGAGGTCGCCCGCGCCCACGACGGCCATATCAACGGTGATCTCTGGATGTTTCTCCATGAACTTCGCGTTGAACGTGTTCATGAAGTCCACCATTGGTGGATTCTGGTGAACGAGCACTCTTAACGTAACGGCATTTTGAGCTTGCGTGGAGACGCCGGAGAATAGGCTAACTGCCAACAAGACCACGAGTACAGAAAAGAAAATCTTACGCATGTTAATCTGATCCTTTTACTGAACGAAAAATTGTTAACACCCCGATTGAGCGAAATGTTCAGCTTGAAATCGCTCTCAAGCACCTCCCAATAAGTTCACCTCCTTTATAGCGTTACGGGCACCTCAATTCGTGTGCTCCGACCCACAACTAGCGCGGACGATTAACTCGACGGGGAGAATTATCTGCGCGGGAGAATCATGGATACCGTTGACGATATTGTTTAACAGTTCCACCGCCGTGCTGCCCATCTGCCGGACAGGCTGCCGGACGGTAGTGAGCTGCGGTTCAGCATGGACAGAAGGCGGCAGATCATCGAAGCCCACGATGGCAACGTCATCGGGGATGCGTAAACCTGCCTCACGAATCGCACGTTGTGCGCCGAGCGCCATCGTGTCGGAAGCGATAAATACGGCGTCGGGTTTGGCGGGCAAAAGCTGCTGCATCGCGACATAACCGCTTTCCAGCGAAAAATCACCGTAGGCCACCAAGCGCGGATCAAGCTTGATGCTGTGATTGCGCAGGGCGTTTTGGAAGCCGATGAAACGATCTTCGCCAGCGGTATTACTCACTGACCGGATCGTCGCAACGCGCCGCCGCCCATGCGCGATCAGGTGTTCCGTCGCGAGTTGTGCGCCCGACACGTTATCCACGTTGACGAAGGGGATGTCCCCCACCAGTTCCGGCCTCCCGATGACGACGAAAGGCAACCCGTGCTTGAGCACCGACGATACGAACGAGTCTTCGCGGCGGTCAGCGGTGATGATCACGCCATCCAGCAAGCCCGTATTGAGGATCGAACGTGCGGTACGGATTTCTTCTTCCATCGAGTGAAACAGGAACAATGAGAGTGTCAGATTAAGTTGGTTAGTGCTTTGCGTTATCCCTTGGATCAAGCTAGGGAAGTACGGATCGGTGAAGATAGTCAGCGCGTCGCTGGGGATAACGAGGCCGATAATAGTCGAGCGGTTCGAGGCGAGAGAGCGCGCGATCACGTTTGGCTGGTATCCCGTTTGCGTAATCACTTTTTGCACCCGTTCACGCACTTCAGGCGTAATGTGCGGATAATTATTGATTACGCGCGAGACCGTCGCCCGTGAAACTCCTGCCAAATGCCCGATCTCATCCAAAGTCAATCTCTTCATAACCTAATTCACAATCTATTTGAGAGCGCTCTCAATAAACAGCATACTCAGTTCGGCCTAACTTGTCAAGAGGGCTGACAAATTGCTTGAACGCCGTACAAGGCATGATGGCAGCTTGTATGCTCAGAATTTGGGCACAGCGCGTGATAACAGCGAATCGAAAGTAGAGAATCGTTGAAACGACCAACTTTAGTTTGCGGAACACACCCAACGTGCGGGGAACCAAGCCTCAAAGGCCGTGGTCGTCGGCAGCTTGACGGCGCGTGTTTGGGCGCTAGTGACCTCGTGGATGGTCAGTGTATCCGCGCCGGTGAGCAGCAAGCGCGTACTGTCCGATGTCCACGCGCCAACCCGACCGTAGCTTGATGGCGTGCTGTCCAGCGGCAAACTCTTATGGTTAAGCGTGTCAACCAGCGTCGGCTTGATCCTGCCGTTGACGAGTTCGGCATACGTGAAGTAGCGACCATCCGGCGACCATGCCAGGATCGGCGGTAGTTCTCCGGCGAACGTCGCAATCGGGCTGATCTGTCGGGTGGCAATATCGAGCAAATTTAAATGATCTGCGCCTGAATCGTCATGCGTGAGCAGCACGATCTGATCGCCCGATGGAGCCAACCGATCATACACATCCTGCCGATCCGTGAAGGTGGCTCGGATGACATCGCGGTGACTTCCATCCGGCTGCGCGGCGATCCACTCGCAGTTTCCGTTAAGGCACTGTTCGAACAGGATGCGCCCATCGCGCAGCCAGCCGATCAATTCGGCATTTGCGATGCGGTCGGAGAGCAACATTGCCTGACCGACCAGATTACTTGCGTAGATCGCAGTGTTAACACCGTTAGCATCCTGCGGGAAGGGTTGTTCGTTAGCGGCAAATACCAGCGACATGCGTGATTCTGACCACAACGCGTTAGTTACATTGAGGAAGACTTCCGTCCGTCCGCTGACCGGCTCGCTCTGTGGAGCCGTAATCTGGTACAGAGGGGCGATTGTTTGCCGCTTGAGGTCATACAGTTGGTAGAAGCCTGCTACCGAGATAAGGCGGCGTACCAAGAGCTGACTGCCATCAAACGACCATGCGACAGGCCAATGCAGGGGGATCGTGGCGATGAGGGTTGGTACGCTCTTGGAAAGGTCAAAAATCTGCGTCCCGACGCGCTGATCGCTCACGATTTGGCGGGTATCGTTTGCGGCGACTGCCAGATAGCGTGCATCCGGCGAGAGCACAATAGAAGCATATTGCTCACCAACATCCGATGCCGGAGCCGCGTAGGTCGGGATCGGCACGGTGGTGCCGCTGTCTACGTCTAACAGCATGAGCTGTTGTGTGCCCGCGTCAAGATATAGGGCGCGGCACAAGGGCGCTTGAGCGGCGGTGGGCGAATAAGACGCGATGAGAAACAGCGCAAGGCCAATCACAACTATTTTCGACCACCATTGCGCTGTTTTCATGGCTTGCCTCTTACAGCTCTTGATAGTTCTTATGCCATCCGCTCGTGGCGGGCAGCGGTGAGTAATATTTCGTCCACGGTTGCGCGTACTTGAGCGCGATCTCCGACAGGTTGCGCATACGCGGCATGGCTACGTCCGTGAGGAACTTGGCACGCTCCTCATCGCTCATCGTGACGGCTTCTTTCCAGATGGCGCGCCCCGCGAGGAAACCGGACGCGCCCGCTTCACAGGCGATCTGTGTTTGGGTGGCGAACACGTCGAAATCGACGCCCGCGCTCAACAGCACCCACGGCACGCTGGACGCCTCGCTGATGGCTTCACACGCCTTGCGCCACTCTTTCTGATCGGTGTGGAAAGCGGCATCATACGGGAATTCCATCTTGAGCACGTCCACGCCCGTTTTGCTCAAGCGCCGTGCAGTCTCGATCACAGCCTGTGGACGGGTCGGGGCGAAAGCAGCGCTTTCCTTGGCAACATCCGCTTTCAGGCTGTACGAGAGTGGCTCCAAAAACAACGGCAGATCGTGTTTGTGGCACTGCTGCACCACCTGCTTGATCACGCCTTCGATCTCTTCAGCCAGAGCGCCCGTATCGGGATGATAATAGGTCAGCAGCTTGACCGCGTTGCCACCCATATTCTTGATTTTGCCGACCGTCCATTCGGGGTCAAAGTCTACGCCACGATAGGTTGCATCACCCGTGTAGCCACTGTTTTCGATGGCGAGTAATAGCCCGCTGTGGCGCGACATGAACTGAGCCGAAGCCAACCCGTAATCTGCGTCAAGCAGTACGGCGCTTGCATCTGGTGAGAGCGCCGTGACGATCTCCCGCTTGACCGCGACTGCTGTATCGTAGCTGGTATCTTTAGGGAGCATTTTGCGATAAGTGCCGCGTTGATCGAACGCGAGGATTGTGAAGATGTCGCCATCCGCGCTGGTGCGCTTCAGGCCGATCCAGCGTCCGGGCGTGAGGGTATTTACCATTAGCCGATGTTCTCCGCTTGTTGTGAACCTGCAAACTGCGAATCAATCCCCGCTGTGCGGCGTTATACACGCGCCAAGCGGGGATTGATTTTTATATTTTACTAAGCACTAAGCACTAAGGACTAAGCACTATTTCCTATCCTGCGGCAGGTGTATCCGTCAGGCCGCCGTAGGTCAGTTTCTTTACGTCCATCGCCTTGAGCGCTTCTTCGCGCGTCATGTAGCCCATATCCACGACCACATCGACCACGCTGCGGTTTTCTGCCATCGCC
Organism: Anaerolineae bacterium; assembly: GCA_019637615.1. Lineage (GTDB taxonomy): Bacteria > Chloroflexota > Anaerolineae > Aggregatilineales > UBA2796 > JAHBVK01. The sequence continues at coordinate 210,485 of JAHBVJ010000003.1, read as the reverse complement.
TTCTTGACGACCTCGGCACCCTTCTGGTAGCCGATGATCGGGTTCAGCGCAGTAGCGATGATGGCGTTCTTTTCTAGCCAAGCGGTGGCCTTGACTTCGTTCGCGACCAAGCCAACCACGCATTTGTCAGTGAAGGCCTTAACCGAGCCGATGATCACGTCCATTTCTTGGAACAGGCAGTAGGCGATGATGGGCATCATCACGTTGAGTTCGAGTTGTCCGGCTTGCCCTGCCATCATGATGGTCAGGTCATTGCCCATTACGTAGAACATCGCCATATTCAGCATTTCCGCCAATACCGGATTGACCTTACCGGGCATGATCGAAGAACCCGGCTGCACGGCGGGCAAACGGATTTCATCCAAGCCGGTCGAGGGGCCGCTGGATAGCATTCGGAAGTCATTGGCGATGCGGATCAGGTCTTGCGCCAACGAACGCAGCGCGCCGGAGAAGAATACGGCGTCTTGCATCGAGTTCATCGACTCGAACAGGTCGTCGCTGGTGGATAGCTTCATCTTAAGGAATTTGCCAAGCTGGATCACCATCCGCTTGTGGTATTCGGTATGTGCGTTAAGGCCAGTGCCCGTCGCCGTGCCGCCGATGCCGAGCCGCTTCAGACCTTCCGCCGCCATCAAAATTTTCTCGATGTTACGTTCTACGGCTGTCGCGTAGCCACCGAATTCTTGACCGAGCCGGATAGGAACGGCGTCTTGTAAGTGCGTGCGCCCGCTCTTGACGATGTGATCCCAATCATGCTGCTTGGCACGCAGTGCCGTGACCAGACCGCGCAGCACCTCGACCAACTCGTTCAGCCGCCACAACGCACCAACGCGGATGGCTGTCGGGATTGTATCGTTGGTGCTCTGCGCCATGTTGACATGATCGTTCGAGCGCACGGGCTTGTCTTTGTCGGTCAACTTGAAGCCGAGGATTTCGTTAGCGCGGCTGGCGATAACCTCATTGGTGTTCATGTTGTGGCTGGTGCCCGCGCCCGCTTGGAACGGATCAACCACGAATTGCTCATCCCATTTGCCGTCCATCACTTCGGTGGCGGCCTTAGCGATAGCCTTGGCGAGCTTTTCATCCAGCAACCCCAAGTCACCGTTGACGATTGCAGCCGACCGCTTGATGGCCGCCATCGACCACACGAAAGCGCGGTACGGCTTCAGGCCACTGATCGGGAAGTTATTGACGGCGCGCTGTGTCTGGACACCGTAGTAGGCATTGGTGGGTACTTGCAGTTCGCCTAACGAGTCTTTTTCTGTACGGAATTCTTGAGCTTTTGGCATAAATGAGGTCTCCTTACCTTACAAACAAAAGGCGGGTTCTCTCCCCCGCCCCTTCCTAGAAATGAGTATAACAAGAAAAATCATGCCAAGGATCACGATTTAGACGACGAATAGCATGATTTTCGTCAAGAAATCCTCCGAACCTTACCGTTGGGACAGCGATCCCACGTAGGCCACGAGCGCCTCGATCTGCGCGGATGACAAGCGTTCCGCGTAATTCTGGTACATGATGTTGCCCTGATAACCGGGTACGATGACAGCATTCGGCTGCAAAATCGATTGGCGGATATAGTCTTCAGTGGTCATCCCGGCGGCTTGTGGCGGCAAGTTGGCGCTGAGGTTTACCAACGATGGCCCGGTGGCGGCGCTGCCATCCAACACATGGCATGTCACGCACGCAGGCACTTGATCCGTGCCGTGCAGGAAAAGCTGTTCCCCTTGCGCGATCTGCTCGTTGGGGGCGGTGCTAAGGCTTGTAGCGCTTGCATCGGCCTCTCCCTCGTACGAGATGCGGAAAATCGTGCCCGTCATGTACTCCGCGACGTACAACGCCCCATCCGGCCCCACGGTCACATCAATCGGATGATAATCACCGAGATCAGTACGCATCCGTGCGAAAACCTGCCAACTACCGTGATACCCCCCTTGTCCATCGGGCGATAACGTGATCAAGACCACTGCTTGTCCCGTTTTGACGCCGCTGGCAACGGGATAGGCCGCGCCCGTGCCGAACTGTGCCAGATATAGCCCATGATACGCCAGCGGGAACATCGCGGCATCGTAGTAAGTAATGCCACTGCTGGCAGAGGAGGTTGGCAGCTCAACCAGAGGCGGTTCACTGTTCGGATACGGCATATTGCCGAACGTATTCGGGAACCCGTAATCCTTGCCCTGCTGGATGAAATTAAGTTCTTCCGGTGGCAAGTAGGCTAAGGAATTATTTATCGCGTCGGGACTGTTGTCGCCCGCGAATAGATCGCCTGACGGGGTAAACACCAGATCGTAAGGGTTGCGGAAGCCAGTGGCAAAGATTTCCAGATCGCTGCCGTCTGGATTCGCACGCAAGATTGAGGCTTCGTATTTCTCGCGCAGCGGCCCGTGGTCACTCGTCGCGCCGACGGGGAAATATAATTTTCCATCGGGGCCAAAGGCCAGCCCGTTATTCGAATGGAAGGTATATTGGCGCGTGGGTAAGCCAGTGATGATCGGAGTCAATGTGTCGAGACTGCCATCACCATCGGAGTCAGTCAAAATACTGATCTTGCCAGCATCCGAGACGTAGAATTTACCGTCTCGTAGCGCTAATCCGACCGCGCCATCCAGTTGATCGTTCGGATCGTCGTACAGCATCGTGATGCGATCCGCGACGGTGCCGCCGTCGCTGACCGTTGCGCTGGCGATCTGCCCATTCGAGCCGAGCGCATAGAGGGTACCATTCTCGCCAAACGTGATCACGGTGGGCAACGTGAACGGCAATTTCGCCCATAACGCCGCCTTGAACCCCGCCGGAACTGTCATGATGCTGAGATCAACGCGGGAAAGTGTGAAACTGCGCGTTTCTCCGACTTTTGTGATCTGTTCGATCTCACTGTTCGCGTCGAGCTGTTTGACCACCGCCACTGACCAGAAAAAAGTTGTCGGCGTCTGGTTGAACAGCCAATTGGTCATATCAAAACTGCTGTCTTTCGTCCACGTGATGCCGTTCGCGGGCTGTCCTTCCGTCCACACGCGCACATCGAAATATTCCGTGCTCTCCAACGGGCGACCCCATTGCCAGACGAGTTTGGCTTCCGCCACGTTCGAAAAAGTAGCGCCGTCAGCGGGTTGCAGCAGCGAAGGCGCGTCCGGTTTTTGTAACATCGCGACAGAGCTAGTGGCTTCGGCTGCCAGCACATCAAAATCGTTAGCCAGCGACGTGAATTGATCATTGAGGGTAGCACTGCGGGCATTCAAGTCTGAATTTTGCACAAGCGCCACAATGAGGCCGAGAGCGAGGCTGACACACAGCACGACGACGATCGGTAGCGCGTATTTTCTGATCATGCGGAATCTCCATAAGTATCCCTTCGGAACCAGCCGACTAAGGCGATTTGGTAGTAACCGACGCGATCTCTATCCACATGAACGCGGCAGACAAGCGTCGTTCATCGCTGGAATCGGTTACATCCATTGGTCTTAGTGCGCCGTTGGCGAAGAGCGTCAATGTTTGGTCTGTCAGACTTTGTGCAGGAATGGTTAGCGTGTAAGTATCCCAATCCGACGTTAAAGTTACGGAAGCGAGGGGCTTGCCATCACTGCCGATGGTCAACGTGCGTCCGTCGCCATAGCCCAAGGCGCGGAAGGTAAGTTGGTAGTCCACATCCGCACGGAGTGGGACATACACTTTGATAGCGTCGTGTGCCCAACGCGCTTCGCTGCCGCCGATAGTCTCGCGCGGATACCAACCGTCGATCAGATAGGCTTCATCGCCTTGTTGGGTGAAATCGAGCTTGATGGACTGCTGAAGGTCGGGGCAACCTAATTTACGCGAACGGAAGACGACGAGATCGCGTTCCTGCGTGACGAGGCACACGGAAGGCTGTTGGTTAAGGAATCCGACGACGGATAACCCTTGATCTGGCGTTAGCCACCCAAGATGCACCATGATGTAACCGACAGGCCATGTCTCCGTAAGTTGTGTCAGTTCTGCGCCAGCGGCATCGGGATCAAGCGCATGTTCGCCCGCGAACCATCCCAGTAAAGGCGATTCCTCATAAAACAGCGGCTCCACGTCCGGAATTCGCGATAAAGAGCCATTGACTTGCCGCTTATGGTGGATGCGCTGGTACCACATCGCCCGCTGTCCTTGGTCGCCGCCTAACTGGCTCCAGCCAGAATGCACCGTAAGCGGAACATCCAGCAGCACATAATCAGCCTCCTCTTCTCCGATGCGGTGATATATCTGGTAGTCGGGCAGCGGCGCTTGGATAGGGAACGGCGCGACGATGTTCTCATCAACCACCACGAGCAAAATCAGCAAGCTCGTCAACCACAACTGAGGTTGAGCGCGCAAGGATTGCCCGATGAATACCAGTATGGCTAACACGCCAATCGGTGCAAAGCGGGATGGGAAACGATAAAGGCCACCCAGCGCATCATGCAGCAGTCGATACGGCAAAGGGATTTCCAACGTGCCGATCTGCAAAGTAGGGCCGAGCGAGAGCAGCAGTGGCACGCAGCCGATTGCTAACCACAACCACCGTTGCCGCGTACCACTGCCAAACAGAATGGCGGCGATCAACAATAGGATCACCAATTGCCCGATACTGCGGTCAGCGGGCGGCGTAGGTGGTTTCAACAAGAAGGCATCGAGCGGGAGGCTGTACGCTTGGGCGGTGAGATAGCGTGCCGGTGACGTGACGCCCGCCTGACCTTGCAACACGGCAGGCAGTGGCACGATCATCGCCAGCGCCAGCATGATGACCAAAGCCACCACGCCTAGCCCGATGACTCTGCCACGCTGTGCTGCTTCTCGATGCAACGTCCACAGGCCGAACGGGATCAGCAAAAAGGGCATCCACACCAGATATTGAAAATCCGTCAGCCACAATCCCCATAGGCCGATTCCGAACAGCACTGCCCATAGGATCGTGCGCCGCCGTGCCACCTGATCCCACAACAGCAGCAAGCCCGGTACCCATGCCATCAACCACATATTGGCGTGATAGTTGATGGCATGATCGATCATGGCGGGCAGAAATGTGAAGATCAGGCTACCGATAAAGGCGCTGCGGATACTAGATAATTGGCTTTTCAGGAATAAGAACGTCACGTACCCTGTTGCGATGAATGATCCCCATAGGATGAAGTTCAGCGTGGCGGGATCACTGAGCAGGAGTGACAACGGTTTATAGATCGGGTACAGAATCGGAGTAAGTGTGTGGAAAGCAAGATTATGCTGTGTGGGGAACAGCAAGAAATCGGTGAAGTACGGGTTGACGTGGAGATGGTTGAGTGCGTAATCAATCCACCAATAATTCCACGTGAACAGATGGTAGTCATTCAAGGGGCCGTCTGATACCACATTGCCCAGATCGAGCACCAATCGATTCAGAACGAGTACGGCGAAGAGACCAAAACAAGCGATGATGGCGAGGTGCAGTTGAAGTCGTCTATAGCTTTTCCGTCCAAACCCAAATGAGATGTGTGTTGGCATCACAGGCCATTTCCCATAATTACGAATCATCACCAGTGAAGGCGCTGCAATGCCACGCAGGTTGCTGATGCTAAATATCGGAGCGTACGCGTCAATGAAGCAGGAACTGATTGCTATGCAGTGGGTTGCCGATAAATGCTGATAAATATTGCGAAGCGCACCTGAATCACGGCAATAGAATATGAACTGATTCAGACTTTCATGGCAAATAGGTGACGCAGGTTAATCAAAGCAAAAGCGAGATGATGCCCTGCCAAGAAATTAGCATCCTTGCGGTCAAAACGAAGCAGTAGAGCACGAAACTTGTCAATCCAAGCAAACGAGCGCTCACTGACGAAACGAACTTTGTAGACCTCAGCGTTAAATAGCCGCTTACGTCCACGCTTGACCGATTTTCGGTTGCGTTTGTTTTCAGCCATGTTGGGCACCACCTGATGATTGAAACAGACTTTGCGGGCTTCTTTGGTGTCAAAAGCACTATCCGCATTGAAAAGGGCACCAGCAATAACCAATCCTATGTGCTTCATGGCTTTGAATGCACTTTGAAGATGGGCTTTGAGCTGAAACGCATCGTTATGGTTACCAGCTATGATACCTGTGGAAGCCACCACATAGCCGTTGCTATCGGTAATGGGCAAAATATTGCTGGTCTTCGCCCGTTTGCGAGCTTGGTACGCCACACTTTCCCCACCTTTCTTGGCAATGGCATGACTACCATCCAAATTCATCTGGTGCAAGTCTAGTTCATCCTTGATGCGCCCAATACTTTCTTGCCAAACCTTCTCCAAACTGCCATCTGTACTCCATTTGCGCCAATGGTCATAGACCGCTTGCCAACTTGGTTGGTTATGTCGCTGGCGCTCTGCCGCCTCATGCGACACTGGTAAGCGATCCCACTGACAGCCTGTATGCAGGCGGTACAACAGCAAGTTGAATATCCCCTGCAGCGGTGTCTTACTCACATACCCCCGCCGCGCTGTCGTCAAATACGGCAAGATGTAGTCCCTAAACTGGTCTTCAGTTACACTTTCTGGGATGGTGCTCATGCTTGGTTACTCTTTGGTCGGAGTTTTCTCAATCATGACGCACCCTCTTTTCTTTCTCAATATGTCTGAATCAGTTCTATGTGTAGATTGTAAAAACTTTATGAAGATTGAATGGATTAACTAAGGAGATTCTTAAGCGCTACTGACAAGTGGAGAGTTCAGCATGGAAAATACCATCCTGATAGAAAAGCCATAAAAATCTACGAGCCACGAAATGCTCTATGCTAGAATGAGCACGAGGGCGGGTTAGGCATTCTGGCGGGCAAAAGATGACAAATAATCTGATTGGTCAACGGCTTGGGCAGTATGAGGTTATTGCGCTTACGGGCGCTGGCGGCATGTCGAATGTTTACCGCGCACATCAGGCTTCAGTAGGGCGCGATGTCGCCATCAAAGTTATTTCCGCGCAGCTAGGCGCGCAGACCGGCTTCTCACAGCGTTTTGAGCGGGAAGCCCGCATCGTTGCCCGTTTGGAACACCCTCATATTCTTTCTGTCTACGATTATGGTCAGCAAGATAATCTCGTTTATCTGGTGATGCGCCTGATGCCCGGAGGGACGTTGAGCGATCTCATCGCTAGAGGGGCACTCTCGCTGGAACAGTGTTATCACATTCTGAGCCAGATCGGGGATGCCCTCGACTACGCGCATCGAAATGGCGTAGTGCACCGTGATATTAAGCCGAGTAATGTCTTGTTCGACGGCATTGGCAACGCCTATCTGAGCGATTTCGGCATCGCCCGTATCGTGAATGAAGCGAATATCTCGCTCACCCAGTCAGGGACAGCCGTAGGCACGCCTGCTTACATGTCGCCCGAAGCTGGCATGGGCGCTTCGTTGGATGGACGATCTGATCTGTATTCGCTGGGTGTCGTAGCCTTTGAAATGTTGACGGGCAAACTGCCATTCAGCGGTGAGACGCCCATCACGATGATGATCAAGCAAGTGCAGGAACTGCCACCCTCCGTCCGCAGTTTGCGCCCCGAATTGCCGGAGGCCATTGATACTGTTATCAGCAAAGCCTTGGCAAAGAAGCCTGAAGATCGCTACCAGACCGCTGCCGAGATGATCGTCGCTTTCGGTGCTGCGATCTCAGACAGCGGCATCGATTTGAACGTTGCCCGTTTTAGCGGGCGCAGCACGCTTCCTCCCGCCGCGCCAGATTATCTCGCCACTAGCATCGAGTCGCCGCGTTCCCCAACCATGTATCCGCCTGCCCCTAGCGCGGTCTTGCAGCCTTCCGCGCCGTCGCAAAGACCCAGCGGGTTACTCTGGATCGCGGGCGGTGTCGTGCTCCTTATTATCGTGGGTGTCCTGCTGCTGATGAATGCCCAATCTGCCTCTCCCGGTCTAGGTCGTGATGCTGCGGATCTGTTGAAATTGATTGGCGTGCTTGGCGGGATCATGGTCGCTGGCGGTTTGCTGATTACTACAGTGTACTTCATAAGGCGCGGTCGCTTCATCAAGCCAACGTCAGTAGCGGCACCACCGTCAGCTGTGACCACCCAGCCGACTGACAAGCCTTCGATCACCTCTGCACGCCCCGCACCGCCGCCGCCGAATCCAGTCGAGCGGACGATCATCGAAAATGTGGTACCATCCGCGCCTACCATACCTGAACCAGCGCCCACGCTTAACCCCGTGCGCGAAGATGCCACCAGCTTCTTCAGCGCTATCCCTGAGTCAACCTTTCCCGATGTGCAAATCACCGTTATGCAAAGCGACGATCAGATGTTGGTCGGCAAGACCTTCAAGATCGATCACACGCCATTCACGATTGGTCGGCTAAACACCGATTTGAACATCAAAGATAAGGGCATTTCGCGGCATCACACCACCATCGACTATCAAGATGGAACCTTCTATGCGAAGGACGAAAGTAGCTCGAATGGCACCTATTTGAATGGCAAGGTGATAACGGATCGCGTGCCCTTGATGTTCGGCAATACGCTTCAACTTGGCTCGTCCACGAAATTGACGTTTGTCTACGGCAAACCAACCACCTTGCCCGATCTCACAGGGGAGCAGATCACAGCGCGTTATCGTCTGGACGAACTGCTCAAGACCAGCGGCAAAACGGTCGTGTATCGTGCCTATGATACGACGCTAGAGATCGATGTGGCGGTTAAAGTGTTGTCGCCCGAACTCGCCAGTTTTTCCGGTTACGCCGCGCAGTTTGATCGTGAAGCCAAAACCGCCTCTAAGTTGCAGCATCCGCATATCGTCAAGATCAAGGATTTTGGCACGGCACAGCTCCCCGCCATGGGCAAGATCAGCTACATCGTCATGGAACTGCTGACGGGTGGCACACTGACCGAGCACTTGCAGAAAACAGACTCAAAACCTACGCTTGAACAAGTAGCCTCATGGGTAGAGAAGATTGCCGACGCGCTCGATTATGCCCATCGGCACGGCGTGATCCACAGTGGCTTGAAGCCGAGTTCCATCGTGTTCAACAGCGACGACATACCCTTCGTGACCGATTTTGCCATCGCTGCGAAGGCCGATGATTCCGATAACCATATGATTGTAGGCGCACCAGCCTTCCTCGCGCCGGAACAATGGGACAATGTATCCATCACATCCGCAGTCGATCAATTTGCCCTTGCTGCGCTGACGTATCTGATGGTCACCGGAATGCGTCCCTACGAAAGCCAAGAGAATCCAGAGATTCGGCGTTCGAACTTTGCGCTGGGGCCACGTCCGGCGCATCAGATTGCCGCACACGCCGGGATCAAAGAGGTACCTGCTTCTGTGTCGGAAGTCATTGCCAAGGGGTTAGCGACGGATCCAAACGAACGTTACACCAGCACCGTAGAATTCTCCCGCGCTTTTAAGGAAGCATTGACGCGCAAGCGCAGCCGTACCGCCCAACCGCGCATTTTCATCAGCTATCAGCGCGATTCGAGCGCGGGTTGGGCAGTTTTGTTCTCGCGCGAACTGCGTGAGAAACACAACATTCTCGCGTTCGTGGACACCGAACGGTTGGATAGCGCCATGCAGTTCCCGCTGCGCCTGAAACGTGCCATCGAAGAATGCGATGTGTTCGTGTGCCTGTTGGCGGAACCAACTTTGCGCTCAAAGTGGGTGCAAGAAGAAATTCGTCTAGCTCATGAATATCAGAAGCCGATGGTGCCCGTCATGCAGGAAAGTTACGCGCTTCCGGCAGCCGACGAACCACTAGAACCGCATATTGAGGCGCTGACCATGTATGATGGTGTTCAACTGCTGGATCGCAAGAATATCTTCGTAGACGAGACCATCGCCAAACTGGCGCGCATCATTATGGCAACGGTGAACGAGCAGTCCAGACGTTAAGGCAAATTTGTGCGGAGATAGGCTAGGGTTTGACGCCCGCGATCACGATCTGCCAGCGGGTGAAGTACCACTCACTGCCAAGGGGCGTTTCCGGTTCCATCCAGTCGGCAACAGCTCTCGGCATCTGGCGTAGCATCACGCGCAGCCGCATGACTGTTTCAGCGTCGTTGCTCTGCATCTTCGTCCACCAGTTGAAGTTCAATCGCTGACGGACGACTTCGCTGTGCGTGACCCGCAGTCCGACTTCGTGGAACATGGCATTCCATTCGATCTCGTTGAATTCCCAGACGTGGCTCGGATCGCGCAGTTTTTCGTAGGCATTCACATACTTCGCCACTTGAAAATCGATAGCACCAGCATGATCGACCACACCGAGTATACCGCCGGAGCGCAGCACGCGTGTACATTCGCTCATGTATCGCGACACGTCCTGAAAATGATGCGGCGCAAGGCGGGTGGTCACGATGTCGAAGCTGGCATCGGGGAACGGCAAGTCTTGTGCATTGTTGCAGCAAAATGAAGCTAATCTGCCCTGTGCCGAGATATGCTGACGTGCCGCGTGCAACATCTTCTCGGTCAGATCGCTGGCAACCACCGACGCGCCATGCTGACCAAGCGCTAATGCCACATGTCCGCCGCCCGTAGCTAGGTCGAGAGCACGTTTGCCTTCAGCAGGTGAGACCAGTTCGATCAGCTTGTCCAGTGTATAGCCGCCGCTGTGTACCACGCTGGTGACATAATTACCCGCATTGGCACCAAAGCGCGTCTGCGCCGATTGATCGACGTTTTTGGCGTTATTCATCATGGCGTGAGAGCCTAAACCTCGATCGATAAGCCTTCTCGCGCTAACAAAACCTGCGTCAAGGTTTCGATGCTCTGGGCAGAATTCCGGCTGCGGTAGATCAGCAGCGAATAGGCTTCTTCGACGGCTTTCCACAACTGTTGATCGGTCACCAAAGGATCGTGGTGCGTCAGTGCCAAGCGTTTGACGCCTGCTCGGTACGCCAATTCCGCGCCCATTTTCGGTGTGCTGTGTCCCCAATCGCGCTTCTCATCAATAGCCTGTTCAAAGCTGTATTGCGCGTCGAAGATTAGCAAATCCGCGCCTCGGAAGAAGTCTACAAACGGTTGTGTCGCTTCCTGAGACATGCGCTGATATTCGCCATCGGTCGCATACACGATGACTTTGCCTTGATGTGTAAAGCGGTACGCATACGCGCCTCCCGGATGATACAGCAGTTTCAACTGCACCTTCACACCAGCCACCTCCACCGTTTCGTTCGGGTCGAGCACATGCCATAACCGATTAGCGCGTCCATAACTGAGCGAGACGGGGAAAAATACCTCGCGTTGCTGGTCTTCAAAGCGTTGATCGAGATCGGGGAACGGACTGTAAAAATGCAGTGTATTGCCCGGTATAAACGCAGGTGTGAAGAATGGGAACCCTTGGACATGATCCCAGTGCGTATGCGAAATGAAAATGTGCGCTTCGCCCTGCCCTTTGCCAAATCCCTCGCGCAGCAAATCGTTGCCGAGCGAACGGATGCCTGATCCCGCGTCAAGGATGAAAATGGCATTTCCCGCCCGCAATTCAACACACGACGTATTCCCCCCGCCGATATTACAGATGTAGGAAGGCAAGCGTTCGATATAACGCTCCACTGCCTCGGAACTGGTTAAGTCAATGCCCTCCGCTCCCATCAGCGCGTCTTTGATCTTGCCGCGCAGTTCGGCTTCAGTCATCGGGCTTGGAATACCGCCCCGTGCCCCCCAGAATTTCACTTTCATTCGTTCGAATTCCTTAGCTCAACAGAGATGCCATCGTTTTATCTTGTCAAGCGCTACCAACCATAACCATCGTCACAGTTTATCACAAGTTCACCACAGCAATATGCTACTGACTCCGTTTCCATGCTCATGAATTTTCCATAAAAAAACTAACTTAGTGTATATTCTGCTTATTCCTCGGCTTGCGCAAAAGTCGTGGTTGGGTTAGGGTTTATGAATTCCCAAATAATGTTCGTTTGTGGTCACGATCTTTCGTGGTAAGGTGCATCAGTCATCATGTACCGTCGTCCTAATGCATCTACTCCAGCGCGCTTACTTGGTGGCGCGGCTATTGTAATTCTGGTGGTGCTGGCGTTTGGTGCTTATCAGTTCCTGCAATCCTCCACGCAGGAAGTGGAAGTATATGTGACCGCGACACCACTGCCCCTAACGCAAGCGCCTTCAGCTGTTGCGTCCCAACCTACTGCTCAATCGGCGCAGCTTCGGATCGTTTCGCCCAAAGCCTCTCTTTCCACTACAATTACAGAACTCTACATTTCCCCGGCGGGTGAAAATTGGGATTTAACCTATCTGGAAAACTTCGCTGGGCACCTAGAAGGCACGCCGCAGTTGGGTAAAGGCGGCAATTACGTGCTAGCAGGGCATGTCGAGCTTAAAGATGGTATACCGGGGCCATTTGTCAACCTGAATAAATTGACTCCGGGCGATGACATCATGATTTACAGCGAAGCCGCCAGTCAACCTTACGTTGTGCGTTACAAAGTGACCGAAGTCAAAAATGTCGAACCAGACGATCTCAGCGTCATTCGCAACCGTGGGTATGAGGAGCTAACGCTCATTACCTGTGCCGATTGGGATCAGAAGAGCGAACAATATTTGACGCGTGTGATTGTCCACGCGAAACCATATTAACCATTAGCACGTTGCAGCATGGTGAGATAGGTTTCATGGGTGATGCAATCCGCCCCCTTGTGGATCGATGGAACTACAATGAGGGCGAATAGTCATAGAATGCGTGCTTAAGAAGGATCGCTCCCGACAATGCTCTTGTAGAACTGCCGCGTTGTTTTCGACGGCGAAATGTTCAGGGTGCGCTTCAAAATACTAGTGAGCATCTTGTATTGCTCGACTGCCTTGTCAATGTCCCTACGAGAAGCGTACATACCCATCAACTCACGGTGAACGTCCTCGCGTTCAGGATATTCGCGTAGTGCCCGCAAGTAATACGTGATGGCATTGTCAGTATCATTCAGCGCCTTATATATTCTACCGATGCCAATCAAGATACCGACGTAGTTCTGTTTAATTTGCTGTCTACGGCGCTCTATCCACGGCATATCAAGGCGGGTCAAAAACGGTGTCCGGTACAAATGGATTGCGCTGTACCACTCAGGAGGAACTTCCGCAAGTTCTTCATCTTCAAATGAAATGGTACCGAGGAGTGTTTCGAAATTGCGCACATCATAATGCACATCCATCTGCCCCGATGGACGGTAAAACCCACCTGAATAAGCAGTCAGCTCGAAGCCCAGTCGCTCGGAAATCTTGCGCTTAGTCACATGGAAAACATTGGTAGCTTCTTTAGTGGGGAGGTCAGGCCAGAAGGTGTCGAATATTTCGTCGCGGGTGACCATCGGATGATCCACGAAATAATAGAACAAATGTTTAGGAAGCGGACCATCCCAAGTCGTGAGAGGCAGTCCGTTCACATAAACATTACCACCGGCTAACCCATACACTTCTAGATGTGCAGTATCAGGTTTATTAGGATCGAAAATGCCACCATCCAGTGATTTTTCATCTCCTAATACGACTGCCTTTTTGTTACGAACGAGCGTTGACCAAGGTTCCGCTGGCAAATCGCGTGAATTAATGACAAGTTGCATCCCCTTCGGCAATTTACTCACCAATTTCAAGAAGAAGGCGGTAACATCCTCGGATGGTTGCAAATAATCAAAACTATCCAAGATAATGAAGGTCGGTTTCGGTTTCGCCTTGGTCAAATCTGCGACAAGCGCGTCTACACAATCATCTACGGTGACACTTGCTGTGTTCAACGCTTGTGTTGTCTGCTTACCGAAATTGCCATCAAAATCACGGAATTTGTCAACAAGATTGCTCAGGAAGGGAATCAACGTGGTATCTGAGGTATCAAGCGTGTGGAAATATGCTTCGGTACCAAATGATGTAAACCATGTCATTAACGCGTTACGATTTCGAAATCTCGGAGCGAATAAAATGACTGATTTATCCCTTACGAATGATTCTACGTCATTTACATTCAGGCCAGTGATAGATTGGATCTGCGATTCAGCTTGCATGTTAAACCACCCGCAAAGAGAAGTATGTTGAAAGTACAGAGTGCTTTTGCGTAGGGCTACGTAAAAACACGTAGATTCCTAGTTCGAATCTAACTAATAATACAACTTGTCGATCTTTTTCGCAAGTGATTTACTACAAGCCGATCTATCTAAAGACTTGATTGTGTCTAGGGCTTATTGTATTAATTTATAGGGTCATTAGTGACCAAAAGTTTATGCTTTCCATAGTATGGGAATTATGAGCATTCTATGAAATTTGAAAGAGTTCAAGAGAAAAATGATGCTAAATCGTACCGAGGTTAAACGTTTCGATTTTTTGACGGTTGGCGAAGCCATGCTGCGACTTTCAGTGCCACCAACCCAACTTTTGTCGGATGCAACCAGCTTCGATGTCCATGTGGCTGGCGCGGAATCTAACGTCGCTGTTGCTATTAGTCGGATGAATTACAAGGCCGCATGGTGGTCGCGCCTGCCGCAGAATCCGCTTGGTCAGCGCGTGGTACAAACGCTAACTGGCTATGGTGTTGACTGCTCCGGTGTGATATTTTCAGAGGGAGAGCGCCTCGGTACCTATTTTATCGAGTTCGGATCATCCCCGCGACCCACACTAGTTACTTATGATCGCAAGTACAGCGCTGCCAGCAGAATGGATGAACAAACATTTGACTTATCATGGATTAGTCAAACACGTTGCGTTCATCTAACGGGAATTACTGCCGCCATCTCCGATAGCTGCTATAGTTTGCTGCAAAAAATAATCGAGACGGCTGTCTCACAGTCCATACATATTATTTTTGATGTGAATTATCGTGCGTTGCTGTGGACTGCGCAGGCTTGTCGTGACAAGCTGACGCCGCTGCTGAAACAAGTCTCTACACTCATCGTCAGCCGTCGCGATGTCGAAGGCGTCTTCGGGATCACGGGCGAACTGCCTGCTATGGTAGACCAGTTGCATCAGAGATTCGGGGTGCCGCAGATTGCTGTCACCATCGGAGACAAGGGCGCGGTCGGTTTTGAACATGGTCACTTCTTTGAAGTGCCCGCTTATGTTGTCCAGATGGTGGATCGCATCGGTGCGGGGGATAGCTTCGCAGCGGGCGTGATCTGCGGTCTACTGGAAGGCAGTTTCGAGCTTGGACTGCGCTATGGAGTAGCGATGAGTGCCCTCCAATTGACGCTGGCGGGCGATATATTCCGGTTAGCGCGCGCCGATGTATTACGCTTGATGAACAGCGCCTCGGCATCAGGGCTAGTGCGCTAAAGTGAATCGGCAGTCTAGCCAAGCGAAATCTTAGTCGTTTAATTCCGATCATAAAACCGATCACAAACGCCCATAAGCATGATCGGTTTGATCCTTTTTCTGCTCAGGGAATGATCGGAAAACCGCCGCAAAAACCGCGTATGATCGGTTTTATGATCGGAAGTTGAGCAGCCAAACCGATCATACATGATCAGTTACGCATTTAGTGGTTGAGTTAGGATCGGTTTGTTGAGTGTGATGTAGTAAATCAGCCAACTTGTTCAATTCAGTTCGGCAAGACGCTAACATCATTAGCCAACTCTCCAATCTTAACCATTCTAAACGAACATTTGAGTTGCGTCAAGGTTAGGTTAAGCGCGTCGAGTGAGTTGATAAGTCTGCGACAGCTTGCCATTGCTGCAATCGATGTACATTCATCAGCGCCCAATCCATCAAAGGAGTTACACCATGTATCAAGCCTATCATCTTTCCCACACCGACGCACAGCGCATCATCGCCGCCATCCAAGCCAAGTTGGACGCTGACCATAAGGGTGCCGCTGTCGCCGTCGCGGACGAACATGGCGAGTTGATCGCCTTCTTGCGCACGGATGGCTGCCCGCTGCAATCGGTCACCATCGCCATGAACAAGGCGTACACCGCCAGTCGTGAGCGCAAAGACAGCCGCGCGGTTGGCGACTCTTCCAGAGAGAAAAATTGGCCTCTGACCAACTATGGCGATCTACGTTTCACGGGCTGGGGCGGCGGCGTGCCCATCCGCTATAACGGGCAAGTGGTCGGCGCTGTCGCGGTCAGCGGCTTGCCCGAAGAAGAGGACATGGTGTTAGCACGGCTCGGCGCGGATGTTGTTGAGAAAGCGTAAAGAAAAAGCCAAAATTGAGCCTTTATGAACCACAAAAATGTGATATAATGCTTTCAAGTCAGAAACTGGTGATTTTCACCTCTTGACACAACCGAAAGCTGTGCTAGACTGTGCAATGGATGGAGATGCGCTATGTCTGTCGATGGTGATCGAAAGCGTAGCATCAACCCTGAAGCGGTGTATAGCCGTCAGGAAGCTGCTGAAATGCTGGGCGTAAGCCTAAGCACCCTTAAGAAGTTGATCAACGCGGGATACCTACGGGTTAGCCAACCTGTAGGATTACGGCGTATATTTATCAGAGGCGAGAGTATTCTCGCGATGTTAGACCAGACCGTGGTCGAAAGGCGTGGGTAGCCGTGCTAAAGAGCCTATGGCAAACGACAATTCATCAAACGCTCCATACGAGCGTGGGTGTTGATCGTCGTTGCCTCGCTGCCGCCAATCATAAGATGGACACCAAGTTCGGTGTCGTCTTTGCTGGCAGTGTGGTCTTTGCCAACGGTTCTGCCGTCTCCCTGCGGTCGATGGTCGAGTCGGAACTGAGCGGCGAAGGTAGTTTGGCGGGCGCGGCAGCGAGATCGACAACCGCCGACCCGTCTGGCTTACAACCTACGACGGCGCGATGGATCAAAGAAATAGCCATCGCCAAACCATCCAAGAGTGATGGACGCAAGTATCAAGACGAATATCAGTACGACGAAACCATTGATCAGCTTAACAATCGCATACTCGGCAGATGGTCTCACGTTCCGGGGCCTGACAGACACCGGAATAGAGGTGCAAGCTAACCGCAAGCACATCGAAATCACGCTCCTGACAGTACGGGACGTGGGACCAACAAGCAAGGTTCCGCGTCCTTTTTGTTTCTAGGTGCGAAAGGTAGTCGCAAACCTATGTTGACGAATGAACTAAAAACATCGACTCTCCAGACCCAGTTCACCGACGTTCAGTTAGCCGCTGTCTTCGGGACGGTTGACCAACTGCACGACCTCGTGTGTGATGGCAAGTTGGCGGAAGTCAGCAACCTGCCGACCCAAGAGGTCGTGGGCTGGCTGCGGGACATTCTGTACACCGTCAGCGAGACGATCCGCGAACTGGAGTACCCGGCGCAAGTAGGCTGGGAAGACTTTCAAGTCAAGGAAGAAGGAGGTATGGATGCGTAGCAATCCACCTGAAGCCAAGCATGATGGTCGCAGCAACGACACCTTAGCCGACAACGGCGAGATGGATGGAGTTGAAGCGATCGCCGACCTGAAGAGTTGGCGCACGACAAAATCGTCCTTGCGCACCTGTTCAGGAAACTACCGGAAGTACGCCCGCCAATCGATAGGCTGTCAGCAACAGGCCAGACACGGCGACTTCAAAGGTAATTATCGGCTCTTTAACAACTTCTTCCAGAACTGATTTCTCCACTTTATTGCCACAAACTGTGCGCGATGGGTGGCGGGGAGTTCTGGAAGGGAAACAGCCGACCGGAATTCATCCCGCGCCCATCAGCACCGTTCTTTCCGCTGATGGTCGCCATTCGACCAAAAGCCAAACTTTAACAATCGACGTTGGGTCAGTGTGTAGTGTAAGTTCTGATAGATGTGGCGCGTTGGGGTACGAGTGTGTAATTGGTAGTGACTTGCGCCCATCTGTCACGGTTCAGCCGAATGAGCCAGTATCGTAAGATTGAACGTACAGTATCGTAAGATCAACCGATCTAAACGACATGCAAGAGAATAAGCGCAGCGCAGTTAGCTGCGGATGGCGGGTTCTGCTTTCGACGGGCATCAAATCAGAATCTGCTACCTGCGGTGAGGGTGGGGATGGGGAAACGTTGCACTTATTCACGCGTCGGTGCGAAAATCCATAGTATGCTAGGAGTCTAAATCCCTAGCATCATCAAGATAGTAATCCCGATCTTTTCGTTGGGTGTGTAGGGTGTCTGGGTGCGACTGCAGGGGTGTTGGCGGACTCCCCCTACCCGCCATAACGAGAAGACATCGCAGAAAAAGGCGACTTCGAGACGCAGCGAGGTCGCCTTTTTAGTTGCCCGCTTCTGGTCGGTAGGGTGCTTCGCCGTGCATATCGCCCACGAATTCAGGCAGTTTCTGATGTCCCAATAACTGCCGGATGGCTAACGCCTCTCCAAGATGATACCAGTAATGGTAAATCATCCGTTGCAGCATCGAGCCGATGCTTTCCGCGTGCGGTTGCCCATTCACGATCATAAAGTCAGCCATCATCGCCGTAGTCAGATTATCCAAGTAGGCATCGGCGGCTTCGGTCACCACCTTCCATGCATCCCACATCTCCGCGAGGGGCGGCGTCACGGCGGGTTGACCGTAGCCGACCAAGTCATCCAGTTTTGGCACCAGTACGGTATTCTGCCCCCGAAACAACCAGTAACGCTGCTCCTGCCACGCTAGATGACCGATAGTCCAACTGATGCTGTTCATCGGCTGCAAACGTCGCCGCGCATCCTCATCGTCAAGGTCTTCCAACCCGCGTACAAATTCGTGGCGGGCAAAGCGCAGTTGGTCAACTAAAGGATGACTCATATCAGTGACGCTCCTGAGCATCAGCCGTGTAGAGGCTGTCTTAAACTGATTCGGGTACGGGTTCACCTGCGTAAGCAAGAATAATCGACTGGCGTGGGATACCCGCTTGAACAAGCGCATCGACCAACGGCTTATTATTGATGTCATGGTCAATGAATATGTGCTCATTGTCAAGGTGGACAATCAATGAGGCGGTTGTCGTCCGTTTACCTTTTACGGTAGCGGTAGAAATGATGGTAAACACGGAATGATCGGCAGACATGGTTAGCACACTGAAGCCATTCAAGCCTTTGACTGCATAGCCAGACATCGCCTCAAGTACGATTTCTTTTAGGGAATCCATAAGACTACCTCCTCTGTCAGCTATTTAGGAGGTTTTGACGAGGACTAACGGTATCAGCCCTCATCAGTCCAATAGCCCATCGTACCACCACATGTACGCTCTCCCAGACTTAGCACTAAGCACTCTACAACAGCGCCGCTTGCACGTCCCCCTTGGAGCTTTCCTTAGTACGGCGTGCCAGCATCAGAATATCGTGGGCGCTCTGCTTGGCACTGAGCGTTTCCGCGCCGAGCATTTCCGCCAGCTCATCGACGCGGGCGCGGTCATTCAGTTCCTTGATCGTTGTCACGGTACGGTCGCCGCGCTGCCCCTTCTGCACCTTGTAATGGCTGTCCCCGAAGCCCGCCAACTGCGCCAGATGTGTGATGCACAACACCTGATGCTCTTCGGTCAAGCGCCACAACTTCTGCCCCACCGTCGATCCCACGCGCCCGCCGATGCCCTGATCGATTTCGTCGAAGATCAGCGTCGGCGTCGAGTCTGCCCGCGAGAGCACGCCCTTGAGCGCCAGCATGATGCGTGCTGTCTCACCACCGGACGCCACTTTCGCGATAGGACGCAGCGGTTCGCCGCGATTCGCCGCCATCATGAATTCGACCACATCCGCGCCCGTTTCGGTGAATTTCAGCCGCCGATCACCAACATAAGCGCCTGTGGGATCGTCCACCTGCGTGATGCTCACTTCGAAGTGCGCGCCTTCCATCTTCAGGTCTGCCAGCTCGGTTTCGATGCCCTTGCCGAGTCGATTCGCCGCACCCTTCCGCGCCGTGCTCAAGCGTCCCGCCAGTTCACCGATCTGGTGCAGCAAGCTGTCTTCTTGCTCGTGCAGTTCATCGAGGCGTTCACTGCTGTTGCTGATGCTGGCATAATCGCGTTTGGCCTTCTCGCCGTGCTCTAACACCGCTTCGATGGTCGCGCCGTACTTACGCTTCAACCGATTGAACGAGTCCAACCGATCTTCGACCTCGTTCAGGCGGCGCGGGTTATGCTCAAGATTTTCGGCATAGCGCTGCATCTCACGCGCCAATTCAGCGCCCTGTTCGGAGATTGTCTGCGCGATAATGCGGTGCTTCTCGAAGCGCGGATCGATCTTGCTGAGTTTGCCAAGCATCACTTCGACCTGATTCAGCAGCGGGACAGCCGACATGATCGTTTCGTCGTCGCCGTCCAGAGCGGCTTGCACCTCGGCGGTCAGCGTGACCAACTGCTCGGAATTCGCCAGCCGGATGCTCTCCTCGTTCAGCGCCTCTTCCTCACCAATCTGCGGATTCACGGCGCGGATTTCTTCGATCTGGAATTTCAGCATATCGGCGCGGCGTTCCAGCGCGGCTTTATCTTGCTCCAAGGTGTGAATCTCGGTGCGGATGCCTGTCAGCTTATGCACCAGCGCCGTCACTTCCGCTTGCATCTTCTCGACGCCCGCGTACCTATCCAGCAGGCCGAGGTGTTCAGCAGTGTTGAGCAACGAGAGATGTTCGCTTTGCCCGTGAATATCCACCAGTTTGGAAGCCACTTCGCGGAAGAATTGCAGATTGACCGCTGTGCCATTCAAACGGCAGGTATTTCGCCCGTTGCTGCGCATTTCCCGCGCTAGGATGACCTCATTAGGCGCTTCCATTTCCACGCTTTCGGCCTCCAACAACGGCTTGAGCAGCTTGGCTAGGCGCTCGTCAATGCTGAAGACGCCTTCGACCAGCGCTTTTTCGCTGCCTGCACGGATGAAGTCCGTATCAGCGCGACCACCGAGCAGCAGTTCCACCGCATCCACGATGATCGACTTACCTGCGCCCGTTTCACCCGTGATCACGTTGAAGCCAGAGGAAAAGCGCACCTCAAGCTGATCAATAATGGCAAAGTTTTGGATTCGCAGTTCCGCCAGCATAGTCACTTTCCAAGGCGCAGACGAGCGATCAGCGCACCCGCGCACAAAACAACGTATAAAATCGGCTCGATCAATGCCGTGACGATGAAATCAGTCGGGATGTCTTCCCCGCGTCCTCGTACGTTCGCTTGGGTCGCCATCAAAAAGGCTTGGAACGCTGGCGAAAAATAGAACGCCACCGCCGTCGCCAGCACAACTCCGATCACGGCGAACAGCCACGTGTATTGTCCGCGTCGCCGTCCCACCGCCCGATGTACGATCTCACCGATGAACCCACCAATAGGGATCGCACCAATGATGATAATAAACAGTCCCAATCGAGGCAAAATATAGCCGATTGGCAGCCCGATGATGAAGCTCACGATCACCGCGATCACGCCATCTGCTTGGGTCGCGGTATAGAAGCCTTGCTGCTGCTGGTTGACGCACTGCTTGCAGCGGTAGCCCACAGGCGTCTTGACCGCGCACTTGACGCACATATAGCGCCCACATTTATTACACTTGAGGCCAGTTTCTACGGTTGGATGTACGGCACAGTAGGTCTTATCATCCAGTGTACTGGTAGTTGGTGAGAAGGTCATTCAGTATCCTCGATTTTGATTTCCGGCTTAAACCTCGATTCATAATGTTCGCGGCGTCGTACCGGCATCTTTGGCTCCATACGATCCAATATCGACCGATAAAAGTAATTTCGGTCGCGCAACCGGATAAAACGGCTGGCGCGTTCGCTCGCTCGCACCATGATGACATCATTCTCTTGCAGCGGGCAGTTGCCTTCGCCATCCACCGTCAATATCACATTCGCTTGATGGTCTTTGCTGACCACTACCTCGACAGTCACACCTTCGGATAGCACCAACGGACGGTCAAGCGTCAGGTGCGGCGCGACGGGTACCACTAGGATCGACTTCAGTTCTGGCGGCAAAATCGGGCCACCCACTGCCAGCGCATACGCCGTCGATCCAGTTGGCGTCGCCACTATCAAACCGTCCGCGTAATAGGTAGTTACCCACTGACCATTCACGAACATATCCAGCAGCACCAACCGCGCCGATGCCCCGCGCCCGATCACGATGTCATTCAACGCGTCATCTTGGCTCACCACTTCGCCGCCGCGCCACACCTCCGAATGGATCATCATGCGCTCTTCGATCCAGAATCGATGCGCCAGCAAGCTTTCCAGCGCTTGATCCCACATCGGCGGATTCGCCTCGGTCAAGAAGCCGAGATGCCCCGCGTTGATGCCGAAGATCGGCACGCCAGCCAGCCCGCACAACCGTCCGGCCCGCAGCATCGCGCCGTCGCCACCGATGGCGATCACCATATCGGACTCGCGGATCAGTGACTCGATCTTGGGCGCTTCCCACGTCATTCGCGTCCATGTGCTGATGCCGCGTTCCGTCAGACTTTTCGCCACCTGTTCCCCGATGGCGGCAGCTTCCGGGCGCAGCGGATGCCCCAAGATGCCAATGCAATTGAATGTGATGTTGGACACCATTATCAGGCAAAATCCTTCTTTTGTCTGTCACGGATTGTGAACAGTTGCCTAAGCCTTAATAGCAGGCTCCAAGAACCTGCGCGCGAGTTTATGCACCTGCATCACCCGTTTTGTGGTGGTGTCCCAAGTGGCGAGTTCGGCGCGGATCAACTCGGCGTGCTGGCGGCTGATGTCGCGCAGCGCGTTCCCGACAGATTTTCGCACGTATTCGCTCTCATCGGCACGTAATTCGCTTAACATTCGAATAGCAACTTCAGGATGCTGCTTAAAATACGGACGCCCCGTCCAGATGCGCAGCCCTTCCGTAACCGCCCGCCGCACGTTATGGAAACTGTCCGCCAGCCATGACCGGATCACGGGTAGCGCGGCTTCGTAGCCCACATCGCGCGCGTACACATCAAAGGCTTGCGCGAGGATTTCCTGTGCGCGCCAGCTCGGATCGCGGCTGATGACTTCCCGCATCACCTGCAAATTTTCCAGATGGCTGGCGCAGGTATCCCCATACAAATAAATCGCCAGCATTCGTGCTTGCTCGACATCCGATGTCCATAGCACCTTCGCCAGTGCGATCCGTTCTTCGGGTGTGTGGGTAGTGGCTAACTCGTCGGCGGCGCGGCGAATATCGGTGAACCCATGCTGCGTTTTCTTGACGCGTTCCGTCAAGGTGTTGACCAATTCACTTGAAACTGTCATAACTCGCGCTCCAATCTGCTGATTATAGACGATCTGTACGCGGTATACAGCCAATCATTATTATAGGACAAGCGTTCGCGAATACAAGATCGAATTTGCGGAGAATCCAACATTAACCCCCATACCATCCCACATCGTCGTGACTGGTCGTTAGAGAATTCAAACCTTCAGAACAAACTCTTGACAGAGAACTAGAGTTCAGATATACTGACAAAGTACTGCATCGCAAAAGGGAGAGTTTGCGTTGCATTCCAACCATCGTTTCAACGGCAATGATCTGAATCGGAAATTTGCTTCGATTCGTAGCAGAAATGATCTGAATTGAGCAGAAGAATCAGATCATTTCCAGATCATTTGACCCTTCCTGACCTATTTCAAATGATCTGATTCTCACGTAGCCAATGATCGAATCGATCATTGCGAATGATCTGATTCGCGACCGACTCACTTTCCGCCACACCCATCGATAGGAGACTAACTTTGGCTTTTGCGTTCGAAGGACGCTACTCGGACTCGCCGTTTGTGGATGTAATTTGGCGTACGGAAAGCCTCAGCGCGGGGTCATTCATCTCTACCGCACAAATTCATTGGGGCATGGTCATCACCACCTATCAGGGCAAAACAACGCTAACAGTGCGCGGGCCGGAAACCACAGCCACGCCTGCGCCCTTTCCGGCGGGTGCGGAGTTCTTCGGGATCGTGTTCAAACTCGGCACTTTTATGCCGCATCTGCCGCCCAAAATCGTGATGAATTGTAATGACCTGAACCTGCCCGAAGCCAGCCGTGGCTCGGTCTGGTTGCACGGCGCATCATGGGAAATTCCTACCTTCGACAACGCCGATACCTTCATCGCCCGCTTGGTGCATGACGGCCTAATTGTCTTCGACCCTATCGTGGACTCTGTGCGCCAAGGCTGCCCGCCTCCGCTCTCGATCCGAACGGTGCAATATCGCTTCCAGCAAGCCACAGGCTTGACGCACCAGACCATCCAGCAGATCGAGCGGGCACAGCAAGCCGTGAGCCTGTTGACGCGGGGCACCTCGATCCTCGATACGGTAGACGCGGCGGGCTACTACGACCAAGCCCATCTCACCCGTGCGCTGCGCCGCTACATGGGTCAAACGCCCGCCCAGATCATGCGGGTTGATCAGTCTGCACAGTCTGCACAATCTGCCTGATTGCGTTTTTGTACAATACAATGCCATCCCTGCTGGTGTATGCTGAGGTTATTCAAAACACAACAGAAAGGCACAATCATGCGCAAAGTAGTCGTCTCGACCATGGTGTCGCTGAACGCGGTCAAGGACAACCCTCAATTGTTCACGTTTGATTACGCGAAGGAGGAATTTCTGAAATATGCCTCTGATCAGCTTTTCGCCGCAGATATCTTGATCATGGGGCGTGTGACATATGAAGGCTTCGCGGAGGCGTGGTCAGCGCGGGCGGGTGTAGATGCCTTTGCCGACCGGATGAACAGCCTACCGAAGTTCGTCGCCTCGCGCACGCTCACGGGTGAACTTAAGTGGAACGCTACGCTGATCAAAGGCGATGTCGCGCAGGAGATCGCCAAGCTGAAACAGCAGTCCGGCGGCGACATCTTGCAGTATGGCACTGGTGAATTGACGTACACACTGTTGAAGGCTGGGCTAATCGATGAGCTGCGCTTGCTCGTCTATCCCGTGCTGATGGGCAGCGGCGGGCATCTGTTTGAGGGCATCGACCGCACGGCGCTCAAGCTGCTGGAAACGCGTGCCTTCAGTACCGGCGTCATCGTCCAGCACTATCAACCCCTTGCCACTGCCTGAGCGACGGTCAACTATGCATTGCAGGACTGGCGGGTACTCGACACCCGCCAGCCTGATCCAAATTCAACAGGCTGGCTTAGGCGCTAAAGGTTAGGTCTTCTTGATCGACTTGATCTTGAAGATGAGTTCGCCCGCCGGAGCCTTGACGCTGACCTTATCTCCGACCTTGTGCCCCATCAACGCCGAACCGAGTGGGCTTTCGTTGGAAATCTTGCCTTCTTTGGGGTTGGCTTCCGCCGCGCCAACGATGGAGAAGGCTTCCGGCTTCTCACCCTCTTCCTGCACGGTCACTTCGACGCCCACACGCACCACGTTCGGCTTGTTCTGCTCATCCGGCACCACTGTCGCCACGCGCAGCAGTTCTTCTAAGTAGTTGATGCGCCCTTCGAGGAAGGCTTGCTGTTCCTTGGCGTCATGGTAATCCGCGTTTTCGGACAGGTCGCCCATCGAGATCGCTTCTTTCAAACGGTAGGCCAGTTCAGGGCGCTTGACCGTCTTGAGGTCATTGAGTTCACGACGCAGTTCTGCCGCGCCTTCTTCAGTTAAGAATTTACCTTCTGCCATGTTGATTCCTCGTAAAATACCAATGCTACGCCTTGAAAAGGCTGATCGGACACTAAGCCTACTCGCTAGAATGGCGCTGGTCAAGCCGCACAATCTAGCCGTTGACATACCCTCTTGCATCGTGTAGACTTTTGCACACTCAACTTAAATAAGTTGGAATACGGCGCTGTGGCCAAGTGGCTAAGGCAAGGGTCTGCAAAACCCTGATCGCGGGTTCAAATCCCGCCGGCGCCTTTTTTGTTGCCTGTTTCCCATCTACCTCCTCGTCATAAACGAAAAGAGCGAGTATAAAACCCGCCCCTGAAGTCAACTCGATGTGGGTGGGTTACGGTTGCTCCTCTTCGTCATCCAATGCAGTGAACCGCATGAAGGCTTGTTCTTCGGGACTCATATCGTCAGGATATTCGGTGGCATCGTGTGCCTTTAATATCCGGTAGCCCTCTTTGACATAACTGCGGATGGTGTGCGGCGACACGCCCATCTCATCCGCCGCCAATTGCGCGGACATGCCCTCGATTACACATAACCACAGAGCTTGCCGGATGCGTTCCGTCATCTCTGGATACTCGCGCTCTTTGGGCAGTAGTTTAGCAGGCTGCAAGCGCACATCATACGGGTCGTGGTTCATCTTCTGGATCGCTTTGGTGACGACCAGATCGTGCTCGCTGGCGAAAACAATCGCGCCCACGATATGCACGCCGACCTCATTGCGGATTAAGTAAGCACGGATGCCGCCATCCAACGCCGCCGAAACATAGTGCGGGTCGGCTACGTGCGCCATGCACATCACGATCAAATCCTTGACCTGCTTGTGCAACTGCTTGATGGCTAGGCGCAGTGCATCGGGTGTGTCGTAGCCATCTGGCTCGATCACCACCACATCAGGATACTCAGCCTCTGCCACGCGGTGCAGGAATTGCGTAGCTTGTTCCAACGTCTGCACCTGTGCCACCACCCGCGTCCGCCGATCCCATGCGATGTAGCTGTTGAGAGCACGCAGCGCATAGAAATCCGAGTCGATGATCATCACTTTTAGGTTGAGCCGTGGCTTATTCATCAGCCGGACGTCCTCTTTACCTGCCAACTACCCAATGTTCTCCATTATATCCTAAGTACTTCAGCCTGTGATGGGAGCTTGAACAAACTTCGCGTGAGGCTGTTATAACAAACTTATCTTTCGCTTTTGGAACAAATCGAATCCGACTTCCGTCTTAGGAGCATAATGGTGTTATGTCCCCCGATGAACAGCGAGGAACGTTTATGCATTCGATAAATACTTTACAGGGTAGTCATCCGATCCGCCGTCAGTGGCGCGGGTTAGCGCTGCTACTCGTGCTAACCCTCATCGTGTCATCCCTCTCCCGCGTCAACGGTCAGGCCGCGCCGAGTCTCACGCCAGCGGTATTGTCGAGCTTTCCCGCGCAGCGCGAAATCGTCGGGCCAGATACAACGTTACAAATTATCTTCAACCAACCCATGAATCACGCCAGCGTAGAAGGCAACGCCCTCCTCGATCCGCACGTCGATGGCGTCTTCCTGTGGACGGACGACTCGACCTTGACGTTCGATCCAGCGGGATCGCTGGAACGCGGCAAGGAATACACATTAATCATCGGCCCCGATGCACAAGCCGCCGATGGTACGCCGCTCGGTGATCGCTATCGCCTGACCTTCAGCGTGACGCCCAACCTCAGCGTTAGTCAAGTCATCCCCGCGCCCGATTCGCAGCAGGTCGAAGCCCGCGCTACCGTCACGGTCGTGTTTGATCGTCCCGTCGTGCCGCTGGTGACGACCAGTGAACAAGCCAACCTGCCACAGCCCTTGATCTTCGATCCTCCGGTGGATGGCAAAGGCGAATGGGTCGGCACCTCGATCTACGTGTTCCGTCCTACCATCGCCTTCGCGGGCGGCACTAGCTACACCGCCATCGTCAAAGGCGATCTGGTTGATGTCGATGGCAGCCCGATGCAAGATGCCTATGCATGGAAGTTCAGCACCATCGCCCCGCGCATCCAATACATCACGCCTTCACAAGGACAGTCTTTGGTCACGCTCGATTCGACCATTCAGGTGACGTTTAACCAGCCGATGGATGCCAGCAGTACGCAAGCGGCCTTCAAGCTCCGTAACACTGTGCAAGGCGCGGATGTGGCGGGCACGTTCACCTTCAGTGACGACAAGACTTCGTTCACCTTCAAACCTACCTCGCGGTTAGCCATCGGCACGGGCTATCAAATCGTAGTCGATAACACTGCCCGCAGCCTCAGTGGTCAAGCCGTGCTGGAAAATCCGCAAGGCGCGATCTTCTTCACGGTGCCCTATCCCAAAGTGATCCGCACCCAGCCCGGTAACGGCGATATTGTGCCGCCCGGTAATGGCGTCAGCATCGAGTACAGCACCTACATGGATCCCGAAAGTTTCAAAGGCAAGGTGCATGTCGAACCTGAACCCAAAGACATCAGCATCAGCGCAGGGCAGTACACCTACATCAGTTTCCGTGCGCAGCCTGCTACGCAGTACACCATCACCATCGACGGAGGGGTGAAGGATATTTACGGCAATGTCGTGGATGATCCGCTGATCCTCACCTTTACCACCACCGACGCGCAGCCCTCGCTTGGCATCGCGCAGAAGGACATTGTGGGCGTCAGCAATGCCTACCGACCGGATCAGACCATCCAAGCCGCCGCAATCAACGTGGCTTCGGTCACCGCCGATATCACCGACCTGAGCTTGGACGAAGTGCTTGGCATCTTCTACGATCCCAACAACTACTACAGCCTCTACAACTACAATCCGACGCGCGTTACCCGCCAATTCAACACGGTCTTTGATGGCAGGCGCAACATTCGCATCGAATTCGGCATCCCGCTCGGCCCCGAAAATAATGCACATGCCGCGCCGGGAGCCTATTTTGTGCAGGCGCATTCCCCCGAAGTGCGCGATGGTAACGGCAACGAGATCAAGTACAAGCAGTTGATCTTCGTCTCGACGGCGCACATCACCGTCAAGCAAACGCCGACGCAAGTTTTGGCATGGGTCTCCGATATGAAATCGGGCGCGGGTCTCGCCAACACCGACGTGATCCTGTACAACCTCGATACCCGTCAGCAGACCACTGCCCCCACCGATGCCAACGGCTTGGTGAGCTTCCCGATCAACGCGCCGACGCTGTTTAGTGGTGCGGGTTGGGTAGTGGCAGTCAATACAGGCGAACACTTCGGGCTGACGGCCTCACGCTGGACGCAAGACCTCGATCCGAGCGCTGCCAATACCAGCTATGACACGCCTGCAAAAGATGTCGCCTACCTGTATACCGATCAGCCGATCTATCGTCCAGCGCGTCCGGCCTATTTCCGTGGTCTGGTGCGCAAGCAAAACGATGTCATCTTCAATCTGCCGCAAACACCCAATATCCTCGTCACCATCAACGATCCCAACGGGCAGGAGGTCTACAAGCAGACGCTTCCGCTGAATTCCTTTGGCGGCTTCAACGATAAGTACGACATTCCGCAGGGCGCGCCCATCGGCACTTACTCGTTGCGTGTCGCCTACGTGGATAATCCAAACAATCCCTTTGGTTATCTGAACTTCAGTGTAGCTGAGTTCCGTCCGCCTGAATTTCTCGTCACCACCACTGCCAGCGCGCAGCAGATCGCGGCAGGCGAAAACCTGAAAGCGACCATTGACGGCAAATTCCTGTTTGGTGGCCCTGTTTCTGGCGGCACGGTACAGTGGGTCGCGATGGCGAATCAGGGCTACTTCAACTACACTGGTCCCGGCAACTATGATTTTGGCGTCTACGGCTTCTACTACTGGGATCGCGGCTATACCTATAACCGCGAGGTTGCGCGTGGTACGGGCGTCTTGGACGATAAAGGCCAGCTTGTGATCGACGTACCTACCGATCTCGGCGGCAACAATACCACGCAGGTCTTCACCATCGAGGCTACCGTGACCGATGTCAGCAATCAGTCGATCTCCGGGCGCACCAATGTGACCGTACATCCTGCCACTTTGTATATCGGCCTCCAACCGGAAAAATACGTGGGTCGCGCCACCGAGCCGATGAACGTCAACATCATCACCGTCGATTGGGCCAGCCAACCGCTTGCAGATCAGAAGCTGACCATGAAGGTCGTCAAGCGCAGTTGGGAACAGAATAAGGACACGCTGCAATGGGAGTATAAGGCCACCCCTGTCAGTGAGGAAACCCTCAGCACGGGCGGCGATGGCAAGGCGGTCTTCACCTTCACACCCGCCGACGCTGGCATCTACGAGATCGAAGCCACTGCACGGGATGCCCGCGAACGCGAAGCCCGCACGGTCACGACCATGTGGGTGCAGGGGCCGAACGGTGCATCGTGGAGCCGCGACGAGAAACGCCTGACGCTGATTGCCGATGCCAAGCAGTACGAGCCGGGTCAAACCGCCAGCATCCTCGTCACGTCGCCGTTCCCCGAAGAAGTCACCGCGCTGATCACGGTTGAGCGTGCCGACATCATGCACTCGGAGGTGGTCAAGTTCACCAGTAGCTACACCTTCAAGCTGCCGTTGGAAGAACTCCACGCGCCGAATGTCTTCGTGTCCGTCGTGTTGTTCCGTGCCAGTGGTGACGACAATCGCCTGAACGATCTCCGCTACGGTCTGATCAGCTTACCCGTTAAGGTGCAGAAGCAGCTCAACGTTAAGCTGACGCCCACGCCGCAGGTATCCGAACCCGGCAAAACCGTCAAATTTGATGTCGAAGTCACCGACCTCAAGGGCAATCCCGTCTCGGCCGAAGTCGGCCTCGCGCTGTCCGATGTGGCAACTCTCTCCGTCGGCGCAGCCAACAGTCCCGCCATCTTCGACTTCTTCTGGAGCGCACGCGGCCTGTCCGTCATCACCAGCGCCGCCATGAGCAAGCTAATCGACGGTCTGACTCCCAAAGACATCTACCTTACCGACTTGATCACAGAAGCCTATGCCGCCGCACCTGCCGCCGGAGCACCACAGCCCACCATGACAGCAGGCGACGGTGCCGCCAGTCGGAACGCCGTGTCGGATTCCGCCAAAGAACGTGATGAGGTTGGTCAGTTAGCCGCATCGGAGGAGCAATCAGCCGCCCCCACGCCGCGCACCAATTTCGTAGATACGCCGCTGTGGTTGCCTTCGCTGATCACTGGTGCCAGTGGCAAAGCGGCTGCTGACGTGACGCTGCCTGATAATCTGACCACATGGCGTTTGGATGCGCGGGCGACCAGCGCCGATACCGCCGTTGGCAGCGCCACCACCGAGATCATCTCCACCAAGCCGCTGCTCGTGCGTCCCTCCACGCCCCGCTTTTTCGTGGTGGGTGATGATGCCGAACTGGCGATGGTGGTCAACAACAACACTGATCAAGACCTCAGCGTTGAGGTCAAGCTCGAAGCCAAGGGCGTCACGCTCAAAGCCGACGCCACCCAGACCGTGCAAATCCCCAAGCAAGGTCGCACCCGCGTGATCTGGCTGGCGACGGTAGGCGATGTTGATGCCGTTGACCTCATTTTCTCCGCCACCAGTGGCGACTATGGCGACGCCAGCAAACCCGCCGTCGGTCTTGGCGCGGATCGGCTACTGCCCGTCTATCGCTACCTGACGCCCGATTACGTCTCGACAGCTGGCCTGATCAGCGCCCCCGGCGCGCGCATGGAAGCGGTACTGCTGCCTTCCGAGCAGAACGCGCCAACGGGTGAACTGACGCTCAAAATTCAGTCGTCGTTGGCAGCGACCACGCTTGACGGGTTGGAGTATCTCAAGAACTACCCGTATCAGTGCGTGGAGCAGACCGTTAGCAAATTCCTGCCCAATGTGATCACGTACCGCGCCTTGCAGCGTCTCGGTCAGGATAAACCCGAACTGCGCAAAGACCTCGAAACTGCGGTGAATTACGCGGTGGCACGTTTGCAGCGTGAACAGCACGGTGACGGTGGTTGGGGCTGGTTCTACAACGAAGAAAGCAACCCGCTGACCACTAGCTACGCGCTGCTCGGCCTGATCGAAGCCAAAGCCGCCGATTTCCAGATCGATCAGGACATGATCAACCGCGCCATCAGTTTCCTCCTGAGCAAAGTCGAATTTGCCGATGACCGCACCGATGTCTATCAATTGAACCGTCAAGCCTTCATCGGCTATGTGCTGGCGAAAACCAACAGCGTCAATCTCAACGTCCTGAATTCGCTGTTCGTCCAGCGCGAGAAGATGAACCTGTATGCGCGTGCCTTCATGGCGCAAGCCTACCAACTCGCGGGCGACAACACTGGAAAGATCAACACACTGCTCTCAGACCTTCAATCGGCGGCGATTGTCTCCGCCACGGGTATCCACTGGGAAGAGAAACAGCGTGACTGGTGGAATTGGGATAGCAACACCCGCACCACCGCTATCGTGCTCGATACGCTCGTCAAACTCGCTGATCCAACGGTCAAGGAAAGCACCCTGATCCCCAACGTCGTACGCTGGCTGATCGTGGCGCGGCGTGGCGATGCGTGGGAAACCACGCAGGAAACCGCATGGGCAGTCATGGGCTTGACCTCGTGGATGGAAGCCAGCGGCGAACTCAAGGCCGACTACTCCTACACGGTCAATGTGAACGGCAAGCAGATCGGGGATGGCAAAGCCACCGCCGAAACACTGCGCGATACGAATACGCTCGTGGTGCAGGTGCAAGATATGTTGCGTGATCAAGCCAACCGTGTCACCTTCGAGCACGGCGAAGGGCAAGGCACCCTTTACTACACCGCCTCGCTGCACGTCAACCAGCCCGTCGAGGCCGTCAAGCCGACGGATCGCGGTCTGAGCTTCAACCGCACCTACTACTTTAACGGCAAAGCGGTCACCGCTGCCAAAGTTGGTGATACCCTGCGCGTCGTCTTGGAGATTACCGCCAGCAGCGACCTGTACTACGTCAACATCAACGACCCGATCCCGGCGGGCACGGAGATCATTGACCGTTCGCTGCAAACCACCAGTCAGTTCGGGCAGCAGCCGGAACTGAACAGCATCAACCCGTACTATGGTTGGGGCTGGTGGTGGTTCACCAACACTGAGATCCGCACGGAAAAAATCGTGCTGTCGGCGTCATACCTGCCGCGCGGCTCGTACACTTACACTTACGACGTGACGGTTACCACGCCGGGAACCTACCGCGTGATCCCGCCCAACGGCAATGAATTCTATTTCCCTGAAGTGTTCGGGCGCGGCGCAGGCAGCCTGTTCACCATCACGGCGGAGTAACCCTTATTCCCGCTAGTCAAAAAGGCTCTCATTCCAGTGAATGAGAGCCTTTTTCTTTGCGTAAAGCCGAGATATATGCAACGGAATTAAGGTTGCGACGCATAAGCGTGGCTATAATGGTCACGAGTATCATTCAACAGGACATACTTGAGATGAAAAACATTAAGATCGCGAACACGGACTTGGACGTATCCGAGATTTCATTAGGCTGCATGAGGATTTCCGAATTATCCAATAAAGACATTTCTACCCTGATCCAAACCGCGCTCGATTGCGGTATCAACTTCTTCGATCATGCTGATATTTACGGCGGCGGACAGTCCGAAGCGAAATTTGCCGAAGCCCTCGATATGTCGCCCCGTGTTCGCGAAAAGATGCTGATCCAGACCAAGTGTGGGATTCGCAAAGGCTTCTTCGACTTCTCCAAAGAGCACATTTTGGAGGCCGTAGACGGCAGCCTGAAGCGGCTCCGCACGGATTACCTCGATGTGCTGCTGCTCCATCGCCCGGATGCGCTGGTCGAGCCGGAGGAGGTTGCCGAATCCTTCACCATTTTGCAGGATAGCGGCAAGGTCAAATACTTCGGTGTCAGCAACCAGAACCCGATGCAGATCGAACTGCTAACCAAGTTCGTCAAGCAGCCTATTCTCTTCAACCAGCTTCAACTCAGCATCACGAACACGGGCATGATCGATGCGGGCATCAACGTGAACATGGAAATCGATCCCTCCATCGACCGTGACGGCAGCATCTTGGATTACTGTCGCCTGAAAGGCATCACCATCCAGCCGTGGTCGCCATTCCAGTACGGGTTTTTCGAGGGCGTGTTCTTGGATAATCCCAAGTTCCCCGAACTCAACAAAAAGATCGACGAGATTGCGGCGGCGAAGGGTGTAACCAACACCGCTATCGCCATCGCGTGGTTGCTGCGCCATCCCGCACAGATGCAGCCCATCATCGGCACCACCAATCCGCAACGCGTCAAGGATAGCTGCCAGGCGTCAGGCATCACACTTACGCGTCCGGAATGGTACGAAATCTATCGCGCCGCTGGCAACAAACTGCCTTAGCGTTAGTCACTATCGCAACCAAGCTATCCCTACCAACTCAGGTAGGGATACACTATCTCTCATTCTGTCCATCAGCTTGGGAGTTTATATCCTATGTCTGACCAACACACGCGTGACCAGCTCGTCAACTTGCTCATCGAGGAGCAGGCGCATATGAGCTTTGAAAATGCGGTGCGCCGTTTCCCTGCCGCGCACATCAATACCCGTCCGCCCAACGTCGAATACACTTTCTGGCATCTTATCGAGCATCTTCGTCTCACGCAGTGGGATATTCTCGATTACATCCGCAACTCGCACTATCAGGCGCGTGAATGGCCTCGCGAGTACTGGCCCACGCCCGATGCCACTACCGACGCCGCTGGTTGGCAGCATACGATTGACCAATTTCTCAATGATCGCGCTGCCTTAGTAGCCATCGTGCAAGACCCGCACACCGACTTGTACAGTCCGATCCCGCATGGCTATGATGGCCACACAATTTTGCGTGAAATTCTGATTGTCGCGGATCACAACGCCTATCACGTTGGCGAGCTTGGTATCTTGCGCCAAGTTGTTGGCATCTGGTAACGCACGTTTTCCCCTATCATGCCGCCTTAGCCCGTTCTTCTTGAGTGGGTTGGTCGATGGCTATCACCTGCACTAAGACTAGCAGCAGTCGCGACGTTCGATCCAACCGCGCAGAGTCGAACAGCCCACTGAAGATAATAGGGAAGCCAACCTCAACTGGCTGGCTTCCCCAAAAGTGTTAGTTAGGCGTGTGGTATCATCGGAAACAGGATGACGTCTCGAATGTTTCGCGCATTCGTCAGGAGCATCACCATCCGGTCTAAATTTAGTCGCATACTGCTTGTTGGTGGCATCCCATATTCTAGGGCGGCGATCAGCTCTTCATCGATTGGATAGGTTTTATCGGCGTGTGCGTCTTCCATGAATTCACGCTGAAGTACGGGGTCGTTGAGTTCTGTGTAGGCGCAGCCAACCCGCGTACCCGCCATGTAAACCTCAAGCCGCTCGACCAATTCCGGGTTGGTTCGATGCCGTTTGCAAAAAGCCGTAGTATCTCGTGGAAAATCGATGATGAAGGTGGGCTGGATGAAATTTGGCTCCACGACTTTGAATAGCTCGGTGACCTTGAGACCTCTGATGAAAGGTTTATATTTCAAATCAGTGAGATCAACGGGGATTCCCTTCACTTGCGCTATGGTCTCTTGTAATTCCACATCGGTGAGGCTGGTCACATCAATGCCAAGGTAGTCACGGATGGCTTCGTATACAGTCAAGCATTTCCACTGGCGGCGGAAGTTCAGTTCGATTCCCTTGCTGCGTGTTTTGCCTTTCTCGTCCGGACGCGCAAGGTCGTAATAAACGATGTCTGTGCCCGTAGCAGCGATTGCCGCATTTTGGTAAAGACGCTGGATCAACATCAGCATATCTTTGTAATCTGCGTAAGCGGAATAGCACTCTAGCAGGGTGCCTTCTACGTTATTCTGATCGGTTATCTCTTCATTCCGGAAAGTCGTGCTGATCTCGTAAACTTTTTCAAAGCCGCCTACGATCATGCGCTTCAAATAAGATGCGCTTGATTTCTTCAAATACAAGGTTGTGTCGCTGGAAGAATTAAGGTTGGTAGTAAATGGACGTGTTGGCGCAATCCCGCGATAAGAGTGCAAGATTGGTGTCGCTGCCTCTAGGTATCCTTCTGCATCGAGCAAATCTCTGATGGAGGCGTTGATCCAATGGCGCTGACGGAAAATTCTCCGCAGTTCGCTATTCTTACTCCACGCTAGATAACGTTCATTCTCCCCGATGTGCGAATCTTCGGAGGGAAGTGAACGCAATGTCTTTGTTAGCATGTCATATTGATCGACGATGACAGCCAATAGATTGTCTTCTGTCAGTATTCTCGTACCCTGTGCGCGGATAAAATCCTCGGTATGGAAATTGTGCAACTTGTCGAAGCTTTCGGTTTCGTACTTTGTCATCAAAAGGTGGATGCTGCCGCTTTCATCTTCAATCTCGAATATCTGTGTTGTGCCATAATCGTGTATTGCGCATATACGCCCACAGATCGTGACAGTGACATCGATTGGTGCGGCTAAAGCCTCGGCAATCGTATGGGTGCGGTGACCGTCTTGGGGATAAGGCTGGTGTCCTTCTCCTAGGTAATCATAACGGACTGCAAGGCGATCTTCTGTGAATTGCGGTGAAGTTGACTGTGTCATTGTATATCCCTTTTAGTGTCACTACTAACTAAGGGATAGGGTATAAGGTAGGTGTCCCTAGAGTGTCCCTAAGCGTTACGAGGGACTAGACGCGATTGGTTTGCCCGATCGATCAGTCGGCTGCTGAGATTAGCTTGGTCAACGCCTCGACGATGTAGTAGTCGGAAATTTGTGGGAAGTTGCTCAACCCTTGTTGCAAGAAGTGTTCTGCTTTGCGCAAAACCTCTGAATCGATGGACACTTGGCGAATGCCAGTGAGTACGGAGTCGGTAAGGAGTGGCGAAATGAGCTTAACCGCCTCGTCCACATTGCGAGAACCGACGGCAAGTTTCCGTGTCAATTCGGTCAAACACATGCCATAAAGCGCTTTAGCAGCAGGGAACTTGAATCCGCCAGCGACACTCTTGTTCCAACCTGCATTGAAATCGCGCATGGCGAGATCGTGCATGTGTTGACGCAAATTGAGTTTACCGAGTTCAGCAAAGATATTCACCACAAACCATTCACGACCGATTTGCATTGATAGCTGTAGACTTCGCTTGAGACGCTCCTCCGCTTGCAGGAAAGCACCAGAAGCCGCATCCACCGCGCCTAAATTCCACGTCAATATCGCGATAAGTTCAAGATGTCGTATCTGTTCCGCAATTGCTAATCCTTGCAAAAACTCCTCACGTGCCAATTCATATTGGTCAAGATAGTAATCGGAAACACCGATATTCATATATAAATAAGCATTGCGTTCTTTGTGATTAAGGTGGTTGACAACTTCAAAAGCGTGGACATACAAAGATTTCGCCAATCGATAATCATTTCGCTTAACGGCGATGACACCCATTCCCTGTAAAGCGAAGGCGATCATATGATTATTGCTCATCTCTTGGGCAATCTGTAAACAAGCTTCGCAACAACGTTGGGCTTCATCTAGTTGGTCTGCTTCACTATGGCTTGAAGCAAGATTTCCCCAAATGCGACATTCTCGGACTTTATCGTGTTGGGCTTGTGCCAATGCCAACGCAGAGGTTAAGTGTTGTTGAGCCTGTTCGTATTGCTGTTGTTTGATATGTAGGATGCCGAGCTGCAACAGAATATCAAGCTGTGACACGCTGTCGGCTGAATCGGTTCGCCGCAAAATGGCTTCTAGAATTTTTTGCGCGGGGGCAAATTGGCCTTGTTTTTCGTAATATTTAGCCAAGTTGATCTGTAACGGGGTGCGATATTCGGCAAGCTCACCGAAGACCTGATTGGCTTTCAGTGTAAGGTCTACGCCGATTGTGTAATGACCATAGGTATCGAATAACTGGTAAAGCTGTAAGAGACTGTCCAGAACACCAGCGTCGCGTTCGGTAAATGCCATATCGAGAGCACGGAGAAGCGTCTTTCGACTGTCTTCTAGGCGTTTCAGATCGGTTTGATTCTTGGCGACAAATTCAAGAAAATAACTCACAAACGTAGACCTTGTCCGCGCGAATTGGTCAGCGTAAGGAGTTACATCAACCATCCTGTTCAACAACTGGTAAATTGTCGCATGTGTCGTGTAGAGTGGGCCGTCAACCGTAACGGACTTTTCTTCTATCAAGCCGACCATATGAAGTTTTGATAGTGCTTGTTTGACGGTTAATTCATTGATAGCGTTATTGAGTAAGCATAATGCGGATTCCGTCGCGCCTTCGTCAAAGGCAAAATGCAGCACAGACACCAATACTGTGCGTTCGGTCTCGGTTAGACGGCTCCAAATGAGTTGAACGATAGCTTTACACAGCGCTTCGTATTCAAGTCCCTCTTGCGTAATTGCCTGCAATCGGGTGGCGATGCGGGTAAGCAGATTATGGAGAGAATCTGGGTCTAATGACCACCCCTTAAAAATTATATTGAGCAGCAATGGTGTGCCGAGCGTAAGCGCTCTTAATTGTTCCCACGCTGACATCTCAATCCGCTCGATTTTTTTGATATTCCGCTCCAAGGCGTACTTTTTTGCCAGTTCTTTGATATCGGAACTTGTTAGTCCATCAAGTTCGATCGTCGATAGATCGTTTCGCGGTGGTTTATGGCTAACAATGATGCCTTTGCTAGTTGTGGTATCGACCAAAGTCTCAAAGGTTTCCAGTATTGATTGTTGTGCTAATGTATCGAGTTTTTCAAAATGGTCTAAGACAAGCAAGGCTGTCTTTTGTTTTAATTCATCCGCAATCAAGTGCAGCTTGGTTTTTTGATCGAAACCAAGCCAAGTAGCTTGTTCGAGCTGAATCGCGATCCAATTCAGCATTTGCCCAACCGTCATGTCTGGTTGGCAACTTAAATAGATATTGCAGTTTATCTTGTCTTGTGTACGGGCTATAGTCTGGACTGTTTGCACCAGACTTGTCTTTCCCATGCCGGGTAAACCCGTGATACTCAGGATAGAAGGTGTAGATTGATCAAAAAGGAACTTAAGAATGGCTTCAATATTGGGAGTTCTCCCAACCAGATCGCTTAGATCTGCAAGATCGATCAGAACTATTTGTGATGGTGGAATGTGATAAGCCAGACCAAGTTCCTCCACCACAAGGGGTTGTTTTTGATCAAGTAGATGCTTGTGCCAGCGTTCTAATAGTTGGTAGTCAGAGTTCAAGATCGGACTGTCGTCCAGTTCGAGGATGTTATGCAAATAATCCAATGCGACATCGTAACTCCGCTGATGTGCATATAGCCATACGAGATATTTCAGCGCCGAATACTCCTCACTTTTCTCATCCTTATTTTGCACCAACCGATACCATTGACTGGCAAGCTCAAGAGCCTTGTCGAAGTTTTGCTGCGCTAAGTAGTAACGAACCATCACCTCCAAAACACGAGCATATTTTTGGCGAAGAACCCTTTCTTGTTCTGCGCGCCAATACAGCATGTTTTCTGAAATGCCCGCATCATGCGCATAGATAGTCAAAAAATCTGATTTGTACAGTTCTTGAATACGCTGAAAAGCATCTAGCAGTAAGACCGGATTTTCCTGATTTATTCTCAGATGTACAAGTTCGGCCTGCATGTTGAATTGGTGGACATCGACCACAAGATGATCAGCGTTAAACTGAATAACATCTCCATTCGAATGGCGTTCGATACAAAGCTGTCTAAATGACGCCGGTAAATTGCCTAGAGCGTGTCGCCTGAATTCATCGCGGGTTGTCGATGTAATCACGTCGTAAATTTGCGGGATCAAGTCTTCTCGTTTGTAGCTACGCGTTCCATTGAATCCCAAAAACACGATCAGATCTCGCGATTTGGCTCCTAATTTGATTTCTGTGTTTTCGTACTTTAAGGAAGGTACCGCACGAAGTAGGTTCAATTCAAGTGAAGGACCGGACGCAATCATAGTGTTCTATCTCAATGAAGGTCTTAATTCTCAAAAATTATAGCGAAGAAAAGGGTGATGAATGAAAAAAGCAGAATAGGTCGCCCCATTCTGCTATCCAGAGATGTTCTATCATACTGATTCTTTGCTATCGAAAGTTAGCAGGTGCCCGGCCCATACTCGCAAGCCGATGCAAGATTTATATTGCCACTAATGGACGATACAGGTGTGAATTGAGTCACAAGGACGACTAAAGCTAGGAAAAAGGCAATGACAAAAACGTACATCGAACGCTTGAGTTGAAGAGTGCGCATATGTTGGTCTCACTTTCTATCGAAACAAGTTTTATTTCCAGTGTTTGAGCAATTCCTTATCGATTAAATGGTGCGTACAATATTCCTTTCTCCTTGGCAGGTATAACCTTTGCCTAGTTGATATTTAAAAGAATATAGTAAGGCAATCTGATTCTCAATTATGTAAAATAGACAAATCATACTGATGAGTAAATCTAAGTCTTACAGAGATATGACGATTTCCTAAATGTAAATCTTCCTCTGTAAATGAAGGCAGAACAGGATATCCTGTTCTGCCTTCATAAACTAAGTTTCTACGGAATTTGTCTAGTTTCGGGGATTAGCAAGTTCCCATACTGGGTTCACAAGCGGCGGCGGGGTTCGGGCTACCTGCGACGGATGAGACAGGCGCGAATTGGGTCGCAAGAACGGCCAAGGCCAAGATTAAGGCGGCCACCGAGATACGCACGGATCGATTGATCTTGCTGATGTTCATGATATGTCTCGCTTTGGTTGCTTATTGGAGAGGAGTTGACGGATGGGGTCCGCCTAAGCTACCATCGCTCACGACGTTGTGGGCGATGCCTACGATGCTCAGGGCGTGTTCCGGTAGTGATATCCGGCCAAGAATTCATATACCGGGGCACGCTTGTGATAGTGGTCAAAGTATCCTATGACTGAAGGTCATATTCCTCGCTTTCGCTAGCGTGCGTAACGCTCACGATCGATGATTACAGGATAGGACAATGAACTAGGGAAAGCGACTGTGCATCGTGATCAGCTTCACTGACTTTTTTGATCAGATTTGATCAGCGGGAATCGGATGGGATTGATCGTGGTTAATGTGCATAGGACGTAAGGGTATTAAGAAGCCGAACCGCGAAAACGCAAACAAGTTCGGATAGAATTTAGGAACAAATAGAGTCCATTGTTGCCGAAGGAAGCGCTACGCGTGAAGGCGGGCGAAGGCGATACGAACGGTGGATGGCACTGGAAAGGAGATGTATTGCAATGGGACAACACGCGGCAATGGCTGCCACACGAATTGGGCGGGGAAGTGGGATGACGCGCTAATGACGCCTGTGAGATTGGCGGCAAGCACGAACAATTTGACGTTCTTCGGTCAAATGGCTTGAGCGGTTGGGATTGATCGCTGTCTAACTTGCCAACGATGCTTGCTATCTCTCTGTTCACTAGACAGGGCGTTGCGAGGCAGCACGAACTACATAGTACGTTCGCCTCTCGCCCTCAACTCTTGCGAGGCTTGCTGGATGCGTGCGATCACCCGCGTCATATCAGGTGGCGGTTGTGGTGAGGTGCGCAATGTCAGCAGACCATCCATCAGCGAGTCGAGCGGGCCGGGGGAAGGCAGCACATCCAATACGGCCTCGATGTGCTCTAGCGCCTCTTGCTCTTGTCCGAGCGCAACCAACGCCGTGATGATATTGAATTGCAACCAGTAATCGCTCGGCGTGGCTTCCAGACCATGTTCAGCGATCTGCTTGGAGCGTTGGAAATAATGATGCGCGTCCTTCAAATTACCCTGTATGAAGAACAGCATGGCAAGATTGTTGATCGGATACCCGTTATAGGGCGTGACTTTCTCGGCTTGTAGATAACACCGCACCGCATCCGCCAAGCGTCCCTGTCGCCGATACAGCCCACCCAACGCCCCAAAGAACGACTCTCCATTCACATCACGCATACTGGGGTCATTCTTGAGCGCCTGAATGAAGTGCATCTCGGCCTGAGCATATAAGCTGTTCTTTTCGGTCGGGTCTTGCTGGTTATCACCTTGAACACGCAAGGCATAGGCCAACGCTGCCTCGGCTTGAGGATAATACGTGCCCTGTTCGTTCTTGGTGCGTTCCAGAAATTCGATGCCCTTCGCCATATCGCGGTTCTGAATGTAGATCTCACCGAGGAAATAGTTGGTGGCGCGGTTGCTAGGGTCATAGTGGTAGGCTTCTAGCAGTGTTTGCAAGGCTGCCTTCATGTTGCGGGCTTCCATTTGCTGTTCGCCCAGTTGCAGCAGCG
Organism: Anaerolineae bacterium; assembly: GCA_019637615.1. Taxonomy (GTDB): domain Bacteria; phylum Chloroflexota; class Anaerolineae; order Aggregatilineales; family UBA2796; genus JAHBVK01. Next base: position 168,871 of record JAHBVJ010000003.1, on the reverse strand, counting down.
CCAGCGCACGGATTGCCTTGTCGGCCTGATTACGGATGGTATCCAGCCCTTCGCTGATACGCTTGTCGAAGCCGACTAATACACTCGCGGCGGACTTGGTTTCGGTCGTCAGGTCTTCGCGCATCTTTTGCAGTTCCTCACGGGCGGATTCCAGCTCGCCACGATACTCACTGATGGTGCGGAAGCCGGAGTAGCCCAGACCGACTACGAGGATACCGCCGATGATGCCGAGGACTTGGATGAAGGCGAACACGAAGTTCAACGCGTTGATCAGGTTATTGACGCTATCGTTGGTGCGCTGGGCGCTGTCATTAGCGCGTTGGGCTTCGGCAAGGATGTCTTCAGGCGACGGGTTCAGCGCTCGCGAAAAGGTCGGCGTCGGGTTCTCTTGCGCGTTCGTGGGCGAGGGGGCGCTGACCGAACTGCTCATGATCAACAGGATGCCCAAGATGACAAGGACAACCAGCGCACTATGACGCGTCTGACGACTTCCGGCAAGATGACTCACAGCAGCCTCCACACCACAGCGATCCAGCACGCGGCTAGTATAGATGCTGGCGCGGGAGTCGGCAATTGGTTAGGGAGTGAGCACGATCAAAACGTCATCACCTTCCACGCTGACCGGATAGGCGTTGACAGGCAGCGTGGCGATCCCCTCGATCAGACTGCCGAAGGTGCGGATGCGCGGACTCTCGCTCCGGCTGTAGTCAGCCATCGGCGGCGGCAAGATGGCAGGCCATTCGACCTCGCCCGTCTCCACGCGGAAGGCCGCGCCGTGCAGCGGACACACGATCAAGCCGTCGGTGTATTCACCGCGATGCAGTGCCGCGTTCATGTGACCGCAGCGATTCTGCACAGCGAAGATCTGCTCGCCGTCGCGCACCACCATCACATCCACCCCCGCGACGCTAAAGCAACGTGGTTGCCGCGGCGGCAATTCATCAAGGCGGCAGACGCGATGCTGCACCACCGTAGACTTATTGGTCACTGACTTCACTCATTTCAGGTTAGGAGACGGTCACTGTGCTTGCTGGATCGTAAACCTGAGTGGCGGTGTCTGCAAATCAGCAGCTACAAACGTCACCGTGAAATCTCCCGCGTTCAGAGCCAACTCGGCTGGCTTGATGAAGAAATGCACACATTCGCGTTGAGCGGCGTAATCGGATGTCCAGTCATAGGCTTGGTCAAGATCAGCGCCCTTCCATGAGGTGCTGAACTTCACGCCCCGCTTGAAGTTGGTAACAGTGGCGATGACATACACGAATTCGTCGGCGGTGCTAAAGGTATTCGACTCGTTCAAAGCACAGCCGTTGCTATCCTTGCTCCGTGCCAGCACTACACGCTCCAACGTTAGCCCCGATGAGGAGACGAGCGGTTGGTTGACCGCATCCACAGATCCCGCCGTGCCGACAGAGGCTGGATCAACCGTCGCCCCCGGCATCAGATTGTCGTCGGGCGTGGCGTTGGGCGAAGAATTGCTCGTGAACTGCGTTGCCGTGCTGTCGTTCAGTTGGGAGGTCAATTGACGGTTCAAGTCGCTGACCACCGCCACCTGCGTTGCCATCGCGCTGACGGTAGCCTGCATCTCTTCGGCCTGCATGGTCATCGTGGGCTGCATATTCTCATAATAGCTGATCGTCGCCCGCAGCACTGCGTTATCCGACTCGATGATATTTTGCCCGTCGGAACCCGTGTTACAAGCAGCCAGCGCCAGCAGGACACAGATCGCCAGCATAGCAGACCACCACTTGGGTTGCTTTTTCATGCTCAAACAAACTTACTCCACCTACCAGTTACGATGTCGAAGGCGGTGGGTTTCAGCGGTGGGCAAGCGCGTCTTCTTGGCATCCCGCGACCATGTCCGTTTTCGACAGATCGTTTATCTTGCCAGCGATGTGGTCAGCTTGCAAGCTACGCTTATCCTACTCACATATGCCTGAGCACAGCCGGATGGTGAGGCGAAGTGGAAAATCCGCGTTACAATACCATGCACTCTCGCGCAGAACTGCTAGGAACAGGCTAGGTTATGATTCAACTTTCAACGATGCTGTTTCTCTTCATCGGCATGTTCGCCGTGATCGGAGCCATGCGTGGCTGGACGAAAGAGATCGTGGCCTCGGCGGGTATCATCCTCGCCCTGTTCGCGACATGGCAGTTCAACGGGCCAGTGCTGCAACCTCTGCTGGCGGGCGCACGCCCCGATCAGGTCTTCTGGGTATACAGCTTCATCTTGTTAGTGGTCACGTTCTTCGCGTACCAGACACCCGCCACGGCGCGTCAGCTTTCTGAAGGGCGGATGTGGAGTGACCGTCGCGTCGGGCTGCAAGAGCGCTTGCTCGGCTTCGTGATCGGCGCGGTGAATGGCTATCTGGTGTTCGGAACACTGTGGTACTACCTCGATTGGACGGGCTATCCGCTCACGCCATACATCATCCCGCCGGGGGCGGGCACACAGAGCGCGGCGATGGTCAGCGCGCTGCCGTTGATCTTCCTTGTGCAAAATAACCTGCTCACCATCCTCGTCATCGTTCTATTCTTGTTCGTCATCGTGGCGATGGTGTAGGTGCATGTCTCAGCCAGAACGTCGCAGCAGTACCCAGCGCGGGCATGTCACCCGCCTCGCCCCCACCGAGGACGCAGCGTCACGGATAGAACCGAATGGACGCGCCAGCAAAGCCCGCGAACGCTCCCAACGTCGCCGTGAAGACAGCGCCTACCCCAAAGTAGATTGGACATGGGCCGTCATGGGCGCGGCTATCGTCGGCATTCTGTGCCTCGTCAGCCTCGTGATCTCGACGGCGCTACAGGGGAACCAGCAGCCTACCGCTACGCTGGCGGTGGTGAACGGCACGCCTGCGCCTACCCCTACCACTGACTTCAAGATCACGGCGTGGGACGGGCAAAAGCGCTATACGATCCTGATCATGGGGCTGGATAAGCGCCCCGGCGAAGAAGGTACGGGATTCCGCACCGACAGCATGATCCTCGTCAGCATCAACCCCGCCACCAAGCAGGTGGGAATGCTGAGTATCCCGCGCGACATTTTCGTGCCGATCCCCGGTGATCCGGAGATGCAGCAGATCAACCGCGTGTACGTGCTCGGTGAGCTGGATCGTCCCGGCGGCGGCCCGCGCAAGCTGATGGACACCTTGCAGTATAACCTCGGCATGAAGATCGACAGCTATGTCGCCGTCACGTTCGAGTCGGTGATCAAGGCGGTGGACGCGGTGGGCGGCGTCGAGATTGACGTGCCGGTGACGATTGACGACCCCGAATATCCTGATATGAACTTCGGCTACCAACCGCTGCACATCGAGGCGGGACGGCAGCACATGAACGGGGAGTTGGCGCTCAAGTATGCCCGCACGCGGCACCAGTCCAGCGACTTCGACCGTACGCAGCGTCAGCAGCAAGTAATCCTCGCGATCCGTCAGCAAGCCGTCAAGCCGGAAGTACTGGCACGCTTGGCGACCAACGCGCCGAGCCTGTGGAACGACCTCAGCCAAGGACTGCTGACCGATTTGAGCTTCGACCAGATTTTGAGCATGGGCTGGTACCTCAAGGATTTGCCCTCGGACAACTTCAAGCGCGGCGGGTTGATCGATAAGTACATTCAGGCCACTACCATCGACGGCAATTCCGTGCTGGTCATCAACCGCAGCAACACCATCGAACTGCTCACCAACGTCTTCGGCGCGGACTACAACAAGTAGGTAGCCCTCCTTCAGCGTCCTGATCCCTGCAATGATCCCGTTGGCTGGTGGGAACGGGATCATTCGAGTGCTAAGTGCTAAGTCCTGAGTGCTAAGTAAAGACAAGCCCTCATCCCCCAACCCCTTCTCCCGCAAGGCGAAGGGGCGCGGCAGTGTGGTGGATGCGGCGAACAGGGGGGCAGCATCCCCGTTGTCGGGGTCGGTGCGAATGCGCCTCGCCCCCACCCCCTCTCCATTGCCATGGAGAGGGGAGTCCGGCGTAGGCGAGAGGGTAGGATCGGCGATGATGGGCGAAGGCGGCACAACGGCGGCGGCGGCATCCCCGTTGTCGGGGTTGGTGAGCATGAGCCTCACCCCCACCCCCTCTCCATTGCCATGGAGAGGGGAGTCCGGCGTAGGTAAGGGGGTAGGAGCAGCGAGGATGGGCGAAGGCGGCACAACGGCGGTGGTGGCCTCCCAATTGTCGGGGTCGGTGCGCATGAGCCTCACCCCCGCCCCCTCTCCATTGTCATGGAGAGGGGAGTCCGGCGTAGGCGAGGGGGTAGGATCAGCGAGGATGGGCGAAGGCGGCACAACGTTAGCGGTGGCCTCGGTGGTGGCGATGGGAGATGGAGAAGCGGGAGGCACCACGGAGCGTGGCGCGGCGACGGGCGCGTTGTTACAGAAATCAGCTAATTCACGCGGACTCAAAGGCGGTGGGCGATAGGTTGGCGGCAGCAGTGAGGCCGGATTGCCCAGTGTCGGTCGTGATGTATCAGTGTTTGTTTTGGATACCCAGCTCATTGAAAACCTCCGGAAGATAGTGCTGAGGACAGAAGCAGATAGTGCCAAGTGCTAAGTAAAAAGCAGCAGAGAAGTGCTTTGTACAGAAGCACAAGAACATCTTGCGCGATAAGTCCAGACGGCGTGCGTGTGATAGAACAGCGTGGATGACGCGAGATGCACCACGACGCACGAATAATTGTGCGGACGGGCGAGATGGATGCTATGAGAAAAAGACGACGGTGGCGGGATGGCTACGGTCGTTTTTTGTTGTGAGAAAAGGATACAACAGGTTTTCTGGGTTGAACATCCTTACAAATGTACGCTTACAAATGTACGCTTACAAATGTAAGGGGGTTGGAGGGTGAATAAGGAAAAATTTGCAGACTCTGATTTGTGTGATTCGTAGACATGGTTTCAACGTGCTGATCGTTTTGAATTGATGCGCTGAAGCCGCAATTGCCGTTCCAGTACTGGGTCATAGCGATTGATAACTTCGTCCCAAAACGGTGTTTGCTCTGATAATTGGTGGAGTTTATCTTGGGGCGGTTGATCCACAGAACCATGAATGCGCAGCCAGTTGTAGTGATGTTGCCAGATAGCCAGCGCCTCATCAATCTGAGCTAGGGTCTGAAGGCTGCTATCGAAGGTGGCGAAAAACTCGGTGAGCACAGTTTACTGGATACGTTCAACCTTGCCATTCAGATGCGGACTACGTGGTCGTATGGGACGAAACTTAATCGAGTAGTCAGCTAGCAAATCTTGAACCGCATAAGCCGTAAATTCTCTGCCATTGTCGGTTTGGAAGCGTTGCACGGGAAAGTGCATTTCCTCTAGAACCCGCTCGGTAATGAAATGGATCGTATGCTTCGCGCATCGGCGGTCATAAACGCCAACAACGAGATAGCGCGAACAGTCATCAATAGCGGTATACAGATACACACCGGGACGTATCTTGCAGGTATCCATCTGCACACGCTCGCCCGGAATAGCTTTCTGATAGCGCTTGATAGGACGCGCACGTTTCGGGTGTTGAAGGGCGGTTACCTGATGTTTGCGCAGAATCTTGTGAATGGTTTCCAATCCCAAGCGCAGATCGTATTCGCGAACAAGTTCGTTTTGAAGGCGTCGGACGCCGATATTCAGCCGCTGACGCAAGTCAAGTACCTGCTGCTCGATGTGGGGCGTTACTTTCCGTTTCGGTGAATGTTGAGGGCGGCGACTGCGGCTATGCAATCCCGCTTCTCCTTCGGCCCGATAACGACGCAGCCATTTTCGCAGCGTAGGCCGTGAGATGCCGCAACGTCGGCACACCAAGCCGGCATCTTGCGTTTCCTCGAAAAGCTGTACCCACTTCAAGCGCTGTCGAATGTCGTCGTCCATTCGCAAAGTCTATCTTAGAAATTGAAATGATGTCTACGAATCACACATCTGATTGATTGCCAGCGATTCTCTCAACCACTCCCTCCTTGATCCCCGTCAAAGACAGCGCACGCGTTCGCGCCTACACTAACCTCATCTAGATAACTCCATGATGAAAAGAGCGTTTCATGACGCGATTGCTGCGTTTTCCCTTGATCCTTTCCGCGCTCATCGCCCTGCTGGCGGCGATGTGGGCTGGCCTGATCCGCCTCGGCTGGCAGCTTCCACCGCTGGATCTCAACCTGCCTATGCTGCACGGCCCGCTGATGGTCAATGGCTTTCTCGGCGTCGTCATCGGGCTAGAGCGCGCCGTCGCACTGTCCGCACCAAACGTCAAGCATCATGTGTACTGGCCTTATCTCGCGCCGATCAGCGTCGGGCTTGGCACCCTCGTACTGTTCATCTCAGGTCAACCGGGCGCACTGCTGATCGCCATCGGCAGCTTGGTGATGGTCGCTGCTTTCATCTTCATCATCCGCCAGCATACGGCCTTATTCACAATCATGATGGGCATGGGCGCGCTGAGTTGGTTCATCGGCAACGTCCTCTGGTTGCTCGGACAGCCAATTTATACGTTGATCCTCTGGTGGATGGGCTTTCCGCTGTTCACCATCATCGGGGAGCGGCTGGAGCTTTCGCGCATCTTGCGCCTTTCCAAGCTCAGTTATTGGCTGTTCACCCTTGCCTGTGGCATCTTCTTGATCGGCGCAGTAGTTTCCCTCAGCAACCTCGATCTCGGTATGCGTATCGCGGGGCTTGGCGAAATCGCCTGTGCGCTGTGGCTGTTCCGCTACGACATCGCCCGCAAAACGCTGCAAAAAACGGGGATGCCGCGTTATATCGCACTGTGCCTCCTCACTGGCTATGGGTGGCTAGGCGTCAGCGGCGCATTTAATCTGTATGCTGGTGTGACGTATGCTGGTCCCATGTATGACGCCGCCCTGCACACAGTATTCGTCGGCTTCGTCTTTTCCATGATCTTCGGTCACGCGCTGATCATCCTGCCCGCCGTGCTTGGACTGCCCATCCGCTTCGATGCCAATCTCTACGTGTCGCTGTTCTTGCTTCACGCCTCGCTGCTGCTACGCGTTATGGGCGATGCGCTGCTTGTAGTAGAGTTGCGTCGGTGGGGCGGGTTAATGAACGAAATCGCCCTGCTCCTCTTTCTCGGCACCACCGTTTACACTGTAGCAGCGGCGCGGCGTGCCAGTCAAACGCCGACCGCTGCGCCAGCCGCGCAATCTCCAGCAATCACCGCTGATTCCGGAGCACGTGGGAATCGACGGCGTGATCAGCGATAATCTCTGGTGACCATGCTCCGCCTAACGTAGGGCAAACGTTTTGGCAAGGCATACCTGACTACGCTAGAATGACGCGGCGCAGTGCGGACATCGATACCTTATGACGGCTTTAAACATGATAGATTTCGTTCCCATTCTCGTAGTTGGCTTCGCGGCGTCGCTCGGCCTGACCCCCGTAACACGCCAATTGGCGCATCGCATCGGGCTGGTAGACAAGCCCAACGCCCGCAAAGTCCACCTCACGCCTATTCCTTTGATGGGTGGCCTCGCGATCTACGGCGGCTTCATCATCGCCTTGCTGATGTTCAACGGTTGGCCTCGCCACATCCTTGAACTCGTCGCCATCGTCTTTGGGACGACATGGTTAGCCTTCATCGGCTTCCTCGATGACAAACTGGAACTCTCGTGGCCTGCCAAATTCGGCGCGCAAATTCTCGCGGCGCTGGCGGTCATGCTGGCAGGCGTCCGCGTCGATCTATTCCAGAATCCGCTGGACTGGGCGCTGACTTTGTTCTGGATTCTCGGCATCATCAACGCCATTAATTTCCTCGACAATATGGATGGTCTTGCGGCGGGCGTCAGCGCCATCGCGGCCTTTTTCATGTTCGTGCTTGCTGCGTCACAGGGGCAAGAATTGGTTTCTAGTCTCTCCGCTGCGCTGTGTGGGGCGGCGATTGGCTTCCTAATCTACAACTTCAATCCCGCCACCACCTTCATGGGCGATATGGGATCGATGGTCTTGGGCTTCATGCTGGCGGTCTGCGGGATCAAGCTGCGCTTCCCGTCGCAATCGCTCGCCGTCACATGGATGATCCCCATCCTTGTGCTCGGACTGCCGATTTTCGACACCACCTTGGTCGTGTTCACGCGTCTGCGCGAAGGCCGTTCGCCAGCGCAAGCGGGCAAAGATCACACCTCGCACCGCCTCGCCTTCGTCGGCCTGAGCACGCGCCGCGCCGTCGTGATCTGCTATGCGGGCTGCTTATTCTTCGGGGGCGCTGCCCTCCTGATCAGCCGCGTCGAGGTTGCCACCGCCGCCGTGATCGGGGCTATCGTCGCCGTCGTCGCTGCCTCATCCTTCATCGCGCTGGAATTTGTGCGTGTGCGCCAGCGTCGTGCGCAGCTCGCCGCCCAAGCCAAATAACGCGACCGCTGCGCTCAAAAACGCACGGTATTTGGCTTCTCGCCTTGCCGTGCGTATTCTCGCCCCTCCCCTCTGTCTATTGCGCCTTCACAATTCTTTCTGACATCAAATGTAAGTATAATTTCTGACGACATGAGCACCCACAACGACTACTCTAGAAATATAAGCTAATTATGTTACGCTGTACGGAGGACGTTGAATCTCATGATTGCGCTAACCACCCACGAACAAGAATCCATTGTCCGCGCCAATAATTCCGGTTTGCAGCCTGTCGTGTTTGTACATGGCTTATGGCTCCTTTCCAGCAGTTGGACTCGCTGGTGTAGCTTTTTCGAAGAACACGGTTACACCACCATCGCTCCCGGTTGGCCCGATGATCCCGAAACCGTCGAAGAAGCCAACCGCGATCCCGAAGTTTTTGCCCATAAGCACATCGCGCAAGTCACCGATTATTACATCGACGCCATCAAGCAGCTCAACATCAAGCCAGCCGTCATCGGGCATTCCTTCGGCGGCCTGATCGCGCAGCGCTTGGCGGGCGAAGGTGTCTCCGCCGTGACGGTCGCCATCGATCCTGCGCCATTTCGGGGCGTGCTCCCGTTGCCGCTATCAGCGCTAAAGTCTGCCTCGGCAGTCTTGGGCAACCCGCTGAATTACACGCGCGCCGTCCCGCTGACCTTTGATCAGTTCCGCTTCGCCTTCGCCAACGTCGTCGATGAAGCAGAAGCGCAAGAGTTGTACAAGACGTTCTCCGTGCCCGCCTCCGGCAGACCCATTTTCCAAGCTGCCACCGCCAACCTCAACCCGTGGACGGAAGCGCAAGTCAACACCACCAACCCTGATCGCGGCCCGCTGCTCATCATTTCCGGTGAGCACGACAACACAGTACCGTGGGCGATTGCGCACGCCTCCTTCAAGCAGCAGGAGAAAAACCCCGGCCTGACCGAGATCAAGGAAATCCCCGATCGTGGGCACTCCCTGACCATCGATCACGGCTGGCAAGAAGTAGCCGAAACCGCCCTCGCTTTCATCAGCAAATACGTCCCGACCAAGTAACCCTGCTTAAATCGAGGGCAGCTGTGCGCATTTGGTGCTTCCGCCACGCCGCTGCCCTCGTGCTAACATTCACCACTTCCTCACTCGCGCCGGAGTCGGTTTTCGGCTACAATAAGGTGGGGTTGTGAAAAAAGGAACGTTAGCATGACATCAGCACCAGCCAATTGGGAAAAATCAACGACGCTTACCAAGCCGCAAACGAAAAACGCCAATCGCCTGAAATTTGGCCTTGTCACCGTTGTCTTACTTAGTGCCATCGCGTTCCTGATGTTTTCCGGCACGCAGTTCAACGGGCGCTTTTTCATCACGGTCGATGATGTTCTCTCACGTCCCGATCTGGTGGGCAAGTCCGTCAAAATCTCCGGCGCGGTGATCGGGGACACCATCAAGGTCGATCCCGATACGCAGACCATCACCTTCACCATCGCCCACGTCACCGATAAGCTGGACGAACTCGAAAAAGACGGCGGTCTGGCGAAAGTGCTGCACGAGGCTGTGATCAGCCCCAACGCCAAGCACATCAGCGTCGTCGTGCGCAACCAACCCCGCCCCGATCTGCTGCAAAACGAAGCGCAAGCTATCCTGACTGGCAAAATGGGCGAAGACGGCGTTTTCTATGCCGACGAACTCAACCTGAAGTGCCCATCCAAATATCAAGGCGATCTGCCTAGCCAGAGCGAAGCCAGCAGCTAGGGCACGTAGCGGGCTACCAGTGTAAATGATCATCGGGCGGGTTGTCAGACCCGCCTTCGCTTTTTATCAGGCATTATCCACAAGAGTACGTATGACCACCAAAGTCTTTGTTAGCGGTTGCTTCGATATGCTCCACAGCGGTCACATTGCCTTCCTGCAAGAAGCCGCCGCCTATGGAGACCTCTACGTTGCCCTCGGTTCGGACTCGACCGTCTTCGAGCTAAAAGGGCGGCTGCCCGTCAACACCGAGCAAGAGCGCCTCTACATGATGCAAAGCGTCAACGTGGTCAAGCAAGCCTTTATCTCGCGCGGCTCAGGGATGCTGGATTTTGAGCACGAATTGCGCGACATGAAGCCGGAAATCTTCGTGGTCAACGAAGACGGCAACATCCCCGCCAAAGAAGCGCTGTGCAAGACGCTTGCCATCAAGTACGTCGTACTCAAGCGCAAACCACACGGCGAACTGCCCACCCGCTCCACCACCAGCCTGCGCGCGCTCAACCAGATGCCCTACCGCATCGATGTTGCGGGCGGCTGGCTCGATCAGCCGTGGGTGTCCAAACTCTACCCCGGCCCCGTCCTGACCATCTCGCTGCTGCCCACCATCAATTTCAACGAGCGTAGCGGCATGGCGACCAGCACGCGCAATGCCGCCATCGAAATGTGGGGGCCGAAGCTCCCTATCGGTGATCCGCATAAATTAGCCAAGATTCTTTTCTGTGTCGATAACCCCCCCGGCACCAAAGACATCTCCGGCTCGCAAGATAGCATCGGGATCGTCTTCCCCGGCCTCGCCAAAGCCAACTACAAGGGCGAATACTGGCCCGCCAGCATCGATCATGTGCGCGATGAGGAAACGCTGACCTTCATCGAAAACGCGTTGTATCTGATCCCGCTTGGCCCGCGTGAGTCTGGCTACAATCCGCTGGAAGATACCGCCCTCTCCTCTACCGGAGCCAAAGCGCTGGCGGATGCGGCGGAAGCCTGCTGGTCAGCCATCCGCGCCAAGGACATCCACGCCTTCGGTCGCGCCGTGCGTGAGTCGTTCGAAGCACAAATCAGCATGTTCCCTCACATGGCGAACGATACCGTCCACGCGCTGATCAACCAGTATCGCGATCAAGCGCTCGGCTGGAAGCTCTCCGGCGCGGGCGGTGGCGGCTACCTGATCCTCGTTACCGATCATCCCATTGAGCAGGGCGTGCGGATTAATATCCGGCGTGAGTTAGAATAATCCGCCTGTCTAAGAAAACAGAGGGGAATGAGGGGTCATGCTTGAAGACGCTAACAAGCTAAATTCGGCACAAATCATCACCACCGATATTTGTATCGTGGGGTCGGGGCCAGCGGGGATCACCCTCGCGATGGAATTTGACAAAACGCCGTACAAAGTCACGCTGCTGGAAAGCGGCGATCTGCACCGTGATCGTGATCGTCAGCGCCTGAACGATGCCGAGCTGACGGGCGATCCGTACCAATATCCGCGCTTCACCCGCCGTCGTCAATTTGGCGGTGCGGCGAACCAGTGGGGCGCTTACGAAACGTCCGCCGAGCGCATCGGCGTCCGGCACATGCCCTACGAACCCATCGAGTTCGAGCAGCGCGATTGGATTCCCCACAGCGGATGGCCTTTTGACCGCACTCACCTCGATCCGTATTACGAGCGCGCCCACAAGATCAGCGAACTCGGCCCCTACAACTACGAGCCGGAAGCGTGGCAAACCGACGACGCCAAACCCTTGCCACTCGCGGGCGATACGCTCACGTCTGGCGTCTACCAGTTCGCGGGCTTCAAGTCCTTCACAGAGCGCCACCACGCGCTGCAAGCCTCCAAGAACATCACCTTGATCCTCAACGCGACGGTGCAGGAAGTCGCGTTGGACGCTGGTGGCACCAATGCGACCGGGCTGATCGTAAAAAATGCCAACAACGCCGATCTGCGTGTCACCGCCAAGATCGTCGTCCTCGCCGTTGGTGGCATCGAGACGCCGCGCCTCCTGCTGCTCTCGCGCTCCAAGCAAACCAACGGCATCGGCAATCAGAATGATGTTGTCGGGCGCTACTTCATGGATCACCCTTTCTCGGTGGGAGCCGTGCTCACGCCCAACGATCGTACGCTGCTGGATCGCCTCAACTTCTACGACAATCGTTTGATGAATGGCACTTTCGTCTTGGGGCGGTTCACGCTCAGTGAAGCCGCCATCCGCCGCGAAAAGCTCATGAGCATGAGCTTCTGGCTGTATCCGACGCGCCCGCCCTATTTGTCGAAAGCGTGGGAATCCTACTACATGCTGTGGGAGCAGTTCATCACCCGCAGCCGTCCAAGTGATCTCGGTACGCACGCCAAGAATATGCTGACGGGTCTCGGCAGTTTGGCGCAGATCGCGGCGTATCGTGCGCAGGGCAAACACTACTATTTCACGCACGAAAAAGGCGCATGGTCAAAGCTCCCCAACAAATCCGATCTGTTCAGCCTGATCGAAATCCGCAGCCAGCTCGAACAATCGCCCGATCCCGATAATCGCATCACCCTCAGCGACAATCCGGCGTTCGTTGATGCGTTTGGGCAGCGTCACATTCATATTCACTGGCGTTACCATCGCGAGGATGAAGGCCGTGTGCGCCGCGCCCGCGTATTGGTGCAAGAAGAATTCCAGCGCAGTGGCATCGGCACGCTCGTCTATCCGGAACCGCTCTACTGGCGTTCTGGCAACCATCACCACATGGGCACTGCGCGCATGGGCACCGATCCCAAAACCAGCGTGGTCGATCCTAATCTCAAGGTGCATGATGTCAGCAATCTGTACATCGCCAGCAGCGCCGTCTTCCCGACGGGTGGTTATGGCAACCCGACGCTCACCATCAGCGCGCTTGCCATCCGCCTCGCGGATCACCTGAAAAAGCAGCTCCAGTAATGCCGTCGCCCGTTGAATCCCTCCTTGCGCCTGTGTGCAAGGAGGTCTTTCCCTAAGTGCAGAGAGCATCTGCTAGAACAAATTCGACATGATCGTTCGTTTAAATTAGAGCTGTCGCTTTCTTTACAAAATCAGAACAATTGAACACTTGACATTATGTTCAACATTCTGCTATAATGACATCTCTATAGGGAAATCGGTCTTTACGTCCCTATCCATCGACAACTTCATATCGCGCTGCTATCTACACGGATTCGTTATCGTAATCTGTCCAGAGTCCCGACGAGACTTCGTTCTCTAAGTCTGATGTTTCGACATCGGGCGTCGCTGCCGACCCAACAGCTCGGAACATGCCGTCATCGCACCCGTCTTTGTATGGACTCGTCACTCAGCACATGCTTCTGTCGCCTGTTTTTGCCTGATTTGGCCTGTTAATTGCCTGTTCTGATCAGCTCACGACGGCTCATTTGACCGTAAATACATCATCGTCTGTAATTTGCCTGTTTATCAGGCAGATCAGGCAAATCGAGTTCTCACCATCCGCCATCAACGAGGCACACGACTTGCATTTTACTCAGCACGATCTTCCGTTGTCTGTTGTACTGTTTATACCAATGGACGGACAACGCCGATGGATATCAGTCCCGAAGAGACATTGTAAGGTAAGCCCGACAATTCATTGTCGAGGTATTTCTCTGTTTCCCCTGATAAAACAGGGTTATCAGGGTTCCTACCGCCAAACCGGAGTTAATGAGGCCGCACTTCGCATGAACACAGCACAACAGATGAATCACCTTGCCCACGCCTCAACCGATGACCTCACCTTGTCTTTACTTAGCACGCAGCACTTGGCATTGAGCACATTTCCCCCAATGATCCCCACCGCCGCAGCCAACGGGATCATTGCAGGGATCATCCAACCTCATTGCCCTGTCAGCGCTTGCAGCACCCACAGCACACTCATGCCCGCCACAATCGTCAGCAAGACGTTCTTCGTGCGGAAGGCCACTACCGCTGCCACCATCGCCGCCATCAAGCGCAAATTCGAGAGCGGATCGACCACCTCGCCATTGCGATACAGCAAGTCCGGCACCACGATTGCCGTCAGTGCTGCCGCTGGCACAAAACGCAGCGCCCGCAGCAGCAGATCGGGGATGCGCCGATTCGCCAGTAGCCCCATGAACGACAGTCGTTCGCTTAGGGTGATGACGGTCATCCCCAACAAGATCACCCATATCGTCGTCAGATTCATGCTTGCACCTCGCGTTTGGCCTGTTGCCGTTGGTCGCGTGCAGTCTCTGCCAGCACCCCGACGCCCACGCCCACCAGCGCGGAGATCATCAGTCCAGTACGGTACGGGAAGCCGCCTGTGATCGCCGCCGTGACCGCCGAGGCCAGTGCTGCCAGCGCCACCGGACGATCCTTCAGCATCGGCGCGAGCAGCGCGAGAAACGACAGCGGGATCGAGAATTCCAGTCCCCATTCGGGCGGGATGCTGGTGCCTACGAAGATGCCCACCGCCACCGCTGTCTGCCATGTCGTGACCATCGTCACGCCCGCGCCCGCGTAGAACCAATGTTGGTGCGGCTTCTCCACCGCCAAATCAGGGGTCTGTCCCTCGGTGAAGTGCTGGATACTCAACGCCACCACCTGATCGGTCATCAGGTACGCATACAGGGTGCGCATCCGCAGCGACAGCTTCCGCAAGTGCGGGGCGACTGTCGCGCTGTACATCATGAAGCGCAGATTGACCATCGCGCACGACAGCAGCACCAGTAGAATCGGTGTGCCTGAAGCGATCAGTTGATAAGCGACCAATTGTGATGCGCCAGCGTACACCAGCACAGAGAATACAAATGCCGTCCCTGCCGGGATGCCAACCTTGACGGCAGCGATGCCCGTCAGCATCGCGAACGGGATAATGCTCAATGCCAGCGGCAGCATCGTGCGTATCCCCGCGATAAATTCCCGTCGTCGCGGGTCAGGAAGTGAGGTAGCTAACATGAACGGTCTTTCTGTGGTAATCGTCATGGAGCGAAGAGGTTTGTCCCGCAAGTATACCACGCGTGATCACCCTTGTGAGGAGAGACACATTGGCAGTCGAACTATCAACAGTTATGATTAATGCATGATTAACCATGCAATCCTGAGGGGAACTCTCATGCTTTTCCCACGTTCCAGTGGTGTTTTGCTGCATCCCACCTCGCTCCCCGGGCGCTACGGAATCGGTGATCTGGGTGAGTGGGCCTATCGGTTTGTCGATTATCTGGAAGCCACTGGGCAGTCCATCTGGCAGGTCTTGCCGCTCGGCCCCACCAGTTACGGCGATTCGCCTTATCAATGCTTGTCGGCCTTCGCGGGCAACCCCAATCTGATCAGCCTCGACAAGCTGGTCGGCGTCGGTTGGCTCTCCAACGACGATCTCGCGGATGTCCCTGCCTTCCCCGCCGAGCATGTCGATTACGGGTGGGTTATCGATTACCACAATAAGATGCTCAATCTCGCTTACGGCAATTTCAAAGCGCACGCCAGCGCCGATTCCAAGTCCTACTTCAACTACTGGTGCGGCGAACAAGCGTCATGGCTGCAAGATTTCGCGCTCTTTGTTGCCCTCAAGAACAGTCACAGCGGCAGGCCGTGGGTCATGTGGCCCGAAGGCGAAGCGCTGCGTCACCCCGATGTCATCGCAGCCGCCAAAGTGTCCCTTGCCGACGAGATCGAGGAGCAAAAGTGGCGTCAGTGGGTCTTCTTCGCGCAGTGGAGCGAGATCAAAGGCTACGCCAACGGCAAAGGCATCCGTCTGGTGGGTGATATTCCCATCTTCGTCGCGCACGACAGCAGCGATGTCTGGGGCAACCCGCATCTCTACTACCTTGATGATCATGGTAATCCGACTGTGGTGGCGGGCGTCCCGCCTGACTACTTCAGCGAGACGGGGCAGCGTTGGGGCAACCCCCTCTACCGTTGGGATGTCATGGCCTCAGAAGGCTACGCATGGTGGATTTCGCGCTTCCGTGCCATGCTCTCGATGGTCGATCTGATCCGCATCGATCACTTCCGGGGCTTTGAAGCCTATTGGGAAGTTCCCGCCAGCGAACCGACCGCCGTCAAAGGCCGCTGGGTCGATGGCCCCCGTCAGCACTTCTTCGATGCGGTGGCGTCAGCGCTTGGTACGCTGCCCATCCTTGCGGAAGACCTCGGCCTGATCACCGAAGGCGTTGTGGCGCTGCGGGATAATAACAATCTCCCCGGCATGAAGGTGCTGCAATTCGCGTTCGGCGGCACCTGTGGCGATGACCCCTTCCTGCCGCACCATCACGTGCCCAACTGCATCGTCTACACGGGCACGCACGATAACAATACCACCGTTGGTTGGTGGCGCAGCGGCGAAGCGACCAAAGCCATTCGTAGCTGTGTGCAGCGCTATGTCGGTCACAAGATTGAGAACAGCATCAACTGGGAACTCATCCGGCTCGGTATGGGGTCGGTGGCGCACACCTTCATCATGCCCATGCAAGACATTCTCGGTCTGGGCGAAGAATCGCGCATGAACACCCCCGGCAATCCGTCCGGCAACTGGTCATGGCGCTTTATGCCCGAGGCACTTCAGCACAAGTCTAAAGATCGACTCGCCCGCCTGACGCAGTTTTACTCGCGTTGGCCCAAGCGTAATTAGCATGATTTGGAGGTGAAGTAGTGGCAGTTTCGGGCGCAGGTGCCGCGATTCAGCAGCAGGTATTAGCGTGGGAAGGTGTCACCGCGCATTCGCATCGCTTCGGCGGTACTGAATACCGGCTTGGCAAGCGCGAATTAGGGCACATTCATGGTGACGATCTGGTGGATATTCCGTTCCCCACCAAACTGCGTGATCAACTCGTTGCGGAAGGTCGCGCCGAACCGCACCACATCTTGCCGGACACTGGTTGGGTGAGCTTTTACCTGCGCGAACAGCCAGACATCGCCCGTGCCGTCGAATTGTTCCGGCTGTCTTATGAGGTGGCGATCAAGCAGCGTTCATCGCGCGGCGCTGCACCCGAACCCGATGGCGACTAGCCATCTTCATTCTTAAGCTCGCTGGCACGTTTGACGGTCTGCTCACCGAAGCGGCTGCGCAGTGCATCCAGCGCCGATCGGAGCTTTTCCTGCTTGGCACTGGGTACGTTGGGCAGTAATGGCATCTCGTCATGCGCGACAGTTGGAGGCGGCTCATTCGTGCTCACTGGCACTTCCCACAAGCTCAACTGGGTTGTCGGCTCCACAAAGTGACTGACGCCGACGCCTAGCAAGCGCACCGCGTTCTGCGGCGGGCGGTGCTGATCGAGCAAGCGCATTGCCGCCTTGAGGATTTCGGCCTCGTTATCCGTCGGCGTGATCAAGGTAGTCTGCCGTGTCAGCGTGCGGAAGTCCGACCAGCGCAATTTAATCTTGATCGTCGTGCCGCGCAGCTTCTCTTTGTGCAGTTGGCGGCTGACATCATCGCACAATGTTTCGAGCGTGCGCCGTAAGATGGCACTGTCACGCACATCATGGACAAACGTCGTTTCGCGGCTCACGGATTTTGTCTCGCGGTCAGTTTCCAACCGGCGATCATCGATGCCCTGCGCGTGCAGCCACAAATCATGACCATTCTTGCCAAACTGTTTGGTCAGCGCCTTCTCGGAGTAACGCGCGATGTCGCCAATCGTCTGAATGCCAAGCGCGGCTAACTGTTCGGCGGTTTTCGGCCCCACGCCCCATAATTCGTTGGTCGCTAACGGCGCGAGGAAGCGTGCCTCGTCTCCCGCCGCCACGACCATGATCGCGTTGGGCGGGTTGCCGCTGGCGTCTTTTTTCTTGGCGTCCTTGCCGATATTGTTGGCGATCTTGGCGACCAATTTGTTCGTCGCCACGCCGAGCGAGCATGATAACTGCAATTCCGCGTTGATGCGCCGCTGCAATGTCCTTGCGATCTGCTCGGCTGATTCAACCAGATCGGTGACATCGAGGAAGGCTTCATCAATCGAGATTTGCTCGACCAGCGGCGTGTACTGATGCAGGATCGCCATTACTTTGGCGGACATCGCGCGGTAAGCCTTGAAATCGTGCGGGACGATGAGCAAATCGGGGCACAGCCGCACCGCCCGCGACATCGGCATGGCAGACCGAACGCCGAAACGCCGCGCGGCATACGAACACGAGGCCACCACGCCGCGTTGTTCTGGTCGTCCGCCGACGGCAAAGGGCTTCCCGCGCAGTGCCGGATCGCGCAGTTCTTCCACACAGCAAAAGAAGGCGTCTAGGTCGAGGTGCAGTATCTTGCGGCTCATGCTGCCAGTATACCATGAAGCAGCCTACTACAGACGTTTGTTCTTATCGAAAGGCGAAGGGGAGAAAAAGATCAAGCCCGATGTCGGGCTTGATCAGTGGTCAGTAAAGTGGATTTAGAGGTTACGGATGATATTCGAGAAAATATTGCCGATGGTCGGGCCGAGCAGCGCAAGGATGACGATCACCACGACCGCCACGAGCACAAGGATAAGTGCGTATTCAACCAGACCTTGTCCTTCTTCACGTGGTAAATAAAGCATTAGGAACCCCCTCTTAGGTTGATGAATTATGAGATGACAGCAATAATTGCCATTTCAACCTTAACATAGGTAAACGTAACATTGCATAAAAATTGTGTAATAACGTGCGATTTGATCGATTTTGTTATACGCTCTTTATTCTTTGACAATCCTCAGCAGATCGCTGACGAAAGTTGCAGGGCTGAGAGGTTTGGGGAAATAGGCATTGAAACCAGCATCGAGGGCGTCTTGCGCAACGTTGGAAGAACCATAAGCCGTCACCGCAACCACAGGAATTTGCTGGGTCGATGGATTCGCGCGGATTTCGTAGAGCGTTTCCCAGCCGTTCTTACCGGGCATCGCCAGATCCATCACGATGACGCTGGGCGTGTAGGTGGCTAGTTCACTCAAGCATTCGAAGCCATTGTGTACGATCCGCGTTTCGACTTTGTGGTAGCTGAGGATCTTGGACACCATACGAATGCTGTCGAATTCGTCTTCAACGATCAAGACGCGGAAATCTTGCACATCCAAGCTGGCTGGTCGTCGTGCTTGGTTAACCGCACTAGCTTGAGCTTGCTGGAGTTTGTTGGCGCGTTGTAGCGCCTCCTTGATCTTGGGCAACAGCGTGTTGATGCGGATGGGTTTGGCGATGTAGCCGTCGAAGCCAGCCGCCATAACGCTTTCTTCATCGCCGGACATGGCGTGAGCGGTCAACGCAATGACGGGCAACTGGGCTAATCCGGTTTTGCTACGCAGCGTTCTCAGAACTTCCCAACCATCCATCTGTGGCATGGAGAGATCGAGCAGCACCAGCGAGGGAGTCATATTGGTGAGCATTTGCAAGCCGTCGATACCATTGTCCGCAACGTATACGTTGGCACCGTGGAATTCCATCACTTTACGAACAACGTTCACGTTATCTGGCTCATCTTCAATGATCAGGATTGTCCATCCGGCAACGAGTTGGTCTTGCATACCGCATCCCTTATGATTGGACTTCCACCGTTTCGACCACCAAAGGAAGCGTCACAATAAATGTGGAGCCTTCCCCAACCTTACTGGTTACGCGGATTGTACCATTCATCAGCAGCACCAACCGTTTAACGATGGCAAGCCCTAGTCCCGTACCACCATAACGTCGTTGTTCGCTGCCGTCCACTTGCCGGAATTCCTCGAAGATATATTCGAGCGCATGGGAGGGAATGCCAATGCCCGTATCTGTCACCGTGATCGACCACTTGTCGGTATCGACCTTGGCAACATCGAGCCGAATTTCGCCCCGATCCGTGAACTTGGTAGCGTTCGATAGGAGATTGATGATGATCTGTTTTAATCGACCATAGTCAGCGAGGACTTCACGCGGGAGTTTGGGATCGAGCGTATAACGCATCTGGATCGGCTTGGCACCAATCAACACATTCGTTTGATACATTACCTCATCCATGAGGTCGTTGATCAAGAATGGCAGAGGAACAACGACGAGGCGTCCTGCTTCGATCTTAGACAAATCAAGCACATCGTTAATCAATGTCAAGAGGTGCAGCGCGTTGATATGGATGCGTTTAATATTGTCAGTCTGCTCATCGTTCATCTCCCCCGACATGCCCTCCAACATGATTTCGGAATAGCCGATCACCGCATTCAACGGTGTCCGCAGTTCATGCGACATCGTGGAGAGGAACTGACTTTTCAGGCGGGCATTTTCTTCCGCGACACGCCGCGCTTCGGCAAGGTCGAGGTTCGTCTCGCGCAGCGACCGATTCTGATCTTGGATGCGGCTCTCGGCTTCGATACGCGCCGTAATATCATGCAGGAGGCCGACGGTTGCGTAGAACTTGCCATCACGCATTTGCACGACGAAATCGGCGGTAACGATGATTTCCCGTCCTTGCTTCGTCAGCAGATGCAATTCGGGCGCGAACGGAGTTTTGTTGTTCTTCAAGTCTTGTATCAAGGTGCGATACACTTCAACATCCGCCGGACGCAGCAAGGCTTCCATACTCAACGTAGCTAGGTCACTGGGTTGGTAGCCCGTCGCATCATGCCACGCCTGATTAACATAGACAAATTTTCCCTGAGCATCTAAATATTGGATGAGGTCGTGCGTGTTTTCAAATAGGGTGCGGTAGCGGGCTTCGCTTTCAATGACCATTGTATGCGACTGTTGCAGCCCATTCATCATTTGGTTGATGGACTGTCCAAGCGCCGCGAGTTCATCTCGTCCATGTACAATGACCCGATCCGCCAGATTGCCACTAGTACGGATGTGGCTGACATCACTACTCAATCGGGTGAGCGGCTTTAGTACCGTCCAACTCAGGAGGAACAACGAAACGACCACAAAGACAAGGTCGGCAATGCCCAACAGCAGCGTAAAGGTTTGCAAACCGGATTGACCTTGCGCATAAATCTTGCGGGCAAAATCGACCTTCAAGATCAAGGCTGGTTTACCCTCATAGTCATCGATGACGGTGAATGCTTCGACTTGATCTTCATTCAGGATATTCATCGCGAGTGGGAACCCGTCCTGAATCGCCTCTAACTGCTGTAAAACGTGCTTATCTAGCGCAGAATTGTTGGGTGTGTAAGCAGTCACATGCAGCTTGGTAGCGTCGGAAAGCTGCTTAATTTTCGCGTCATCGATGAAGCGTCCACAAATCAAGGTGCCATGTACGGGGCCTTCTAGGCGGCTTGTCAAGATGCCGCGCGACGAGACCATCATTGGCCTGTCATCAACGAGAATCACGCCATCATATTGCACACGGTCGGTCTCATTTTTCGCCAATAGTGGGCTATCCGCGCCGAGATAGCGACTGAACCCTGCTGGAACGGCGATGTCTTCCATCTTGGCGATATCTACCGCTTTGCTGTAGACCACTTCGCCTTTGATATTGACAAACACTTGGAGATTGGTGCGATATTCGGCAAATATCTCGTCATAGAGATTATCTTCGATGTATTTCTCGTTGTTGTCCTCAATGAACGTGTAAGTGTCATCCCAAAAGGCCAAGCTGTTGGTCACCTGACCGAGCGCTTTATTGTCATCAGTTAGGCTATTTGCCAAACGCTGGACGTTGACTTCAACATCTTGCCGTTCAACGTCCATGAACCCAGATAACAAGGTGACACGAGAGGCGAGATATACCATCGCATTTAAGCAAATGACCGTGCATAAGATAACAATAAAGGTCTTTCGTCGGAGCGACATGGTTACTCAAAATTGGCTAATTGGATTGTTTATATTTTGCATAGAGTAGTATATGTTGGAAATTTTGGTTATCACAATCTCTACACAAACTGATTCTCGGTGGGGAATCGCAACACCCACGCCTTCAATCAATACAGCTCACTTACGCACTTTACGCGGCGCACATACTCTTGACTTAACTCAAATGTTCGTTTAGAATGGTGGAGGTTGGACGATCTGGTGACGATGATTACATCTTGCCGAACTATTCCGAACAAACTGTCTGATTCGCTACACGGCGCTCAAGACACCACTCCTAACTCAACTGCTGAATTCGTAACCGATCATGTATGATCGGTTTGGCTGCTCAACTTCCGATCATAAAACCGATCATACGCGGATGTTGCAGTAAGTTTCCGATCATGCTCTGAGCAGAACAATGAGCAAAATGATCATGCTTATGGGCGTTTATGATCGGTTTTATGATCGGAATCAAACTGCCTGCTTGCTACTGTCCAAGGGCGTCACTTAATTGAAACGCACTTCCCGCTATTGTTGCAGCGGTCAGCGGTAGTCAGACCGCGTACGGTATCAAAGTCAAGCGATAGGTTGTTTCCGTCGGGGAGGGAATAATACAGGTTATACACGGTGGTCACATCATCACCGCGATCAGCGCCAGCATACGAGTAAAGCGGCGCGCCAAATTGACGCGTGACTTCGCGTACAGTCATCCCAAGTTTCAACGCCGTATCGAGGCGAGTATCATCGAGTAGGTGTGGGGCATCCTCACTGAGGATAGTTTCGATCTTGTCATTCAGTTCGCGATCATCGAGCTGCACACGCAGCGCATAATCCCGCAAGGTCATGCTTCGCCAGTCGGTTGCCCTACGCGCCAGCATGGTTTGCAGATCGCGTAGCCGATTCGCCATGATCACCCTGACGCCGGGATCGGGCGAGTCAATCAGTGACAGGAGGGCAGGCGTGGCTTCCTCAGACAATAGCGATAAATAGACCGGATCGATATCACCGCGATTGATATTTTGCCATGCCACGAACCAGTCAGGGTTAATCAGACTATGGGTGATAGAGAAGCCAAATGCGGCAATGAGTACAGAAGTCTCGAACACCTTCACGGTGCGCGGCGACCAGTATAGTGAAGCGATCATGCCTACCAGCAGCACGCCTAGCCACCCGATTGCGATGTAAATCGTTAACCGCAGCGAGGTGAACCCATACGTGATCTCATACAGACGTAAGCGCTGGAAGGCGGACATCAGGACGACACCCGTGAGCAGGAGCAGCAGCGTGCCCAAGCCGCGAAACAGCTTGTTCTGATGCGTTTCGGTCGGGCTAGTGACGCTTTTGAGGACATAAATCAGGCCGAGCGACAGCACTGCAATGGTGACCAGTTCAGCGAAACCGCGATGGGTATATTCGGCGTAGCTAAAATTGGCGATGTTATGCGCGCCGCCGAACAGGTAAACGCCTTGTACGAGTACAAACAACAGGAAAACGCTGCCGACTCCGCCCAAGACCATACTCGCTTCGATTAGCCCCAAGCGAAACAGAGGTGCATTCACGGCGACATCGGGTGCAGCATCAGCCTGATCGGGAATATCCGTCTCAGCTTGCGGCGAAGGGGGGCGTTTACGCTTCTCGCTGTGGTCAACGAGTGACGCGGACAGCGTACCGACCGCTAACCAGCCGATAACACCTGCGTAACCCACCCGCAATGCCATGCCATTGATGTCGTTGATATTAAACAACGTCGTGAAGTCGTGCAGATATTTCGCGAAAATGGCATCGGCGGATCCGAACAGGACGAGAAAAACCACCACAATCGGAGCGGTGATCGCCAACCCGCGCACGACTGGCATCAGTTTTTGCCACTGTCCGCGCCGCTCTGTGATCCATTTGAGGCTGCCGAGCGCTTCATCGAAAGGACGAAACGCTACTTCGACACCGCTTTCCAGAATGACCAGCCCATAACGCAAGAGAGATGAAGCCAGCAAATTGCCGCCGCTAAAGAAGAAGATGAGCAAGAGTCCTGACGCCAAAAATGTCGCGATATTCAACAGGCCAAGGCCGAAGTCTGCCCGCAATGCCAGCATCAACGCCGAGAAAATCAGTGGTACTAGCAGCAGCAAGGGACGCTTCTGAGGTGTGATCCCCTGCCAGCGCGCATGTAAGAGGACGACGCCAACCCACACGAGGAAAAACAACGCCATGCCTAGCCCTATCGTGCCTATGAAGGTCAAGAGCATCCCTAACACACCGAGCGCCAGCCCGATACCTAATACCAAGACTGAATTCTTAACCTGCTGTTCCACTTCAACCTCACTCGAATGACGCCTTAAACTTTCCATACTATGAACCTTAGTTGAGATCGTCTCAAGCACTCAGGTGCTTTGAGGCAAACATAAGCTGTTGGCTTTTGGACATTGGCTTCGCTATGATCGTGGGCTGCATTTGGCAAGTTGCCCTAATGTTGAACACGTACCCTAGGTCGCTTATTGATCATCGGCTGGCTTTCTGCGAAAATATTCACAATCTCGGAGTACACATGAATTTAAACGATCTCGCTCGTTTTGCTGAACTTGACAAGTCCAACATGCGTGCCCATATCGATTCGCTACCACAACAGTTGGAAGCGGCGTGGGCACACGGTCAAACGTTGTCGCTGCCCGCGCAGTACAAGCGCGTGGAACGCCTTGTCATCGCGGCGATGGGCGATGCGGCGGTGGCGGGCGAGGTGCTGACAGCACTCGTGGCGGACATGTGTAATTTGCCGATCGTAGTGAACCGTTCGTACGAACTGCCCGCCTTCGCGGATGGGCAAAGCACGCTTGTCATCTTGATCTGCCACGACGGCAATACCGAGGAAGTGCTGCACGCCGCTGAACTGGCGGATGCACGCGGCACTAAGCTGCTGGCGATCACGCAGGGCGGCAAACTGGCGAGCTATGTCGAGAACGCGGGCGGCGTGGTGTGGGGCTATACATGCGCGGGGCCACAGCGGGCGGCGTTTGGCTGGCTCGTCGGATTGCTGACCGCGTTGGTCGTACGGATGGGCTTGGTGCGTGATCTGGCTGCGGACGTAGCCGAAACGGTCGAGTTGATGCAGCGCCATGTGGGCATCCTCGGCATCGAGTCGCCCGTCGTCAAGAATCCGGCGAAGCGGCTGGCAGGGCAGATGATCGGGCGCATCCCGATCATCTACGGATCGGGTATCACACTGCCCGTGGCGAAGCGCTGGAAGATGCAGTTGAACAACAACGGCAAGACCGTCGCGCAGTATGAGGAGATGCCTGATCTCGATTACAACGTGGTCGCGGGCACGGCCTACCCCAAACCGTTGATGGTCAAAGTAGCGCTAGTATTCCTTGTGGCGGCGCAAGCTGACCACGCGCGGGTGAGTCAACGCTGGAACGCGACCCGCGAAGCCTATTTGCAGGAAGGCTTGGCGTCCGACACCGTCAAAGCACGCGGATCAAGCAAATTGGCGCAAATGATGTCCTCGGTACAGTTCGGTGATTATGTCAGTTACTACGTGGCAATGGCCTATGAAGTTGACCCCACAGACACGCCGTTGATCACGGAAATTCAGGAAAAGATTAAACAGGAGTCGTAACCCATGTCCGATGCAAAGAAACCCGATCACGTCCGGCTGTTTATCCCCGGCCCCATCGAAGTCCGCAAGGAAATCCTCGATGAGCAGGCACGCTGGATGATCGGTCATCGCTCGTCCGAGTTCGAGGCGTTGTTCGCGCGTGTGCAGCCCAAGCTGCGCCAAGTTTTCTATACCAATTCTCGCGTCTACGTGTCTACCTCCTCGGGCACAGGGCTGTGGGAAGCCGCCAGCCGTAACCTGATCCGCGATGATCGCAAGGCGCTGCACCTCGTCAACGGTGCGTTCAGTGAGCGTTGGGCAGCGGTGAGCCAAGCCAACGGCAAAAAAGTGGACGTCATCAGCGTGCCGTGGGGAACTGCCATCAAGCCGGAGCAGTTGGCTGACCAGCTCAAGAAGGAATCCTATGATGCGGTGGCGATTGTGCTGAACGAAACCAGCACCGGCGTCAAGAATCCGCTTGAAGAGTACGTCCCGATCATCAAGCAATATCCGGATACCCTGATTCTGGTGGACGCCGTGAGCATTTTCGGCGGCTATAAGATCGACTTCGCGGGGTTAGGCTTGGACATGGTGATCACCTCCACGCAGAAGGCGCTGGCGCTGCCGCCCGGTCTGGCCTTCGCCGCTGTCTCGGACAAAGCCTTGGAGCGCGCCAAGGAAGTGCCGTATCGCGGTTACTACTTCGACCTGCTGGAGCTGGAAAACTTCCTCATCAAGAACAATACGCCTTCAACTCCGAATATTTCGCTGATGTTCGCGACGGACAAGCAGCTTGACTACATCCTCGCGGAAGGCTTGGAGGCGCGTTTCGCCCGTCATGAGCAGATGGCACAAACGGTGCGCGATTGGGCGGTGGAAGCGGGCTTCGAGATGTTCCCCGAAAAAGGCTACGCCTCGCCCACCGTCGGCGTGATTGCCAATACGCGCAACATCGATGTGTCGGCGCTGAACAAGTTCCTGAAAGGGCATGGCGCGACCATCAACAACGGGTACGGCAAACTCAAGGACAAGACCTTCCGCATCGCGCACATGGGGGATGCAAGCGTAGCCGAGGTGGAAGACCTGCTCAAGACGGTCAGCCAATTCTTGGAAAGCGTCCCTGTCTAAGCCAATCCGGAGCATCCAGCTGGCTTTGAACAGCAGGCGGCAAAAGCTAACAAGGCCACGCAGGACTTTAATCATAGCGGCCTCATCAATAGACAGTTGAGAGATCAACTGTGACCACAGGCGGCGAATCAAGGCATCACTTCACTAAAAGTGGGCAGTGCTTTGGGAAACAAGCCGCCATGTGGCTGGTGAGGCCGTGACGAGTTAGCGAGGGATCCGCTTCAGTTTTCCGCCTTGCTGCGGTACATTGACAATTGTGCGCGTGGCTCAACTCCATTGCTCGTTATACAGCGCCAACTATCTACCTTCCACTTTGTACCATGTCGGTTACCCACAAATTACTGGCGCGAATTCTGTCAGTATCGTTATCATCCATATTGGTGATTCGGTAGGAAATGCTTTATTTTCCCTCACTTTTGTCTACGATGTGCAAAGTCCAACGTCGTGCTACGTCCGTGAGAGCGCACATGGGAGCAATAAAGGTGTCAAGTGAGGGCGAAATCGCGGAAAAGAATGCTCAGACGGAATTCATCCTATACTCATCAGGATGCGTTATCACCATGAATTGTACGGATGGCGATCCGTGGGCGTGCATAAGCGCCGCATGACGTAAAGTTAACTGTGACGAGGCATTATGCGTGGTCGAATATTCCCATTCCAAGGGCCAAGATTAATTTTTTTGACGATTGTGATGTTGTTCACTTTCGGTGTGCTGATCTTCCGCCTGTATGAATTTCAGGTGGTGCGCTATCAGGAATTTGCATCGTTGGCGGACGACAACGCGATCCAGAAAGTGCCGTTGCCATCACCGCGCGGCGTGATCTATGACCGTTACGGGCGACCACTAGCCTTGAATGCGGCGGCATTCAATGTATCGATCATTCCGGCAGAAGTGCCCGATGATCAGGCGAAGGCGCTGGAAGTGTTGAACCGGTTGGCGGCGTTAATCGACGTGCCTGCGACGCGTGCGGCGGCTGACGCGGCTGGCAAATTCACGATCCGCAGTCTGGATGAGCAGGTCAGGGAAGGGCAGGGCATCGCGCCCTACCGTTCGGTAGTGGTCGCCACCGACGTACGGCCTGAGATCGCGCAGACGATCCTCGAAACAAACCGCAGTTTACCGGGTGTGCATGTGGACGCGGTACCTGTGCGACAGTATCCGACAGGCGCGTACACATCGCAGTTAATCGGCTACCTCGGCCCGATTGGTCAGGCGGAAGCAGACGCCCTGCGGGAACAAGGCTATAACCCTTCGTTCGAGCGCGTGGGCTATGCAGGCATCGAAGCCTATCTGGAAGATCAGCTTGCAGGTCAACGCGGCTTGATCACACAGGTGAAGGACGTAGCTGGCTTGCCGATCCGCGTGATCGAGCGGAAAGACCCTGTACCGGGGCAAAATGTGCGACTAACGATTGATCTCGATCTGCAAAAAGCGGCTCAGGACATCCTCAATAATCAGATTCAGACGATCAACAGTGAAGCACAAGCCGAAGTGACGCGTTCCGGCGTGGTGATCGCGATGGATCCGCGCAACGGGCAGATTCTGGCGATGGTGAGCTTGCCAACGTACGATAATTCGCGGTTCGCACGTGGCATCGACGTAGAATAT
The DNA here is from genome assembly GCA_019637615.1 of Anaerolineae bacterium. Lineage (GTDB taxonomy): Bacteria > Chloroflexota > Anaerolineae > Aggregatilineales > UBA2796 > JAHBVK01. Next base: position 140,782 of record JAHBVJ010000003.1, on the reverse strand, counting down.
TACCTGCGCATCGCGGATGAGGCACAGACGCCGCTGCAAAATCACGCGATCCAGTCGATTTATCCACCCGGATCGGTGTGGAAGTTGATCACGGCGACGGCAGTAGCCAACGAAAATGTGATCCGCCCTGAAACGCAGTTGTTTGATGGTGGCATCTTGTCGGTGGTGAACCGCTTCGCCGCGAATGACACCGAGACGAAACAAGACTTCGTGTGTTGGCTGCGCAGCGGGCACGGGAACGTCGATTTAATCCGCGCGGTGGCGTGGAGCTGTGACGTTTATTTTTATCAAGTGGGCGGTGGTAATCCAGACCCAAGAATTTCCGAGCAGACGCTCAAACCGGGTGGACTAGGCATCCTAAACTTGATGCGCTATGCCACCGCTTACAACATCGGCGTCGATCTGGGGATCGAACTGCCGGCGGAAGTGTCCGGTCGTGTGCCCGATCCGACGTGGAAGCGGCGCAATTACGGCGAGAGTTGGTCAACGGGCGATACGTATAACGCCGCTTTCGGTCAGGGGTTCATCAACGTGACGCCGCTACAACTGCTGGTCTCGTCGGCGGCAATTGCGCAGGGTGGCACCATGTACCAGCCGACGATTTTGCAGAGTTGGGTTGACTCCGAAGGTAATCAGTTGGAGGCATTGCAACCTCACGTAGCCCGTACCCTTGCGCTGCCGACGGATGGTTCGCCAGCCTATTTGAATATGCGCGAAGATTTGTATCTTCAGCATGAGAACAGTCTGGTATGCATCTGTGAGCGGAACAGCCCGTACAAAGACCCGAATAGTCCTGAGTACAACCCGAATCTACCGGACTGCACGCCGGATTTCATCAAAAATTACACGGCTAAATTCACGCCAATCGCGCAACCCGGACAAAGCACGACCAATACAGGCGTGGCAGCACAGCAGACGCAGCCGATCACGTATCGCGTGAATGTACCGATTGGCTACCAGTGGGACGGCGCACCATTCCGTATGTGCGATCCCAACCGTTTGAAGCAAAACGAGTACATCGACTATCAACCACCCTTCATCGATCCGCAGTACATCAAGTTGGTCGAAGAAGGGATGCACGAAGCTACCACAATCACGGGCGGCACGGCGCTGCCAGCTCAGTTGGGCTTTGTACAGGTAGCGGGCAAGACGGGCACGGCGGAATACTGCGACGAAATCGCCCGCCCGAAAGGCTTGTGCATTCCGGGACAGTGGCCTGCCCATGCATGGTATGTGGGTTACGCGCCGTTCGACGCCAACCGTCAGCCAGAAATCGCGATTATTGCGTTCATCTATAACGGCAAGGAAGGATCAGCAAACGCACTGCCTGTGGTCAAGCGGCTGATGTATTGCTACTACAACTTCAAGTCACAGCGGGCGTCGGCGGATTTCAACGGGCAAGTGCAGCCATGCAACTGGCCTGAGATCGATGTGAAGCACGCGGGCTAAACGTGCATTGAGCGCCATGATATACTGACAAGGGAGGAGCAATGGTTAGCCATTGCCCCTAAACACCAGAAATACGCAGGCTAGTGCCCCCATATCCTCAATGCTGATAGTTCGTGCAGCCTACCTGCTGAAATTCCTTTTGATCCGTCTGGAAGACTTCGATGCCGTCCGTCACCAACCATCTACCAGTCGATCTGGTTTGATAAACCAAAAAACTGCGTAGGGGACGATCACCCTGATCAATAACGCGAATATCCGACGGCGGATCGACCACCACACACCACATATCTCGCGCTGTGTTTACCATCGGATTCCAATGGTTGGCGGGATTAGAAGCGTGTTGTATAGAAATCAGCGTATACGCTTTATTACCCCCTTGGAGGTGTAATCTCGCTAACAGCGCGGTTTGTGCGTCTGACGGCAACTGCCCCGTGGTGCTTTGGATGATTGACCCATATTTAGCGGGATTTGAGTTGTATATGGCTATCACGATGGCAGCTACGATCACTAAGGGGATGCCTACAATGAGGACATTTCTAAACGCTTTTCCGATTTTTCCCATCGCCTGTACTCCTTACAGCGGGAATGCAACCAGTACCAATCGGTGACCGATCTTTGCAGTATCTATGACCTTACTGCGGATCATACGGCGCGTGAAGGAGGGGCGGTCTCACAAAGGCATGACGAATGCTAAATACAACGGGCTGCATTCGTCATTATGGTTTAGCCGACGTTCACATTTGTTGGCGGCTTGGAAACGGTCGGGGAAGGTATTGAAACATGCGTCCCCGCCGGGATGGTCAGTTTGCCGTTTAGATCGACCACCTGAACAGTGCCGGGGGTGAGGTGCAGTACGAGATTGGCCTCCGGCGGGGTGATGATAGTGAAACTCGCGGTAGAGAGCGTCCCCACCAGCAGTTTGCGTTTGGCGACGATGTAGACACCCGCTTCGTCTTGATCCGCCACGAATTCCCATCCGAACGAGGCACGCAAGTTGGCGTTGAGTTCGACGGTGCTACCCGGTTGGTAGATCACGCGGACGGTCACGTTGCTGCCACGAACAAACACCGTCACTGGCGGATGCACTGCGAAACGCTGGATGAAGCTCTTGCTGGTCGCTGTGGCGGCAGCATCCACGCCAAGTTGAGCAGCGGTTTCCAGTCCGCGACGAAGGAGAAGATCACTGAATAGCTTGAACATCGGTAAGCGCCCTGCTCAGAATTGAAAGCCATCACGGAAAGCAACGATCTTGGTCGAGTAATTGACGATATATGTGTTCAGACGATCCACCAGCGTTTGAAATTCCTCGCTCTCCATCGCCTTATATACCGTGTCGATGTCTTCCGCCAGAAATTCTAGCTGGCGCATAGGATATTCTCCGTAGGCCGTGTGATAGGCACGCCACATGTACAGCCCAAGCTGCTGCAAACGCGGTACGAAGATATTGAGCACAAACTGATAATAGGCATTGTCTTCACGCGGTTTGATGTCGTAAGTCATTAGCAGTTTGTAACGTGGAATGATAGGTGTCATGTCTGTCCCAGCGATCTTGTCAGTAGCAAATGCTTCTATTGTAGCAGTTACCCCCAGATGCCGGGTATGTGTGTCCCACAGTTCGGGCAATCACCATGCGTCGCTTTTAAGCGATTCTCTAGTACGTAGAAGCCATGACGCCGAATCAGGATGGTCTGGCAAGTGGGGCAGTGTGTATGTTCCCAGTCTCCGACATAGCCAGGTAAATTGCCTGCGTAGACGTAATTCAAGCCCGCTTCCGCGCCGATCTCTGCTGCACGAATCAGCATATTGGCGGTGGTGCGCGGTGGATCGGTCATGCGGTAGTCGGGGTGGAAGGCCGTGACATGCCAAGGAATGTCGCGGGAAATACTGGCAATGTAGCGGGCGGCATCCCAGAGTTCTTCCTGACTGTCGTTGAAGCCGGGGATGACCAGCGTGACGATCTCCAACCACAGGCCGACCTCTTTGACCAATTTGATGGTGTCCAAGACGTTTTGCAGCACCGCGCCGAGCTGACGATAGTTCTTGTCACGCATCGATTTCAGGTCAATTTTGTAGCCGTCGAGGTGTGGGCGCAGATAATGGATGACTTCGGGTGTGCCGTTGCCGTTCGAGATATACATGGTGTGCAATCCCTGTCGCTTGGCTTCCTTGAAGACCTCGACCGCCCACTCGCTAGTGATCAGCGGCTCATTATAGGTGCTCGCGACGCCCCTTGCGCCGCGTGCTTTGCCAAGCTTGATCAACTCGGTGGCGGAGATGATGTCGGGATCACGTCCGGCGTCCTCGTCGCGCCCGTGCTGGCTGATCTCCCAATTTTGACAATAAGAACAATGTAAGTCGCAACCTAACATTCCAAAGCTGATGACGTTTGCGCCCGGATCGAGGTGATTGAACGGTTTTTTCTCGACGGGATCGACTTGTAGCGCGCCGACGTAACCGCGTGGAACGTATAAGACGCCGCCTTTGTTGAAGCGTACTTTGCAGACGCCGCGTCCACCATCACGGATCAGGCAGCGGTGACCACAGGCATAGCAGCGGATTTTATGGTCGGCTTCATCGGTTACTTCGTAGAGTTCACCGGGAATCGCAAGTTGATCGAGGCGTTGTTGCAGCGTTGACATAGCACCCATCCTAGCCTAGCACACGCAGAGTGCGAAACGCGGACAATGGATTATCTTGATTCTAGCTCAATCGAAGCGGGTTGGAAGAATAAATCAGAGGAATGTCGATGAGAGCATGGTAGGGCGAGGAAACCTCACCCTACCAACCGTATCTTTGATTTAGGCTTGAACGCGTAGACGACGCGCCGCCACGATGACCGCAACTAACCCGATGGCGGAGATGGCAACCATCGTCATGCCCATCGGCCCCGCGTTGGCAAGCACCACATCATCGAAGAAGCCAGTATCGGGCATCTCCGCGACGGGTGTGCCGAGTGCTGTCGCCGTCAGAAGCGCGGCTTTGGTCTGCGTTTTCTGATCCTTGTTAAGCGTTGGGACTTTCGTCGCTGTCATGGGGATGATGATGATCGGGCCTTGAGTCGGGAAGACGACCGTCAAGTTAATATCTAATGGTGGTTGCGTTCCAGAAGAAACCGTGACTTGCGCACCGGGCGTAACCGTGACCACGATAGGCGTCACGCTCGGCGTGATACCCGGTGGCAGCGTATTGGACGGCGTAAAGGTCGCTGTCGGCGCGAGGGCAGTTTGGGTCTGGCTGTTGGCGGCGGCAGTCTGGGTTTGCGCAAAGGCTGTCAACTGCCGTGCAACTTCTGTCGCGGTAGCATTGGCGGGGCCTTCCGTCAGCATCAGAGCTTCCCGTGTTTGAGCCTCGGCGGTATTGGTCGCATCGAAGTCAGGTGTATCCGTCGAAGTGGGCGTTGGCGTTTCTGTCGGCGTGGGAGTATCGGTTGGCGTCGGCGTATAAGTCGGCGTCTTCGTCCACGCGGCGGCAGTCTGGGTCTGGAAGTTGAAGATGGCAACCTGTGTATTGGTGGCGTAGATGGCGGCAGCAGTGCCCGCAAACTCGGACTGCTTGCGTCCCTGATCAATCGCCAACAAGATGATCCCGACCGCGCCCAACAAAATGAGCAGCACCAGCACCGTCGCCAGCACGACAAAACGTGTATTACGTCCGCCCTGCGTGGTGATCACCTCGGATGGGGTGAGATCAATTTCATCGGTGAAGCCCGACCCTCCAGCGAAGGTAGGTTCATCGAAATTATCAAAATCACCGAGGTCAAAATTATCGGTATTCTTGTTACTCATTAAAACAGGCCCCCTCTATAGAGAAGTGTCGCGCAACGCGTGCGGCTCCTAATTTATGCCACGGCTAACCTTCGACCGCCCGACCTAGCATTTCCAAGTTCGCCAAGGGCACGAAATGGATTTGCCCGTTCGTCAATTCGATCTCAGCGCCCAATAAGCGCAGCCCGTTTTCGACTTGACGCGGCGTATCAATCAGACGCTTAACTCTACCCGATTTCCCTCGCAGCGGCGCACGTATAATCCGCACAAGCGACCCTACCCCAAGCGGCTGATCCGTGATCGGCAGTGGAGCAGGAATATTGGTAGAGAGCGTAATCATCACCTCTGGACGGTCGGCTGACCAGCGGGCTGGCTCGACCGCGTTAATGACAGCAGGTCGTCCATCATTATCGCGCATCAGATTGTACACGATTTCCGACAAGTCTAACTCGCCAAAGCCTTCCAGCAATAAGACGGGGATCGACTGCTCTAAGGCCAACTGCCGGAACTCGGAACGCATCGATGGGGCGATGATGGCGGTCATTGCCTGCTGCTGCGCCACTTTGAACGGCACATCCGATTTGATCGGATGCGTCATGACGACCGCAAGGCCACGATACTCCGGCACAAGTGTATCACCAAGCAGCGATTCTATACCATCTCGCGGTTCTAAGCGTAACTGGGAGTAGGCAATCTTGCCATTGCCCCACACGCCTTGGAGCAGCGCGCCCGCTGTTTCGATGAGCGCTGTGGCATTGGAGTTGCGCAGAGAGGTAACTTTGCCCGGATACATGGCGACTACATCGACCGGATCGGGGTTAGTCTGCAAGATGACATCACCGCCTTCGAGCCGGGCAAAGACGGCATTGGTAGGCGACTTGAGCGACTTGGCGCGACGCCCTTTGCCGATAGTGAGGATCGGGTCGCCCTCAAAAACGGGGTTGCCTTTGCTAACTTGCAGCATTTCCTCGGTAATTTGCTCCGCGCGTTTGAGGCCGAGCGGCTTGAGGGCATTGATGACGATGAAATCAGCGGGCAGCAACCCTCGGATGATCACTTCGTCAGCGGCAACCGTAGAACCTTCGCGGATCGCCCACGAACTGATCGCGCTGCTCGGCAAGTGACGTTCACGCCGAACCGTCACGGCGGGTACGATGAGGCTATTGGCTGGATAATACGGCATTCGACTTGATTCTCCGCTGTGCCATCATGCACATCCCTACTATAACATGGATCAAAAAAGTGTGTCAGTTGGGGCAAGGGCATTGTTAACAATGGTCATCGTTTTCCCAGAGTAGGGACAGCGGCGGTTGATAGTGTGCTTGTTTTCAGATGTGATTTAGGGACTTGCCTATAATGTAAAGTGTGTCGTCTAGTTTAGGAGGATGTATGCTTCGAAAATCCTTATTGGCACTGAGTGCTGCCGCGTCTTTACTGGTAGGTGCCGCGCCGATCAACCACGCGACCGCTGCTAACATGGTAGAACTACGTGGGTTCGTGGCAAGCTGTCATCATTTCTCCGTTGACGTCAGCGTAACGGGCGTCACTAACGATCAAGATAGCTGGGATCGCTTCCGATTTCAGGTGGTTGACAGCGCCAATCAGGTGCTATTCCGTGAAGATTCGGCACGGCGCGTGGGGATCACCGACCGTGCGTGGGTGATCGATATGCCGTATGCGGTGACCGTCGAAAATGCCGTGTCGCCTATCCATTTCCAAGTTGTCGATCTTGACATGCTGGCGCGCCCCATCAGCGTGGTGAGCGAACAGGTCACCGACAGCGCGTGCTTGACGGGTGTTGGTCAGCATACTGACCGACTAGCGGAACTGCTGCCAAACGGTCTTAAAGGCGTAATGCTGGCTGATACAGCACTGTATACCGCGCCAAACGGGGCTGCGCTCGATCTGAGCGTAGAACGTGGACGCGAGTTCACGGCGATCTACGTGAATCCGGAGCGCACATGGACGGCGATCTATGTCGGCGGCGACAACCTCGTGTGGATTCACTCACGCGATATTGACTTCGGCTCGACGTTCAACAATCTGACCGCTCCACCCACGACGCTCGATCCGAGCCAGCAGGTTTCCAGCGTGGTCGTGCCGGGGGTGCCTGTTTCGTCGGCACGGGCACTGTATACGGTGCGTGTGCGGCAAGGGCCGGGAACTAACTTCGCTACCATTGGTCGCATCCGCTATTCGTCCTTTGTCGCTGTGTATGGGCGAACGGCAGATAGCAGATGGATTCTGGTCAGCTTTAATGGGATTGCAGGGTGGTCAGCCTCGCGCTACTATTCGCTGATTGAAGTTCCATTGCGCAATCTGCCGATCTTACGCTAAAACAAGGCCACTTCGTTGTTCATGAACTAGCGTGATTTTCGCCTGAAATCGGTACTGTAAAGAGAGACAGTTCTATGGGTGGACTGTCTCTTTGTTTATGAATCTACTAATACGCTACTGTACAAATTAACCCTGAATTCCGAAATTTTCACGAATAAATTTAGCATCACTTGAGTTTATGCTACGTGTAGATTTAGAATGAATTTGTTAAGTCACTATAAGGTTTATGTCTTGATCTGAAATAGAGTTGCTTGTGTGCATTCGACCTCGCGCAACAGTGCTGACACCGCCTTTGGCACGCTGGAAAATGCATTTGAATCGCACCTTAATGCTTTTAACAGCGCCTCACCCAAGCATCGTTGATGTTCAAGAGCGGCGACGGGTGCGATTCCTCGTATCGTTTGTATTGAGCGTCATCCTCATCGATGCACTGCTGATCGTGCCGCTGGCTATGTTGGACTTCTTTGCCGAAGGCGTGCTGATCATGGGGTTAATGGGGATCGCAGGCGTCGGCATCTATCTATTATCGCGCACCCGCGCGTATAAGATCGCCTATCCAACGAGCATGGCGTTAATCCTGCTGTTTGTTTTAGCCATGCTCCGCGAATATCCTAATGCACATACCGCAGTTTTGGCGCTGCTGCCGATCTTTATGAGCAGCTTGTTCTACGACTTGCGCGGCATCATCGTGACAACGGTGCTCAGTTTAGCGGTGGTGGAGGGGGCGTCCATCATTTTCCCCGGCGATTGGTACGCGCTGCCGCTTACTTTCGGCTATATCGTCGGATCGACGGCGTTGACGGTCTTGAGCAATTGGCTGCTGCGGCAATCCGAAGCCAACTTGCAGACGCGTTCTATCCAACTGCTGCATAGTCAGTCGCGCTTTCGAGCTGCCATCGACGGCAGTCTGAACAGTTTCTATATTTTGGAGTATCGGGACGGCAGTGCTGACTGGATCATCCTTGAGGCGAATCGGCTAGCAGAGCAGCAGTCTGGCATCCCACGGACAACGGTACCCGCGCGTATTTTGCAAGCGTCTATGCTGCCTGCGGGCTGTGGCGAGGTGTTGTTAAATCGCTGCCAAGAAGCACTGCACCGCACAGAGACAATCTCGGACATCCTTGTCACGCTGGACGACCATTCATATGAGTATGTTATCGTACCGTTCAACGAATGTGTTGCGTTGACTATCCATGACATCACGGAACGTAAAAAGACAGAAAAGCAGTCGCTCGATCTGGCAATCGAACGTGAGCGGGTGGCGCTGCTACAACAGATCATTGGGGACGCTTCGCACGATATGATGAGTCCGTTGAGCGTGGTCAAAACAAACGTCTACCTGATTAAACAGGCGGTAGATGAGGAAACACGCGCGCCCCGCTTGGCGGCGGTTGAACAACAAGTGGTGCGGCTACAGCATATGATCCGCGATTTGGCGACGATGTCCGAACTCGATCATCTGTCCAGCAGCAAACTCATACGCATGAGGATGGACGTGAATGAGTTGATCAAGGATATTGGCAGCGCCTATGATGCGATGGCGATGGTTCAACAACACACTTTGGTCACCCAGTTTCACTCACAACCAATGACCGTGTTCATTGACCGCGCTCGGATGGAAGCCGCCTTTACGAACCTGATCGAGAATGCCTTCAAATACACGCCAGTGGGGAGTACAGTGACAGTATCTGTCCACGCTTCTGAAGGGGGCGTCGCGATTGATGTGCGCGACAACGGCAAAGGCATCAGCGAACAAGACCTGCCGCACCTATTTGATCGTTACTACCGCGCGGAGGAACATCGTCCCACGCACAGCGATATACCGGGCACAGGACTGGGCTTAACCATCGTGAAGAAGATCGTTGAAGCCCATCAAGGACGTGTGAGCGCTCAAAATGCGCCGGAAGGCGGTGCGTTATTTCGCGTCTGGTTGCCATTGGTGAGCGAAGCAGATGCAGTGAAAATGTTGCCAACCGCAGCCAACAAGAAACCTCTGTAGTCAGTTCCCTTAAAAAAGCGCTAAACTTGATTGTGACGTTGAATTCGGCGTAAGTGCGGACACTGACGCTTTTTCCTCGCTCTACATTCAAATTTCGTTGATCAAGGAGCGCTCGTTATTATGATGGTTGATTCCAATGCCCTGCGCCAAACAATGCGTCAATGGGTGACGGGCGTAACCATTGTGACCTCGGTAGCAGACGGTCGGCGGGGTGGCATGACGGTCAGCAGTTTCACCTCGGTCTCGCTAGAACCGCCAACTGTGTTGGTTTGCTTGAACAAGACCACCTTCACCCATGATCTGGTACAAAAGTCGAAAATTTTCGCGATCTCTTTGCTAGGGGTCGGGCAAGAAGAAATTTCCAACCGATTTGCTGGCTTCGATCCTAGTATTCTGGATCATGATCAGCGGTTTGAGGGCGTCGAAGTAGCGACGGGCGCGACAGGTGCAGATTTGATCGTCGGTGCTATCGGGTGGCTGGACTGCCGCGTCACCGCGACCCACGACACCACGACACACACCGTTTTTTTTGGCGAGGTGATCTACGCTCATGCGCCGCTAGACCGCGCGCCGTTGGTGTACTATAACCGCAACTATCAGGTGATGACTCCGGTTGAACAGCCGCAAAAGCCGTGAGGGCAGACGCCATGAACACCGAGTATACGCATGAGGAGCAGAAGCAACTGTTGAGGATCGCGCGGCAGGCGTTGGAAGCGGTCACGCACGGTCAACCGCGTCCAGAGCTTGGAAACATCCCTGCTGCATTGAAAGAGCCGCGCGCTTGTTTCGTCACACTGCGGCGCAACGAGACGCAAGAACTGCGGGGCTGTACGGGCACCGTAACCGCGCGGCGTCCGTTGGCGGAAGAAGTGAGCATCTCGACCGAGCAAACGGCGCTCCACGATCCGCGCTTTTCCCCCGTCAGTGCCAACGAAACGCCGGACATCAATATCGAGATTTCGGTGCTGACGCCGCCCGTTCCACTGGACTACGAGAGTCCAGCGGATTTGTTGAAACGGGTGCGGCCTAACATCGACGGTGTATTTTTGCAACATGGATATCATCGGGCGACGTACCTACCGCAAGTGTGGGAAAGCATCGCTGATCCCGCTCAGTTCTTTACGATGCTCAGTCGGAAGATGGGTCTACCCGGTGACGCATGGCGCACGCTACCGATGAAAGTGTTCACGTATCAGTCGATCAGTTTCGAAGAAGAGGACTAAAGCGCTTGTTCCTGCGGAACTGCCGACGCTGGTTGTGCTTGGTCGGCCTGTGTGCGTTACTTGTCGGTTGTCAGCCACCGGATCAACTACAGGTAAGCACGCCAACGCCACTACCGACAGAATCGATTGAGGTGTTCATTGGCGCGTTGCAACCGCCCACCCCATCCAGTACCGAGGATTTGATCGCCCTGCTGGTGAGTAAGACGCGGGTACGGGCGATGTTGTGCAGTCTGACTGAACAGCGCTGGCAGAACCTCGATACGTGGTTCGGGCAAGGGGATCGTACAGAGGCAGCGCTGACGGCACGCAGTGTATCTCGCAATGCACGGTTAACAGCGACACTCGAAACACCGCAACTGATCAGCGGAGATGTGCAAACTGCCGATGGAACTAGCTATCACTTCCAAGCGCAGCACCTTGCCAGTACCGCCGACTATGAAGCCGGAAAGGCCGAGCTGATCGGTGTGTACACGGTGCCGCAAGAACCGCTGCCGGATGGGCGTTTAGCAACCTTTTACGCGATGGCGGATCCGACACAAGATCGCTTCTGTGGAATGTTGTTGTATGAAGATCAGCCCGTGACGCGCGTCCAATTGGACGGCACATGGCAAGCGAGTTTCAGCGTCTTCGCGCTGCCCGATGCGATAGGCACCGACAAGGCATCCATGGCGACGATGGTATGGAACACGCCACGTCACGTCCAGCGCATCGAAGGAATTTTGCTGCCTAACCCGTGATCACAAAAGTGAGTCTGGCTGTGGTTGCGGCTCAGTCGGTTGGGGCTGCGCTAACCGCGCGCGTTCTTGGGCGTTGAAGTAGGTAGCGGCGATGAGCGTCATCACAGTGAATAGGCAGCCAAAAAACGCGCCCAGCACAATAGCTTGGGCAAAGCTCATCTCACGGGCGATGCAGTACAAGATGAAACACAGCGAATTCACGACTGCGCCACCGCCACCTGCGATGCTCAACGATAGCCAGCGTCGCCGTACTGCTACGTAAATAATCAACATGGAAACCGCAAACAGGATTAGGAAGATAAAGGCTATATCTTTCATTACTCCGCTCCCTGACGCTAACAAGGCCAATCCTCAGTGTATCCTGAATTATCGCAGCCCGACATTCCAATCAAATCAAAATCTGAACGAAAGACGGCAGCGGATGTGCTGCCGTCCAGAAAGATTGTTTGAGTTTTCTAACAGTTGGTAACTGCTGACTGAACTAGACTAACGCCGCGTCTAATTCGATAGGGACAGCACGCAGCGCGTTGCTGATAGGGCAGGTTTGCTCGGCTTCCGTGGCGATCTCTTGAAACTTGGCGGCGTCGATGCCATCTACGCTGGCACGGGTGGTGAGGACGATCTTGAGTACTTTGCGACCACCGGGCTGCGGGCCGGAAAGCGTTACGCTTGCCGTCGTATTGATGGTCTTCGCCGTGAAGCCATATTTGCCCAGCGTGCCCGTCAGGTTCATGGTGAAGCAGGCCGCGTGAGCAGCGCCGATGAGTTCTTCTGGATTGGTGCCGGGAGCCGTTTCGAAGCGAGCCGCGAACGTATAGGGAACATCTTTGATAACGCCGCTATCGACGCCAAAGGTGCCGCTGCCTTCTTTGATTGTGCCGTTCCATTGAGCGCTTGCACCACGCACAATATCTGCCATGGTTTGTTTTTCCTTCCCAAGTTGCTGAAGTATTGATCAATATGGACATTGCAAGGCTATCACAACACCTTTCAGGCGACAACTATTGTGATACAATCCCATTGATCTAATGAAGTTAGTATGCGGTGTGGAGTAGCGAGTAAGCATGACTACCGAGGCGCGGCGACGCACGCTTACCGGCGAAGATGCAACAGACGTTGTCAAGATCACGCATGAACAGGTCGCTGGACGGTCAACCGAATGGGTAGGCAGCGTAGCCGCTACAGCAGGCTTGATCGTCTCTACGCTGGTAGTGCTGTATAGCGCGTTGCTGGCGTTTAACTGGTATAACCATCCTTTCTTAGGGGTGCTTGTTTCGCATGATCTGGTGATCAGCGGCACTGTTTCCGTCACGAATCAACCGTGGGCGGGGTTCAATGCCAATCTCAAGACGTTCGACCGGATTCTCGGTATCGCCTATGATGATGCGGGTGTTAAGCAAGAAGTCAACTTCGAGGGTCAGCCTAATCCCGGAGTGATGCTCAACGACATCCTCGCCACACGTCGTCCCGCACAATTAATCACCGTGAAAGTTTTCCGGGCAGGTCAATTCAGGGTACCCAATCCGGCGTGCTCGATGTTCACCTCCGAGGGCGCGACCTGCGCTTATTCCTACCGCCTGAGCCAATTCCCCTTTACCGATTTTGCGACGCAGTTCGGTGTTGGCTTCATCGTTGAAATCATCATGCTGGCTATCGGCTGGTGGATGTGGATTCGGCGGCGTGAACAGCCCTTTGCGCGGCTGATCATTGGGTTCTGTGCGGCGGGAGCAGTCGGGCTAATTTCCCGTTTTGAAGGACTGTCAACGTTCCAGTTAGCCCCGTTCTGGTTGGTGGGAGCGTGTGCGGTCGGCGTTATCTTCATTCAGATCGGGCTAGAATTTCCCTACCCGTTGCAGAGCATTCATCAACGCTCATGGCTGCGTTGGCTGCTGATCATCAGCCCCATTGCCCTATTCGCCATCAGCGTGATTTTGTACTTCGTCAACGGATCGGACGCTTTTTACGACGCGCCACAGATCGCAGGCATCGTTTCCGCCGTGATGGGCGCATTCGTCGTGATCACAACGATGGTCGTGCGCTATCGGCGGTCTACGTCGCCCGTACTGCGCGAAAAATCTGCGCTAGTGATCCTCGGTTTGATGTTAGCGGTGGCCCCGACCTTTGTGTGGCTGATCATGGTCGTGATCGAGCGCGTAACGGGCACAACGGGCATCACTTTCTCATCTGTGTATTTCTTGCCATTGTTCCTGAGCGTGCCGATAAGTGTTGCCTACGCTCAGGGGCCGAATCCAGTCTCCAGCGAGAAAATCATCGGTACCGGCATCACCTATGGCGTGATGGGCGCGCTATTGATCATCAGCTTCGTGCTAGTGACGACGGCAGTATACATCCTTACGGCAGGTCTGCTGAAGGCCGAAAACCCGATTGTGATCGCGCTGACGCTGTTCGTGATCGCGTTGCTGTTCACGCCGATGCGGTTGCGCATCGAGCGGGCGATTGACGCGGCATTCTTCCGCCAGCGGCGGCAGTACGAACAGCGTTTGGAAGCACTGTCACGCAAAATTGCCAGCAGCGTGGAACTGCACGAGGTCAGCAAGACGGTCGTAGAAGAATTGCAGGATGCACTGGCACCGCAATATATGTATGTGTTCCTGCGCAGCTATCCCTCCAACGACTATGAAGCAGTGCCGGATGTGGTGACGGGCAAACCGGTGACGGACCTGCGCTTCCGTGCGGATAGCGATCTGGTCGCATTGTTCAACGGCGAGACGAGCATCTTACGCTTGGACGTGTCGGAAACGCCGCCGATCCGATCCGCAGCCGAACGCGCACGTTTGACCATTTTGAACACGCCAGTTATCGTTCGGTTGCGCAGCGCACGCCGTCTGAATGGCTTCGTGGCGCTCGGCGCGCGGCAAAACCGCACCGATTATGGGTTTGAAGAAACACGCTATCTAGAAGCCGTCGCGACCCAAGCCGCCGCGGCTTACGAACGTGCGCAGATCATCCTTGAGGCGCAGCGGAATGAGCGTGAGTTGAAGGTGCTGTCACAGGTTAGCGCGGCGCTCAACATCGTCATGGACTTCGACACGCTGCTGGAATTCATCTATGCGCAGGTCGATAAGGTCATCCCGACCAAAAACTTCTACATCGTGCTGCGCGACCAGCAAACAGACGAACTCTCTTTCACGTTCTACCAAGAAGACAATGATCGTATTGAGGAACGCGAGGGCAACCGTTGGAAGCTAGGGCGTGACCTGTACAGCGAAGTGATCCGCACGCAGCAGCCATTCGAAACCGATAACTTCGTGCAGGAAACTCAGCGTCGCGATCCGCGCAGCCGCATCGACAATCCGGCACTGCGAGCATGGATGGGTGTGCCACTGAACGCTGGTGAAGGTATCAACCTCGGCTGTCTGGCGCTGGCGACCACCGATCCCACCGTGACCTATTCTGGCGATCAGATGCGCATCTTCTGGGACATCGCCAGCTTGGCGGCGACGGCGCTGTACAAGACACGCCTGCTGAATTCCGCGCAAGAACGTGAACGGCAGATGAAAGCGCTGAACGATATCAGTTCGCGCTTGGCGACGGCCTTCGAAGATGTTGACCAACTGTTGGGGATCATCACGGAATCTGCTGTCGAAATCTTGAACTGCCAAGCGGGTAGTTTGCTGTTGCGCGCCGACAACGATCAAGAGCTTGTCTTTGCGCTCGGCGTGGGCGGCACAGGCAGCGAACTGATGGGCAAGCGCATTCCGTTGACGAGCGGCATCGCGGGCACCGTGGCGACGACTGGACGTCCCGTGATCGTGAACGATACGCAGCGCGATAATCGTTGGTTTGGCGAAATCGATACGCAGCGCGGGCAAGCCTTCACCACCAACGCGATCCTTGCTGTGCCACTGACCGCCCGTGGCGTGGTGATCGGCGTGCTGGAAGTAATCAACAAAAAGGATGGTCATAACTTCAATGACCAAGACCTTGAACTGCTGAACACATTTGCCAGCCAAGCCGCTGTCGCCATCGATAATGCACGGCTGTATCGTAGCACGGACGAACAATTGGCGATCCGCGTCCAGCAGCTCGACTCGATGCAGAAAATCGACCAAGAATTGAACCGCACGCTCGATCTTCAACGTGTGATTGATCTGACCGTCGAGAACGCGTTGCGCGAGAGTAACGCGACGGTCGGCGCGTTGGTACTCTCTTATCCCGAAACATCGCAGTTTGTGGTGGCTGGCAGCCGGAACTATCCGCCGGACATCATGCAGCCATCGATGACGCTTGATCTGACCGAAGGCACGTTGGGCCGCGTCTACCAGACCGGACACGCGTGGACAGTGCAGGGCGATTCGATGCTGCCTGCGCTGGCGCTGTTACCCGATGCGCAAAGCCAACTCGCCGTGCCGCTGATTACAGGGCAGACGATCAGCGCGGTACTGCTGCTCGAAAGCCTTGAACCGAACGCCTTTAGCCCGACCTCGCTGGCACAAATTCAGGCGTTGGCAGAACACGCCAACACCGCGATCACGAATGCGCAACTGTATACGCAGCTTGACGAGGCGAACCAATCACGCACCAAATTCGTCGGCTTCGTGGCGCACGAGTTGAAGAACCCGATGGCTTCGATCAAGGGCTATGCAGAAGTGCTACTCGGCGGCTTGACGGGGCAGCTTAACGATCAGCAGCAGAATTTTATCGCCGTCATCCGCAAAAACGTCGTGCGTATGCAGCAGTTGGTGGATGACCTTCGCGACCTTGTGGCGCAAGAATCCGGCAAACTGACGCTGCGGTTCGCGCCCGTCAGCTTCAACAATGTCATCCTCGAGTCGCTGCGTCCACAGCAGCGTGCCATCGATGAGAAAGAGCAAACCGTCGTCCTGAATGTGGTCGAAAACTTGCCGCCCGTGTGGGGTGATGAACTGCGCCTGATCCAGATCATGACCAATTTCATCAGCAATGCGCACAAGTACACGCCAACAGAAGGCACCATCACCATCACGGCAGAAGTCCGGCAAAATATCTGGGATCTGCAAAAGATCGGGGATGTGATGTACTGCGCGATCTCGGATACAGGCATCGGCATGGATGACACCGATCTGGCGAAATTGTTTACCGCATATTGGCGCAGCGATAATCCCCGCGCGCGTGAACAACCCGGCACTGGCTTGGGCATGACGCTGACGCGTGGGCTGGTCGAGTCGCACGGCGGGCGGCTGTGGGTGGAAAGTAGGCTGAACGTCGGCACTACATTCCATTTCTTCATCCCGCTGGCGAGTTCTGTCGAGGTCAGTAACGCGTAACGACGGCAACACGCAAATTCCTATTGATACCATCGCGGTTGCGCGGATTCACGCAACCGCGATTTTTTGTTCACTTCCCAACCTGTAAAATTCGTCTAAAAATTCTCAGCGGGCAGATCTAAGCGTGATGAATGCTCCGTAGTGTTGCAATGAATGTTGAGTGTTCAACGTCGTGCAGCGATTTTTATGAACGGAGATTAGTATGTCCACGAGCAATTCTATTTCCCGACGCCATTTTCTAAGAAACTCAGCCGTTGTTGCCGGAGCCGCTACCTTTAGCTTTAGTCAGCTCTTTGGCTTCGAACGTGTCTTTGCGCAGGATGCCGATACGCTCGAAGTAATCCTCAACCTCGCGGCGACGGCGGAAACGCTGGCCTGCACGCACTATTACAACGTCCTGACGGATAGCAACATCGCACTGGTGCCCGCCGAAGTCGCTATTTTGAAATCGGCGCTGGATACCGAACTTCAGCATCTTGAGTATTTGAATGCGAACGCGGCGACCAGCCTCCTCAGCGAATTCTATTTTCCGCGCAATGTGTACACTGACCGCGCCCAATTTTCGGAGATCACCGAAATGGCGGAAACATCGTTCGTCTCGGCTTATCTAGCGGCGGTTCGACGCATCGCGCAGTTGGGCAATCCGCTGTTGGCGGCGACGGCGGCGCAGGTTGCCGCGACCGAGCAGGTACACTTGGCGCTGATCCGGCAGATCGGCGGGCGCGTGCCGAATCATGTGTCGTTGGGGCAAGCCTTATTCGCGAATACATCAGACGTCAAGCCGGTGCTGCAAGGCTTCCTTGAAGGCGGCGCTGATTTCGCCGGGCCACGTAAGTTCCCCGGCGCAGACGAAATCCGCAAGGTCATCGGCTCCGATGGCGTGATGGCGGTCAAGCCGTTCACCGACCCGACCCTGTTCAACAAGTAGTCTCGTTGGCAAATAGATGGCTGATCTACCCAGATCAGCCATTTTCAGGCTAGTTCATGGAGAAAATGACCATGCCAACTGAGAATGGCATCTCGCGGCGGACTGTGTTGAAGGGCGGAGCCATCGCCGCCACGCTGGGCGCTTCCCTCGTGAGTTTCAATCAATTATTTGGCTACACACGTGTCTTTGGGCAAGATGGTGACGATGCGCAAACGATCTTGAATCTGGCGGCGACGGCGGAAACGCTGGCTTGTACGCATTATTACAACGTCCTGACGGACAGTAATATCGCCCTGACGCCCGCCGAAACCAACATCCTGAAATCTGCCATCGATGCGGAACTGCACCATCTTGAATATCTGAACGCGAACGGTGCGGCGGCGTTGGCGACAGAATTTTATTTTCCAGACAACATTTACACCGACAGAGCGCAATTTTCGGAGATCACGGAACAGGCAGAAGCGGCCTTCGTGGCGGCTTATCTGGCGGCGGTGCGGCGCATCGCACAACTCGGTAATTCCTTGCTGGCGGCCTCGGCAGCGCAGATCGCCGTCGTGGAGCAAGCGCATTTGGCGCTGATCCGACAGATCGGCGGGCGCAACCCGAACCATGTGTCGCTCGGTCAGGCGTTGATCTACGATGTGTCAGAAGCGACGCCGATCTTGCAACCGTTCCTCGAAGGCGGCGAGGGAAGGAGCGGGCCACGCAAATTCCCCAGCGCGGAAGCGATCCAAGACCTGATCGGGGATGTCGGGGTGCTGCCGATCAAACCGTTCACCGATCCCACGCTGAATCAGGCCAGTAATGTCACAGGCAGCGGCGACTGTGCCGTCGCGCCGGGAGGCAATTACAACGTCAACATCCGCAGCGGGGCTGGCATCAGCTTTGAGATTGTCGGCAAGTTGAAACCGGGCGAATCGATGGCGGTGACGGGACAACTGGGCGATAACGACGGTTTCACATGGTATCTGATCAAGGGCGGCGGCTTTGTGCGCTCGGATGTAGTGGCAGGTACGGGCAACTGCGCCGCGCTGCCCCAGATGCCCAACTAGAGGCGCGAAACGGTAACACATTCGACGGCAGTGAATATTCGCCGCCGTCGAATGTAATCGGCTAGTTGTTAGGCTTTATGGAAATGAGGCAGGACATCACGCGCGATCAGCTCAATGCTCTTTAGATCGTCCAGATCGAGCCATTGGAGCATGAAGCGCTCTACGCCAGCATCGACATACGCGCCGATCTTGTCCACAACTTGAGACGCCGTACCGACGATCCGCCGCTGATCCTCGGCAAGATCAGGATGTTCCGCGAGTTTCGATTTCAACGCCGCGTCATCCGCCGCAAATACGATTTGCGTCATCAACGAACGCTTCACGTGTTTCAGATCGCGCTCATCCTGTTCGAGCAGTTCGTTCAGGCGAGCGTTGCGCTCTTTGTAATCGGCAGGCGAGATGAATACGCCATTCCATTCGTTGGCGTACTTGGCTGCCAGCGGTAAGGTCTTCGTCAGGCCGTTGCCGCCGATCAAGATAGGCGGCCCGCCTGCCCGCTGTGGACGGGGCAGCAGCACAGCGCCATCCAGCGAGAAATGCTTGCCGTGATAGATGACGGGTTGCTCCTGCTGGAGTAGGTGCGTCGAGATTTCCAGCGCGTCCACCAACATATCGAAGCGAGTGGGCACATCATAGAAGGGGATACCAAACTGGGTATGTTCGTGCTCGTTCCAGCCCGCGCCCAAGCCCAACACCAGCCGTCCATTGCTCAAGTCATCGACCGCCGCTGCCATACGCACCGTCATGGAGGGATGGCGGAACGTGGTGGGGCAAACTAACGTCCCGAACTCGATCCGTTTGGTGTGGCTGGCGGCGTAAGTCAGCGAAACCCACGTTTCCAATGACTCTTCATAAGGCGGTGCAATCGTGAAATGGTCGGAACGGAACAGGCATTGATACCCTAGCGTTTCGACGGCTTCTAGCAAGCGCTGCCAACGCGACCACGTCAGCCCCGCTTGCCCTTCGAGCATTAATCCAATCTGTGTCATGAAAGCAAAATCCTTAGTTGCTATATGCTTCAATCCAAAACGCTAATTGTAGCGTGTCCAAGCGACCCATAGCAGTGCTAATGTGCGTGATCGGGATACCACAGCCCCGGCCCGACGCACGTCCCAAGCCCTACCACACAATCCTTGTGTTCACGGTAGAAATCGCCCAGTTCGCGGAGGTCATCGGGGGTATAGCTTACGTCATCTTCGGGGCCAGCCCAGCGACGGAAGAGGTGATCGTACAAAATGCGGCGTAACTCGCCTTCCTGAAGATCCAGCGCGAGGTGAGAAAGGCCATAAACATCCGTCCTGCCGCCATCGAGCAGCGTCGGCAGGGTAATGCCGAGTCGCAGCCAACCCGCGCCGAGCCAGATATGCACTTGCGTAGGGCCGTCGGGGAAACACGCCGTCATCAATTCGGCCTCGCTTGGCGCACGGCCTAGTGACTGATACAACGCGACAGAGCGTGCAATCATTTCTTCCGAAAATGAGCCAGCGTTGAAGCCAAGCAGTAGTTTCCGCTCTCCGGTCGGGGTGAGGTTCGTGAGCACCGTCGCCAACTCAGCAATTTCTTGGTGACTGCTCGCTGCGTTGGGCGCAACATCATAGTCCCCATAGAGGCGCGCTTTGAGTTGCCAGCGTTGATACAGGTCAGTGAATGGCGCGGTGGCGAGGAGCTGCCGACACATCTTGAGCGATTGCGTCAGATAGTTGTCGCGCCGCACGAAATTCGGTGGATACAGCAGCGGTATCATGACCGTCTCTACGCCTAGCCCGAACAGCACGTCATAAGCACGCACATAGCTTTCCGCGCCATGCTCGGCAAATTCAGCAAAGTCCGTGATCTCATCCTTGCCAGTTTGAATCAGGTAGTGACGCCGCGTACCATCGACGGAAAACAAAACAGCGAGAGGCTGCTTTGCTACATACTCGGCTAGTTCGGAACGTGGCATCGCTAACCATTCTGGTAGAGGGGGAACGACAACGCTCATGGGCATTTCTCCTATACGCTGTTCACGAGACATTAATTTATCGTATGGTGTGTTAACCTATTACGATAGTGTCTGATAAAATGTTCACGATTATTAGTCGCCCGCATTATGAATGTTATCGAGGGCGATTTGCCAGCATAATTGCGCCATCAACCCCGATTGATCAAGAAACGTGATGGACTTGTTATAGGTTGGATCGTTCTGCTGAACACGATGATGATATTCTTAATTTAGCATAAATTCTGCATCGCAACACTACAACGAACACAATACTACAGAATACGATAACACATGATTTTGAAGCCATCATTATCTATCCCTTGGGATAGGGCTTGATGAGCAGCACGCAGATGGAACGACCGCGTCTTTGAGGTGATACAGAGCGTATGCGATGAGCCTTGAGGACGTATGAAAATTCAATCCGCACGGCTCTTTGATAAAGGCAGAAGCAGATGACTCGAGCACTCGTCGTAGAGGATACCCCCGCCTTCCAAACGATCATCCGTATGGCGCTTGAATATGCTGGCTTTGACGTGGAAGTGGCTTGCAACGGGGCCGAAGCACTGGCGCGACTCCGCGAGCAAACTTTTCACATTATGTTCCTCGACTTAAATATGCCAACCATGAGTGGTGCCACTGTACTTAAGGTAATCCGCCAGATGGGTAGCTACGAGCAAATGTATATCGTGGTGGTGACTGCCAATTCACACATGAATAGTAGTGAGATCGAAGAACTTGCCGATTTTGTGATGTTGAAACCACTTGACGTTGAGGATTTGGCGCTGTTCGCTCAACGTTTACTCAAAACGACGCGCCCTGTTTCTATTCACTGAGGTGTAGAACGATGATTACTTTTCCTGCGGCACAGCAATGGTTAGCGCCACGGACGACAGACCCGAATCTGAAGTTCCGTGAGAAAACCATCCGTATCATCTTGCCATTGACCTTGGTCCTCATCATTCTCTCCTTCATCACCTCGATCGTGGTCTTTAAATCAGAGTGGACGCTGATTTCCTATCCTACGGCGGAAGTGGTCGCCGGTGTGTTGCTTGTGCTTTCTGGCATTGCCGTCAGTCGGGGCAAGATCACGCAGGCGGGTTATTTGCTCGTCTCGATGTTTGTGTTCTTTTCCACCTTCACGATGGCGGCTGATTCTGCGATTTCCGACACCTTCCTGACCAACTATATTATGAGTCTGGTGGTCGTCGCCTTAGTTATGGATCGTCGGGCGATTTATGCCTTTGCCGCCGTTTCTGCCACGCTCATCGTCGCCATTGTCTCGCTTCACAGCAGCATTACCAATGGGTCTGAGCTGATCTCGAACAGCTTGATCACCTTGGGGACGCTCGCCATTTTGCTGTACAACCTGCGCAAAGAATATGACGACAAACTGCTGGATGCGGAAGCCTCGCGCCGTCAAACGGAACAAGCGTTAAAGATCGCTGAACTGAAGACGCAAGAAGCCGAACGCGCCAACGCCGCTAAATCCAGCTTCCTGTCTACGATGTCGCACGAGTTGCGGACGCCGCTAGGGGCCATCATCGGCTTCCTCGGCATCCTCGAAATGGGCATGATTAAGCCCAAAGAAGAAGCCCGCGAACTGTCCGCCACCCAGAAGAAGATGATCAAAGACATCCGTTATAACGCCGAGGCACTGTTGACGCTGATTAACGGCATCCTCGACCTAACGCGTATTTCGTCCGGGCGTATGCAAGCGACACTCGCTTCGGTCAACCCGTGTGACGAGTCGTTCATCATCGGCACCATTAACAGCCTGCGCAGCCTCGCCATCAACAAGGAGATCGATCTCGAACTCACCTTTGATCCCAATACGCCCGCGCAAGTGCAATGTGACGCGCCGCAAATCAAACAGGTGGTTAAAAATCTCGTCGGCAACGCCATCAAATTCACCGATCATGGCAAAGTGAGCGTGGACATCGGCCCGCTCGGCATGGATAAATGGCAGTTAACCGTGAAAGATACGGGCATCGGCATCAAAGAAGACGCGCTGAAACACGTTTTTGAACCCTTCTATCAAGCGGATAGCACTGATACCCGCGCACGGGAAGGCACCGGCTTAGGATTGGCGATTGCCAAGAGTTATGTTGAACTGCATCACGGCACGATAAAAGCCGAATCGGTAGTAGGCTCTGGAACCACCTTTATAATCCATCTTCCCAGACAACCTGAAGCCGCCTAATACCTTGATGAGGAACTATGCTCTACGATGAAGCCGCCACATGGAAAGTCCTTGTAGTCGAAGATGACGATAGCAACCGCATGGTCGTCTCGCACATCTTACGTTTTTACGACGCTGAAGTATTTGAGGCCGCTTCGGGCGAGGAAGCCGTCGTACTGTTGGATAAGCTAACCGACTTGACTTTTTGCTTGTTCGACATCCAAATGCCGCATATGTCTGGTTGGCAGCTCTTGAAGGAAGTGCGTGGACGCCCACTGCCAGCCATCAGCCAAGTACCTGTCATCGCAGTGACGGCGCTGGCGATGCAAGGTGACCGGGAACGCATCTTAGCTGCTGGTTTCAACGGGTACATCATGAAGCCCGTAGATGCTGGCACATTTATCGAGCAGATCGCGGACATCTTAGCTACCTGTAAGGAAACGAGGAAGGTATGAGTTCAAAACTAGTTTTACTTGTCGATGATGACGCCTCCACGCGGCAGCTATTCGAGACCATCCTGAGTTATCACGATGTGAATCTCGTCGTAGCACAATCGGAGCCGGAAGTGGTGGACATTTTATCTCACACGAAGCCCGACATCATCGTGCTGGACATCGTGTTGCCCGGTAACAAAGACGGTTACAAAATTCTCAAGCGCATTCGGGAACTACCGCAAGTACACTGTCCGGTGGTGGCGACGACGGCCTATTACACGCTCGACAGCACGCCCACCTTCGAGCAGCGTGGTTTCAATGGCTATTTACTCAAACCAATTCAGCCAGAGAATCTCGTTACCTACCTCGATCAAGTTATCGCATCATTTAATTAACCGTTATCGGTACCGCGCCGTCATTCCTGAGTTTTCGGATGGCGCGTACCAGACATCAACCAATCAAAGGTATTTCTAAAGGAGAGGCAGTCTTTCCTCACAGCAGGCACTGCCACAGAAACATGCATGGGTAACACACTACTCGACCTACTCACTGATGCAGATCACCTATCGTCGTCTATCTATGATGTCGCTGTTGTCGCCTTGTTCGATGGTAGCCAGCGCGAAGAGTGCGTACGCTGGTTAATCGACCATCGGAATGCCGATGGAAGTTGGGGCGAAACGCTCTCATGGCAAGATCGCTATCTGTGTACGTATAGCGCGGCTGTTGCGATGATGGCGAGTGGCAACACCACGCTTGGGTACGAGAGTCTCGACGAATTAGAGGAAATCCCCGATTGTTACCCGGAGAACTGGACAGCCAATTTCGGCGGGCTGGTCGCGGCGGTCGATACCTTCGCGTTCTGGCGGCTTGGCCTGACGGTCGATCATCACGAAAAAGTGCAAACGGCGATCACCTATGACTCGAAGAAGTGGCGTACCATCGTCGGGCATGACGCCTTCTACGATCCGTTGAAGTCCATCGCTGGCTTCTTCGCAGAATGGGCGTATATTCTACCGAATCTGGATATCGAGCGGCTGATCAACAATTTTCAGGTAGAAAATGGCTCGATCAGCAATTCACCGAGCGCCTCAGCCTTCTGCCTGATTGCGTGCAAGGATAGGCACTTGGAGTCGGAGCAGGTCACGAGACTGCGCAACTATGTAGAAAGCCTGAATCCGTTCAACAAAGAAGTTGGGATTCTCGATCAGGTGCCGCATTTTGTGACGTCATGGTTGTTGCTGTATATCGATCACTCGTATGGGGAGCCTATCCCCAATACGGAGTCGATCACGGCGCTGCGGGCGACGCTGGCGGAACAGGGCAAATTAGTCTCCGTTGCGGGTGACTCGACCTTCCCCGGTGATATGGATACGACGGCCTGCGCGATCATCGGCCTGAACTTGCCGACCGCCGAACGGGCGCGCATCATGAGCGCTTTCGAGGACATGTTCCACGAAGATCATTACATCACCTTCCGCTACGAACGTACGCCATCGGTGACGACGAATGTCCATGCGGTTGCGGCATGGCCCGAAAATCCTCATGCACCGGTCATCCTCGACTGGATCGCCAAAGAGATGACTAAACAAGAAGACTTGCCCCACTGCAAGTGGCACAGCTCCCCATTCTATACGCTTGGCGAGATCGGACGCCTATTTGCCGATATTCCGCATCCACAGGCACAATCGCTGGCACGGCGGGCGGGCTACAGTCTGCTTGACCATCAATTAGCCAACGGAAGTTGGGGCTGGCAGGGATCGACGGTACAGGAAACGAGCTGCTCGGTCTTGGCGCTGGACAAACTCCGTAAGGCCAACATAATCCGTGCCGACTTGATCGATAGACCCATCCGTCAGGCAGGAGCGTACCTCAGTACAGGTGCCACCGATTATCGCTCCTTGTGGATCGGGAAGTCGCTGTACTACCTCAAGCCATTGGAGCGCTGGCTGCGTCAGCTTGCGTTAGCAGCGGCAAACCGTGAATATTTCCCCGCCACGGAAACGAAGCCGATCTCGGTGCTGTACGTGGACGATAACCCCAGTTGGCGGCGCGTGTTCGAAGCCACGATGGCCTATTATGAGTGGGATTTCACCATCATGGAAGATGCCGCCAGCGCCTTACGCTATTTGGAACACAAAGTGCCCGACATCGTGGTGATCGATCTCGTCATGCCCGGTATGTCTGGCTATCAGGCGTTCGAGAAAATTCGGCAAATGAAGCTCGATTGCAGCGTCGTGGCGACCACCGCGCATTACTCGACCGAAACCGCCGACGAAATCCGCAAAATGGGCTTCGATGGGTATCTGGAAAAACCCTTCAGCGTATCTACCGTAGTCGATTATCTACGCAAGATCGCGTCGTAGTCGGTAGCTGACTTATCCATTCCACGTTAGCACGAGGCTGATCGCCGCCGCGCCCATGATGACGACGGTCAGCCAACCGATGATATTCTCCATGCGCGAATTCACCCGCTTGCCCATCACATCATGATTATTGGCGACCAGCATGATGATCGCTAACAAAGGCACGGCGATAAAGCCATTGATCACGCCTGTCCAAAACAGCGCTTGGATCGGGTTGATGCCGAGATAATTGATCAGCATCCCGATGACGGTCGCGCCAGTAATCAGCAGGTAGAAACGCTTGGCTTGCTGCGGCTTACGGTCCAACCCATAATGCCAGCCAAATGCCTCCGCCACGGCATAGGCGGCTGATCCGGTTAGCACTGGCACCGCGAGGATGCCCGCGCCGACCAAGCCTACCGCTAACAAGACTCCCGCCATGTCTCCCGCCAACGGGCGCAGTGCCTCCGCCGCATCGGTCGCCGTTTGAATATCGGTTTTGCCCGCCGTGTGCAGCGTCGAAGCCGTCGCCAGAATGATGAAAAACATCACGAGGTTAGAGAAAAACATGCCGATGTTGACATCCCACGCCGCATACGTCAGTTCATCGTTGGTCGCGCCTTTCCGCTGCCAGAGCTGCTTACGCCCCATGCTCACTTCTTCTTCTACTTCTTGACTAGCCTGCCAGAAGAAAAGATAGGGTGAGATCGTGGTGCCAAGGATAGCCACCACCGTGGCGAGGAAGGTCTTGTCAAGGCTGAAGGTGGGGATAATGAGACTTCTGAGCACTTCGCCAAGATCAGGCCGCGCGAAGAAAGCCGCGCCGATGTAGGCGAATAGCGCCAAGGTCAGCCATTTGAACACCTTGGCAATCAGTCGATAGGAACCGAAGATTTGCAGCAGCAGAATACCGATGGTGACGGGAATAATGAGGATGGTGATCGGGATGGGAATCAGCAGATGCAGCGCCGCACCAATCGCGCCGAGATCGACGCCCGCATTGATCACGTTGGCGACGATCAGACATACCACGACCGGATACAACAACTTGCGCGGATAATTTTCGCGCAGCACACCCGCCAAGCCACGCCCGCTGACTAAGCCGATCTTGGCGCAGATATACTGTACCGTCGCAATCAAGGGCAGCGTCCACAGCGCTAACCACAGTATCCCAAAGCCGAGCGACGCTCCTGACTGCGAATAGGTGCCGATGCCGGACGGATCATCGTCGGATGCGCCCGTGACCAGACCGGGGCCAAGCACCTTAAGAATCCGTTTCAGGGTTGGTTTGCCGGTTTGCTGCGCGGCTTCGGCGCTGCCGGTTCCCCCCATCGGCTCCTGATGTGGAATGACCTTGTCTGAGTCGCGCATTGTTGGTGAATTGGTCACAAATCCCTCACGCCAAGTGCATTGTCACATTGTCATATGCGGTACCAATGCAGCGCAGTATAGGCGTGGGAGTCTCACGCAGTCCTAAATATTCATGACTTCGTGGTCACGAGGAACCGTCAGGCTGATGCGGGTTGCGGACGCTTATGGTCGCCATGCCCGTTTATAGGGCGGTGACGGCTTCCGAACGTGGAGGCTTCATTGTTTCGAAGACTGCCAACAGCCGATCTGCGATGACAGGCCATGCGTACTGTTGCGCAGTCTCGATGGCGTTGCAAGCCAATAGTTGGCGTTTCTGCGGGTGGCTGAGGATCAAGGCGATTTTCTCGGCTAAGGCGTCCGGTTCGCGCACGGGCACATGATAGCCGTTGACATCATCTTGCACGAGAAAGGCCAACCCGCCGACCTCGGACGCGATCACGGGCGTGCCGCTTGCCATCGCTTCGAGCGCCACCATGCCAAAGCTCTCGTAGTCCGAGGGCATGATCAGCGCTTCCGAGGCAGAATAGAAATTGTTCAACACATCCTGATCTTTGGCTCCCATCAGCCAGATGATGTCATCGAGGTTCATCTCGCTCCGCAGCGCCTTGATCCGCCCCATCTCGCTGTCATCGGTATCCGTGTTCGGGTCGCCGCCAATGATGACTAGATGTAAGTGGCGCAGCAGATCGGGTTGTGTGCGTTTTAGGATGGCTAACGCGCCGAAAATGCTGTCGATGCCTTTCAGCGGCTCTATCCGCCCGACGAACAGCAGCACGCGATCCTGCGGCGACAGACCAAGCGAACGTTTGGCGTGATCAGTGGACATTGGATGGAAATTGGTGAGATCGACGCCCGGTGGCACGATCTCGATTTTGCGGCGCGGGGCGCGGTACAGCCACAACATCTGCTCCCGTTCGGCGGGCGTCGCCGCGATCAGTCGATCCGCCCACGTCATGATGTCGGCTTCGGAGAAGGCGCGCAGATCGGCGGGCCAACTGACGGCCTTATGGGCGATGCGATCCTTCATCATGCCGAGCGTGTGAAACATCTGCGCCACGGGCACATTCCACGCCGCCCGCAAGCTGTGCGCGACGATGCCGCTCAACCAGTAATGGCTGTAGATCAGGTCATAGTGGAGATTTTCCCGCGCCGCGAAGTTGATCACATTGTCTACGAAAGCGGGCAGATACGGATAAACCTGATCGGGATCAAGTGTGTCATCGGGGCCAGCCGGAATATGCACCACCCGCGCGCCTTCACCGAGCGTACCGCCGATATGCGGGACGCCGTTCGCGTGACTACGGGTGAACACATCCACCGCGATGCCACGACGGGCAAATTCACGCGCCAATTCACGGACATACACGTTCATCCCGCCCGTTTTTTTGCCGCCGAGGACGGCTAACGGGCAGGTATGCACGCTTAACATCGCAATACGCTTGATGACGGTCATCACAAGCTCTCCATCCGTTGGTGCAGTCTCCGCTTAATTCGCCACCAGCGAGGCTTCCAGATTCATGACGGGATGATCTTTACCACCCATCCGATATTTGTACTCCTCGTTGCCGCGCAAAAAGTCGAAAACAGGACGGCGTAGATCGATGGCGTGCTGGATGTTATACAACAGCAGGACGATGCCGGGACTGAACTGCGAGTAGCCTTCCGGCAGCAAGCCGGAGTTATACACCAGAATACGGTTGTTGAAGTCAAAGTTCATGTAGGTCGAGACGGGCGTGCCGTTCACC
The DNA here is from genome assembly GCA_019637615.1 of Anaerolineae bacterium. Classification (GTDB taxonomy): domain Bacteria; phylum Chloroflexota; class Anaerolineae; order Aggregatilineales; family UBA2796; genus JAHBVK01. The sequence continues at coordinate 111,974 of JAHBVJ010000003.1, read as the reverse complement.
GTCAAGAAGCTCAGTTGTAACCAGCCGCAGCGGGCGACTTGATGCACCATCGTGCGGAAAAACGTCAAGTGCTGCTCGTTGGTGAGAAACTCTGCTTTTTCGGGGTGGCTCGCGCGCATCAGATTCAGGAATTTATCGATCTCGGCATCAAGATCGTGATTGCGCCCGACGATGTACCATTCCACCTTATCGACCTGATTTTCCTGAATGCGGCGCAGTTTGCGGCGGCATTCATGGCGCTGCTTTTTGTCGAGCTGCGCGAGGTACCCCTCGAAGTCGGTAGGCAGATCGATGATCGGGCAGACTTCCTGCTGCTTAATGTCCAAAGAAAAACCCCGCTCGGTCAAGAAACGGGGCAATATCTCCAACGTCGCGGAACCGAAGGGGATATTACACAAATCGAGCTTGCTGAACTTGGCAGACTGCGCCACCAACAAATCTGCCACCGCCGCGAGGAAGGGTTCGCGATACTCGGCAGGAGCCAACACGTCAAGATAGTCGGTTACGTCAACGCAGCCGATGCAGCGGATGATGCGGGTATCGGCTTCGATAAACCACGGCGCGATGCCCACCAGTAGACCAGCTTCATTGCGTCCCGTGATAATGAACAACTCGCCCGGTTGATAGGCGTTCCACCATGCACGCTGCCACTGGAAGGTCAGAAAAATCTGGTTCGTACTGCTCGTCGGCAGCAAATCGTTCCATTCCGGTTGCAGCGCTTCAAACCTGTCAATGGTCGCGATTAGATCGAGTTTCAACGGCGAATCCTTTAATGATCAGTTGAGTGAGTTGAAGAAGTCAATGACAATCAATTTTTCAGATTATACGAATGAATGACAGACTCACACATAAGAGTACTATTGGAGATAGAATCTTACGGCTTTGCGCAATTTCACATCTTAGCAAGCGTTCATTAAGGTTGAGATAAGATTGTCAACTGCCGCCTTTACATTTTTGAGTAAACTAGATAATTGGTCATTCATCTTTGCTATTGTATACGGTGAAAAGTTATGAAAATTCTGGTAGTTGATGATGAACAGGCAATCCGCGATGCGCTAGGTCGCAAATTGCGGCGAGAAGGATACACGGTCTTTTTGGGCGGCAGCGGCATCGAAGGCTTGCGCACGTTTCATGCCGAACGCCCCGATCTGGTGGTGTTAGATATCGTCATGCCGGAAATGGATGGGCTGACCGTCTGCCAGCGGATTCGCGAAGTGGCGGAAACACCGATCATGATGCTGTCCGCCAACGCCATCACCGAGGAAGACATCGTGCTCGGTCTGAACGCGGGCGCGGATGAATACCTGATCAAGCCGATTCGCTTGAATGAATTCGTGGCGCGGATTCAAGCCTTGCTGCGGCGCTCGCAGATGACGAGCAGCGAATCAGAATTCGGCTATAACGATGGCTATTTACGGATCGATTTACAGCGACGGCATGTCTACGTGGCTGGCGCGAAGATTCATCTGACCCCGACCGAGTTCAAACTGCTGATCGTACTAATGGAAAATTCCGGACGCGTGGTGACGCAAAAAGAACTGCTGGAGCAGGTGTGGGGGCCAGAATACATTGATGATATTTACTATCCGCGCGTCTACATCAGCCAACTGCGCCGCAAGGTCGAGCCGGATGCGGCGAATCCCACCTACATTCTGACCGAGCACCGTGTCGGCTACCGTTTTGAGAAACAGCCTAACGTATAGTTTGTTTTCCCTGACTAGCACTCCATGCTGCCCACGTATGATGACGGTGGGCAGCCGCCAGCACGTCCTATGCTATCATTGAGTGTCCCTGCTGAGGCGCGCCACCTCAAGCTGCGCGGTTATTCAAGGTGGAGACATGACCGAAACTCACTTTACCTCCGACATTTACGGTCTGTTGATCGATACGGACACCTTGTGCGTGCTGCTGCTGCATGATGACTCAGGACAGTGGACGCTGCCTCAAATCCATCTGGAAACGCGGATCTATCTTCATCAGGTCGGCATCGTGTCGGAATCGATGAGCGCGTTGCTAGGCGCTGACATCACCGTGTTGCGCAACGTCGATGCCGTGTACTCGGCAAATTGGCAGCATCGCGCGCTGACATATCGGCTGGAAAATCACACCAGTCCGTGGACGCCACCAGCCAATGCGCATTGGGTCGCTCAGGACATACTGGCTGATCTGCCCCTTGCGCAGCCCGATCACCGCGCCATCATCGCGGAAAATCTAATGGAAGTCGCACGCGGGCAGCAGCCGATTCTGCGTCCACCGTGGGCGCAACCCGGCTGGTACACGAAGGCCGCCGGATGGATGTGCCAAACGCTTGTCGAGCAAGGTTATACGCTCACCAGCCCGATCACGCAGTTCAAGAGTTGGGGGATTTCGTGCCTACTGCGCGCGGAGACAGATCGAGGCACGATCTATTTCAAAGTGGCGACGGCGCTGCCGCTGTTTGGCAATGAACCTGCCCTGCAAGCTGCCCTCGCCGCCCGCTATCCTGATGAGGTGCCGCCGCCGCTCGCCGTCGAACATGAGTCGCGCTGGATGCTGATGCGTGATTTCGGGATGGTACTCAGCCGCGCGCCATCCTTTGACAAGTGGTCTATTGTGTTGGATCACTATGCGCGGTTGCAGGTTCAATCCGCCTCCACCATCGATGAGTTATTGGCGGTCGGTTGCCTAGACCGCCGCCTCGATGTGCTGCGCAGTCAGATCGATCCCTTGTTGAGCGATGACGAGGCATTGGCGCCGCTCTCACCCGATGAGATCACGCGGTTACGTGCCCTCGCGCCGCGCCTGAAAGCGATGTGCGACGAGTTGGCGCAGTTCAGCATCCCCTATGCACTGGTGCATGGTGACTTCCACAGCGGCAATATTACGGGCGAAACCCTGTTGTTTTTCGATTGGACGGACGCCTGCATCGCGCATCCTTTCCTCGATCTGTGTACCGTCATGGAAAACCTCGAACGGGACAACATCGAAGGGCGAGAGCGCTTGCTAGAAACCTATTTCCGCGCATGGACGACCTATGAATCGCTAGAACGCATCCAAGCGGCATGGCGGCTGGCGGAACCACTTGGATCGCTGCATCAAGCCGTAAGTTATCGACACATTTTGGCGATCTTGGAGCCGACCTCCAAACGAGAAATGGTCTGGGGTGTGCCGGAATGGCTGCGGCGGATGCTGCGTACGCTGCCCGATCCAGTATAATCGGCGCTTCTACGCAAAACACATGGCAGCATGAGCAGCGAAGGAACATCATGGCAGAAACGGTCTACGAGGCGATTGTAGTTGGCGTAGGCGCGATGGGCAGCGCCGCGCTGTACCAACTGGCGAAGCGGGGCAAGCGTGTATTGGGGATCGATCAGTTCGCGCCGCCACACACATTAGGGTCTTCACACGGCGATACGCGCATCACACGGCAAGCGGTGGGCGAAGGCGCGGCTTACGTGCCGTTAGTAATGCGATCTCATGAATTGTGGCGCGAGATCGAAGCGCAAACGGGTGATGATCTCTACACTGTCACGGGCGGTCTGATCATCGGGCGTGAACATCAGCAAACACGACATCACGGCAAAGAGAACTTCGTCCAGCAAACCATCAAACTGGCCTCGCAGTTCCAGATCGCGCATGAAGTGTTACGGGTTGCCGAGATCAAGCGCCGTTTTCCGCCTTTCAATCTGCACGGCGACGAGATCGGCTACTATGAGCCGCTGGCGGGCTTCTTACGTCCGGAAAACTGCATCAGGGCACAGTTGAAACTGGCTGAACGCTTCGGCGCAACGCTCCAGACAAACACCAAAGTGCAGGGCATCGAGGTGACGAATAACGGCCTATGTACCGTGATCACCTCGCAAGGGCGCTTCACCGCCGAAAAAGTGATCATTTCGGCGGGCGCGTGGGTGAAGGATTTTCTAGGCGCTGAGTACGCCAACTTCATCAATATCTATCGGCAAGTGCTGTATTGGTTCGATGTTTCCGCGAATTACGCGGCCTTTACGCCTGAGGTGTGCCCGATCTACATCTGGATGTTTGGCGAGGCGGACGATGAATACTTGTACGGCTTCCCTGCCATTGATGGCGTACAGGGAGGGCTGAAGATCGCCGCCGAGCAAATGGAGACGAGCACCGATCCTGATACAGTTTCTCGCACGGTGACGGCGGAAGAAACCGACGCCATGTATCGCCGCTACGTCGCGCCGCAATTTCCCAGTGTGAGCAACCAGTGTGTGAAAGCCGCAACCTGCTTTTATACGGTGACGCCGGGGTCACGCTTCATCATCGATCAGCATCCGGCGCATCCACAGGTGATCGTCGCTTCCCCATGTTCGGGGCACGGGTTCAAGCATTCGGCGGCGATTGGCGAAGTCTTGGCGGATCTGGTTACGACAGGCAGTAGTAAGATCGACCTAGCGCCGTTTTCGTTCGCGCAGGTGATCGGGACGCCAACGCAGTCAGCCTAATAAAGTACGGTAAACAAAAAGGCGAGTCGGTTGACTCGCCTTAGTATCTTGCAGCCCTAAATGATGAACTAGCGCGATGATGTGACGCGGATCCACTCCACAATATCACGCACCCACGCGAGGTTAAACTCGATCAAGCGCTCGAAGTAGCGACCTAACTTATTAACAGGCGAATCATCCGGCAAACGCGACACCTTCATCTTCTTAGCAACTTCCACCTGCCGACTGACCGAAGTCATGACGAGCGAGAGGAGGAAGGCCGCCCCGATCAGTGAAACGAACACAACGACAACCACGAGCACGAACCACAGGAACTTATCGCCAGTCATAGACGCCACAGAAGCATTCACATCGTAGGTTTGTGTCCGCGCCACACGCACAATCGGATTAGCGCCGATGAACATGATGATAGCGACAATGGCAATGACCACGCCGAGCGCGATCAACAGCGGACGAATGTTGGACACGATATGCGGTCTCGCCCAATTGATGAACTTGACGAGGTTCTGCAATCCGATCTGCAACAGGCCGGGGGCGTGCTCTTTCTCCGCATTCTCTAGGTACGTGACGTATGGCCCTTCATGTGCCGACGAACCCGGCGAGAACCCGCCTACACCGAGGAGCATTCCAATTGCCCCGCCTAGCCCCGCGAACAGCAGCGTAGCCCCGCTTGCGCCGCCACCATCAGGCAGTGTCCAATCCATCGGGTTGCCCGTTAGGAAGCGCAACAGGTAATAAATCGCGGCGAACAGTGGCGCACAGATAACTAGGCCGATAATGCCCCGCAAAAAGCTGGGACTGCCGAAAAGGCGCATAATGAAACGCGGAATTCCCGAACGCATAGGGAGCGACCCTCTCTATCATCATCGATATATCATGGCTTACGGTCAATAATAAAACGATTCGGCGCATTTTGCTATATTTTTCTCAAAGTCCGGGTTGCTGACTTGGTCACAAACAAAAACCGCCTGAGCAGCAGCATCGCTACACAGGCGGCTGATTCATGCACGCGAACTAAACGACATACAGCACCAAGAAGAACACCACCCACATCAGATCGACAAAGTGCCAGAATACGACAGCACCTTCGACCGTCCAATTATTCTCCTTTGAATACGCCCCTTGCCGTGCCCGCCGGATGACGTAAGCAAACAGCAGCAACCCGACCAGTGCATGGGCAATATGGAAGCCATTCATCGTCAACACGATGGAGCTGTACGGCCCTGACCACGGCAACTGCACCATCGTGGAAAGCACGCCCAAGATGAAAATCACGCCGAGTGCCACCACCGCCCACAGGTTGGACATCATACCGTTCCGATCATCGCGCCGGATCGCGTTGAGCGCCCGCGCCGCCGGAATCGAACTCAGCAGCAACAGCACCGATACAATCGTCGGTATCACCAGATCAGGGCGGATCGCGCCTTCGGGAGGCCATGATTTCTGCGAGGCGCGCATCAGATAGTTGGCGAATACGAAGAAGAGAAACACCATACCGTTCGCGATCCGCCACAGGAGCAGCGCAAAGCGCTTATTCTTGAGAGCGACATCGGGGCTAATCGACTCATTTTCCGTGAATTTGCTGGTCGCAAATTGAGCATCCACGATAACAATACCTTTTACTAAGACCGCACTACGATAAAGGGCGGGTTTCTGGAAACCCGCCCTGAATAAGCTATTACGCGTTACTGATTCTCGGCTCCCACGTCGGGATTCTAAGTGAATTAGCGGTCACCACCAGCGGGAGTCTCAGCGGGCGGCGTATCGATGTGCTGCGCGGGCGCGTGACCCGTTGGTGCAGCGATCAACAACGTCCCACCGCTATCGATGTAGGCATTCGCGTCAGCCGTCCCGTACCCGTACGGATCGTAGAAGGGGATGGGATCGCTGTCGAAGTTATGCGCCGGTGGTGGCGATGACGTCTGCCATTCTAGAGTGATGGCGCGCCACGGATTGTTGCCCGCGATCCGGCGGCTGTACATCGAGGCGAAGAAGTTGATGATGAACGGCACAGCAGCCACCGCCATGATCAACGCGCCGATAGTCGCCAGCACGTTGAGTTCAGTGTAGCGCGGATCGTAAACATAGATGCGGCGTGGCATTCCGTTGAGGCCGAGGAAGTGCATCGGGAAGAAGGTCAGGAAGAAGCCGACATAATTCAGCCAGAAATGAATCTTCCCCAAGCGTTCATCCATCATCTTGCCGAACATCTTCGGATACCAGTGATAAATGCCCGCGAAGACGCCGAACACACTGCCGCCGTACAACACGAAGTGGAAGTGCGCGACCACAAAATATGTGTCGTGGATGTGGATGTCCACTGGCACCGAGCCGAGGAACACGCCAGAGATACCGCCGATCACGAACATCGACAAAAAGCCGATGGCGAACATGTTGGCGGTGGTGAAGCGGATTTTGCCATCCCACAGCGTGCCTAGCCAACTAAATATCTTGATGCCCGTCGGCACCGCGATGATCATCGTCGTGATCATGAACGGGATACGCGCCCATTCCGCCAGCGAGGTGAACATGTGATGTCCCCACACGACGAAGCCGATTAGCGCGATGCCCATCGAGGACAGCGCCACCGCTTTGTAACCGAAAATCGGCTTGCGCGAGTGGATCGAAAGCACTTCGGAGAGGATGCCCATCGCGGGCAGCACCATGATGTACACGGCAGGGTGCGAATAGAACCAGAATACGTTAGGCCATAGCAGCGGATCGCCGCCCGTCGCCACCGAGAAGAAGCTCGTGCCAGCCAGACGGTCAAGCAGCATCAGCGTCAGACCACCCGCGAGGAACGGTGTTGCCAGCAGCACGATGATCGACTGTGCCAGCACCGACCACACGAACAGCGGCATCTGCCAGTAGCCCATGCCCTTCGGGCGCATGTTGCGGATCGTCACGATGAAGTTGATCGCGCCGAGGATGGAGGATGCGCCGAGCATGTGCAGGCTGATTGCCCACAGCGTTTGACCGTCAAAGGGGCTGTACTTCGGGCCAGACAGCGGGAAGTAAGATGTCCAACCAGCTTGCGCGGGGCCGACCAGCCAACCACTCAACATGGTGATGCCAGCGCCGACGATCAGCCAGAACGCGAAAGCGTTCAACCACGGGAAAGCCATGTCCTTCGCGCCCAACATCAGCGGGACGAAGTAATTGCCGAACCCTGCCAGCATCGGGATGATGAACAGGAACAGCATGACCGAGCCGTGCATGGTGAACAGGGCGTTATACGCGCTGCCGTTTGCCATCAGACTGGCTTGTGGCGAAATCAACTCGATGCGGATCAGTTCCGCCAGCACGCCGCCGATCAAGAAAAAGATCAAGGCTGCGCTGATATATTGGATGCCGATCACTTTGTGATCGACACTCCATGTCAGATATTTCAGTATCCCTCGTGGCTGAGGGATTGCTCCGGCAGTAGTTGCGCTAGTAGCCATAACAAACCTCGTGAACTCTTTATCGCGTAATAAACGTCAGCTACGGTGCGGTCTGAGTCAGCAGGTAGTTGACAATAGCTTCGAGATCGTCTTCAGGCATGACCGAACGGTCACCGAAGATTTGCGGCATGATGTTGGGTTGGAAGCCCGAAACAACATAAGCGTTGGGATTGACGATAGAGGTGCGGATATAAGCCGCCGCATCCGAACCACCGATGGTGCCTTCGCCCTTGGCAGCATGATCAGCCGCGCGGGTGGCAATGCCGTCCAGATCAGGGCCGATCTTTTGTTGGTCAGGATAGGCATCTGCCAACGTGTGACACGCTTTACATGGGTAGTGACCGGACGCCATCAACTGCTTGCCGACTTCAGGATTACGCGGATCGTTCAGGATCGCTATCCCTTTTTGGTACATGTCATCGATAAACTTGTCGTAATCCGCCTGCTCGACTACATAAAAGTGGCTGACCATCGACATATTGCCATGTCCTGACCCGCACAGTAACGAGCATTCCACCCACCACACCGCGTTAACGTCGCCAGCTTGTGTCTGCTGCTGCTCCATATCCGGCGTATGCAGCACCGTCGCGGTGAAATAGGTATTTTCGACACGTCCCGGAATCGCATCTTGCTTGATGCGTAATTCTGGAATGAAAAAGCCGTGCATCACGTCCAGCGCTTCGATATTCATGGTGACGGGCTTATTGAGAGGCACATACAGGTTGCTGGAAACCATGTAGGATTCGAGCTTTTGACGCTGCTCATCGGTCAGGTTAGGGTCGGTGTTGGCGGGCAGTTTGTAGTGGAAGCTCCACTGGAACTGCTGACCAACGGCAGTGATGACCGTCGCATTTTCGCCCGGAGTCCGCAAATCCGCGAAGACTTGGAAACTGAGGATCGCCAATACAAACACGATCACAGCCGGGATAGCTGTCCATGTGACTTCAAGCGCCGTGTTGCCATGATAATTGCGACCATCCGAGGTGTCGCCTTTCTTGGCGCGGAACCGGACGATCACGTAAATGATGCCGCCTTCAACGATCAGGAAGATGACGGTAGCAATGGCAAGCATGAAGTTAAACAGCGCGTCTACGCTGTTGGCCTCCACCGATGCTTGTACCGGGAACCAATTCGCCGTCAGCCCCACCACAATGCCAATGGCGGTGAAGATAGCGAGCACAACGATGACTGGGACTAAACGACTCAGTTTCACGGGTGGTGTACTCCGTCGCAAGTAAACAGGTAAAATAGATAAGGAGAGATTGAGCTTGTGAAACTTATATTTTGCGAAATTATAACAGTGATTTGGAAAAGCGCAGTAGCTTCGTGAAAAAAAGTATAATCTTTAATGTGGATACGTCAAATTCAGCGCCGTCACTGACTAAAACCGAGTGAGTCCATCATCTTGATGATTTTGGTCACGTAAATGAAAACACGTACGATGCCACTACTTTAGGCTTACTCACGATTTCAAACCGTGACAGGAAAGCCGCGTCAAGGTACCTATGCAGCACATCTCAACTTCCATCGGCGGCATCCAATAGCTTCCCAATATGGCTGAACACCGCCAGTGTTTCGGCGCGATGTCCCTGCTTCAAGGGTTCATCGAAAAACGCATAAGCATCATTATCGACCAGCATCATCATCGTTAGCAGCGGCAGCAATGTTGGGCTGATATAGCGTGTGATTTCCAACTCAGTCAGCGGAGCCGCTTGAGGCCATGCGACGACGACATTGATCGACTGATGGAAGAGCACCGTCTTCACGATCAACGCGGCGGGCGTATCCTCGCCAAACATCCGCTTGATTCCCTCCATAATTTCAGGCAACTGACTGTTATCCTGAATCATGCTGCCTGCTTCAACGGATGGTAGGGCTGCCGAGGTCGTCAAAGCTACCCATGCTGCGATGTGTTCTTCGTACACCGGAGTCGTCTCGACAGGGAACCGCGCGATCAGCTTGCCCGCCAACGCTGCCGATTTAAAGCTGTGTGTCGGATCGCGCTTGCCGTCGATGAGTACCTTCGAGAGATCGTGGAACAGCACGATCCACTGCATCAGGGTGCGTTGCGTCTCATTTGCCTGTTGATATTCCGGGCACATCAACAACGCCGCAAACACGGTCACGGTATGAATCAACGTTTGACCATCCGCGTAGGACGCCATCGCTCGCCAACCGGGGATGATCGAGTCGACATGATCGATCGTGGCAGGTGTGAAGAATCGGCGCACCCGTCGTTCTAACATCATTTCATCCGTGATCTGTTTGTGCTGCACCTCCTTAGCCAGCTCCTCGACCAAGTGGACAAATTCCGGTAGGTAAAAACCAACGAGGGGAAGTGTCATAAAAATCCTCCAACAATAGTGTTCATTGTAATCGAATTCGGAAGTCGCATTTGACGGCGAACATGGAATCCCCAAACGGGCAATAATGATGCGATCCTATTTCAGAAAATGTCCTACTTGACAGAAAAAAAGTTCCCTTATACAGTTATGCCAACGTTGTCATATCCATTTTTTACCCATTTTGTGAAATGGCAACGTTGCCATAACTAGTGCATAAAATTGCTTTGTGATTGAGTACGTTATGGTGCGCCGCAATCAAACCAGAGTAACGATCATTGATGTCGCTCGCGAAGCGAACGTCTCCCCCAAAACGGTCTCACGTGTAATGCGTGGCGATGGCTACGTCAGCGAACAGACACGCCAAAAAATCCAGAGTGTCATCAAGCGGCTGGGGTATCGTCCCAATCGTGCCGCGCAAAGCCTCGTTTCAGACCGCAGCGGTGTGATTGGCGTCGTCATTCCAGACATCAACAACCCCTTCTTCCCGGAAGTCGTACGCGCCATCGAAGATACCGCCCTTGAACGTGACTATAATGTACTGCTGTTCAGTACAGAAGCGCGTCTTGATCGCGAGCGTGCCGCGTACCAATTTCTTGAAGACAACCGTGCCGATGGCATTATTAGTTATTTTCCATTCCTGCCCGACTCCGAATTAGCAACGATTTTGTCTCGCCAGAAAGCCACGATTTTGGTGGATCATGTCCCCTTTGAAGCAGCCACGGGCATTATCCGTGTGGATTTCTACGACGCTGCGGTTCAGGCGGTCAACGCGCTAGTCGCGGCGGGCAGACGCAATCTGTGTTATTTCAGCCCGACGGAATCCTACTACACCTTCACTGAACGTATACGGGGCATAGAAGATGCGACCGCGCTTGCCAACATCTCGATTCTGCCGGAGCACTTTTGGGCGTGTGGCGGCTCTATCGAGGATCGGTTTCAAGTGGCGCGGGCGAAGCTGCTAGAAAATCCCGATATAGACGGCATGATTTGCTTCAACGATGTGACCGCCATCGCCGCGATGGAAGCGTGCGACGATTTACATATTCCGATCCCCGAACAAGTCGCCATCATCGGGTTCGATGACATCCAACTATCGGGACTCAGTCGCATCTCGCTAACAACGCTGCGCGTGCCAAAGGCGGAAATCGGTGTCAAGGCAGTGCAGATGCTGTTCGATCATATGGACGGGGTAGACAGTCCCAGAGAAATCATTATGAAGACTGAGCTTATCCAACGGCGTTCATCACCTCCACCACAGGTAGGGGGGCAAGCGATGTCGCCGCCCAAACCTGTTCGTAGAGATATACGGTCGATTTAAATCACACCTTCCGCGCAGCAAGGCTGGGATCACGGGCGCTCGGATAGCATCCTCCGACGATGTTGACGGGAACACCTATCATCGGCATCCACATCAGTTGCCAGCGCTGGATTATTAAGGGCAGTACCCTTTCTGGAATGGGAGGCCGCTAAGTCATCTTCGGAAACTGCTAGCGATTTAGAAACATCCTTTTGGCTGCTCTGCGTGGCTGATGTTGCGAAACTAACCAGCTTTGTTTTGGGGTTGCCGCCTGATGAAGTGGCCTAAATCGTATAGTGTCGCATTTCCTCGCTCTGAGCAGTGATGTTCATGCGAGTCGGTCGGAATAGAGCATCTATCACATTATTCCAAAGAGAGAACTAATGAGTACCTCAAAGTTAAGTAGATCCAAGGTTTCCATCGATACCAACCGCGTCATCAGTCCCATCTCACCGCTCGTCTTTAGTGGGTTTGCCGAGCATATGGGGCGCATGATTTACGATGGCATCTACGACCCCGCCTCACCACACGCCGACGAAAGCGGTCTGCGCAAGGACGTGTTAGCGGCGTTGCGCGAACTCAATTTCCGCAGCATCCGCTATCCGGGGGGCAACTTTCTGAGTGGTTATCGTTGGGAAGATGGCGTCGGCCCGCGCGATCAACGCCCTGCCCGTCGCGATCTGGCATGGCAATCACTGGAAACCAACCAGTTCGGCACGAACGAATTCATGGACTTCTGCAAACAGGTGAACGCGCAGCCCATGCTCGGCGTCAATATGGGAACCGGCACTATTCAGGATGCCTCCAATCTAGTTGAATATTGCAACGGCACCCCCGGCACGAAATATGCAGATATGCGTATCGCGCACGGCTATCGCGATCCCCACAACGTCAAATTGTGGTGTCTCGGCAACGAGATGGACGGCCCGTGGCAGATCGGGCATCTAGAAGCGGACGAGTACGGCAGAAAAGCGCGTGAAGCCGCCAAGATGATGCGCTGGCAGGACGACTCGATTGAGTTAATCCTGTGCGGTTCGTCATCGTCGTTGATGCCCACCTACCCTGAATGGGATCGTGTCGCGCTTGAATTGGCATGGGAGCAGGTCAACTATCACTCGCTGCACTACTATGCCAGCAACGAGAAAAATGATACGCCTAGCTTCCTCGCCTTGAGCACCGAATTCGAGGCGTTCTTGGATACGCTGGCGGGAACACTGCGCTATGTCAAGGCCAAGCGCCGCTCCAAGCATGATGTGTATCTGTCGTGGGACGAGTGGAATGTGTGGTACAAGGCGCGTGGTCGTTCCGACATGGAAGGCAAATGGACGCCCTCCCCGCATCTGATCGAAGAAGTCTACAACCTCGAAGATGCGCTGGTCGTAGCGCAGTGGATGAACGTTTTCCTGCGCAAATCCGATGTCCTCAAGATCGCCTGTCTCGCGCAGGCCGTCAACGTGATCGCGCCGATTCTGACCACGCGGGATGCCATGCTCAAGCAGTCAATCTATTACCCGTTCATGCTGTTCAGCAAATTGGCAGCAGGCACCGCGCTAGACATATCGGTGAACGCGCCCATGTACCACACGGCCCAGTTTGGCGACATGCCATTGATCGATGTCTCTGCCTCCTACGACGAGGCCAACCATGCGGGCGCGATCTTCATCGTCAACCGCAGCCTGACCGAATCAATGACCATCGATCTCAACTGGCTTGACTGCGTACCGCAGAGCTTCAAAGCGGCCTACCAAGTTGCAGGGACGGATCCCAAAGCGGCAAACAGCTACGAGAACCCGAATCAGATCGTGTCCGTACCCGTTGCTGTGCCACAGGTCAGCGACAAATCCGCCACGCTCACCGTTCCACCACTATCGTTCACAGCACTTGACGCGGTGATGTAGCCAATAAAAGGAGATTGCAACGTGGAAACCACACTGAATATTCTGAACAATGCGCCGATTGGCACCATCAATCCGCGTTTGTACGGTCATTTTGCCGAGCATCTTGGCCGCTGTTGCTATGACGGTCTGTGGGTCAAAGATCAGCAGGGTAAATCCAGCTTCCGCAGCGATGTGCTAACGGCGCTCAAAGCGTTGCCCGTCCCGATGTTGCGCTGGCCCGGTGGCTGCTACGCCGACCACTATCACTGGCGCGATGGCATCGGCCCGCAAGATAAGCGCACGCGGCGGCTAGGCATGTCGTGCGGGTTGATTGTCGAAGACGATAACAGCCTTGGCACGCATGAGTTCATTTCGCTGTGTCGGCAGATCGGCGCGGAGCCATATCTGGCGGGCAATGTCGGGTCGGGCACACCGCAAGAATTGTGCGATTGGCTCGAATACTGCAACGCCGCGATCAATACATCACTGGTGCAAGAACGCCGCGCCAACGGCAGTGACAAGCCGTTCGGCGTCAAACTGTGGGGCGTCGGCAACGAAAATTGGGGCTGTGGTGGCAACTATGACTCCGTCACCTATGCTAAGGAATACCGCCGCTACGCCACTATGCTCCGGCACGTCGATCCGAGCGTGGAACTCGTGCTTGGTGGCGCTGGCGGAGCAGTAGGTACGCCGGATTGGCTCGAACGCTGGAATACCGAACTGATCCAGACGCTGAATCGAAACTTGGATCTGGTTGACCACATTTCGATCCATGTCTACTGGATTCACGGCGGTGCGGAAAGCGCTTTTACGGCGGAGGAATATTATGGCTTGCTCGGTGAGGCGCACCACACCGAAGAGGCCATCAAAAACACCGCGCAAATGCTGCACGAAGAAGCTGGCAACCGCAAGATCGGGATCGCGTTAGATGAGTGGGGCGTCTGGCATCCCGAAGCGCGTCCGTGGGGGCCGGGGCAGGTCGAACGCCGTGATCCGATCACGTATGAGCAGGCCAACACACTGCGTGACGCTCTGGCAGCGGGCATCGCCTTGGAAGGCATCCACCGTCAATGCAACGTGCTGTCACTGGCGAATCTCGCGCAGATCGTCAACGTGCTGCAATCCGTCGTGAACACCGACAGTCAGCGCATGTGGTTGACGCCAACCTATCACGCGCTGCATCTGCACACGGCGCATATCGGCGCGCAAGCCTTGCCCGTCGAAGTAGCGCAGGGTGACAGCCTTCCCGATGGTACCAGCGCGGTGACGGCAACCGCTTCGACCAGTCCACGCGGGATGGCGGTCACTTTCATCAACCGACATTACACCGATCAAGCCACCGTGCGCTTCAAGGCGGCTGGCAAGGCGGCATCTGGCAAACTGCTGAGTGCGGACAAGGCTAATATGGGCAACACCGCCGATGCGCCAAATGCGGTTCATCTCGTCGATCTAGCCGTCAATCGTGACGGTGTGGATGGTTGGTGCGTAGAACTCCCGCCGCACTCGATGGCAACCGTCGTGATCGCCTGAGTTTGTACGCAATCGTGCATCCTCAGCAGAAAATTCGGCGTAATGGTGCTCGTCCAACAGGCCGACGTTAAGAGGAAGGCAGCCTACAAAACGCTGCCTTCTTAGCAAAACACTGAGGATGTAACAGCCAGCTACACAAGGCACAGGGCGGGATGATCTCGCCCTGTCAGACCGCCGAACGTCTTATTGTGGACGGCTGAACAGCGAAAACAGATCGCGCGCACGAGCCGCCAACCGATTGATCAGGTTGTCAGACACTTCCGATTGGGGGGCTGTGGGCTGGTCGGCTTGTGTTGGTTGGGCTGCCTGTTGGCGTACTTCGGTGGCGTAATAATCGAGAACAGATTGTGGCGTCGGTGAGGAGACCATGTACTCAAAGGATTCATCTAGCGCGTCCACGTAACTACCGGTTCGCATAAACCCTCCTCATTCCCTTGTAGCAAAAAAATCTATTTGAATCTAATTGTACAGTAATTTAGTCAGAAAAAGAAACGTCCCTCTGTACAATCAGAAGGACGCCAGTTATTTACCTCAGATGAGCAGCACAGCCCGTTAAGGCGCTGGTGTCGCGGAAGGCACTGCCGTCACGATTGGCGTGGCATCTTTATAGACTTTGAAGGTCTGGTAGCCTGCCCACCCTTGCAAGGTCGCTTCCTTGATTAAGTCTTTGAAACGAACAGGGTCTAAGTAAATCACCGCCACCGCCGGATCACCCGCTTCGAGCGAGCTGTTGGCATCACCCGGCACGACCAGCAGCACGATACCTTTTTCAGGATACAGCAACTGGATTACCGCTTCTTCATCCGTATACTCGGTGCTGAAGGTGTACTGTGGTTCACCGAGCTTTTCGATCACTTGCCCGATCGTCATATTGGGCGCGAGGCGCAGCGTGATCGACTCGACCAAGCCCTTGCTATCGGAAATCATCTGGCAGCACTGTTCACCGCTGCTGGCAGACGACCATACCGCCGCCGCTGGCTGGTCGCTGGTGGCGTCGCGGTTCTGCACATCCTTGAAAGCGGCATTCGATTTCACGATGCTCACTGCATCCGCGAAGGTGGTCTTCCCTACCGTGATGTTTTGATAACAAGGAATATCGCAGGGTTTACCTGTGATCAGGCTGGTATCGTTTAGATATTTATCCGAACGGAGCGGAGGAGGGGGCGAGCAGCTTGCCAGCACTAAGCCGCCGACAAGCAGCAAGATGATCGCTTTCCAATGGCGTGAGAACTTCCTGAGCATCGCAAATCCTATCGGTCACTTAACAGGTAAAAGGGACGATTTCGCACCGTCCCATGAAGTAACGGGGATTGTATCGCGCTCCTTAGTCCACTTCAAATTACTATGCGAACTATTATCTGTTCCTCACGGCACGTTGCGGGTGGGCTGAACGGGGCATTTCTGATATGCTTAACCTATATTCAAGGTGAGATGTTGAACCTATGTTTACCTCCGATCAACTTCTATTTGCCAAAGCGATTGCCGATGACACCCGCATGGAGATCATGGGGCACTTATGCTGCGTGTGGTTAAGTGTGAATGACGTGGTGGACAAGCTCGACGGCAAGGTCAATCAACCCACGGTCAGCCATCACTTGAAGAAGTTGGAAGAGGCCAAATTGGTGATCATCCGGCAAGAAGGTCGCCAGCGTTTTTACACGCTCAATCAGGAGCAGGTCACCTTTTGCTGTGGCGATCTGGTGCGTTCCTTTGCGCCGGATTATGCCGATAAGATCATCCCTATCGACAGCATTACCTGAACCTCGGTTATTGCTTTGGCGCATCCTTGATCGCGATGAATATCTGGCGCGGGTTGCCGTTCTGATCGAGCAGCGAAAACGCCGATTCTTCGCGGCTGTTATCCACGAAACCGGGCAGTGTCGCGAAGTTCAGATTCCACAGGATCATCGGCCCCATGAACGCATAGTAGGGGTCATGCTGCGCCAGTGAGAATGCCCGTAGCGTGTAATCGGCCTGTTGTGCTTGCGAGAGCACCCCTTGCCAGCCCGACTCGGCCTGCGGTTGCCCGCCGCTGCCATCACTGCGCTTCAATCCATCGAAGGTTGCCCAGCCGAATTCCGTTACCCACAATTTGCGCTGCTCATTGTTGTTGCGCACCATGATCGCGCGGTAATCATCGATGGTGTTGCGGAAATAAAACACCGGATATTCATACCAGCCGGTAACGCCGGGTTGTGGTTGGCAGCAAGTCGCGTCCGGTGGATTCACCCAACCGTAGGGATGCGCGCCGATTGCCACATCATCGCCATATTGCGCTATGCCAGCGTCATACACTTGCTGCAACCATGCGCGGTCATCCAGCGACGAACCGGAGGCAGCGGTATAGGTCGGCGCAGGGCCAGCTACAATCACCATGATACGGTGCGGTGCGGGCTGTTTCTGTTGTTCCGCCACGATTGCATCATAAGTGGGACGGAACAGCACCATATATTCTGCGCCCGAAATTGGCTTATCGCGCCATTCGCGTTGCAGATTAGGTTCGTTCCACACCTCGACCGCGTCGATGAATTCTGGTTTGACTTCCCTGACCAGTTTGCCGACGAAGTTGGCATAATCGACAGCGTTGGTAGGTGGTCCATCCTCCACCGAGCTTGCGCCATTCGGACGTGCCCACGCGGGGGATTTTGCTACCGTCACGAACGTGCGGAACCCCCGCAGATGTGCCCGCTGGATTTGCAGCACCAAGCCGTTGTACGCTTCCGTATATACGCCTTGTTGCGGTTCAGCCTCGCTCCAAGCTACCTGCACCTTCAACCAACCGACTCCTAGCGCCTTCGCCCGATCCAGCATCGTATCCCAATCCGCGTCTGACAGGTTCGAATGCATCTGGATGCCCATCAGATCAGAGCGCAGGATTGGCGCGGGGGTAGGCGATGGGCCTTCCGTCGCTATAGCGGGCAGCGTGACGGCAGGCGGCGCGGCTGTTTGTGTTGGCGGCGGCGTATAATTCGGATCGATGATCGCGCCAAAAGTCGCTGTTGGAGCGCTGCTGGTGGCGGGGATAACGAACGATGGTTGCGTTGGTGTCGCTGGTGTCGCGCTTGGGATCGGGGTATCTCCGGCACCGATAATGGCACCGTAGGTGGGCACTATCCCCGGCTGGGTAGCGATGGGTAGCGGCGTAATCGTGCGCGCCGTCTGATCGCTCGTGATCGGCAGGGTCGGCCCCACAACTGGCCCAAACGCGGGTTGTTGGGTACCGGCTGGAGTAGCGGTGCGGGTCGGTGTAGCCGTTGCCGAAGCCGCCAGCGCCACCTGCGTACCAAATTCAGGATTCGAGGTAGGGGCAGCCCCTCCCATACCTGAACAGGCCGATAAGATAATAGTCAACAGGCCGAAGCGTGCGATGTGAAGAAAGCGTTGAGTCATCATAGTGCGTACCGACCGTTATCCTACCACGTCTGTACGCATCCTTGCCCGACGCTTTCCCGATTCTATGGCAGTCTGTGCTACGTTTTGGCGGTCGCCACCACAACTTGCGGATTCGCGGGCTTCCACAGGTTCGCCAGTAGCACACCGCCGATGATCAACACCGCCGCGATCACGAGCCGCCAATCGAACTGCTCGTTACCGAACAAGATACCTAGCATCAAGCTGATCGGCGGCATCAAATAGGTGACAGTCGTGGATCGTGATGCACCCCACGCCTTAATCAGCCGAAAATTCAAGATATACGCCACGAAGGTGTTCAACAGCCCCAACACCACCACCGCGATCACGGAATTCACGGGGAGTTGGCTTAAGTTAGGCAGCGGGTGGACGATGATGAACGTCGCGATCAGGGTGTAGATCGCCCCGAACGTGATCGTCGTGCCTGCCGTCACCATCGAATCAAGGTGCCGCAAATTCGCGCGGATGATCACTACCGAGAAGGCATAGCAGATTGCAGCCAGCACCACCGCGACTTGTCCCCACACCGAATTCACATGAGTCGGGTCGGCCGAACGCAGCGCGAGGATCAACACGCCTGTGAAACCGCCGATCAAGCCCATGATCTTCCCGAAGTGGATTTTGTCGTCTTTCAGCGCGAGGTGCGCAATGATTACGCTGAACAACGGCACGGTGCTGTTGAGCACGCCCGCCAACCCGCTGTCGATGGTCTGCTCGCCCCACGTGATCAGCAGGAACGGCAGCGCCGTATTCGTCAACCCGATGAGCGCCAGAATCAGCCATGTGCGGCGGTCACGTGGCAGCGGCTTACGTAGCGCCAACAGCGTGATGATGAACGCAATCGATGCCAACCCGACGCGCGTCGCGACCAGTGGGAAGGGGCCAAAGTCCACCACACCAATTTTGATCAACAGAAACGACGATCCCCAGATGAGACCTAACAATCCAAACAATATCCAGTTAAGCATGGATTTCCTTACCTTTAGCAGCGTTTAACACACCGCATTGCGCTGTCTTCTAAACACCAGATTGAGCAAGTTGGTTGCAAATTAGGTGGTTGGCGCGGTGTTGGCAGCCGCCAAAACGCGTTTTAGCTGGTCAAGATGCGCCCGACAGTGATTGTCATAGATATTCAACAAATCTTCTGTAGAAATACGCCCATTTTCCGTATGAATCCCCGTCCGTGTCCAATCCGCCTCCTGAAGGCTGTCCCAGATGGCACACCACCGCTGATGCACGCCGCGCAAAATGCCGAGCGACACCTCAATCGGCAGCTCAACATCGGGCAGTGTTGACCATTCATCCTGATCATAAGCGACCAGCGGCGGTTCCTCAGCCGTTAACACCAGTTTCAGCCGGATCAGCCCATTCATATGCGAATCGGCGGTATGATGCACGATGCGCTGGGCTGACCATTCCTCCGCCAGATACGGCGTGGTGAGCTGTGTTTTACTCAGGCCGCTGACGATGTTGGCGAGTTCATCGGGAAAGCGGCGGATCGCCTCGATCTTAGCGCTGCGTTGGTCGTTTGTGAGCATGGGACACCTCGATGCTGTTGACTAAACCACGCATTATAAATGCCCGACGCTTCGACCATCAACGAAAAGAATTGATGAAGTCCATCGATAACGGCGATGGGTCAAGGAAATAGCTGTCCGTGATCCGCAGCAGTTCTTCCATCACGGGTGTCAATGCCCGTTCGCGGTGCCACATCACGTAAGTAGACAATATCAGCGGTTCTTCTGACCATTCCAGCGCCACCAACCGTTCCTCGCGCAGTTCCCTTGCTACGGCAACTTCCGGCAGCACGCCCAACCCCACGCCCGCCATCACGCACTGCTTGATGGCCTCGACGCTGTGATATTCCATCGTCTCTGCCAGCCGGACGCCTTGCGCGGCGACGGCATCTTCAAACATATGACGGTACGTGCAGAAAGTTTCCGTCAACAGCATCAATTCGTGCCGGAAGTCCTGCGCCTCGACATGTGCGCATCCCGCCAACGGATGATCCGGCGGCGCGATGACCAGTAGCCGTTCGCGTGCCAATTCGCGCACACAGATGTTTGTCGGCGGCTCGAAATTCGGCACGTCAAAATTGAACGCGATGTCCACTTTGCCTTCGGAAATGCGCTGGAATACTTCCGAACGATGCACATATTGGAGCAACAACTGGATGCCCGGGAATTTACTGCGGAATTTGCGCAGCAGAAACGGCAGTCGGAATGCTGTCAGTGTTTCTGGCGCGCTCATATGCAGGTGTCCCGTCGGCTTTTCGGGGTGCGTCACCGCCAACAGCGCCTCGTCGGTCATCTGAAGGATGCGCTCGGCATATTCCAGCAGCCGCCGTCCCGCCTCGGTGAGCACGATGCGCCGTCCCAAGCGATCAAACAGCCGGACGTCGAGTTCCTTCTCCAAAGACTGAATCTGTGCAGTGACACTCGACTGGGCATAGTCAAGCACCTCGGCAGCACGCGTAAAACTCAGCGTGCGTGCCACCAACTGGAACGAGCGTAATTGTTGAAAATCCATGCTTATGTCCCGTAATATGGCTGTATGCGCTGTCGTCTATACGATATCTACTAGAGTAGAGATCGTTATGCTATCCTTCGTCCGCTTGTTGGAAGTTTTTGATGCATGTACCTTATCATAATAATGGCTCCGCACAAAGATCCACTTATGACCAAAACTTCCGTACCATTCACGGGGTAGCCAGTGGGCGTAGACCTCTCCGCCAGCGCTTGGTCAATGTCCGCACTAGGCCGAAGATCATGTTTTATTCGACTACTGTAACGATTTGCCCGCTATCGAGACTATGTGAGAGATGATTGAGTCGGAAGTTACCTTACTTCGTCCAGAAAAATGGTCACTTCCAATTTTGATAATTTGTTCGTATAATACCAGAACGCGAGAGCATTTCAAGGCTGGTATTGACTGAAAGTTCTACAATCAGTCGTGATCCATGTGCTTGTTGCCAGAATCGATGATGGATGTACCGAAGATGAATAAAGAAGATGATGATTTGACAAATGTTAGGTCTACTCCTAGAATCCGATGTACAAGAGCGAAGCAGGTGTAAGGTGTCCAGAGATCGATTTGGCAGGAATATCCACTATTTGCGGGTTTCACTGACTGATAAATGCAATCTACGCTGCGTTTACTGCATGAAAGAGGACATGACCTTCCTGCCCAATCCCGCCCTCATGCAAGATGACGAGTTGATCACCCTGATTCGTTTGTTTGCCGACCTCGGCTTTGATAAATATCGCCTGACCGGTGGAGAGCCGACCATCCGCCCGAATATCGTAGACATCGTGCGCGAGATGAAAGGCATCTCCGGCGTCGGTGCCATCACCATGACGACCAACGGCGTGTTGCTGCCCACTTTGGCGGAACCGCTGAAACAGGCGGGCTTACAGCGCGTCAACATCAGCGTCGATACGCTCGATCCCGTCAAATTTAAGAAGATCACCCGTTGGGGCAACATTGATACGGTCTGGAACGGCATCCTCGCGGCGGAAGCGGCTGGCCTCACGCCGATCAAACTGAACGCCGTGGTCGTGCGCGGCTTCAACGATCAAGACGACATCCTCGAACTAGCGGCGCTCACGCTCAATCATAATTGGCAAATGCGCTACATCGAAATGATGCCGTTCGGAGACGTGGCGGGCTTCCAGCAAGCGCAGGTCGTCACCGAGGCCGAAATCCGCCAGACCATCGAATCCGAGTTCGGCCCGCTTGAGCTGGTCGATGATGGCAAGTTGGATGGCGAAGCGCGTCTCTACCGCATTCACGGGGCACAGGGCACGCTCGGCATGATCAGCAGCGTAACGCAGCCGTTTTGCGCCAGTTGCACCCGTGCCCGCCTGACCGCTGAAGGTGTTATCCGCTTGTGCTTACTGCGCGATAAAGAAGTCGATCTACTCCATCCGTTGCGTGAAGGCGCGACACTGGATGATCTCAAGCATATTATTCGCGGCGGCATCTGGGAAAAGCCGTGGGGACATGGCCTCGCGGAAGAGGTTATCCCGCTCACCCGCGTCATGAGCCAGATCGGCGGCTGATCAATTCAATAGGGCGACGTGAAATCGCCCTATCACGTTGTATCTCATGCCTCCAGCGAAGGCCAACCTTCCGCGTCCCACACCAATTTGCTGATCTTCAGCGTGGGCACGCCGTTATTCGCCGCGTCATAGGCGTGATACACAATATAATCAGCATCCTTTTCGCGCACGATCCCGTTATGCCCCGGCCCTTTCCAACGCTCCGTCGGGAAGGTGATCTGCGTGCCGCCACCCTGTGTCATCGCGACGCCATCTTTATCGACGTATGGCCCCGTGATCGTCGGTGAGCGCCCCACCATCACACGATAGGTACTATCTGCGCCTCGGCAGCAAAAATCGAAGGACACGAACAGATAGTAAAACTCGCCTTGTCGGATGATGAACGGCGCTTCCACCGAGCCGCTGTTCACGAAGCGCGTCGCCAGCGAATACAGCTTGGTATCCTCGGTCGAGAGCTTCCCCGTCGCGTAATCCAGCCGCCGCATCTTGATCCCGCTCCAAAAACTGCCGAACGCCAACCACGCACCGCCATCCGCATCGATCACGAGGTTCGGATCGATACAGTTGTAATTGTTGGTGGAGACGGACTCGATGACCAACCCTTCATCTACCCACGCATAGTGAGGGTCTTTGGAATCCAACGTAACATTCGTCGCCAGCCCGATCACCGAGCGGTTCTTGCCAAACGTCGAGACGGCATAGTACAGGTGATACTTGTCGTTGAAGTAGGCTATATCCGGTGCCCACACGTCGCCCTGACCGGGGATCACTTGGCGCACCCATGCTGGCAGCACCGTGAACACGCTCGGCGGGGACGCGATCTCCCACTGGAGCAAATCCTCGGATCGGCGCATCGGGATGCCCGCACCTGTACAAAACAAATAGTAAGCATCCTCGCCCTTGATCACGACCGGATCATGGATGCGTCTGATCGTGCCGCTAAGATCGAGTCCCATTTTGTCATTGCTATCATTTTTCGCCGTCGCGGTGGGGCTTTGTGCTTGCGTCGGCAGGCTGCCCGATCCAGCAAGGATCACGCCAAGCCCTGCTCCCGCCATGAGTCCAATGCCGATAAATTGGCGGCGTGTAACCTGTTTTTTCATCGATGTCTGTTCCTCCAGCTCCTAATTGCCCAGATTAGCACTCCCGCCGCGTTCGCCACTGGTGGCGTGGTTATAGCCCGTCATCTCGACATAGCCGTATCCCGTCACAGGTTGCCCGTTATCAGTCCCCGTGATGCGTGATGCCCCTTCCCAGTAGGCAGTCACCGAATTCAACTCTTGATCCTTGATCAACGGCTGGACTTCCAGCGCAATCACCCCGCTGCTCGCGTTAATCTGGATGCGCCATCCCGACGGATAATTTGCACCCGTGCGCGGACTCAGCCAGTGATCCAGCACCTCGATCTTATAATCTTCAAGGTTGAGCGTCGTAGTGCTGCCATCGGCTTCCACCAACGTTCCCTTCGACAGCGGTTCGATGCTGCCATCTGCCATGCGGATGTAAAACAACATGATCTCGCGCTGATTATCCAGTTGCAGCGCGAACCAATCCCAACCAACGGCGTCTTTGCCGAGCACGCTCGTGCTGAATTCCTGATCCATCCACGAGCTTCCCTTGACCGCGAAGTTCTGCCCGTTGATCGTGATCGTGCCTTCGGTGATCAAGCGTGTCTGCGAAAAATAGTAGCTGGCGTTTCCCACGTCGGCATTCTTACGGCTCAAGCCTTTCTCGCCGTGAAACACCAGCGGCTTGTTCCGCGTCGTGGTGAGGTCAATGGCATACGTGCCTTGCGCTGTTTCGCCCTGTGCCTTGATGCGCAGTTGGCTGGCGTCATCATTGAGCGCCGTTACGCTCCAATCTTCCACCCACACATGAAAACGCGGATCGACGCTCGCGCCGGAAAGTCCCGCCGCGCCGCGACTGAATCGATTCGTGGCGAAGAATTGGTTATCGCCCACATTCGTCAGCGCGAAATCCCCGAAATACACCTGATTCGACGCCCACTCGGAACTGCGCTCCGGCATCGTGGGCGTGATCGCGCGGCGGAACAATGCCAACTGGAACCCGAACCGCCGATCCTCACTCGTGGCAAGATTGCCTGTGTAATACCACCACTCGGTCTGGTACTCCGGATGCGCGCCAAAATCTTGCGGGAACTTGAATTCGCGCACATCGTTAGCCCGTGCGAACCCTTCGATGTTGTTGCTGTTCAGTTGCACGATCACATCGGCGCTGTACTCGACGGCATTGGCGCTCTGCAACCGCGAAATCCCGAAAATCAAGCCACCGATTGCGATCACGGCGATGAGCAGGAGGAGAATAGGTCGTTTAGACATAGCTTCAGCAATACTCAGTCAATGTTGAATAGATTGTAGTACACAAACTATCGCCAATCTGCTGCGGCCTGCCAAATCACAGGGTTGCTCAGGGTAAGTACCTCAGCGCCTTGACCTTGAGTACGATAAAACCGCTCGTGATCAGCGACGAAAATCCTAAGACCACCATCGCGATGGAGGCGCTCACTTCCTGCGCCAGCGCGCCCAATGCGAGGATGGCGAACGGGCCTAACCCGAAGAACGTGAGCGTATACAAACTCAAGATTCGACCACGAAAATCGTCCGGCACCACGTTTTGAATCAGCGTGTTCATGATAATGAACTGGCAAATGTAGCCGCCGCTGGCAAGGGCAGCCAACGGCAGCGACAGCGCGAAACTGCTCGTCAGCCCCAATCCGATCACACCCAACGGTGCGATCAAGGTCATCCAGAACAAAATCCAACCGCGTTTACCACTGTTCGTGAATCTGGCGATGGCAACCGCCGCGATCACCGTACCGACGCCCTGTGCAGTAGTCAGCGCCGACGTGCCGACCTCGACATTGTGCAGGATATGCTCGGCGTAAGGCGCGATCTGCGTAGCGTAGGAGATGCCCAAACACGCATTGATGCCAGATAGCAGCAGCAGCGGCCCGATCACCGGATCGCGGCGGGCGAGTTGAAAGCCTTCGATCAATGGCTTGATGTATTCTGGTTTCTCAGTTTGCTCAGGTCGCGGCGCGACGTTGAGATGCATCACGATTAAGCCCCAGATCACGGCGATGAAACTCAAGCCGTTCAACAGGAAGCACCATGCCGCGCCCACCGTCGCCAGCGCGATCCCGCCGAACATCGGGCCAATAATACGCGCCGAGTTGAACATGATAGCATTTAGCGCGATCCCGCTCGGCAAGTGATCACGCCCCACCAACTGCACCGTGATGTACTGACGTGCAGGCGCATCCAGCGCGTTCAACATGCCTAATCCGAACGATAACACGATCAGATGCCAGACCTGCAACGTACCCGTAAATTGCAACGCCGCTTGGATGAAGGCCAAAATCATCATCATGGTCTGCGTGAAGATCAGCAACTTGCGGATCGACATCCGTTCCACGATCACCCCCGCGAACGGGATCAAGATCAACGAGGGCACGCCCTGTGCGGCGGCGGTCAGGCCAAGTGCCAGCTCGGAACCGGTCATGTTGTAAACGACCACTTGTTGGGCTATCGACTGCATCCACGTGCCAGAAATCGAAACCAACTGACCGAAGAAATAGGTACGATAGGCGGGATACTGGAAAGCAGCCATGCTGCTCGTCTTCCCTTTGGTGGACGAAATAACTGCTTCACGTCGAATGAACCCGGAACCACCAGTGGACATTCTTGATCCTTCTTCCTACGGGCGACGACACTGCCACGAACTGGCATGGTCGCTTCAAAAAATTGAATTACTGTTTGAAAAAACGATAAATAATGCCAGCGTCTATATCTACGACCAGCATCGCTTGCCGGTCAGGTGTAACGGTCAGCGCGACAGGATGCTTGAATCCACTGGCAAACTCGCCCACCGCGCCCGAATTCGGGTCTACACTCACCAACTTTTGGAGGCCATACAACGCCACGATCAGCTTACCGTCGAAGAACGCCAACCCGCTGGGCGTAGATCGCGCTGGGAACATGGCAAGGGGGACATCCGTATCCGAACAATAAACGCGTTCACCGCCAAACTGCGCGTTTTCCAACTGATTGCCATAGCAGCGAGGCCATCCAAAGTTGCTGCCCCGATGTACGACGTTCAATTCTTCTGGCGGCTGCCCATATCCGGCGATGTTGCCATCACCAATATCCGTCGTATAGAGTTGCCCAGTGACGGGATTCCATGCCAAAGCGTAGGCATTTTTCAAGCCCCGCGCGGCACGCTCAACTTTCAACGGCGCTTCGCCTGCTTTCGCCGTCAAGATCAAGCCAGAATTTTCGGGGTCATTCTCATTGCCAGTGCTCTGGAAATATAACGCGCCATCCGGCCCCGTGAAGATTTGCCCGTTGCTGCGACCATTGAACGGCAGCGCCTCGGTGACCCGTTGTGGCGGCGGGAAACTACCATCCGTGTTCGGGCGCGTTGCCAGCACAAACTCACGGGCGACGATGTATAACGCCCCGTCTGCCCATGTCAAGCCAGTTGGTTTGTTCAGCTTATCGATGACCACCTCAGGCGTCTGACCTTCATGCAAGCGCAGCACCTGACCGAGACCAGCATTTTCATCACCGTTAAGCTGCGTAACATACAATGTCCCGTCCGGCGCAAACGCGGCATGAGTCGGTTGGGTTAGTCCGCTGTATAGCACGCTAACCGTCCAACCGACTGGCAGCGTTAGGCCAGTCTGGGGATCATGTTCGCTTGTCAGTGGCGACACAACAGGAGTGGGGATGCCTGATCCACAGCTCGTGATGATGAACGCGATCACGAGAGCGATCAGCATACGGCATATTCGCATGATAACCAACTATTGTTAACTGTTGGGGGATTATAGCGTAGTTAATATTGCGTGCCGCCAATTGGTAGGCCAATCTTCAAAGCTGTGACCATCCTATTACAACGCCGCCCTTGGGCTAGACGTTCACGCCTTCTAATGTTCAAATTCCTTGTCCCGTGCGGATGTGGATTCTAAAGAAATTAACAGCGCCTTATAAAGTCGTATGTTAGAGCGCTGGACAAAGTCTGTAATTTTTGCACTTGCTTTTTTCGCGTCCAGAATTCACCTGACCTTGCATCACGCTACCGTCTTGTCGCGATCTCACGCGGAAAAATTAAGTAGTTTGCGCCGACTTTCTCAATAGACCTTACAAAATCTGCATTTTTGCCCTTTCACAACGCAGTTTTTCGCGTCACCCTCTCGCCTCGACGTTGTAAGGAATCTTTGGATTATGCAGCAAGCACAATACATTCATAACTATTCGGGTCACTTCCTTATTTTCCGAAACCCTCACCGCCCTTTTTTCACATGCTTCTTCATACAATCCAATCAGTTTCTTGACAAACATTACGCCGGAACTTTACGTTTTTCAGTTTTGTAAGTTGCCTTACAGCTTTACGGAAGAAAAAACGTTATTTGATTGCAAAGTGCCTTTTCTATGCTGAGGTGTGGATAGCGTGCGAAGTGTAAAGGTATTATCCGATGAGAGTACAACGGCGTATAATGGGACTAATTGTTGTCGTCGCGCTGCTGATAACAGGAGGCTTCCTGTGGAACGCGCAACGGTCACACATTACAGCCAGTTCAACCTCCCCATCCTCTGCGCCGGTCAATCCGATCATCGCGGAGAACCAGAAGTCGGGAACGCAGAACTGGAAATCGCCCAACTTTGATCAGTACATCCAGAATATGATGGATGCCGAGCGCTTAGAACACGCTGCGGATCTGAAATCAGCAGATTCGGGTGGTGGTCAGGCCGCGCCCGCCGCTGCTTGGGTCGATACCCAGAATATTAAAGGTTATGCCAGCAAAACCAGTGTGAATGTTGGCGGTCAGCTTACCCTGCATATCAGCTCCACGTCTTCGCAGTACGAATTGACGATTTACCGCATGGGCTGGTACAACGGCAACGGCGGCACCGAAGTCGTCCCCACGACGACTCTACAAGGCTTCAACCGCGCCAATCCCACGCCCGATGCCAACGGCATGATCGCCGCCAATTGGCCTGTATCCTACACGGTCAATGTTGGTTCCAATTGGGTCAGCGGCATCTACATGGTATGGCTGCGCAATCTCGATAGCACCTATGTCGCTTACATTCCGTTCATCGTGCGCAACGATAGCCAGACCGCCGACATCCTGTATTTGGTCGCCACCAGCACATGGCAAGCCTATAACGGTTGGGGTGGCAAGAGCCTCTACGAATACAATTCGCCGGATGGACGCGCGCTAAAAGTTTCCTATGACCGTCCCTACGATCAGAACGACGGTTCAGGGCACTACTACAGCGGCGACTACAATATGATCCAATGGCTGGAGCATAACGGCTACAACGTCACTTATGCCACCAGCGAAGACTTGCACAGTAATCCCGCGCTGATGAATGGTCGTAAGCTGCTTTTGTCGGACTTCCACGACGAATACTACTCGATGGAAATGTTCGACAATGTGAAAGCTATGCGCGACGCGGGCAAGAGTCTTGCTTATTTCACATCCAACAATATCTACTGGCAGATTCGTTACGAAAACAACAGCGCGGGCAGTCCTCTGCGCGTCATCGTTTGCTACAAGAAGGAAACCGACGATCCGAGCACCTCGCGTGACCCGTGGCTGAACGATCCTGATCCGCAAAAGAAGATGCGCACGACGGTCTTGTTCCGTGACGCGCCTGTCAACAAACCAGAAAACCAAATTCTCGGCGTGATGTTTGAAAGTTTGGTCGGCTTCGGTGATTACCGCGACTGGGTCGTCACGAATGCGAGCCATTGGATTTATCAAGGTACGGGTCTGACCAATGGCAGCACGATCCCCAAACTCATGGGCTACGAATGGGATCGCGTCTGGAACAATGGCTACAGCCCTGCCAACATGACCGTCTTCGGGCAAACGCCGATCACCAGTTCGGAAGGCACCTTCTTGCATCAAGCCGTGATCTGGCAAGCGCCGAGCGGTGCATGGGTGCTCAATGTTTCGGTCAACTATTGGCAGTACTTCTTGGAGGGTAACTGGATTTGGCCTCTGGATACACGTATCCAGCGTATCACCCAGAACGTGTTGAACCGCATGATCGCGGATGCGGGCAGCGGTGGCAGCATCAGCACGAACACGCCTGCTCCGAGCGCGACGCCCTCTCGGACGCCGACTACAGGGCCAAGCGCGACACCGTCTCGCACGTCAACCACCGGACCATCGAATACGCCGTCAAATACGCCGAGTGCGACGTTGACAAACACGGCGACCAATACGCCACCACCCGGTTCGACGACCTTCTACCGTGCTGTCAATATGGGTGGGCCAGCGCTCGTCATCGATGGCAACAACTGGGAAGCCAATACCGGCACCACGCCGAACTTTACGACCACGGGCAGCATTTTGTGCAATCCTTGGCAGCCGCTGACGCCGACCACCGATACCAACCGCGCCACCATGATCTCGTGCTCACAGCAGCACTGGGCGCACAACGTCGTGATGAGTGGCGTACCGAACGGCACCTATCAAGTCTATGTTTACACATGGCTTGATTGGTCAGATGGAAATCCGCCAGCATACAGCTTCTCGCTGCAAGGCCAGACGGTCTTAGCCAACTATCAGTCCGGTCCAGCCGGTAAATGGGATCGCCTTGGCCCGTGGGTAGCCAATGTCACGGCAGGCACCATCACCCTGCAAACGTCGGGCGGATTAGCCAATCTGTCTGGTTTTGAAGTCTACAGTACGACATCAGGCGGCGGAGCCAGTGCCACCCCGACCATGACACGTACCAACACAAGCACGGCAGGGCCTACGGCTACCGCTACCTTCACCAACACGGTTGGACCCACGGCAACTGCCACGCGTACCAACACGGCAGGGCCGACCAATACGCCGTCCCAAACGCTCACACCATCGAATACATCAGTGGGGCCGACCAATACGCCAAGCCGCACCTCGACGGCGACTCGTACTTCGACGGCAACCCGTACGCCGACTCGCACAGCGACGCCTGTGATCACGTTCTTCAGAGCCTATAACATGAACGGGCCGCAGTACACCATCAGCAGTCGCGTCTGGTTAGCGGGCAACGCAACCAACGGTGTGACGGTGACGAACGGCACGTCCTTCGCCAACCAGACCATCACGCTCAACCCGACGGCAAGTGGCAACAAAGCGCAAATGATCCGTTCGTCCTACAACGCCAATGGCACGAACGATATGAGCATCAGCATTGCCAACGTCCCGAACGGTAACTATGATGTGTATGTAACGGTCTGGGAAAACGACGCCTCCACCACCTTCTGGATGGCGCTCGAAGGCGGTCAGGTCTTGGTGCCTAGCATCACCACCGGTAGTGCAGGCTGGTGGAGCCGACAAGGCCCCTACGCCGTCACCATCACCGATGGCAACCTGTTAATCACAGCGGGCGGTGGGTTAGCCAACATCTCCGGTGTAGAGTTGTTCACCCGCCAATAACGTACACACGCACGCTAGTATGAAAAATCCCCCTCACAGCGAGGGGGATTTTTTTGGCAAGTTTATTGGCTGGTAGCCCGCTGGGAGATAAGACGCGTGAGGAGCTACGTAGCCTTGAACCCGATTCGCTCGTGGGTACTGTCGCAAAATGGCTTCTTGCTCGACCCACCACAGCGGCACAACCACATATCGTCACCGCGATGCACATGGACGCCATCCGCCGCGCGGATTTCCACATTCCCCTGCACATGATACGAGCCGTCCGTCGTCGGCGTAATGATCAGCTTACTTGTTGGTGCGACCTCAGTGCTGGCATTCTCTGCCTGTCCGATCTCGCCCGCATCCTCAAACCGCGCCGGAATGTGCGAGTTATCGCAAAACGGCTTATTGCGCGATTGTCCACAACGGCATAACGCCACTCGCACATCGGTCAGCAGCACGTCGCCCGTTGTCGTCTCGATCCGCACATCGCCGCGTACGTAATACGGCCCGTTCGCTTGGATGTGGATGCTGTTTACAGCGGGGATCGCCTCGGCAATCCCTTCATCTTTCCGCTCAAAGTGCAGCGCGCCAGAGGGGCACTGAATCACGGTTTCTGCTACCTTATCGGCTGCCGCTTCTGCTGGCTGTATCCATGGTCGCTTCTTCGTGTCAAACACGGCTGGCAATCGGCGCACACATTCGGCGGCATGAATGCAGCGCTGAGTATCATAGGTTACGTCAATCGCCTCGCTGGTGTAGCGTTTGACGCTATCACTCATGATCGGTGCCGTGCTGGCTTGGCGTAAGCAGTGGTTGATACTCAGGATGTCTGTCGATGTAGTGACGCACAAATGGGCACGACGGGATCACGGTCAACCCCTCTTGTTTGGCATATTCCAAGCCCGTCCGCGCCAATGCGCTCCCGATCCCGCGTCCTTCGATAGCTTCTGGCACGCCCGTGTGACGGAAATTGATCGTGTCGCCCGCTTTACGGTACACCAATTCGGCGGTCAACCCTTCAATCGTGACTTCAAAACGGTTCCGGTCGAGATTATGGATGATTTCATAGTCGTTAGTAGTCATTGATAACCCTCAATATCCTCCATATGCATAGTGCGCATGATCGTAGAGACGTTGTGATGCTACTTACTTACGCGCGTCGGCTTACCAAACGCGGCATAGCAGCCCCTTCAGATATGCGCCTTCTGGGAACGTCAGTGACACTGGATGATCGGTGCCCGCCGTCAATTTCATGACGATCTGTGCGTCCCGTCGGGCGTCCAAAAGCGCCCCGAATACCACCTTTTGGAACAAGTCAGCGTCCACCAGTCCGGAGCACGAATACGTCATCAGCATTCCACCCGGCTTCAGCAGTTGAAACGCCAGCATATTGATGTCCTTGTAGCCGCGTGTCGCACCTTCCACTTGTTTCTGATTGTTTGCGAACTTTGGCGGGTCAAGGATGATCACGTCGAAGCGCTGATTCTCCGCGCGATATTTGCGCAGCACGTCGAATACATCGCCTAGCACGAAATCTTCCTCCGGCGTCGGGAATCCGTTCAGCGCAACGTTGCGTTTTGCCAGCGCCAGCGCGTCCGCCGAAGCGTCGATATTGATGACCCGTTTCGCCATCCCGTCCAGTGCGTATACCGAAAATCCGCCTGAATAGCTGAAGCAGTTGAGGATCGTGCGCGTATCGGCTTCGGGATCGAAGCGCAGCCAATTGCCGAGCGTGGCACGGTTGGAACGCTGATCGAGATAGAAGCCAGTCTTGTGCCCGTTGTAAATATCAACGAGGAAGCGTCGCCCATTCTCATCGATCTCAATGAGCGGTGGCGGTTTGCGTCCCGCCAGCAATCCCGTGACGGGCGTCAAGCCCTCTTTAACGCGCACATCAGCATCACTGCGCTCGTAGATGCCAGTGGGCGATAGCATTTCCATCAGCAGCTTGGCAAGCATCTGTTTACGGCGGTCAATGCCGAGCGTCAGGGCTTGGATCACCACAAAATCGGCGTAACGGTCTACCACAAGGCCGGGGATATTGTCATTTTCGGCGTTCACCAGCCGATAAGCGTTCGGCGTCCGTTCGTGCAGGGCGTTTTCCACGGCCCGCGCACTGATCGCCCGCGTCAATTGGTTGCGCCACCATGCGTCATCAATCGCTTGATCTTCATCCCAAGTAAGGACGTGTACGTTGATCTGCGAATGATGATTCCAATACCCCCGCGCGAGGAAGTTACCATCTCGGTCGCGCAATGCGACGATGTCGCCATCAGCGGGAGAACCTTGGACTTCGTGGATCGCGCCGCTGAATACCCACGGATGACGATTACCGAACACTCTGGCACGGTCTGATCGGATGATTACTGTTGGTTCTGGCAAAGGCTTTTCCGTCCGAGGGATAGAGGTGCAAGGGTCACACCTCACGAAAGATCATCACTTGAGAGACCCCTATTGTACCGCTTCCGGCTGCCGACTAAAATACCGAGAGTGCGCTGGACTAGAAAAAGCCGCCATTTGCAGCGGAAAACGCCAACATGACCATGCAACTTTTGCGCCTTGCCCGTCAGTTTTTGCTGATTTTCCTCATCGGTGGGATTTCCTTAGCGGCTTCTCTCGCCGCCGGACTCGCGGATCCGCCCGTCGCTGGCAGCCTGCTCATGACGATTCCGTCCGCGCAGCTTGTTATCCCGCCTAACCAACAAATCCGGCATCCTATCGCGCTGATCAAGCCGCTCTACCCGCCCTATACCGTCATCCTCACGGCACAGGTTGACTCCCCTAACGATCCCGACATGCAGTGGGGCATCCAACTCTGCGATACCCTCGCTCAACTTAACTGCGGCGAGGCTGGCGTTCTGCTCTTACTCACGCTAGATGGTTACTTCAACCTGTATCCGTTCGCGCCCGATACCAATCGCTTCATCCATTTACATGCTGACCTTCAAGCCAACGAGATTTATATCAATGTCGAAGGTTCCGGTCATGCTGTGCTTAGACTCAACCATGAGATCGCGTGGGAAGGTCAATTTCCCACCACACCCTATCCAACCCTGATCAATCTCGTGGCAAAAGGTGGGAAAAGCCAAGTCAGCAACCTCCATCTGCTATCCGGCGCGGTCTATAACGCACCCTAACCTCGAAAATATCCCACCGAATCCCACGTTGGAAACTGCGGGATAATGTGGCAAAAACGGGCAAAAAAATCCCCATTATCCCACCTATCCTAAACCATCCTTTACAGAGGACTTTTTTAGCGTGCAAAGATCGCGATGCTGACGATGGATTCCGCCCCTCGCCAAAGGGTCGGTTTTGAGGTATAATCGAACATATTATCACAAGTGTAGTTGCGGGTAATTTACCAACCAAGTCTGGGGTTTTCTAACATGGCAATAGGTACGATTCGTCCAGTCAGTATTGACGAAGAGATGCGCGGGAGCTACCTCGATTATGCGATGAGCGTGATCGTGGCGCGTGCCCTGCCCGATGCGCGAGATGGCCTCAAACCCGTCCATCGGCGCATCCTCTACGCAATGTACGACATGGGCTTGCGTCCAAACTCAGCATACAAGAAGAGCGCCCGTATCGTGGGCGAAGTTTTGGGTAAATATCACCCGCACGGCGACCTTTCCGTGTATGAAGCGATGGCGCGTATGGCGCAAGATTTTGCCATGCGCTATCCGCTGGTTGATGGTCAAGGTAACTTCGGTAGTGTCGATGGCGACAGTCCGGCGGCCATGCGTTACACCGAAGCGCGCATGGCCCGTGTCGCGGACGAACTATTGGTCGATCTCAACATGGATACCGTTGATTGGGGCGATAACTTTGATGGGTCGCTGCAAGAGCCAACCGTTATGCCCGCCCGCCTGCCCAATCTGCTGCTCAACGGTTCCAGCGGCATCGCGGTGGGTATGGCGACCAATATCCCGCCCCACAATCTACGCGAACTCGTCGGCGCGATCAGCTATCTAATCGACAACAATCACCGTGTCGATGACATCAGCATCGATGAACTGATGGAATTCGTGAAGGGGCCAGATTTCCCCACCGGTGCGTCCATTTTGGCGGGCGAAGAACTGCGCGAGGTCTATTCCACCGGACGTGGGCGCTTGACCGTGCGGGCGACTGCGGAGATCGAAGAAATGAAGGGTGGTGAGCGGCATCGCATCGTCGTCACCGAGATTCCCTATCAGCTCAACAAAGTCACCGTGATCGAGCGTATTGCCGAGATGGTCAAAGATGGCAAGCTCGACCAGATCAGCGATCTGCGTGACGAGTCAGATCGGCACGGCATGGGCATTGTCATCGAATTGAAGCGCAACGCCCAACCCAAAAAAGTACTCAACCAGCTCTACAAATACACGCAGTTGCAAACCACCTTCAGCGTGCAAATGTTGGCCTTGGTGGATGGCGAACCGCGTACCATCGGCCTCAAGAAGGCGCTGCAAATCTATATCGATCACCGTCGCGAAGTGATCACCCGTCGCTCTCGCTTCGAACTGAAGCAAGCACAAGCGCGTGCCCACATTCTTGAAGGCTATCTCAAGGCTCTCGCCAATATCGACCGCGTGATTGCCATCATTCGCGGCGCGGAAGATACCGACGCCGCCCGCACGTCGTTAATGGCAAGCTTCGATCTGAGCGAACTCCAAGCGCGTGCTATCCTCGATCTGCAGTTGCGACGTATCGCCAGCCTCGAACGCCTCAAGATCGAGGAAGAATACACGCAGGTCACGGATCGCATCGCCTACTTGGAAGACCTCTTGGCACACGACGAGAAACTGCTTGCCGTCATCCGTGCCGATGTCAACGAGATCGCGGACAAATATGGCGACAAACGGCGCACCAAGATGGACTACGAAAGTGGTGCGGACTTCAACGAGGCCGACCTGATCCGCGAAGAAGAGGTCTTGGTCTCCATTACGCAGCGTGGCTACATCAAGCGTACGCCTTCCGCCTTGTATCGGGCGCAGCATCGCGGCGGACGCGGGGTGACGGGCATGGCAACCCGCAACGAAGATACCGTCGCGCATCTGGTCAGCGCCAACTCGCTCAGTCATATCCTGTTCTTTACCAACAAGGGCAAGGTCTACGCCGAGCGTACGTTTGCCATCCCAGAAGCGGATCGCAACGGCAAAGGTACGCTCATCAATGCGCTGCTGGCCTTGGAGCCTGACGAGCACATTACCACCATTGCGTGCGTCAACAACTTTGAAAACGGCTATTTCGTCTTCTGCACCCAGAACGCGCGCATCAAGCGGGTAGAACTCTCCGAGTTTTCTGCTGTTCGCTCCAACGGTCTGATTGCCATCGGGCTAAATGAAGAAGACACACTGCGTTGGGTACGCCGATCGTCCGGCAATGACACTCTCCTAATCGTGACCGCCAAGGGACGTGCCATTCGCTTCCATGAAGATGAAGTGCGCGTGATGGGACGCCAAGCGGCGGGCGTAAGAGCGATCCGTCTGCGCGAGGGTGATCGTTTGGCAGGTGTCGATGTCTTGGATGAAACCGTGAAAACGATATTGGTTGTCACGGCGCGTGGCTTCGGCAAGCAAACCCCCGTTGACCTCTACCCGATTCGTGGGCGTAATGGGATGGGCGTCTTGAACATCGCCCGTTCGGCACTGCCCAAGACGGGCGATATTGTGAGCGCCCACGCACTGCGAGACGAGGAAGACATCACGCTCATCACGGCAGAAGGCATTGCGCTCCGTACCCGTTCCGCCAACGTGCGTATCGCGGGTCGTGCTACGCATGGTGTCCATCTGATCAAGCTGCCCAAGCGTGATCAAGTCGTGAGTGTCGCAGTGGTCGAAGGCTCGCCGGAAGAAAAAGAGCTGGACGAGAACGGCAATGTGATCGAGGCGATTGTGCCATCCGGCAATGGGGCACATCCTGATGGAGCGCCCGAAGAAGTCCTCGATGTGATCGTTGATCCCGATACCGAGTTGGAAGACGCCGAACTGGATGAAGCGCTCGATGTGGACGACGAACTAGACGATGAGGACTTAGGCGACGAACCCCTCGATGACGAAGACGAGGAATAGCGCAACATTCCACTACTAAACGCTTGACAATCAGGGCAGGCTGTCAACCTGCCCTTTTATTGGGACAAAAGCTGCTCAATGGATTGCCTTCAATACCGATGTTTTACGAATTAAAATCTCGGAAGTTATTCCTTACAATCTAAGCGTTACTACATCAAAAACCACAATGAATACTATAATGTGTTCATCGTGGCTAGATGCGAAGATCCTTTTTCTTCCTTATTTAACCTTGGAGTCGTGCTTTCGCCGTTACTTATTTTGATAGAGAAAGCAACCATGAAGACCTTATTACGCATTTTCACACTCATACTTAGTTCCGCTTTTGTCGTCAGTGCTGTACAAGCTCAGGAAATACCCAGACAAGGCACAATAATCACCACCGCGTCCGTTCGCAAAGAAGCCTCTACACAGACTTCTGTCTTAGTAACCCTACCCGCAGGTACCTCTGTCACCGTTTTGGCCGCTGAAAATGGACAGTCTGTTACGCTCGGTGGGACGACCAGTTCAACTTGGTACAAGGTGCGTCTTAAGTCTGGCATCGAGGGTTATATATGGTCGGGATTGGTCCAACTTGAAACTACATCGCCTAACGAAGAGGAAGCTACACCGTTACCTGTTGCTAGAGACGAATCTCTCATCCTAACTTTCAGTGCATCAAGTTGCGACAACCGGATCGATATTTATAGCGTACAACCTGATGGTTCACATCTTACCAACTATACGAGTCAGTTCGAAGAACAATATTCATCGCAACCAACACTATCTCCGGATGGACACCGAATTGCTTATTTTAATGGCAATATCGCGTATGTGATAAATATTTCGGATAACGCTCGGCATGTTTTGCTTGATCTATCTAGGCGGTCAGGGTCACTCCAATTTCATGATCAGATATCACCGCTTTGGTCTCCGGATGGACGATACATCGCATACGTAGTTCAGAGCAACAATACAGGTCAATATCAGGTTGCCGTTACCGACGCGAACGGAGGAAATTTCAAATTTCTCGGCATTGCTGATCCTGCCTATGCTTTTGCAGACAGTCCGGTTTGGTCGCCAGATAGTCGATGGATTGCTTTTACAACCAAAGCCACTCAAGGCACAGATATCGTAGTTACTCAGGTTGGCGGCTCAACTATTCAACTTACGCATAACAAAGTTGATGATCGGTACCCAGCGTGGTCACCGGATAGTCAACACGTTGCATACGTGTCCGAAACCGAATCTCGATATGCAATTTTCGTCTCCACGCTTGATGGAAAGGACGAGCAGCTTTTAGAAAATTCGATCAGCAGGCACTCGCTCAGTCTACTTACTTGGTCTCCAGATGGTCAATATCTGGCATACGTAAGCGATAATAATCTTCTCGTAATACAACCAGATAGCACTGATGTACATCAGTTGACCGACTCTATCTACATACAGACGCCGCCGTTGTGGTCACCAGATAGTAAATATATTGCGGTGAACGCGCTGAATCAAGATGGAAGCGCAAAAATATTCGTGATCAATGCCGATGGTTCCAACCTGCGCCGACCAGCTGCAAATCGATATGTTGTTCTGCATGCTTCCCCCGCTTGGGGATATAGTGCTAGCCCTACCTCTCTATCGAATCGCCCTGTTACCGGAATGGCTCTTTCAGACCGATGCCGGATTAGCAGTTCGTTTTCTGACAAGTTAGCGAACAACGAGTTAATCATTGACAATGGCCTAAATCTAGATGCCGTCGTCGTACTAAAGCGCACCCAAGATGAATTAACAAATGCAGTGTATGTGCGCAGTGGCGACAAATTTACGCTTATGTCAATTGCCAATGGAGATTTTGACCTGTTTTACATGGTTGGTCAGCAGTGGGACGACAGTCTCGATCAATTCACAGTGGATGCACAGTTTGAACGATTCGCTAATAAGCTTACATTTAATGATACGGGCCGCAATCATACAGTCTATACGGTAACACTACATCCAGTGCAGGGCGGGACGGCTCAAGTAGTCCCCATTCCGCCGGAAGAATTCCCCAAAATTGGTGACTGAATTGGGCGTAATCTACCGATCTGTAGTAAGCTGAGATAATACTCACTCGCGGCTGTTTGTCTCCGCTCATAAGCCGTCAATTATTCGGGCAGGGTATCATCCCTGCCCTTTTTATTGCCATCTGCGCTCAACTGATCAGCTTGGCGATGGCGAACGCCGTCGCTGCCGCCAACCCGCCTACGAGCATTGTCTGCAACGCGCTCCGCACTGGGTTTGTGCCCGTAAATCGCCCCTTGATATAGCCGAATATCACTAGCGCGATCAACGTCGCGATCACGGACACGATCTGCGCCGTCGGGATCGAAGAAAAGATGATGTACGGAGTCAACGGGATAAATCCACCAACCGCATACGAAACGGCGATGGTCAACGCGCTGCGCAAGGCGCGACTCGGCTCAGGTTTTTCGAGCGCAAGCTCAAAGCGCATCATGAAGTCCACCCATGCTTCGGGCTTCTTGGCGATGGCCTCCGTGATTTGCGCACTCGCTTCATCTGTTAACCCATATCCCAAAAAGATTTCTTTCACTTCGCGTTTTTCGGCTTGCGGCATCTCGACCACTTCTTGCTGTTCCCGCCGTCGCTCGGATTCATAGTGATCGGCGTCGTTGCGCGCCGCCAGATAGCCGCCCAAGCCCATCGAGATCGACCCCGCTGCGATCTCCGCCAATCCCGCCGTGACGACTACTGCCGTCGAAGCCGCTGCGCCCGAAAGTCCCGCCGCCAACGCAAATGGCACGGTTAAGCCGTCTGACATGCCGATGATGATGTCGCGAATAGTGTCCGATGCCGTGAAATGATGTTCAATATGAGGAGTTTGTGGCATATGCTGAACTTATTCCTTGAGGAAAAGAGAATCAACCTATGCTCAATCATACGCCCGAATGCTAGTGTGGATTACGATAAGTGTGCGAAAATCTCAGCTACCTTGAGCGTAAAGCCGGGCAGCACATCACCGCCTATAATGAGGCCTTCCACACCGTATTGCAGCATATCCTCTTGCGTGTAGACATCCACCCGCCGCTTTTCCGGCAGCACGACCCACACCGTGCGAACACCCGCTTCGAGATAATCCGCCGCCTTGCTGATCAGGCCAACCAGCGAATCTGTTGGTGACTTGACCTCAATCACCAGATCGGGCACTACGGTGATCCACGTTTCGCCCGCTGGCTTCTCGCGGCGCTGTTTCGAGATGAACGCGAAATCGGGCATGTAGTCGTTGTTGCCGATCCGAAACCCGCTTTCAGAACTGGTCGTGTAACCGAGTTGATGCTGTACGATAAAACTACCGACGAGGATCGTGAGTAACGACGTAATATGCGCCGGGATTTCGTTGGAGACCAATTCGACAACCTCCCCGTCAATCAATTCAAACCGCCGATGACGATTTTCTGGCAGCACGGCAAAACGCTCAAATTCCTCTAGCGTCATCTGCTGTTGTTTGGGATTAGCTACCATCGCCACACCTCACCACATATTGCTTCTACTCTAAGTTTACTCGAACCGCGAAGTTCTTACCTAATTCATTAGCTGCTCAAGGTCAACTAGATATACTACCGAGCGTGACGTCTCATTGTCATAAACGATATAAACTAACCACTTGCCATCTGGCGAAAATTCCCCTAGTCCATGACAGCATGTCGTATCTGGCACAATCGAGGTATCCACCAACCGCACTGTTCGGTTTTGCAGGTCATACAGCAGCAAGCCTCGGTCGCTCAATACCCATACATAACGCTCTACGTCTGTCCCGAACCCCGCGCCGCCAATCAGCAGACTACGATCAGACCATGAATTAGGAAACGGCAGCAGATCAACGTCATACTCAACGATGCGATGTTTCGATGGATCATTCACGTCAAAAGAGATCAGGCTACGTATGCTAGGATCATCTTTAAGTCCTGTTGCCTCGTCGCTCGCCGTCATTAAAAGCTTATGACCGGCGAAGGCATACATATTGTCTCCATCGCCATTGTTGCTGTCATAGAACTGATTCAGACTTTCATGGCAAATAGGTGACGCAGGTTAATCAAAGCAAAAGCGAGATGATGCCCTGCCAAGAAATTAGCATCCTTGCGGTCAAAACGAAGCAGTAGAGCACGAAACTTGTCAATCCAAGCAAACGAGCGCTCACTGACGAAACGAACTTTGTAGACCTCAGCGTTAAATAGCCGCTTACGTCCACGCTTGACCGATTTTCGGTTGCGTTTGTTTTCAGCCATGTTGGGCACCACCTGATGATTGAAACAGACTTTGCGGGCTTCTTTGGTGTCAAAAGCACTATCCGCATTGAAAAGGGCACCAGCAATAACCAATCCTATGTGCTTCATGGCTTTGAATGCACTTTGAAGATGGGCTTTGAGCTGAAACGCATCGTTATGGTTACCAGCTATGATACCTGTGGAAGCCACCACATAGCCGTTGCTATCGGTAATGGGCAAAATATTGCTGGTCTTCGCCCGTTTGCGAGCTTGGTACGCCACACTTTCCCCACCTTTCTTGGCAATGGCATGACTACCATCCAAATTCATCTGGTGCAAGTCTAGTTCATCCTTGATGCGCCCAATACTTTCTTGCCAAACCTTCTCCAAACTGCCATCTGTACTCCATTTGCGCCAATGGTCATAGACCGCTTGCCAACTTGGTTGGTTATGTCGCTGGCGCTCTGCCGCCTCATGCGACACTGGTAAGCGATCCCACTGACAGCCTGTATGCAGGCGGTACAACAGCAAGTTGAATATCCCCTGCAGCGGTGTCTTACTCACATACCCCCGCCGCGCTGTCGTCAAATACGGCAAGATGTAGTCCCTAAACTGGTCTTCAGTTACACTTTCTGGGATGGTGCTCATGCTTGGTTACTCTTTGGTCGGAGTTTTCTCAATCATGACGCACCCTCTTTTCTTTCTCAATATGTCTGAATCAGTTCATAGTAAAAATAATGTTTGTCCTGCGCCATAAATTCCGAAACATCCATATCGCGAAACTGCGTCACATCTTCCTGAAACCCCGTCACGTAACCAACGAGGCCGCCAATGCTCTCCCAACCATTTACCCGCACAAACACACCACTGCTATTGTCACTCCACCATGTACTACTTAACCCGCCTGTGATTCTCCATAGTGTATAAGTTCGTTGCTGGCGATCTGCAAGGTACGTTGGACGTAACTTCATCACCTCACGGTCGATTTTTTCATTCTCCGAATCAGGCGGCGGTAACGGATCGCTGCTGTCGTATAGCAAGTAGCGTCCGTTAGGCGAGATACTGACGTTTACGTTGTCGGCGACACGAAAAAAAGCGTGTTCCTCGGCTGAAATAGTCCGTGTATCTATCAGTGCTTGTGGTCGTTCTCGTTGAAGGGTCTGCGTGATGCGGTCGTAGTATGGGTTGTCCTTATCATCAATATATATTCCTATCCAACGGCTGTCAGATGACCAGATAAAGCCACCGTAGATCATGCCGTCAACTTCAAAAATCTTCTGCCGTGAGCGTTGTGCGGATATATGCTGTGGAGAACCGATCATCACCAGCAACAGAATAATAATCAGCCATTTCGTTTTCATCATGCCACATCGCCCATGCTTTCCCATATCAATTCAAGCATAAGGACAAACGCAGTTTGAGAGATACAGCGTACTCTATCCGTGTGGCAATCGATGAAATTGAACGACGTTACTTCCCCGCCTTCTCCCGCAGCGCCTTGATCCCCGCTGCCACGCCGCCCGCGTACCCGAACACCGACGATCCCGCGATGAACACATCCGCGCCGTATCCGCGCACCTCAGCGATTGTCTGCGCATCGATCCCGCCGTCCACGCCGACCTCGATCTCGTGCTTGTACTGCTTGATTGCCTCGCTGATCTGGCGTACCTTCGGCAGCGTCGAATGGATCAACTTCTGCCCGCCGAACCCCGGATTGACCGTCATCACCAGCACGCGATCCACATCCCCAAGAATCTCGCGGATCATCTCAAACGGCGTATGCGGATTGATCGCCACGCCTGCCTTGACGTTCAGCGCCTTGATCTGCTGGATCGTGCGGTGCAGATGTGGGCACGTTTCGACGTGAACGTTCATCATCGTCGCGCCCGCTTTAGCGAACACGTCCAGATACCGTTCCGGCTTCTCGATCATCAAGTGCACATCCAGCGGTAGCTTGGTCACGCGGCGCACCGCCTCTACTACCATCGGCCCAAACGAGATATTCGGCACGAACTGCCCATCCATCACATCCAGATGCAGCAGCTCTGCGCCGCCCGCTTCAGCTTCGCGGACATGCTCACCCAACCGCGTAAAATCCGCCGCCAGAATCGACGGAGCAATCTTGATCGTTGTCATGACAAAAACTTACCCTTTGAGCAGCTTCAAAAACTTCGGCAGCACATGCGCCGTCAGCCACACGCCGTTGTCAGATCGGAAAAATAGAATTCCCTCGTGCCGCATCTGCGCGGCGTCCACTTCAAATATCACAGGCTTACCGTGTCGTGCGCCAACTTTCCGCGCCGTCTCCACGTCTGCCGATAAATGCACATGATGCCGCGCCATCGGCAGCAATCCCGACTCCATGATCGGCGCGACGCTGCGTGCTGCGGTTCCATGATACAACACGGCGGGCGGTTCGGCTTGCTCCAATTGCAGATCGACGGGCGTGCTGTGCCCCTGATTTGCGCGGATCAGCGTACCTGTCTCGTCAAACGAATAGCGCTGCTTATCATTGGTAGCCACCACCTCACGCAGTTCTTCGCGTGTAAACGTCATGCCCACCAGCGCCGATCCCTCGATCAAATCCTCTACCGGCACCCATCCGCCAACTTGCAGCGTCAGCCCTAATGCTTCCGGCTCGTGCCGCAGGTGCTTGGAAATAAACTTACTGAGGCGTACCTTACGTTTTTCGTCCATTGCTATTCTCAGTTGATCAGCTATCATCCTCTCCCGCGCAGCACAAGAAACACGAACGAGATCGCAGATAACCCATACCCGATCAGCCCCAACCCGCGCTCCTGCTGCGTAAACAACAGCGTACTCGCCAGCACCAGCGTCGCGAAGATCAGCCCGAACGACATCTGGCTCACCGCCGTTTCGATCCGGTTCACCTGCTTGTACAGGCCATCGTTCGGCGCGATCTGCACCGTCAGCCGCCCACTTTCCGCCCGTTCCAGCACCGTGTCCGCCAACTGCGGCAAACGATAAGCCCGCGTCAGGAAATCGCGCACAAACTTCACGCCCGCTTCAAGCGCCACGCGCGGAGCCGCCGGAATCGCGGACGATTTTGTCTGGTCGGCTAACAACTTCTCGGTAAACGGCTGCATCTGCCGCCACGGATCGAAGGTCGGATCAAGCCCTGTACACATCCCGCTGAGGATTCCCACCGCGCGGCTCAAATAAATGAAGTCCTGCGGCATCTGGAATGGCATCGACAGCAGCAGATCGCTGAACTCCTGCGCCACATCCGCCATTTCCTCGAACGGCAGATTGGT
The DNA here is from genome assembly GCA_019637615.1 of Anaerolineae bacterium. GTDB lineage: Bacteria > Chloroflexota > Anaerolineae > Aggregatilineales > UBA2796 > JAHBVK01. The sequence goes on along the minus strand of JAHBVJ010000003.1, from coordinate 67,562 downwards.
CAGTTCGTTCATGTTCAGCCCCCACACCTTGCTGAACACAGCCTTGGTCGCGTCTTCCAACCGCTGCAAATCCGCACCGGGCATTAGCACGCCCAATTTCTGATAGCTCTCGATCATTCCCTTCGAGTCTTGCGTGATCACCGCGATCAACGTCTCGCGCAGACCTTCTTGCAAGCGCGGCGTCAGCCTGCCCACCATCCCGAAATCGATGAAGATCAGATAAAAAGGCTGTGTGGCGGGCTTCTTGCCGTTGCCATTCATATAGGCTTTTTCCGGCAGCGGATACACGAAAATATTCCCCGGATGCGGGTCGGCGTGGAAGAATCGCTCGTCAAAAATTTGCCGCAAATAGCAGTTCAGCAGCCGACTCGCCACTTCTTTGCGGTCGATGCCTGCCTTTTCCAGCGCCGTATAGTCGTTTAGCTTGATGCTGGTCACGTCTTCCAGCGTCAGCACAAAATGCGTCGAATGCTCAAGGTAAACCGCAGGCACATAAATGCCCGGATCATGCTCGAACATCGAGGCGAAGGTCATCGCGTGGTCAGCTTCCTTGACGTAATCTAGTTCTTCCCACAGCACCCGCGCGAATTCTTCCAACAGCGCAGGCACATTCGCCCGCCGACGGATCGGGCCATAGCGCATCGCGAGTCGTGCCACCACCTTGAGCGAGGCGAGGTCAGTCTGCACGATGTCGTTAATATTTGGGCGCTGTACCTTCACCACTACGCGATCCCCGTTAGGCAATTGCGCGCGGTGAACTTGCCCGAACGAGGCGGCGGCGATTGGTTCCGCGTTGAACCACAAAAAGCGATCTTCCAGCGAGCCGAGTTCGCGCTCCACCGTCTGTTTGATGTAATCGAACGGCACCAGCGGGACTTGATCTTGTAGCCCCATCAACTCGTCCGTGATCTCTGGCGGCAGCACATCGACGCGGCTGGACACGAACTGCCCAAGCTTGATCATCACGCCGCCCATATCCGTTGCCAGCTTGCGGAAGTTCCGCGCGTAATGTCGCCAGCGCTGACTGCGCCCGCGCGCCACGAAACGCTCGCCCATGATCCGGCTGATGAACACTTCCCACACGATCACGCGGAAGAACAGGAACGAGAAGAACCACACCGTACGGCGGTAACGTCCCTGCTTCAGTTTGAATGGCTTATGCGCGGAGTCTGCGTCTATCGGACGCAAATCCGCCGCAAGCGGAATAGCCTCCTCTTGCGGCGTGGTTCGAGATGCTTGTGCTGTGGCTGTCTCCTCGGCGGCGGCCTCCGGCATCGGCGCGAAGGCGCTCAACCGCTTGGCGAGATCAGCGCTGCTGCTCTGCTCCGGGCTTAGCGACGAACTGAATGTTGAGGCCGGCTTCTTCGAACTTTGCATCACCAATTTCCATATCCCACAGCGCGTGCGGGAGGACGATGTTACGGCGATACGGCCCCACGCGCAGAGTCAATTCATCCGCCGAACGATACAGGTCGAGGTCTTTCTTATCCGCGAAGGGCAGCTTGACGCGCAGTTGATAGTTACCGTCATCATTCTTGCTGATCTGCTGCGTCGTACCTTTGAACATGATGTCCGTCGGGTTGTGATCCTTGAATAGAATATCACCTAACCGGTGCAGCGTGTCGATCCCGTTCACGTCACGGTCAAACATCGGCGCTTTGAGTAACGGCAGTTCGCCAAATACTTCACCGATCAGATTGATGTTCTGCTTTTGCAGATCTTTCCACTGCGCAAAATATGGATCATTCACTTCGTCCGGCATGATGCGGTTGCAGATCACGCAGTCGGTGGCATAGCCGTACAAGCTCAGGTAGGTATACGTGCGCTGCGTTTCTTTGATTACCATCTTCTCAGGGTTGATCACCAACCGCATACTGCTCACGCTCGTATCACTCAGCAGGACGCGCACGCTGTCCAGTGTCTTGAACAGGCCATCGAACGCTTCGAACGCCGCCTGATCAGGCAGGTCAGTTTTCAGCAGTGGCTTCGCGATTGGACGCAAGAATTTCGCTGCACCTTTGGTCAACGACAGCACCCGCTCCAACCACCAGCGTGTCACGTCTGGCAGACTGAGCAACCGCAGTGTTTCCGCCGTCGGAGCCGCATCCACGATGATCACATCGTAGAAATTCTGCTTGACGTACTTATCGATCCAAAGTAGATGTGCGCCTTCCTCGAACCCCGGCAGGATCGTGACTTCTTCCGCCACGATGTCCTTCACGCCCTTCTGCGTGAACATCGCCACCATGTACTTCTGGAACGATCCCCAGTACTTATCCATCGAATAGCGGGCATCAACCTCTTGCGCCCACAGATTTTGTCGCAGTTCAATCGGCTCCGGCCCGATCTCCATATCCAATGAATCACCAAGGCTGTGCGCCGTGTCGGTACTCAACACAATCGTTTTGAGTCCCATCTCCGAGCAGCGCAAGGCGGTTGCCGCCGAGATGCTCGTCTTGCCGACGCCACCTTTACCCGTGTGTACGATGATACGCATAATACGTTTCCTCTGTCGTGAGTATAGCAGCGCGCTGATTGCCGCGCCTACCCCTTATAGTCATGCTTGATAGTTAGTATTACGGGGGGCTAGAGGGAAAGTTTCGTTAGAATCACAATAGCAACCGCGCATCTCACGGGGAGTTGGGGCTAGTCTTCGCACAACAAGCGGTACAATCAAGCGGCGGTGAAGCTACAGAAGGTAATGTCAGGCGCACGCGGTGGAAAATCTCACCTACCTTTTACTACTGGTCATTTGGCTGCTGCCCATCCTCTTGCTGCAATGGCTCGTCGCGGGCGATATTCTCCTGAGCCGCTGGAAGATGCTTGTTCCCGGCGTGCTGTTCGCCACCGTCTACCTCACCTGCATCGACGCACTGGCCTTCAACAGCGGCATCTGGACGCTGAATCCCGCGCTCACGATGGGGATCAACATCCCGATCCTGAACACGCCTATCGAAGCGGGACTCTTCTATTTCCTCTCTTGCGCGCTCATCGCCCAGACCTTGGTCATGCTCGTCGCGCACGAATTCATGCGCCAACGGATCGCCACCCTCATTGATCTCTTGCGCCGTACCATGCAGGGCGATAAAACGAAAAATCCGCCTGAATAATCCCGAATAATTGTCGAATCGTGATAAGTTTGAGCATTTTACTGCCCCTGAATCATCACACAATAAGCGTATCCGAGCTGTTGTTCATCGTTATTGTATTGGAGGGGGTATGTTTCGCAGGTTTATATGCTGGTTGGTAGCGTTTATCCTGATAAGCCTCACGCTGCCACTGCATGTGCAAGCCGCCTCGCTTGCACCTACAAGCACTCATCTTTATCAATCTGGCGTCCGTGCCACCATCAAAATCGCCCATCTGAATGTCCGTCGCGCTCCGCGTACCACCGCCAGCGTCATTGGTATCCTCAACATCAATGAGGTTGTCCCCGTCATCGGGCGTGATCGCCTCGGCACATGGATCGAAATCCTGAGTCCCTTCGGCAAGGGCTGGATCAACACACAGTACATCTTACTCACCGACGATCTGCTCAAACTGCCCATCACCAACATCGCGCCGCACATCATCGTCATCGCCAACCCGTTCGCCTATGTGCGTACCGGTCCCTTCGCCAGTTATCCTGTCCTCACGCGGCTTCCCTACGGCACGGATCTCGACATTGTCGGGCGGCACAGTCAGGGTACGATGGTGCAAATCCTCCTCGATGATGGCAAAGTAGGTTGGGTCGATAGCGAACTCGTCCAGATTATTGGCGACCTCACCGACATCCCCTTCACGGATCGCACCGTGCTCTCGATTGGCGAGATCATCTCCTATCGTGTGCGCGTGCGCAGCGCTCCCAACCCCAACGGCGCGGTCATCGCCACCGTCGGCTTGGGCGAGAAATACACCATTCAGGGCATCAGCGCCAATGGGTGGTACTTCCTGATCAGCGGACCATTCGGGACGGGGTGGGTTTTCTCGGATTATCTGCGGGTGCTAGGGTATACTAGTGTTATTCCGGTGATTGACTGATGTTATGAGGACTGCTCGTGGACGATACCTTAACCATCACGTTTTTGTTGGCATCCGGCAAGACCAGCGATGGGACATCACGGAGTGTAATTCTTCCCTCCGCGACCTTGTGGATGGAAACGCAAAAAATTCGTTTCGATCCGATGCTCGAAGATATGGGCATCGGCAATCTGTTGGATGATCCGAACGTAGTCGCGTTGGATGTCGCATGGGTGGATGATTACGATGATACGAGCGATCCCATCCTGACCGCGACCGCAATTCATTACACGACGGCGGATGAGCGTCCCAACGCTGAGTCATTCTCGATTGATGACACCTCGCCCCGCGCCGTCAAAGCGCCCTACTACGAACGCGGTGTCCAGATCATCGAGTGGGTCGTGCAATACATGCAAGATAACGTCTATAACCAAGACACCGATCAAGACACCAACTAATCGGATTCACGCTGCCCGATGATGAATCGGGCAGACTGCTCACGCCGCCATCTTCTCACTGCTGCGTTCACTTGCCACCCGAAACCGCGTCTCTGGATGGATGAACAAATAGTAGATCGCCAGCAGCGCGCTCCCCACCACCACCGTCGTATACACGATCAAGCTCACCCGATGTTCGGGGATCACATCGCTAAAATGCTGGATGAACGGCACGATCAGCACTACATCGTACGCCAAAAATCCAAGTAACTGCCCTGCCGCGTTATGCCAGCTCGGATCGAACACCGCCAGCGCGAAATACGTCGCCGCAGATCGATCCCATGAACATGAATGACAGCATATGTGGTGTCGTGTAATAGTCTGACCAAGGCCACATGTTCACCGTCCACGACCATTGGAAGATGAATCCCGCTGCCAGCACCAGCAAAAAGGCCGAAAAAAATAATCTGAATTAACCGGAAATGCCATAACACGACGCTCTCTCTTGATCTTGAACGCCTGCGAAGCCAACTATAGTAGGAGACACATCCGGACGCAAATCGACTCTTCGGATGTCTTCCGATGAGGGCATTATACTCATACCCAATGATCTGAATATTCTCAAGTACCTTCTCGACAACGGTGCGCCGCTGAACCGACTGGGTAAAACGGTTGGCTCAGTCGGTGAAACAACAAGCGAGTAGAAATATTGGACTACTAGGCGCGAGTCCAGTTAGGATGGAAATCACCTTTCCTGTCTGAAAGCACACAGGCGAAATCGCCGTTGACCGAAACCGCCAGAAGACGCGAATTAAACCAATCGAAGGAACCGAACGCCAAATACTCTTCATTGGGTGCCCACGTCGGGAATATCCCGCTGTAGACAACCTGCTGCTGGTTATTATCTAGGCGAACGACGATGACTTTAGGCTCTGGCAGATCTTTCTCGTTGGCTGAGCGGAACTGCGAGGCAACAAATAACCCATTCGGTGACCACTGCGGAAAGAGAAAATCTTGAGTTGAAAGGTTGGTGACCTGTTTTACATTACTGCCCGTTGGATCAACGGTGAACAACTCCGTATGAACAAACCCTTTTTTCATGGCAGCAAAGACAATAGCTGATCCATTGGGAGACCAAGCAGGATTCCCGGCGAGAACAAAACTGTTATCCAGAAGCTTTTTCGCTGTTCCTCCAATCGTCGGTACGATATAAAGATTTAAATTTGAACCCCCACGAGTCGAAGCAAACACAATTGATTGCCCATCCGCTGACCAGCTTGGCGTATAATCGTCGGCCTTGTTCATGGTTAGATTGCGCTGCGTGGTACCATCTGAGTTCATCACATAAATTTCGCTGTTGCCATCACGCTCAGAAACAAAGGCAATCTGCTTGCCATCTGGTGACCAAATCGGGAAAGTATTACTGCCCGCCTCTTTCGTCAACCGCTGCTGGTTGGAACCGTCTGCGTCCATCACATAAATATCAGCGGTGTTTCCATCGGCTGACTCCCACGTGGAGTCGAAAGCAATCCGACCACCGCCAAATAGGTTTTTCGCGTCGGCAATTTCGGTGCAACGAATCAGACCAAGCCGCGTGCGCAGCTTGGAAATACCGAACACACCAGCGGCAGAAACCGCGCATAGTATTACGATAATGCTGACCCCAACAAGCATCAGCTTTCTGCCACGGTTGCGATCTGGTAACACTATATCGAGCTGTTGGTTGATAGCGCGCTGGCGTTCGCGGTCGGATTTGAATGTTTGCCGACGTTTGAGTTCGCGCTCATCCTCCTCCTGTTGGCGTTTTAACTCTTCGGCTCGTTTCTCAATAGCTCGCTTTTCCATGATCCGCCCGAAATAGGGTTCTGGCGGATTAATGTCTACTTCCTTGCAAATCTGTTCAACGAGCCAATCGATATCTTCTCCTGATGGTTTACGCCCAACAAAGGAAATCTGTTGCAAGTGATTGATCGAGGTTGGTGGGAGAATATTTTCGTCACACATGACGACAAGGATCGTCTTTTTCTTGCTCAACCCGCGTCGGATTTCTTTCCTGACGAAACTTTCGCCACTTTCGCCATCACTAGCACGGTTCACATCTTTGGAGATCAGCACGATAAAATAATCGCAGTTGTCGATGTTCTGTTCGATCCTAGCTTCCCAAGAGACTTTGTCAGCAGGCGTCAGTTCTCGATCCATCCAAGAAGCAAGCGGAGGCTTATCAAAAGCCTCGGCCAATTTTAGGGCAAGATCGCGAGTATCTTTTTTTGCGTAACTGATGAAAAACCGTTTCATGGCGCGACTTTGTAGCAGTAGACGTTGCCTAGATCTAATGATGCGGCAAGATTAATTATCGCGTGTTGCACGGTATAGACAAGTGACAACTATCACCTAGCAATGTGAACTATCACAAATGGCTCAACTGGTAGCTCTTTGAATCGCCGATTGAGCCAAACGGTTTTCTGCCACTGCTCTACATATCACGCAGTGACAAGGCAGAGCGCGCCGATAAAGTGCGTATATTGCTTGATTATGGTGCGTATGTCAATGCTGTTGGCACTAAAGGGCGAACCACCTTGCATTGGGCAGCGTCTGCTGGACACGTGAAGGTGATGACAATGTTGTTGGAGTATGGCACTGATCTAACACAGCAGGATCAATGGGGATATACAGCATTGAGCCTTGCCCAAGCGGCGGGTAAAACCGCTGCGGCAAGGCTCTTAGAGAAGCATCGCGCAAAGCGCTGATAACGTTAAAAGCTACGAGTTCCCACGCGGAAGCGATCCCAGCTTGCCGGATACGATCCGCACGTTGGGCAGATACACCCAGCCGATCAGCCCGTTATAGTTCACCTGCACCCATGCGCGGTTCGTGCTCAACTTGATCACGATGAACGACTGTCCGCGCTCGATCACGGCGATCTTCTGTCCGCTGCGTGTGGACGGGACATCGCGCACTGCTACCGCGAACTTGGCCTGTCCGGTCACCTGCGTGACGGTCACTGCGCCGCTGCTGCTTGGGCCTTCCGGCACGGGCAAAATCTCTTGCGACTTGGGGATCGCGTCGATGTTGCCGCCAAACACGTAGATCAACTGGCGGAAAATCCATGCCTTCGCACCACCGCCCAGATCAACGAGGAACCACGTCTCGAAACCGCAGTCGCAGTCCTTCGCCAGCACGACGAACGTCTGACCCTTGGTCGCGTCCCCGATCTGTGCGTACTGCGTGCCGGGGCCGTTACGCAAATTCGCCCGCGCCGCTGTCACCTGCGCCTTGACGGGACCAGTCGGCACCGGCGTTCCGATAGGAATCGGCGTTGTTCCCGGCACTGGCGTAGCCGTCGGTTGCCCCGGCGTCGTGCTATTATTGACCTGCCCGCCATTCGGGATGATCTCCATCAGCACGCCCGCGTTGCCTGTGCCTTCGAAGTAGTCCACGATGATCTGATGATTGCCCGTGCCGATGTAAATATCTTGCGTAGTCAGCGTGAAGCTCGAACTCGCGTAGAAACGGTTGATATACACGTTGCCGTCAATCGCCACGCGGATACCGTCATCAGCGCCAGCGCGGAACGTGAAGTTACCCGCCGTCGTCACATTGATCGTCGTATACCACCGTGCGCTGAAGTTGTCCGAGGGCACGCTACCCCCCGGCGAACCAGCACCCCAGTTGAAATTGACTGCGAAATCAGTGCGCGCCAGCACGGGGCTGCCCTGAAAATTATTGTTGTTCCAATAATATCCCTGCCACGTCAGCGACAACGGGGCAGTTTGTGCATAGGTCGCGTTCGGCGCAGTGATCGCCACGGCAACCAGCACCAACGCTACCAGAATCGTCAGGAGCGACGTAAATCGCAGGTTAGTCTTAATCATTGGCTTCCCTCATCGTCGCGGGAGTGCATACACATCTCCCCGAATATATTGCGCTGAATGATAACCACCCAACCTACTCCGCGCAAACACCGACGACCAACCGTCAGGTGAGCTACGATGAACGGCACGCAACCCACTACAAAATCTTCTATAATGGGGATCAGAGGAGCATTGGATTATGACCGACAAAACCATCACCTTGCGCTCAGATTTGGTAGAACGGTTAGAAGCTATTGCCAAACAACAGCAGCGCTCACTGGATGAGGCGTTCGGAGAACTACTCAGCAGCTATGCGCCCGTACAGCGTAATAATTGGGCGCTGATCGTCGCAGAAGGCATGGAACAAGCAAACATCGATTGGCTCGATGATCCAGACGCCGCGACTACCAGTCGTGAGCATTTTCAGCGCCATTTGCGTGAAAAATGGGAGCGCACGCAAAAACCAAATGTGAGTGATGAGGATGTCTGATATTCTGATTGATGCGAGCTATCTTGTCGCGCTAGGCTATCCTCGTGATCGCAACCATACGAAAGCCAAGGATTTTGCCACCGAACACGATACTAATTCCTGATTCCCGATGTAGTGCTAGTGGAAGCGATCTACAACCTTTACCGGTTAGGCGGTGGAGAAGCAACACGACGCTTTTCTAGCTTATTGGTCGCCACGTCTCCGCCTTTCATCTCACTAACAATGAATGACTTCACCCGTGCGATGGCATTAATGGATCGTTACCACGATGCAGAACTCGACTTTGTAGATTGTTGCCTGACGGCCTTCGCCGAGCGACTCAACATCACACGAATCTGCACATTTGACCGCCGCGATTTCAGCATGATTCGCCCCAACCATACAGCATATTTCGAGTTACTGCCGTAGAAGATATGCCTCCTCGTGATCTGTCACTGCGCCAGCAATTGCGCGTGGACTATTTGATCGAGATGGGAGCTTCACATGCCATCAAAAACACTGAGTCGTAAAACCTTTTTGCTGTATCTTCTGTTAGTCGCCAATATACTTACCCTGATCATAGCAATCTTCACGCCCGCGCTGAACGTGCCTCTCGCTACAACCGAAAGTGTGAGAAACGGCGTGCTGCTCTACGCTCTGCTTGCGCTAGAAGGTCTGATCACGGTAGTAATCGGCACTTGGTTATCCTTACGGTTTCTCAAAGGCCAGCGCGATCAAATCCTCTTGCTCGGACTCTTTCTCATTCTTGCTGGACTAGCCATGCTATGGTGGTTTTCGACACACAGCTTCGCCCTCATGCTATATGACACCTGTGCCTTTTACCAGCAATGCCTATGAGGTAACCCTCACCATGAATTCGCCTTCTACTCAGCACTAAGGACTAAGGACTAAGCACTTTCTTCTCCCTTGATCCCGCCCCGTTCAACAGGCATAATCCCTATATCACTTTCAAAACTATGCTTTGTTAGGACGAATAATGTCAGTACAAGCGCTCACCTCACGCAGCGAAGATTTCTCCAAGTGGTACAACGACCTTGTGCAGCGGGCCGATCTAGCCGATTACGCTCCTGTGCGCGGCTGCATGATCATCAAACCGTATGGCTATTCGCTGTGGGAAAACATTCGCGAACAGCTTGATCGGCGCTTCAAGGACACTGGGCATCAAAATGCCTACTTCCCGCTGTTCATTCCAGAGAGTTTCCTCAAGAAAGAAGCCGAGCACGTCGAAGGCTTCAGCCCCGAACTCGCGGTCGTGACCATTGGCGGCGGCGAAGAACTGCAAGAGCGTCTCGTGGTGCGTCCCACCTCGGAGACCGTCATCGGCTACAGTTTTGCCAACTGGATTCAGAGCTACCGCGATCTCCCCCTACTGATCAACCAGTGGGCGAACGTCGTCCGTTGGGAGATGCGCACCCGCCTGTTCCTGCGCACGATGGAATTCCTCTGGCAAGAAGGTCACACTGCGCACGCCACCCACGACGAAGCGCAAGCCGAGACCATGCAAATGCTCGGTGCGTATGCCGATTTCGCCATCAACGAAGCCGCCATCCCTGTGATTAAGGGTCGCAAAAGCAATCAAGAGAAGTTCGCGGGCGCACTCCGTAGCTACACCATCGAGGCCATGATGGGCGATAAGCGCGCGTTGCAAAGCGGCACCAGCCACAATCTCGGTCAGAATTTCGCCAAAGCCTTCGACATCAAGTTCACCGATCTCAACAACGAATTGCAGCACTGTTGGACGACCTCGTGGGGTCTCAGCACGCGCATTATTGGTGCCATCATCATGGTGCATGGCGACGATCAAGGCTTGCGCTTACCGCCCCGCCTCGCGCCCATCCAGACCGTCATCGTGCCCATCTTCAAAACCGACGAGGAAAAAAGCAAAGTCTTCGAGGCTGTCAGTGCCGTCCAAGCCGAATTCAAGGCAGCGGGCATTCGCTTCCACGTCGATAAGCGCGAAGGCATGACTCCCGGTTTCAAGTACAACGACTGGGAGATGCGCGGAGTCCCCATCCGCATCGAAATCGGCCCTAAGGATGTCGAGAAGAATTCCGTCGCCCTCGCCCGCCGTGATATTCCCGGCAAAGCGGGCAAGCAGTTCATTCCCCGCGATGGTCTAGTCGAGGTCGTCAAGCGCACGCTGGATGAGATTCAAGCCAACATGCTCAAGCAAGCCACTGAATTCCGTGACGCCAACATTCACGAAGTCGATGACGATTACGAGAAGTTCAAGCAGATCGTGGCGGAAGCGTGGGCATCCGCGTGGTTCTGCGGTTCTGCCGAGTGCGAAGCCAAGATCAAGGCCGATAATCAGGCCGTCTCGCGCTGCTTCCCGCTCGAACAGACACCCGGCGACGGCAAATGCATTGCGTGTGGTCAACCCGCCACCGAGCGCGCCCTATTCGCCCGCGCTTATTAAGTGTCGTCGCCTTCAACAATCGTTTTGAGTCCCATGAGGGGACTTCATAGGGTGAGTCTGACGTCGATCCGGTTGAATGAATAAGTCGTACAACACCACGTTGCTTTACTACCTTCAGCCCGGTGATTTATCACCGGGATACGGTTGTACGTTCAAATGCTTCACCTTCACCAACATCAAATGCTAACGTACCCTGCTCGGAGACTTGCATGTCCCATCACGATCACAAAACAACATGGCGCGTGATGGGCATTCTCCTCATCTTTACCGTCATGGTCATCGTCGTTCAACTCACCTTGCCCGTCCTAGAGGGCAACGATGAACACATGCAGTTCAACTATGTGCTGTGGTTCCACAAATATCGCACCCTGCCGAGTTCCGATGACTACCTTACCAACGGAGTTTATCAAGAATCCAGTCAACCACCGCTAACCTACATCCTCGCCACCTTCGCCTTGGATATAGCACGGATTCCGCCTTACGATCCTGCCGAGCCGGGTATCGAGCGCTCCCGCAATCGCTGGTTTGCGCCGCCAGATGCGGTTCAGCCTAATGATAACTTCAACATGTTTGTTCACGGCGAACGTGATGCTGCCTTTGCGGATCCTGCCATTGTGTTGGCAAATCGTGTGGCGCGGCTACCCTCGCTGCTGTACGGCGTGCTGGCTGTACTTGCCGCCTATGCCGCCAGCCGTGAAGTCTTTTACCAACCTTCCGAACGCCAATGGGCATTGTTTGCCACCAGTGTCTATGCCTTCATGCCGCAGATGGTTTACATGTGCGGCATGGTCTCCAACGATATTGTCCTAACGATGTTGGCTACGCTGCTGTTGTGGCAAATGCTCCGTATCATCCGCCTTGGTTCCAGCCCTGCCCGTGCGGTTTTGATCGGGTTGATCATCGGTCTGTGTGTGCTCGCGAAGGTGAATAGCTTGCTCATAGTTCCCGGCGTCGGGGCTGCCTTTTTACTGGCTTTCAAACGTCACCACGTCCCTTTGTCAGCGGCGATCAAGCAATCGCTTCTCGCGGCGCTAATACCGATTCTCATTAGCAGCCCTTGGATATTGTGGCGGACGATCAATTTTAACGATCCGCTTGGTCTTCATGTGCATGAGCTTGCCAATGCGGGGACGGTGATCGGCACGCTGCCGCAGATCATCATGGCCTTGCCAGAGACTTTCGCCTCCTACGTAATCAGATATGGCTATGTTGTCTGGGCCAATCCCATCGTCTATTTGGTGATGGGGAGCCTTGTTCTCCTAGCGGGAGTGGGGTTCTGGTTACATTCCCGCCAATTATCGACGCTGCGTCGCGATCAAGTATTCATCTTGGTCGTTGTCCTGTTTTTCAGCCTCGCTGGCCTTCTCTACTGGTTGCGTAGTCTATTCAGTGTTGCCTTCGCCATTACGGGGCGTCTCATTTACTTCGGGCATATCGGGAACACCTTGTTGTTCGTCACGGGACTTTGGCTGTTCCTGCACGGGCGCCGTCGTCTCAGCGTGATCCTGCGCTACCTCGTCACTGCCACCTTACTATTTGCGCTGCTCACGGCTCCCTTGGAAATTGGGCGCATTTTCGCGCTACCTCGCCTGCTCACCGCCGATCAACTTCCAAGCGACTTACGCGGCGGTCAGGTCACCTTCGAGGACTCCATCGTCTTTCTAGGCCAACGTCTGGAAAGTCCGCTCGTGCGCGGCGGTGACCGCAGCCGGATCACCTTGTGTTGGGAAGTCATCAAGCGTCCCGAACGTGATGGAGCCTACGCCGTCAAATACTTCGCGTCCGATGGTCAAGTCATCGGTCAGCGCACCACGCTGCATGGCATGGGACGTTACGCCGCGTGGCTCTGGAATCCGGGTGATCGCTTCTGCGACACGCTCGATGTGCTCATCCGTCCCGATCTCCCCGCCGCGCAAACTTTCCGCATCGGCCTCTCGATGTTGAGCACGTCCACGCTGGCCTTCGATTGGCGTACCGTCGATGGCAATCACACGCCCGTCGATGTCGCCTTCATCGGAGAGGTCGCCAGTCCCGCTGGCAATCAATCCACCGCGCTCACCGATCTTCAATCACCTGATATTGACTTTCCTGCCCTTGCCAAACTCTCTGGCTATCATTTCGACGGCACGCCGCAAGCGGGCAGCACGCTCACCCTCGATCTGATGTGGGAAGTCACGCAGCCGACGACGCAGAATCTTGCCCAGTTCATCCATCTGATCGGCCCCGAAAATCATGTCCTGATCGATGCTATCCCGCGCGGCGGGCAGTATCCTACGTGGGCATGGTCGCGCGGCGAACGCATCGCGGATCGCTGGCAGTTCACTCTGCCCGCCACCCTTCCCGCTGGCACCTACACTATCACGCTCGGCTTCTACGATCCCGTCACAGGCGAACGGCTGCCTGCCCGTCAAGCTGGCACGCTTACGCCCGATAAAAACGTATCGCTCCTTCAGTTCACAGCACCATGAAACAAAAAATCACGGCTCGTGATTTTGTTAAGATTTCCTAACAAACATTCTACTTGACTCGCTCGTATATTCCATTGTATACTATCTATCCTGAAGCCTTTGGGATGGGTACTTGCGTGCTGCAATATCATCCAACTCAACCAGCCTTCAGTTTGATGCTAGGCGCTGTAGCTGCTCAACCTGTCTTCGCACGTTCACCATCCGCTGACACGTGCCATTACATCACTAGCCGCCACGTTACCGACCATCGTGACGAACACATCATCGCCAACCTCGTCCACGATGATCACCAACAACATCTAATACGAATTCAGCTAACCAACTTGAGCTTCGAATAGCCACCGCGCAGTTTGCTACTGCCTATGGGCTCATCTGCTGTGATGATGGAGAGTCCCATTCGGGACTTCGTTCTCTAAGCCTGACGTTTCAACGTCGGGCGGCACTAATGACGCGATCTGGCTATCCGAAACGGAGGTCAAATTGCCAACAAGGACTATCGGAGGTTATCACGACTACCTTCAGCCCGCTGATTTTCGCCGGGGTCTTTTATCACGCATCAATCACGAGGTTCGAATGCTTGCGCCCATTTTCTGCCCGTCAATCGCATTTCCCCTCGCCAGCGGCAGCAGGGTTAGCGGTGAATCCTTGTCTTCACTGAGCACTCAGCACTTGGTACTTAGCACTTTCCCCCATGATCCCATCCCCACCAGCCAATGGGATCAGTTCAGGGATCATCACACAGGCGGCAGCGCCCGAATCTATCTATTGCAATTCAGGTGCGGGTTTCTGCCCGTTCCGCAGTTGGTTGATGGCCTGTTGCGCGGCGGTGAAGTTGGAGTTGTGCGTCAGCGCACGGTTCAGCTCGTCCATCGCTTGTTGGAGCGCACCCGTCGCGGCGTAGGCGAAGGCGCGGTAGTAATACGTTTCTTCGATGGTCTTGGTGTTGGTTTCAGTGTTGATCGTCAGGTTGATCACGGTCTGGTAATCGCCCGTCTGGTAATACGCCATGTATGGGCCAAACTGGTACCACAGCATCCGCCAGGGCCAGCCACCGCCCACCGTCCGCGCGAGGTTGTACGCGTTGACGGCTTCGGAGTATCGACCTACCAGTGTGTAATTGGTGCCGAGGTTGAACCACGCGAAGGGATTTTCGCGCTGCTGCTGCACCTCGTTCAGCGACCGGATCAGCGCCTCATCGATATTGCGCTGCGCATCCCACGCCGTGCCGAGGATTTCCCGCAGCCGCGACTCCTGCTCAGGCCGATACACCACAATATAAGTGTAGTTGAAGTGCTGCCAGCGTTGCAGCAGGTCGGCGTACGGCTCATGGTAGCCAAGCGGATCGTCACTGTTGTACAGCGTATCCAGCCCCAACAGGTACCCGTTACCGTCGTTCCAGCCGATCACCGTCAGATAATGGCCTTCCCACTGCCCATCTTCACGGTCGGAATAGCCCGTCTCGATCACCACGCCGAAGCCGTTGTACACCAACCGCTTGAGCAGCATGATATCGCCGTTGATACGATGCAGCGCCCGCGCCGCCGTGAACTGCTGCGTAAAGGTCACCAACTGCCACGGGCTGACGTTGCTATCATTCGCGTCGGGCTTCAACCACGCGGCGGCGGCTTCCTGTGTGGTCGGCACGTTGATCACGTTCAGCGCTTGGGCGAGGTTGGCGGGGCCGCAGTTATTCCACTTCTGCGCGATCCACTTGGCGTTCTTCACGCGGAAGGTATCGGGCAGCGGCTCGAACGTCGCGGTTGGGAACAAGGTTGGCGTGGCGGTGGCGGCACGTCCCGCCGCGCTCGTGGGCGTCGAGAAAAAACGCGCCGCGTCGGTGGCCTTCGCCGCGTCGAGCGTCGGCAGTGCCGCGACTTCGCGCGTCGGGATGAACATCCGCATGATCGGCAGTCGGTTGGCGATGCGGATTTGGTTCTCTGGCGACAGCAGCCGGAATCCAATCGGCACAGCGACCAGCATCACGACGAACGCGCCGATGCAGCCCAAGCCCGCCAGAAAGCCGCAGCCCCACAGCCACATGGAAGGTGGTCGCCGCAAGCCGCCCTGTGTGCGCGTGCGTGGCCCCATCTCGTAAATCGGACGCCGATAATTGATTCTTGCTCGACCCATCAGACGCTGCTGCCTTTGCTCCTTCCGTGCGTGCGGACGGGCTAAGTTATACCACACATGGGGGTCAGATTAGAGTCAGTAACCCTAACCTTGAGCGAGTACAGGGATGAGAAACCGATGAGCAGTTGGTGTGACCAAGGCACAGTCGATCACCTATTTTCAGCGTCACCGCGCAGGATTCCCACTTGTGCCGCCCGCTGCTTCACCGCCTCGATGAATTCCACGCCAGCCATGGCGAGAGGCAAATCGCGTGGCAAACGCACAATAGCGGAATCGCGATACAGCGGCGCGAGGTCGGTAACTTTGATCTCCACCACCTGCCCCGTTGCCAGCGCTTCGGAGATGTACATCTTGGTGAAAAAGCCGATCCCCGTCCCGCCAATCACCATATGCCGCGCCGAGTCCATGTTCAGGTCGAGTCGGCTGTGCGCTTGCGACGCCAACCGCACGATGGTGGGATGCATCGTCTGCCACCAGCGCAGTACGATGAATGGTCGCGCGTGGTGCAGCACTTCCGCCTGCGTGACCGTCTCTTGCCGCGCCAGCGGATGCGACGGCGGCGCGACGAGGATCACGGGTTCGTGCAAATGCAGCAGCGGCGTCATCTCCGCGTTGAGCGAGTCCGTACAAGGCCACGTGATCAAGGCCAGTTCGACCACCCGATCCAGCAGCATATCGACCAGCGCGGTGTGGTCAGTGCCACGCACGAGCAGTTCCACGTCAGGGTGTGCCGCGTGGAACGCCGCCAGTACCGGGCCGAGGAATGCGCCCGCCAGCGAACCGAGCACGCCGATAGTCACGCGTCCACGTTGGCCTGTCCGTGCTTGGCGCGAGACTTCCATCCCTTCGCTCATCACGGCGATGGCGCGCTGCGCATACGGCAGCAGCGTGTGTCCCAGATCGGTGAGCGCGACCCGCCGCCCCGTGCGGATGAACAACGCGCCCTCCATCACTTGCTCAAGCGCCTTGATGCGCGCGCTGACGGTAGGCTGCGGCAAGTTGAGCGACCACGCCGCGCGGCTGAAGCTGCCCTCGCGTACGATGCGTTCAAATGTGATCAGGTGCTCAAAATCGAGTGGGAGTGACATATCAAAAAACTTAATACCAGCTATTGGATCGATGCGCTTGAATTATAACTGCCCGCCAGTATAGTAAAGCGCACACCTAGTCATGGAGTCCCGTATGCCTATCCTGATCCGCCCCGCCACCCGTGCCGATGTACCGGGCATCTTGACCATCTACAACGACGCCGTTCTGAACACCACCGCCTCGTGGGATTACGAGCCGAGCACGCTGGATGCCCGCCTCGCGTGGTACGACGAACATGTCGCGTGCAATTTCCCCGTTTTCGTCGCGGATCACGACGGGCAGATCGTGGGCTGGAGCGCGTTCGGCAAGTTCCGCGCCAAGATCGGCTACCAGTTTTCGGTCGAGAACTCGGTCTACGTGGCCGCGGATCAGCGCGGGCAGGGCATCGGTAAGCTGCTCATCCCGCCCCTAATCGACGCGGCGCGCGAACGGCGTTTGCACGTCATCATCGCGGGCGTCGAAGCCAGCAACACCGTCAGCATCCGGCTGCACGCCCACTTTGGCTTTGAAGAGGTCGCGCGCTTCAAACAGGTCGGCTACAAATTCGGGCGCTGGCTCGATCTGATCTTCATGCAGCGCATCCTTGAACCGGAAGCCTGATCAGTGGTCGGCGCTAGGAATCGAAACACCCGATGCTGGCTTGTCCGCACGAGCCAACATCGGGTACTCAGCAACATGTGATCGTGGGAATCTGCCGATCACATATCTAGTTGTACGGGCGATTTAGTTCGTCTTGGTGGCTTCCGGTGTAGCCTGCATCATTGCGTTAGCGGGTTCCATCATCGCGGGATCCATCATGTTCATCACGACGCCATCTTTAGAGGTGATGGTCACCTTGATCATGCCGTAGACGCTGGGGTAAATGAAGCCGTCATTTACGTCCACGAGTGCGGAAACGGGTCGGCTTTCCGATGCGCCAGTGTTGGGCGCGGCTTGGCGTGGTGCTTGATCCGCCCCGACGAACGGTTCCTGATTGACTTCCGTGCCAGCGTCCCACAGACGGACGTGGATGGTGACATCACCGCTAATCGGTTGCCCCTTCGCGTTGAACAGCGCGATGCCGTGACCATCGGGGGCGAAGAACAGGTCGTTGCTGTCGCCAAACATGCTGGTGAAGGTCAGATAGTCACCTGTGCTGGCATCAAACGAGTACTCAAAGGCTTGACCGGGGCCAATCGGGCCAGCTTTCTCGGCACCCACAGGCATGTTGTAGATGCCAGTGGCGACGAACTTGCCAGCTTCAGCGGCGGCGGCGAGGTCGGTGGGCTTGCCATCTTCGGCTTGCGCTTCCAAACCCTGACCACGATCCGGCTGACCAATCGTGAACAGCGGGTTCTCATCCGTGTGGACGACATACACGCCGGGGGAGATGTGAGCAACCTTGTCAGTCACGCCGAGCGAACGCGCCAGAATGACTGGATTACCGTCTTCGGACTGGTTCTCAAGTCCCTGACCACGGTCAGGTTGACCTTCAGTGAAGATCGGCGCGTCTTCCGTATGGATGACGTACACTCCCGGCGAAATCGGCGTCGGCACGACGGCATTAGCCGAGATATTCTCGATGCGGATGCTAAACAGGCCGTTATCCTTGGGCGTGACGGTCAGCGTCAGATAGTCAGCTGCGTTCGGCTTGGTGATGTCGGCCTTGATCTCGGACACGGGCTGGACAACGCCGTGTTCATCGGGGCCGGTGTTGGGCTTGCCCTGACGCGGGCCTTGGTTTGGCCCCTTGCCCGGTTCCTCATCGACTTCGGTGCCTGCGTTCCACAGGTTGATCTCCTTGGAGAAGTCGCCGCTGATGGGCTTGCCAGCCGTGTCGTACAGGGGCAAACCCTTGTCGCTGACGCCGAAGAACCAGTCATTGGACTGCCCGAACATGGTCGTGAAGGACAGCCGATCACCCGCCTCGGCCTTGACCGTGAACTCGAAGGCAGCTCCCGGCATCGCGGCACCGGGTTGCTTCGCGCCGACAGCCTTATTGAAGATACCAACCGTCTTGAATGCGGAATTGGTAGCCGCACCCGACACATTCTCGATCCGTACAGTAAAGTTGGCGGTGGTCGTCTGTGCGCGCACTTGTCCGGCTAATCCCAACAACAGGGCGGCGCTGACGATAACACCTAATGACTTTCTCAACATCTCGAACACTCCTTTACGAAACTCACATTTACCACGCACAAGGATTAGTCATTGGTGCCCATCGCGCGTTACAGCAAAGTCATTAAAAGGTCGCAAAAAATGGCTTTATGGCCTGTTTACGCCAAGCGGGACGGGTTCGGAACGCCGTAGGGGGCAAATCTCCCCTTATAATAGGGTATCGATAGCTTTGACGAGGCGTTATGTTGCTTACTGAAAGAACGACATCCCAAGACTACATCGATTTGGAGCAAAAGTACGGAGCAAATAATTATCATCCCCTCGATGTCGTCATCCATGAAGCGTCTGGCTGTTGGGTGACGGACGTAGACGGCAAACGTTATTTAGATTGTTTAAGCGCTTATTCCGCTGTCAATCAGGGGCACGCACACCCCAAGATACGGCAAGCCATGATTGATCAAGTAGAGCGCGTCACGTTGACCTCTCGCGCCTTCCGCAACGATCAGCTAGGGCCATTTTACGAAACCCTGAGCACCTTGACGGGCTACCCGCGTATTTTGCCCATGAACACGGGCGCGGAAGCCGTCGAAACCGCCATCAAGCTCGCGCGCAAATGGGGTTACAAGGTGAAGGGCGTCCCCGATGGACAGGCCGAGATCATCGTGTGTGACGGCAATTTTCAAGGCCGTACGACGACGATCATCAGCTTTAGCCCGGAGCCGCAGTACCGCGATGGCTTCGGCCCCTTCACACCGGGCTTCAAGCTGATCCCCTATGGCGATGCCGACGCGCTGGAAGCAGCCATCACGCCGAACACCGTGGCCTTCATGCTGGAACCGATTCAAGGTGAGGGCGGCGTGATCATCCCGCCGAGTGGCTTCCTGAAGCGGGCGGCGGAGATTTGCCAGCGTCACCGCGTGTTGCTCGTCAATGACGAGATTCAGACGGGCTTGGGGCGCACGGGCAAGCTGTTCACGCAAGATCATGAAGGTGTCCGCGCCGACATCCTGATTTTGGGGAAGGCGCTCTCTGGCGGGTTTTATCCGGTATCGGCGGTGCTCTCCAGCGACGAGATCATGAGCGTTTTCAAGCCCGGTGATCATGGCAGCACCTTCGGCGGCAATCCGCTCGGTGCGGCGGTCGCGCGCACGGCGCTAGAAGTGCTGGTTGAGGAGCGCATGATCGACAATGCCGCCGCGATGGGCGAGTATTTCCTCGAACAACTTGCCGAGATCAACAGTCCGTTGGTGAAGGAAGTGCGCGGCAAAGGGCTGCTCATCGGCGTCGAACTGAAGCCGGAAGCGGGCGGCGCGCGGCGCTATTGCGAAGCATTGCGCGAAGGCGGCGTGCTGTGCAAGGAAACGCACGTTAACATCATCCGGTTTGCGCCGCCGCTCGTCATCACCAGAGACGAGATCGACTGGGCATTACAGCGCATCCGTCCAGTCCTGCGAGGCGGTGCTTAGTTCCTCGATCTGCCCAAAATGATAGAGTCCCCCTGCTCGCTGACGAACAGGGGGACTCGGGTGAGGTAGACCCGGAGCGAGTGAGGTTACTTGACGACGCCGATGCCAGCGAAGTAGGCTTTGAACGCCCACGCTTCGATGCCGAAGGTGCCGTCGATCACGGCGAGGTTCAAACCACGCCACCAGCTAACATCCCACGCCCAGAACGTGCCAGTTTCCGTCGCGACGCTGGCTTCCGTGTTGCCCCACGGGTTGCGCAGGATGATGTACTTCTTGCCATCGCGGTAATCCCAGCCCAACACTGTGTAGCAGTGCGAACCGACGATGTTGCCGTTACTGTAGCTGACCTGCTTGGGCGCGGCGTCACCGGATGAGTACGTCCACGAGGTCATCGGGTTGATCGTGCGGTGACCGCTGGAGTTGGCGCGCACCAGATCCCACAACTGATCGGCGGACAGGCTGGCGTTGTTGTAGTAGTGGCGGTTTTGCCCGGTGAGTTGCGCGGTTGCCCACACGCAGTCGCCCCACGCCGTCGCCGGAATGCTCGGATAGTCGCCCGAAGTGCCGGTCAGGAGTTTGGCATAGGCTTTTTCATAGACGGCAGGCCAAATCTCACCAGTCTCCGACGAGCGCGCATAGATGAAGTTGCCGTTGCCATCGACAGGCACGCGGTCGGTGACTTCGATGTCCTTATCCACCACGCCGCCGCTGTCCGGCTTGTAGAAGCGAATCTGGTTGGTGAACGACTGTTGTGCATAGCCCGTGGCACGGGTCATGTGGCGGATTTGATACGGACGTGCCCATGCCACCGCAGACAGCGCCGCGATGAAGTAGCAGTTGGCGACCGCGCCCTGAATTGGATCGAAGAATTCAGTGGCCTCGTTGAAGTAGCGGCCTTGATCCGCCCAACCACCGATCCCCGGCAGCCAATCGAGCGTGATGCGCTCATAGGTGGGATCAAACGAGATCGTACGGGCGATTTCCGGCGAGATAACCCGTGCGAGGCGCTTCAACTGCTTCTCTTCGGGCAGCTTGATGGTGAGCTGCAAATAGCGGTTGCCGACCAGATCAGCGCGCTCGACGGCGATGTCACCAACACTGTCCGTCTTGAAGCGGGGGGCTAACTCGCCCAGCTTCTTGATGTCGTAGGTGAAGGTCATGGTCGTGTCATCGAGGTCGCTGGCATAGGGCATCACGGAGACATCCAGCAGCGCGGAACGCACGCGTTCCAACTGCATCTTCTCGTTCAGCCGCAAGCCTGTGTACAGCGGGCCTTCAAACTTGGGGTCAAACAGTTCTTCGTAGGGAGTCTGGAGAATATCTTCCAGAACGCGAGCCGGATTCGGCAGTTCCTTCCAGTTGATCTTCTGCCCAGCGATCAATTCCGCCAGCGCATAAGGATTAATGACAGCGTTGTTTTGTCCACTGGTCTGATCCGTTACTTCCGTTGGTGCTACCGGTACCATGTTCGCCATTTCAGAACCCTCCAATAAAGTTTCGAGAACGCTTTTCAGAGTACACCCATCTTAATAATTTACGCAATTCATGAAACGAAAATAATATATAAACAGCTTATAAATAAACGACCTGATAACGGCTTGTATATTTCTAATAACTGAAATAATATCCGCGAAATTACCCTAAAAATTGGGGTTGACTCAGCACAAACGAATAAGCCGATTGTAGGATCGATCTGTCAGGATCAGGGGCGATTCACGATTTTTGAAATTTTGGATTGTCAGGCTGTAGACAATCTTTTTACAGCCTGACGGGGTGGTTAAGCTTGGGGTGTCCCGCCGACAGTGACGTTCTCGACACGGATGGTGGGGACGTTGATGACGCCGCCGAAGGGGACGGCGCGGATGTCGCTGGCGACATCGCTGACATTTTGCAACAGCGCTTGCAGCGTGGTGGCGACGGTGATACCCGCCACCGCCTTAGTCAGCTTGCCATTTTCGATCCACGTGCCGTAAGCGCCCATCGAGCAATCCCCCGTGACGGGATTGACGCCGCCTGTCTGCATGATGCGGGTGACATACAAACCCTGATCAACGCCCGCGATTAGTTCATCGACGGATTTGTTGCCGGGTTGCAGATACAGGTTGCTAACCCCGACGGTTGATAGTTGACGATGTGAACCGCGCGAAGCGTTACCCGTCGAACGCGCACCGGCACGTTTCGCCGCGTAGGTGTCATACAGCGCGGCTTGGAACATGCCCTCATCGATCAGGCGGGTGGCGGAGGTCGGCACGCCTTCGTCATCGAACGGACGGCTGCCCAGTCCACGCTTCAGCCGTGCGTTGTCCACAAGGCTGAATTTGTCCGACGCGATCTCTTTACCGATCTGGTCGATGAGGAACGAGCGCTTCTTCAAGATCTGTTCACCGGATAAGGCAAACGACAGCGTTGCCAGAAGTTCCGCTGCCACCAACGCATCGAACACGACGGGGCAGTTCTGAGTCGGTACGGACGTACCGCCGAGCATACTCAACGAGCGTTTGGCGGCTAACTGCCCGATCTGTTCGGGATCGAGTTCGTGGAAAAAGATCGATGCGCCGAGGTCGAAGGATTCGGCACGCTGGTCGCCGTCGGCAGCCACCGCGAATAGGAAGCAAGAGGCAGTCGTTTTGCCGTAGGAGCCAGCAAAACCCTTGCTGTTGGCGAGGTACCGCACAGCCACATTATCTTCGTATTCGCACCACGGCACCAGCACCACACGCGGATCGTAGGCGAGGGCGGCACGTTCGACGCGCTTGAGGAAGTCGATCTTGCGCTCAATCGGCATAGTCGCCAATTCCGCATCCCAGATTTCGAGGTCTTCTTCGGAGACGGGGCTAGGATCAGGGATAACGCGGTTCGCGTCGGGCGTAGCGACCTGCGCCAGTTCGATGGCGGCGCGCGTCGTCTTCTCGATGCTGTCGGGCGCGAAGTTACTGGTATAGGCATAGCCAACGCGTCCACCATCGATCACGCGGATGCCGACTCCGCGCGAACCCGACTGCATGAGCTGCGAAACCTCGCCCTGATTGACCTGCATGTGCGTCTCTTGGCTGTCGATGATCAGCGCTTCGCCCTCTACGCCTTTCTCGGCAATGCGGGCGACGATGTCCTTGGCAAGCTGCATGTAATCCATACTGGGTGTTCCTTTCTCAGGCTGATTCATCGGTGCCGCCGACCATGACGAGGGGAATCCGAACGGTGGGCTGACCAACACTGACGCGTGCCGACTGCCCCTTGCCACACGTGCCCATGCCGGGATCGAGGGCGAGGTCAGTGCCGACCATGTCGATTTCTTGCAAAACTTTGGGGCCGTTGCCCATCATAGTCGCACCGCGAATCGGGGTGGTCAGCTTGCCATCCTCGATGAGATAGGCCACCGTCGCGTTAAAGACGAAATCGCCCTTGGAAATTTCGGCTTGTCCGCCCGCCATCTGCTGGACGTAGATGCCTTTCGGCGTGCTGCGGATGATCTCTTCGGGATCGTGCGGGCCAGCGTCGATGAAGGTGTTGGTCATGCGCGGCATGGGCAGATGACGGTAGCTTTCGCGCCTTCCATTGCCCGTCGAACTGGCGCGGTTGATGCGGCGCGCTTCGACCAGATCGTACATATAGTCGGTCAGGATGCCATCTTTGATGAGCTGCGTGCGCTGCGAAGACGTGCCGTCGTCATCGAATCGGAGCGAGCCACGCCGACCGGGGATAGTCCCGTCATCGAACGCGTTGATGATCGGGTTGGCGACCTTCTGCCCGACCTTGCCCGCGTACGCGGATTGTCCCTTGTTGATGAAATCGGCTTCCATCTGATGACCGCAAGCTTCATGGAACAGCACGCCGCCCCAGCCGTTGCACATCACGACGGTCATTTCGCCTGCTGGTGCTGGACGCGCATCCAGCATTTGTATGGCATCATCGGCGGCTTTGGTGATTTCAGCGATGAAGTCACGGTGATCGAGCAGTTCTAGGCCAAGCTGACCGCCGAAGGCACCGATAGCGGTTTGCAACACTTGCCCTTTTTGCGCGGTGACCATGCCGCGCACCTCGACAAAGCTGCGGTCATCTTCAACTTGCAGCCCGTCCGAGTTGTAAACCCACACGCGGCGGTTTTCCTCGCCGTAACGTGCGCCAACTTGCTTGATGAATGGGCTGTGAGCGCGGACAGCAACATCAGCCTCGCTCAATAAGCTGGCTTTGGCGGCGATGGACATGCTATCAAAGGGCTTTTCAATCTTGAAATTCAAGGAACTCTTGCGCAAGCTAAGATCAACCACTTGGCGGGTTGATGTGCCTTTGGCGGCGGCAGCAGCGGCTCTCGCGGCGTTGATCAAGCTGGCTTCATCGAGCGAATCGGTGTAGGCATAGGTGACGAGGTTGCCGAAGAAAACGCGTACACCCGCGCCCTGATCTTCGCCGCGTGTGGCGCTTTCCAGCTTGGAATCGTCCATGCGGAGATCGAGCGTAGTCTGGTTTTCGACGTAGAGTTCGGCGAGATCGCCGCCAGTGCGGAGCGCTTCCGTGAGCACCCGTTTGACGACATCAATGGGAATCATGCGGCCTCCTAATGAAATTGATTAATTGATCAATATTATTACGCAAGAATGATAATTTTGTTGTGAGTGGTTTTGCGCAGATCAAATTGGTGCAGATCAGAGTGTTGAAGATCACCTTTCATTGGCACGCAATCCGTGAAATGGGTTGACGGCGATTCGTTGCGCTTGGGGAGAGTAGTCGGCAGCATGTTACATCCGCTTGGGTCGGTCGTCGCGAGTGGCGAGTGGGACAAGCGTACCTAGCGCACCATAGGACGCTAAACACGCTTTCTCATCTTCGGGTCAAGCACATCCCGCATCCCATCACCGAGCAAGCTGAAGCCGAGCACGCCTAACACGATTGCCGCCCCCGCAAAGAAGATCAGCCACGGCGCGCGGTCAGCGATGGCGCGGCTCTCGTTCAGCATCACGCCCCACGAGGCGTCCGGTGGCTGCGTCCCTAGGCCGATGAAACTCAAACTCGTCTCGGTCAGCAGCGCCCACGACAGCGCCAGACTGAACTGCACGATCAACGGCGCGGTCATGTTGGGCAGGATATGCCGGAACAGGATCGAGAGATGCCGTGCGCCGATGCAGCGAGCAGCCGTTACGTACTCGACCGCTTTCAACGACAACACGGGGCCGCGTGCCACCCGTGCGAAGATCGGCGTATACACAATCGTGATCGCGATGATCGCGCTGTTCAGCCCCGGCCCTAGCACGGCGATCACCAGCAGCGCCAGCAGCAGCGCGGGGAACGCGAAGATCACGTCTGTCGAGCGCATGATGATCGTGTCCGCCAGTCCGCCCCAATACCCCGCCACGATCCCGATCAGACTTCCGATGACGCCCGACAGCAGCACGGATAGCGCCGCGACACGCAGCGAATTCGTCGCCCCCTTCATGATCCGGCTGGCGACATCCCGCCCCAGCATATCCGTGCCCATCAGATGCGTCAGACTTGGCGCTTGCAAGCGATCCCGCGTCGGCCTATCCGAAGGGAACGGGGTCGCGCCAATCGCACCCATAATCGCCACCACCACATACACCACGATCAGCACCAGCCCCAACGCGCTGCTGAAGTTCGTCATCAGGCGCACAGGCACGCTCCACCATC
The DNA here is from genome assembly GCA_019637615.1 of Anaerolineae bacterium. Lineage (GTDB taxonomy): Bacteria > Chloroflexota > Anaerolineae > Aggregatilineales > UBA2796 > JAHBVK01. The sequence goes on along the minus strand of JAHBVJ010000003.1, from coordinate 41,473 downwards.
GGGCGGAAGGCGAACTAGTCGCGCTGGTAAGAGATACGGGGGTCGATGGCTGCATAGATCAAATCCACCATAAGGTTAATGGCGACGAAGTTGAAGGCGATGAACAGTGTGACGCCTTGCACCAGCGCGTATTCCCGCTGCGAGATCGCGTTCATAGCGAGTCGTCCCAGCCCGGGCAGCGCAAACAGGTGCTCCACGATGAACGCGCCGCCGAGCAGGTAGCCCACTTGCACACCGAGCAGCGTCACCACCGGAATCAGCGCATTGCGTAGCGCATGGACGAAGTAAATTCCCCGTTCGCGGATGCCTTTACCGCGTGCCGTGCGGATGTAATCCTCGTTCAGCACTTCCAGCATAGCCGACCGCGTCATCCGCATCAGCGATGCCGCCAGCCCGAACCCCAGCGTGATCGCGGGGAAGATCAATTGTCCCAGATTGCGGCGCGGGTCATCCCACAGGCTGACGTAATCGCCGGAATTGGGCAGCACCTTGAAGTATACCGACAGCACATAGATGATCAGCGTGCCTATCAAGAAGTTCGGCAGCGCCAGCCCGATCAGCGCGAACAGCCGCCCGATGAAATCTACAAAAGTGTTGCGGTACACGGCGCTGACGATGCCAATCGGGATGCCCACGATCAACGCGATGATCACCGCCATCACTGCCAGTTGCAGCGTCAGCGGGAAGCGCTCAAGGATCACCTGCAAAACGGGCTTGCCATGCCGGATCGAAAAGCCGAGGTTGCCGCGTAGGACCTCGCCGCCCCAGATGAAGTACTGCTCGACGGCGGGCTTATCGAGGCCATAATAACGTGCCAGCGACTCACGTTGTACCTCGGTCAGCATCCCGGCTTCCGTGCCGAGCTGCGCCGTGATCGCGTCCCCCGGCACGAGGCGGATCGCGCCGAACACGAGGATGGAAACGCCAAGCAGCGTGGGGATGAAAGCGATCAGCCGCTGGATGAGATAGCGGAACATGCCTAATGTCGATTCTCGAACGGGTTGTTCAGATCGCCTCACCTTCCCATTTTCAAAACGGGAAGGTGAGGACTATCAAGGAGGGTTACAGTTACTTATTTAGCTTGACGAACGCGAAGGACGTCAGCGCGTCGGTCGGGTTCGGCACGAAGCCTTCGACGTATTTCTGCTGGGCAGTGTACTCATAACCGTTGTACAGCCAGATCCACGGCGACACCTCGACCAGATGCTTCTGGAAGTCTGCGAAGATGTCGAAACGCGCCTTCGGATCAGTCTCTGCGCGGCCTTTCGCCATCAGATCATCCAGCGTCGCGTCGTTGTAGTTAGTGACGACCTGCAAGTTGCCCGCCTTCGTCCAGTAACGCGCGTACATCGTGTACGGGTCAGGCCGACCACCATTCAGCGCGATAGCCGTATCGAAGTCGCCCTTCAGCCAACGGTCAACGTATACGCTGAGTTCCATCGACTCGATTTCCATCTTGATGCCGACCTCAGCCAGTTGCGCTTGGACGGTCTGGGCCTCAGCGAGGGCGGTCGGTGGCTCGGCGTTCGCGACGATCACCTTGAGCGAGAAACCGTCCTTCATGCCAGCCTGCTCCAACAGCGCCTTGGCCTTCTCGACATCGCGCTTGTAGCAGAACAGGTCATCCGTCGGGATGCGGAACGCGGGCACGGTGATCGGGGGCGTAACTTGCCCTTCACCGAGCGAGGCCACATCCAGCACTTCTTGGCGGTCAACCGCGCACGACATCGCCTGCCGCACTTCCAGCACGTCCATCGGCTTGCGCGAAGGGTTCAGTTGCAAGACGTGGTACGCAATCGCGGGCACGCGATTCAACTGGATGGTCGTATCGTCCTTGAGCTGCGTGGCGACCAGCGGATCGTTCAGCAGACCGAAGTCGATTTCGCCCGCGCGCAGTGCCGCGAGGATCGAAGTTTCATCGGGGATCACACGCATTTCTACGCCGTCAATCGCTGGTGCGCCGCCCCACCAATCGGGGTTCGACTTCAGCGTAGTCTTCTCTTCAGGCGTCCAGTTTTCAAGGATGAACGGGCCAGTGCCAATCGCGGTCTTCTCGAAGTCGCCCGCCTTGATCGCCTCTTCGGATACGATCGAGGCATTCACGCCCGCCATCGCCGCGAGGATCGGCACATCAGCGGTCTTCAGCTTGAATACCACGGTGCTGTCGTCGGGCGTCTCGATGGAGTCGATGCTCGTGTAGTTGGAACGAGCCGCCGCGCCGGTGGCCTCATCGAGGATGCGCGTGAAGGTCGCCTTGACATCCGCCGACGTGAAGTCCGAGCCGTCATGGAATTTGACGCCTGTGCGGAGGTGCATGGTCAATTCGGTTGCGTCGGCGTTGAACTCCCATTTTTCAGCCAGCGCGGGCACGATGTTCAGGTTTTCATCGAGCGTCACCAGCGGCTCGTAAATCAGTTCAAGCAAGCGCAGGGACGCAAACGCCGTCTGTTTATGAGGATCAAGGCCAGTAGTATCTGCCGCGCGCGCCATCACGAAGATTTTGCTTTGTGCGTGGACGGCAAAAACGGAATTGAGCACCAACAAACTGAGTGCTACGACGATGATAAGACGTAGTTTCTTGGACATAAAAAATCCTTTCAACGGGGACGTAAACGCCGCCAGAAAAGCAATTCTACCACGTCAGGCAGGACGTAACCATCAATTGCGCCTACTTGTGTGTAGCCGTGCCGCTGGTAAAAGCGCTGTGCCTCGTGGTTGAAGTCCGATACCAGCAGGAACAACTCACTGCTGTATTGCAGCACCGCCTCTTCAACATACGTCAGCAGCCGCGATCCGACGCCCGCGCCCGCGTAATCAGGCCGGACGCCGATCAGCCGCAGGTAAGCGCTGCGCCCGAAGGCACCTTTGGGGATCGCCCACGCGAAGCCGCAGCACGGCACGTCGCCATCTGCCGTCACCAACACCTCGCCTTGTTCCGCAGCCTTGGCGAAGTTGATCACAGCACGTTCGGCGGTCAGTCCATAGCGTTGCCACAGCGGCACCGTCACCATCCACGTGGCAAGCGGTGCGAAATCTTCGGAGGTCATGGGGCGGATCGTGAGGTTAGGGTTCATAGCTGGCGTCCACTTGGTACAACGATGGAAGGGCTTGGAAGGTAGAGGACGGTTCTTCTAAACAAAACTGCCCTGCTTCAAGGCTTGAAGGCAGGGCAGTAGCGAAGGTAAAGGGAAGACTACTTCTTCTCTTCCGGCACCTTCATCGCGTCCCAGTCTTTCTTGCTGACGAACTTGGTGAGCGAACGCCCATCCGAAGTCTTGCCGCGAATACCATAGGTGGTACGACCATTCGCACCTTCGAACTTCACCTTGGTGATGCTCTTATCGTCAACAGAAACTTTCTTCTTCAGTTTGACATCGTAAAATTCGACAGCCATTTGAGAATTCCTTCCCGAACTGGAAAACTTGCTCGTTGATACACAGTATCATTTCAACCATGTATCAAAAGTATTGTAGTGGAGTTCACCTGTGAGCGCAAGATATATTATGCTCAATATCTCGGAAATTTTCTGTAAATTGGTAATAAAATACGTTGGCTGTGCTTGCTTTCTCCTCCGGCGGAAGTCTGCTGCATGTAGTAATAGTGCTTAATTAAGCGTATGATGTATGATCAGACTTAACGACTGATGAGACTGTTGCACGTTAGAAAACTATAACCCTTTTTGAGCAGGATTTAAGATGATGTACGACATTTTAGACACCGTAGACAAATGGGTCAGTCAGGGAACTCCCGTTGCGCTCGCCACCGTAGTCGAGACATGGGGGTCGTCGCCGCGTCAAGCTGGCGCGCGGATGGCGATCACGAATGACATGGCGATGGTCGGTTCGGTCAGCGGTGGCTGTGTCGAAACCGCCGTGGTGCAAGAGGCGGTCGATGGGCTTGCGGATAAGAAACCTCGGCTGCTGCACTACGGCGTCAGCGACGATACCGCATGGACGGTCGGGCTGGCCTGCGGCGGCAAAATGAGCGTTTTCGTAGAACCGCTGGATCAAGGGTGGTGGAACTACGTATCGACAGCCATCCGCGAAAATCACACGCTGACGACCGTGACCATCCTCGAAGGCGAACATGTGGGCAAAAAGATCGTGTGTGACTTCACCATCATGAACACCTACGCTCGTCCGACCCTGACCACCGACCAGATTCGCACGCTGTCAGACGCCGCCCTCGCCTCACTAGAACATCGCAAATCGCAGCGTATCACGGCGGACGGGTTAAGCCTGATGGTGGATGTTCACCGTCGTCAGCCTCGCCTGATCATGATCGGTGGCGCGCATATTTCGGTGGCGCTGCATCAATTCGCCCGTCAGCTCGGTTTTCGCGTGATTTTGGTTGATCCGCGTCAGGTCTTCGCCACCGCCGAGCGCTTTCCCGACATCGACAAGTTGATGCACGTCTATCCGGACAAAGCGCTCACGGAATTGGGGATCGATGAAGAAACCTATATCGCCGTCCTCACCCACGATCCCAAGATCGATGATCCAGCCTTGATCACCGCGCTGCCCAGTGACGCTCCCTATATCGGCGTCCTCAGCGGCAAGCGTTCGCACGAACAGCGCATCGAGCGTCTCCACGCGGCGGGTGTGACCGACGACCTGATCGCCAAGATTCGCACGCCTATTGGGATTAACCTTAACGGCAAAACGCCCGAAGAGATCGCCCTGAGCGTGATGGCGGAGATCGTCGCTGTGCGCAACGGCGCTGCCATCGTCGCCCAGAAACAGCGTGCCTGACGGCGACGGGTAAGGTCATCAACTTACAATTTTGCCACACTTAGATCGGAGTTTATATGAAGTTCGGCTCGGTTCCTCTTTCTCAGGCAGCGGGCAAACTGCTCGCCCATAATGTCCCCGCGCTGGATGGACGCAAACTGTTCACCAAGAGCCATCAACTAACGCCCGACGATGTCGAAACACTCCGCGCGATGGGCTTGACCAGCGTCGTGGTGGCGGAACTGGAAGCCGACGATCTCAGCGAAAATGAAGCCGCCCGCCGCGTGGGGGTCGCGTTGGCGGGTAGTGGTGTGCGGGTAGTCGCCCCCGGCGTAGGGCGCGCCAATCTCTCTGCCGAGGTGCGCGGCGTGCTCAACATCGACGTTTCCACCCTGCACCGTGTCAATCAGGTGGACGAAGGTATCACGGTAGCGACGCTCCGGCGCTGTTCGGTCGTTCAGGCGCGCCAACTGCTGGCTTTGGTCAAGATCATCCCGTTTGCCATGCCTCAGCGTCAGCTCGAAGCCGTCGAAGCCATCATCGCGGAAACTGGCAAGGTCATCACGCTAACCCCGTTGGAAGCCCAGTCCATCGCGCTAATCGTCTCCGGGCCAGATCACATGCGCGACAAATTGTTAGCCGAATTTACCGATCCTGTTCGCACGCGCATGGAAACCTTAGGCAGTCAGCTAGAGGCCATCACGTACGTACCGCATCAGCCATCCGCCATCGCGGCAGCGATTCAAGCGCAACACGCCGCCAAACGCGGGTTAATCATTCTCGCGGGGATTTCCGCCATCATTGATCGGGGCGATGTCGCGCCGACGGGCTTGGTGCAAGCGGGCGGCGAGGTCGAGCATTTCGGCGCGCCCGTTGATCCGGGCAGCCTTCTGATGCTCGGCTATCTTCACGGCATGCCCGTACTCGGCGCACCGGGTTGCATCAAGTCCCTCAAAGTCAACATTATCGACTGGATCGTGCCGCGCCTGTTGACGGGCGAACATCTAACAGGGCGCGACATCATGTTGATGGGGCACGGCGGGCTGCTCGATGACATCGAAGATCGCCCCATGCCGCGCCATCGGGAAGAATAGCGCCGTTATCCTTTAGCGTCCGTCTTCTCGGTGACGGTAGGAGTCGCCGTCGTTGGTGTGGCTGGCGCGGTCGGGCGGTTGACGAGCGCAGCCTCCCGTTCGGTGAATACGCCGCTCAAGAAGCGGTTAAGCAGCCGGAACAAGATATTTTGCTGCCAGCCAACGATGAATCCGAGCAGCCAGATCACGGCGGGTGATTGCGAATTTGCGAAGCTCGTATCCGTCATCAGCGTAGGCGTGAACGACGATCCGACTACCACGAAGAAGATGAATACGATTAACCCTAACAAACCACCGATCAGCGGGTTGATGATGTACCAGCCCACATGCACGGGATCGAAGTCGCGCTTGATAGTCGTGTGCTGGTGCAGCGCCATAATGCCGTTGCACAGCGCGCCGAACGTCCCGAACAAGATCGGCATATACGCCAGATTCAAGATCGGCAGTTCGTCCGGCATCAAATCACGGAAGCGCTTATCGAAGCCAATCAGCACTAACACACCGATCAACCACACGATTGAGTAAATGTACAAACGCGGGCGGTAAATGCGGATGTCCTCAGCCACGCGTTGTTCACGTTTGAGGTCAGCGCGCACGCGGTACATGATCTGCCGCGCATCGTCATAATTGGCGGGCTTTTGCATCAGCAGCGAACTGGCATATAGCAAATCTTGCTGATACGCATCGGTCGCGCTGCGGTCGGCGCGCACATTTTGGATCACTTCCTCTTGCAGCGCCTCGATCTGGTTCCACAGTTCGCGTAGCCGTTGGCTGGTGACGAACATATTCAGCAGCTTACTATCTGGGCGCTGCTCCTGTGGATCAGGCTTGAATATTTCGCTGGCGGGTGGCCGTGCGGCGGGCTGCGAGGCGAACGGTTCGCTCAACGGCTGCAAACGCGCCTCATCGATCAGGTCGTCTACCGTGACCATGCCACCGCTGCCATCGATGCGTGGTACCGGCACATTGATGGTCTTGCCGGGGATCGGTTGTGTCTGGTTGCTTTCCGTCAGGGGCGGCAGCACCTCCGGTCGGAGCGGAATCAGCGCATCCACCGCCGGGTCAGGGATGTAGATAGTTTTGTCAGGGGCGGCTTGGCTTGCATCATCAGGCAGTGGGTCGTGCGGTAGAGGACTGGACACAGTTCACCTCAACGTGGTAGGAACAATGGCTGGTCTTGCTCCAATAGTCAGTTCAGAAGCCAGTGCGGTTTACAACACTGGCTCATTGCGAACCATTATAGCAGAGGTTGGCGTTTGGTTTGGATGCCGTTGGGAGCGGGTCTACTGTACCGCCTGTTTGACCTCGAACAAGACACGGTTGACGGGCAGCGTCAGCAGCCAATCCATCACGACCTTACCGCGCCGATCCAGCAGCACGAACGTGGGCGTCATGCGCCCGTCGTATTTCTTGAACAAAGCGTTACCGGGTTCATGCTGTATGCTCAGTCGCATCACGCGCAGCGCCGGGTCATCCGCTTCTTCCAGCTTGAGCAGCATCGGATTAGTCGCCATACACGTTGGGCAATATTCACTTTCGAAGGCCAACAGCGTCATGCGATCCGAATTGGTGAGTTGCGCCTCCAGCGTCTCGATCTGAGTAGGCACACCCGCGCTCTGAACGGGACGTGCGGCGCGCTGGATGCCAATGGCAAGGGCGACGATGACAGCCATCAGCGCCACGTCCACCCACGTAAAGCCATCGACGCCGAGGAGGACGGCAGCGGTGATCAGGACGAGCACGGCGACGACCACATAGGTGTAGTGATTCAACCAGAACACAGCGCGGGGTAATCGAGCGATGGCACGTAACACGATGATCCTCCTCAACAAAAAACCGAACAGCTAAAATACAACTCAGTTTGATCAAAGATCGTGGCGCGTGGAGCTTTCTTACCTATTCTTTACGTGTTTCAGGCGCTACTTATACGCTGCTAAGGTTGCGCTGCCGATCAGGTGGTTAAGGCGCTACGATTGGTGTTCATGTATCGAGGGAAAGCTAATGACAGTGATTATCCGTGACTTCGTGCCCGCCGACCAAACCGCCGCCCGCACGCTCATCCTCACCGGCTTGGGCGAACACTGGGGCTGGATCGATGAGACGCGCAACCCTGATGTCGATGATATTGCCGTCAACTATGCCGGACAAACCTTTTTGGTAGCTGAAGATGACGGTCAGTTGATCGGCACTGGCGCGTTGATCCACGAAACCGATGATGTGGCGCGCGTCGTGCGGATGTCCGTAGCAGCGGAGGTACGGCGGCAGGGTCTCGGTAGCCAGCTCTTGGACGCGCTCATCGTCCGTGCCCGCCAGCGCGGCTACCGCAAAATCGTGCTGGAAACCACCGCCACATGGACGGAAGTGATCGCCTTTTACCAGCGGCACGGGTTCCGCGAACTCGGTGTCGCGGACGGCGATATGCATTTTGAGCGCCTTCTGAGATAAGCCGGATCGTGCTGCGCCGACTCCGATCCGGCAGGGTGTGATATGCTAGTGGGCACGTTCAGGTTCGTAGGAACAGCCGCATGTCCGTTGCCAATACGCTTGCGCTCGCCATCAACGGGGTCAGTGTCGCGCTCTCGTTAGTGTTACTGCTCCTGATCCTGTGGCAAGACTCACGTTCCGCCATCAACCTCTCTTTCGGCGTGATCATTCTGTCCGTGTTGATCTGGACGGCGGGGTCGATGTTGAGCCGCGCGACAGCCCAGATCAGCGGCGTGCGTTCCCTCGCGGATATTGGCGTCCGCCTGCTGGAAATCGGGTTCACGGCCTCCTGCGTGGCGATCTATGTCTTCACCATGCTTATCACCGGCGGGCAGCGGCGCATCTTCTGGATCGTCGTCGGGGTGGCGTTGGTTGTCACCATCTACCAGATGATCATCGGCTTCAGCACCACGCCCGTCTATAACGTGCGCGATGACGGCGCGGTGGTCTACAGCTTCAGCGATTTCGGCGTGCTGCTCTACGGCAGTTTTGCCATCGTCGGCATGTTCGTGACGTGGGGACGGCGGCAGAAGTTCAAGGTGCGCTGGGTACCGATTGGTGTCGTCGGTTTTTGCAGCGGTCTATTGCTAGAGCTGATCAGCCCGCAACTGCGCACGCTGGCGATCAGCTTGAACGTGACCACCATTTCGATGTTGCTGCTCGGCTATGCGCTGGTGCAAGCTCAGATCATCGATCCGCTGGCAGGGCGCGCCACCCAACTACAAGCCGTCCGTGATGTCGGCCTCGCCATCACCAGCCAACTGCGCTTGGAGCAAGTCCTCAGCACGGTGGCGACGCAAGCGGCGGGCATCCTCGGCGCGGATGGCGCGGCGATCTTCCTCAACCAGAGCGACCAATTGGAACTGGCGGCGGTCTACAACATGCCCGATGGCTTCATCGGCTATCGCTTGGGACGCACGGAAGGCATCGCGGGCACGGTCGCGGGCAGTCGCCAGGCGATGCGCTTGGAAAATTACACGCGCGATTGGACGGGCGCGCCGGATACCCCTTACGCGCGGCAAGCCTTCGGCTCGGTCATCGCCACCCCGCTGATCTTCGCGGACGAGGTGATGGGCGTGCTGCTGGTGATCGCGGGCGTGACCAGCAAACGCTTTGATCGTGACGACTTGCATCTGCTGGAACTGCTCAGTCCGCAAGCCGCCGTCGCCATCACCAACAGCCGCTTATTCGAGCGCCGCCGTGTGCTGGCGGATGAGCTGGAGTCCGCCAAGAATCAGTTGGAAACGCTGCTCATGAGCACCGAAAATCCCGTTTTGGCGCTCAACCGCAAGCTAGAAGTGATCTTCGCCAACTACGCCGCTACCGACCTGTTGGGGTTGTCTGATCTGACGGGCAACGTGATCACCGACCTGATGCCGCAAAACGTGTTGCCGCCCGATCCGATGCGTGCCGCGCGCGATCTGCATCGTTGGCGCATCCACACCTACGAGCTGACCATCCGCGACAAAACCTACATGTGCCATCTAGGGCTGCTCGGTCGCCAGCGGGCGCAGGGCTATGTCGTGGTGCTGAACGACATCACGCAGCTCAAAGAACTCGACCGCCTGAAAAACCAGATGATCCGCATGACCAGCCACGACCTGAAAAACCCGATCTCGGCGGCGATGATGAACACCGAACTGCTGCTCGAAGAGGGCGAAGACATCTTGAATCCCGATCTGCGCGGTTATGCCAACACCATCTATGCGCAGTTAGAGCGCATGAGCCGGATCACGGCGGGCATCCTCGATCTTGAGCGTGTGCAATCGGGCACGCCCATGTTCCAAGAGATCGAGCTGGATCACACGATCCACGCCGCCGTGCATGAATTCGAAGACTACGCCAATACCCATCTAATCCATCTCAAGTCGCAGGTGCCGGACGATCTGCCGCCGATCATGGCAGATCGCATTTACCTGTCGCGGGCGCTGGCAAACCTCATCGAGAACGCCATCAAGTACACCAAGAGCGGCGGCACGGTGACGGTTAGCGCCGATACCAACGCCAACACCGTCGTGATCCATGTCGCGGATACGGGCGTCGGCATGTCGCCAGAGGTGCAAGCCCGCGTCTTTGATCGCTTCTACCGCGCGCCGGGCATGGAGCAGGTCACAGGCACGGGTCTCGGTCTGAGTCTGGTGAAGTCGGTGGTAGAGGCGCATAAAGGCAAAATCTGGCTGGAAAGCGCGTCGGGCAAAGGCACGACCTTCCATCTTTCGCTGCCAATCCGCCAACCAACTGTCGAATGGCGCAAACCCGTCAGTTGAAGCGCGATTCTCGCACGATTCACCGCGCCGTTTCGTCAAGTTGTTGCCCAATTTCTTCAACACCATCAATATCGGGACTCTTGCCCCGCACACAAAAAAACCGTACCCGCCGCGTTCCCACAGCAGATACGGTCACTAACACTTGTGTACCTCGCCTGACCTTACGCGGAGTACGTCCCCGCCGTCACATTCCCACCCCGCATCGTCCAATTCGTATGGAAGAACTCGCCGCGAGGCTTATCTGTGCGTTCGTAGGTATGCGCTCCGAAGTAATCCCGTTGCGCTTGCAGCAGGTTCGCTGGCAGTTGCTCCGTCCGATACCCGTCAAAGAATGCCAGCGCACTCGATAGCGTCGGTACGGGGATGCCGAGCTGCACCGCTTGCATCACCACCCGCCGCCACGACGGTTGCGCCGTGTGGATCGCGTCGGTGAAGTAGTCGTCCAGCAGTAAGTTGCTTAACGTTGGCGTCTTGTCGTAGGCGTCCTTGATCTTGCCGAGGAACGCCGAGCGGATGATGCAGCCTTCCCGCCACATCAGCGCGATCCCGCCGTAATTCAGCTTCCAACCATACGCCTGCGCCGCCGCCTGAAACAGCATGTAGCCCTGCGTGTACGAAATGATCTTTGCCGCGTACAACGCCTGCTCTAGGTCATTCAAAATCGCCTGCTTATCGCCGCTGAACTGCGCGTCCGGCCCCTTCAAAACTTTCGCCGCCTTCATGCGCTCATCCTTCAGCGCCGACAGCATCCGCGCGAACACGGCTTCACCGATCAGCGTCAGCGGCGTCCCCTGATCCAGCGCGCCGATCACCGTCCATTTGCCGGTGCCCTTCTGTCCCGCCACGTCGAGGATTTTCTCGACCAGCGGCGATCCGTCCTCATCTTTGAACGCCATGATGTCGCGTGTGATCTCGATCAAGAACGAATCGAGGATGCCTGTGTTCCACTTGTCGAACGTCGCGTGCATCTCCTCGTAGCTCATGCCAAGCCCCACCTTCATCAGGTGATACGCCTCGGAGATAAGCTGCATATCGCCATATTCGATGCCGTTATGCACCATCTTGACGAAGTGCCCCGAACCCGCCTCCCCGATCCAGTCACAGCATGGCGTTCCGTCCGCCACTTTCGCCGCCACTGCTTGGAAGATGTCCTTGACATGAGGCCACGCTGCCGCCGAGCCACCGGGCATGATCGACGGGCCATTCCGTGCGCCTTCTTCGCCGCCGCTGATGCCTGTCCCGATGTACAAGAAGCCCTTCGCTTCCAGTTCCTTGTAACGCCGTGTACTGTCCTCATAATTGCTGTTGCCGCCGTCGATGATGATGTCGCCCGGTTCCATCAGCGGCAGCAGTTGATTGATGAAGTCGTCTACCGCGCTGCCCGCTTTGACCATCAACATCACGCGGCGGGGGCGCTTCAACTTCTGCACGAGTTCCGCGAGGCTGTGCGCGCCGATCACCTTCGTGCCAGCGGCGGTACCCTGCAAGAATTCATCCACTTTGGAGACGGTGCGGTTATACACGGCTACCGTAAAACCTTTGTCGTTCATGTTCAACACAAGATTTTGACCCATCACGGCTAACCCGATCAGGCCAATATCGGCTAGTTCAGCCATTTTTCCACCTTTCTTTTGTGCTTTGGCGCGGGGCGAAGCAACCCACAGTTACTACGGATCAACTTTAACGATTTGTCTGCCCAACCGCCTACTCGTTACGACGAGCCGACGGTTGTCTACCCCGAATAACTGTCAATCATCCTCCTTTTTGACACATTCTGCACGCATTTCTTACCGCCAACTTGTGCCAGAACCGCGCAAGCACTCAAGTGCGTCGAATCCATCACTCGGATAGCCGACTTTGATCTCGCCTTCGCCTAAACTGACTCACGACTCAGAAAAGTCCCTCGCCCTGAGGGAGAGGGATTGAGGGTGAGGGCATAAACCTAGACGCTTGTCATAGATTAACCATGATGCTTGCCTATTCAATCAAACGCCCGCCTCGCCTATGCTGTGAACAAAAAGAGTTCATTCACGGAGCGAGGAAATCATGGAAGCCAACCAAGCACAACCAACGGACGATCAACAGCAGTCGCGGCTCAGTCACATTCTAGACGCCTTGCCGTTCATGTTCGCCGCTGTCGTCGTGGTGTTCGTCCTGTTAGCCGTGATGTCGCCAGCCATCGGCAACATCTACTCGAATATCGTTTCGGGCTTGTAATGTGTCGTCGGCTCTAACCAACCTTAGCTTCAGATCCCCGACAATGAATTGTCGGGCTTACCCTACGAAGTCCCTTCGGGACTCAAGAACAAGCATTAGCCGCGTGCCTTTCGGAGGCATCACATGGACGACAATGTTGTACAGCCGCACAAACCACGGCTCACCCGCATCTTGATCACTTGCTTCTATCTAGCCGTGGTTGCAATCATCGTGCTCATTTTTCTTGCGCTCATTGGCCCGCAAATCGGCAATGTTTTCTCAAGCAATCTGAATCTTTTGTAAGGTGATTTTCATGCTGCGTTCCCACTTCTCTCGCCGCCTCTGGCTGATCCTTACCCTCATCGGTGCGATCCTGCTCACCACAGGCGCGGGAATGCGTGCTTACGCGCAGATCACCATGCGCCAGACGGAACAGCACCTCCTAGCCAGCGTCCCGACCACCATCGCCACCGCATCGATCAGTTTCCCGCGTGCCAGCGGCGTCCCGACGCGCCTCAGCCTCCCGTCGCTCGATCTCTGGAACGCGCTCACGCCCGTCATGCTTGCGGATACGCCCTCCGGCCTCGCGTGGCAGGTCGCGGATGCGGGCTGGTACATCAATTCCGGCGTTCCGGGCGAAGGTCACAACGTCGTCATCGCTGGACACAGCCCTTCCGCCGAGCCGAGCACATGGTCACATTCCGTCTTTCGCCAACTGGCATATCTGCAACCTGATGATCGCATCGAGCTAACGTCCGGCGCAAGGAGCTATCACTACACCGTCGCGCATGTTTTCGCTATTCCCGCCGCGCAAGCCAACGACGCCGCCAGTCAACGCTGGCTGCAATCCGGCGACTCCGAACGCCTCACGCTGATCACCTGTTGGCCTCCGCATACCGCCGCTTACCGCGTGATCGTGATCGCCATCCCATCCCAAGTATCGTAATGGAGTTGTACTATGTCTCCCTATCACTCACCACACACCCGCTCTTTACTTAGCACTAAGCACTTAGCACTAAGCACTATTTTCCTTCTCTCCCTGCTGCTCGGCCTCATCCCGCCCACGCCCGCCCGTGCCGACGGCATGTTGATGATCGAAGGGGTCTATCGTCAGCCCGCCATCTCGCACATCAACGTCACCATCGAGAACAAGATCGCCACTACGGTGGTCGAGCAAACCTTCCGCAACACGCTCGATAAAGATATTCAAGCCATCTATGTTGCGCCCGTCCCCACCAGCGCCACCATCACCAGCTTTGCGCAGTACATCGATGGTCAGTGGCAGGAAGCCGAGATCAAAACAGCCGACGACGCCAACAAAATCTACGCCACCGCCGTCGCTACCGGAGAGGCCGCCGCCATCACCAGCGCGTCGATCAACAACAGCACCATCGATCCGAGTATGACGTTCCAGACGCGCCTCAATCTCGCTGCCTCCTCCGAGCGCAAAGTCCGCCTGATCTACACCGAAGTTCTCACGGGGCAGGTTGGCCTCACGCGCTACGTTTATCCACTGAACAGTTCCAATCTCTCCGACGAACCCATCGGGGATTTGCTCGTCAGCGTCACCATCAACGAGAATTCGGAGATTCGCGCTATCTACTCGCCTAGCCATCAAGACGCCGAGATCGAGCGCGCCGATGATGATCACGCCTCGGTCGTCTACCGCGCCCAGAACGTCAACCCCGCGCAGGATTTCGAACTCGTCTACACGCAGTCAGCCGATAAATTTGGCCTGAACGCCGCCACCTTCCGCGAAAAAGATGGCGAAGACGGCTATTTCGTCTTGGTCGCCGCGCCGCAGCTCAAAGCCGAAAAAAGCGAAGTCGTCCAGAAAGATTTCGTCTTCATCCTAGACCGTTCCGGCAGTATGCAGGGCAGCAAATTCGAGCAAGCCCGCAAATCCCTCAAGCGCATCTTGGACAACCTCAACACGGGCGACCGCTTCACTATCCTCAGCTTCGATGACACGGTGATGAGCTTCAGCAGCACGCTCGTCAGCCTCGACAAGCGCGACGACGCCAAACGTTGGGTGGAAAGCTTCAACACGGGCAGCGGGACGAACATCAGTGACGCCCTCTTAGCTGGTCTGCAAACCGTCGATCAAACCGCCAACCGCCCGCACATCGTCGTTTTCCTCACCGATGGGCAAGCCACCAACGGCATCACCGACACGGCGGGTATCCTGACGGCGGTACGTGAAAAAATCCGCCCGCAAAGCCGAATCTACACCATCGGCATTGGCGACGTGAATCAAGCCCTGCTCGACGCGCTGGCGCAGGAAAATCGCGGTCGTTCCCTGTTCCTCACGCCCACCGAAGACCTCGAAAAACCCATCAGCAACTACTACGGCACCATCGATAACCCTGTGCTAGTCGATCTCGCGCTCGATTTCGGCGGCATCGAAGTCTACGATGTCTATCCAAGCCCGCTGCCGGATATGTTCCTCGGTGGTCAGGTCGTCGTCACCGGACGCTATAAGAAAGGCGGCAAGGTCAACGTCACGCTCACAGGCAACATCAACGGGCAACCCTACACCTCCACCTACAAAGACATCCTTTTCGTGGACAAATCCGCCGAGGCCAAAGCCAACGCCTACGTCCCGCGTCTGTGGGCACAGCAAAAAGTGGATTCGCTCGTGCGCACCATCGCCATCAACGGCCCCACGCAAGCGCTCATCGATCAAGTGACCGATCTCGGCCTCCGCTACAAGATCGTCACGCCTTACACGTCCTTCGTGGTCACTGACAAGAATCCCAAGCAGCAGCCCAAGTCACCCGGCATCCCCAAAACAGGCTTACCCTTCCTGTACGTGGATGACTTCCGCACCGTGAACACCGCGCTCATGCTGCTCGGCGGCCTCCTCCTGACATTCGGCCTAGTAGGTATGATCATTCGCACACGTCGCATCGCTCATCCATCATCCACAGCACAATAAGAATAGTTATCGCGCTCGGTTCCCCCTCTTTGCGAAGCGGAGAGGGGGTCAGGGGGTGAGGTTCCCAACGCTACTATGAAACCATCGGATCGGATGCCATGAACCGCAAACGCAAAAACGACGAACGTTCCGTAAACGCCCTTCTCGGACGCCTCTACATCGGCGGTCTGGTCGTCGGCGCATTATCGTTGATCGCACTCTCCATCGTCACCGTCTGGGGATCATCATTACCTGCCATGTTGGGCTTGCTCTCCACCGACTGGCGCACCTATGCCGCGACTCCCCCCTCATCGGATAGGCCGATTCGCGCGCCGATCACGTCCGTTGCGCCCACACCGCTGCCGCCCGTCAAACCGCTCGATCTTCCATCTACTGATGGCGTCGTGCTCGGTCTGAAATCCGGTTTCCTCGCCATGACCAGCGATGGCACCTTCAGCCCCATCGCCGTACAGGGCACCGACGCCGTGCTCTCGCCCGATGGAAAACTGCGCATCGCCTACCTGCGCGATGATCAGTTGTATCTGCGCCAATCCGATGCCGAGCAGCACATCGAAACGCCGGATCGCCCCGTGTGGCTGGCGTGGAATGCCGACGGCAGAGCCTTGTTGTTCGTGGTGCGCGCGGCCTCTGGCGACAGTCTCTTTCGCCTCGATTTCACCGCCGATCACGCCAGCTACACCATGCGCTATCTGCTCACCGCCGCCGAGATCGTCGCGCCGCCTGTCGCCAATCCCGCCACCGGACGCGTCCTGATCGCGGAAAAAGACTCCGGCGAAACCAACCTCTACACCATCGACTCGCACTGCGCCACTCCCGCCAACTGCCAGCAGAGCAGCCAGCGCATCGCCCTGTTTGCCTACGACGTGAATTGGCTGGATTATCATCCGTCAGCGACCAGCTTTGTGTTTAGCACCACCAGCGGGCAGCTATTCCTGTTTCACACCGGCTCCTCGCAGATCGAACCCATCGCCGTCAATCCGATCTTCAAACGCCGTCCCGCCTTCGATCCATCGGGGCGCTACCTGACCTATCTCACGCAGTCCAACGAACTCTACGTCCTGCCACTCGCGGTGGCCGAACAACCCATCCTCTGGTGGCGCGATGTCGTCAGCGTCGATTGGGCGAATCGCTAACCTTATGCGTGCCCGTCGCTGGATCACCACTTTCAACCGCAGCGTGATCTTGCTGCTCCTCTGCTCGTTCCCGCCCGCAGGCATTGATCCGCGCGTTACGGCTGTCTTGGCCTTGCTTCCAGCCTCAAACTGCGCCCAACTTCAGCCTGTCGATCCACGCGGCACACTTACCGACATTCAGCACGCGCACGATCTCAACGCCCTGATCGCGGACGCGCGCCGCCGCGCCATCGATCACGCCTACTTCACCGATGAGCAAGTCCTCACCCGCATCGACGCCGACCTCCCGCTGATCGGTTGCCTCGCCCGTGCCGCCCGCCTTCCGCCCGAACTACTCGCCAGCGTCTTGGCGCTCGAACTCGATCTCGATTATCACCTCACGGATGCGGTGGGCGATCAGCTCATTCTCTCGCCGCTTGGCGAAGGCTTCGCCAACATCGATGTCGGCGCGGGCTATGCGCAGGTTCACATCAAACGCCTGAAAACCGCCATTATCGCACTGAATCCGAACCTACCTCCCTCGCCCTTCCTCCGCGCCTACGCCGATCTCATCACCGACGCCTCGGCCGTTGATCTCACCCTCTTCGCCACGCGCTATCGTGCCCTCGACGTCGCCAACGCCGCGCTCATGCTCCGCTATTACACCGCGCTCCGCATGGGCAGCCAGACTCAACGCCTCAGCTTGGACGACATGGCGATCATCTGGTCAGCCTATCGCGGCGGCGTCATCGGTACGCCCGTCGATCCCGACTCGAATCACCGTTGGGCGCTCGTCAACTATCAGCACGTCAACGATCCGATGCTAATGGGCGATACCCTGATCGCCATGCCCTATCTGCGCTATTTCAGTCTCCGATTCAACAGTATCAATCCATAGATATGAGAAAAACCACAATGCTTGAACATCTAGGCTCCGAAGTTCCGCCCTTTGCTGACGATCCTGTCATCCTTGACAAGCTCAAGCGCAGACAAAGATTTGGGATTTACTTCGTCTATAGTCTCGTATTATTTGCAGCAATGTTCGTCTATACGGCTCGATTCTTGCTTTACTCGCTGTTGAATCAGGGATCGCTAGGTGTTTTAATCTATATCTTGTTTCCAATCTTCTTTTTGCCTCTTGCACTGGTAATCGGTGGCGAACTAGGTTTCATAATATATGGCGTAGAGCGTAGAAACGCCTTGCCAGCTCTGATTGCCATTCCGTTATTTTTTCTTGCGATGCGCCTCCCCTTGCTCTCACCAGTTCCCAATGGCGCAGAGCGGCACTTTTATGCACATCGGCCTGAATATGAGCAAATCGTAATTCAGGCGCGTGCAGCACAGTTGCCAGCGAACACACCATTCAATGTCCATATCGAGAAAGAAGTGCCATTGGTAGTGATGTTTGATCCTGAGGATGGACATTATGTTTATATCGTGTATGCCAAACAACGCTCCGATTTGGATGGTACAGACGCCTGCGACCGCGATGGTGATGGATTGCGACAACTTGATAAAACGTGGTGGATGTGCTTCCGTGATGCGAACTAGATGGATTTCATTGGCATCAATCCCTGAGCTAGACTATCATGAATGATCAAGTGTCGCGTCACACAAAGCCAGCCATCATGATTCGGGTTGCCCTAGTCGATGACCATCCGCTCATCCTGAAAATTCTCCGGCAAGAACTCAGCCGCGCCGTCGATATGAACGTGCTCTGGGACGCCGACGACGCCAGCCGCGTTATTCCCGTCATCGCCAAACAAACGCCCGATGTCCTCGTCCTCGATCTCAGCTATGCTGGGCGCGGCTTCGAGCCAGTCACGGCGGTACACGATTTGCGGGCGCGCTTTCCCAACATGGCGATCCTCATCCTCACCGCGTTGGATGACCCCATCTGGATCGAAGAACTGCTCAAGGCGGGCGCGCACGGCTACGTTCTCAAATCCGACGATCTCTCGCTGCGGCTGGCGGAAGCCATTCGTGCCGTCTCGCAAGGCCGCACCTTCCTCTCGCCCACCGCGTCCGCCGCCCTCGCGCAGGCCAATCGCAAATACACGCTGACCGAACGCGAACGCTCGATTCTGCGCCTCGCCGCCGAAGGCCACACCAATCCAGAGATCGCGCAGTTGCTTGCCATCTCGGATGGCACCGTGCGCAACCACATCTCCAACATCTACGCCAAGCTCAACGTCGATAACCGCGAAGCCGCCATCCGCACCGCGCAGCAGCTCCGCGAACTGCCCAAACCCGGCGCGAATCTGCGTCACGAACTCCGCACGCCGCTGCATACATTGCTTGGTCTTGCCCGTCTGCTGGAATCCAAACTCAACCGCGTCGGCACCCTCGATGCCCACGACGCCGAAATGCTGCAAATGATCGTTGCCGAAGCCGAACGCCTCGACTCCCTCATTGACGAAGTATCAGGCTAACCTTTGCCGCCCTGATTTCAGCACGCGGGATTATGATCTTTCAAAAAATAAGGCAGGAATACGCCGATCACGCCAACCCATCTTCCGGAGTCCCTTTAGTGGACTTCGTTCTCTAAGCCTGACGTTTTAACGTCGGGCGGCGTGACGACAAACTTGCATTTCCTTGACTAATTTCTTAAACACCATCATTGTCGGGGATCGTTTGCCTGACTAATTCCTTAAACACCATTAACGTCGGGCGGCGTGACGACGAATTCGCGTTTGCCTGACTAAGTTCCTAACCACCCTCATCCCCATGCTGCCGCTTACAATTTAGGCAGCGTCACGATAAACGTCGTCCCCACACCGACTTGGCTTTCGACGCTAATAGTGCCGCCGTGCATCTCAATCGCTTGCTTGCAGATATTTAGTCCCAATCCGGTGCCCGAAATCGCCCCGACATTCGCCGCACGATGAAATGGTTCGAATAGGTATCTGAGGTCTTCCACAGGAATCCCGATCCCTTGATCTTGCATCCTTAGGACGACATCGCTGTCACTCTGGTTGATCGTGGTTAACACAGGCTTGCCGTTAGGAGAATATTTCAAGGCATTACTGATGAGATTATTGATGACAAGTTGCATCAGACGCCGATCGTAGCGCAGGGGTACTGGCGAACTTGAGCATTCGTAAAGAATGCGCCCCCGATGCGCCGTCTGCTCGTGGAATGCCTCGATAATCTCGCGGCAAAAGACATCCAGATCATGCAGGTCGGGCTGAAATTCAAGCCGCCCGGTCTGCATTCGCCCTAGTTGCAGAAAATCCTCCATGATCCCGTTCAGGTGCTCCACCTGTTGCCGGATTTTGCCTAACCGCACATCGATTTGCTCATCAGTCATCCGTTGTCGGTATGTAGCCAATGCCTCCGTCGTAGTAAAGATCGTTGCCAGCGGATTGCGGAATTCGTGAGAGGCAATCGCCACAAACCGCGTCTTGAGTTCGCCCAGTTCTTTTTCCTTGTTGAGCGCAATGCGCAGAGCATCTTCGGCGTTTTTACGTTCAGTCATATCGCGAATAACCCCGATGATTTCCATCGGACTACCCGTGCTCGCATCGCGCACAACGCTGTATTGCACTTCTACCCAGATATACCGACCATTCTTATGCTGGATTCTCTGCTCGGAGGAAAAATGCGTGGCTCCGCTGATAACGGTTTGTCGCCATGTCTCCCATAATTTCGCCCGATCATCGGGATGGATAATATCAACTCCCGGAATACCAATGAGTTCCTCTGGTTGGTAGCCAAGCAGTTCATAACTGGATGGAGTGACGAAAGTACGGATGCCTTCGGGCGATAGTTTGACGATGAGATCCCTCACATTTTCTGCCAGTAACCGATAGCGGCTCTCGCTCTGCCGCAACGCATCTTCTGCCTGAATCCGTTCGCTGATGTCGCGGTTGACGGCGACGATCCCTAGCGAGCGCCCGCTGTCGTCATACACGATCGTCACCGACCCCAGAATGTTGACGCGGCTCCAATCTTTACGACTCTGAACGACCTCCGCCTGCCACCAACCTTTACTACGCAATTTCTCTAGCGCCTGCGCTTGTGCTTCTGGCGTGGAAAACGTCGAATGCAATACCTCGCTCACCGTCCGCCCGATCACTTCTGACTCGCTCCACCCGTAAATCCGTTCTGCCGCCTTATTCCAGCTCTGGATGTGCAGCTCCATATCGGTGACGATCACGGCATCGCTCATATTTTGCTGCAAACTGGCATGATATTGGAGCTGACGTTCCTGTTTCTTGCGCATGGTGACATCACGGACGATGCATACCAGTCCATCTTTCTTGATATGACCGATGCTCACTTCAGCGTCGAACAAAGTGTTGTCCTTCCGAGTCGCGAAGAGTTCGACATGGTCATTCGCAGCGCCTACTTCATCCTTCAACGACTGACGGATCAATTCCACGGCGTGGGACGGGAAGATACACGTCAGCGGTTGTGCCAGACATTCCTTGGATTGGTATCGGAATAATCGATCAAAGGCCATATTGGTCTGCTGAATCATCATATCTGGGTCGAGCAGAATCACACCGTCGGCACTGTTATCGAGGATCGCCTCGACTTGCTCTTTAGCTATCCGCAGTTCAGCAGTACGTTCGGTAACATGGTGTTCCAGTTCTGTTGAGTGGTGCATGAGCGCTTCGGTGATTCGCTTCTGGTAAATGGCAATGGCAAGCTGATCACCGATCTCGATAGCAATGTCTTGATATTCGGTGGTGAAGAAGCCGGGCGTAGTCGAATTCAAAACAAACAGACCGAGGACTTGATCGTTATAGACAAGTCGCACTCTCAAAGCAGCCCTGATTCCCTCTTTTCTCAACTCTCGGTACAGGGGATACGAGTCGGGCAGGCGTTGAATGTCCTCGATCACCGTCAATTTATCGGTGCCCACGGCTTCCAACAGTTCCGGCGGCAGCGGGCCACGACGCCCCTCAAGTAAGCCTGACGGAGCGTCTAGGCTCGTGGAATAAACAATTCTCTCGCCCGCCTCGAAGTCAAACAACAACACACCGGCTTGCTGGCATTGGATAACCTGCCGTGCTTGATCAAGCGCGACGGCGACGACGGCTTGAATTTCGGTCGCGGAGATAATGCCTCGGTCAAGCTGATGCAAGAGTTCCAGACGTTGGTTGTAATGTTGAATTTGTTGATTGGTTTCCTCTAATTGAGCAGTGCGGCGTTCCAACGTTTCAGCAATCTGCTTCTGATGAATAGCAATGGCGAGCTGATCGCTGACTTCGGCGGCAATCTGCTGGTAATCGGGGCTGAAGTAATATGGCTTGGTCGAATTCAACACCAATAATCCGATGATCTGTCCCTCGAAGTTCATCCTCACGCTGACCGATGATCGCATTCCCTCCGCCCTGACGTTCCTGTATTTTGGGTAGTCCGGCGGAAGCGCTTGGAAGTCCTCCATCACGGCGATCTTTTGCGCCGTGAGTTCCTCCATCGTGTCGGGCATCATTGGATAACGTCTGCCCTTGTCGAGCGCAGAAGGCGCATCGGTATTACTCGCGAACATGATCGTTTCACGGGTCACATAATCAAACAGCACGGCTCCGGCCTGTTCGCAGCGGAAAAATTCCCGCAGAGCACCACACACAGAATTGACCAGCACTTCCACCGACTCCCCTTGAATCAGCGCGCGGTCAATTTGATGCAAGATGTCCAGCCGTTGGGCATGACGCGACAGCGCATCGTTCAAGGTTGCCTTATGGACCCCTATCGCGAGCTGAGTGGCAATTTCGATGGCAATCTGACGGTGTTCCTCGGTAAAGTAGTCAGTTTCCTTGGAATGGAAATTCAGCAGCCCGACCAATTTCTCTTCAACGCGCAGTCCCATACTGAAAATCGTGCGGATTCCTTCGTCGTGCAGGGCGTGCAGGGTTGCGTCGGCGCTCGGCTGAGAATTATCGATGATCATGTATGTCGCGTGTAACAGAGTGGCTCTGATCTCTTCGCTAATCGGGTAGCTGCGGTGTGCAGGTACGGCGGTTGGTTCCTGACTGTAGGTCGCTAGGGCGAAGAACGCACTAACATCAGGATTAACGGTTCCGATACTCACGCGGTAGCTGGGGATCATCTTGACGATATGATCCAGCGCTAAGGAGGCGAGCGCTTCCAGAGAACCGGATGCGAGCATGGCAAGGTCTAAGCTGTGCAGGGCTTCTAACCGCTGGATCATCCGCTGTAAATGGTCGTTTGCATCACGCCGTTCTGCGTCATTAGCCGCGAGTTGCGCTTCTAGTTCAGCGATACGGGCATGTGCTTGGTCAAGCTCCGAATAAGATCGGTTAAGGCGGTTCGGGGTATTTTCCACAATGCACTCCGTAAGAAAAAAGGAGGGGGCTTAAGTCCGCCGTCGTTTATTTGGAAAATGCGCCTAACTAAGGAAACAGGGTTTACACGCTTCCGTCACTTTTTACAGCGTCAAATCAATCAAGGGAGGTATGTCCCTTCTAACAAATGTGACGATATTTTAAGATTTTACATCGAGTCCGATAATTTGAATAGTAAATTAATCGATCTATTAAACAGTAAAGTGATAAAAGTGTGTGTTACTAGATTAATAGGCAGATCGAAGTATACTCCACATCATGCTTTCATAGGGGTGCCTCATGCGGCATCCACACGAACTTGAAGATCAGACCGAATTCAGTCTTGTTGAGTTAATAAGACGGAGTCCTGATCAAGACATCCACTTCCCTCCTCAACGCTCTCGCCTGCGGAAGGGGTGAGGCTCGCGGATGCCGCATAAAATAGAGCAGATCATCCTCTGGCGGATAATCTGTCTCGTGAAATTGCCTCCACGTTGCCTGCTTACCCGCCCGATCCCGCCCGACGTGTCATTATCATCACCACCCTGTTGTCATGCCATCCACCAATTCCTTGCCTGATCTTCTTCAACACCATGCGCATCGGGCATAAACCAATCCGCTCACAAAATTACGATACGTAATATTACGCGTAGAGACTTACATTTGTACGCATACAAATGTAAGGATGTTCAAATCAAAAAACCTGTTATATCCTATCATCACAACAAAAAATGACCTCAACAATGCCGATGAAGTCATTTTCTCGTCTAGGTATTACTGTTCGTATGTTCGTGTATCGCACTTGAGGAGGCGCGCTATGCCTTGGTCGCCCGACAACATCACCATCGGTGAATTTGAAGACCTGCCCGTCCAAATATTGCCCCGTAGCTCCTATTTCGGCCCTCCCGAACCATATCCGGTTGCGCCACCTATCGCGCCGCCTGCTCCCATTATGCTTGTCGCTGCTGACGCCCCCGTCACCGATCCTTCCCCCTCGCCTACGCCAGACTCCCCTCTCCATGGCAATGGAGAGGGGGCGGGGGTGAGGCTCATCCTCACCGACCCCGATGATGATTGGAACGACGAACAACTGACCGCGCCTGCCTCGTCTCCCTCATCGCTGCCATCTGCCAATGCCGATCTACCGACCATCCCTACCTCAGCACTTGGCACTCAGCACATAGCACTATCTTCCAAGGGGGTGAGGCTCATCCTCACCGATCCCGATGATGATTGGAACGACGAACCACTGACTGCGCTTGCCTCGTCTCCCTCATCGTTACCATCTGCCAATGCCGATCTACCGACCATCCCTACCTCAGCACTTGGCACTCAGCACATAGCACTATCTTCCAAGGGGGTGAGGCTTATCCTCACCGATCCCGACGACTGGGACAACGACACCACAGCACTCATCACCACTGCTATGCCACCTTCGCCCGTCACCACTGCCGATCCTACCCTCTCGCCTGCACCAGACTCCCCTCTCCATGGTAATGGAGAGGGGGCGGGGGTGAGGCTCATCATCGCTTCTCCCTGCCTGAGTCTCACCGAGCCTTCGTTTCCTAACCCTGACATTGATGGTATTCAACGGAACAATGGTGGAATTACAGAAACCCGCTCAGAGCTGAGTCCCATCGAGCCTTCGTTCTCTAAGCCTGACGGCACAACGTCGGGCGGCGTTGCATTCGCGTCACGTCCCGCTTGCTCGCACCACGCTCACCCGATGTTCGCCGCGAAAACTACCACTTCTTACGCAGCACTTGGCACTCAGCACCTAGCACTTCCCCCCATCTTCTACTCAGCACTGTCTTCGGCTTTCTGCTCTTCACTAAGGACTAAGCACTCAGCACTAAGGACTACACTGATCCCGTCCACCGCAGCGAACGGGATCAAAATCGGGATCATGCCACCGCGATCACTTCCCGTCGCGGGCATCCACCAGCTTCTCAAGGCGGTCAACGAACCCGCTGAGGACGGCATAAGTGCGTTCCACCGGCTCCGGCGTAGTCAGGTCAACGCCCGCGCCCTTCAGCACATCCAGCGGATACCGCGAACTGCCCGATTTCAAGAAGCCGAGATACGCCTCAGCCGCGCCCGGAGTCCCGTCAAGGATGCGCGACGCCAGTGCATTTGCGCCAGAGATGCCCGTCGCGTACTGGAACACGTAGAAGTTCGCGTACAGGTGCCCGAACGTCGCCCACATCAGGCCGAACGTCTCCTTATCAATCGTCATCGCCTCACCATACGCCTCACTGAGCAGGTCGCCCATCAGCGCCACCATGTCATCGGCGGTCACGCCCTGACCCCGTTCGGCGCGCTCGTGCATCTCCAGCTCGAACCGTGCCAGCGTCGGCATCTGCAAGAAGTACCGATGGAAGTTGTACGCCGCCTCGGTGATCGCCGTGATCTGGAAATCAGGATCGTCGTTCGTCTTAAGCAGGTACGCCCGCGTCATCGCCTGATTGAAGTTCGACGCCACCTCCGCCACGAACAACGAGTAATCTGCGTACACCAGCGGCTGATTCTTGATCGTCAGATAGGTGTGCATCGAGTGCCCCAACTCGTGCGCCAGCGTGCTCACCGATCCCAGATCGTCCGAATAGCTCATCAGGATGAACGGGTGAATTCCCGGCCCGCCCGTCGAGAACGCGCCTTGCGTCTTGCCTTGGTTCGGCGCGTAGTCTACCCACCGCTCCTCAAGGCACCCCTTCCGCAGCACATTCACGTAATCGTCGCCCAGCGGCTTCAACCCGTTGACGATCATCTCCACGCCCTTGTCGAACGGGATATGCGGCGGGTTCTTGACCAGCGGTGCCCAGATGTCATACGGGTACAGGTCGCCGTGTCCGAGCGCCTTCTTCTTGATGGCGAAGTAGCGGTGCCACACGGGGATATTCTTCTTGAAGGTGTCGATCAAGTTGTGGAACACGGCGGTACTGATGTTGTTGGGGAACAGCGCTGCTTCCAACGACGACTTGTAACCACGTGCCCGCCCATAAAACACATCGCGCTTGACCGCCGCCATCAAACTGGCGCTCAACGTGTTCTTATACGCCTTGTACTGCCCGTAATAATTCGTCCACGCCGTCTTGCGCACTTCCCGATCAGGGTGATCCATCAGCGTGTCGATGGTCGATTGCGCCACATCGAACGAGGTCTTGCCATCGCTCGCGGACGGGAACTTCAAGTCGGCGTCGGTCAGCATGTTGTACGTCATGTCCGCCTGCTGGAACACTTCCGCCGCCATGCCCAGCACCTGCTCTACTTCCGCCGAGCGCACATGCTCCTGACGGCGGTACAGCTTCTCGAAGTAATGGGCATAGATCGCCAGTCGCGGCTCTTGCGTCATCCACGTCTTCAGCGTGTCCAGCCCGATTTTGAGCACTTCCGGCTCGATGAACGACAAACCCGCCGCCACCTTGCCATAGACGCCCATCGCCTCGCCATACAGCGTCGTCGCGCCAACGTCGGTGGTATCCACGTTGTAGTTCATGCCTACATAGGTGAACATCACGCTCAATTGGCGGTTGATGCTTTCCGCCGCCGCCATACCATCCGCCAGCATCGCGGCGTTGTCGCCCAGATGCCCGCTGAACTTGCCGAAACTCTCTACATCAGCCGCCAATGCCTTGAACGCGGCGCGGCACGCATCCACGCTGGCGAAGACGCTCTCGGCGTCCCACGTTTGTTCCTTGGCGACTTCACTGCGTTTAGGGAGAGCATTTGTCATCGGAAAACTCCTAAGAATAACCACAATGGGTCTATTGTAACTGAACAGACAACTAGCGAAATCGGTTGCCAATCGTCGTTCATTCCCTCATTTGTAGGATACTACGCCGCGCCGAACCTGCTAGAATCTTTTAGGGTGGTATTCAGGGGTGTCATTGCCACGAGCAGCGAAACACCCCCTCAACCAGCCCTGTCTGTACTTAGCACTATAGCCTTGGCACCGGGAGTATTGGTAGTGACTCGTTCGTTGTATAACCTGTGGCTGCGCTTGCTGCCACTGCAACTCATCGTCATCATCGGCTCGGTCGGCATGATCCTCGGCGTCACCGTCGGCCTGATCATTGCCCTGCTCAACGGCGGCATCGAGCGCATTCCGTTGTCGTCCTCGCGCAGCATCGCGGCGACGCCGGAACCGCCGCCCGCCATGTCACAGGTCTTCACGCCCGAAGTCCAGTACTGGAAGCCTTGGATTCTCAAGTGGTCGCAGCAGTACGGCGTCGATGCCAACATCCTCGCCACCGTCATCCAGATCGAAAGCTGTGGTCAATATATGGTCGGCTCCTCTGCCGGAGCGCAAGGGCTGTTTCAAGTCATGCCCTTCCACTTCGAAGACGGCGAAGACATGAAAGACCCCGACACCAACGCGCTGCGCGGCATCACCTACCTCAAGGGCGGCCTCGAACTCGCCGACGGACATATCGGGCTGGCGATGGCGGGGTATAATGGCGGTTGGGGCGTGATCGACTGGGGTTGGGCGGGCTGGTACGACGAAACACGCCGCTATTACGTTTGGGGGTCGGGGATTTACATGGACGCGCTGCTTAACAAGAAGACCGAAGACAGCGCCGCCCTGCAAGATTGGCTCAGTGCGGGCGGTTATCGCTTGTGCGATCAAGCCCACGCCATTCTGTTCCCTGCCACGCCCACGCCTTCACCTACGCCCTAAGCACAAGAACGGACGCGCTCATGTCGATGATCTACTACGAAGCCGACGCTAATCCCGCCGCGTTAGCCGAGCAGCGCATCAGTGTGCTCGGCTACGGCAATATCGGGCGTTCAATCGCGCTCAATCTGCAAGACAGCGGTCATATCGTGACCATCGGCAACGCCGAGGATGACTACGCCGAGCAAGCCTCCCGCGATGGCTTCGACGTGATCTCTATTGCCGAGGCCGCCGCTACCACCACGCTCAAGTTCCTCACCGTCTCCGATGAGGTCATGCCGGAACTCTATCTGACGTTGATCTCGCCCTCGCTCAAAGCGGGCGATTCGCTCGTCTTTACTTCCGGCTACAACGTCGCGTTCGGCTTCATCGAGCCGCCTCCCTTCGTGGATGTCATGCTCATCGCCCCGCGTACGACGGGGATCGGCGTGCGCGAATCCTTCCGACGCGGGAGCGGCTTCCCCAGTTTCCTCGCCGTCTCGCAAGACGCCAGCGGCAGAGCATGGGATCGCCTCCTCGCGGTCGCCCTTGCGCTCCGCACACTCAAAGCAGGCGCGATGGAACTCACCTTTCGTCAGGAAGCCGAACTAGACCTGTTCACGCAGCAGACTATCTTGCCCGCGCTGCACGCTTTCATCCAGACGGCGGCGGATGTGCTCATCAAAGAAGGCTACCCGCCCGAAGCCGTCCTGCTCGATCTCTATGCATCCGGTGAACTCGGCTATGTCCTCGACAAAGCCGCGCAGACTGGCCTTCAAGACAGCATGAGATTCCTCTCGCAGATTGCGCAGTATAGCATTCTCTCCCGCATCGAGCGTTATAACGAGCCGAAATTACGCCGTCAGATGGAGACCGTCTTGGGTGAGGTGCGCAGCGGTAAATTCGCGCAGGAATGGGCGATGGAATATGCCAACGGTTACCTGCGCCTCGATAGTCTCCGTCAGCGTCGCGCCACCAGCGCCCTCTGGGATATGGAACGCCAGACCATCGAGCAATTCAACCGCAATGACGAGCCGCCCGATATCAGCGATGACCGCGTCGAAACCAGTTGGTAACTGCTATGGGTCGAGTATTACCCCGACCCACAGCAGTTTTTGTCCTTTCTTCACTGAGCACTAAGCACTCAGGACTAAGCACTTTCTCTAATCGCCCGCCAACTGCAACTGACCGGGCGAGGCCGCTTCTGCCGACCGCACCAGACTATCCCGCTGTGGCGTGGGCCATGCCGCGATGATCGTCCCGATCATCAGGATCATGCCGCCCCACCACACCAGATTGATCAACGGGTTCAAGTACACATGGAAGGTCAACCGTTGCCCCTCCCAATTCGTCAGCAGCACGTAGAAATCGCTCTCCAGCGTCGTATACTGTCCGGCGATGGTCATCGTCATGCCCTGATTCTGGAAGTCGTCTTTGCGCGGGCGAATATCCGCCACATGCTGCCCGTCGCGGTACACCGCCACATTCGCGATCACCATATCGCGCCCATCGTCCGCCATTGCCGAGAACGCGTCGGTATACACCATCGTCATATTGCCGAGCGAAATGCTCTCACCTTGGCTGATGGTCTCCTGCGTCTGCATTTGGAACAACGTGCTGCCGATCACCCCGATCCCGATCACCACCACGCCGAGATGGATGAAGTACCCGCCATACCGCTGACGGCTGCGCGTGAACAACCGCGCGAGGGCTTGCACTGGATTCTCGCCCTTACCCATCCTCGCTCGCACGCCGCGCGCATATTCGATCACCGTTGTGTATCCCGCGAAGAAGATCAGCCCGTAACCGAGCAGCGCGCCACCGTTATGGGTTCCCGTCACGAACAGCACCGCCACCGTCGCGACTGTCAGCACCAACGGCACACGGATCGCCCGTCCCAGCGCCGAGAACGACGCCTTCTTCCATGCCACCAACGGCGCGATTCCCATCAGCACGTACATCGCCCCGAACAATGGCACGACGACCGCGTTGTAGTATTCCTTCCCAAGCGTGATCTGCTGCCCCGTGAAGATTTCGCTGAATACGGGCGCGTATGTACCCCACAGCACCATGATTGTGATGCCTACGAAAATCCAGTTATTCAGCACGAACATGCTCTCGCGGCTGACCAGCGCATCCAACTGGTGATCGCTCGCGAGATCGCCGCGCTGCCAGCGCCATGCCCAGATTGCCAGACAACCCACAATGGTCGATCCTACGAAAACCAGCATCGGCACGCCAATCGCGCTCTGAGCAAAGCTGTGTACGCTTGCCACGATGCCGCTACGTGTCGCGAAGGTGCCGAGGATCACCAGCAAGAACGTCAGGATGATCAGGAACATATTCCACACCTTGAGCATTCCGCGTTTCTCTTGGATCATCACGCTGTGCAAGAACGCCGTTCCCGTCAGCCACGGCAGCAGCGCCGCGTTCTCCACCGGATCCCAGCCCCAGTAGCCGCCCCAACCGAGCACATCATAGGCCCACCGTCCGCCGAGCAGCAACCCAAGCGACAGGAACAGCCACGCCACCAACGTCCAACGCCGTGTTGCCTTGATCCAGTTCGTGTTCAACTGTCCCGACGCCAGCGCCGCCATCGCGAACGCCCACGGGATTGTCATGCCTACGTAGCCCGCGTACAGCATTGGCGGGTGGATCACCATCCCCGGATGCCGCAGCAGCGGGTTCAATCCGCGTCCATCGACAGGCGTGAACAAGGTGTAGTTCGCGGGTTGGAATACCGCTGCGATCACGTCCGAATGCCCCGGAATCGCCCAGAATCGCTCAAACGGGTTCTCATAAATGTTGTTCAGAATCAGGAAGAAGCTCAACGTCAACATCGTGAAGGTGATCACCCACGGCATCAACCGCCGGTCGGATCGCCAGTTGAGCAGCAGTGTCAGCGACGTGAACGTGCTCATCGCCCACGCCCAGAACAGCAGCGACCCCGGCTGCCCGCCCCACAGCGCCGTCATCTTATAAAACAACGGCTCGGTGCTGTTGGTTACATCGTACACATACTTGATGCTGTAATCGCCCGAATATTGCGCCGCCAGCAATATCAGCGCCGAAGTGGTGATCAAAGGCCATGTCAGCAGAGCGGCGTTACGGGCGCTCAACACCCACCGTTCGGTCTTGTTCAAGGCTCCATAGGCAGAAGCCAGCGTCGCGAACACTGCGCAGACCAATGCCAGCGCCGTTGTGATGATTCCAAATTCAGCGAACATACCGTTAAATCTCTTTGTTCATTGGGACTTGGGAAAAGTATAGCACGTTGAGGCGTTGTGTTTCAGGCTTTGCGGAAAGCGCACACCAATCGCGACTCACCAGCACGCTATTTCCGCGAAACATGATAATTTCACCCTCCCGCCCTGCGTTCTCATGCCTTAAGAGTATTGGAGCATGAACTGCAAGCGGGAGGGAAGTTATCGGACAGGACGGCACCGTTGGGGTTACGGCATCACGAAGGAAATCGACTTTAGCTTGGCGATGCACTGCGTGTCGGGTTGGGTGGTAGGCTCGTTGATAAAGTCATTTAGGATTTTCATTGCACACGGCGTAGGGTTCACGCCGTGCGCCGATTCGGGGAAGTCCAGATTGATGCCGCGCGATAAATAGGGCAGTGCTGCCGCAGCCCACATCGGCGGTGTGACGGGATCGAATTTGCCGTTCATCATCAGCGTGGGCAGGTCGCTTTTGACGGGTGTGTTCTCGATAGGGTCAAGCTGCCGGGCATCCCAACCCATCGCGCACGTATCCGTCCACCAGTCTACGCCGGTGGTACCACTGCGAAAAGCGGGCTGTAAACTTGGCTGGAGGGTATCGACAGCGGCTGACCAAGCTTCCGGCGTGGTCGTCATGACATCATCCATACAGCGCATGGCTAGATTCGCGCCGAGTGTGCTGGTCTTGGTGATGGTGAGCGTCGTGAGTGCCAATGGCTCTAGTATTTTGATGTTTTTGTTGTAGACCGCCGTGATGAACATAGGCAGTTGGCTGATGCTGCTGGACGAATACATCGCCCACTGCACCGCCCCGATGAAATCTACAGCATCGGCGTGAAAAGTCAGCGCGCGTCCGGTAACAGGATGTGTTAGCTGGAGGGTGAGCGGTTTGTCGGTTAGTTGCTTGAGCGCCGCATAAAAGGTGGTGGACAGGTCAGGATAGGCAGTATTGCAGGCGGAATCAGCCTGACACGCCGCGAAGACCAAATTCAGGGCACGTTCAAAATCGGGGCCAAAGGACGACATGAGATCGACTTCGGGCGGTGTCACACCTTGCAGCACGACGCTGCGGATGACGTCGGAATGGTGGCGCATCACGGTCATCGCCAGTGTGGAGCCATACGAACCGCCATCGATATTCACCTGCGGATAGCCTAGGACAGGGCCAAGCGCGGCAATGTCGGCGGCGCTCTCGACGGTGTTAAAGGTGGCAAGATCGACGTGCTGGTCGATCAGGCGCTCGTAGCACTGTTGAATGGCCTTACGTTGCAGCGGCACATTAGCGCTGCCGGGGCCTTGCTCATCACGCAGGAGCAGTTCGTCCACTTCGGGGCAGGCCAAGGAAGGCTCTGAATAGCCTATCCCGCGTTGATCGACCAGAATGATGTCACGATTGCCACGCGCCGTTTCTAAGTAGCTGCCAAGGCCACCCGCGAAACTATCGAGCGTGCGCGATCCGGGGCCGCCAGAGAGGTAGATGACCGGATCGGGTTGGGGATGCAGCGACCGAGACTTGAAAATGGCGACGGCAACTTTGATAGTAGCGCCGTCGGGCTTGGCGTGTTCGGCAGGCACGATCAAGAAGCCACATTGGACGGTATATTGTGCTTGGAACGCCACCGGACATGGAACCGCTTCAAAACGAGGCACGTCAGCATTGCCCGCGAAGGCCACTGTACGCTTGGAGAATGCGAAGAGTAGGGCGATGCTCAACAGGAGAAGAAAATAGCGGCGAAACACTTGGGGAATTCCTTTCGGTGCGGCTGATATTTCCACATCACATGATACACATCAGCCAGATCAGCGTAGCACCGATAGAAACGTGCCTATTCATTCTTCTGTCACAAAAATCGAGGAAAGATGTCACTTGGCTCATGCCCGACGCCGAAGCATCGGGCGGAGACACCTTGGTGAACTGTTTTTATGCTTGAGGCGTAATGTCCCCTTAATCGGGGATGACGGCGATGGCTTCGATTTCGAGCAAGCACTCATCGCGATATAAGCGACGGACTTCGAGTGCGGCACTGGTGGGCGGGTGACTCGTGTTGATGTAACGATCCCGCACCTCACGCACGACCTGAATCTGCGAGATATCCAGATAGTAGTAAGTGAGCTTGACCACGTGATCAAAACTGGCTCCCACCGACTCTAGGGCGAGCTTCAGGTTTTCGAAGATGCGCACCGCCTGCGCTTCCAGATCGTTGAAGCCGACGAAATTGCCGGACGGATCGATAGCGACCTGCCCTGAAATATAGATCGTGCGCCCACCGCGCGTGTCAACCACATGCGAGTAGCCTTTCGGGGTGTGCATGGTGGATGGATTGTTGAACTGCACTGTCGATCTCCTGTTGAAGCGTTGTTTCAGCGCCCGTTCACCGTTGTTAGTTGGTCACGAGGGTGCCGACATCTTCACCCATAACGGCGGCTTCCAACGCGCCTTCGTGCCAGAAGTTGACGACCATGATAGGCTGGTTGTTCTCGCGGCAGAGCGTGAAGGCAGTCTGATCCATAACTTCCAAGCGCATATCGAGCACTTGCTGGAAGGTGAGTTTGCCGAAACGGACGGCATCCGAGAATTTGTGCGGGTCTTTGTCGTAGATGCCATCGACCTTAGTGGCCTTGATGATCAGGTCGCAGTCGGTTTCGGTGGCACGCAGCGCCGCCGCCGTGTCGGTGGTGAAGTAGGGGTTGCCCGTACCACCGCAGAGTACCACCACGCGGCCTTTATCCAGATGACGGATAGCACGGAGGCGAATGTAGGGTTCCGCGATCTTGTTCATCTCGATGGCGGTCTGGACACGGGTAGTGACGCCGACCCGTTCCAGCGCATCACGCATCGCCAGCGCGTTGATGACCGTCGCGATCATGCCCATGTGATCCGCTGTCGATTGATCCATGCCGCGATCCGCCGCTGGTTTGCCGCGCCAAATGTTGCCGCCACCGATGACGACTGCCACTTGCACCCCCAGCTCGTGGACGGCTTTAATGCGTCCCGCCAGATATTCGGTTTGGTCAAGGTCAATGCCAGTTTCGCCGATGCCAGAGAGGGCTTCGCCGCCGAGCTTGAGGAGCACACGCTTGTAGCGCGGGCTACGCATCGTATGAGCGTCGTGTTTGCTGGCCTCAACTATGGTGGGATTGGTCATGTGGAACTCCTAAAGATAGTGCTTCGTGCTAGGTGCTTGGTGCTAAGTAAAGACGATGCTGCACCGGGTTACTCTCGATACGGCAGTCGGATGTGATGGTTACAACAGTTAGCCGACTCATAATATCACAGGATTGGCTCGCTGACGGATGTAAGGCATAAAAAAGAGGATCAGGAATTCCTGATCCTCTCGATCATGCAACGTTCAAAGCGAGAACCCTACGACTGTGGGGTTTCTTCACCGGCGTCCTCGCCAATCGCGAAGCGGGCAAAGCGACGGATGACGATGTTCTCTTTGATTTCTGCGATAAGTTCAGTCAACACATCGCGTACTTTCTTCGAGTCATCGTGGAGCCATGCTTGTTCGAGCAGCACGATTTCTTCGTACCACTTGTCCATGCGCCCGTCCACGATCTTATCCACGACGGCTTCTTTCTTGCCTTCGTTGAGCGTCTTGGCGCGCTGAATTTCGCGCTCTTTGTCGATGGCGGCCTGAGGCACTTCCTCGCGCTTGACGTACTTGGGGGCAAGGTTCGCGATGTGCAAAGCGAGTTCTTTAGCGAACTGCTTGAACTTCTCGTTACGCGCCACGAAATCCGTCTCCGAGTTCACCTCAACGATGACGGCAAGCCGTCCATTGTGGTGCATGTAGCCCTGAATAATGCCATCGTTCGCCGCACGATCCGACTTCTTGGCGGCGGTGGCAATGCCCTTCTTGCGCAGATAATCTGTCGCCTTGGCAAGATCACCGTCATTTTCGAGCAGCGCTTTGCGGCAGTCTTGGAAACCAGCGCCAGTGGCATCTCGTAGTTGCTTGACTTGTTGTGCGGACACTTCTACAGTCACGTATCACTCCTTGATCTTCTTAAGTGCTGAGCATTGAACAATGCTGCCCAGCACTCAGCACACAACACGCTGGGTTATTTACTACGCGGTTTGCGGTCGCCAGCAGGCTTCTTGGTGGCGGGCGTCGCAGGACGCGCATCGACGGCTGGCGCGGATGACGTCTCGTCTTCACCGAAGTCGAGTTCACCGGTACGCAGCTTCTCTAGTGTCGATTGACCTAAGTAAGCATCATCTTCCGCGTCTTCATCTACCGCCGCCAACTCTTCATCGAGTTCGGCTTCGTACTTGGACAGATCGACGTTGATGGGCAGCTTGGACATCACATCTTCCATATCGTCGATGTCCTGTGCGCCCTTGCGCATCGCCATGCCTTCGAGAGCGGCGTCCGCTAGCTTGGCGGCGATCAGCTTGATAGCGCGGATGGCGTCATCATTCGCCGGGATCACGTAATCGATCTGGTCGGGATCGCAATTGGTATCGACCATCGCTACGATCGGGATGTTGAGCGTGTTGGCTTCCTTGACGGCGGTATGCTCACGGCGCACATCCACGATGAAGATCAGCGCGGGCGGGCGCGTGAGGTGACGCAAACCACCCAACCGGATACGCAGCTTATCGATGATGCGCGCACGGGTCAGCTTTTCCTTCTTGGTCAGGTAGCTGACAGCACCGCTTTCCATCTCGGCCTCGAACTGCTTGAGCTGATCGATACGGGTGCGGATAGTCTTCCAGTTGGTGAGCGTGCCGCCCAACCAGCGTTGATTGACGTAGGGCATTGAGGCGCGGTCAGCTTCGGTCTGGATCGTCTCTTGCGCTTGGCGCTTGGTGCCGACGAACAGGACTTTGCCGCCGTTGACGACGGTATCGCGCACGAGCGCATAGGCTTCTTCGAGGTTGCCAAGCGTCTGCTGAAGGTCAATGATGTGAATGCCGTTACGCTCGGTAAAGATGTACGGCTTCATCTTGGGGTTCCACTTCTTGGCACGGTGACCGAAGTGAACGCCCGTTTCCAGCAGGGCTTTCATAGAAACAACTGGCATCGTAACTCCTTGAATTGTGTTATATCCGCCACGCTCGTCCACCTACCGTCTTCACGCCGCTTTCGGCAGCGCACACAGACGGAGTCTGAGCGTGTGTGTGATAATTAGGTTGCAATCAACCCGATGGGGAAGTTTAACATAGGGCAGCGGGGCATTCAAGCCCGAACCTCGTCCCGATGGTTCTATCCGCTTAATCACTTAGACGCGCTGAATGAGCACATCTTACTTGCTGATCAAGCAATTGGCAGCGGGGGGCCGAGCAGTTCCATGCCGTGCGCGCGCCAGAGGGCAGGGTCTTGCGGGGGCATGGCGTTGGCTTTGGTCACTTCGCGGAAGAAGGCTTCCATCTTGCCCGCTGGCATGAAGGTGATCAGAATTTTGCCGCGTTCGCCACCCCCGACATAAGCCCAGACATGCGGGATTTGGCGCGGGGCAAGGAGCGAATCGCCGGGGCGCAGCGTGTATCTTTCTTGTCCGACTTCCAGCACGAATTCGCCCTCGACACAGTAGAACCATTCGTCCTGATCGTGATGCAAGTGACGTGCGGGGCCACCTTTGGCGTGGAAGATGTTCTCGATGATGAACAGGCCGCTGCTGTCGGCAGGAAGCACTTTGAAGCGAATAAAGCTGACGCCAAGACTGCGCTGCTCACCGAATCGGTCTGCATCGGCGGCGAGGTAGAGAGGCTGATTTTCGGTCTTCATAAATGACTATTCCTGCACTAGTGGGACGTAGCGGAAGTTGAGATGGCTGAGTTCGGCGGGCGGCGGGACGGGCATCGGCGCTTTCCAGAAGACCGGACGGATGAACTCGACGCAGTGATTTTCGGCACAGCGGTAATGCAGCGCATAGTCCCACTCATTGCGCACGTTATCCGAGGCGGCGGAGTTTTCCGACCAGAAAAGCTGGAAGATGTCGGCGCTGTCGATGGCACGTGCGAGTGCCACGCGCCAATCTTCGCCCGTACGGATCGAATACGTATCCATGAAGACATCGTTGCCGAGTGCCAACTGCGCCAACCGATAGGCTTCCGCGACGGGTTTATCTTTGCGCGAGTAAGAAATGAAAATTTTAGTGTACAGCTTGGCAGGATCGGATTGAGTCAACTGCTTGGCGGCGGCGAGCGGATTGGACGGCGGGACAAGGTTGGTGCTCAGCGGTTGATTGGTCGTAGGCGGTTGGGTTGTGCCGCCCGCGTTCGTGCTGCCAGCAGCAAGTGGCGGATCGGTCGGCGTAGCATCCAAGCCGACTACTTCGATGGTGAATTTGAGTTGCGCGACCTCGATG
This sequence comes from Anaerolineae bacterium, assembly GCA_019637615.1. Taxonomy (GTDB): domain Bacteria; phylum Chloroflexota; class Anaerolineae; order Aggregatilineales; family UBA2796; genus JAHBVK01. The sequence continues at coordinate 4,160 of JAHBVJ010000003.1, read as the reverse complement.
CCAGCGACGGCGATTAGGGCGCGTCCTTGCAGCTCGTCGCCAATGTGGTCAACGGTGGGCTTGAAGTCGAATTCGTAGCGCACATACGGCGCGTCCCAACGCTTGGTCAGCGTGGGTGGATCGAAAGTCAGCCCTTCGCACTCCGGCGTGATAGTAATCGGCTGGCCTTCCGCGATCTGCGTCGGCTGCTTGGTGGTGCGCGGGGCGGGGACGCTGCCGCCGAGTTCTTGCGTGAATTTCTGCGCATCGGTCTGGATAGTAGTCAGTGCAGTCGGGAGATGCGCGTAGATGTACAGTCCATAACGGCGGGTGGCTTGCGCCGTGCGCGGGTAGAAAGCCGTGAAATTCACTTCGGATTTGGGCGCGGGCTGTGGTTCCGGCGCGGCGGTTTCAAGTGTACTCTCTTCTCGCTCTTGAAGATCAGGCGCGGCTTCATCATCGTCGGCTGGCATAGGCACCTCATCGTCAGCGTGGACACCTTCCAGTTCGTCGCGGGGCAGTTCGGCGGATTGCCATTGTTCGGCTGGCGGGGTTTCAGTCAGCGGCGGTGCTGGCGTTATCGGCTGTGGGGGGAGTGCTGGAATAGGGACGCTTGGCTGTGGTTGTTCGGCTGCTTTAGGCTCTAGCGTGCCGAAATCATCGCGATCAGGGTTGCTGTTGATCGGTGGATAACCGCCTGCCGCCGCATTAGGGCCAGTCATCGAGCTGCCGCCCGTTTCGCCACTGCGCGTTGGCTGTGGCGGGCTGCCGGGGCGCGCCTGTTGAGGTGGAATTGGCTGCGGTGAGGGTTGTTCGGCAGTTTTGGCTTGATCGCGCGATTGACGCGGTTTACCGGACGCAGGTGGAACATAAGTCCCGCCGCGTGGTTCGCCAGCGCTTCCACGGCGGCTGCGCAGGGCGACCACCATAACGATAACAACGATGACGATCAGCCCGATGATGACAAGTGTCGGTTCCATTTCTCAACCTTTGCGGTGAGGTTACAGCTTGCATTCAACTGTAGTGATTTTCGCGAAACACGCAATCGGAATAGCCTGTTGATCGGCACGTACGCTGTACTGTCCGCTCATTTTACCTTGCGGTTCTTACTGGATTCTAAATTGCAGTTTTCTGGATATTTCCGAAGTGAGCTTGATTGACGGTATAAGATACGTAGTGACCAAAACGCCAACGAAATGGAACGGGAAGTGATGACTACTTATTACGATTCCACAACAACGGCCCGTTGGGTAGGCACACAGCCAGCGCATGTCAAGCCGAGCGAATGCATCTCCATCAGCATCGTCAGCAACAGCCGCTTGATGTGTGAAGGGTTGATCGGATTACTCAAGACACAACTTCCGATGCAATTTGTTCATTTTTATGAAGGGCGCGATCTTGAGAAGGTGGCTTCGGCGGGCACCCTCAACATCCACGATCATGTGGTGCTGATCGACAGCGGCTTGGGGCGGGAAGCTGCCGTGGCATGGACGCGCTTCTGGCGGAACCAGACTCCCGCCGCCCACGTCATCGTCATCGAGCTGGCAGATGACCTCGACACGGTGTGGTGCTGCATCGAGGCGGGCGTTGGTGGCTATACCATGCGCGGCGCGACGGCGGCTGAACTAGCGGAGACGATCATGATCGTGCGTCGGGGCGGCGCACACGGCTCACCGGAAATCACCGGACACCTCTTTGCACGGATCGCCACGCTGCGGTCAATCAAGCAGGACTACGACAGCGCCCTCGTCCCGCTGACACCGCGCGAGATCGAGGTGCTAACGTGTGTGGCTGACGGCTTGAGCAATCAGGAGATCGCGACTCGGTTAGTGATCGAAGTCCGCACGGTCAAGCACCACGTCCACAACATCTTAGATAAGTTGCAAGTGCGCAGCCGCTGGCAAGCAGCCCGACTAGCACGGGAAAAGAACTGGCTGCTGCCCCGCACGCTTCGCGACTAGCTTGGCGTCAATAGGCGCAAGATGCCGGGGGTGATGTGTTGCAGCGAGGTGAACTCCTGCGCGAACTCATGCCGCCGCGCCCCGATCACAACCGTCGGCACATCATTTTCGGTGTGCTGACGGATGGACAGGTCTTCCATGTTGCCATGATCGCTGGTGATGACGATCAGGCCATTGTCGTAATCCCAACAATCCAGCAGTGCCGCCATCACTTGATCAAAAAGTTCCAGATAGCCGACACCACGCTCGAAAGGGCCGCGATGCCCGATCTCGTCCGTGATCCACGTGGAAAACATCGAGAAATGATGCTGGCGAGCGAGTTCCGCCATGAGCGCCGCCGCCTGACTCGCGCTGTAGGCGGGGGCATCGGGGAAGCCAAGAAAAGTACGCCAACCCTCGCCGGTAAAATCCGGACTGAGCGCACGACCCGCCACGTAATCGTCCACGCCCCGAATCGGGACGCCCGCCGAAAAAGCCGCATATTGCAGCGAGGAGAGCAGCCGTTTGCCGCGCTCCACCGCACGGAAAAAGTCCGGCGGATAGGCATCCAGCAGCGCGCCGGATTTCCCCTGCGCGACAAGCGCCTTGTAAACATTCGTTTCGTCCAAAATCGTACGGATCGCGGCGGTTGGACGTGGGCCATAGTGTTCACCGATCTCTTGCGGGACATTGCGCCCGCTCATGATCACGGCCTGACCACTGGCACTTTGCGGCCTCCCCGCGACGCCCAGACGCGGATCAGTGGGGATGAAAATGGCGCGGTCAGTTTCGGTGCGGGGCGTGCTGCGCAGCCAACGCTGACCACCCGCCAAGGCGTGCAGCGTGGGCGTGTTGGCGACGGCAAACGGATTGATGGCGGCATCGTCCGCACCCAGACCGATGCCATCCAGAAAAATCAATAGAATATGCATGTGCTATACTCTTGCTAAAGACCAATAACAATATAACCCCATCTTTTTATGATCGAATTGTCAGCGGCGTTAGCCAGCATAGAAGATTTTTATCGGCGGATCTACTGGCACGCTGACGAATCAACGACGATGGAAGGCAACGGCTACACGTTGTCGTACAGCGGCATCCCATGGATGCACAGCATCAACCACCTATGGATGCATCAGGCTACTCCCTTAAATGATCAACTGTTGAAGCTGACCACGCAGTTTTTTAAGCGCTTCAACGCTGAATACAGCCTCGTATATACCGAGGCCGAGCGGTCAGCGACCTCGTTCTGGCTAGCGGATCGGCTGTATCTGGAACGCGCCAGCACCCCGATCTACGGATTACAAGGGCTGCCACGTCCGGAATTCCTGAACCGCGATGTCCGGATCATCCGTGCGTGTGCCTTGCATCAAGAAGAATTGATCTCGATGCTCAACCGAACGTTTTTCATGGGCACGGAAGCCAGCCGTACCGTCGTGCGTGAACAACACTTCGCGGATCCGACGATCCGGCACTATTTGGCCTACGTGGATGAGGAAGCGGCGGCGTGCGCAACGGTGATGTTGCATGACGGCATCGCGGGGGTGTGGAATGTGGGCACGCTGCGCCAGTTCCGAAAGCAGGGAATCGCGTCGGCAATCTTGATGCGCGGCCTTGTGGAAGCCGCCGCCGATGGGTGCAGCAACAGCGTGCTCATGGCGTCCCCGATGGGCAAGACGTTGTACGAGGAGATGGGGTATCAGTTTATCGCCAATACGCGCTTTTTTGGCCCCGCTGAGTAATAAGCCTAGGAAAGGTATAGCAATAGATGTCATCGCGCCATGTTCAACCGCCTACGCCGGAAGAGTTCCTCGTGTCGTATCATCCGGTAGTGCAAGCTGCCGCCCGCAAGCTGAGAGCCTTGGTAATACAAACCGTACCAGAGGCGCTAGAAGCGGTGAGAGTGGGATGGGTGTTGATCGGCTACCGTATCCCGATGGGCAAGAAAGCGCCCTATTTCGGGTATGTCGCGCCGCTGGAAGACCGCGCCGTATTAGGGTTCGAATTCGGGTATCTGCTGGATGACCCCGAAGGACTGCTGACGGGCAAGGGCAGTCAGGTGCGGCATGTCATGGTGCGTGATGAGAGCGAGATCAGGCCGGAGCCGACGGCGGCGTTGATCCGCGCGGCGGCACGATTGGCGATGCTGACGAAAGAGGAGCGCGCGCTGATTCAGGCGGATCGGGTCAATCGGTAGAGGAATAGAGGCAAGTTCATGGCAATTCCCGAATTAACGACGGA
>JAHBVJ010000029.1 GCA_019637615.1 Anaerolineae bacterium | reverse complement strand
ACGCTCGAACATCCATCAACAGCGTCCTAATCAGACCTGTCTAAACAACCTACCGCACATGATCCTGTTCACGCTTCCTTCTCACTATTCACTCGTTAAGTACCCAAAAGCGATGTCCAATCATCGCTTTTTTGTTGCCCCGAGCACGTCCTCTGACCAAATGACTCATCTCACTTTCTACAGCCACGCTATTCAGGTTTTGTTTAGACGTGTTTCATTATAATGAACTCGGTTTGGACGAAGTCCTAAACGAGCTGTACTTTTCCAGCTTTAGGATTTCCTGTGTGGTATGAAAGGAAGTAAGCGTCCATGCGCTAGGCGTGGATCTGTAGTAGTTATGGCAACATCAACGTTCGATCTTGCGCAGTATATTTCTCAGAATCGGCAAGCAATTCTAGACGAGTGGGTAGGCGAACAATTAAACGCCGCTACATGGCGTCCTGACCTCTTAACGAAAGAAGAGCTTCGCCAGCAATCGTCGGAATTCCTGAGTATGTTCATTGAGGCATTGCGTAACACTGACGTGACCGATATTGATGACCCCGCGTGGGAATCGATCAAGTCTATACTAGCGGAAGTCTCTCGTTCGCGGGCGCTCAAGGGCTTCACACCGAGCGAAACCGCCACCTTCATTTTCTCGCTCAAGCAGCCGCTGTTTGCCCGTTTCGTGCAGGAAAACTCTGACGATGCGGTCGAGAATATCGCGCAGGTATGGCAAGCCAGCGTATTGATTGACAAGCTGGGCTTGTATACCACCGAAATCTTCATCCAGAGCCGCGAGTCGTTAATCCGCCGTCAGCAGCAAGAGATGATGGAACTCTCGACGCCCGTCGTCAAGCTGTGGTCGGGCATCCTCGCCCTGCCGTTGATCGGCACACTGGACAGCGAACGCACGCAAATGGTCATGGAGTCTTTGCTGCAAAGGATTGTGGAGACTGAATCGCCCATCGTAATCATTGACATTACGGGCGTTCCCACTGTTGATACGCTGGTCGCGCAGCACCTGATCAAGACGGTATCCGCCGCGCGCCTGATGGGCAGCGATTGTATAATCAGCGGCATCCGTCCCCAGATTGCCCAGACCATTGTGCATCTCGGCATTGAGCTACACGAGATCACGACCAAAGCCACCTTAGCCGACGCCTTCATTCTCGCTCTACAACGTACCGGTTTTAGCATCACGAAGAAGATATCGTAAGCAAAATGGAACGGATTCCCATCCTCAAGATCGGTGATTTGCTGCTCGTAACAATCCAAGTCGATATTCACGATCGCTTGGTACTGACTTTACAGGATGAGCTGACTACAAAGATCGTAGAAACCGGAGCGCGGGGCGTGCTGCTCGATATCTCAGCCGTGGAACTGGTGGATTCATTTATCGGGCATGTGATCGCTAACATCGCGGCAATGTCACGCGTATTGGATGCCGAAACTGTTCTAGTGGGGATGCGTCCCGAAGTTGCCATCACTATCGTTGAATTAGGCATGTCGCTGCGAGGAGTACGTACCGCGCTAAACATTGATAAGGGCATCGAGGTACTGACCAAATTATTAGCTCCTTCAGGAAGCAGCAATAATGGCGACAGTGGTTAGGCGCAGCGAGAAGGTGTTGGTTACTACACAAGAACAGGTTGTTCTCGCGCGGAATATTGTGAAAAAGGTGGCCGCCAGTCTCGGGTTCGCGCTGACGGATCAAACCAAGCTAATGACCGCTGCCAGCGAACTTGCCCGTAACATGGTGGTTTACGCGGGTGGCGGCGAAATGCTGCTCCAAGAACTGAATGATGGCTTCCGGAATGGCATCCGCTTGACCTTTGAAGATCACGGCCCCGGCATCCAAGATGTAGCGCAGGCGATGGTTGATGGCTACACGACGGGCGGCGGTCTTGGGTTGGGGTTGAGCGGAGCTAAACGGCTCGTGCAAGAGTTCAATATCGCTTCCATCGTAGGAGAGGGCACACGTGTTATCGTAACTCAATGGAAATAAGAGAGCACCTTCACTTACCTATTCAAGATTCCTCTCAAATCTCTGATGCGCGACGGCGGGGCACACTGCTCGCTAAACAATTTGGGTTTAGCGATGAGCTAGTGGGTAGAATCGCGCTTGTTATCACCGAATGTGGCACCAATTTGATCAAGCATACCCCTGAGGGTGGTGTCATCATCGCGCAGGTTATTTCGCTCAACGACGTATTAGGCATCGAAATTCTGGCGCTCGATAAAGGCCCCGGCATCGCTAACCCTGCCGAAGCGCTGCGTGATGGCTATTCTACGGCGGGCAGTCCGGGGACGGGGCTAGGTGCCATTTCGCGCCTGTCTGATACCTTCGATATTTATTCGATGCTGAATGAAGGCACTGCGGTGCTTTCCCGAATATGGACGTACAAGAGCAGCCCCTATCCCTTGCGAATCACATCGGATTTCGGTGCGCTCAACATTCCGAAAACGGGCGAACCGGTCAGCGGCGATTCGTGGGCGATTCATCGTGAGAAAGAACGCGTCCTACTCGTGGTGGCGGATGGCCTCGGACACGGTCTCGGTGCGTCGCAAGCCTCGCGGGAGGCCATCAAATGTTTTTTCGAAAACACCCAACGTGACCCTGTCGAGATCATCAAAGCGATGCATCTCGCGATTCAAGGCACGCGCGGCGCGGTGGTCGGTGTCGCAGAACTCGATCTCGTCAAGCAGCAGGTGAACTACGCGGGCGTTGGCAATATCGAGGGCAGTTTGTACGCAGGCGAAGACATGTCGCGTTTTGTCTCCCACAATGGCACGGCGGGTTACGACATCGGGCGTGTCAAAGCGTTCAGTTATCCATGCCCCGACGGTTCAATTATCGTTCTGTCGTCGGATGGCCTAAACTCTCACCTGAATCTCAATCGTTATCTAGGCTTGAAAAGCAAAGATGCAGCGCTCATCGCGGCTGTCTTATTCCGGGACTTCAATCGTGGGCGGGACGATGCGAGCGTACTCGTCTTCAAAACCGCCGCCAAGAGGCCCCTCGTTGGAGGCTAACGTTGCCACAGGCAGTCATTTTTACACAGGCTATCGCTTATGAAGCGGACATGATTCTTGCGCGTCAGCGTGCCAGACAAATTTCTAGCTTCTTAGGCTTCGACGCACACTATCAGATTCGCATCGCGACGGCGGTGTCAGAAATCGTGCGAGAAATCCTGTTTGCGGCTGGTCGTGGCAAGGTCGAATATATCATCGAGGAAAAGCAAGCTCACTATTCCTTCCTGATTCAAGTCAGTGCGCATAACGCCACGGCGACCTTAGCCGAACCGCGCCATACTAGTGAGGGGTCAACGCCGCTCGCCAGAGGCATCATGACGGCGATGCAAAACGTCCAGCGCTTGATGAAGCATTACAACTTCAACGTCTCCAACGTCCCGCCCGATGTCTTGCTCCGCTTTGGCGAAACCATCCCGCCCCGCGACTGGAAAAGCTTCACTGTGCTCGTCAGAGATGTGACCAAAGACCTGATGATGCAGACCCCGCAAAGTCCCTTCGAGGAACTTCATCATCAGAATCAGGAACTCTTCGATGCGCTTGAGGAGATCAAACAGTCGCGCGATCTGCTGGAAGATCGCGTGCAAGAACGCACGCGCGAACTGGAAACCGTCAATAATCAGTTGCTAGTCGAAGTCACCGAACGCAAACGCATCGAAGAAGAAATCCGCCAGCTAAATCTGGCCTTGGAAAATCGCGTGGCGGAACGCACAGCGCAGCTAGAAACCGCCAATACCGAACTCGAAGCCTTCAGCTATTCCGTCTCGCACGACTTACGCGCTCCCTTACGCATCATCGACGGCTTCAGCAAGATTTTGCGTACGCGCTACGGCGACAAGTTCGAAGGTGACAGCCACGAACTTTTGGAAGGGATTTCGAGCAATGTGGCGCAGATGTCCAATCTTATCGGCGGGCTGCTGACCCTCTCACGCGCGGCGCGTGGCGAATTTAAGTCCGAAGTGGTCGATCTCAGCCAGATAGCAGGCAAAGTCTTGAAACAGCTCCAGACTTTGGAACCGGAGCGCCATGTAGACATTAGAATTCAAGATGACGTATTGGCGGAAGGCGATAAACTCCTGCTCGGCCTCGTGATCTCCAATCTGCTTGGCAATGCGTGGAAATTCACTGCACAGCGTGATGATGCCGTGATCGAATTCGGCCTGACCGAGGTCGATGATCAGCCCGCCTATTTTGTGCGCGATAATGGTGTTGGCTTCGACATGGAGCAGAGTCATCGGTTGTTCGTGCCATTTCAGCGCCTGCACGATCCCGCGCAGTTCTCCGGCACGGGCATCGGCTTGGCGACAGTCAAGCGCATTATCTCGCGGCATCGCGGCAAGGTCTGGGTCGAAAGCCAACCGGATGTCGGCACCACCTTCTATTTCGCGCTGCATGCCGCCTGATCTGTTCCGTTTCGGCGGCCTTTGTGCCCTATATCAGAAGCCTATTAGAGTCGCGCTATGCTTCTGTTCCACACCTTTACGCACTTGTCTTTTTGTGCTATAATTTCCTCAACATATACGGGGATGACAGGTTTCGACGGGGGAGGCTGGGCGGTTGTAGCAAGCCGAAGCGCACAGGACTTCGTAAAAATGTGCAAAACTTTAAGTGCCAACAACAGCACTTCAAGCTTCGCTCTCGCTGCCTAATCAGCTTGAATGAAGCCGATTACTCTACGGAGTAATCCGTCCGACTGCATCAGGCACCGTTGGTGCAGCATCGGGCGAGACCAATACGGTTGCTGCGGCCTCGTGACGCCGATAAGCGAGGTCAAAGAGACATCGGCTAGCAGCTACGCACCCTGTCCGCCGGGGGCGCAGTGAGCGAAACTCAAATAGCCGGACTACGCTTGTAGAAGCAGTCGTTCAAAATCTTTCGGACAAGGAGTTCAATTCTCCTTCATCTCCACAACTCAGCCCCGCTCCACCAGATGCGGGGCTTTGTTTTCTGAGCCATAGGGATGATTGACTCTTGCTTAATTTGAACTAGCGTTCTATCATATGGCAATATGAAATCTTACCGATGCCGCGTGTGGCATAAGAGGAGTTCCGAGCATGTATCAGCAGGTGATTATCATAGGTAACGTCGGACGCGACCCTGAGTTATCGTATACGCCGCAAGGGGTAGCAGTCGCCAAGTTCACCGTCGCTGTTAATAAGGTCACGGGCAAAGGCGAGACCCGCAAAGAGAAAACCACATGGTTCCGCGTCAGTGTCTGGCGTGAGCGTGCCGAAACCGCCAGCCAGTATATCCGCAAGGGTTCGAAGATCATGGTCATCGGTGAGGTGGACGTAAACGCCTACATCGACAAAAACGGAGCCGCCCAAGCCACGCTCGAACTCACCGCCAACGATTTCAAGTTCCTCGATAGCCGTCAAAGTGGCGACGAGGGCGGCGGCGGTTATCAGCAAGCGCCCGCCGGTGGACGCAACAGCGGTGGCAGTGTCGAAGACCCCAACGACATCCCGTTCTAGGCCACAAACCGAAACCTTCATGCCCGATTGCTTGCCGCGTCGGGCATTGTTTTTGATGATGAAAATCGCGAGGGCACCTTTTACTTTCAGATTTTGTGATATAAGAGTAAACTGACTCCGTACCAAAGCAACCCAGAACAAGATAAAAATTTAGCAATCCAAAACGATCTCAGGAAGAGAGGCCGCATGTCGATCTCGTTCACTTCGGCAACAAGCATCCTGCGACATGAATTTGAGCGTCTCCGCAGCTTCGTCGGCCTTTGGTTTCGGCGCATCCCCCCGCTGCTCAAGATCGCGCTAGGGATGCAGGTCGGCCTTACTTTGATCATTATCGGTGTGCTGCGCCTTGGGCATCTGGGCATACCATCGGAAATCTACAATCCGCCTCAAGTTTATCTTCCGGGAAATCCCTTGCCTGCGTTAGTCGAGGTTGCGTTATGCGCAAATTATGCGCACCAAAAGTTTTCCACGACTGCCGAAATTGATGGGCGAACATTTTATTTCACGTACATCTTTGAAGATCGGGTGATCATTCACACCGCCGTCCGTGCCGAGGATTACAACATCGGTGAACTTGTCACGCTGTGGGGAATGCCTAGTGGAATCCAGCGGCATGGGGCGACTATTCTAGTCTCTTGGGGTCTTCGAAGTGCGACCCTTTACGCAAATTACTTTAATCCGGATCGCCCTATCGCTTTCCTTGCCTATGATACTGACGCAGTGGAAACTGCTGCTTGGCGTGGGTTTGTAAATAAGACGGGGGACATCGAATCAACTGACTAGGTCTCGACCAAACAGAAGGCGACATGATGACTGCCGTGCGTGCTTGTCGCCTTCGCCAATTCTACAGGCTCACCACTTGCGCCAAGCGGGTCATCTCGCGCAGACGGTCATAATCCTCATCCATGACGCCAACGAACCGCGCATAATCGCCCGCCGCCAGCAGTTCTCGCCCTCGCGAATCTTCGTGCAGCGTTAAAAACGCCTGTCGCACCTGTTCCCGCACTTGTGGCGCAAGACTGCGGTTCACCACCCACGGCGGGATCGGACTAGGGCCGAGCGGCTCAAGGCGACGGATTCGCGCCGCGAGGCTCGGATCGTGCCGCAATTCCGTTTCCAGCACGGTACTGTCGATGGCAGAGGCGTCGATCTCACCATCGAGGATCATCCGCAACGAACGCTGATGTGACCCCGATCCGATCACGCCGCCGAAATAATCCCCATTCAGGCCGTGCGTGGCAAGATGCCAGCACATCACGTTATAGCCCGAATGTGAACCGCGCTCGTTGAATGCCCACCGCGCTCCCCGCAGATCGTCAAAGTGGCGATACCGACTATCAGCGCGCACTACCACATCGGAAAAATATATCGGACGCCCCTGATAGCGTTCACCGCGCATGACGGGAGCCATTAGCAGTTCGATGGACGGCTCCGGCTGATCGGCGCGGCGGATATACGGTAGCCCGCAGATCCACGCCGCGTGCAGCGTCCCCGCGTCCAACATCGCCAAGCGATCCTGCCACGGCACATCTAATTTGAACTCCAACGGCATTCCGATCTGCTCCCCGACGAAGCGCATGATCGCGGTCAGGGCGGGTTCGGCGTTTGGTGCTTGGCAGGAAGTGAAGCGCAGAACATCGAGCGGTGAAGCTACCATCGGTCTTGTCGTTCCAAATTACGGTCGGCGGATACGATAATGATACCTTCACCTTCAACGGGCTGCACGCGGCTAATCCACCACCAACATGACTTTCTGACTCTGGCTTGCGCTCGCGCACAGCCGCGATCCGCCCGCCGCTAACCACTCTTGCAGTGTATCACTGGTGGTCGCGCCGGAGATGGCATCCGTGTAGATGCCGCTGCCCCAGTAGTAATACCGCTGCGTTTCTGCCGCCCACCGCCCGCTGATCGCGCCGTAGCCGCCGTTATAACCGACCAGCGCTAGTCCCGCATCTCCATTCGAGAGCGCGATTGCGCCTTGCAGATAGGTCAGGCCACGATTGGCATTGGTTTGCACGTCCAGCATATCTTCGCCCGCCGCGAAATGGAACGGCATCACCTGAAACAGCCCTTGTGCGCCCGCCGACGAGCTGATCGATGGATTGCCACAGCTTTCGATCTGGATCACGGTTGCGATCAAATTGGCGTCCATCTGATACGACTCCGCCCACGCCGCGATCTCGGACGCCCAGAACTGCACTTCCGGCGTGAACACGGGCGACAATCCTGTCATCGCGACTCCGGCGCTGCTCACGCCACTCGCTTGCGCTGTGTCGGCTGGTGCAGTCGCCGCCTTCACCGCTGCCGCATTACAGTCGCCGCTGAGAGTCATATAGCGCGCGGACATCCACGCCGTGCCGTTGAGCACCGGAACGTGTACCCATTGCTGCGCGTCATCCCACCCGCTAACGGTGAAGACTTCGCCTCTCGCCGCCGTCCCCGTGATCGCGTAGCTCTCGCCGGGGCCGTTGCGCTGGTTGAGCGCATCAACACGCACTGTCGCCGTACAAGCGGATGTAATCTGCGCAACCTCTGCCGCGATGCTCTCCACGCCGGAACGCGTTGGATCGATCACGACGTACGTGATGCTCGGTTGGTGGCTGATGAGGCCAACTAAATGCAGCCCCAGTAATATCGCTGCGGTAAACGTCAGCAGCGCTTTCAGTCGGAATTTGTTGTTGTGTTCCATTCGTTTCTATTGAGTATCCGCTCTCATGCTGGCAAATTCGATGATGACGACCAGATAGTGTCAACTACTTCGCTGCGTAGTATAGGAAAAAGATTTTCAGAAAATGTAAAAATCTGATGGGTAGTCGATGAGTGTGCGATACACGAGCAAATGCGCGTCCTGCTGCTGCACATCATACAAGAAAGTGTGGAATAGGCTATGCATAAAGTATAGACGTGGCGAAAGCATGAAAACTTTCGCCGCTGGCTGCTTGTCTATGTGCGGTGTCGTACCGAAACGATGTGCCGCTTAGGCTTCCCACGCCAGCGGATACGACGCGTAGAATGTCGTCCCTCCGTCGTGCGTTGTCTCAAACCAGATTCGCCCGTGCAGATAGCGTTCACTCAGCATTTTCATGCTATAGGTGCCTAGGCCGCGCCCTGCGCCTTTGGTAGAAAACGAGCGATTGAATATCTGCAACTGAATATTGCGCGGCATATAGGTCGGGTTATGCACGGCGAAGGTAATGGTTGTGGGCGTGATCGTAAAGGAGACGGTCACTGGCTGCTCTTTCGGGGTCGCCTCAATCGCATTCTTGAGCATGTTGCCGATCACTCGCCCCAATAAAACGGGATCAGTTTGCATGGTGGTGTTAATGGTGGTATCCACGAGTTGGATATACTGCTTGGCAGTGCCAATTTGCCGCTCATATTGTTGGCAAATCTCATGGAGAAAAGGATGCACGTCAATCGGCTCGACATTCGGTTCCAACTCGCCGTTTTCAGCCGCCAACAACGTCCGCTGCCCTTTGATTTCATCGACAAGTCGGTGCGCCATGCTGTCCAATAGGTTTAGCAGCCGTTCATCATTCGGTTCAACCTTGAGCACTTCGGCGCACATCGAGACTGCGCCCGCCGTGTTCAGCACGTCGTGGAAAAAGATGCGCTCTAGAGCTTGGCGGCGCTTCTCGTTGCTAATATCCTTGGCGGAAAACACGCTGAATATCTCATCATTCACGACGAGCGGTTTGGCCCATACCTGCAAATCGAGCGCATCGCCAGTCGCCAAGCTGATCCGGCATTCCTGCACCGCTTCCACGCCGCGCAAACTGCTCATGACAGCGGTCACAGCGCCACAGGTACGGCAAAATTCGCTGGTTCCGCAGCCTGCCTGCAATTCAGTGGAATGAGCACACCCGACTAACTCGCCCGGACGTTTTCCGAGTGCCATCCGACGCTCGGTTAACCCGAACTGTTGCAGACACGCCTCGTTTGCGAACACGATCTGGCGCTGCTTGTTGAGAACCAACACAATATCAGGCACCGCGTCCAGCATCGTATCAACCAGATAGACTTGCTCAAAATATTGGGCGTCACGCTCGATTTGACTGTCTGATGCACGCTCGGCAGGGGCAAATTCGGTCGTTAAGTCAATAAGGTTCATAATATCCTTCGCAAGGCAGCAAAGTTAGCAGGAATGTTCTCATTTATTGTATATATATTATGGTGTTGCAGAGTCCCAAAAATATCTCAACCTGTACACTTATGGTATGCGCTTGACCTACGATGCCGAACGGAATACATGACCACAATCGCTGATACCCTCAAACAAGCTATCGCCTCCCTGATGGGCGTCTCTGGTTCGCCCCGCCTCGACGCCGAGATGATCCTCGCCCACGTTATCGAGAAACCGCGCGAATATCTGATCGCGCATGGCGAGGTCACGCTGGACACGCCATCCGCCAGCACTTACGCCAAGTTGCTCACACTGCGGCGCAAAGGTATGCCCGTCGCCTACATACTCGGCAAGCGCGGCTTCTTTGACCGCGATTTCCGCGTCAATTCGCACGTTCTGATCCCGCGCCCCGAAACCGAACACGTCGTTGAGTCGGCGCTAAGTTGGGCGCAAGGGCGCGGCAAGCTGCATATCATCGACATCGGGACAGGCAGCGGCGTGATCGCGCTGTCCATCGCGGCGAAACTGTCCGAGTCCAGCGTGATCGCGAGTGATGTTTCGGCGGCGGCGCTGCTCGTTGCCCGCGAAAACGGCCTTGGGCTGAACAACGTCACCTATCTTCAATCCGATCTGCTGGCGGGAATCGTGGGCACTTTCGACATCATCTGCGCCAACCTGCCCTATATCGCTACGGGCGAACTCAATTTGCTGGAAGTCGCCAAGTTCGAACCGCATGTCGCGCTGGATGGCGGTTCCGATGGGCTGCTGCTGATCCGTCGCCTGCTCGATCAAGCTCCTACACGGTTACGCCGTCCCGGATTGATGCTGCTCGAAATGGGCGCGGATCAGGGCGAGGCGGTGGCGGGGTTAGCGCGTTCCGCCTTCCCGCAAGCACAAGTCAGCATCATCAAAGATTACGCCAAGCTGGATCGCGTGGTGCGCATCGAGATCGTGTAAGGTGCGTTGGCCTCACTGATCCGCATAATGGCGGCTGAATTTCGCAGATGCGCACCACCCACGTCATTTACTGCCTGCGAGGAGGCATCTGCGTGGTCAATATCATGCTGATGTGTGAGGGATCACGCACCAAGAGACCCGCCTCTGTTTGCTCGGTCGGCAAGCCCGCTGCCTGAACACGGTCAACCACCTTTTGCATGTCATCGCTCGTCGGCAACACGATGGTAAAATACCGTAAACCGAGAGCGTCCACTGGCGCTGGCGGAATGCCAGTTCCCTTCCACGTATTAAAGGCGATCACATGCGGCTGCTGCTCGTCCAAGGCCACCTCGCCCATGCGCATACTTGAGAATAACGGCCCCTCCTGAAATCCGAGCACATCGCGATAGAAGTTCATCGAGGGTTGGAGGCCGGACGCATACAAATGCATATGCCCGATCCGCGTCCCTTCCGGCAGCGGCAGATCGAGACGCTCCCCTTCATCCAGCGCTTGAAACAACGCCTCAACATCCAGCGGATCGCGTCCAGTCCCGATGCGCCCATCCGCGTAGCGCACGCTGAACTGCCCGTCCACTATCTCAAAACTGGCATCCTCCAGCGAGCGTATATACAGCTCAATGGTATTTCCTTCAGGATCATCCAGATAGGTGGTTTTGGATACGCCATGATCTGTCGGAGCGTTGGGGTAGCGCATCACAAATAACCGTGCGATGGCGCGGGCAAGCTCCTTCCGGCTCGGAAACAGGATGGCGAAATGATACATGCCTGTGGTGTGCTGTACGCGGCGCGCGGCTGGATTCTCCGTCAGGCGTAGCAACACTTCTGACTCTGTGCCGAGGGCGGCTTCCGCGCCGTCTCGCCAGTGGAGCGTAAACCCGATCACCCGCGTATAAAACGTGATCTGGTGGTCTAAGTTCGCCACCGTCAAATGCACATAGCCTAGCCGCGTCGTTGAAGGTATTCTGAGTCCATCGGCGCTTGATACCTGTGTATTGAGATCCATACTGTATTTCGCTCTCCTCATTCGGAAAAAGGGACAAGCTGCGCTTCTCCCCGATCCATTCCTATCATCCCGCCGTCGCATTAAAATGGGACAACCACAAACCGTCCCTAAGCAATAAAGGCGGCAACCGCCAGCAGCACCATATTGAACACGACATGCGGGTATTCTCACCGTGCAATATGGTAAACCATATCCATACGGTAGACCATTTAATGACTCACCTTATGCGGTGGCAAGCGGGCAGTTTGATTGCGATCATAAACGTCTATCAGCATGATCGGCAACTGAGCAGCCAAACCAATCACATAGGATCGGCTACGAATTCAGCAGTTCTATTGGGAGCGGTGGTTTGAGCACCATGTGGCAAATCAGACAGCTTGTCCAGTTTGAAGACGCTGCCAATCCAAGCCTACCGCTGATCAAGGGAGCGTAGCGGCGGTAGGCGTCGCTGATCTTCCTTAAACCGGCACACCAATCGCTTTCAGCAATGCGCCCATGCCGCCGTTAGGAACAGGCACCGCTTCGACCGACGCGATCTTGCCGCTGCGCATCGTCACCTTCAAGGCATCGGGGACGCTGAGTGATTTATGCGTGGCAGGGATCGGTGGCAGTCCCGGTATCGGGAGCGTCAGGGTATTACTGTGCGACGCGGTGACATGCAGCTCACACATGAACACATCATCAGTGCCAGTCATCTTATCCACATGGAAAGCGAAGTCGGGGAAAGCCGAGCCGATGGCATCTTGGACGGCGATGAACATCTCCGTATTCATCGGCATGGGGCCGCCCAAAAAGGCGTAATCATCCGTCACCAATGTTTTGAACTTGGCCCAATCGCGCGCCTGAATGGCATCAAGTCCAGTTTGAAAAGTTTGTTGGTTACTCATAGTATTGTCCCCGTTCTATAAAAAGATGTATTGAGGCTCCCCAGACACATTATATACCCATTTGTGCTGAAAAGTGGACATTAGGATTGCGTAAGCAACTGGCAGCAAAACAGAGGGATACCTGATCGGGCAGCAAACCCCACGCTGAACAGGTGACGTTGATCGCCCGCGCCAAACGGGGGCGGTCACACAATGTTGCAACAAAACTTTCACAATTTAATATAAAAGGCGCTTCAACGTAACCGCGATGATATTTTATACTTCGGTTCCGCAGTATCATAATCTAGCATCCGTGTCCTGCCGTTTCACCGGAGCCTAACGTGTCTGACCTCACAGGCGAGCGAATCCCAGTCAACGAGCTATACCGCTTGCTCTTGCAGCAGTTGCCTAATACGGCAGTGATCGTCTTTAGCAAGGACTTGCGCTGTCTAACCGCGCAAGGTGGGTTCCTCGAAACGACAGGGATTGGCAGTGACCAACTCATCGGGAAACCCTTGTTAGCGCTGTACCCTGATGCGCCGGAGCAATTGATCACCAGCTATCAGGCCGCGTTAGAAGGCGTCATCAGCGAACTGGAAGTCACCTACCATCAGAGCGTTTTTCGCGCCCGCGTTATTCCCATCAAAAATGACCGCAATGAAATTATCGCGGGGATGCTGACTGCCGAAGACATTACAGCGCAAAAACGCACGGAACTGGCCTTACGCCAGATCGAGTCTCACTATCGGCTGCTGGCGGAAAACAGTTCAGACCTCATTGTGCAAATAAATCTGGCTGGAAAATACGTCTATGTGTCACCGTCCAGTCAGCGCGTGCTGGGCTACACGCCTGATGAAATGCTCGGCAAAACGAGTATGGACTTTATCCATCCCGATGACGCGTCTTTAACTCCCGATCCCCATCATGCCGCGTCCATTGACGCTACCCCTGCCGCCCCGATCCGCTTTCGTCACAAAGATGGGCATTACGTATGGATCGAATGGAGTGGCGAGGCGTTGTACGCCACCGATACGAATGCCTTGCTCGGCTCCGTCGCTACCTATCGTGACGTGACGGCTCGCCATCATACCGAGGAAAAACTGCGCGAAAGCGAGGCGCAGCTTCAACTGCTGTTTGAAAACAGTCTCGATGGGATTGTGCTTGGGGATCGGGAGGCGAACGTTATCAGAGCGAATCCGGCGGCTTGCAAGATGTTCGGGCGCAGTGAATCCGAATTGCGCACCAGCGTCACCTTGGCAGACTTGCTTGACCTTTCCGACATCCGCTACCTTGACTTGTTCCAAACCGTCTTGCAGACCGGACGTGGACGCGGCGAACTGACCGGACGCCGTCGGGATGGAACGCCGTTCCCGCTCGAATCCTCCTCGACCATGCTCAACCAAGACCCCAGTGCAGCGCAAAGTTGGACGATCATGCGCGATATGTCCGCCCGCAAGCTGTATCAAGAAGCGCTGGTGGAGCGCGAAAAACTACATACTGCCCTTGAGAAAGAAACCGAATTAAGCCGCCTGAAATCCCGCATGATGGAACGGGTTGCGCACGAATTCCGCACGCCGTTCGCGGTGATCTTGGTAACGATTGAGTTGATCACGAAATATCTAGATCACCTCAATCCGGCACAAGTCAAGGAACGCGTCAAAACCATCCACGCCCAGATTCAGCGGCTCACCACCATGCTCGGTGAAATCGACCTCGCCATTCGGGGGCAGCTCGTACCGGACAGTTTGCAATCCGTCTCCATCGATCTCAGCGCGTTGTGCCGCGAGATCGCCGGAGAATTGGAAACGCAGTTTGCTGGCACTGGCAAATATCGCCTTGATCTGCCCGCTTCACTTCCCGTTGCTGGCGATCCACTGGTCTTCAGGAACATCTTCTTACATGTTTTGCGCAACGCCGCTCAGTTTTCCGCGTCATCATCGGACGTGCAAGTCGGGCTAGTGCTGCACGGTGACCGTGTGGAGTTGAGAGTCACTGATACTGGCATTGGCATCTTGGAAAATGAGCAAGCCCGCATCTTCGAATCATTCTTTCGCGGCAGCAATATCGGTGAGATCAGGGGACTCGGCTTAGGGTTGACGATTGTGCGTGATTGCGTCTCCGCGTGTCGGGGCGAAATCCACGTGACCAGCATCCCTAATCAGGGCACCGTCGTATACATCTCGATCCCGCGTAAAACTGGCTCCTAACGCCCAAAATCTTGTCATCATGAACGCTCGATCATTCGGTCAGGGTTGATTCCATCACGCCCAAACACTTGACAGTGTGGAAAAACATGCATATCATCAAATTACTCGTGGAACCGCTTCCACGGCGGGTTGCTCTATGGAAAATCGTTGAGGTTTTCAATGTCCAATCCAACCATCTACGATGTGGCGAAATATGCTGGTGTTGGTGTTGGGACTGTGTCTCGTGTCCTCAATAACAGCACGAAAGTCAGCCCGGAAACACAAGAAAAAGTGTTGAGCGCTATCCGTGAGCTTGGCTTCCGGCGCAGCAAAGTCGCCCGTCAGCTTTCAACGGGCACTCAGCACCGCGCCATCGGCATGATTCTGCCTTTTATCACCCACCCGTCCTTCGTAGAACGACTACGCGGCGTCCAGCTTGCCATCAATGATCTGAACAACAATTTCAATCTCGTTCTTTATACCGTCACCGAACCGGATCGCTGCCATGAGCTGTTATTGTCCATTGTGGAACAAGCCACGGTGGATGGGCTGATTATTGCGACCCTGAATATTTCGGATGACGAACGCAATTTGTTATCAGAGGCAGACATCCCCTTTGTCATGTTGAGCGATGCCTGTTCGGGCGATCCCAACTGCATTAGCCCCGATAACACACGTGGTGGCTACCTCGCCGCCCAACACTTGCTAGAACTCGGTCATCGTCGCATCGCTTACGTGGGTGACGAATTCTCGAACAATTACAGCTTCCCGACGAGTCAATTACGCTACAACGGCTATATCGCCGCGCTGGAAGAATATGGCGCAACCTACCGTTCCGACTATGTGTGTTTGGGGACGCATGGAGAAGAAACCGCGCATCGTCTCACGGCCTCACTGTTGGCGTTGTCAGAGCCGCCCACTGCCATTTTCGCGATGTCGGACATTCAGGCCGTAGGTTGTATCTTGGCTATCCGGGAGGCAGGCTTGCGCGTTCCGGAGGATATATCTGTGATTGGCTTTGACGACGTGTCCTTGAGTCGTTATATCAGCCTGACCACAGTTCGGCAGCATCTGGAACTAAGTGGCTACCTCGGTATGCAGCTCTTGTCAGATGTACTGAGCACAACAGGGACTGTGCGGCCTCGTCACCTCCCTCCCTTGGAGTTGATCGTGCGGGGCACCACACAACAGGTTTGCATCAATGTGTAAGCCTACAGTTCGGGGGAATGCTTGTCAGCACCCAGAAGCGCATGAGCTTACCTTCGTGCGTGAATTCTGTTGAGACCGTTTACGCTGAGTTGGCGCAGAAGCGAGAAAGGAGTTGATCTGGAACTCAGTTAGGAAAAGTTAGAGTCGGGTGGCCGCCCGACCCTACCGGCACATTTCTGTACCTAAAAAGAAGCGTAGGAAATTTTAGCATGAAACACAAGATCAGTCTTATCGTTGCCACAGCGATAATGCTAGTGGGATTTTCGTTTACCTCGCAAACGCCGAAGATGGTTGCCGCCGCAGCCACCCCCAGTTGCGGGACAGAGCCAGTGACCCTCAAGGCTTATTTCGAAACCGGCTTCGATCTGCCTTCCAAACTTTCGGAAGAATTTACGAAGCAGTTCCCGAACGTGACGTGGGACATCAGCCAAGACCAGTTTACGAACCTCATCAACGAAACGCCCCGTCTGCTCGCGGGTGATAACCCACCAGACCTGATCCGGTTGCCGACGATGGTGTCGTTTGCGAAGGACGGTCTGCTCAAGAACCTTGACGACTATGCGGCGGCGTTCGGTTGGGATAAGTGGCCTGTGCCTCAACTCGATCAGAATCGTGTCGGTGAAGATGGCACGCGTGGTTCTGGCTCATTGTACGCGATGGGTCTCAACTATAGTCTGACGGGTATCTTCTACAACAAAAAACTCGCAGAGCAGATCGGCATGAAGGAACCGCCCAAAACGCTTGCCGAATTCGAAGATCTCCTCGCCAAGGCGAAAGACGCTGGCCTCCTCCCGATCATGGAATGGGGCAGTGCCAAAAGCGGTATGGGACTCGCCTTCCCGCTGCAAGCGCTAATGGCTTCGGTCGGTTCAACGCAGCCCATCAACGACTGGATTTTCCAGAAGAAGGGGGCCACGATTGACACCGCCGACAATCTCAAAGCCGCCCAACACCTCGAACAGTGGGTCAAGAACGGCTACTTCCCGCCCGACATCAACGCCATCGAATACACTGACGCTGCCGCGCGTTTCACGAAGGGCGAAGGCGTTTTCACGTTCAATGGGGACTGGCAAAATGCCGCTTACGATGAGGCGATGGCTGGCAACGTCGGGTTCTTCCTGATGCCGCCCGCTGATGCCAGTGGCAGTCCGGCTGCGATGTCCGCCCCGCTGACGTATGGCATCGCTGCCAATGCCAAGAATGCGGACTGCGCTGCTTTCTTCTTCAACTGGGTTGCCTCCGACCCAACCGCCCGTCAGATCGATGTCACCGTCGGTGGTTCAAACCCCGGTGGCCCTGCCGATGCGACGATCCCTGAAGTAGCCGCCGGATCAGTCACCAACGATACGCTGGCTGCTGGTGTGGTGGTTGGCAAGGCTGGCACCGCGATGGACTTCATTGCGAACGCCACAAGCGCAATCTTCGCGCAAGGCTGGACGCCGGAACTTCAGAAAATGGTCGGCGGCAAGCAAGACGCCGCTGGTCTTCTGAAGGCGGTACAGGCAGCATACGAGCGAGAACTTTCACAGTAATAGCAGTGGTAAACGCCACAGGATGCTTCCTGTGCCTATCAGATCGAAAGTGACTTCGACAGTGACAACAGACAATCGTCCTGTGGCTTCCGGGTTCTCCCGGCGGATCTCCTCTAACAAGGGGATCCGTCGCGAGAACTTCGTCGGGTGGCTGTTTGTCTTACCCGCGCTTGTGATCTATGCAGTGTTCGTCCTCCTGCCATTTCTTCTGAGCATCCAATATTCGTTCTTTCGGTGGAATGGCGTCAGCCCGGCGACGTGGGTCGGGTTGAAGAACTACATCACCGTCTTTCAGGTACCCGACCTGTTAGGAACCATCGTCAACGCGTTTTGGTTGGTTGTGTGGTTCAGCCTGATTCCCGTTGCGCTCGGTCTTGTCGTGGCGAACGTCATACACCGTGTGGCGACGGGACGGTTAGGGGCAATCGCACGGACGGTGCTATTCCTCCCGCAAGTTATCCCGCTCGTTGCGGCTGGCATCATCTGGGGTTGGCTCTTGGCGTTGCAAGGCTTGGTGAACCAGATTCTCAGTGTCATCGGCCTCGGATCGATCACCCGCGCATGGTTGGGCGATTTCGACTTTGCGCTGCCCTCTGTCGGCGTCATAGGGATATGGGTGTTGTTGGGCTTCTGCACCGTGCTGCTGCTGACAGGCATGACCAAAGTTGATCCAGCCCTCTATGAGTCCGCTCGGCTTGACGGCGCGAGCTGGTTCAGAGAATTCGTGTCGATCACGGTTCCGCTGCTCCGTAACGAGATCGGAGTTTGCCTGACCGTGACGGTGATCGCTGCTCTTGCCGCGTTTGACATCGTCTACGTGGCGACGGCGGGCGGCCCCGGCAACGCGACCTCAGTCCCCGGCATTCAAATCTATATCCTTGCGTTTACCCAGCGGCAGATAGGCTTGGCTTCTGCGCTGGCAGTCATGCTGATGCTGTTAGTCGTCCTCATCATTCTCCCGATACAATGGTTGAGTCGGACGGAGGACACGCGATGAAGGTTGCTCGCGCTGAACTCTGGACGGGACGAGCGCTCCTTATAGGGCTGATGGCGTTCACGATCCTGCCGTTCATTAGCATCTTTATGACGGCCCTGCATCCTTCGGGCAGCGTCCCAAGTGGCTTTGAATGGCCTGCCGACCCGCAGTGGGGCAACTTCGTAGAGGCATTCAATGTGGCGAACATGACCGCGCTGCTAGGGTCGAGCACGTTCATCGTTCTCGCTGTGGTGCCAATCGCTCTAGTCATTTCTACGATGGCAGGGTTTGCCATCGGCCTGCTCCGGATCCGTGGTGCTAATGTACTTCTCTTCCTGTTCGTGTTCGGCTTGACGCTCCCCTTCCCCGGCATCATCATCCCGATCTACTTCCTAGAACGGTCACTCGGCATCTACAATACACGCCTCGCGATAGTGCTGCCATTGATCGCCTTGTACATGCCGTTTGCGGTTTTCTGGATGCGCGCTCACTTCGTCAATATGCCAATGGAAATCTCCGAAGCCGCTCGTGTTGACGGCGCAACCATCTGGGATCTATTCTGGCGTATCCATGTCCCGCTGGCGCGCGCACCTATCGCCTCGCTCGGCATTTTGATGTCGGTCTGGACGTGGAATCAGTTCCTACTGGCGTTAGTGCTTGTAGAAGAACCAACTGAGAGAACGATGGCTGGCGCGCTGGGTGCCTTTCAGGGGCACTACGCGACCGATATTCCCTTGCTCTGTGCAGGTACGATTCTGATCCTGCTCCCGACGCTGATCATTTTCATCCTGTTCCAGCGGCAGATCATCACCTCGCTGATTCAAGGTTCAGTCAAGGGATGAACGGAGCCTGAATTATACGGCTTTTCCCATCTCCACAGCGCCAATTCGCCTGACCGTGACTCTTACTGATCGAAATGGCACATCAGTAGGAGTCTGCTTCCTATTTTTCTGAAGCATCAGCCCGTTTGCAAACGCATCAGGCGACCAGACCTGCTATCCGTCCCGCGTGTCTCAGTACGTTGAACCGACCAGATGGGTCTTGACATATTGATAAATATCAATACAATTGTCGTTCATGAGTATAGATGCTGTTACCTTCGCAAAAACCTTGGCAGATGAAACGCGCCAAGAAATTGTCACCTACCTATGCTGTCAGTGGCTTAGCGTGAATGATGTTGTGGATAAGCTGCACGGCAAGGTGAATCAACCGACTGTAAGCCATCACTTGAAGAAGCTGGAAGAAGCAAAGCTAGTGCTGGTGCGGCAAGAAGGGCGACATCGCTTCTATACACTGAATCAAGAGGAATGGACGCTTTGCTGCAATCGCTTGTTTCAAACAGGCGATCCAACGCGTGCAAGGAATCTTATTCCTCTAGGGGTTATTCGATAACAGCTTCTTTTCTCAGAAAATCTACCGATTTCTATCAATCCAATGGCGCATTGCGCGTAGGTAGGTGTTTTATGCTTGCTGCTCACACTGAAACGCTCTGGCGAGACATGAATACAACGCTCAAGCGGTTCATCGCCAAGCGCGTAATGGACGAGAATACCACCGAGGATATTTTGCAGGATGTGTTTCTGCGGATACATACCCGCGCTGACACCCTCAAGGATGCCACAAAGCTTGAGAGCTGGATATTTCAGATTGCCCGCAACGCCATCATTGACTATTACCGTAGCCATACGCACGAACATGAGCTGCCGGACGACACCGCAGTGGATGATGCTGAGGACGACGAACTATCGAAAAAACTTGCGCCGTGCCTTCGCGGCATGATTGAAGACTTACCTGCTAAATATCGCGAGGCACTGCTGCTAACCGAGTATGAAGGCTTATCACAGGTTGAGCTTGCCCAACGTCTTGGGATCTCCTTCTCTGGGGCTAAATCGCGTGTACAGCGCGCACGTGAGCAGCTAAAAGCCACGCTCCTGCAATGCTGTCATTTTGAGCTAGATCGATTTGGCAAGATTCTCGACTATTATCCTCGCCATACTTGTTGCACATCTCCAGCGGGTAGCCGGGCGTGCTAATCAGATGGTGGCAATTCCGAAATTCTCCACCGCGTAAAAAGGAAAACCAACCAATTTGCGTCCTTTTGCAATTTCATCCGTCTCTATAGAAAACCGCAAAAGCTGGGGATGCATACATCCACACGAACTTGAACAAGGATAATCAAATGGATACATCAAACTTGCCTGTTGCTGTGATCGGGGCTGGACCAGTGGGCTTGGCAGCAGCAGTGCATTTGCTGGAACGTCAGGAAACCCCGCTAATTTTGGAGGCGGGCACAAGTGTCGGCGCAAGTATGTTGTCATGGGGACATGTGCGCCTATTTACGCCGTGGAAGTACGCAACGGATAAGTCCGCAGCGGCGCTGTTACAGGCCACAGGCTGGGAACACCCGAGTCCAGAAGAACATCCTACGGGCGCGGATCTCGTCAACCAGTACCTGCGTCCGTTAGCCAGCTTGCCGGAATTACGCGACCACATTCATGTGAACGCACGCGTCACAGCGATTGCGCGTGCGGGTTTTGACAAAATGAAAACCACAGGCCGCGAACAAGCCCCGTTCATCTTGACCGTCACCACCAGTGACGGTGATGAGGTTCAATATCTGGCAAAAGCGGTGATTGATGCCTCTGGCACCTACACCAAGCCTAATCCGCTAGGGGCGAACGGGACTCCGGCGCTCGGTGAGGCCAAGGCCGCCAACCAGATTTTTTATGGAATCCCCAACATCCTCGGTCATGACCGCGAACGTTATGCCAATAAGACGGTCTTAGTCGCGGGCAGCGGCGCATCTGCCTTTAATGTACTGCTGGATCTGACCAAACTGATCCAGCAAGCGCCTGAAACAAAAGTGATTTGGGTGATTCGTCGCGCGTTGACGGGGCGTGTCTTTGGCGGCGGGGAAGCCGATGAACTGCCAGAACGCGGTTCGCTTGGGCAGCGGGTGCGCAACCTCGTGGAACAAGGGACATTCCAGATCGCTTCGGAATTCAAAGCGACCAGAATCCAGCGGGTGGGCAATCAGCTTGAAGTCAGCAGTGATACACAGACCTTAGCGCTTGTGGATGAGATTATCGTCACAACAGGGTTCCGCCCTGATGTCTCGCTGTTTTCGGAGCTGCACGTATCACTCGACGCGGCAGTAGAAAGCCCTGTGGCACTAGCTTCCATGATTGACCCGAATCTCCATAGTTGTGGTACGGTACCTCCACATGGCGCTGAAGAACTCAAGCAGCCTGAGCCGGACTTCTATATCGTCGGGAGCAAAAGCTATGGGCGTGCGCCGACCTTTCTGCTGCTCACGGGCTATGAACAAGCGCGGTCGGTAGCAGCCGCTGTTGCCGGGGATTGGGAAGCCGCTCGCCAAGTACAGCTTGTCTTGCCGGAAACTGGCGTTTGCTGCACTACGCGCGACGATTCAGTCGGCATCTCCTGCTGTGGCACGGCCTCCCCGGTACAGCAAAGCCCAGTCATTCAGCTTATTGATATAGCAGCGCCACAATCGGTAGCGGCAAGCTGCTGTGGCACACCTGCTGCGGTTGTGGAGCCAGTACTACAAGGGAACACCAACAGCGGTAGTTGCTGTGGATGAGGCGACTACGCAGGCGCAGCACACGCAAACTGTGCTGCGTCGTTCACTGCCGTACTACGGTTGGTATATTGCCATCACACTTGCGCTCACGGAGACGATTTCTTGGGGAATCGTCTACTATGCCTTTTCTGTGTTCCTCACGCCCATGCAGGCCGATCTCGGCTGGACACGTTCTGAGCTAACGGGCGGCTTTTCCTTATCTCTACTGGTGACGGGCTTGATGGCGTTTCCGGTGGGGGCGTGGATTGATAAACATGGGCCGCGCCTCCTGATGACACTAGGCTCAATAGGTGCCTGTATCCTCATGATTGCGTGGTCACAGGTCACTAATCTGGTTGCCTTCTACCTCATCTGGATCGGACTTGGCGCGTGTGCTGCCGCCATACTATATGAGCCTGCCTTTGCCGTCATTGCCCAGTGGTTTAAGAAAGATCGCGGCACGGCACTTGCTGTTATTACCTTTGCGGCGGGCTTGGCGAGTACGATTTTTCTTCCCCTTTCGGACGCACTCCTACATGCCTTTGGATGGCGCACTGCCGTTTTACTGCTCGGCTTGTTTCTGGGGATCGTGACGATCCCGCTTCATGTCCTGATACTGCGGCGGCGTCCTGACGGATTGGGGTTACAGGCTACAGGGGAGACACACCCACAATCGGAAGTATCACTCCGCAATGCACTGCGAAGTCCGGTATTTTGGCTGTTGACGCTGAGTTTCGGGCTGGCTGCACTGGCTACCGCAGCAATTCGTGTGCATTTTATCCCGTTGCTGATTGGGTCTGGCATTTCAGCAAGTACGGCAGCCTTCGCTACAGGTACCATTGGGATTATGCAGGTCATTGGACGCGTGATCTTCGCGCCACTCGAACGGCGCTGGTCGAGCGGCGTTTTAGTAGTCGGCGTCTTCGCGCTGCAAGCCATTTCCATGATTGTATTGTTAGTCGGGCAAGCTCCCGCGCTGATTGGCATATTTATTGTGTTGTTTGGCATGGCGCAAGGCGCGATTACCTTGGCACGTCCTGCCCTACTGGCAGAGTTATATGGCTCAACGCACTACGGGCGCATCTCAAGCGTCATGGCGATTTTCTTGACGCTCGCAACGACGATTGCACCCATTGGCGCAAGTCTCATTTTTGATACAGCGCATAGCTATCAGCCTGTACTGTGGCTAGTGCTCATCATAGCCACCATCGCCTCATTTACGGCATTTTCTGCTAAACGCTACGCATCTTAGCACTTCAATGAGGAGAAGAATTTTGCTCTCCCGATGCCGCGCTTGGAGAGTAAGGCATAGTGGCGTTGCGTTAACGATATTGTCGGAAAACCTGTTTCCTCACTGCCGCGACTCCTTTTGCTCTCTCCGTGACTCTTACTGATCGAAATGGCAAAATCAGTAGGAGTCTGCGTTATGTTTTATCCGAAAAATGTACCTGTTTGGGAACGCACCGTTCGTATCGTGATAGGCATCGTCTTGGTCATCACCGCGCTTGCGGATCAAGCCTTGTTCGGCACGCCATCCCTGCTCCGCATCGTGCTCCTGATCGGCTCGGCATTGTTCTTGGTGGTGACGGGCTTCATCGGTTGGTGTCCCGCCTGTGCAATGATCGGCCGCAAGATCAAGCAGAAACAGTCGTAGGAAGATCACATGTCAGCCACGATCAATTACTCGTTACTAGACGCCGCGCGGGCGGGCGATCAGCAAGCCATCGAGCAGATGCTGACGGAATATCAACCGACGGTCACCAAATTCGCGCGGAAATACTGCGCCACGCCGGAAGATGTCGAAGATGCCGTCCAGGAAACGCTCTGGATCGCCTCGCAAAAAGTAGGAGCCTTGCGCGTGACCTCGGCGTTTTTATCGTGGCTGTTTCAAGTCGTGCGCAACGAATGTCTGCGCCTGATCCGCTTATACAAAACGGGCAGCGCCCTCCCGCCCGACACACCGCTCGAACGGGCAGCGCGTGAACCGGAACACTATCTACTGCTCAAACATGAAGTCGTCAGTGCTCTGAGCCAACTGCCCGCTCATTACCGTGAAGTCGTGCTCCTGCGCGATGTCGAAGACCTGACTGCGCCCGAAGTCGCCGCGCTGCTCGGCATCAGCATTGATGCGGTGAAAGCGCGTTTGCAGCGGGCGCGTAGCTTGCTCAGGACGCACTTGCAGCACTGGAACAACGACGATTCACGGCAATCCAACTGACGCGTTCTCAATCGCTGTTGCATCCTGTCAGGGACTTCGTAGATTGAGCCATCAATAACTTTCGGAGGTTATCACAACTACCTTCAGCCCGGTGATTTATCGCTGGGGTCTTGTACGATTATTTTGTCGAATCTCATCATGGTCGGGGATCATTCGACACTACAAGACCCATCAACGTCGAGCGGTGCTTATGTTTGAATATCCGAACAAATAATTCGCAATATCCAGACAATTAGTTCTTGACTTCGCGCAAATTCTATGCGATACTAATCATCCACACAGTACCATCAACTGTGCGGATTCCTTTGCTTTGCTTCTTGTCCGATCCTACTTATTCGGATGCTCATCTGTCCGATTCGTTGAACGTCAAGCACGACCCTTACAACACGGTCAGAGAATCATTCACGATGAACCATCGGCACCTGCGCAATACAAAGCGCTCTCAACTCATACTCAGTTTGCCCGTTTTGCTTGATGAATAGGCAAAACAGGCACATTGGAAAGACATCGCAATTGCTAGACTCAGGAGGTCACCAGTGATCGCCATCCACCGCCGCCGACTTGCCGCCACGTTGGGACAACACCCCATCTCACGGACAACAGCACGGAGCTTGGCGAATGATCCCATGTTGAGCACAGCACGGGATCATAATCGGTATCATGTCAGATTAGGTGTGGATCATGGCTTGAGGGTGGGGCGCGTCACAGTAGCCTCGGAGATTTGCAGCGGCCCACGCGACGAGATCACGCCCCAGAAGATGCCGTACGCCGAGAACGTCACTGCGCCCACCACCGCCAACAGCAGCGGCGAGGTATTGCCTTGCAGCGCGAGGCCATACAGCAGCGTCGAGATGCCGTTGGTGAGCGTATTCAGCCCGTAATCGACCGACAGCACGCGCCCGCGCAAATAATCAGGCGTGGTGAGCTGCAACAACACACTGCTGATCGCCCACACGGTGCCGCCGCCAAAATGCGCGATCACGAGGGCGACGAAGCCCAGCCAGATAGCGTTCCACCAACCGGATAGTGCCAGCAGCAAGTAGCCAAGACCCGCCAGCAGGAACGACAGCCACATGGCGCGGCGCAAGCGGTCAACATTCTCACCGACGAACGACCGGATCACGAACGGGCCGATCAACGCGCCAAGGCCGCGCCCCGAATACAAAATGCCGATGCCTGCGTCACCTGCCTTGAAGACCTGCTGCCCGAATACACTCAGCAGCACCAGCGAACCTGCGCCGAAGCCCCACCCGAACTTGACGGCGACCAGACTCAGCGAGGGCATGAAATTCCGCAGATAGCGCACCCCTTCCACGAAGTCCTGCCACGGGGCGATGCGTTTCTCTCGTTTGGGGCTAGGTATCTCGATGCTGGCGATCAGCCCCGCCGCGATCAAAAAGGATAGAGCGTTGACAATGAAGGCGATATTCCTGCCGAACAACGTGGAGACGATGCCGCCGAGCGCCGAACCGACCATGACCATCACGCCCCATGTCGCGCCGCTCAAGGCATTGGCGGAGAACAACTCCGACTGGCTGACGATATTAGGAATGCTGGCAGAACTCGCAGGGGCGAAGAACGCCGCCGAGATGACCAGCATCACACTGGCGACATACAGCAGCCAGATCATGTTCGTGTCATGGACGAGCAGAAATAGCAGCGCGACGCCTGCCGAGAAAAGGTTCGTCCAGATCATCACTGTACGCCGATCCAACCGATCTACCAGCGGGCCAGCGATAGGGGTCAGGAAGAAAGTGGGCAAGGTACTGCTGATCAATACCAGACTCGCATTGAGGCCGCTCTGGGTCAGTTGCAATACCAGACCAAGGACTGCCACGCTGTTGAACCAGTCGCCAGCAGCGGAGATGAGTTGCGCCGCCCACAGTCGGCGGAATCGATCGTTCTGCTTGAGCAGCCGCCAGTATCCCACGGAGACGGCGGATGACGCGGATGTCATGTCTTTATGTTGCTCCATGCGCGTTGGGCGAGACGGCTGGAATACCCCATGCACGCCGTCCAGATCGCCGTTCGCGCCCTGTTGAGAATTTATTGGGGAAGTAGAAGTGTAGCGCAGTGCGCCGCGAAAAGCCGAACTTACGCATCATGCCTTCATGAAAATTGTGACATTTCTGCGACGCGAATCGACCATAAATTTACTTTCTTCATGTCGGCAACCGTTATTCTTGGTGCGATGTGGCATACAGCTATGCACACTTCTGTATACAAATAAATTTAGGAATAATTCACAATTTGGTGATGAAATTGAACAGTACCTTGTGATATAAACGTTGTAAAGAACATCATGTGTTAACATATCGTGTATATCTTCCCAACACTCCCTAACAGTCGCAGCGGGGAATTGGAGGACTAGATTGATTAGCTCGAACGAGAACAAACTCTACAACCAGCTTCAAGACATGATTATTCGACATATCGAGGAAGTGAGTCGCTATATCGTCATCGGTAAAATCGCTGTAGATCAAGTTCCCCAAGAGATTGTTGACAGCCTTGAGCAACTGGACGACCTCTGCAATTTGTCGCCCAAACACGCATCGTATCTCGAATATGAGACCATTCGCTTCCATTTAGGATGCCTTGAAACATTTTTCCAGCATATGAATCAGCCTTTGGATTTACATTTCCAACATACGCCAGTCGGTCGAATTTGGTGGAGAGCTAAAATGTGGAACGAACAAGCAACAAAAATCGTCATTGATGTCCCCATTCGTACCGTGTGGCAAATTCTTGAGCCTGCTGTGCCAGATTGTTTGCACGCCCTTGGTAATGGGCTGTTTGAGGCGCGTTGGTGGAAGCCTGTGCCCATGATGGATGTCGAGATTATCAGCCGTACCGAAGGGCTGTTGATGATGGGTGACCCATTTGAACCTGCTGACTTGCCCAATGGCATCGCAGTACGATTCTCAGTATTAGAAAGCAACAACTCGCCTTATCATCACTAGAAGTGTTCGACTTCCAACTTTGTACTTCACTTAGTTAGGGGCTGTCATCTCCCACAGCCCCGTTTTTCGTGGTACAGTTCCCCTAAGTATCGTCTATCACATCCTTATTGTTATATTCTTCATATTTCCGTATGCCCAACATCTGGTACGCTTAACGTATGGCTATTCATAGTCATTGTTAGATTTTCGTGACACTAATCTCATATTAGTCTATATAAATTTCTTTTTTTCATAGTATCCTTAAATTGAATAGCCGTTCGATTTAAGCGAAAAGTCAAAGACTTGCACGATACTTGGAATGAAGAAGGGGCAAGGACGAGGATCATATGATTCCAGTCGCTCGAAATGTCGAGAAAACGGCCAGTCTGGCAAATAGTATACGTTCGCTTGTCGAAACTAGCTTAGGTGAAGGCCGCATTGAAGGCGTTGCCTATGACACTGCATGGATAGCCCGCCTCGTCCCTCATTACCCCACCGCCGGACTAGACTCTGCTTTGGAATGGCTTCGTCAAAACCAATATGAAAATGGTGCATGGGGCGGCGAACTCGTGCATAACCATGACCGTTTCATGTCCACGCTTGCCGCCATCATTACCTTGCGGGAAGTTGGGCAAGAAGCGCGTGATGCTCGCCGCGTGCAGCGTGGCGAAGACGCGCTCTGGAAGATCGTCGGGCAGTTGAACCACGACGATCACGATACCATCGGCTTTCCGCTGCTCTCAGCGGCACTGGCAAACGAAGCCAAGCAGCTCGGCTTGGATGTGCCCCATCCGCCAGCCCGTTACGCGGCAGGGTATCAGAAAAAGGTGAAGGCGCTCCTCAGCCAGCCTAAGCGCAATTGGCGTGGCAGTCCCATCAGTTTTTCGCTAGAAGGGCTGCGCTCGGCTATCGGCCCCGAAGATGAAGTCTTGAACGCGAACAATTCTGTCAGCACTTCGTTGGCGGCGACAGCGGCCTATCTGATGGCGTTCGATAACCCCGCGACGTTGAATTATGTCCAAACGGCAATGGCAGTAGAGGGTACAGGTGCAATGCCTGCTCTTGTTCCCATCGAAATCTTCGAGACGGTTTGGGCGCTCAACCATCTGCGCATCGCGGGCGCAATCCAGCCTTCTGATCCCGCCGTGCAAAAACTGCTGGCGTACCTGTGGGAAGCGTGGTCGCCGGAAGTGGGCGTGAGTCACTCAGTCTATTTTGAAGTGCCCGATGTCGATAATACTGCCGCGTGCTTCACCATGCTGCACTGGGGTGGTTATCCCGTCAGCGCGGATGTGTTCAAGTATTACGAACGCGAAGATCATTTCGTCTGCCACGACGCGGAAACCGATCCGTCGTTGAGTGCCCATATCCGGTTGTTGTTAGCGCTGCGTACTGCGCCTGACCATCCGATGTTCGAAACGTGGGTCACCAAGATCGTCACTGCCCTCCAAGTATTTGACGCCAACGGCTCATTCTGGACGGACAAATGGCACGCATCCGCGTACTACGTTAACAGTTTCGCGCTGCAAGCACTCGCGGGCATCTCCGAAGTCACGAACGACCTCGCCCGCCGCCGCCTCAAGTGGATTTTGCGCACGCAGAACGACGATGGCGGTTGGGGCTATCTCGGACAATCGACTCCGGAAGAAACCGCTTACTGCCTAGAAGCGCTGCTCATGTGGGATCGCCAAATTGACCACATCGAGCCATCGATAATCGATGACGCGGCGACCTACCTGTTCAATCACATGCACGACGTTTCATATACACCGCTATGGATCGGCAAAAGCCTGTATACGCCACACCATCTCGTGCGGGCTGCCATCCTAGGGACGTTACATCTGTATTGTCAGCGGGAGGAATGATGGCAACCCATGCGACTACGCCTCAATTATCGGATAAATCCGGCCTGCTAGCGGGGATAACGCGTTGGTTTGAACCGCGCTCAGAAAATCGTGACGAAGCCTTCCGTGAACGCAGCATTCGTATCGCCGTCGGCTTACTATCTGGCATCGCCGTCGGCAGCTTCGCCCTTTCGCTGTTTGCCTTCCGCGATCCGTGGGGATGGATTTCGATCCCCACACTGCACGTCGTGGCGCTGTTTTTGTGCGCACTCACGGGGTGGTTGGTCACCAAGCAGCGCATCATCCAAGCTGGTTGGACGCTGGTAGCTATCGTCTGCATTGGCGTTAGCTTTCTCGTCTATCTGGCGCGTCAAGATGGCAATGTCGTGCGTCAATTCTCCTCGATTGCTTCGTATATGGTAGCGCCGCTGTTGGCCGCCTTGGTCTTGCCGCGCGTCAACATCATGCCCGTTAGTTTCGCTACCGTAGTGTTGTATTGCATCATTCAATTCTTCCTTCCGATTACTGGCGGACAGGCAGTCTTTGGTCTCGATCCTGCTACGGCGATTGGAACGGGTATCGTGCTGATCTTGGTGGAAGGCTTGGCGCTGCGAGAACTGCGCGTGGAGTTCGACAACCGCCTCTCCGCCATGCGCGAATCACTGCATCAGACCGAACTCGCCAAGCAGCAAGCCGAGCTTTCCCGCCAGCAAGCTGAGACTGACCGCCAACGTGCGGAGACAGCTGACCGCGCTAAGTCGCAGTTCCTCGCCAATATGAGCCATGAACTGCGGACGCCGTTGAACGCTATCATCGGTTATGACGAGGCGATGCTCGGCGGCATGGTCGGTGAGTTTTCATCGGATCAGGTGCGTTTGTTGAGCCATATTCAAAACAACAGTCGTCGCTTGCTTAACTTGATTAACGACATCCTTGACCTTTCCAAGATTGAGTCCGGTTCGCTGGAAGTCTTCTCCGCGCCGATGTCACCGCAAAAAATGCTGACCGAGACAATAGAAAGCCTGCGCGGGTTGGCGCTCGACAAGCACATCAACATCGATGTGCAGATCAGTGACAGCGTGCCCGAAGTCATCTTGACGGATAGCAAAAAGCTGCAACAAGTCTTGGTCAATTTGGTCAGTAACGCGATCAAGTTCACCTCGGAAGGCAGCGTCACCATTCAGGCCACGACCGTCGATAAAGCCCATTGGCAGTTCAGCGTGCGTGATACAGGGATCGGTATCCCTGCCGACGCGTTGGCCTATATTTTTGAACCATTCCGGCAAGTCGATAACTCCGATACCCGCAAATTTAAAGGCACTGGTCTCGGTCTATCCATTTCCAAGCGCTTGGTCGAAAAGCTAGGTGGTGAGATAAAGGTTGAATCAGAACAAGGTAAAGGGTCGGTCTTCACGGTGATCATGCCCCGCGTGAACTTGCCAGAAGCCGCCTTAGAAAAAGCTGATGTCCCATGAATTGAAGGAGCAATATCGCTATGTCTGACCAAGATGAAATATTATCCGTATTGTTAGTTGATGACGACCCGCATGTAGGCAATGTATTCGAACTGGTGATGAATCACTATCATCTCCCGTTGACCGTCATGCAGGATGCGGAGTCCGCCCTTAGCTATCTGCAAACCAATAGCCCGGATGTAGTCGTGATGGACTTGTTCTTGCCGGGTTTGGATGGTTATCAGGCGCTCAAGCAGATTCGCAAAAACAGCCTTGCTCCCAACGCCAAATTCATTGCCACAACCGCCTATTACACCGCCGAAACCGAGCAAGATGCGGCCAACCGAGGGTTCGATGGCTATTTGCCCAAACCCGTCAATTCAAACACGCTGGTGCCTTATATCCTCAGTGTAGCAGGCCGTGGTTAAGCGCGGGCAGCCAGTGACGGGAATAGTCACTACTTTGTGAGATGGGCGTGAGGGGATATGTGTTAGGCTGTGAAATATCTTTGCGCCCATTACAATAACTGTGAGCTTGACCTATGCAACACGATCTATCAGACTGGACTATCATTATCGTTGATGATGAACCTGATAATCTCGGCGTCTTAGAACTCGTATTACGTTATCATCATGCACAAGTGCAAATTGCCAGTTCCGGACAGCAGTGCCTAGACTTGCTGGACAGCGTCGTGCCAACCTTGTTGTTAGTAGATATACAAATGCCCGGCATTTCAGGGTATGATCTGTTGAAGCGCGTGCGAGAGCAATCCCGTTGGAGCCAGTTGCCGATGATTGCGGTGACTGCCCATGCGATGCAGGGCGACGAAGACAGAATCGTTGCGGCCGGGTTTAGTGGATACATCTCCAAACCGATTGACGCGATGAAATTGGCGGAAACCCTGAAGGCCATGGTGACGGTTAACGTTGCTCAATAAGCATGTGCAACTATCAGCTTGTCAACCATAGCTTTACAATTTTCCGTCGCTGTCAAGAGGAAGCCCAATGTCGGATCACACCGCTTTCGCTGCCCAGATTCAAGCGCAATTCAAAGAAGGCTTGACGGGCATATTCCCCATTGGTGGTACCCGCACAACTTTCATCCTAGAAAAAAACCGTCACCAAGCCGATCCGGGAGAAATCCCGGATTTTCTCGAATATGCCACATATTTGATCAAACGCTATTTTTCTTTCATCCGCATGTATTTCGATCTCGGTGGTCAGAATATGATTCTGCCGCTGTTTTCGTATCAGGGATTTTACGAACGAGGTGAAAAGTATGCGCGGCAGATGTACCAGACCTGCCGCTGGCTGATCCAAGCCGAGTTCCAAGAGTTTTACCGCGAACTGGATGCCGACCCGTATTTCCCCGGTATCGATACACTGCTGCACCTGCCTAAAGATGATCCAGCGCATGAGTTAGGGCGCGATCTGGCGGATTTCCAGCAGCACTGGCAGTATAAGTCCGGACGACGCACGATCATTTGGGAAGTTGCCCCGATCCCGTTTTACACGTTCTGGATGGCACAACATCAGCTTTCCGCCGAGGCTGAGATCACGCTAGGGGCCGAAATCGATGCGATTGTCGATCTAAAGGTAATGTACGAACGGTTATATCAGTTCTATGCGCGGGCAGCCTACGGGATCGATTTGCCCGTGCCACATTTCTATGTGGGGTCGAACCGCAACGGGGATATCAAGTTGCGGTCGCCGCTATCGCTTTCGCTGCTATGTGGTGGGCCATTCCGCCTGTATTTTACACCCTACCCAACGCTGTTCATGAAGCCTGCAACTTTACAAGCGATCATCGAGGATGTGGCGTTTGGCAAACCGCGCCGTGCGCTTACCTACGATTACAGTGGTCAGTTCACGCCGGAAAGCGCCGAAGCAGAATATCAACGCGCGTTGAAGTTAAGCGAAGACCCGAACTCAACGATCGGGCTAACTCGCTTATCGGAGACAGAGGACGACTAACGCTGCACCTAGCGAAATCAACTCGATAACATGGCCGGACGGCTCGTCTCTGAGAGCCGTTTGGTGAAGCGCGTAAATTCCATGATGTCGATGGGCTTGAACAGCACATAATCGGCGTGTTCGTCCACGACATCACCTAAGGCCATGTGCGGATTTGCAGTCATGACGATCACACACATGTCGTGCTTTAGATTGCGTGCGTTGAGTTGACGCAATAGTTCGGTGCCGTTCATTTCCGGCATAGCGAGATCAAGAACCAACAGATCGAAATGTTGTCGTTGGAGCATTAAGAGAGCTTCTGCGCCATTTTTCGCTTCATTTACGGTGTAACCACTGTGCCGTAGAGCTATGGCGGAGAGGTCACGGTTATAGAAGTTGTCGTCAACGATTAGGGCTGACCGCGATGTTACCTCGCTCATAACAGATTTCCCTTCACTCAATGCGCATGACTATCCTACCTGATTTCTTCACAGACACCGTATTACATTCCCCTCACAATTACAATAATTAACAAAATTCATAATGTGTCAATGTATTGCGACAATACTCTCACAACTGTTCAGGAAGCCTCAAACGATATACACTCATGGTCGGTTTACATAGTCAACAGCAGGAGCGAATCGAGCGATGGCGGAAAGTACACAAGTCGTGATTGCATTAGATGTCGGTGGCAGCAGCGTCAAGAGCGCCTTAGTTACCAACATAGGTCAGATCGTGGGCGACCATCTGACAACACCCATCGACAGCCACGGCAGTGCAGAGACCATCGTCGCGACTTTCCGGCAGATTATCACACTGCATCTAAACAAACCCTATCACTACTTGGGACTGGCGATTGGCTTCCCGGCTCCTTTTGATTATGAGCAGGGCATTTGCCGGATCGATCCATCGCAGAAGAAATACGAAGGGCTATACAACGTCAACGTGAAGACGCCGTTGCGCACGGTATATGGGGGCCGTGAGCTACCGATCCAATTCTTCAATGACGCTGACATCGCCATCACGGGCGAGGCGCGCTATGGCGTCGGGCAGCCATATCAACGCGTAATCGGCTTGACTCTGGGCACGGGACTCGGCGCTGGTTTCATTGCGAACGGCTTCCCGCTGACGACGGGGCAAGGCGTGCCACCGAACGGCGAACTGTACCCAGTCTTAGTAGGCGACGTACAAGCCGACGATGTGTTCTCGATCCGTGGCTTACAAGGGCGTTTTAAGGCGGCGGGCCTCCCGATAAACGACTTGAAACTCGCCAGCGGTGCTGCCGCGTCCGGTGATGCTGTTGCCAAGACCGTATTTGCCGGGTTTGGCAGCGATCTAGGAATTTTCTTGCAACCGTATGTGCAAGCGTTTGGCGCTGAGGCGGTTATCATCCTCGGCGGGATTTCCGGCGCGTTCGACCATTATGGCGAGGCGATACAACAAGCTCTTTCGGTTCCGGTACTCGCGGGGCGATTAGGGATGGAAGCGGCTTTGCTCGGTGCAGCGGCGTTGGCAATGCCCCGTTTGCAAACAGCAACATAATAAAAAATGGGCGAGATTTGTCCGCCCATTACCAAAATCAAGGTGAGTAGGATGACGCTTACCCTTGTCCGCGCCGTGATGAGTTATTCGAGTTCGAGGTCGGCAGCGGCCCTGTCTCCGGCTTGACGCCATTGCTAGGCAGCGTACCTGTTCCCGGTAATGCACCTGTACCGGGCAATTTACCCGTCCCCGGCACGTGGTTTGCGCCGGGTAATGCGCCGGTTCCCGGTAAGACACCGGTACTCGGCAGTGCGCCAGTACCGGGTAATTGGCTAGTACCTGCGAGTGAGCCTGTCCCCGGCAGTTGGCTTGTTCCCGCCAATGAACCAGTACCGGGCAGCGATCCGGTGCCTTTCAGTTGCGTCAACATGTAGATGATCATGCGCAGTTCACCCAAGCGCAGTTCGTCGCCATATTTCAACTGGATCGGCGTATTCTTCTCCAACTTGCGCCCGTTGATGAAGGTGCCGTTGCTGCTGCCTAAATCTTCCACGATGAAGGTGCCATCTTCTTGCAAGTTGATCATAGCGTGTGTGCGGGACACACCTTTGTCATACGCGCCGTAGGGATCGAGATCGATCACCTGCGCAGCAGTGCCATTACCACGCCCCAACGTAATGTGCGGCGAGACCACCAATGAAACGGGTTCGCGTTCGCCTTCTACAAAGGCGATAATCGTGTTCTTGGTGGGTGGCTTGACCGACTGCGGCAGCGGCGTATTGAGCGGTCCTGTGCCGAGTTTGCGCGTCCCGATGCCTTGCCGACGCTCGGCCTCTTGCTTCTGGATGAATGCACCGATGACCCGCGCCAATTCTTTGTAGTTAGGTGGTTTACTCAGATAAATATCCGCGCCCGCATCCATCGCCTGCTGTACGCTGCTGGAGTCGCTTAGTGCGCTCATGATGATGATCGGCAGATCAGGCGTTTGCGTATCGCGCCGGATGTAGCGACACAGTTCCAAGCCATTCAGAGAAGGTAGCAGCAGATCGAGCAGAATCACGGCTGGCG
Organism: Anaerolineae bacterium; assembly: GCA_019637615.1. Taxonomy (GTDB): domain Bacteria; phylum Chloroflexota; class Anaerolineae; order Aggregatilineales; family UBA2796; genus JAHBVK01. The sequence continues at coordinate 82,676 of JAHBVJ010000029.1, read as the reverse complement.
GCGATTGATTGATGATACGAATAGCGCCTACCACATCGCGGCTGATTTGTACCGTATAGCCAGCCCGCTTCAGCATCAATTGATACAGGTCAGTCGTGCGGGGATCATCTTCTACGATCAAAACGCGCTGTCCACGCCCGATTTTAGGCGCAGCACGCAGATTCAGTTTTACCTTAGCATCGCGGATGGTGCTTTGTCCGAGGCTATCCGTGATATTCACTTTGGCGCTCAGATTCCCGAATTGGACACGATCATTATCTTTGAGCGTTTCGGCCTGTCCGGAGGGCAAGCGACGCCCGTTGATGAAGGTGCCATTACTGCTGTTGAGGTCAGTCAGTGAGACATGATCGCCTTCATCGCGCAGGAGAGCATGTCGCCGGGAAACGCCGAGATCTTCACCCTTCAGATGAGATAGATCGCATCCGATGAACGTGCTGTCTGGCCCTTCCGACCGCCCGATGAGCAGCTCATGGTTCAAGGCGAGGTGAAGTACCGCCTCGTTGGGTTCAAACCGAAAGTCTAGTGTCCAGTTGGCTTCATTCGCGGTCATCGTGGTGCCCCATAAAGAAACAGTCTGCTGGATTTTCCAAGGTTTTTAGCGCCACGCGCTCTTTACGTCTTTCACATAGCTCTATTGTAGTCACAACTTCTAAAATTGTTGTGCTAAATATTCGTAATTACTGTTAGCAATTCATCAATCCGTTTTTCGATACTCTGTACAATCTCGCGTTGATCTGCGGTCAGTGTGCCCAATTCCGGTGTTAGCAAGCGAGTCGCTTCGTATTTGATCTGCTGCAAGGTACCTTCGACAGTGGCTTTGGTGCTCTCGGCACTGGGCTTGGCAGTATGACGCAGTTTGCTCTTTTCCAAGATGGCGGTCAGCCGCGCTTTGAGCAGGACTGGGTTAAACGGCTTGAATAAATAGTCCTCAGCACCCAGTTCAACGCAACGCACGATGCTGTCCAACTCGCTGACGGCAGACACAACGATGACAGGTAATTCGTGCAGGACAGGATCGTTCTTCATCGCCTCTAACACCTGATAGCCGTTCATGCGCGGCATCATGATATCGAGCAGTACGATGTCGAAAGGCTGTGCGCGCATCAATTCGAGCGCTTCTAGCCCGTCTTCCGCCGTAGCAAAGCTATATCCCTGACGCTCCAGCCGCCGTGACAGCACCTCACGATTCATCTCGTTGTCGTCAACGATGAGAATGTTGCCGAGCGTGTTAGTCGGCGTGGAGTTGGTCATTGAGCTTGACTCCTTACTTAACAAAATGTATCTTACCATCCGTTTCTTTGCTGTCGGTTTGAATCTTTAAACCCTAGCGTAAATTCTTGTGGCTATCGAGCTAACCGATCAAGCTAGATTTTACGATACTTCGTCAACAATATGCTGCACAGCAGTCGCTAATTGCATTGCATTGTTCCGCATGATCGTAACATCACCTGTCAAATCAAGAGCTAACACTACAATCACAAAATTCACGCCACCTTTACTTTCGATCTCGACACGTTGGGGCCGCGCTGCAAAAGGATAGATCAATACAGCGCGTGTCGTACGAAGGGCATGGCAGTAAGCCAACATTTGATAGATGTCTTCGTTATGGCTGTACAACTTGTATTTGGCGTCAACTGGCACCACCGCGCCCTGTTTTGCGCTTAGTACCATATCAGGCCGTACTGTTAGCAACCCCGTATGATCCAAAGGATACGACGCTTGTACATTCACGACAATTCTACTGTCGCTGTATTCTTGTAACAATATGGTAGTATAACGCTCAAATAGCGTATTCATGTCCACCAAAAATGAGGGGTATTGTGTACGTGCTCCGTCAGTGGTCGGTGCTTGATCCGCCAGCAGGAGTTCCGCCAGCGCAAGCGTAGGACGATAATATTCATTCAGGCGAGTGAATTGGACGCGCTTGACAGCGTCACGGCTGATATTGGCGGTTGAGAGATGGGACAACTTTTGCAAGAATACCTCAAAGCGTCGTTCATGTTCCACCGACAACGGCAGATGAGTGCGGATGTACTGGCACGCAAGGCAAAGTACTTGGTTTTCTAGAATATCACTGGTCGCGTCCGAGGATTCACTATAATGCCGGAGAGTTGGCGCTTGACGCAGGGTTTCGCTGAGGTCGAGCTTGCCTCGAATCATGACGGAGACATCCTGTTGGGTGGCAAATCCGCGCAGCAAGCCATGCCTTAGAATAAGTTCTAGTTCGCGGGCAAATTGGTCAAGCAAAATGTCGAGTAGACCAGCGAACGAGTCCATGTTTGCCAAAGTGGGCAAAAACGCACCCAGCGCGTTGACCGTGTTAAGCATGGCGAAGACATTGCCAACTGGCATTTTGGGGCGGATTTCGAGCGTGCGTCCATCGGGCAAGCGCAGAATGCCGACGAAATGCGAGGCACGCGCTAGATAGACATCGCCGCCTTGCGGGGTCAACGTCAGCAGGGCAGAATCATAGCGGTTGGCAAGTTCAGCAATATAGCGCACATCCGGTGCGGACAACGTCACTATACCCGATTGCCATTCCGTCAGGATGATGTTAGCCATGCGCTGCCTTTGCTGCTGCGATCAATTCGTGATAGACATAGCGTGACTGCCAGCCCGCACGATTGTAGAAATATTCTTCCAAAGTAGGCATCACTGAATGTTCCCAGATCAGCGCCACCCGTCGTTCATCTAGATCGCGTAGCATGAATACTGTTTGCCCAATTTGCGATTGCCAATCGAGTCCATCCTCCGCCAAACGTCGATTTAGTTCCTCTAGCAGATCAGCGACCCACAATAAGCGTGTTTTGTCGTGTGCTGCTAACCATGTGCGCAGCACATTAGGATCGGGGCGCAGTGGCACAAAATGGAAGCGCCGCCGCACCGCTTGATCAAGCACCGCAAGCGTTCGGTCAGCCGTGTTCATAGTCCCGATCAGGTAGACGTTGGTGGGAATAGTGAACGGCGTTTTGGAATACGGTAGCATGACGGCTTCGGTGGGATCACGGTATTCGAGCAAATACAACAGCTCTCCGAAGATGCGGGGCAAATTGCCACGGTTGATCTCATCGATGATTAGCACATAGGCACGATCCACATGCAGACGCGCTTCATCACATAAGCGCCGGAACACACCGGGTTCGATCGGATAGCTGATCTGCCCATTGTCGCTGTGCGGGCGAATACCTTCGATGAATTCTTCGTAGGCATAGGACGGATGAAATTGCACAACGCGTAGTTCGCCTTTGCTGCCGATGACATGGTGTGCTAATTGACGCGCCACATAGGTTTTGCCCGTCCCCGGTGGCCCATATAGGATGATCTGTCCTTTATCCTTGAGCAGCCCAATCATGCGCTCTAGCATGTCACGATCAAGGAATGTATCGGCTTGCAACTGTTCCAGCGAATAGGGTTGCGGAGCAGCGTTCAAGGGTTCGACGGGTACGTATGGGCTGGTGAAACAGCGATACAGGAGATACAAATGCTCGAATACGGCGCTAATCTCGTCGGCAAAATCCGGCTGATACAACAGCTCGTCGCTGGCAGGATAGATGCGCTCAATGGAGAGCGATTCGGCCTCACGCAGCGCGGCTAGATCATCTTCCGACTCAAGCGCGGTCAACGTGACGGGCTGCGACTCGACGCCAGCGGATTCGGACGCGGTGAGGCTCAACACGAATCCTTCATCCAACGCCATTTTGATCAAGTGCAGACATTTGTCAGGCATGGCGGCAAGGTTCTCTCGGAACTGTGACCATACTTCCTGCGCTCCCGCGCCGATCCCGACGCCAACGGAGATGCCATGCACACGAACGGTTACGAATAACTGTGCATCGGTTTGGCGGCTGCGATCAGCGCGGAAAAACGCGCCCCATAGGTAGGTATGATAGGTCGCCCGATCATCGGGCCAACGCCTCCGTATCGAGGCAAGGACACGCCCGTATTTGGCCTCCGTTTCAAAACCAGCATTTAGCCGTGACATGACGGGAGCCAACGCTTTGAACAACATACGCAGCGGCTCACGCAATACGCGGCGATAGCGTTCCTCGTTAGCGGTCATCCATTCGAACGTATTGTTGGCAGCAAGGTCGGTGAGGAACGCGAACGTATCTGGCTCAAAGCCGCGAAAGACGCCAGAATCGGGAAGTTCGTATTCCTCGAACATGGTGAGACTCAGCTCCAGTCATACCCGCTGATAGGCTGTGTCATCCGTTTGAGCATGGCTTGGAATAAGGTGACGTTCGCAATCGAGTGCGTAGGGACAACCATCCAATCCTGCACACTTTGCCGCCGCCGATCCGTCTGCCGGAGTTGGAATACTCCGCGCTCAAGATCGGGGGAGGCGTAGGCGAACTGCGGCCATTCCAAGAATTCTCGGTTGCGGTAGTTGATACCATCCTTGTTGATGGCGAAATCGGGCGGGAATTTGATCGTTTCGCCGCGCTCAAAGCGTTCGATAAAGGTTGGCAGCATGGCTTCGTTAAACTTGGCCTCGATCAATTCAATGGTATGCGCCGCTTTATTGTTGGTATGCCCGCTTTGCGCCGCTTTCTCGATCTGTTCCCCGCCAAATGCAATCGAGCGCCCATCGATCAGTTGGATGGTACATTTCGTAGTGATTTTGACCTTAGCGGATTGTCCACGCGGCGAGCCATTAGACTCCTCCGACGTGATCTCGCCCCATAAATAGGCGATCTCGCGCCACGCTACCTGAAAAGGGCGTCCACTGCGCCCCTTGATGCCTTCTGGATACACCGCAATTTGTACACTGTCTGCGGGCGGCGTGAAGCGTACCCCGATGATCAGCAAGGCAGCGATCAGGAACGCACCGCTGGAAACGTACAGTATCCATGCATCACTGAAGGGCGTGTGTGCCGCCAACGGGAGATAGGCAATTCCCAGCGCGGCAACCAACACCAATCCGCCGATCAATAGGCGCAGCAAACGCACGACTAACCGCTCGCGCGCTTTGCCTGCCATGTGATAGTCAGCCAGTGGTTGCCCAGAAAAGGCCACACTCTTACCCTGATCCTGCATTATTGTCCCTCGACAAAGTCATCTACAGTAAAACTATCGTCTCCGAACTCGCGGCGCAAGAGGGCTTCGATCTCCGGGCCGTATTCGGTGGTGTAGTCGGGCAGCCACGTAAAGACTTTGTCCGGATCGATGATTTTGAATTGGAAGCGATCCGTACCGGGAAATGACCGCAACTGGCTGATGATCACGTTAATGCGTCGTCTATCACGTTCGGTGTTCTCCGTGCGTCGGAAGGTAATCGTGATCAGGCGTGGCAAGATGCGGTTCGCGTTGCTCGGCTCGTCACCAAATAGGTCATCTAGCTCGGCATCAGTCACGTAATTTCCGGCGCGGACACCACTGCCAACGCTATTTTCAGGTGCGCTATTCCCGTTCGTGCGATGACCGTTTCCGGTTCCATTCCCATTGCCGTTGGTTTTGCCATTCCCGTTACCGTTGATGCGCTGCTCGATGGAGGCGGGGGTTGGAGCCGCGGCAACGGGCGGTTGAGCTTGGCTAGGCGGCTCTGGTGGCACGGCGCTAGGTGCTGGTCGTGGGGCAACCTGCCTGACGGGCGGATCAAACATTGGATCGGGCGGCACATCGTCATCGGATGGCGACGGTGCAGGTGGCATATAGTCGTAAGTGGATGACACGGGCGCAGGCGTCGTGTCGATGGCGCTGACATGATCGAACTGCTGTGTGACATTGTCCACGATAATCTGTGGATCGCCGCGCGTGGTATCCGCTTTGCCGTAGATGATCAGCAGTTTATCTTTCTCGAATAACTCACCGTGTCGTTTCCATGTGCGAGGGAACAACACGCAGTCGATCTGACCCGTGTTGTCTTCGATCTTGATGATGCCCATTTCGTCGCCTTTTTTCGTCATTACGCGCCGAATATCGACCACCAGCCCCGCGATGGCAACCTGACGCCCGTTGAGCGGCGTTTCGTCTTCGTCGGTGCGCAGTTGGTAGACGAAATGGTAATTAGACAGATCTTCCAGCATCGGGATCAGCTCTTCCATCGGGTGCGGTGACACAGATAAACCGATCAATTCCTTTTCCCACCCCATGCGCGTGCGGGAATCGGTGCGGGTAGTCGCTTTGACCAGTTGCAGATTATCCCCCGTGCCACTCGCCATATCTCCGAACAAACTGAATTGTCCGACGTCCTTGGCCTTGTGCTGGTCGGTGCTATAGCTCATCAGGCGATCCAACGAGGCGAGCATATCATCTCGATCTGCGAGGTCATCGAAGGCACCTACCTTGATCAAACTCTCGATGGCCTTCTTGCCCATCGCGCGTAAATCGGCGCGGCGGCAGAAATCCGTGATGTCGCGAAACTTGCCGCCTTCGTTACGTGCGCGCACCACTTCGATAATCGCTTTCTCACCGGCGTTCTTGATCGCGCTGAGACCATAGCGAACGCCACGCACTGGACGACCATCTTTGGTATGGCGTCCCGGCACTTCCTCAATCGAGAAGTCTACTTCGCTATCATTCACGCTTGGCGGCAGAATCGGGATGCCGAACTTGCGGCAGTCCGACGTGAACAGCGCCACGTCTGCGATCACGTCGCGTTGCACCGATAACAGCGCCGTGTAGTATTCTTCGGGATAGTGCGCCTTCAGATACGCGGTTTGGCACGTCAATACTGCGTAGTCGGCGGCATGTGAGTTGTGGACGATAATGTCATTCGCCACGAAGTTATGCGTATCGGGGATGGTTAGATCGTAAGTCGGCTGTTCCCCCACATACTCGATAGATGTGATTGCATCCCAGTAGATGTCATTATCCGCGTAACGGCGCAATTCGTCGCAATCATAGTAGTCCGCGAATTTGTGAATCACTGCGCGCGTAAAACCCACTTTGGTCGTGTTGGATGGCTTCTGGAACTCCGTAGTAGAAACGCCAAGTTCCGCACCAATTGCTGACCACGTTAGCTCGCGTTCAGCCTTATGACGGCGGATGATATGTTTGATTTCGGCAGGTATGACATCTTTGCTGCTGAACGACTCTCTCTGGTCAATAATCATCCGTGCCAATGTATCACGCCGAGTTTGGCTAACGAAGTGTGTGCCGACCGTTTCTGCGAATTGCTTCAGATTGTCATTACCCGTAATGTGAAGTTGATACCCCGTGCGCAGTTCGCCACGATACTTGAATTCTACACGTCGTAAGCGTGAAATGATGCCGAGACGTAGGAGTAAATGTTGAAGTTGCTGCTGCATCCGCTTAGAAGATGAGGCGTAATAGGCGAAACGACCATGCTCTGAAATATTGCCGTCGCCCTCCCACATCCTTGAGATCAGCAGTGCGATCTGACGGTTGGTAAGTTCAAATACTTCATCTGGGATGAATTTAGTGTACGAATTCGCACCGCGCAAGCCAAGCTGCTCGATCCATATCATGACTGTGTTGGGCTTAGTCGGGTCGAGCTTACGACTATACACATCATGAGCACGTTCTCGACGACGATGGGTACTAGCCGCTACGTTATCGAATTGTTCGAGGTTCGCAACATAATCTTGCCACTGATCGGGATCATGAGTGTAGTAATAAACGCCATGTGGATGGCAGAGATTACCTTCCGCCAGCAGATGTCCAAGTATGATCACTTGATGATTAGGCCATTCTTTGCTGCCCTCAACAGGAATCTGGCGCGGCAAGGCAATCTTCTGCCCAATTGTTAACTCACCTAGCATCTGCCAACCAGAGAATGTCAGCAGCGGATGGTTGGCGGTTGCGGTGATCTCACGTCCAAGATTCGTCGTCAGCTTGTAGACAGGCTTGACACCATTCTCCCAAACTGAGGCAACCTCGCCCGATTGCAAGCGCAAGGTATCAGTATCAACGGTGATAGTACGTTCAAGGCTGGCTTGTGTCGTGGCAAGATCACGAATCGGGATCAAACGTCCCGTATTGGCATCGATCACCAATGTATCGCCAACCACACACTTATTGAAGCCATAGGCCGCGAAGTATTCAATCTCATCGAAGATTTTCTCGGCAACTTCGACCGGAACACCATTTTCCGGCCCCTTCTGCTTGAAAATCTCCTTGTGCGTGAGCAGGTCTTTGGCTTTCTTCTTCGACACCGCACGCCGCATCAGGTCGGCATCACCAAGGCTGTAGCCGAATAACTGAGCCGCGATCTGCTGGATTTGCTCCTGATAAACAATGATCGAGTAAGTCTCGCGGAGAATTGGTTCTAGTTTTTCGTGGTGATAGGTCACCTCCTCTTCACCGTGCAGCCGCTTGATGAACGTGGGAATGAGCGCCAATGGGCCGGGGCGGTACAATGAAATCGCGGCGATGATATGTTCGAAGGTTTGCGGCTTCATGTCGATTAACATGCGCTTCATGCCGGGACTTTCCAGTTGGAACACGCCCGTCGTCTCCCCGTTGCCGATCAGTTCGAACAATTTGCGGACATTGGCGGCTTGTTGCGGATCATTCGGATCGGGGCGGTACGGGATATTCGACATGTTGAAGCGAATGCCGTGATACTTCTCGATCAGGTCACACGCCTTACGCATGATCGTTAGCGTCGAGAGGCCGAGGAAGTCTACCTTGAGCAGCCCGATTGACTCGCAGATTTCCATCGGGAATTGGGTCACCTGTGCCAAGCGGGTATCCCCGATTGGACGGTGCAGCGGCAAGTACTGCACCAGCGGCGCATCCCCGATGATCACACCCGCTGCGTGCGTGCCCGCATTACGCGACATCCCTTCCACGAGGATCGCGTTATCCAGCAGTGCCTTGATAGAGGGATCGTTGTTATAGCGTTCCTTGAGTTCAGGGACGGCTTTATCTTCGTCCTCGCCCAAACAGTCAGTCAACGAGACGGGACGGCTAGGAATCTGCGGGATCATCTGCGTCAATTCATTGACCGTAGGCAGTGGATATTCGAGCACACGCCCCACGTCCTTGATCGCGGCACGTGCCTTCATGGTGCCAAAGGTGATGATGCCTGCCACTTTATTGGGGCCGTACTTGCGCATGGCGTAGTCGATCATGTCCGCGCGACGGTCATCGGGGAAGTCCATGTCAATGTCGGGCATCGAGACGCGTCCCGGATTCAGGAAGCGCTCGAAAATCAGGTTGTTCGCTAACGGGTCGATGTTCGTGATGCCGAGGCTGTAGGCTGTCACCGAACCAGCGCCCGATCCACGCACGTTCCACCAGATATCGGCGTGACGCGCAAACTGGCACAAATCCCACACGATCAAGAAATAGGTATCGAAGCCCATCTTGTGGATGACGCTGAGTTCGTAGTTAAGGCGCTCTTGCACATGGGGTGAATCGGCTCTATCGCCATATCGCCAGCGCAGACCGCGTTGTGCCAATTCCCGTAAATAACTATCGGCGGTATGCGTGCCGGGCACAGGGAAAATCGGGAGATGATAGCCCTTGGTCTTCAAATCGACGTTGCACATCTCCGCTACCAGCAGTGTATTGTGGATGGCTTCTGGCACCTCTTGGAACAACTGCCACATCTCATCGGTGGTGCGCAGATGGTAGCTAGGATCGGTCATGCGCATCCGTTTGGCTTCGGCCTTTTTCGCACCCGTCTGGATGCACAGCAGCGTATCGTGCGGATCGGCGTCTTCTTTGCGGATGTAATGCACATCGTTGGTCGCTAGCAGCGGCGCACCAGCATAGTCGCGATTGTCGCGCAGCCAGCGATTAACCGTGAACAATTCCTCAATATCGTGACTTTGCACTTCGAGAAAGAAGCTATCTTTGCCGAACACGTCCTGATACCAGCCGATGGTTTTCCGCGCTTCATCTTCTTTACCGTCCATAATCATGCGCGGAATCTCAGCCGCCAAGCAGCCGCTTGTGCAGATCAAGCCCTCGGCATGTGCGGCGAGGAAGTCTTTGTCGATGCGCGGACGGTTGTAAAAGCCTTCCAACTGCGCCGCCGATGCGATCTGAAGTAGGTTCTTGTAACCCGTGTAGTTTTTCGCTAGCAGCAGGAGGTGAAAAGGCGATTTCTCGCTGGAATCGTGGACGTGCATATCTTTCCGCGCGAGGTAGCCTTCCATGCCGATGATTGGTTTGATGCCTTGATCGTTGCAGGTGCGAAAGAAGCTGATTACCCCATGCATCGCGCCGTGATCGGTGATCGCGAGGGATTTCATGCCAAGACTTTTCGCATGTTTGACGAGCTTATCAACCTTGCACAAGCCATCTAGCAGGCTGTATTCCGTATGAACATGCAGATGGACGAATTCAAGCTGCTGTTGATCTTCCGACATCGTGACCTCATCACTTCTATCTGTCACTATTATAGCGTTTTGCGAATGCGCGTTCTAGGGTTAACCGTCGCTTGCCCGATTTTTCCTAAGTTCTTGCTTAATGCGTTGGTGAACGGTGGTAAAATGCAGAATTTGATACGACTATCTATAGATGTCTATAGACTGTAGCGCGAATACAATGAGGATGCACATATCTATGACTCGAAAACTACTCGGCATGACAGCCTTAGTGGCTGGTCTGTTGATTTCCGGTTGTAATAGCCAACTTGTCCTTGAACGGGTCGTGACAGCGACCCCTAACCCGAATATCGTCGTGATCACCGTGACACCGGCTGACGGGGCGACGGCGGAAGCGAACACGACAACGACTACTGCCGTCGCTGCCGCGCCCACCGCCACACCGAGCACTGAGCCGTCAGTAGCGGCAACCGTGCAGCCCACGCCCACGACAATCCCTATTCAATCGACGCCGACACTCAGTCCGTTCCCGACTGAAACCAAGCAAACGATTTACATTGCGCAGCAGAGCTTCGAAAAAGGGATTATCTTCTGGATTCAAGCCCGCAAGATCATGTGGGTATTGATCCAAGACCCTAGCAACCCGAATGTTGGGCAGTGGTTCATCTATCAAGATACCTTCGATGAGACGGTTGACAAAGACGCCGAACTTGCGCCACCGTCTGGTTTGTATGCCCCCCGTCGTGGCTTTGGCAAACTGTGGACACAAACGCCGGGACTGCGGGATGCGCTAGGGTGGGCAACCACGCCGGAATTCGGGCTGAACACCGAGTATAAATATCAGCCCGGTGGCTATCTTGACCCGAATAACCAGTATGTACCGGGGCCGGGCACACACTTCATCACGACGCTAGGACGAGAAGTCTACGCGCTCTCCGAGCCTGATCCGACGAACAACAAATTGGCGACTTGGCAGCGTGTGAGCTGATCCGCAGCGGTATACACCCTAAAGTATATGAAGAGGCCAGTCACACTGGCCTCTTTTCATTTTTGCTGAATGCCTCGCAACGATCCAGTAGATTCAGGTTCTTAGCCCAAATCCGCCATAATCTTCGCCAACGATTCACGCGAAGGACGCAGTTCGGCTTCATTCAGGTGCGCCAGCGGTGTGCTCGGCACTTTCGCCAGTTCGGGCAGCGTTGGGCGAGGATCGCCAACGTAAATCAAGCCAGTAATGAACTGCTTCTCGATCTTGGCTTTCATCAGCAGGTCAATCGCCGCGCCTTTATCACGTGGATCGTGGGTGGCCTTCTTCAAGCGGATGACGGAACCATCATGCATCTTGACCTCGATCAAGTCAGCATCGGGGTCTTCTACTTGAATCTCTTCACGGTAGGGGACGAAACCGACTTCTTGCAACTCGATCTGGTGCGCGCGCCCGTAGTCGTAGCTCTTGGTAGACTCCGGATTGTTGTTGAAGGTCACGCATGGGCTGATAATGTCCAGCAGCGCCGTGCCCTTGTGACTGAGCGCGGCTTTCATCAGCGAACGTACCTGCTTGGCATTGCCGGAGAAGGAACGCGCCACGAAAGTGCAATCCGCGATGAGAGCTTCGAGGCACAAGTCTAGCGGCGGCATTTCGTTGACGCCCGCGTACTTAAGCTTCTGGCCTTCGTCGGCAGTGGCGCTAAACTGCCCCTTGGTGAGGCCGTATACGCCGTTATTTTCGATGATGTAGACCATCGGCACATTGCGACGCACGAGGTGGATGAATTGCCCCAAGCCGATGCTGCCCGAGTCGCCGTCACCGCTGACGCCAATCGCCGTCAGCGTATGGTTGGCGATCGTCGCGCCGGTGGCTACCGAGGGCATACGTCCATGTAACGTATTGAAGCCGTGCGAACGGTTCAGGAAGTAGGCGGGAGCCTTGCTGGAGCAGCCGATTCCGGACAGTTTGATCACATTTTCGGGGCGGAGTCCCATTTCAAAGCACGAGTCGATGATCTGCGACGAGATGGAGTTGTGCCCGCAACCCTTGCAGAGTGTCGTTTCGCCGCCGTCATAATCGGCCTTCAGTAATCCAATGACATTAGTAGGTGCAACACGCGCCGTCATGATTTAACTTTCCTTCTCGATAATGCTCTCGGTGATCCAACGGGCAGTTAAGGGCAGACCGTCACACTTGTTGACAGCCACGATCTTGTTGGCGAATTCCGGATAATCGATACGCATCATCTCGACCATTTGCGCATTGAAGTTGTTTTCGACCACGTAAATGCGCTTGTGGTTGGCGATGAAGTCACGGGTTTGCTCGCCCAAAGGCAGCGCACGCACGCGTTGATAATCGACCTTGATGCCGCGCTGAGCTAACTTGTCGAACGCTTCGCTCATGCCAGCGTCGGTGGAGCCATAGGCGATTACGCCGATCTCCGCGCCTTCGGTCGTGCGCGTGATGGGTTGCGGAACGATCTTGCGGGCGGTGTTATGCTTGCGTTCCAGCCGCTTGAGGTTGTTTTCCCAGTCGTCGGGGCGTTCGCTGTAAATCGCATTTTCGTTGTGACCCGTCCCGCGCGAGAAGTAGGCGGGGCCTTGACCGGGGAATGTGCGGTAACCGATGCCGTCGCCGTCCACATCCTTATAACGCCCGAAGCCGCCGTTTTTCTTGATGTCGTCCCATGTCTTGACCTTGCCGCGATCCATCGGTTCATCGGGATACACGAAGGGGTCGGTCATCCACAAGTTCATGCCGAGGTCGAGGTCGCTCAACACGAGGATCAGCGTTTGCAGCCGATCCGCGAGATCGTGAGCGCGCCAACCGAACTCGAAGCATTCCTGCATACTACCGGGGAGCAGCACCACATGACGCGAGTCACCATGACCGAGGAAATATGCCTTGATGACGTCGCCCTGCGCAATGCGCGTCGGCAAGCCTGTGCTTGGCCCCATGCGCTGAACGTCCCAGATCACAGCGGGAACTTCGGCAAAGTAGGACAAGCCCGCGAATTCTGACATTAACGAGATGCCGGGGCCAGAAGTTGAGGTGAGCGCACGCGCGCCCATCCAGCCCGCGCCGATGACCATACCGAGCGCCGCCAATTCGTCCTCAGCTTGCACGATGGCGAGGGTGGTCTCACCCTTTTCGGCATTCCAGCGTAGTTCGTTGGCGTAATCTTTAAGGTTGTCCGCAAAGCTGGTGGCAGGCGTGATCGGATACCACGCGCACACCGTCGCGCCGCCGAATACCGCACCCAAGGCACCCGCCGCGTTGCCTTCGATCATGACCTTGCCTACCGTGGCATTCATACGCTCCACGCGGAAGGTCGGATTCGGACCATATTTTTCGAGGGCGTAGGCAGCGGCTTTTTCCACCACGCCGTAGTTCAGATCGATGGCTTTCTTTTTGCCGTTGAAGTGATGTTCAAGTGCTTTTTTAATCTCTTCTATTTCGATACCCAGCAGCGTCGTGAGTGCCCCTACATACACCATATTGGCGACATAATCGCGCAACCCCGCGTCAGCGCCCGACTCTTTTGCCATCTGTTCGACGGGCATCCCGTAAAACGTGACATCGGTGCGCGTGGGTTGGAAAGCGATCTTACGATCCTTCTCCCATTCTTCGGGATACACGCAGATGCCGCCCGGTGCCAGCTTCTGGATGTCGTCCATCTGCGTGACGGGGTTCATGACGACCAGCACATGATAATCTTCGCGGCGCGCGATGTAGCCATCTTTGCTGGCGCGGATGGTGTACCACGTTGGTAGACCTTGGATATTGGATGGAAATAAGTTCTTGCCGTTGACTGGAATGCCCATTTTGAACAGCGCCCGCACAAGGGTAGCGTTCGCCGTCTGACTGCCCGACCCATTCACCGTGGCGGCGACGATAGAGAAATCGTTGAGCATCACCTTGCCTGTTGTCTGTGACTCAACCTGTACGTTCAACGCACACATTACGTAGACTCCTTAACTGGATGAGGGGAAAAGGTGGTTGCACCGTTCGCCCGCGAGGTCGGCTCTGGGGATTCTTCGCGATCATCGTCCCACCCAACTTCCTCAAAGCGATGTCGGAGCAAATAGGTATGTTGCACAAAAGCATCTAACGCTTCGATGTATTTTTTCTCAACAAGGTTGTCTAAAATAAGTTCGTGATACCTCCATGCCTCCTGCCAATAGCCAAGTTCGGCATACGTATTCATTTCCACCGCTTCATAGGCATCCCAGTACGCCTCTAGCAGCCCCAACACAAACGGATTTTCCAGATGGGAGAAGATCTTCATATGGAATTTACGGTGTTCGGCGTGCGGGATTTGGATGAAACGGCTGCTGCTAAGTTTGCGCTTGGCGAGTTCGACTAACTCGCGTAGTTCCGCGAAGTCCTCATCCGTCAGCAGTTTGACGGCGTCTTTCCAGAACGAGACTTCGATCTGGTTACGGAGCGCGGTGTAGGTTTCGAAGAGATGTTTATCTTGCCCAAGCCCGAACAGCAAGCTCAGGCGCAAGGCAGGTAGAAAGCTGTAATCACGCAGCTTGATGCCCGTCTTGGTACGGACATCCACGATGCCGAGGGCACGTGCTACTTCAAGCTGTTCGCGCAATTTACCGACATTGATCCCCAAAATTTCACTGAGTTTTTCGAGTCGGGGGAGCGTCTCTCCGGGCTTGATGTGCTGCTCAACGATATAGTTAAGCAGATCCGAATCGAGGAGTTTCGACATATAACAGTAACTCGCTTCCCGGCGCATTAATCTTATTAATATGATTAATCAATTGAAAGGTAGTGTACACCAATTTCGAAAATTGTTCAATCTCTAACCTGTCACTTTTGTTAAGCTTTAATCAGAGTTTGAGGAGAAATTTGGCGACAACCACTCATCCGTATAATCTTGTGTAAAGAATGCAACCTATTACCGAAACTTTAGGAAATATATGACACGGTTATCTTTGAATGGAGGGTCGGCGTACCCCAATGCAACCAAGTGATCACAAACTTATCCGAATTGGCGTTTTCTATGATGGTAATTTTCTTTGGCATGTCAGCAATTATTACGCTTACAACCATCCGAAACAGTCACGCATCAGCATTCCGGGGCTGCATACCTTCGTCCGTCACCGTGTGGCGGAACTCGAAAGCACCGATGTCCGCTACTGCCAGATCGTAGATGCTCATTATTTTCGCGGCAGAGTCCGGGCGCAAGAGGCCGAAAACAAACTACTGCTCAATGAGCGCATCTTCGATGAGGTGTTGATGCGCGAAGGCGTCACCACGCATTACCTGCCGCTGGGGCCAGAGGGCGAAAAAGGCATCGATGTCTGGCTGGCGCTGGAAGCCTATGAACTGGCGATCTACAAGCACTTCGATGTGATGGTGCTGGTGGCCTGTGACGGCGATTTCTTGCCGCTGGTGCGTAAGTTGAACACGCTTGGCACACGTGTGATGCTGCTTGGCTGGGATTTCAAATACACTGACCGTAATGGACGCGAACGCGAGACGAAGACGGCACAGTTCTTGCTGGATGAAGCCTCGTACCCGCTGATGATGCACCAGATCATCGATGACCGTTCGCTGCGCAACGACCCGATCATCAACGGGCTGTTCATCCCGCCCAAGGAATTCTCGGTGCGTGCTATCGTCGCGCAGAGTAACGGGGTCAGCGTGCCCGAGTCGACACAGCAGCAAGGCCGCATCCAGAGCTTGAAGCAGGGTTACGGCTTCATCGCGCCCAACAACGGCGGGCTGAACCTGTTCTTCTTCCACGGCGAGACGATGAACGCGGATTTCTCCGAACTGAACATCGGCGATCTGGTCGAGTACGACTTGGCGCAGAATGATCGCGGCCCGTGCGCAGTGCGCGTACGCGTGCTCGATGAGACGTTATCGACCTGAGTTGTCATGCCACCTGTGAGGCTTGCTGCTGAGCGCCGTCGCAAGCCTCGCTGAGATAGCCCCATTAGCGGATCGCACCATGCGGCAGGACGGCATGGACGCCCCGCACGCGGTTCACTACCTGCGTGATGCGAAAATCGACGGTCAAGCTGGCGAGGGCGAGCGCGTCTTGCCGCTTCAGCCCGTGCAAACGCTGGATTAGCGTCAGCATGGCTTCGAGGGCGATGATCAAGGCTTCGTCGAGGTCTTCGTGAAAACCCATCGTGATCCAACCAGCAGGTGTGTTGGCGATGGGCGTCGGGATGGGCAAATCATGGCGGAGATCGAAGGTCAGATCGACGCGTTCCATCGGGCATTCGATGGCGGTGATCGAGACTTCGCCGTCGCCCTGTACCCCGTGCCCATCACCCGTGCTGAACAAGCCGCCCTCGACGGCAATCGGCAGATAGAGGGTACTGCCCACGATCAGCTCTTTGCAGTCGATGTTGCCACCCGTCGGACGCGGCGGAATGGTCGATTGAATGCCGGGATCAGCGGTAGGCATCCCGTAGACGCCCATGAACGGACGCAGCGTGACGGTATGCCCATGCTGATTGCGCGCCGTGCCCGCCTCGTGGTTGAACGTCCAGACGTGGAAGACGCCCTCCCGACTGACGCCGAGCCGATCATTCCAGTCGTTGGGCCAACCGCCCGCTTTGGTCGTCCCCCACTGCCCGACTTGGATGGCGTCGATACGTACCGCCAAGGTCATGCCCGGTCGCGCCCCGCGAATGGCAACTGGCCCGGTGAGCGCGTGCCCATCATCCAGCCCCGGCACGCGGCCTTCGAACTCGCGCCGGTTGTTGTCGTAGCCATTATGTGGCTCCAAGCCCCACCCCGCGTCCAAGCACTGAAAGCGAACCGAATCGCCGGGATCGATAGTCAAGACGGGAGCCATCTCGCGCGCGAAGTGACCATGCAGCGTAGCGCGGGTGGCGGGTAACTTATGCAGCGTAGCCATGTATGCTCCTTGTACACTAGTCTGGCGGGGAAGCGTCGTATGCTCTGCACAATGATGACGAATCAAGCCATGTTCGGCAATGCCTTCGAGGGCGGTAATCCCTGAAATGATCCCGCTGTGAGGAGCGAATGGGATCATTGCCGTGCCCAGTGCCGGAGACTGTGTGCTCCCTGAATACGAGGCGTGCGCACAGGGGGAGGGTGATGGGGAAAGATAACGCGCGGATGTGAGCATCGGTGGAGCCTCGCAACATAAGATACATGGACGATAGAAGCCCTGTTAACCCTGTTTTATCAGGGAAAACAGGCCAGTCAGAAAATCTCTGCTTAATGAGCCATCCTGAGCCGAGAAAAACAGGGCTGGATCAGGGTTATCAGGGCTAGGAACAGGGCTAACAAGACGATGAAGGTAGACAAGCGATCCCTGATCATGAACTGCCTGACTCAACCTACAAAGTCGCGGCGTTGGAGTCCCCGTTCATTTACCTGATGATTTTGTACTCAATCGTGCGCTAGTGATTGCTCACTGGTATCCGAAACTCAGGTGAAAAGCATAAACAGGCAAAGAACAATCGGGCTTGGACTTGAGTCAATGCGGAACGCCATCCGTAGTCGGTTGAGAGCAGAAGCTCATCGGACGAACGGACAAGCCTAGCGCTAGGCGGAAAAGACGGAAGTTGAACCTGCATGAAGGTCAGTAACCAACCTACAGTACTGCATAGTATCGCATGAAGTCTTCGCAAAGTCAAGAACATTGATGTTAGAATTTCGTAAAATATTTGTTCGCGATTATAGACAAACTGAAGCTACGGCGTGAGATGTAACGAACAAAATTATCTGGTCGCCATGAAATGGACGACATAGGCCATTTTGTAACGAACTCATGCCCGCCGATGGCTCCCCGCGTCGGAGCAGTGCCTAACCTCCGCGATTTTTGTGCTCGATTACAAATTTCAACCTTCTGAAGAATGTATGAATTACGTCACAATGCTGCCTTTCGCACGCCACAAGAGCAACAGTCTATGCTAATATGTGCCCAAACGAAAAGGTTGCTGTTAATGAATCGGCGTAGCACGCAAACTAGCCCTAAAGTTGAAGACGTGCGTTACCCGGATGTGCTTGGTCTCATCACGGGTGGTGCGCGTTTCGCGCTGGACGGGTTGCAAGTGGCGTTCGGGCTGTCTTCCGAGAGCGTACCCGCTGGTTCCCCGTTTGAAGCGATCATCCTCCTGCAAAACACGGTGAACGCGGAGATTGACGCGGTGCTGCGGTTGGTGGTACCTGACCGCGATCTGGCAGGGCAGCCGGAGCGCTTCCGCACTCAGATGACGCGCCCATTGCGGATCGGGCTGCGGGCGGGCGAGGTCGGCGTGCTGTACTGGCCTATCCAGACCCATTTGAACACCGCGCCGGGGCATCAATATGCGCTGCAATTGGACGTACAGGTGGAACACAAAAGCCGCGATCTACGTCCGATCCGTGACGCACACGGCGGCGCGCCGTTTGACGTTCAGGAATTTGATAGCGAACGTCAGCAGACCGTCGAGCAGTTGCAACGTTTGTATTTTTCGTCGGAAGTTAACCTGATCAAATCGACGGGCACGCTGCGCATGACGCTGACGGGCGTACCACAGAAGGCTTCGCTGCTCACGCGCTTTGCCATCATGCCCGCCGGTACGGGTACGCTGCTCATCGATACCAAAGCGCGCTATGTGACGTTGTGGACAGAATCCGACCGTGGCAGCGCTGACCGTTTGGTGAACGACGCCAAATCTCATCTGGGGCCACTGCTGCACATCCTCAACCGCCGCAGCGTGTATTTTCCGCTGCTCAAGGCGCTGCAACCGCATTTCGAGGCGGCTGGCTACCGTTTGTGGGCGGGCGAGGCAGTGTTGATCGCCAAGCTGATGGCGCTCGTGATCGAGATGGGCATCCCCAAGCTGATCCCCGGCGAGTCGCAGAAAGATATGCCGCGCTGGGTGACACGGTTGGCGCGGATGAGCTTGAAAGAAACCGACACCCTGCGCAATACGCCCGTCGAAGAATTGGTGACGGGACATTTGCTGTACGAATTGATCTACGACGCGGCAATCTACGGTTTCAAGATTTTGCGCGTCGTGCTGGATGAGCCGTTAGTCGCGCCGGATAAGACGAGTGACTACGCACGGCAGTTAGCCGCCGCGCTGACTGACCATCAGGAATCAATCGACCTGTATATGGCCTATGTGCCATTGGTGCTGGCAGGGTTAGCCATCAGCCAGCGCATACAGATGCCGGGGGAAGATCTGCAAGAAACGGTGCTGCTGTTCCGTAGGGCGTTTGAACGGCGCAGCAGCGAAGAAACGAACGGCAATGCCGCCGTTTTTGTCGTGACGCGTAACCTGATGGATCGTGCGCTGACAGCACAACAAGAGGCATAGCGGGAGCGCTAGTGACCTCGCGCCGCGAGGCGAAGGAGTAAGTTAATCGATATGGTTTTTCAGCAGGCATCTACTGAACCAAGCAGCCACCAACCAGCCGATCTGCCCGATGTCTTAGGCATGATCACCAACGGCGAACGTCTGAATATCAGTTTGCTGCAATGCGCCTACGCGCTGCATCCACGTACTACCGTGCTCGGACAGCCGTTAGAAGCGTTGGTGCTGGTGCAAAGCGCGGCCAATAAACCGATTCAAGTGAACCTCACGGTGCGGCTACCGAAACGGGATGCGGCGGGCAACCGCTTGAACCTGTGGACGCCGAAGGATAATGTGCAAATCGTGTTGCAACCCGCTGAGACTGGCTTGCTGCACATCCCGATTGTATCGCGCCAGCCTACGCAGCCCGCTGAAGATTTGCCGATTACAGTCAAGGTCGAGGTCAAGCTGCCGCGCAATGTCGGGCAGGTACGGCCTTCGACGGGTGGACGCGCTGCCAGCATCTTAAACATGTCGCCGTTCCGCCTGAGCATTTTGCGCGAGGTCGGTTTCCGCGTCGTCCAGCAAGAAGAGGCGCATTTGAGCGATACCTTTAGCATCGTGCCGGGGACGATCTCGACCGCGCAGCCCGCCAACGCCCCACGCTATGAAACGCTGTGGACGGCGAAAGACCTTGAAGCGGAAAAGGCACGTTACGCCGAATTGGAGCAATATGCCCACCGCTTCGCCGCGACGATCACGCGGAATGTGGTGCTGGAACCGCTGCAAACGCTGTTGGAAACCAAGTTCGCGGCGGGGGGATTGCCATTGGCTCCCGCTGAAGCACTGTTCGCGGCAAAAACGCTGACCTACGCAATGGAAGACGGCCTTGATCTGGAACCGGGATTCAGCCTGTACGAGGCCAAGTGGTTCCATCAGTTGGTCGGGTTGATGGCTGAACCGGAGATGACCAGCGACATCGAAGCGCTGTTGACGCGCCTGTTCCCGGCAATTTTGTATGACGGCGTGATGCTCGGTCTGTCGTTGGTGGCGCGTATCTCGGAAGAGAGCCTCGGCACCCATGATGAGCATATCAGTTACGCGAATGAGGTCATCAATGCAGTAGAAGGGCAGGCAAGCATCGATCTGGGCCACGCCTACCTGCCGCTGATCCTAGCGGGGCTGCTGTTGACTTATACCGTCAAAGGCATCCACGAGAATCCGTGGACGAGCTTGGGCGAGGTCAGGCAGGCGTGGCATGGGCGACTGCGGTTGGCGGATAATGAATTCGAGTGGGTGGATAAAGTGTTCCGCCTCTTTTACGACGAGGCCGAACGCTCGTTGGATGAAGCACGCATCGCACGGCCTACTGCGCCGCGCCGTACTGCCGCGTCCAAGCCGCCACAACTGTAGGCGCAGACGGGTGAGGGTGAGTCACGCACGGGGATAATTCCCGCGTGCGGAAGACAGGGTAGGCAAGGTGGTGGCGCGGTGGGATCGGGTAGTCCGCACCGCCGGACGTTGACAAAGTTGAACTGACGAGACGGCGCGGGTCGGGTTGACAACGCCGCCCGACGTTGAAACGTCAGGCTTAGAGAACGAAGTCCCAAATGGGACTCAGGCTCTATCAATAAGCAAGCAGCAACCCTAGCGCTCCCATTGAGACAGCACTAGCAGTGTCGGAGGGAGTAGGGGACAAGCTACATACGTGACAGTAGATAGACAACAAAAAACCGCCATTTCTGGCGGTTTTCGTTTTGGCTCCCGAAGTAGGATTCGAACCTACAACCTACCGGTTAACAGCCGGCCGCTCTGCCGTTGAGCTATTCGGGAAAATCACTCAATCACGGGCGGAATCTTAACAAACGTCGCGTAAGGTGTCAAGGCCGAACTTCGTGAAAATTTGGCGAAACCCGATCTAGCCTTCCCTAGCCTTCCGCGCCGAGCACATGCTTGACGGATTGCAGCGTGCGGCGCTCGATCACGATATGCAGCACCAATTTGGCTCTGGATAGGCCGACATAGGCGAGGGCGCTAAGATCGGCGCGGGTGGCGGGCATGAACAAGATCACGGCGTCAGCTTCCAGCCCTTTGAAGGCGGAAACGGTGTAGAGGGCGAGATTGCTCTCGCTGGAGTCGCTGTTGGCGTTGATGGTGATCGGTCGCCCATCGGGGATGCCTTCCGCCCACGCGTCGGTGGTGAAGAAGGGTAGACGCGTTTTGCCCCGCACGATCAGGCCGTCGGGCGTTTCTTCCCAACGCCAAGAGTGATTTTTGCGGAGTTCCTCGACGCGTTCCGCCTCCGATAGATTGCGATTGCGGCGGGCGAAGCTGATCACAGCTTTGATATCGGCGGGAGTCGGTTGTTCGCTGTCGCTCAGTTTCACGTCGAAGCGCCCGTACTGGCTGAGATAGCCTGCCACAAAATCTTGCCAGCGGTGGCGAAGCGGGAGCTTGAGCGATTTGCCGTGCAACCGCGAGGTTTCGGCGGGATCGGGTTCGGTGGTCAGGATGATGAGCTTGTCCAGCGGCACACTGGTCATGGCGTCGCGGATCACGCTATTGAGGACGGTCAGTTCAGTGCCCGCCTCGAATTCCCAACGTTTGGCGATGCCCTGATGTTTGAGGGCAAGCGAAGTTTCGGGGGACTGCGGATGAAAGCGGCGGACGATCTCGAAGATCGAGCCAGCGTTGCGGCAGTTCTTCGATAGCACGATGGGCGCTTGCTGGATCGGGTAGGCGGCGCGATAGGGCAACAGGGCTTGATTGTCGTCGTGGAACACGATCAAGGTGCCGTATTCTTGGCTGATGAGGGCGGCTTCCACAATCAGCCACCAATCCTCGCGGAAATCTTGCCCCTCATCGATGATGATGGCGTCGTAGCGTTCGTTGCTGACGGCAAGCTGATCGAAGGCGGTTTCGAGTTCTTTGGTGGTGGGTTCTTCGTAATGCGTCCACGGATCGAGGGCGGCGCTGGTGTTGCCCAAAATGCGCTGAATCCACGTGGTGAAGTCGATCACCGTCACGCCGGAGCCTTTGACCAATTCCTGAATGTACGTAGCCAGATAGCGGCTGTGGCAGAGCAGCAGCGTGCGCAAGCCCGCTTGATCGAGACGGATGGCTTTCTCCGCCGCGATCAGGGTTTTGCCGGAACCCGCGCAGCCTGCGATGGCGACGCGGCGTTGATAACGCAGCATGTTGATCACCTGATACTGCTCATGGGTCAGCTCGTTGATCTTTTTGCTGGTCGCCGCCAACTGGTCGCGGATCGAGGGCGAAAAGGCGGGGGTTTCCGAGAAGCGCGGCGCAACGGTGGGCTGAGGGCGGTCGGGCAGGGCGTGCCACAGACTCTTGATGACCTCGGCACGGAGCGATTCGGGCGAGGTGAAGAAATTGACGATGTGGTGCTGTTGCAGTTTCGTTTTGAAGGCGCGCAGTTTGTCACCCGCTTCGCCCGTTTCGATCATGGCGGCGGGGACGGGCTGACTCTCGGCAATCATGAACAGAAGGATCGGGATGCCGCGTTCGGCGGCGCGATTGTATTCGAGTTCGGTGACAGAGACCGCGTAGGATTCGGGGATGTAGCCGTACCGGTGCGCGAATAAGCCAATGTACAAATCCGCGCCATCGACCATTTTGAGCGATCCCTGTACCGCGTCGGCATCGCTGGCGGGCAGGTGCTCCATCATCGAGGGGAATACGTCGACGCTCAGGCAGGCGTCCATCACGGCTTTGCGGTAGTCCGCGAGGTCTTTGGCGGTGCTGCTAATCATGGCGCGTAGGATTTCGGGCATCGGCGGGCTGTCCTATTGATGAGACGGAACCAGAGATACTGTCAACTTTACCATAGACGCGGCTGATCAAGGGTGAGGATCGTGCGGCAGTTATCACGCGGCGATGGTTTTTTGACAGTTTGCGAAAGTCTTTTAAGCTATTCCAAAATTATTAGATTTACCGCATTGATTAAGGACAAAAACATGATTAGTAAGGATGCAAAGATCGGGGTTTTCGGGATCGGTTTGGCAGCGTACTGGCCTCAGTTCGAGGGATTAAAGGAACGGCTGGAGACGTATCAGCGTGACGTTGAGCAGCATATCGCCGCGTTGGGCGGGCGGATTGTATCGGCGGGGTTGGTGGATAGCGCACCCGCCGCGCAACAAGCGGGCGATCTGTTCACGCGTGAGAATGTCGATCTGATCGTGTGTTACGTGGGCACCTACGCCACGTCTTCGCAAGTGCTGCCTGCCGTGCAGCGCCGCAAAGCACCCGTGCTGATCCTGAATTTATCCCCCGCGCCCGCGATGGACTATCCGAACACGGGGACGGGCGAGTGGTTGGCGAACGTGTCTGCGTGTCCGGTGCCGGAAATTTCTAACGCGTTCGCCCGCAGCCGCATCCCGTTCCATGTGGTGACGGGGCTACTATATCCGGTCGAGGGCAAGGCTAACCGCTATTATGAGCGGGCGTGGGGACAGATCGGGGAGTGGATTCAGGCTGCGACTGTGTATCACCAGTTGGGATACAGCCGTTTCGGATTTTTGGGGCACACGTATCCCGGCATGTTGGATATGTATTCCGACTTGACGATGCACCATGCGCAGCTTGGGACGCACATCGAGGTGCTGGAGATGGACGACCTACAGGAGCGCACCAACGCCGCCAGCGAGGCCGAGATCACGGCGAAGATCGCGGAGATTCACAGCATCTTCGACATCGCCCAACAGGGACGCGACAAGATTTCGATGCCCGTCACCGAGGAGGCGATGCGCTGGTCGGCACGGGTCGCGGTGGGGCTGGATAAGCTGGTGGCGGATTTCGACCTGAACGGCCTGACGTATTATTATCGCGGGCTGAATGGCAACGCCTTCGAGGAGCTAGGCGCGGGTTTGATCGTGGGCAATTCGCTGCTGACGGCGCGCGGCGTGCCCGCTTCCGGCGAGGGCGACTTAAAAACCAATATCGCCATGTTCATCATGGATCGGCTGGATGCAGGCGGATCGTACACCGAATTTTACGGATTGGACTTCAACGAGGATTTCGTGCTGATGGGTCATGACGGCCCCGGTCATGTCAAAATCAGCGAGGGACGGCCTGTGCTGCGCGGATTGGGCTTGTATCATGGCAAGCGCGGATACGGTGTGTCGGTGGAATTCAAAGTCAAGTACGGGCCAGTGACGATCCTCACGATGACGCAGACGGCGGACGGACGCTTGAAGATGCTGGCAGCGGAGGGCGAGTCGATCCCCGGTGAGACGCTGCAAGTCGGGAATACCAATTCGCGGCTGAAGTTCGCGCTTGATCCGGCAGCATTCATCGATACATGGTCGATGCAAGGGCCGACGCATCACTGCGCGCTCGGAGTCGGGCATCAGGTGGGCAAGCTCAAGAAGATCGCTAGTTTGTTGGACTTGGAACTGGTCGTCATCGGGTGATTCCGCTGCTGGCAAGGTTAGGGTATAGTGGTGAGGTCAAGAGGTTGGAGCCTTACTTAAGAGAGGATTTCTTTTCATGAAGCGGGTCGGTTTTTTGCTCAAGGTCAAACAAGACCAAATCCCAGAATATAAGAAGCATCACGAGGCGGTGTGGCCTGAGATGCAGGCCGCACTGCGCCGCACAGGTTGGCATAATTACACGTTGTTCCTGCGCGAAGATGGCTTGATCTTCGGCTATTTCGAGGCGGCGGAGAGCTTCCAAGCCTCGCTCGATGGGATGTCGCGCGAGGAGATCAACTTGAAGTGGCAGGAGTTCATGGGGCCGTACTTCGAGGCGCTGAACGGCGCACGGCCTGACCAGACGATGATCGAGTTGGAGGAATATTTCCATCTCGATTAAGCCAGTGAGCACGGGATACCGGATTGGTTCAGTATCCCGTGCGGATAGGCAGCGGCGGTTAGTCTAGACGGACTTCCGCGCCGCTGGCTTGACTGCGATAGATACCGTCCAGAATGGTCAGGACTTGCAGCGAGTGTTCAGCGGGTACGGGCGTCGGCGCGTCGGTGGCGATGGCCTCCGCGAACTCAATGCACTCTTGCATGTGCGCTTCATGCACATCCTGACGGCGCAGGAGCGTGCGATTGTAGAGCTGCTGCGTGGCGTAGTTGGAGGAGACGATCTCGCACTTGGGCCACTGGCTGCCGCCTTTGGTGCCGTAGAGCCACATCTGCATGTCCTCGACGGGCGCATCTGGCGGCAGGTTGTGATGCAGCAGCCAGCTCACTTCGAGGATCAGAGTCGCGCCGTTTTCGAAGCGGACGAAAGCCGAAGCGAATTCTTCCACGTTCATTTCCTGCGGAATCTTGCCACCCCAGATGCTGAACGCGCCGTCCTGATGGGCTAGTTCGGTGCGCGCCACGCCTGTGACGGAGACGGGCTTGGGATTGCCCATAAACCACAACGTCAGATCGAGGATGTGGACGCCGATGTCGATGCACGCGCCGCCCGTGGCATGTTCCTTGAGGATGAAACCGGGGCGCGTGGGCGCGGCGGCACGGCGCAGCATCCAACTGCGGGCGTGGTAGATCGAGCCGAGGACGCCGGTTTCGAGTTCGGCCTTCAGGGCTTTGGCGGTGCCGGAGAAACGGAAATGCTGCGCGGTCATCAGGCGTTTGCCGGAAGCGTCACGGGCAGCGATCATCTGGCGGATTTCGTCGGGCGAGGGCGCAAGGGGTTTTTCGCACAGGACATGCTTGCCCGCGTTGAGCGCGGCAATGGTCAGCGGCGCGTGGTAGTTGTTGGGCGTGCAGATGTCGATAATGTCGATGTCGGGGTCGTTGATCAGGTCATCGGCTTTGGCGGTTAGGCGCTCGATGCCGTGCTGCTTGCCCCAACGCTGTAAAGAATAGTCACTGACATCGCAGCCGCCGACGACTTCGGCATATTCTGATTGCGCCCAACCGGGCATGTGCGTGCTGGCGATGCCACCGACACCGATGACACCGACTTTTAAGGATTTTGCCATAATCAATCATCTCAGCTTTCTATGCTTTTTGTGGGGCGACCCATGTGTGTTGTTCGGAACCTTGATAGAGCGCAGCCATGACAGCGCTGCGGGCGGCGGCTTCCTGAGCGGTGACGAGCGGCACATCTTTTTGCCCGACGACAGCGTCGAGGAACAGCTCGAAGGCGTGCGGCAGCGCGGCGGGGAGTTCCGTCCACGGCTTGTCGCCATCTGCGCCCGTGACTTTCTCGCTCTTGTAGAAAAGCGAGCCGTTGGCGACGTAGGCATGGCCTTGCGTGCCGCTGATGATCAGGCTGATGGGGTTGGCGACATCGAGCCAGCCTGCTGCCAGCGAACCGAGCGCGCCATTGCTGAACTCGATCAGTCCTTCGCCCGTTTCGTCGCAATCGGGATAGCGGTTGGTGACATTCTTGATGGTGGCGGTGACGCGGGCAACATCACCCATCAGCCACATCAGGACATCGAGCGAGTGCGTGCCGAGATCGCCAAAGCCGCCGATGCCCGCCTGTTTGACATCCGTTAACCAGCGCCATTCGGTATCAAACCAGCCTTTGAGTGACCCCGCGTGACAGTTGGTGTGGCGGACGCGTGTGATGGTGCCGAAATTGCCCGCCTGCACCTGTTCACGGAGAAAGCGGTTGACGGGATCGCTGCGCATGAAATAGCCCGTCTGGAAGATGACGCCCGCTTGATCGATGGCACGCGCCATGCTGTAGGCGTCGCTGCCCGCCATGCCGAGCGGCTTTTCGACAAACAGATGCTTACTCGCCTGTGCCGCCGCCAAAACGAGCGGTTGATGGCGGTCGGTTTCTGCGCAGATGATGACGCCGACGATGTTGGGATCAGACCAGATTTGCGCGAGATCGGTGACTTTGGCGTTTAACGCGTCGGCTGATTTTTGCGCACGCGCTTGATCGTGATCCCAGACGTATTTGACGGCTACGTCGGAACGGGCGTTTAATCGTTTAACAAAGTTGGGGGTATGAATATGCGCACACCCTACAAGGGCAAGCTGCAACATGATTGCTCCAAGCTACAAAATAAAGAGTTAAAGGTGTTATCCATGGTTCCGGTTCGGACGATGATGCAAGGCATCTAAGTTATGAGTCGCGAGAGGATCGCTCAACGTGGGTGCAAATTAGGCGCGCTCCAAAAGGATAAGGTCAGGAAAAGCCCTGACGAACTGCGATCAATTCTACCCAGCGCGGCAAAACTGCCAATGCGGTGGATACTGGATCGACATAGTGCTAAGTGCTGAGTGCTAAGTCCATACGATTTTCGTGGCTCGTGGTGATGGAAAAGAGTGGGCGAGGTGGTGACGCGCGATGGAATCGGGTGGATCACGCCGCCCGACGTTGAAACGTCAGGCTTAGCGAACGAAGTCCCGAATGGGACTCAATTCCTATCGAGAAGGAAGCACGCACTTGATTAGCACGCCCAGTGGAGAAGGCGTAAAAAGTGTCGGAGGGAGCGTTAGGGGCGCAACAGCCATAAAAAACGTTCCCTTCACCTAGCAGCAAAGGGAACGTTCAGGATGGTTAGTCAGCGGTTAGGCTTGACCGTGTTACTTGAGTTACTTGATGCTCCACGTCACGAGCGGCGTGTTGCCCCACTGACCGAACCGACCATCGATGCGCGGGTTCAGGACGTTCACTGCTGTGGTGCTCACTAGCCAGTCATACGGCACATCTTCGTGCGCTATCTGCTGAATCTTCTGGTAGATCGGCAGACGGGCGTCTACGCTGCAATCTGCCGAGAAGCGGGCTTCATCGAGCAGCTTGTCCAGCTCAGGATTGACGTAGAAGGACAGGTTGAAGCCCTGATTAGGTACGGCGTTCTTGCTGTACAGCAGGTTGTAGGCGATGCCGTCTACTTCCGTGCCGCCACCGAAGCCGACGATGGTGATGTCGTACTTGCCGGGGAGCAGCGCGGTGGAGAGGTAGGCACTCCATTCCATTTCCTGAATGGTGATCTTGATGCCGATGTCCTTCAACTGGTCTTGCATGATCAGCGCGGCATTGCCCCACAGATCAACGAGCTTGCTGTAGACCAGCGTGACTTCAAACTTGACGCCGTCTTTCTCACGGACGCCATCAGCGCCCATCGTCCAACCAGCCTCATCGAGCAGTTTGCCCGCTGCTTCTTGATCGAACGTCCACGCGCTAACGGTGGACATGTCATAGGGGTTATAGAAAGAAGGCACGATTGGGCCTGTGAGCGGCTCGCTGCCCGCACTCTCACCAAGCGTCAGCGCGAGCGCTTCCTTGTCATAGCCCATCGCGATGGCCTGACGGACACGCTTATCACCGAAGAACTTGTTGGGGACGAGCGTCACCGGCTTGCCGTCTTTATCATAGGCAGGCTGCGGGTTCGCGGAGTCTTGCTCGTTCATCATGACGATGGGGGCATTGGGGTTGGGGAACAAGAACGTCGTGAAGGTTTCCTTGTCCTGAAGTTGTTCGAACTGGTCAGGATACATGAAGGCGTAGTCCACATCGCCCGTTTGCAGCGCCTGATTCTGGGTGGTGATGTCGGCTACGATCTTGTAGATGACGCTGCCGATCTTCGGTTTTCCTTCGAAGTACTTGTCGTTGGCGACCATGCGGACGAATTCACCGGCTTTGTGCTCGGCAAACATGTACGGGCCGCTGGCGACATCGGGGTTGGTATTCCACGGGTTGGTCATGAAGTCGCTGAAGTCGGCAGCGAACTTGGAGGAAGGCAGCGGACGCAGCACAGAGAACGCATTGCCCCAGATCGTGCAATTGGGCTTATCCAGCGTAAGCGTAAAGGTCTTATCATCCTTGATTTCGAACTTTTTGATCACGCCGACATCGGCCTTACGCGGCGACTGAACTTTGTCGGAGAGGATGGCGTCGTAGGTGAACTTCACATCCTTGGAAGTGATGGGCGTCCCATCGCTCCACACGGCATCGCGCAGCGTGAACGTGTAGTTCAAACCGTCGTCCGAGACTTCCCACGTGGCGAGGTACGGTTCCGGCACACCCGTATCAGGATTAGCGCGGAACAAGCCAGCTAGCATCTGAAAAGCCACCGTGTTGGAATTACCATCGGTAATCAACGCCGTGTTCAGCGTAGAGATATCGCCACCAGATAACGCCCATATTACGGTATCGGGGCTACCTTGAGCTTGGATGGCGTCAACACCCAACGGGACGACCGTGAGTGCTAACAAGAGTACGACAAAGAGTAAACGTTTCATTTGGCCTCCGAGTAACATCGCGAACGGGAGTGAGGACGATACTTGCCCTTCCACTGCTGCCATGGAAGGTTGTCTAAAGATAATAAGTATAAAGTTCCAACACGCCACCCTTTTGAGGGGGATCGGGGTTGGCTATTTGCCCAAAACATAGCGATTCATCCATTCTAACAGGGCTTCATTCTGGGCGCGACGGATGATTGGCGGGCCAGCGATGGAACCGCCATGCGGACTGCCGGGGAGACGCAGCATCTCGACCTTGCAACCGTTATCCTTCAAGATGGTGTAGAACTGCTCACTTTGTTCCGCCGGACAGCGGAAATCCATCTCGCCTTGAATGAGCAGCGTCGGCGTTTGGCAGTTGTGCGCGTAGGTGACGGGTGAGCAGCGGCGATAGTTGTCGTAGACCTCATGCGGCTTGCCACCCATGAAACGCGCCATCACCTCGCCAATATCCCCTACCCCGTATATCGTCAGCAGGTTGGTGACTGGATTTTCCGGCACAGCGGCTTTAAAGCGATCCGTATGCCCGACCATCCAGCAGGTGCCGAAGCCGCCCGCCGAGATGCCGCACACGCCGAGTTTATCGGGATCGGCCTGACCGTTGGCGATGACGAGATCGAGCGCCGCCATGTGATCCTGATAATCGAGGTTGCCCCAATCGGCTTGAATGGCAGTGCCGAAGGCTTCGCCATAGCCGGAGGAGCCGCGATGATTGACGAACAGGACGGCATATCCCGCGCCCGCCAACATTTGAAAATCGAACGAGAAGATGTTGCCCCACGCGCCCCACGGCCCGCCGTGAATATACAGAATCGTGGGATAGGGCGGCTTGCCGACGGCTGGCAGCATGATCCATGCGTCGATCCCGGTGCCATCCGCGCTGGTGACGGTGAGCGACTCGACGGTGGGCTGCTGGCGTTCCGAGAGCAACTGTTGATTCAGCGAGGTCAGGGCTTGTTCGCTGCTGCCTTCAATGTCCGAGATCACAAGCTGCGTCGGATTGTTGAAGCTGGACTGCGCATACAGCATGTGAGTGGACGAGGCGTCCAGCAGCATGACCGAGGCATCGGGCTTGGCGACGACGGTTTCGACGCTGTCCCCGCCGCTGATGCCAATACGCTGGATGGTGAGTGCGCCAGCGGCCTGCACGCGCACGAGGGCGGTGTGATCGTCAAGGATGTGCAGGCCATCGGCATAGAGCGGTGCGCTCGGCATATCGCCCTGCAAGCCGCCGCCTAGCCCGACCGCCGAAGTGCCCGTGCGCTTGATGGGCTGCGCCCCGCCGGATTCGCCCGCCGCATCGATCACGTAGAGATCGTTGTTCGCGCCCATCATGGCATCAAGCGGCTGCCCCGCGAAGACGATTTGTTTGCCAGATGGCAACCATTTCGCCATCATCACGGTGCCCCAGTTCCAGACGATATCGCGTTTTTGCCCGTCGAGCGTGACGGCCCGCAGCCCCGCCTGAAAACGCGGCGTATCGGGCGACATCATGGCGAGATAGAGCAGTTCTTTGCCGTCCGGCGACCACTGCGGCGAGACGTTCAGGTAGCCATCGCGAGTCAGACGGCGCGGCGCACTCCCCGCCACGTCGATCACGTAGAGGTCTTGCAGTGCGTCGTCCAGATAGCCCATCGCATCGAAGCGGTAGACTTTGCGCTTGAGGCGATAGGGCTTGGTGCGGTCGGGCATGGCTTCCGGCGCGGCACCCGCTGTGAAGGCGATTCGTTTGCCATCGGGCGACCAAACAGGGCCGCCGCCAACACCCTGTTTGAGCGTGGTGAGCTGTTTGGCCTCACCACCCGCGACGGGCAGCAAGAAAATCTGCGGCGCGCCCGCCCGCGTGGAGATGAAGGCGATGGTTTTGCCATCCGGCGACCACTGCGGGTTGGCGTCCACGACTTTGCCGAAAGTGAGCTGACGCGTGGTTTTGGTGGCGGGCGTGACCAGCCACAGATTGATGTAGTCTTTGTCATCCTGCGCGTTGTAGCGCGAGATGGCGTAGACCACCGTTTTACTATCCGGCGAAAGACGCCCTGCTTGTAGAAATTCAAGCTTGAAGAGGTCGTCTTTTTCCATCGGACGTTGATTGAGCATGATGCGCCTCTTACTTGGCCTGTTTGCCTAACACGTAGCGATTCATCCAGTCCAAGAGCGCATCGTTGTGCGCGCGGCGGGTGGGAATCGAGCCGATGATCGCGCCGCCGTGCGGTTCGTTGGGCATCCGCAGCATTTCGACGGTGCAGCCGTTGGCCTTCAAGACAGTGTAGAACTGCTCGGATTGCTCCGGCGGGCAGCGCCAGTCGTGTTCGGCCTGTACGAGCAGCGTCGGCGTCTTGCACTTGTGGGCATAGGTGATCGGGGAGCATTTGGCGTAGGTTTCGGGAATCTCGTGAGGATGACCGCCCATCTGCTCGACGCCGAACCACACGCCAATGTCGCTGACGCCGTAGAAGCTGACCCAGTTGGTGACGGGATTTTCCGGCACGGCGGCTTTAAAGCGGTCGGTGTGACCGACGATCCAGCAGGACAGATTGCCGCCGCCGCTGAGGCCGCAGACTCCGAGTTTGTCGGGATCGCTGTAGCCCTGCGCAATGGCATAATCGACGCCCGCCATCAGATCGTTGTAATCGAGGTTGCCCCAATCACCTTTAATGGCGGTGGAGAATTTGTCGCCATAGCCTATCGAGGCGCGGTGATTGACTTGGATGACCGCGTAGCCAGCGCCGACCAACATCTGCGCGTTGAAGTTGAAGATGTGTCCCCATGCGCCATGTGGCCCGCCGTGAATCAGCAGGATGGTCGGATAGGGCGCGGGTTCGTTGCTCGGCATCCAAATCCAGCCTTCGACCTGCGTGCCATCCACGCCGGGGAATAGCAGTTGTTTGACGATGGGCAGTTGCAAACCCGCCAAAAATTCGTCGTTGATGCAAGTCAACTGTTTTTCGTCGCTGCCATCGAGGTTGCTGACAAAAAGATCGGTGGGCTGGTTGAAATCGCTGACGAAGTACAGCAGATGCCGATCATCACCCGCCAGCATTTCCACCGAGCGCTCGCCCGCGACGACAGGTACTGCCGATTCGGGGCCGCTGAGGGCGACTTTGTAGATATGGATGAGGCCGCCGGTCTGGACGGGCACGTAGGCGGCTTGTCCCTGACTGTCGATGATGACTTTTTGTAGGAACACCAACACGGGCATATCTGGCTCCAGACCGCCGTTAACGCCCACTTCCAAGCTAGGCGTGCGGTTTTCCGGCTCGCCGCCCGCCGCTGGCATGACCCACACGTCGGCTTTGGAGCCGATCTTCTTGCCCGCTGGCGTGCCCATGAAGACGATGCGGCTGCCATCTGCCGTCCAACTCGCGGAGGAAATGGAACCCCAACTGCCACCGATCACGTCGCGGATCGCGCCGCTGACGAGATCGACAGCGCGCAAGGTGGGAAACAACGAACGGTGTGAATCCGTCGCCATCATCGCGAAATACAGCAGTTCTTTGCTGTCCGGCGACCACTGCAACGGCGCGTTGGTGGTTTCGTCCTTGGTAAGCTGACGCGCCTCGCCGCCACCCGCCGCGATGACGTACATATCCTGCACCACGTCATCCAGATATTCCATGCCGTTGAAGCGGTAGATATGACGCTTGACGCGGTAAGGCTTGCTCTGGTCGCGTGGTTCTTCGATGGGCACCGCGGTGAAGGCAATGTATTTGCCATCGGGCGACCACAGCGGCGCGCCACCGATGCCCTGCTTGAAGGTGGTCAACTGCTTGGCCTCGCCGCCGTCGATGGGGATGACGTAAAGCTGCCCCTTCTCGCTGCGGGTGGACATGAAGGCGATACTCTGGCTATCCGGCGACCATGCGGGGCTGGCATCGACGGCGCTGCCGCTGGTCAGTTGGCGGGTTTCGCCCGTCGTCAGGTCGGCTAGCCAGATGGCACTGTACTGCTTGTCTTTGTCGGGATCGACATGACTTTGCACGTAGGCAGCATACTTGCCATCCGGCGAGAGCGCGCCGCCAACGATGAACTTTAGGCGGAATAAATCAGCGGGTTCTACGGGACGTTTCGAGGGTGTTGTATCCAAGAGACCTCCAACACTTGATGCTAAAGGGGTGATCGATTAGTGAACCATTTTGTGCAGTGGAATGATAGTAGCGCACAAATTCTGCGCTGGCGATCCATTGGCAGGAGGAGTTTTTGTGTAGTTTGCCTAAACCAAGTTTTTTTCCGTCCTTTTTCGGCACGGGATTGCTGAATCGACTTTTTTATTCACTATTTACACCTTTTTTATAGCTTGGGCAGATCCATAGTCCGACGGCGCGGCGTAACTCTTCCATGTAAAGAGCGCTCAATACTGACTAATCACGTGAATACCTTGTTTTCGTCTTAGAGGAGAGAATTCCCATGTCTGAGCAAATTTCACGCCGCAACATTCTGAAGGTTGGGGCTGCGTTGACCGCTGTTGCCGCTACTTCTGGCTTCGCTGGCGTGTTCGGGCTGCGCAAAGCCTTCGCCGCCGATGATGACCCGCAGACGATCCTCAACATCGCCGCGACGGCAGAGACCTTCGCTGTGACACACTACTACCGCGCCTTGCAGGAGCTGCAATTCTCCGAAGGCGAGAAGGCATATATGACGGCAGCAATGGAATCGGAGCTGATCCACCTTGAATTCTTGAACGCGAATGGCGGCAAGGCGCTTACCGAAGAGTTTTATTTCCCCGAAGGCACGTTCGCGGATAAGAAGATGCTTGGCACGGTGACGGCAGTGGCGGAGACGGTGTTCGTGGCGGCTTACCTTGCCGCGACGCGCCGCTTTGCCGAACTGAGCCAACCGCTGCTGGCGATGGTGGCGTCACAGGTCGCGGTGGTCGAAGGGCAGCACCTGCTGTTCATGCGCGGTCTGGCTGGCAACAGCCCCGCCAACAACATCGCGCTCGGTGATCCGCTGTTCTACAACGTGTCGGACGCCGTGCCCGTCATCTCCGGTCTGCTGGACGGCAAGAGCGAAGTCGCGGGCATCGCCACCGAAAAGACGGCGGTCAAGTATCCGGGTGCGGAGGCGGCGCGCATGGTGATCGGCAAGAGCGCCCTCGAAGCGCCCAAGCCTGCCACCGACCCGAAGACCTTCCCCAAGATGTAATGTAGTTCGCTATTAACTGGATAAACCCCGTAGGTTCAAGGGAGCCGTGCGCGCACACGACTCCCTTGACGACCAGCCCGCCCCACGAATGTAAATTTCCCACACTGACAACTACGCGTGAATTATCCGACCATCTCAAGACGCCATGAAAATCGCCTGAAGAATTACTGAAATCAGCGGCACAAGCATTGACGAGGATATATACGGTATCTTATACTCGCTTTATCAATCCAAGCCGCAGTTTTATCCAGACAATGTTTATCCAACTGCGCTAACGTAGGTATCTGTTCATGTCATTTTTACGTCATCATCGTTCTACTAAAGCTCAAGGGCTGGTTGAATACGCCCTCATTCTGGCACTCGTGGCAATTGCCGCTGTCGGTGTTTTGTCCGTCGCTGGTAAGTCCGTTTCGGTAGCGCTGTGTCATGCACAGATGGCACTCGCCAACAAGCCCGATCAGTGCAGCGATGGCACTGGCACGAGCGGCGACGGCAGTGGCACGGGCACTGGCTCGGACAGCCTGATCGTCACTATCACGCAGGTCAACAGTCAGCACGTTTTCTATTCAGTCACCGACAGCATCGGGACGGCGGTCAATGCCAACGTCACGGCGACCGATACCGATCATCTAGTGCTGACATGCGTCAACAACAAGTGCTCGAACCCTCCGGCACGAGCCTTCAGTCACGGCGATAGAATTACCGTCACCGCGACCTACAACGGCCTGAGCGGGCAAGCCTCCGTCACGTATCCATAACACACCCACCCGGCAAGCGACCCCCTCGCTAGTCAAGTGCTTGTCAGATAAATTCCCCTGTGCTACGATGGTAGTATCGTGTGGGAAAACGTGAGCAATAGATACATTTGTCTATGCTCACGTTGCGGCATCAACGAGCGTTACGGGTTCGCGCTCGCCGCCGATATGAAACCCTGATCGTCTCCTGTTGTGAGGCTCCACCAAACGCCAACCTGACCAAGCCCGCCTGATGACCACCTCTAGTGGAAATTTGGCGTCGCTTGGTGATGCTATGAACCGTGTTCACGGCATCCGCAATGCGTTTCCTGCCCCCACTTGGCATCCAGCGGAACACAGCCGCTGTGTCTGGTTTCATCGTTCATAACGTGTGGGAATCGAAGTCATGCAATCGATCCGTAGCCTGCTGCCCTATCTTCGTCCGTATCGCTGGTATATGCTGGTCGTCATCCTCTCGGCGGCGGGCATCACAGCGATGAATCTGGTCAACCCGTGGCTCGTCCGTGAACTCATCCAACTGATCCGCACCGACCAACCCGCCACCGCGATGGAACGCGTCATCCAATTGGCGGTGGTGCTCGTGGTGGTGTTCATCGTGCGTTCGGTGTGCCGTTATTTGTATGCCTACCTCGCGCATATCATGGCGTACCGGTTCGTCAACGACCTGCGGATCGCCCTGTACGCCCATCTACAGCACCTTTCCGCCCGCTTTTTCTCCGAGAACCAGACGGGCGAACTGCTCA
This sequence comes from Anaerolineae bacterium, assembly GCA_019637615.1. Classification (GTDB taxonomy): domain Bacteria; phylum Chloroflexota; class Anaerolineae; order Aggregatilineales; family UBA2796; genus JAHBVK01. The sequence continues at coordinate 46,335 of JAHBVJ010000029.1, read as the reverse complement.
AGCGCGTGATTGTGGATACCCGCGACATTGAGCCGCTGTTCGCGCACTACATCCCTGATATGACGGTCAATATCTTGCTGCTGATCGGCGTCGGCGGCATTTTGATCAGCTTGCATCCGGTGCTGGCGCTGCTCACGCTGCTGCCCGTGCCGCTGCTGCTGATCGGCACGCAATCCCTCAGCAAGCGGATGCGCACGTCGATGCGCGAAGCATCGAATCGGCTCGGCACGTTGAGCGGGATGGTGCAAGATAACCTGACGGGCATCAAGGAAATTCAGCTTTTCACACAGGAACAACGCGAGCATGTCCGCATTCATGATGCTTCGGAGGAGGCAACGGGCAAGCTGTTATACGGGCTGAAGATGGACGCGCTGTTTCGTTCGACGGTTGAACTGCTCACCGCGATGGGCATCGTGATCGTCGTGCTATTCGGCGGTCAGGCAGCGCTCAACGGGCAGATGCAGGTCGAGGACTTGGTGGCGTTTGTACTGTATCTGAGCATCTTTTACCAGCCGATCACGGTGATGGCGCAGATGCACGAAATCCTGCACGTAGCGCTCACGGCCGCCGATCACGTCACAACGGTGCTGGACATGCAACCGGACGTGGCGGAAGCACCGGACTGCATCGATCCGCAGCGGCTGCGCGGCGAAGTGGTGTTCAAGGATGTTGGCTTCGAATATAACCAGCGCGTGCCGACGCTGCATAATGTTTCGTTCAAAGTTAGCCCCGGTCAGATGCTGGCGCTGGCGGGGCCGACGGGCGCTGGCAAAACTACGATTGCTAGTTTGCTGCCGCGCTTCTACGATGTGAGTTCCGGTACGATCACCATCGACGGCATCGATGTGCGCACCATGTCGATCAGCGGGCTGCGGCGCAATATCAGCATGGTGCTGCAAGATGTGTTCCTGTTCAACGGGACAATCCTCGAAAATATCCGCTACGGCGACCTGACCGCCAGCGATGAGGACATCATCCGCGCCTCCAAAGCCGCCCGCGCGCACGAGTTCATCACGGCACTGCCGGATGGCTACAACACACATATCGGTGAACGCGGTGTGAAGCTCTCCGGCGGGCAAAAGCAGCGCCTTGCAATCGCCCGCGCCGTGCTGAAAGACGCGCCGATCCTGATTCTGGATGAGGCGACTTCGGCGGTGGATACGGAGACGGAGGCCGAAATTCAGGCCGCACTCAATGAATTGATGCAGGGCAGAACTTCAATTGTGATCGCGCATCGGCTGTCCACGATCCGGCACGCCGATCAAATCCTTGTGCTGGAAGCGGGGCGGATCGTCGAGCGCGGGCGACATCAGGAGTTGATTTTCAGCAACGGGCGCTATCAGCATTTGCACGAAGCACATGTGCGGCTGAATTAGGCGGGATAGCGGTTAGGGTTTGTCGCCGCAGATGGTGACGAAGCAGATTTCCGAAGCGATCGTCGCGGAATCGCCACGCTGGGAGAGTTCGGCTTTGAGCGTGGCGACGCCCCGCGCATAGTCGTCGTCGGAGATACACATAAACTGCGAGTTTCGGAAGCGCTGCGAGGCGTAGGCAAAATACTGCGGCAGCGGCTCGGATACAGGCTGATGACGGCGGCTGACAGCGATGTTCACGAAGCCTATTTGCCGCATCAGATCGGTGAAGGCATCGGCGGACAGAAAATCCAGTATGTCCCGATCCCACGCCGCCGGAAAATATGTGTAGATCGCCCAGTTGCGCATCGACCACGGATCGATGTTGGTCATCACGAACCGCCCGCCGGATCGCAGCAAGCGGTAGGTTTCCGCGAGCATAGCTGGCTTATCAAGGACATGTTGGTAGGAAAATTGGTTGCTGATGTAATCGATGCTGGCAGCGCGGAAAGGCGAGCAGGAGCTATCGCCCTGCACCAGCGGCACATCGCTGCGCCGCCGAGCCTGTCCCAGCATCCCCGCGAACAAATCCGAACCGAAGACGGACATCGCGGGATAGGCGGCGTGGTTGGCGGCGACCTGCTTGCCTGTGCCACACCCCATATCAAGGGCGCGCACCGATGAGGGAGCCAAGGAGCGTTCGCTGAGGAAGCGCGTTAACTGCTGATCCGGCGCATAATCGCGGCGAGGTTCATCGTAAAGATGCGCGATACTGTCGTAGTTGACGCGCTGCCGAGAATAACTATCCATGCTGCTCCGTTTACTGCGCGAACAAGAAACCGAGATCGCCGTTGCGCATGGACTGTACCCACGCGACATCGGCTTGCGCGTTCATGACGACGACCGCGACATTGCCCTGTGACGAGGGGTTTACCGACCAGCCTGCGAACAAAGGCGCGCCGCTGTCCATGCTCACGTAGCGAGCCAAGCGCTGCGCGAGGATGCCGCTGGCTGCCTGCGCCGTGCCGCCATCGCCATAGCTCAGTGCAACGACCCAATAATGCTGACTGCCATCGAAACGGTAGCCTACCGCCGCCAGATTATAGGACGGCAAAGGCAGTTCATCGATCCCACTGCTGCCACGGATGGCGTTGAACTGCGCGCCCTTTTGCTGCGCGAGGATGGTGCTGTTGAGATAGCTGCCATCGAAGATCACGGCGCTGATCAATTGACCGGGCGTAGTGCCACCATCGAGAACAGCGCTGATGGCTTGATAGTTGGGATCGCTGCCCAAGACCTGAGAGGGCTGCGCGACGGCGTTGACGGTATCGGGCTGCCCCACGATCAGGGCATTGCCTACCACGGCGACAGCGGGCAGGGCGGCTTTGGCGTCGCTGGCTGTGTAGATGCTGCCGTTGGCCTGATAGCCCTGCGCCATGAGCGTATTCCCAACCATGCCCATGTCGAGGTTGCCTTGGAGAATGCCGAAGCGCTGTTTGCCAGTGCCCGCCGTCAGTTCGCTGTCGATAGCAAAGCTGTTGATGCCGAAGCGCTGCAACCAGTCGCCAGCGTTATCGAGGCCATTGTACTGCGAGAAATAGAGCTGTCCGTTGGTTTCCAGCAGGTACAAGCGGCGCTGGCGATCATCCATGCTGTTGAGATCGTCAATGCTGCCGAGCTTGATCCCGACCACGTTTTTCAGCGCGCCGAGCGAACCATACCACACGATCTTGCGCGAGTCGTCGGTATTCGCCGCCAACGACAACAAGCCACCTAAGCTCGGCGCTTGAGCACGGGCGGGGGTGGTCAGCCCGACACTGAGGGACAACGATACCAATAAGAGAACCACGACCCATTTACGAAGCACCCGACTACCAATACGCATCACAGCCTCCGTGACTGTTGTTTCATCTCACCATGTATTACCGCGCTAGGGAGCCGTTGGAGTCGGCACCGCTTGCGTTGAACCGATGTCTGCGACCGCCATATCGACCTGAACAGCACCGTCTGTATCCTTGATCACGACATGACTGTTGGCATCCGTCCAGATGGCGCTGGACAAGCCCCAGAACAGCGCGAACGGCGTGTTGTTGCCCGCCCGCGTATACACGATCACCCGTCTGCCGCTAAACATTTGATAATTCGGGAAGGTGAAGGTGTTGCCGTTACTATCCGTCAGCGTCCAATTCTCGATGTTGATCACGTCGGCACTGTTGTTGCGGATTTCGATGCCTTCCGAGGTGATGTCACCCGCGCCCACGATGCCCATGATTTCGAGCTGTGTGCTGGCAGCGGTCGGCGCAGTGGTCGAGGTCGGCGGTTGCGTCGGCAGGATCACGCGGGTCGGCGTCAGCGTTGGCGTGGCGGTGTTTTGCAAGCCACAGCCATTCACCGGAATGATCAAGACCTGCCCGATCTGCAAGCGCGTGGCATCCTGCTCGGTGAGATCGTTGGCCTTGAGCAGATCGGCGGTGCTGATGCCGAAACTGTTGGCAACCGTGCTTGGCACATCGCCCTTCTGGATGGTATACGTCGGGCACCCGCTGGGATCAGTGGGAGTCAGCGTAGGCGGCTCGACGGTGCCGAGTGTTTCCGGCAGCAGCGCGGGATCGAGGGTTGGTACGCCGGACGTGGTGTTCAGGGCGACGGCTGGCGTTGAGCCTGCGCTGGCTTGGCCTTGCCCGGTCGCCGTCACGACTATCACGGTGACCGGCGGCGGCTCGTTCGGGTTGGGCGTCGCGGTCACGATCACCACCAGCGGTGAGGCGGGAAAGGTGGGTTGTGAAGGCGCACGCGCAGGCAGCACCAAGTTGAACAGAAACACGACGGCAAACGTTACCAGCACGTTGAGAAATAGGAAGGTAAATAGAGATCGCCGCGCCACAGATTGCTCCTCGTGAAAAACCTAAACGCACTATAGCATAGCTCGCTCCTGAGTGCTACCCAAACGCCCCATAATCGGGGGGCGGGGAGGGGGAAGAGAAGTGCTTAGTCCTGAGTGCTTAGTCCTGAGTAAAAGACAAAGAACTTGCCCCTGACCATACTCCATTGCCAGAGGGGGAAGAGAAGTGCTAAGTGCTTAGTCCTGAGTGCTTAGCAGAAGATATAGAGCGTCGGTTAATTGCCATCGTGAGGGCGGCGACGTAATTTGATAGTAGGAGGACGGCGAATGAACGGATTCGGCGGAGAGACGTGAGACAATCTAGCGGGGTTAGCGTATTAGTAAGCACTCAGGATGGAGGACGTCGCACGTTTTGAGGATGAGTCGCAGATTTGTTCTACGCTATTTTGCAGAGTGCTGTTATAATGTCTGCTGGTAAGGTCACGATTTCACCAGATATGTTTGAATTCGAGTTAGAAACAACTGATGGAGGAGCACGCGCTGGTGTTTTGCAAACACCGCATGGCGCGTTAGTTACCCCTGTATTCGCGCCAGTCGGCACGCAAGCTACGGTCAAGGCCGTGCAACCGCGTGAACTGAAGGAGATGGGCGCGACGTTGGTGCTCTCCAACACGTACCATTTGTATTTGCGTCCCGGCGATGAACTCGTCCGTGATTTTGGCGGGCTGCACGGCTTCATGAAGTGGGACGGCCCGATGCTCACTGACTCCGGCGGCTTTCAAGTATTCAGCCTCGGTCAGTTGCGCCAGATCGATGAAGATGGTGTGACGTTCCGCAGTCATCTCGACGGCTCGGTACATCGCTTTACGCCGGAAAAGTCGATCCAGATTCAGCATAACCTCGGCGCGGACATCATCATGTGCTTCGATGAATGCCCGCCGCCGCTTGATCGTGCGGTGGTGGAGAGCGCCGTCGCGCGCACGCTGGCGTGGGCTAAGCGCTGCGTCGAAGAACATGCGCGGTCGGGCAACCCGAACCGTCAAGCCTTATTTGGTATTGTGCAGGGCGGGATTTTCCCCGATCTGCGTGCGCAGTCGGTGGAAACGCTGGCGGCGCTAGACTGCCCCGGATACGCGGTAGGCGGACTTGCCGTCGGGGAGACCAAGGCGCAGATGAATGCTACGCTGGAGGCTACCACGCCGTTGATGCCAGCCAATAAGCCGCGCTATTTGATGGGCGTCGGCAGTCCGGAAGACCTCGTCAATGGCGTCGCTCGCGGGATCGATATTTTCGATTGTGTGTTACCCACACGCGTTGCCCGTAATGCCGCCGCCATGACCCGGCACGGACGGCTGAACTTCCGCAATTTGCAACATGCACGGGAAGATATGCCGATCGAGGAGGGCTGCACGTGTTACGCGTGCCGCACCTTTTCCCGCGCTTACATCCGGCATCTCGTGAAAGCCAACGAACTGCTCGGACACCAACTCCTCAGCATTCATAACCTCCACATGCTTATCTCACTGATGCGTGATATACGTGCCGCCATCATAGACGGTACGTTTTCAACCTTTGCCAATGACTTTTTAGCGAACTACCGACCGACAGGTAAGGAGGCCAACGCCCGCACGGGCTAGGTGCTCTGTACGCTTGAGAATGCGGCGCGGCTCACGGGCTGCCCATCCATTGTAGCTTCAAAGAAGGAGCGGTCGTTTTGAAGTGGCGACAGGCTGTCTACGTATACCACGCGCCAATCGGGTTATGGTTAGTGCAGGTGTACATTGGCTGAGATAGCGATTCATACGGCAATGCAAGCCGCAGCGAGCAAAACGCTGTCAGGCATGATCACGCTGTACCAGAGCGGGCTGAAGAAAGCCAAGCACACGATTCTACTGCTGTCGCTGGCTATCGCAGGCTGCCGTACACAGATCGCGCCTGCCAGCCCGACGCCCGATCTGGCCTCACTGCGCCTGCTGACCGACAGCGCTACCGCCCCGCTGCTGCGCGATCTGGTCAATCATTATCACCCCAGCGGCGTATTGATTTCGTGGGATATTGAAGTGGCGGAAGCCCCCACGATCGTGAATTGGCTGAAGGCGGCGAATTCGAGCTTTGCGCTGACCAGCTTCCTTTCCAACGAGGCTATCGCCCAGAATAATTTGTGGGTGACGCCCGTCGGGCAAGATGCGGTAGCCTTCATCGTCAACACGGCAAATCCGGTGGCGGCGCTGTCGGCGGCGGAACTGCGGGCGATCTTGCAGGGGCGGATCAGCAATTGGAACCAGCTCGGCGGCGCGGATTTGCCGATCACCGTCGTGGCGCGGCAGGCCGAGAGCAGTACCGGCGCACTGGTGCAGTCGATGGTGCTGGGCGAACGGCGCACCACCCTGAACGCCCGATTAGCCGCCGCTAACGAGGATGTGCTCGAATTGGTGCGCAGCCTTCCGGGCGCGCTCGGCTATGTCTCGATGGGGTACGTGGACAGCTCGATCCGCGTGATCCCGTTGGATGGCATCCCGCCGACGCCACGAACCGTCAGCGCCAATCAGTATCCGATCCGCGCGCCGATGTTGTTCGTGGGCAGGCGACCTCCCAACGACGATTACTATCGTGCGTTCTTTGCATGGGTGCAAAGCCCCGAAGGGCAAGCCATCGTCCGGCAGCACTACGGCGGGCTGTCGTCCTAGGCGGCTGATTCACGCCGACTCGAAACGGACATCGACGGTGGCGGCGTCTTCCTCGATGAAACGGATCAGGCGGCGGGCTTCGTCCGCGAGGGAGGCTTGCAGTTCCGCTGATAGGGGTGCGAAGGGCGTAATGACGAGCGCCGCGGCGTCTTTAAGGCGCTCGGCCTTCCATGTGCCCGCTACCATACCGTCGATCAAGACGGTAGCACGTACCCGACCCGCTGATAGGAATACCAATTTGCGGAATTCGTCCGGCACGAAACGGCTGCGGTCGGCGTGCGAGAGGATCAGATTGTCGTATTCGGGCAGGAAGCGAATCGGCGCGGGGATGTCTTCGTCAGGCAGCGCGAAATCGGGCAGATCGAGCACCTCTTTGCCGCGTTCATCGTGATAGACTTGCAGTTCCGGCTTGAGCGCTTCGACCACCTCTAGCAAATTTGTCAGCCCTGACCACACCTGCACATCTCTAGGATAAGCGGGGCCGAACGCGGCGAGATAGCGCAAGATCAGCGCGCGGGGATTAGCGTCGGGATCGATGGACGCGCCGAGCCATGCTTCGACTGTCGCGAAGGCAGGATTGTTCGGATAGCCCCATTTGCTGGCAGCAGGCACCTGCACCAACGGGACATGCGTACGGAGTGCGTAGGCCATCGCCTCGGTGTCGGAGTCGGGATCGAGGTTGGTGAGCACGGGACGCAGATCGGTGAAGGTGTGCGGTTCGACTTCCAAGTGCGCGCGCATGTGCTTGATCAGCCACGGCACGTCCAAATCTCTGGCGTTTTGCCCGAAGAAGCTGTACAGGGCGCGGGTAAGGGCAGGCTGCAAGGTAGCGCGCAACAGCAGGTAGTCGTCCGATGCAAACAGATGCAGCGTGGAGCGCATCAAGGTGGCACGCACGACGGCACGCTGATCTAAAAGCTGCGTGAGGTCTTCGCGGCGGAAGTTCGTCAGGCGCGACCACAGGCCGATATAGGGTTCACGCGGCACCTGCGCTTGGAGTCCAAGCAGTTGATGAATGGCTTCTAGCGGCGTCCAATCGACACGATCAAGTAACAATTGGCGGGCGAGGGTGGCGCGGTTAATCTGGCGGCGCGTGATGGCAGATGGCGACATCGATGATACTCCTTGCCGTCATTATGACTCAGCACACCCGTGATTTGCTATTCCAGAGCCAGCGGTTTTGACGCCGTGAACCCAGCGCCCATGCCGATGAACTCTAGCGGTCTGCCACATAGCCGAGGCATTCCGTGTCGAGTACGCTAAAATTGGGGTAATGGTGACCAGCCTAGACGCGGGTTGCCACTCGCACGCATCCACAACCGATTGAGACTAGCTATGCTCAGATTCTTGCTGCGTCGATTCGCGTTCATGCTGTTAACCCTGCTGTTCACCTCGATCATCATCTTCGCCATCACGCAACTGCTGCCGGGACGGGTGGCGCGTGTACTGCTCGGACGGGAAGCGGGCGAGGCGGCGGTGGTGGCGCTGGAACAGAAACTTGGCCTCGATCAGCCCGCGCCCGTGCGCTACGTGAATTGGCTGTCGGGCTTTTTGCGCGGTGACTGGGGTACGTCTTTTCAGCAGCAGAACCGCGAAATCCGCCCGTTGGTGACGGAGCGCATGATCAAGTCGCTGTGGCTGGCGGGGACGGCGCTGCTATTCTCGATTCCGCTGGCGATTCTACTTGGCGTGGTGGCGGGACTGCGGGCGAACAAGCCGATTGACGGCGTGATCTCGGTGGCGTCATTGGCGGTCACAGGACTGCCCGAATTCGTCACGGGCGTGGTCTTGATCAGCGTAGTGGCGCTGCAATTCAAGCTGCTGCCCGCTAGTTCCTCGATCAGTCCGCGTCTGACGTTTTTTGAGGCGATTCCGTCGCTGATTTTGCCCGCGCTGACGGCGACGCTGGTGCTGCTGGCTTACATCATCCGACTAACGCGGGCTGGCGTGATCGAGGTGTTGAAGAAACCCTATGTGCGGACGGCGGTGCTGAAAGGCTTGCCGTGGCGGCAGGTGGTGTTCGGACACATCCTGCGTAACGCACTGCTGCCGACCGTGACCGTAGTCGCGATCAGCTTCGGATGGCTGATCAGCGGGCTAGTCGTGATTGAGAATGTGTTCAACTATCCGGGCTTGGGGCGGTTGATGCTGTCCGCCGTCGAGCGCCGCGATCTGCCGCTGATGCAAGCAATCTCGATGGTGACGGTGACCTTCTACGTGCTGGCGAATTTCATCGCGGACATGCTGTACGCGTACCTGAATCCGAGGATCAGGTTGGAGTAATCAGCCTTCTTCGTAACTTCCAAGTATGATAGAATGCTTGATGGTTGTTAAGGAGTATGGAGGGGGCAGTGCGGCTCAATTTGCCAGTCACGGAGCGTCTAGCCGAGTGTCAGAACATTCTGGTAGCGGGCATGGGCGGCGGTTTTGACGTGTTTTGCGGGCTGCCGCTGTATTTTGAACTGCGTGAACAGGGCAAAACCGTTCACCTCGCGAATTACAGTTTTTCCTTCCTGAGCGATTTACATGATGGGCATGACCTCGGTGAGAATTTGGTCGGCGTGAATGCCGACATGACTTCGTGGTATCAGTATTTCCCCGAACGCCATCTGGCGCAGTGGTTCCGCGAAAATCGCCATGAGGAAATCACGATCTGGTGTTTCCACAAAACTGGCGTGAGGCCGCTGATAGAGGGGTATCAGGCGCTAATTGAGCGGTTCAAGATTGACGCGATTATGTTGATTGATGGCGGCGTGGACAGCCTGATGCGCGGCAACGAAGCGCAGTATGGAACATTGATCGAGGACAGCATTTCGCTGTGCGCGGTGGATGCACTCAAGGGCGTGAAGCACAAGTTCATCGCCTGTGTCGGCCTCGGCGCAGAATTGGAGATGACCTACGCGCACGTCTTCGAGAATATCGCAGAACTTAACAAAGAAGGCGGGTTTCTCGGCTCATGCTCACTGATCAAGCAGATGGAATGTTTCCAATGGTATGAGCAAGCCGTTGAATATACCTTTGCGCAGCCGAGCCAAGAACCAAGCGTGATCAATGCGTCGGTGTTGTCCGCTGTGCGCGGCGAGTATGGCAATTATCATTTGACGTGGAAAACACAGGGCAGCAAGTTATGGATTTCACCACTCATGTCGATCTACTGGTTCTTTGACCTGCATGGCGTTGCCAAGCGCAATCTGCTGATGGATGATTTGTATTACACGGACACACTGACTGACGCTGCCCGCGCGGTGTGGAAGTTGATGCAACAGATCGTTAAACGCAAAGAGACGCGGATTCCGCTGACCTGACGATCAACCGTAGACGTACAGGCTGATATCGATGGTGCCGATCAGCTTGCCATCGGCAAGGCGCACTTCCCACTTACCCGTTTTGAGGCCGGAGCGCCCCTCAATCTTAGCCTCGCCCTTGAACTTGAAGGTGACCATTTCGCCCGGTTTGGTGATCTTATTTTGCGCTTTTTCTTCGCTATCGATCTGGCGTGGCGAGTCGAAGCGTTCGCCTTCCAGATAACGGAGCGTGACACCGGGCAGCCAATCGCAATCGCTATCATTGCGGATCACGATGTCCAGCGCCACTTCGCTATTACGCGGCACGACGCGGGTATCTTTCGTGTCGCGCGGGTCAATCGCCCCTACAGGCGCGATCAGCTTGAAATCGAAGTGGCAGGCCAGCGCGGTTTTAGTGTAATCGGGCGTGGGCGTGGTCTTGGCGCGTTCCGTAGCGATCTGGGCTTCGAGGGTGAGCTGCGCGTTGCGGATGGCAGTGACCGTCGCCACTTGCAGTGTCTGCGTAATATCGACGGTAGCGGTTGCCGTGCGCGAGGGCGTCAGGGTGATGGTGGCGGTCGGCGTATCGCTGGCAGTTGGCGTCAGGCTTGGCGTGGGCGTAAACGTCCATGTCGGCGTGAAGGTGGGCGTCGGGGTAAACGTCGGCGTATCGCTCGGTGTGGCGGTGAAGGTCTCGGTGAAAGTCGCCGTATTGGTGATGGTATCGGTCGGCACCACGGTAAACGTCTCGGTGACGGTGCTGCTCGGCAGTTCGGTAGCGACGAGGGGCAGCGCGGTGGTGACGGCTGGCGGCGGCGTGGTGGGCAACCCGGTCTCCGTCGGCGGCAAAATCGGTGCATCGGTCGGCGTAGAGACGAAGCTCGTTTCCGTCGCCGCAGTCTCCGTCATGGCGGGCGTGGCGGTGGGATTCAACGCGATATTCAGGATCGGGATGCGCCCCGTCTGCATGGTGACGAAGATGAACCCGATCACAATTAGCCCGATGAGACTGCCCATCAGCCAACCAGCGCGGCTGCGGCCTTGGCTAGGCGCGGGCACAGACACGGAGGCAGGCGTAGTGTGTTCAGCAATCTGCTCTTTCAGCGAATTGCTGGTCAGAATCGGCGTTTCGATGGAAGCCGTCGAGCCAGTCGTGCGCTTCTTGGCGACGAGATTGTCCGCGATGGGCGGTTTTTCACCACTGGCAACCGCGTTGATGTCCTTGAGCATCTCCTCGGCAGTCTGATACCGATCTTCGGGCGTTTTCGACATCGCCTTGTAGATGATCTTTTCGATCGGATCGGGAATGCTCGGATTAACGCTCTGCGCCGAGGGAATCGGGTCATTCATATGCTTGAGCACGGTGGCGAGCGGTGTTTCACCATCGTAGGGCAATTTGCCCGTCGTCATCTGGAATAAGATGACGCCCATCGAGTAGACATCGCAGCGCTCATCCGCGATCTCGCCCAAGCCCTGTTCGGGCGACATGTACGCAGGCGTGCCAACCATGCCGCCGCTGGCAGTGAATTGATTGCCCGTGACGATCTTGGCGATGCCGAAGTCCGTCAACACGACGCGCCCATCATTTTCCAGCATCAAATTGGCGGGTTTCAAGTCGCGGTGGATCATGCCACGTCCGTGCGCGTAGGCCAGCGCTTCCAAGGCATAGCGCATGATGCGCAGCACTTCGCCCATCGGCATCCGTTGATCGCCAAGCTGCTCAAGCTGTTCCTTGAGAGTATGGCCTTCGATCAACTCCATGACCATATAATAGCTTTCGGTCTCGGCGTCGTATTCGAAGTCGTAGACCTGCACGATGTGGGGATGCTTGAGGCGTGCCACATTACGCGCTTCTCGTTCGAAGCGATCTTTGAATTCAGGGTCATCAGCGAGGAATGGATGCAATAGTTTGATCGCGACGAAGCGATCCAAACTAGGTTGGTTGGCCTTGAAAACCTCAGCCATGCCACCGCGCCCGATGCGCCCGATCAGATCATATTTGCCGAGTTGTCGCTTGGTCACAAAAATTACCGCGAGTTAAGACGTTGAATGCCAATTAATAGAACAATGATCAACCATACGCAAGCCCGTCGTAAGCATAGCGTGTTATAACGCGTTCTGCAATTCCTTTACCTGTAAATGTTATGAAGCTTTGATGATTTTCTCAGGCAAGCCAGCGCGCTGAGTGTTACGGGACGCTGATGTGAGGGGCGAAGCGTTCAGGATATACTTAGCTGGCTATGATTATGAACGTACAATAATGTCCGAGCAACGCATGAATGCACAACAGCCAACGGTGTATCTGCCCATCAATGACCTGCTGGCGAGGCTCGTCACCGCTATGCAGACGATCCTCGGCGGCAAGCTAGTCGGCGTGTATCTATACGGATCGCTGGTGACGGGCGATTTTGACGACGCGATCAGCGACATCGATCTGATGGTGGCGCTGACGGACGACCTTGAACAGCGCGAATTCGACGCCCTAGACGCCATGCACAAGCAGTGGGCAAGCGAACATCCACAGCGGGAAGGGCGGCTGGAGATCGCGTATTTGTCGCTGCACGCGCTGAAAACGTTCAAAACCGAGATGAGCAAGATCGGGATCATCAGTCCGGGCGAACCGTTCCATATCATCGAAGGCGGGCGGGCATGGCTGGTGAACTGGCACACCGTGCGCGAAAAAGGCGTAGCGTTGTTCGGCCCACCGCCGACGGAGATCATCGCGCCGACGAGCAGGCAAGACTTCATCCAAGTGGTGAAGGAGCATGTGGACGGCTGGCGCGAATGGATCGACCATATTGATCGTCGGGGAGCGCAAGCCTACGCGATCCTGACGCTGTGCCGCGCCTATTACACCGTGACGCACGGGGAGCAGACTACCAAGCTCAAAGCGGCGGCATGGGCGGCGGATCAACTGCCAGCGTGGGCACCCGTGATCAGGAACGCGGTGGCGTGGCGCAGCGCATGGCGCGAACAGGCCGATGATGCCGCCACACTGCCGGAAACGCGCCGATTCGTCAGTTTCATGATCGATCACATCATGAGTGATCGGTTGTGAGGGAGAATAAGTGCTTAGTGCTGGGTGCTTAGTCCTTAGGAAAGACAATTCGAGAGAAAAATAGAAATCTAGACGCATGAAAGCAACGCCCCTTAACCGCCTTGACCTCGCCTTGATGCTGGCTATCGTCGTGATCGCGATCTTCGCGCGCGTTCTGCCCTCGCCGCGCAACGTGGACGACTCGTTCATCACGTTCCGCTACAGCCGCAATATCGTGGAAGGCAAAGGCTTCGTGTATAACGAGGGTGAGCGCGTACTTGGCACCACGACGCCGCTGTTCACGGTGCTGATGGCAGCAATCAGCGCGATGGTTGGTGGGCAAGATTTCCCGTATTATGCGCTGACGGTGAGCGCGCTGGCGGACGCGGCGACGGCGATGCTGCTGCTGCTGATTATGCGGCGTTTGACGGGCAACCGGTGGGCAGGGGCGCTGATCGGCGTGCTGTGGGCAATTGCGCCGATCAGCGTGACGTTCGCTATCGGGGGGATGGAAACCAGCGTCAATATTTTGTGGATAGTGCTGGCGACCTATTGCTATCTCGAAGACCGCCCGATCTGGCTGGGCGTGGCGGTGGGATTGGGCTTGCTGACGCGCATCGACGCCGCCTTGTGGATCGCGCCGTTGGGGTTGCATCAGGTGTGGGAAGCGTGGCGCAAGGGCGACGGGGCACTGATCAGGCGACTGCCGTGGCGGACGTGGATCGCCGCGCTGCTGGTGATCACGCCGTGGCTGATCTTCAGCTTTGCCTATTTCGGGACACCCGTTACGCGCACTTTTTCCGCCAAGATCGTGGCCTACAAGGTCGATTCGCTGCAAGCCTTCGTGCGGCTGACGCAGCAGTATTCGACGCCGTTTTTTGAGTTCGATACGGTCGGCTCGACGGGCACGATGATCGCCGCTGTGGTATACCTGACCTTGAGCGTGTTCGGGTTGCTGCACGTCGGGCGCAAACTGCCGCGTCTGCTGCCATTTTTGATCTACCCGTGGTTGTATTTCGCGGTGTTTGCCATCGCCAATCCGCTGATCTTTCGCTGGTATCTCGCGCCGCCGATGCCCGCGCTGATGATGGGCTTGCTGGCAGGGCTGTGCTACGTGATCACGCCGAAACGACGCGTCTTTCCGTATGCGCTGGCGGTAGTGGGGGCGGCGTGGATCGGGATGTCGTTGAACGCGTGGACGCTGCACCCTGATCATGGCCCCGACCGCCCCGCGCCGAAGATGGCGTGGCACAAGATCGAGCTGCTGTATCAGGAAGTCGGTACCGAACTACGCGAAAAGTACGGCGTCACGGACGAGACGGTGGTGGCGTCGGCGGACATCGGCGCGATAGGCTATTTCACGCGGGCGCGGATCATCGATATGGTGGGACTAGTGACGCCGGACGCCGCCCAGTATTATCCGCTCGATCCGGCACTGGTCGCCAGCGATCAGAACTTCGCGATTCCAGCGCCATTGATCCTCGATAAGCAGCCTGCGTACCTCGTCACGATGGAAGGCTTCGTGCGCTTGACGCTGGAGCCGCAAGCCGCCTTCAAGCAGTTGTACGGCGACCCGATCATCGTGCGCCCGTTCGAGGCGTATGGCTCGGATATGCGTGTGTATAAGCATCAGTAGGCAGATGAGCGCCATCTAAGCGTAGTGGCGGGGCGCGCGGGCATTTGCCACAATCAACGGTATGAAATCACCAGCAGAGACGCCTACCGATACCACGCCGGAGTCGGCCTTCCCGCGCCGTTCACGCCGGATTCAGCTTCAGCGCACGATGCACAGGCTGATCGACCCGATCTTGAGCGTGCCGAACGCGTGGCGCGCACGGCAGGCACTCGGCACGCTGCCAGCGGGCGATTACCGCGTGCCAATGCCAATCCCCTATGTGGCGCAGTTCGCCAGCCCGGAGCACATCAAGGCCTATATTCACGATGAGCTGCACGGGCGCGACGATCCGGCGTGGGCGACGTTCGGCGCGCCTGATCCCGATACATACACCTTCTGGGCACACCGCGCGTGCGCCATCGCGTGCCTGAAAATGGCAGTCGATGGCTTTGGCAGCGCGCCGCGTGAGTCAATGTTCGCGCTGACCGAGGCGGGCATTCAGCACGGCGGCTACATCACGCACGACGCAACGGGTGCATTCGTAGATATGGGCTGGCTGTACGCGGGCTTGGTCAAGCTGGCGGAAACACGCGGCCTGACGGTGCGCGGGATGGCTTACGCGTCGGTGCTGGATGTGTGCGCGGCGATCCGCGACGGGTGGGGCGTGGCGGCGGCGGTGACGCCCGAAATCGGGGAGCCGGAAGGCAGTCCATATTATCGCGTGCGGCGCTATGACGGGCATTTCGTGCTGGTTTACGGCTTCCGGTGGGATCGCGGCTGCACACATCTGCTGCTGCATAATCCGTCAGGGCGGTCGGCGGAGATGCAGGCCGACGCCGTGATCCCGATCCGACGTTTCCGCGCTGCCTTCGCGCACCGATTCATCGCGTTCCGCCCGTCATCATGAGGCAATCCCCGTTGCGGTGAGAGGGTTGAAAGCAGTCCCTCGACCGCACAACCATCGACTCGATGACGATTGGCTGATGCCATCCTGACGCTTGCAATACGCGCGTAATTTTCAGCCCTGATCAGGAATACCATCGCCACCCAGAAATTTGTGACATTTAGCAGTTATCAGCCCTCGATGACTCTGGTACACTGCCCACAAGCATCGAGAGAGGGAGCGCGGATCGTGGCAGAAATCACCGAACCTGTAATCCGTAAGGCGAAAGCAGCAGCGGGCGGGCGGCTGAAGTCGATTGCGCTGCCGACCGAGCACGGCGGGTGGGGCTTTTTGCTGGAGCCAATCGTGCTAGGACTGTGGATCGCGCCATCGTGGGCAGGCATCGCTTTGAGCGTGTCGGCGCTGGGCGTGTTCCTGCTTAACCAACCGCTGAAGGTGGCGATCAAAGATTGGCAGAAGGGCAAACGCTATCCGCGCACGCGGTGGGCGGAACGCTTCGCGCTGCTGTATGCGACGGTGGCGTTGATCGCGCTGCTGGTGGCATTCGTCCTCAGTCCGCATCCGTTCTGGCTGCCGATCCTCGCCGCTGTGCCGTTCGCACTGTTCCAGATCGGCGCTGCCAGCCGCAATCAGGGGCGCGAGATGCTGCCAGAACTGATCGGAGCGGTGGTGTTGGGCGCGACCGCCGCCGCAATCGTGCTGGCGAGTGGCGATCATTATCTCGCCGCCTTCACGCTGTGGCTGATCCTCGCGTTGCGCAGTGTACCGTCGATTTTGTACGTGCGGGCACGGCTGCGCTTGGAACGCGGCGAAGCGATCAACCATGCGGGCGTGATCGCGGCGCATGGCGTCGGGCTGGTGATCGGTGCGGTGCTGGTGGCTGGCGGTGGGACGCACTGGCTGACGCTGGTGGCGCTCGGACTGCTGCTGTTCAGAGCGGGGCGCGGGCTGTCGGCTTGGCGGAGGCCAGTGCCCGCCAAAGTCATTGGTATCTGGGAGATGATTTATGGCTTCGCGCTGGTGGCGCTGGTCGCCATCGGGATGCGGTGGATGTAGGGCGACTCGATGCGCGAAGCAGAGAATCTCTCGCGTCAACTTAAGACTTGTTTGACTTGTGCGGTATTCATCACAAAGCCCACATAAGCATCGATGTAGCGTAAGGCATACTGCTCATCGTTGGCATTGTCATCGCGGGTGGCAACCAGATCAGAGATGACGATGACGTTGTAGCCTTCCACAAAGGCTTTCCGCGCTGTCGCATCGATGCATATTTCGGTACGCACGCCGCAGATCAGCACAGTATGAATATGGCGCTCGTCTAGGATATGTTTTAGGTTGGTCGCCGTGAAGGGATCAGCCGCCTCTTTCTGGATGATCATGGCATCGGCGGGGATGTCCAGCCTGTCGAATTCTTCACCGCCACTGCCTTCCTGCGTAGGCCGTTTGATCCCCTTCATCGCATTGAAAAACCGAACGTTCGGTGCTAGACGCGCTTCGTTGAAAACCGACTTTACATAGACCAGCAGCACGCCCAAGCCGTAGATTTCTCGCACAAAGGCGTTGATTTTGTCCGGCAGGGTTTGCATTCGGGTGTTTGGTTTGCCGCGTCTGGCTGTACTGCCAGTAGGTGAACAGAAATCCACCTGCACATCAACGACAATCAGCGCACATGCTTCTGGCGCGAAATGAAATTGCGGCATGGGCAACCCTCATGAAGCGGTTCTGGAAAGCGGCAGTTCGAGCGTGAACGTGCTGCCCTGACCGAGCGTGCTGTGCAGCTTGATCACGCCCCCATGCAGCCGCGCCAACTGCTGCGCGATGTCCAGCCCCAAACCAACCCCCGCGCTGCGATTATCCAGCTTGACGAAGGGCACGAAGACCAACTGCTGCTGCTCATCGGGGATGCCGGAGCCGGTATCGCTGACGCTAACTTGCGCCGTCATCCCATGCAACGCCGTGCGAATGGCGATCTCGCCCGCTGGCGTGTACTTGACGGCGTTGGCGACCAGATTACGGACGATCTGCCCGACACGCAGCGAATCCGCCATGACGGTGGGCAAGCCGTCAGCGAGTTCGACCTTGAGCGAGACGCCCGGCTTGATCAGCGTGCGGATTTCGTTGGCAACGGCGGTGCAAACTTCATTGAGCTGGCAGGGAGCCAAAGTCAGGGTGAGTTTGCCCGTCGCCAAGTGCGCGCTGTCGAGCAGATCGCTGACCAAGTGGTTCAACTGCTCGCCTTCTTCCACGATCTGCTGCATGTAGCTCTGCTGCGTTTCCGTCAGGTTTTGCCCACGACGCAGCATCTTGGCGAATCCTAAGACCGAGTTCAAGGGCGTGCGGAGTTCGTGGCTGACGCGGGCGAGGAACTGCTGACTACGCTGCGTGACTTCCTCCGCGACATAGGCCGAATTCAGCTCGATGCCTAAGCGGCTGAGGAAACGCAGCCCCTGAAAGATCAGCGTTGCCATCAGGATGTTGTAGCTGACCAAGAAGTAGCGCGGCGGCGAGAGTCCCGGCGTCTGTGCGACGACCTCGTAGATCAAGCTGTACCAGAAGGCCACCACGCACACGGCTTGCACGAACACGCGCCGCCGCCCTGCCATGATCAGGGAGGCGAAGGTATAGGGCAGGATGAAACTGATGCCCGTGACGCCGCCCAAGCCTTTGATCAGCATCCCGTGCAGCACGAACAGCCCGACCATCGCGATCAGCCAGAAGGTTTCCAAGCGCGGAATCTGCCCCAACGCGAAGGCTAGACTCAAGAGCAGCGGCGGCACGGCGTAGGCGTTGGCGGATGGCACGCCCTGTGGACGCGCGACCGCCCACAGCAGCAGTTCCGCGAGGATCAGCGGCGCGATCAGCCAGCGCCAGTAACGGCGGATGCGGAGCAAGGCTTGCTGGCGCACCGCTTCCGGCAAATCGTATTGATCAGGCCAAGGCGCGTCGAACAGCAATTTCCACATCGTCGGGATCCAAGGGTTTGGCTAGGTAAGCGAGAATGTTGGCGCTCATATCGGATTCTTTGACCGATTCCGCGTAAGCCGAGACCAACAGCACCGGCGCGAGGTGCAGTTTGCGCAGTTCCGCCGCCAAACTGATGCCATCCGTATCCGGCAGGTCGAGATCGATGATGTACAGATCGGGGTGTTGCGCCAGCGTGATGGTGCGTGCTTCCGCGCCCGAATTTGCAGCATAGAGTGCGTGCGTCGTCATCTCGTTGATGATGGCTTTCATCAGCAGTTGGGCAGGGGGATGATCCTCGACATATAGGATGGTTGCCATGACAAGCCGCACGTTCCAACACGATATGAAAATTATGGCTAATTGTACCTAGCGTCGTCCCAAGCCTGCCAAAAGGTAAGATGGCTTGCGAAAGCTATTTAGCATCTGCTTGAGTTATCGAAAAGTATCCTTCGGGACGATTAAAGCAGATTTCAAATACCTCAAAAAAGTTAGTTTGCCCAAAAATGAGTGGGGCTTGTTCAGCACGAGACCAAGCAAAGGCTAGATTTACAGGCGAAAAATCGCCCAACTTTGCGGTCATTATTACGCCTCGCGCACTGAAGTTAGCAAGATTACCGGTTAGTGCAATTTCGTAACGTTGCTCTTCCCAAACTAATCCTAGTGCGGCTCCTAGTCCATACGGCAGTACATTTACATCTGCGCCAGAGTCTAGAAGTCCTGTAGCAGTAATAGTTCGGGAATGATAGATCAAATCAATGGTCAACAGAGGGCGAAAAACAGTTTCATCCAAAGCATTAGTCAAGGCTGTATACGCAAAGCGTCGACTAGTCGTCATGATTGTCTTGATCGTGTTCTTGCAATAATCTATGAAGCGTAGCTACTGCACCACCCGCATCTTGTGGAGACCAAACATCATATTGTTTGCCCAACTTGCTTTCTCCAACTTGTGCAGTTACGCGTTCTTCGCTTTCTAACTCATGCGCTAAATGTTGGATAACGTGTAGTTTTTCGGCGCGCGTCAGCCGATCCAATTCCAAGAGCAAATCATTAAGGCTCATGTCACTCACCTCATGTATCACATATTCATTTTAGCACATGAACACGAGCCTTTTGCATTGTATAGCGGTTATGCTGGCAGCCACGAGATCAGGGCATCGCGTTCGGGGCCAGTCGTGCCGAACAGCGCATTGGTCGCCAGCGCTTGTGTCAGGAAGTCAATGTACTGCAACGCGGGTGTGGGTAGTTTGGCGATGTCTGTCGCGTTGAGGATGGCTCTGCCGTCCCACGATGGGAGATCGACATAATTCGGCGTCACCGTGTTCAGGAATTCCTGATCGGGGCGGTAATCGGCGGGAGCGCCAGTGCGAGAATCCGTGTAGTGCGTGCAGACGCGGATCGGCACGTCCGTGTAGGCGATGTCGAGATGTGTGAGGATCAGGTGCGTCATGCGGCTGACGCGGGCATAGAAGCCCAAGCACGGCAGATCGATGTAGGCGATGTCGCGCGGACGGCCTGTGGTTGCGCCGTACTCGTGGGCATCGTCACGGATGCGCTGCGCCAACGGATTCTCCATCATGGTCGGGACGCGGCGCGTGCCTACCGTTGATGTGTAGGTCGCTTTGACCGCGCCCGCCCGCACCGCGACATCTGCCGCTTCGACAATGCCCTCGGTGGATGGCAAGATACCGTCGAAGGTGGGATCGGACGCGGTGATGTCGGGATACACACCGTAGCGCGAATCGAGGCCGACGGCTTGCGCACCTTCGAAGACCCACGCCGACGCGAGATCATGCCAGCCTTGCCGCACCAGATCGTAGACGCTGTGAATGTAGGGCGCGATGGCGCTGACTTGTGCCGCCAGCCGATCCAGAAATTCGGCTTTCGTGCCGACGGTTGGCGGCTGCGCAGACTTTTTGAGCGCCGTCACCGTGCTGGTGGCTAACTCTTGACCAAGGCCGCGTAAAAATGCTTCGTAAAGGTCGTAATGCTTGCCGAGCCGTTCGCGCCAATCGCTGGCAATCAGATCGCGCAGGCGCATCGGGTGACGGAACAGCACATCGGCGTAGGCGGGCGCGATGCCACGTCCGGTGGAGCCGAGGCCGCCCGCTTCCCACTTCTTCAAGGCTCCCTCGAAGGCGCGATGCGTATCCAAGGCCAACACTGCCATCTCATCCATATGCAAATGGGCGGGGAAACCGCCGAAACGCCCCTTGACCTCCTCGATCTCGGTGACCAGATCACCGGGGTGCAACACCATACCTTTGCCGAGGATCACATCGGCGTTTTCGGTCAGCACGCCGGAGGGCAGTTGATGCAGCGAAATTTTCTTGCTATCGACCACGACGGTATGACCAGCGTTCGCGCCGCCATTCCAGCGATAAACGAATAGGTGCTTGCCGCTCGCCGCCAGCGTGGTGCAGACTTCGTCCACGATGCGGCCTTTGCCTTCATCCCCGAACGCGCCGCCTTCCACGGCGATGCTGTTGGGACGGGCGTCGCCAGCGGGATGCAGGAGCGGATTGACGGTCATCGGGGCGGCGACGGCGGGGTTAATCACAGCGCTGCCGTAGATGGCTTGGCGTAGTTGGTCAAGATCGCGGGTGGCGTTGGTGAACATGGGTTAAATCCGTTCTGTGGCGTTAGGATGGACGGCTAGGCGAGACGACGAGCGCCGCGTTGATCTCCGCGACAAGGGCGCGGGCGCGGGTTGGCGCATCTCCGATGTAATGACTGGCGGTCAGCAGATCGCGCACGGTGGCGGGCGTTAACAAGGCGCAGATCGTAGCATCCGCGCACAGGCTGTCGATCAGCGGGTTGGGCTGACCAGCGGCGAGGCTCTGCCACGCGGCGAGGCTGTGATCGCGCAGCAGGGCATGCATGTGCTGGCGATCTGCGCCCGCTTTGGTGAGTTCCATCAACAGGCGTTCCGTCGCGGCAAAGGTGCCGTAGCGATCCAAGGTGCGCTCGACGGCGGCCTGATCGATCTGCAAGCCGCTGATCAGCTTGGTGACGACGGTCAGAATCTCGTCGGTGGCGAGGAACAGCGTCGGCAGCACTTCACGGCGGTTGGCGTTGTCATCCAGCGTGCGTTCGAGCAGCGAATGGCTGGCGTTGTCCCATGTCACGCCGACGAGATGGGCGAGCATCCGCGCGAGGCTGTCTACCTTCTCGGCGTTGATCGGATTGCGCTTGAAGGGCATAGCAGATGAGCCGACCTGACCAGCAGCGAATCCTTCTGACCATTCGCCAATCGGCGGCGATTGCAGCAGGCGCAGATCGAAGCAGAATTTGTACAGGCTGCTGGCGAGAGAGGCCAGCGCAGCGGCGATCAGATAGTCCTGCTTGCGCGGGTAGGTCTGCGTGGCGACGGTAAAAGCGGGCAGATCGAGCGCCGTCATGACACGCGATTCGAGGTCGGCGGGCGTCATGCCCGTGTCGATCAATAGTTGAGCATACGAAGCCGATGTGCCAACCGCGCCCTTGATGCCCTTGCCGCGCACCGCATCACGGACGCGCGCGAGTTCGCCCAAATCGATCAGGATGTCCTGTGCGTACTGCGCCAGCCGATAGCCGATGGTGGTGGGTTCGGCGGGTTGCAGGTGCGTGAAGGCCATCGACGCCACATCTGCCCACCGTTCGATCTGCGTGGCAAATTGGGAGAGCAGGCCGCGCACTTGATCGAGCACGCTGTCGAGGGATTCACGCAGGCGCAGCGCTTCGGCATTATCTTCGATGTCCATGCTGGTTGCGCCGAGGTGGATGATGCCGCCGCCGATCTGGCATTGGCTGGCGAACACGTGGATTTCCGCCATCAGGTCATGGCGCAGTTTTTTCTCGGCTTCTAGCGCGGCGTCTACATCGACGGCGTCCATGTGGGCGCGGAGATCGGCGGCTTGCGCCTCGCTCACCAGTCCGGCGCGCTGTTGTGCCTGTGCCAGCGCTACCCATACCCGCCGCCACAACTGCCGCTTATGACGTTCACTCCAGATCGACCGCATGTGATCCGAGCCATAACGCCACGTGAACGGCGACAGATAGCTGTCGTAGGAATAGGTTGTTGTCATAGGCACCTGCTGCTGATGAGCATTACAGGGATATTGTAGTGGGCAGAGGCCGATCAGGGATGGGCAATTTGTACAAGAATACGCCGCTGTTGATCGGTGAGATTGCACAAGTCAACGAGTTAGGAAGTTCTAACTGGAATGTAAACGGCAATCACAATTAATTGATGTAAGATTAACTCTTAATTCTTAAACAATATTAAGTCTCTTGCACGCTGTGATCCACGATACTATGCGTCACACTCCACTCTATGCGAAAAATCATGCCACTAGCGACCTCGCCATGAATAAGGTCGTTATTGACAGCAGCATCGCCCTGAAGTGGTTTTTTCCGGAGCCGGATTCTGTCCGTGCGCGAAGCCTATTACGCGATTATCAGCTCGGTCGGTTGCTCATACTATCCCCCGATCTGATCGTTAGCGAGTTGACCAACGCTGTATGGTGGCGACAGATGAACCGGAAGTTGGCGGCGTGGGATGGTCGCGCCGTATTGGAGACCTTCCATGCGCTGCGTATGACACTGGTGCCTTCCATCGAGCTGATGGATCAGGCCTACTGGTTAGCGACCATGACACAGCAGAGCGTATATGATTCGCTGTATGTGGCGCTGGCACGCCGCGAAAAATGTCACTTCCTCACCGCCGACGAACAGTTCGCTCATGCGGTGAGGAAGGTTATTCCAGAAGTGATGGACTTATCGGTGTGGATGAAGAGCGCCGACACCCGCAAGCGCTAGAGGGCGGCTTGCCACATCAGATACCACGCTTGGAATACTTCACCACCCCAACTATCCATGCGCAACTTGTCTGCAAATTCGGCAGAGAGGCAGACACTAGGCTGCGTGTCCAGCGCCATCCGCACGCTGTAGGCTTCATCTTTGGGGATCGAGGTGAGCTTCCAATGCAGCGGCGTGGCATTGCCATCCGCCGGACGGCTCTCCCCAAGCGTCGGGCGTGCTCGCCGCTCTGATCCTACGCGCAGTGCCGAGCCTTCGCCCATTTGCTTATTGATGATCAAATAGTTGCCATTCCCTAGCCCCATGAATTTCCACAGTTCGTTGTCGTGACCTTCATAATCACTGATCTGGATCGAGCCGTCCGGATTAGCGATCAGGCCACCATACTCGCCTAGCCAGCTATTGGCGATGCGGAACCATGCACTGCCGATGCCAAACGGATCGCTTTCAGGCCACCCTACGCGATAGAAATAGTCCAACGTTTCGATATCCTCTCTGGATCGCAAGGTGCGCGTCGAGAGATCATTCCAGATATTGATGTCATCTTGTAGATCAATATCAGCCAGCGGATTACCAGCGGCGGCGGTGGCTACCAGATCGTGACCAAAATTGGTGAGGTCATCGCGCACCGCCCCCCATTGACCTTGCAGCAGTTGCACCATATTGGTCAGAGTCAGGCTGTGGTCGGTTAGCCGCAGCCAATCAAAATAACCAGCCAGCGTGCCAAAGTTTTTGGCTTGCGCTCTTAATTCGGTTTCAAGCTGCTTGTTCGTGTCCGAAAAAGCCTGAATAGCCGCGAATAATGTGTTTAGCTTGCCGCTGTTTAGCTCGATCAGTGCGGCTAAATCCGACAGGCTATCAATTTGCGGTTGCCATTCACTGGCGGGCTTTTCCGCGATTTGCGTCTCGATAGTTCGCATCTGTTCCGCATACGTCGCGAGATCCTGCCAGATTGAGCGGAACACAGGGAATGTCGACTCCGTCCACTGCTGGCAGGCGACCTTAGCGGTCGCGTAAGATGGGGTGCGGCACAGATAGCGATAGTAGAAGGGCATACTATCGCCCGCCAGCACCACATGCACATGCCGCAAAATGACCCCGACCGCACGCACCTGCGCGACATCATCCGCCACACTCAGCAGCGTAGATTTCCCGAAGTCGTAGGGCATTTCACACCCCCATGCTGGCGATCAGGCTGCCCGAAAATTCCAGCACAATCGCGTGTAAGCCGCTGAGGTCAAGCCCCACATTGTTCGCTGCTGGCAGCGAGATCGTCCACGAGGTAAACGGCGATGGCTCGAAATAGGCATAACGCTGCTCATCTGCGACCTGCCCATCGACACGGACTGCCCCCGTACCGAGATGGTACTGAAAAACGCGCTCGATCGGATTGGTGATGAACGATTGAACTTGACCACGGAACCGATCGGCGTACGAACCAGAGCTAGTCAGCCGAATATAGGCATAGTGATCCGCCGGACGGACGCCGCGCAGCCATACGCGGACGGTGTTGACGCGCACACGGTCAAAGCCGGAGAAGGCCGCTTCAGTTGGATCGATTGTCACCGTTACTGGTTTACCTTGTACCAACGTTTCCAGCAGGAGGGGACGCGTAAAGGCAACCTCTATCTTCGAAAACTCCTGCGGCGGCGGGCTAAAACTTGTCAGCACCTCATTGTAGTCCTGTTCCAGCCGAGCGAACTGCTGCCGGAGCACGGCGACCGGTTGGACGAGCTGAGACCGCACCCGTGGCATACGCATGGCCCAATAGGTAAAGGCCGCATGATGATACACAATGCGGGTAAATAGACTAATCTTAGATGCCAGCATCAACGCGAAGAAACGATTTTGTTGGGCTAGGGAAAGCTGGTCGGCACTCACCAACACTTTTATTTGGTTGGACAGCCGTTGTATATCGTTTTGCGCGATCCGTCGTTGTCTGGAGAGCGTGTCATATTCTTGCTGGCGCGTCAGCACCGCGACCTGCGCATCAATCAGTGCCTTGCTATACACACCGACCAGCTTGAGTTGGAGCTGAAAGTCGGCGGCTTTCGGCACGCCCATCGCGACAATCCCCCCCATCAACTGGTCAACTTCTAGTTGAAATTCATCCCACTTCGCACTTTGCAGGAGGAACGACTGATCACCATCTTTGGCTGTCGCTAGCGTGGTGAGTTTATCACCCGTGGTGGTTGGCTTCTCGGAGGATTTATCTTTGTGCTCCGTATCAATGATCTGGTTCACCAGCCCATTCAGACTCTTGATCATGGTAAACTGCTTGACGATGGCATCCATGATGTTTTTGAGCTTCGCGCCAGAGTCAGCGGCTTTCTTTGCGGTCTCTACGGCGTTGCTAGTTGACTCAGCGCCAGAGGTCGTCCCACTGATAACCGCTTCTGCGCGTTCAACATTCGTCCCGACAGTATCTGTTGCGTTCTCAGCGTTCTGCACTGCTTCGCTTGCCGCACGTTCCGTTTCCGCCGTGTCGGCGGCGTTACCAGCGGCTGATCCCACTTTCTCGGCGCTCGATGCCGCACCGCCGCTCAACGCACCGAAGGAAACGATCGCACCACCGATGGCGATCAAAAAATCAAAAACTGCCAACGTGATCTGGAGCGCGGCCTTAACAGTCTGTTCACGCTGCCACTCTTTGACCGCTCCTGCATAATCAATCTGGACGATCTTGAGTTCGTCCAACTGACTGCTAACAGCTTGGACGGCTTCGGCGCGTGCCTTTTGGGCATTCAGCAAATTGGTAGCAGCCTGCTTCATCGTTGATTCGAGATATTGGAGCGTGTCTTGGCAATGGGCGAGCATATCTTGCGCAGCCTGAACACGTAGCTGGAAGTCTTGCTCCTTGTCGCTAAAGCGCTCATACTGTTGCTCGGCTGCTTGTGCCGCGTTTAGGAAAGCATCCGCTTCGTCTTTGTATAGTCTGGGATTCAAGGCAGGCACGAAGGCTATTCCGTTGGCCGCTGTCTGCACAAAGATGAGCAGGGAGGCGCTCTGCAACCGCAGTTCCCGGAGATCGTCTGTATCCCCCGTGCAAGCGATGAGCCAGCGCAACATGTTGGCAGCAATGGTCGGTTCGTCGGGATACAACACCGAGGCATACAGAAATGTCGATTGCAGTAGTTGCACGAGATCGGAGTCGGTATTGTTCAGCGAGCCACCAAGCGCCGAACGGGGCGTTTGCATGAAGTGACCATCCCGCAGCGCAAACACCCACCCTATCGAATCGTCAGGCATGGCGCTGACTGCGTACTCGGTGAGCGTGCTCTCGTCTTGCTGCCCTCTGATAGTCAACGTACCGTAAACAAGTTGTGCGCACAGCAGCATGGTCGCCGTAGGTTGGCGCGTATATTCAGCCGTGATCAGTGCCGCGCTGCCCACCACAAGCTGCCGCGCAATGATGATCAGATTCTGGGCATCCAAGGTCAGTGAGAATTGATCGGGGATGTTCAGGGTATCGGCAATGATAATGATTGTGTGGATGGGCTTGCCCTCGGCCTGCATCTGCGTGGCGACTTCCGCCAGATCGACGTACATGTCACGGACAGTCCACTGATACACATTATGATTTTGCGCCGCCGGGTTAGGGATAGAGGCCGCCGTTTGTGTGTCGTGATAGAGTTGTTTCCAATCATGCGTGTCCGTAGCAGTGAGCGTAGTGACCATACTGCACTCCTCTTAAGCGGCTGCCGCAGCAGGTTTGACATCGATGTAGGCGACTTGGCGGTAATGGTCGGCCTTAGCGGCGATTTCTTTCCACGCGTCGATATACCCCGGCACGTTAATGGAAGTGATGAAGGCAATAACTTCGTTCAACTCGCTTTCCACTTTGTCGTGCAAATCATTCAGATCATCGGCAATGGCACCCCAGACACCATGAATCTTCGCCACGACCTCTTTAGCGGGCTTCATCACCGCCACCAGACTATCAACGTTGTTGTCGGCGTACCCAAGCAATAGTTTGGTAGCCAATTTGGTCTGAAGGTCGGCTTCTAGCGCCTTCTGTCGGTTCTCAGCGGTTTCTATCGCGTTTAGGGCTTTGACGGCGCGGTCACCGTAGACACCAGCGACCACCACGCCGGGGATGAATCCCCAAGGGAAAATCCACGCGTAGGTTGGCGTCGTGGCAGCGACGACTACGTAGTGGTCATAATCATCTTTCAGGCTATCAACTTCTTTTTGCGTGTTGGCTATATCCGTTTGCAAAGATGTTATTTGGTCATCGTTCAGTTGGAGTTTGTCTTCATAGCCTTTGTCAAGCGCCTGAATTCGCGAAAGGGAGTCATCCAAACTGATCTCGAACTCACTAATCGCCTCTATCACGCGCTGAGCGTTATCAGCACGTTCTTTGGCCTCTTTGGCTAACCGTTGAATGATGGCGCGCAGTCGGTTTTTGGCTACTTCATCATTGGCGTCTTGATCGACTTGTTCGGCGGTGGTCTGAAGGGCATTGTAATAACTGGGAACATGAAAATTATATTGCACAATGTCACTGGCTAATGAAACCGTTTGAGGGAACGTCTCTCGCTTCCACTTCGTACATTGATCCTTAATTTTGGTGTATTCATCGACAAGCGGCTGAAATTGGGAAAGGTCGGAACCGGCAGCGGCTTTAATTGCTGTACCGAATGCGGGCAGCGCGGTAGGGAGTGCGACACCAGCTTCTACATAACATTGAAGTTGTAGCATTTCCTCTTTTTGCAGGATGAACGGGGTATCAACATCAGCGGTTAGGCCGCTCGGCCCAAGGTTAGGGGTGGATGAGTTACTATCGGTCATGGTCGCCTCCTTAATGAAAGAGTGCAAGAAGAGAAGCGCGCCTTGTAAGGCGACAATAAAGAGTGGAATTGATTTTATTAGGCAATCACAGTATAGACCTTAAAGTTTGTATAGCTGATTGTGAATGAATTCCTAAACGGATTCATCGATCTTCATCAATGCAGTGACAATTTTGAGGTTGAAAACAGCAGCAGGGAATTTACGCAGACAGGAGCACCACAAGGTAGGCTCAGATGAGCCTACCCGATAGCGGAAACTATGTTACTCGGCGTCGAGTTCGTTCTTGACGGGGAGTTCGAACGAGGCTCCCTCTTGCCGAACGAACTTGATACCTTCGCCCTCGACGGCATCGACCAGCACCACATCGCCCTTACGGAACTGCCCCTTGAGGAGCTGCACCGAGAGCGGGCTTTCGATGAAGCGCTGCATGGCACGACGCAGCGGACGCGCCCCGAACTGCGGATCGTAGCCTTGCGCGGCGAGGAAGTGTTTGGCAGCGTCGGTCAGTTCGACCACCAAGCCCTGTTCGCCAAGACGCTCCGCGATGTCCTTCATTTGCAGGTCAACGATGAGCGTCACCTGCTCCTGCGACAATGAGCTGAAGATGATCACCTCATCGATGCGGTTCAGGAATTCCGGTCGGAACGTGTCGCGGATGGCGCGCTCGATCTTTTTGTGATCCGCGACCAATTCTGGCTCGTTGCTGGCGATGAAACCCAACGTGCCGCCCGTCTTGACGAATTCCGTGCCGAGGTTGCTGGTCATAATGATGACAGCGTTGCGGAAGTCCACGACGCGCCCCTGACCATCCGTCAGGCGACCATCATCGAGAATTTGCAGCAGCGAATTCCAGATCGCCGGATGCGCCTTTTCGATCTCATCGAACAGCACGACACTGTACGGACGCCGACGCACGGCTTCCGTCAACTGACCGCCCTCTTCATAGCCGATGTAGCCGGGGGGCGCACCGAACAGCCGACTCGCCGTGTGCTGTTCGCGGTACTCGCTCATGTCGATCCGCACGAGGGCATCCTCGTCATCGAACATGAACTCCGCCAGCGCCTTTGCCAGCTCGGTCTTGCCGACGCCGGACGAACCAAGGAAGATGAACGAACCAATCGGACGGCGCGGGTCTTTCAGACCGCTGCGAGCACGCCGGATGGCATCCGCCACCGCAGCCACCGCCACGTCTTGCCCGATGATGCGCTCGTGCAGAGCTTCTTCCATGCGCAGGAGCTTCTCGGATTCGGTTTCCAACATCTGGTTGAGCGGGATGCCCGTCCAACGGCTAATCACGTCCGCGATGTCGTTGGCGTCCACGATCTCATCGAGCGTGTTTTCGCGCTGCCACTCTTCGCGGGCGGTTTCGTAGTCGGTTTCCTTTTGCAACCGCAGCACTTTGTACTGGGCGGCACGTTCATAATCACGCGCGGCACCAGCGGCCTCTTCATCTGCCGTGAGCCGATCCAGTTCGACTTTGAGTTCCTTGACGTGCGCTGGCATACTGTACAGCGCCACGCGCAGCTTGGCAGCGGCTTCGTCCAGCAGGTCGATGGCCTTATCGGGCAGACGCCGATCGGTGACATAGCGCTGGCTGAGTTTGGCAGCGGCGATGATAGCTTCTTCGCTGAACTGCACGCGGTGGTGCGCTTCGTAGCGATCTTGCAGCCCGCGCAGCATTTCGATGGTCACTTCGACGGACGGTTCTTCCACGAAGACAGGTGCGAAACGGCGATCCAAAGCCGCGTCCTTCTCGATATACTGGCGATATTCATCCAGCGTGGTCGCGCCGATGCAGTGCAGTTCGCCGCGTGCGAGGGCTGGCTTGAGCATGTTCCCCGCATCGAGCGCACCCTGCGCCGCGCCCGCGCCGACGACCTGATGCAGCTCATCGATGAACAGGATGATCTCACCGCTGCTGTTTTGCACTTCTTCGATGGCAGTCTTGAGGCGTTCCTCAAATTCGCCACGGAAGCGGCTGCCCGCCAGCATTGCGCCGAGATCGAGGCTGATGACCTTCTTGCCGAGCAGCGGTTCGGGCACGTCGCCATCCGCGATGCGCTGCGAGAGACCTTCCACGATGGCGGTCTTGCCGACGCCAGCTTCACCGATCAGTACCGGATTGTTCTTGGTGCGGCGGCTGAGGACTTGGATCACGCGCATGATCTCGTCATCGCGCCCGATGACAGGATCGAGCTTGCCTTCTTGCGCCATGCGAGTCAGATCGCGGCTGTATTTTTCCAGCGTGCGATAGCGAGTCTCGGCCTGTGGGTCGGTGACGCGCTGCCCACCACGAAATTCGCGAATGATGTCGAGCACTTTGTCACGGGTGACGCCCGCTTCCTTCATCATCCGCGCGATTGGTGTGCGCGCTTCGGTGAGAATGGCCAGGAAGATGTGCTCGGTGCTGATGTATTCATCCTTGAGGCGGGTGGCCTCTTCTTGCGCCACGTCCAAGACGCGCTTGGCACGCGGGGTGATGAATACCTGCCCCAGACCGCCGCTGCCGTAAATCTTCGGTTGGGCGCTGGTATTCGCCTTCAGGAGTTCATCCAGCTTGTAACGCATGGCCTCCTGATCGACGTTCATTTTCTCTAAAATCTGCGGAATCACGCCTTCGGGTTGCTCCAAGAGCGCGAGAAGAACGTGTTCCGTGTCAATCTGATTGTGTCCGTAGCGCTGCAAGATTTCGTAGGCGCGCGCCGCCGCATCTTGCGCACGTTCGGTGAAGCGATCAAACCGCATCATAACAGTAAAGCCTTTCCATGTGTCCACCGTGAATGCCCGTCAACAACGGTCGAGGGGACATGATAGTGGCAACGATGTCGTCAAACGCCTTTGCTTCCACACGTTCGACTCTTCTGGTGGTATCCAGACAGTCTAACATCATCTGTATCAGAGATGCATATGTGTAATCTAAAAGTCGTGTAAGAATTCTGGACGGTGTGAGCAGAAAGTACAAGGTTTTGCCGTTCGCTGAGGCCAACCCCGTTCGTGATCATGACATGATCATGGAGCGATGGTTGTGTGATCATCGGTGTGCTGTTTACTGCTCGGAGGCATGATCACGAACATGATTTTCCTCACGCTCAATGATCACGATGATGATCACGTTGGCTGCTCAGATCGGGATCATTCATGATCACCAACAGAAGAAGTGAGGGATTCTGGTCAGAGTTGTCATTTGTGTTGTGTTCAACATGCGCCCTCCCCAAAACTCGAAGTAGGTAGAGTTTATCATAGAACGCCCATAGATACAAGAACATAATTGTTAGAAATGTATATGAGTTATTGGGAGGGCTTGTCCAAGCCGATTGTCTGGTAGATGCCATCGATAGTCAGCGCCAGTGTATAGCGTGCCAGTATGTCCGGCGCTAGTGGCATGTTGTTCTCCAGCCACCACTCGATCACACCAATGATCGCGCTGCCCGCGTGCGCCGCGATGAGATCAGACGGCACTGGCTGCGTGGGAGTCAGTTTTTGTAAGGTCAGCAATCGCCCCAACCCCACCTCTGTCACGGTATGGCGCAGCCGCGTGAGGAAGGCCGCCACACCATGTTCGCCCAACATCACGCGATAGAAATCTGCGTTCGCCGCTACGTGCTGGAAAACAATGATCAGATGCCGTTCGGGGATGTCCAGAGTCAAGTTATCTGGCGAGATCGGCGTAAACTGTGCCAACAGCTCGTTATAGGCATCGTTGCTGCTCGCTAACAACAGGTCGTGCTTATCGCGGTAGTGCAGGTAGAGAGTGCCACGATTGAGATCGGCACGGTCGGTGATCTCCTGCACGGTGATAGCTTCGTAGCCTCTTTCCAAGATCAAGGCGATCAGCGCTTCCCGTAGAGCGCGGCGGGTGCGCTGCGCACGGCGGTCTAGTTTTTTCTCTTGCATCATCGTTGCTAGACACCTGTTTACTATTCAACATGGAGCCGAAATTCGTGATTGACTGAACCTCTGTTCAGATTATCATCAAGTTTATCAACATGATGTTGATTATTCAACAAGATGATGGTTATTTATCAGCAACGGAGGCCAACGATGAACGAAAATGAGGCGATTTTACAGCGGCAGAAATTCAACACGCGCTTCAAGAATCAAGACATGGATTTCATGTTCAATTGGGCAGTCGGGATCACGCAGATCATCGGCATGTCGGCGGCGCAGGTTTTTTACGCGATCCACGACATCAAGGATGGTGATCCGACGCAGTGGCGCGAAGGATTCCGCCAGCAGGGAGCCTATCAGCGTGAGCGTGCAAGCGTGCTGCTGGCGCATAAGCAGCCCGTAGTGGCGGGGCAGTTTTACTTGGGAGCAGCGTATGCCTATCGCGCGGCGCTGCACTATACTGATCCCCAAGCCCACGACTTCGTTGAACAGGTCGGCAACATGGAAAAGGCTTTTCAAGAAGGTGTCAAGCTCATGGGTGTGCCGATAACGCCGATGGAAATCCCTTTCGAGGCGACGACTTTGTCCGGCTACTATCTGGAACACGACGCGGAACCGCGCCCTGTGGTGTTGATGATCGGCGGTGGGGATACGTACCGCGAAGACCTGTTTTACTTCGCGGGCTACCCCGGCTGGAAACGTGGGTATAACGTGCTGATGGTTGACTTGCCCGGTCAGGGCATGATGCCAGCACGCGGGCAGCATTTCCAAGTAGCGATGGATTACCCGATCCGCGTCGTGCTGGATTGGCTGGAGGCACACGCGGCAGTGAAGCCGCAGCAGATCGCGCTGTACGGCGTCAGCGGCGGCGGGTACTTCACGGCGCAGGCAGCTGCCGACGCGCGGATCAAGGCGTGGATCGCGGCGACGCCGATTTTTGACATCGCCACCGTGTTTGCGCGCGAATTCGGCAGCGCGTTGAAGACGCCGGGATGGCTGCTCAATCTGACGATGCGCCTTGTCGGTTCGTTGAATGAGAGCGCCGAGATCAATCTGGCAAAGTATGCATGGCAGTTCGGTACATCCGATTTCAAGAGCGCGATTTCAGGCGTATTTGAGCAAGCCCGTGTGGTGGACTACGCCAAGATCACCTGCCCGTCGCTGTTTCTGATGAGTGAAGGGGAAGGAGCGGAACTCAAACGACAGACGCGCGAAGTCTACGACAATTTCGTCCAACGTGGGATCAACGTCACGCTGCGCGAATTTACGGCTGCTGAAGGCGCGGATGCTCATTGCCAGTTGAATAATCTGCGCCTGCTGCATCTGGTGGTATTTGACTGGCTTGACCAGCTTTTCGCGCATGAGTCTGGCGATGTACGGCTCTACTGTTGAACGATACGGCGAACCGCGCTTATCTGGCTCGTAACCGCCTCCTAACGAAGTAGCGCACCTCCTGCTCAACTCCTGTACCTGCACCTCACTCACAACTCAGTCGTGCCCACTCGACAGACATCGTGAATTGGTTTAGGTAAAGGAGTTGTTAGAACGCGTCCCCCGTAACTGTCTGTAACACTTAAGAATGCTATAATGCCTTAGTGTATATTAATTCATATCGGTCTCATCCGGGCAGGCTGCTGTGCAATACAAACCTGATGATGGAACGTCGCAAGAGGCATCACAGCAAACTGGCGACGCCACTCATACGCTCCATGAACGGTTGCGCCGTCTAAACGCCATCATTACCGAACTCACTAGATGCAGCACGATCGATGATCTGTGTCACGATGCAATCGAAGCGGGCATCCACCGATTGGGGTTTGACCGCATGGGCATCGGTTTCTTCGATGAAACTGGTGATTATTATGAAGGCTCTTTCGGGACAGATGAACAGGGCAAGGTGCGGGATGAACGCAATAGCCGTATTCTGATCAGTCAGAATGCCATTATGACCGCCGCATTCGAAAACCATTCCACGCTTGAATATTTTGATGACACGCCCCTGTTCAACACTAACCACGAAGCGATTGCACGCGGTTGGAATGCCCTTGCGCTGCTGTGGGACGGCGTACGTGCGCTCGGCTGGGTATCCGTCGATAACTTACTGAACCAACGTCCCCTGACGGCGGAAGATTTCGATATCCTCACGCTGTACGGGTCATCGCTCGGTCATCTATGTACGTTAAAGCGCACCGAGCAAGCACTACGGCATGAACGCAATCTGCTGCACACTATCATTAACACCGTCAATGACTACATTTTCGTGAAGGATACGCAATCGCGCTTTAGTCTGGTGAACACAGCTTCGTGGAAGACTAGCAAGCGCGGGGTCAGCGAAACGGATATGTTAGGCAAAACGGATTTTGATTATTTTCCCCACGATCTCGCGCAGAAATATTTCGAGGAAGAGCAAGGCATTTTCCGCGATGGTCGCTCGATCATCAATATGCTGGAGCCGAACGTCTCGGCAGAAGGCGACCCCGTCGTCATGCTGACAAGCAAGGTGCCGCTACGGAACGAACACAACGAGATTATCGGTCTGGTCGGGATCAGCCGTGACGTAACCAGCTATATGCGCGCTCAACAGCAAGTGCAGCTTAACGAAGCCCGTTTTAAGCTGATCAACGAGATGGCGACGGCAAGCAATATTGGCGTGGTGATGGGTGACTATCGGACGAATATTTGTCAGGCAAACGATGCATTCTTGCGCATAACAGGGTATGACCGAGCCGACCTCCCGCATCTCAATTTGAACGCGATGACGCCGCCAGAATATCTCGACTCTACCTTGCGGACAGGTGAACATGCGCCTGACAGTGAGATCATCGCGGCGGAAAAAGAGTTGATCTGCAAAGATCAGCACCGTGTGCCGGTCTTGCAGGTTGGCAATTTCGTAGGGAAGTCATCTCAAGACTTCATCTGTTTCATCGTTGATCTCACGCTGCAACGCCAATTAGAGGCGGAGCGGATTGAAATCAGCGTGCATCGAGAGCGATCCAACCTGCTGACCGAATTCATCAGCAATTTGTCCCACGATCTCAAAACCCCACTTGCCATCATCAAAACCAGTTTGTACCTGTTTGAACGGATGCAAGACCCGACGTACCAGAAAGCCAGAATTCAGAATATCCACGACCAAGTGCTGCTGCTGGATAAGCTGATTCAGAGTGTTTTGGCGATGGTGCGGCTGGACAGCGGGTATGAATTGACGTTCGGGCCGCTTGATCTGAATCAGGTAATGACCGTGCTAGAACGCTCGATGCGCCCCGCTGCCGAACGTAAAGATCAGCATTTCGTACTTGAACTGAACCCAGACGTGCCACCTATCCGTGCCAGTGAGAGCGAACTGTACCGCGTAATCGTCAACTTGATTGAGAATGCGCTGGCGTACACGCAGGAATCTGGGGTGGTAACGCTGAGAACGTACCGACACGCTGAGTTCGTCGTCGGGGAAGTGCAGGACACTGGCATGGGAATTGATCCTCAGATACTACCATATATCTTTGACCGTTTCGTTCGTGGTGAAACGGCGCGCGTCACTGCTAAAGGAACAGGACTGGGGTTGGCGATTGTCCGGCGCGTTATGGATCTGCACGGAGGACGGGTTGAGGTGGATAGCATACTCAACGTCGGGAGCACGTTCCGGATTTATATTCCTGTATGGTCTGAGCAAGCAAGTATGTAGGTATAGGTCGCTAGAATTACGTGCGCGGCGGGGCTTGCATCATCTGGCGGACGCGTTCGAGTTCGTCGGGCGTCATTTTGAGGGCTTCATCTTTGCCGAAGGCTTGCATGAAGGCGATTTTGTTGAAGCTCATGCTGGCGATGTTGAACAGAGGTGATTCGCCGGATCGCTGCTGTGGCGAGAGGTCATCGCGGCGGATGAGCAGCAAACTGACCATCAGGATGGCGACGCCGAGCACTTGCACAGGCGTCAGGCGTTCGCCCAAGAAGGCCGCCGCCATGAACAGGGCTACCGCCGTCTCGAAGATGCCTAAGAACACGGTTTGCAGACTGCCCATCTTCTTGATGCCGAAGAACAAGGTCAGGCGGGAGAGCGCCGTCGTCACGCCGAGCGCAAAGATCGCGCCGAAGGCTTCGGTGGACTGCGGTATCCATTCCAAGCGGTAGACGAGGCGCGCCATCACCACGACCACCGCCATTGTCGTCAGCACATAGAGCGTGACGGTAGGCGAGGGCATTTCGTACAATACGCGCTGGCTAACCATGAAGGTGCTGGCAAATAGGAAGGCATTGGCAAGCATCAAGGCCGCGCCGACCCAACTGATGCGCCCTGCCACGCCGCCCGTCAGCAACGCCACCGCGATCAAGGCCAAAAACGCCCGCAGCACCGTGCGGCGGTTGATGTGATGACCACCGAGGCGCGCGAGGATGACCACGAAGATCAGATAGGTGGCGTTGAGCAACTGCGCGACCGAGGCATCGACATAATGCAGCCCGTTGTAATAAAACAGACTGCCAACGCCGTTGATCGCGCCGACGGCGATGCATCCGATCAGCCCTGCCGGATAGATGTAGATGTATTTGCGGAAAAACAGCGCGTAAACCACCCATAGGATGGCAGCGGCAATAACGGTGCGAGTCGCCGCAACGGTGAACGGATCGGAGCCGCCAGAATAGGCCATTTTGCCAAGCACCGGCGCAAACCCTAGAAATAACGGGGACAAAAAACCCGTTGCTAGATTGCGCCAGTCCGCGTTTTCCGAATCGCTGCGTCCCTGCATCCTTCGTTACGCTCCCGTTCGCACCGTGCCATGCGCTTGCATGGGGAGGTCGATATAAAATGTGCTGCCGGGGAGCTTGATGTCGTCGCGCCCATCGCTTTCCACCCAGATGCGCCCGCCGTGTGCTTCGATGATGCCACGACAGATGGCGAGGCCAAGCCCCAACCCGCCGCCACCGAAATTGGTCTTGCTGGTGGAGTGAAGCTGAGTCTTGTTGGTGGTATAGAAGCGGTCAAAAATGCGCTGCTGATCGTCTTTGGCGATGCCGACGCCCGTATCCTGAATGGTGACCAAGACCGTGTTGCCACTGGTGCGCGCGACCATGTTGATGATGCCATTATCGGGCGTGTACTTGATGGCGTTGCCGACCACATTGCTGATCGCCAGCCGCAGCAGTTCGGCATCGGCACGCATATTGACAGGCCACTGAGCCTTGTTGAAGCTGATGTGCATTTTGCGGCTCTTGGCGGCCTCGGCATATTCCCCGACGACGCGTTCGACCACTTCGGCAAGGTTGGTGGGGCCGAGCGAGAGTTCGACTCGCCCCGTCGCCACGCGGGAAACGATCAAGATTTCGTTGATCACGCCGGACATGCGCTCAATCGAGCTGACCATACCGTTGATCACGGTTTGCAATTCGGGGCTGCTGTCGCGGAGCTGCTTGGAGATCGAGGACTCTTGCAGCAGACGACTGTAGCCATACATCAGCGTGAGCGGGGTGCGCAGCTCATGGGCGGTCAACTGGATGAAGTCGTCCTTGATCTTATCGAGGCGACGCAGTTCGGCGTTGTTTTCTTCGAGTTCACGGACTTTGCTTTCCAGCCGCGTGACGACTTCCTGATTGTAGGCTTGATGGGCAGTCACTAGCGCTTCTTGGCTGACGGATTCCTTCTCGCCCTTCATGAAGCGTTCCATCTGCTTGGGCAGCTTGTCGATGTCTACCGGCTTGGTGAGGTAGCCCGTCGCGCCCGCCGCCAGCGCCTTTTCGCGTTCGCCCGCCTGACTCAGCGCCGTCAGCGCCACGATGGGCGTGGTGCGGAAGCGCGAGTCCGAGCGGAGCCGCGTGGTCAGTTCGCGCCCCGATAGGTCTGGCAGGTTGATGTCCGTCAAGATCAAGTCTGGCAGATGCTTGATCGCCATGTCGATGCCTTCCAGCCCACGCGAGGCCACGATCACGTTGTAGCCCGCGAAGCTCAAAGCGCGTTTGACCAGCAGTTGACTGCCCGGATCATCCTCGATATACAGGATGGTTTCGGTGGTAGGCGGCTTGGTCGTAGAATTCCGTGTATCGGTAAGTTGGGTCATGACAAGGCATCCACAATACTCTGCAACAGATCTTCGTCCATGAACGAGCCTTTTTGTAACAGACCGCTGATCTGCCCGTTGAGCCGTTCGCGTTCACTAATCGTGAGTTCCTTCGCCGTCAACACGATGACGGGGATCGAACGCAGCCGATCATCCGATTTTATCGCGTCGATGACTTTGAAGCCGTCGATGTCCGGCATCATCAGGTCAGTGATGACCAGATCGGGCTTCATGCGCTCGACCAAGACCACCCCTTCGGCTCCGCCCGTAGCGAGATGCACCTCATATTTGCCCTTGGCTTGCAGGATACGCATGATCAGGCGACCCGCTGCCTCGTTGTCTTCGATGACAACGATACGCCGGATGCGGTGCTCCATATTTTCGAGGGCGGCAAGCAAACCTTCTTCGGGCAGGCTTACCTTCTGGTTCAGCCCGCTAACATCGACTTGACGCGCGTACTGGTCACCGAGGATTTGCGTTTCGACGGGGAAGGTGTGTCCGGAGCAGTTGATCACCACGACTTCATTCGGCTTGATGATGCCGCGCCGTGCCAGCTTGATCAGCCCTGCGAAAGCGACGGCGGTGGCGGGTTCGACAGACAAGCCTTCGGTCTGAGCGATAATGCGGGTGGCGTTAAAGGCTTCCTCGTCGGTGGCGTCTTCCATGCTGCCGCCGTGCTGCCCGATGATGTCGTAGAGCAGTTCGTAGGCACGTCCGGGGTTGCCCGTAGAGAGTGTGGCGATGATGGTCTGCGGATTCTCGACGGGAGTCGCCACACGCTGACCATTCTTGAAGGCGCGTACCATCGGGGCGCAGCCCGCCGACTGCACAATGCCGATCGAGGGCGATTTGTCGATCAGGCCGAGTTCGAGCAGTTCTTCGAAGCCTTTCGCCACGCCGATTGGCCCCATCCCGCCGCTAACCGCCTGAATGAACCAGTCCGGCGCTTTCCAGCCGAGCTGCTGCGCGATCTCGAAGGCCA
The DNA here is from genome assembly GCA_019637615.1 of Anaerolineae bacterium. GTDB lineage: Bacteria > Chloroflexota > Anaerolineae > Aggregatilineales > UBA2796 > JAHBVK01. The sequence goes on along the minus strand of JAHBVJ010000029.1, from coordinate 7,145 downwards.
TCGTCTTCATGCTTTCGACGGCGGCGACGCTCTTGATGCCTTTGTCGAGGAACAGGCCGCGACTTTCGGCAAAGCTGGAAGCAACGATCTTGGCCTGATCGTACGTGCCTGTGACCTTGATTACCTCGCCGCCGTAGATGGCAGCTTCGCGCATTTTCTCGCCGGGAACCATGCTGGTGAGGAACGACCACATTTTGATGCCAGCGCGCGCCGCGAAGGCCGAATACGCGATGGCGACGTTGCCCGTCGAGGCAACCACTGCTTCCTTGACGCCCTGTTCGCGCATGACCGAGATAGCGACGGAGGCTTGGCGATCTTTGAACGAGGCGGTTGGCCCCTGACGCTCATCTTTGATGTACAGATTCTTGAGGCCGAGCATCATGCCGAGGTTTTTGGCGTGGAGGAGCGGCGTGCTGCCTTCGCCAAGGCTGACGATGTTGTCGGTGTTGTACAGGGGCAGTAGTTCGTGATAGCGCCACATGCCCGGTTCGCGGGTGAGCACTTTGTCGATCCAGCCGGAGTCGCGCAGCGCTTTGAGGTCATATTTGGCACGCAGGATATTTTCACCGCATTTGGGGCAAGCGGGAACGGGCTTGATGAAAGGCGTGATATGACCACAGTGAACGCACTGTAAATCGATATGTTTATCTGGCATCGTTGCCATGCCGTGAATTCCTCTGAATGTTAGTGTCAAGCGTTAAGTATTGCCCAAGAATAAATTCCCGCAAACCTGCTGGCGTCATTCTCAACGCAGAGAGGCCGCGTTGGGATTGAAGCCGTGTTGTGAATATTCAGTAACGTTACGTCGCGCCCACCACTCATCACCAATCGCTGATACAAAGAATACCACGTTGTCGAGACTGTGGAAGATGCCGAGTAGAGAACTGTGCAAGTTGTGATACACTCTACATGCTTGTGAACGATGTTACAATGAACAAATTAGAAATTTTGTGATCGTCCACATCACCTTCAGTGGATTGGTGTTTACTATTTATAGTACAGGACACTGACCATAATCACCGTAAACAAGTTGTAACGGTCTCGGAGTAAGCCATCATGGATCTGTTCGATAAAGTGCGCAATTATACGCGAGTCAAAGAAGCCAAGGAAATGGGCATCTACCCTTATTTCCAACCCCTTCAAAATTCTGAGGGCACCACGGCGCGTATAAATGGGAAAGACGTCGTGATGATCGGCTCCAATAACTATCTGGGGTTGACCACGCATCCCAAAGTGCGCCAAGCGGCTATGGATGCTATCGCCACTTATGGCACCAGTTGCACCGGCAGCCGCTTTTTGAACGGCACCTTGGAACTGCATCTTGAGTTGGAACGCCGCTTGGCACGCTTCCACGGCGCGGAAGCCGCGCTGACCTTCACCACGGGCTATCAGGCCAATGTGGGCACCATCACCGCGCTGGTCGGCAAGGGCGACTACGTGATCGTGGACAAAGAAGACCACGCCAGCATCGTGGATGGCTGCATGATGTGCCTCGGTGAGATGCGCCGCTTCCAGCACAGCGACCTGAGCAGCTTAGAGCGCGTGCTCAACAATGTCCCGGACACCGCTGGCAAGCTGGTGGTGATCGACGGCGTGTACAGCATGGGCGGCGACATCGCCCCGCTGAAAGAGATCGTGGCGCTGTGCAAGAAATATGGCGCGCGCATCATGGTGGATGACGCGCACGGTGTGGGCGTCAACGGCCCCGGTGGGCGTGGCACGGTGGCGCACTTCAACATGATGGACGACATCGATGTGATGATGGGTACTTTCAGCAAGAGCTTCGCCTCGGTCGGCGGCTACATCGTCGGCAAGGCGGACGTGCTGCACTACATCCAGCATAACGCCCGCCCCTTGATCTTCAGCGCCAGTCTGCCACCCGCCAATGCCGCGACGGTGCTGGCTTGCCTCGACATTATCGAGTCGGAGCCGGGGATCGTGGAAAGCCTGTGGGATAACGCCGAATACATGCGCAAGAATCTGCGTGAGATGGGTTTTGACATCGGCTACAGCAACACGCCGATCATCCCGATCATCATCCGCGACGAAATCCGCACGGTGCTGGCGTGGCGCGCGCTGATCGATGAGGGCGTGTACACCAACCCCGTCGTGCCGCCGGGAGTGCCGCCCGCGCTCAGTTTGCTGCGCACCAGCTACACGGCAACGCACACGCGCGAGCACCTCGATCGGGCGTTGGCAGCGTTGAAACTGGTGGGCGAACGGCTGGATTTGTTCCTGATGAATCAACAGGCGCTCACCAGCGAGAATCTTGGCTAAGTAGGGCTGGGATATTCATAATCCCCTTCACGGCACATCCGTTGAGGGGGATTTTTTGTGCCGATTCCCCTAATCCAGCCACGCCATAGGCATAGAAACGACATTGACGGCATGACAAGCTCTCCAAAAATATTTGTAACAGGCGGCACCGGCTTTCTGGGGCATAGTTTGCTGCCGATGCTCGTCCAGCAGGGGTATCACGTCCGCGCGCTGACCCGCCATCCAGAACGTTCCGCATGGTTGCACCCGTTGGGTGTCGAGATCGTACAGGGCGATGTCGAGGATGAAGCGCTGATCCAGCAAGCAGTGGAAGGCTGCCAGTACGTGATCCACGCGGCGGGGCGCTTCAGCTTTTGGGGCAAACGCGAACAATTCGAGCAGACTAACGTGATCGGTTCGCGCCATGTGATGCAAGCGGCGGTCAACGCGGGCGTGGAGAAGTTCATTCACATCTCGACGGTCGTGGTGGTGGGGACGCCGCTGCCCGATCTGCTGGTGGACGAAACCCACCCCACCCATCCCGTCGATCCGTACCAGCGCAGCAAACTGCGCGGCGAACAGGTCGCGCTCGATTACTTCCACGATCACAAACTGCCCGTCGTGGTGCTCCGCCCCGGCGCATTCTACGGCCCGCATGGGCGTTACGCCTTCAACCGCCTGTTCATCGAAGACCCGATCAAAGGCTTGCGGATTCAGCTCAACAATGGCAGATACATCACGTTCCCCGTCTACACGGGCGATGTCGCCGCCAGCGCGATCAACGCCCTGAAACTGGGCAAAGCGGGCGAAGTCTACAACATATGTGGCGAGACGATGACGCATCATCAGGCCAACGACATCGTGAGCGAGGAGGCGGGTATCTCGCGCTTCCGACTGAACGTCCCCGGCTGGTCGATGATCGCGCTGGCGTATGTGTGGACGGCTCTCAGCGAATACACGCATATCGAGCCGTATTATCCGCTCAATCTGCGCTCCTACGTGTTCAATTATTGGCGCGTGAGCAGCGAAAAGGCCAAACGCGACCTCAACTTCCAGCCGATTTCGTTCCGTGATGGCGTTCGTGCTACGCTTGATTGGTATTATCGCGAAGGGATCGTCAAACCGCGCCGGGGCTAACAGGAGTGTCGAATGCGTATCGTAACTGTCGAAGAAATGCGGGCGCTGGAAGCTGCCGCCGATGCCGCAGGCTATTCGTACAAAGAGATGATGGAAACGGCGGGGCGGGCGGTGGCAGACCGCATCAAAGTGCTGCTGCCGGATACGCAAGAGAGCCGCGTGCTGTTCCTGATCGGCAAGGGCAACAACGGCGGTGATGGCTTGGTCGCCGCGCGTATGCTCAAAGACGAAACCGTGATGACTATCGGCTTCGTCTCGTTGCGCGATTTTTCCGACGAGCAGATCAAGCTGTTCGTGACGGAAAATATCCCATGCATCATCTTCTCCAACGACAAGTACACCAATTACACCGCGACGCGCACCGTGATGAAACGCGCGGATGTCGTGGTAGACGCGGTGCTCGGCACGGGCGCGAAGCTGCCCCTGCGCGAGGATGTGCAAACGCTGCTGAAAATGGTCAAACAAGGCTTGGACGAACGTAACGCGATCCCGCAGTTGAGGGAAAAGCCGATCCATTTCCTCGCCGTCGATATTCCATCCGGTGTGGACGCGGATACGGGGCAAGCCGCGCCGGAAACCCTGCCCGCCACCGAAACGATCACGTTCGAAGCACTCAAGCCGGGGCATGTCTGCTATCCGGGCGCGGGACTGCTCGGCACGCTGATGGTTGCCTCGCTGGAACTGCCGAGCACGATCAACTATCCCACGTTGCAACAGGTCGTCACGCTTGACGTGGTGCGTCCACTGATGCCCAAGCGTCCGGCGGATGCCAACAAGGGCACCTTCGGCAAGGCGCTGGTCGTGGCGGGATCAGGGCAGTACATCGGGGCGGTGGCGCTGGCGGCGGAGAGCGCCTATCGCGTAGGAGCGGGCTTGGTGACGGTGGCGACGCCCGCGCCGAATGTCGGCTTATTGGCTCCGCGCATCCTTGAGGCGACATGGCTGGAACTCTCGCACGAATATGGCGCGATAGACGAGAGCGCGGCAGACGTGATCTGGGATCGCTTCCCCGATTACACCGCCGCCCTGATCGGCCCCGGCTTGGGCACGGCGGAAGCCACGGGCGCGTTCATGGACGTACTGTTTCCGCTCGATGATAAGGCCGATCCGCTGCCCACCACGTATCCCGATCCGCCACCGCCCTCGATGGCAATGGATGGACAGCCCGCTGCGCCTACTGCGCCGGAGATCAAGCCGCCCCCACTAGTCATCGACGCCGATGCATTGAATTTGCTGGCGAAGATGGATGCTTGGTGGAAGCGCCTGCCGCCTCGCACGATCCTGACGCCACATCCGGGCGAGATGGCGCGGTTGGCAAACATCGAGGCGCAGGGTGATAAGTCGCCCTCGCAGATCGTGCAGCGGAACCGCTATTTGTTGGCGCGTGAGAAAGCCAGAGCATGGAACTGCGTGCTGGTGCTTAAGGGCGCGAACACCATCATCGCTGATCCGGATGGTCGCGTCGCCGTGATTCCGGTGGCGACTCCGGCGCTGTCCCGCGCGGGCACGGGCGATGTGCTGGCAGGCGCTATCGTCGGCTGTCTGGCGCAGGGGCTTGATCCGTTTGACGCGGCGATGCTGGCGGCGTTCATCCACGGGACGGCGGGCAACGTGGCGACGGAACGGCTCGGCACGACGGCTTCCGTGCTTGCCAGCGACGTGCTCCATGCGATTCCGGCGGCGATTGGGAAGGTAGATGGCTAGAGTAAGTTAATATTTTCGCAGTTTGCGCTATAATTGACCTACATTCCTATGACTAGTTAGCTGTTGGCTGTCTTGAATGTCAGCTTGGAGTCTTGCGTGGCTTATGTATAAACCTCGAATTGACGTGTTTATCAGTAGTACAAGTTATGATTTACCGACTTATCGACGTGCCGCCATAGATGCCATATTGACTGCTGGTTTACATCCAATTGGGATGGAGCACAAGCCGGTCACAGGTGAGCGATCCGTCGATTTGTGCAAACAATGGGTAAATGAGTGTCAAGTCTATATTGGTATATTCGCTCATCGGTATGGTTGGCGACCAGATGGATTTGGTGGAAAAAGTATTACTGAGCTGGAATACGAATGGGCAGGCGAGGTCAAGTATAATGGCAAGCCGATTCCTCGCTTGTGCTTTATCATGGATGATAAGTATCCATGGCCCGTTTCTGAGATGGAGTTAGATGCACGAACTGACCTTGAGCAGTTCAAGGAAAATGTTAAAACCAATGGATCCCAAGTAGGTTTTTTTACAACCGAAGACAATTTGAAATTGCAGATTTTAGCTGCATTGGCTCCTTATAGCTTACCAACACAGATGAGCAATCTTGATCACTATTTGCGTTGGCTACATAGACAGAGCAAGAGGAGTGGATTACTACACGTACTTGTGCCTCATAATGCTAGTGATGACGACCGGACAATTGCGATTAATCAAGTTTATACACCTCTAGATACCCAAAGACAAGTCTGGCGTAGATCAGACGATAAGATATTATTTGAACAGCCAGTAGCGCAAAAGAATGATGACAATTATGATTCTTCAGCCGCTTTAACAGTAATGGAAGCAGCGAACATAAATCGTCGACTAGTATTGCTTGGCGATCCTGGAAGTGGCAAAAGCACTTTCCTAAATTTTCTAGCCTTATGCTTAACTGGTACACAAGTCTTTGTAGGTGGTGATTGGCTAGCTCAAACACAGGGTTGGACACATGGTGCACTAGTTCCTATTATGATTGCTCTGCGCGACTTTGCTCAAGAACTACCGAGAGATGCAGTACATGGCACAGCTATAATGCTTATCCAACATCTAGAACATGTCTTGAAAAAAGACGCATTAGAAAACTCCTATCAATCGTTAATTAATGCTCTGGAAGATGGACAAGCGCTAATTCTTATGGATGGTCTTGATGAAGTTCCAAGTGAACGTCGACAGTTGATTCGCGAAGTTATCCACGATTTTGTGTCACGTTTTCATGTCAAAAACCGATATATTCTAACTTGTCGAATTCTTAGTTATACTAATCCCATTTTACACATCAATGGCTTTGCTGTCGAGACAATTGCCCAATTCAGTCGTGAGAAAATATCAGAATTTGTGCGCAAATGGTACCAAGCGTTGCAAGTCTTGGGTGAAAACAATGCGCAGAGAGCCAGTGAGAACGCGAGACGTCTCGATGCGGCCATTGGTGTACTTGATATAGGATCATTAGCGAGTAATCCTATGCTGTTGACACAAATGGCAATTGTACATAGTCATGAAGGTACACTACCACGTGAAGAAGCAGTACTATATGCTAAGTGTGTTGAAATGCTGTTGTTACGTTGGAGGCGAACCGCCGCTACTAATTTGCTTCTAATTCTTGATATTCGCGAAGCAGATCTCTATTCACTATTATATGAAATTGCGTACGATGCGCATGATAAGCAGACTGAACGTGAAGGCTCGGCCGATATTCCGGAAGCTAGGGTAATTGCAATTGCGAAAGAGCGTCTAGGAGACGATGGCACTAAGGGAATGGCATTCTGCAACTATGTCGAGAAGCAAGCTGGCTTATTCATTTCTCGTGGACAAGATGCAAACGGGTTACGCATGTTCACCTTTCCGCACCGCAGTATTCAAGAGTTTTTGGCTGGTTGTCGTCTTGCGAGTGAACGATTTTACCGCGAAGCAGTGAAACACGCCCTTCGCGGTGTTAAATGGCGGAAGGTAATCCTTCTAGCGACGGGGCATTTGCGGTTTAACAAACAAGATGTAGCAGCACCTC
>JAHBVJ010000028.1 GCA_019637615.1 Anaerolineae bacterium | reverse complement strand
GTCGTCGGATCATGCTTGCCAAGCTGCGGCGGAGGCGGCACATACGGCTGCCCCGGCAAACTCACGCGCACGCGGTTCTCATCCGCGCCCACCCGCCGCATACAATCCATGATCTCGCCATCGCGCACCAGCAGTAGATTACTGCGCCGATCCATGATCTCCGCGATCAGCGTGAACGCCCCCTCACCGCTCTCGAATTGGAAGTGCAAAATGCGCTCCCACGGCGGCTGGCTGATCCCCACCAAGCGCCCGCCTTCGATATTCCGCCGCAGCATCAAACCCAACGGCGACGGATGCTCGACGCCCTTCCGCACCCGATCCGACACCAGATGGACGCGCGCGGCCTGTGGATTCGCGCTCAACATCAAGTAATGTCGTTGTCCCGCGTAAATCTCAAATCCGATGGCGTCATTGCCGATTTCGAGGCTGTCTTGAACGCGCCCGTTGAGCAGCTTCATGCGGAGTTCGTGGACGAGTGCGGCGATGGTAATAACGTCAAAATTCATGATGACAATGCCAAGAGTCGTGGTTAAACTTTCATCTCACTATAGCACATCTGACACGGTTTTCTAGCCCCGACGCGGAGTTTCCTTCAATGGTTGACACCAACGCTGATCAAACCAGCATGTCCGATTTTATCTTTGGCACCCTCGCCACTGACGAACTGCGTTTACAGCAGATCGTCCAGTTGCGTAGCGGCCTCTCTCACGAACATCGCAACGTCCCGCGTGATCCGCTCCCCAATCAGTCCGTGCAGGTCGAGCTAACGGCAGGCCCCGCCGCGCCCATCACCGCCGCCTTCGTCCATTACACCACCGACGGTACCCACCCCGATCTCAACAGCCCTTCGACCAAAACCATCGCCATGACCAAAGGTGACACGCGCTGGGATACGCTGCTCTGGTCATATCTGGACGCCTTCACCGCCGAACTGCCCCGCCAAGCCGACGGCACCCTCGTCCGCTACCAACTCAGCGGCCTGAATCCTGATGGCACGCGTCTGTGGGTCGGTGGCGATCATGGGTCGCGTCAGACCTTCTCCTACAACGTCGATTCGCGCCTATTGCCCACATGGGTACACAACGCCGTCATCTACCACATTTTCATGGATCGCTTCGCCGCTTCCCCCGGCGCGGAATTAGCCGATCACGCCGATCTCAGCCAATTTTTCGGCGGGACGCTGAAAGGTGTCCTCAGCAAACTCGATTACCTCTCCGATCTCGGCGTCAACACGCTCTGGCTCTCGCCCATCTTTCCGAGTCCCTCCCATCACGGCTACGACGCCACCGATTTCCGCGAGGTCAATCCGCGCTTCGGCACCAAAAACGATCTACACGCCCTGATCGATGAACTGCACGAGCGCGATATGCGCATCATCCTCGATTTCGTGCCCAACCACACCTCCGACGAGCACACCTTTTTCCAGCGTGCCTGCGCCGATCAAAACTCCGAGTATGCCAGCTACTACACCTTCAACGCGTGGCCTGATGACTACCAGACTTTTTTCGGCGTCAAATCCCTCCCGCAGATCAACAACGAGTACGCCGCTGCCCGCCGCTACGTGATCGACAGCGCTCGCTATTGGCTGGATAACTTCGATGTCGATGGCTTCCGTCTCGATTACGCCTACGGGCCGAGTCACGATTTCTGGACGGATTATTACGTCGTGGTCAAAAACGCCAGTCCGGACTCCTACCACTTCGGGGAGATCGTGGAAACGCCCGCGCTGCTGCGTTCCTACGAAGGCGTCATGGATGGCGCGCTCGATTTTCTCTGGCTGCAAGCCGCCCGCAAGCTATTCGCCTACGGTTCATCCGATGTCGGCACGTTCGAGCAGTTCCTCAACCGCCACGAGAGCTACTTTTCCGGCGTCAACTTCTCGCTGCCCACCTTCCTCGATAACCACGACATCAACCGCTTCTTGTGGACGGCGCGTGGCGATGTTCGCCGCCTCAAGCAAGCCGCCGTTTGCCAGTTCACGCTCAACGCCCCGCCCATCATCTACTACGGTACCGAGATCGGCCTCAACCAGCATCACGATACCCGCCAGATCGGCCTCGAAGCCTCCCGCACGCCCATGATTTGGGAACCAGCGCAGCAAGATCACGATCTGTTCGCCTTTTACCAGCGCCTGATCAAATTCCGCAAGCAGATTAGCGCCGTCAAAACCGGCTCGCGCACGCCGCTAATCGTAGAATCCGCCACCGGACGTTATGGCTACGTCCGCGCCGATCATCTACACAAAGTCTGCGTGCTGTTCAATGTCTCCGCCAACCCGCAACCCTTCGATCTCCCTTCCGGCACATGGCGCGACATCTTCACCGATTCCACCTGCACCGGAACCATCACCATCGACCCCTACGGCGTCTTCTTGGCCTTACAAACCTGAAACTCATGTAAAATACAACCATGAGTAGGAACGAGATGTATGCTAACAATCCAAATTCACGATGAACAACTTGCTCGGCAGCTTCAGCAGATCGCGGAGCGCGAAAACCGTCCCGTTGAAGATGTCTTGAAAACGATGGTTGATCAATATCCTGCTCCTTCCACCACGACGGATGAGGCACGCGCAGCCCGCAAAAAAGAAGCTGTAACGCGTGTCCGACGCAAAGCCTATGCAAAAGCCCGTCAATATTGGGACTCCGTTGGGGACAAAGCGAAGGTTGCCTTGACCGATGAGGAATTAGATGCACAGTTCGTGCGTTTCGATGAAGAAGGGATACCTCGTCTAAAATCTGAGCTGACTTCGCTCGAACCGCCTGTCGGTTCACTGGCCTACGCCGCGAAAGTCATCCGTGAACTCGGTGGTATTCATACAAGCGGTATCTTGGATGTCACCAAGGCGGATGACATTCTAAATGAGGAATTTGCAGACTATTTGCTGAAAAGGATGAAGGGGGAAGATGCCGTCGAGTAAACTCCTTGTTGATAGTAGTTTCTTATACACCCTTTTCGATGGGGAGGATGAAAAGCACGAGGATGCCGTGTCTGTCGCCGATGTTTACGGTGGGCAATTTGTAATCCCGTATGTCGTTTTGACAGAAGTGGCTTATCTATTCAACCGTAACGGCGGCATACCTGCGGTACTTAGATTTCTCGATAGATTAGTAAGAATGCAGCCTCATTTTGAAGTATTGCTTACAACCGACTTCCTCCGTGTTCGTGCCATCATGGCATTATACAAAGACTCCAAACTGGATTTTGTAGATTGCTGCATCATGGCGCTGTCGGAACGCCTAAATATCACTCAAGTCTGCACCTTCGATCACCGCGATTTCAACATTTTCCGCCCACAACACGTGAGTCACCTAGAAATCCTGCCCTAATGCCGTGATCATCCTCTGCATTTGAGTCCCGCAAGGGACTTCGTAAGGTAAGCCCGACAATTCATTGTCGGGGATGGATTGCCCTTCATCATCGCCGGGTTCTTTTGTATATCGCTAACCCAACACCTGCCGCAACTTGCCACCCTCTCCGCCGTACAAGAGTGCAAGGCTTCGTATTCATCAACCTCGCCGGAGAATGCCAATGGACGCGCAATCAGTCAATTTCGGAAACTGGATTCGCATACGCATCGTTCTTACCTTCTTACTCGCGGGTCTCGTCTTAATCGGCCTATCGGCGGTAATTCCCGTCCCCCTCATTCGCTTTCTTCTCTGGATCGCGGCAGGGGTGATGTTAGCGATGACTGCCTATCTCACCTACGTGTATTATCAGTTCTCTGAACAGGGTGGCGGCGTTCAGCGTCGCTTGTGGACATTGGTCATCGACCATCTACACTGGGATCATCACGGTCAGGCGCTCGATATTGGTACAGGCAATGGCCCCTTAGCCATCCTCTTAGCGGCGAAATATCCTGACGCGCAAGTCACTGGCATCGATTACTGGGGGCAAGCGTGGGAATATTCTCAGCAGGTGTGCGTTCAAAATGCCACCGCGATGGGCGTTGCGCAGCGTACCCGCTTTCAGAAGGCCAGTGCGTCAAAACTCCCCTTCGAAGACGGTGCATTTGACGCTGCCATCAGCCATTTCGTCTTTCATGAGGTTGCCGACGCACCGGACAAACGGGCGGTGATCCGCGAAGCATTGCGAGTGATCCGCAAAGGTGGCGCGTTCTCGTTTCAAGACATGTTTCTCGACAAAGAAATCTATGGGGATATGGACACCTTACTCGCCGCCATCCGCAGTTGGGGCATTGACGAAGTCCGCTTCGTTGAAACGAGCACCATCCTGAATCTGCCACGGCTGTTGCGGCATCCCCGTGTCTTGGGGAAAGCCGGCCTCATCTACGGACGGAAATAACACGACATCACCCGCGTCCGTACCTTAGATTACCGGAGCTTGCTTTCCAAAACCTATCCGCAACTCGTCTTATAATGATGCTCAACACCACGCATCACCGGAGACCGCCATCATGCCTAAACTCAAGATCACGCCCACCGAAATCGCCAACTACACGACTATGCTCGACTCCACCCCGCGTCAACTCGCCAGCCTCACCGCCGATCTCAACGACGCGCAGCTACAGTATGCCGCCAGCGAGAAAGACTGGTCGCTAACGCAAATCCTAGCCCATCTCCGTAGTTGTGATGCGCTCTGGACGTACAGCATCTACGCCATGCTTGCCCATGCTACTCCTACGCTCCCGCTGCTCGATGAACGCACATGGGCGAAGACCACCCGTTACGCCGACTCGCCTTTCCACGCCTCCCTTCAAAGTTTCACCCTCGCCCGCACCGAGTTAATCAACGTCCTCCGTCAACTGCCCGAACCCGCATGGAGCCGCTCTGCCGTTATCGAAGGCCGCACGCATACCGTTTTCAGCCAAGCCCGCCGCATGGCGCTCCACGAATCCGAACATCTTTCCCAGGTCGCGTCTTTTCTCGCCGCGCTGCCGTCCAATGCCTCCTAGTGTCCTTTTCTCGCTGGCATCCAATTCGGAACTTTCCTAGCCGGATGTTGATGTAATGAAATAAAACGAATTGCACAACACCACGCTGCGTTACTACCTTCAGCCCGGTGATTATGGTGTTTCAGAAAATAACGCGGGAATACGACACGTGCGTCAACACTTTTTCTTGAGTCCCGAAGGGACTTCGTAAGGTAAGCCCGACAATTCATTGTCGGGGATCGTCTGCCTGAATAATTTCTTAAATACCATTATCACCGCGATATGGCAGTATATTACGTCTCGTAATATTACGCGTAGACCCTTACAAATGTAAGGATGTTCAAGCTCGAAAATCCGTTGTATCCTACTTGCAATCACTGATCTGAGCGTAATTCCTCGGATAGTGACCACGAATAATCTGCTTGCTGTGCTTCTGCGATGTGCCGCCATCGGCGCATTCTGCTAGGCCATATCGTGCTCGTCCGTTCGACATCTGTCCGTCTTGGAGGCATCATGAGTTGGGTCACAGGTAAAGTCACGCCCGATCTACAACCCGTTAAAGGCAACCCCGCCTCGCTCGTCCCACCGATCGTGCGCACGCCCGCCGCTGCGGAGTTAGCCTTTATCCAGCTTGGCAACTCTCTCGCCTCGCCGCCGCGTAATCCCGCGCCCGTTATAGCACCTACCGCTCTGCCCGCCGCCAGCCCTCAATCGGCGTCGGGACGTATTATCCTCACCGATCCTGACGACTGGGACGACGAGCCTGCTGTCATCCCCAACGCTGTCACGGCTTGCCCTTCTGCACTGCCCGCCGATCCCTCCCCGTCGCCTGCCCCGAACTCCCCTCTCCATGGCAATGGAGAGGGGCAGGGGGTGAGGCTCATCCTCACCGACCCCGATGATGATTGGAACGACGAATCATTGACTGCTCTTGCCTCATCTCCCTCATCGCTGCCATCTGCCAATGCCGATCTACCGACCGTCCCTGACTTAGCACTTGGCACTCAGCACTTAGCACTATCTTCGGAACGGCTGAGGCTTATCCTCACCGATCCCGACGACTGGGACGCCGAGCCTGCTGTCATCCCCAACCCTGTCACGGCTTGCCCATCTGCACTGCCCGCCGATCCCACCCCGTCGCCTGCCCCGAACTCCCCTCTCCATTGCCATGGAGAGGGGCAGGGGGTGAGGCTCATCTTCACCAACGACTGGGACGACGAGCCGACCATCGCCCTCACACCGCCTACTTTGATCTCGGCTTCTACCTGCTCAAATCCCGTCTACCTTTCGTCCCCTACTTCTAAGCTCTCTGATCTTGAACAAAACGACGTTGACAATTCAAAACCTTGCTCAGACTTGAGTCCCGAAGGGACTTTGTTTTCTAATCCTGACGTTTCAACGTCGGGCGGCGCTTCCTGCTTACTCTGTATCCGTAAATCGACATCGACATTGACACTGATAGATCAGGTAGCACCTTGGTTCCCCCTCGTTGCGCAGCGGAGAGGGGGTCAGGGGGTGAGGTCAAACACCGACACAAAAAACTTTACGTATAGGGACTCCGCACTCTCTCCCGCCTCTTACTTAGCACCTAGCACTCAGCACTTAGCACTTTCTCCCGCCTTCTACTCAGCACTAAGGATTCCGCACTCAGCACTTCCCTCCCCCATGATCCCGTCCCCACCAGCCAACGGGATCATCGCGAGGATCATCACCCCTCACCACCGTCCTGCCTCACTCGTGGAACCGCTGCGAATGACTGATCGCCATCCCCGCCTGACTCGCCAGCGCACTCAGCAGCACTTCCTCCTCCTGCGTGAACCGCTTCGCCGCGCGGCTCATGATGCTCAACACGCCGAGGGTCTGCCCTTGCGACCGGATCGGCACGCACAGCTCGGATCGCATCCCGCTGCGCCGTGCCTGACTGCTCGCCGTGGTCACCCGCTGGTCGGTCAGCAGGTTGCTGCTCTTGGTGGCCTCGCCAGTTTGCGCCGCCAAACCGGTCAAGCCCTCACCCACCCTCGCCCGCAGTTCGCGCCCCATCTCGTCATCCATGCCGAACCACGCCACGCCGCGCAGCAAACTGCCATCGGAATCGAGCAGCATCACTTTGCTCATATCGCTGTTGAGCAGCGCGTTCGCTCCTTCCGCGATGGTGAACAGCAGCTTGTTATAATCGTTCATCACGGTGATCCGCTCCAACGTCGCCTGCAAATCAGCGATGCTTTCCAGCAAATCCTCATGGCTGGTATTGATCGCGTCATCGTACATGAATTGCGTCACGAGGCACGCTACCACGCCGAGCAGTTGGATCATCAGTTCATCGCGCAGCCACGCTTGCGGCACCACCACCGACAGCACGCCCACCGCCTTCCGACGGATCGCCAGCGGGAAAGCCATCGCCCCGCCGTCTGCCAGCGGCAGCGGCTCGATCTCGTAAGCGGCGGTGTCAGAGGCCAAGCCGTGCCATGCCTGCGCCGCCACCCGCCCGACCAAGCCCTCCTCGAACATCACATGCTCCGGCGGATAGAACTGCGCATCGCCCGCCGCGTGCTTGCGGATCGCCGTGCGCGTGCTTTCATCGATCACGTGCAGCGCGGCTTCGATGCAGCCGAATTCCTCGACCAGCGCTTGTACGAAACCCGTCAATACCACACTGCGCTCGGGTTCCGTCACCATGCGCTGCGCGATCCGCGCCGCCGCCGTCGCCGCTTGTTGTTTGGCGTTCGTCAGCAAGTCGAGATTCTGGTGGATCGCGTTCAGCTTGTCGGTCATCTCCGCCTGTTGCCGATCCAACGCGTTCCGTTCGTCCGACGCATCAACGAGGATCGAGGTGATAGTCGCGATCACTACGCCACCGATCCCCAGCCCGACCAGAATGATGCCGAGCGTCACGATCCGCCCCAACGACGACTGCGGGCTGTAATCCACGTTGGCGGTCAGCACGATCTTCAACCCCCACCACAGGGCATCTCCGAACGTGCCGACTTCCGCGCCGCCCTGCCGCGATCCCTCCAGCCCGACGATGGCGAACGCGCCCAACGTCAGCAGGATCAAGGCGATGATCACCGTCCGTTGCAGCAGCGAGAACTCCACCGACCGCAAAAACCGCAGCGTGCGGATGTTGAAGATGCGCCCGATGGTCAACCGCAGCAAGCGCCCGACGCGCAGCAGCGTCACCACCCGCGCCATCTGCGCCAGATCAGGCCACGGCAGTGCGAACGCCACCAGTGGCAGCGCCAGCACCACATCCAGCAAGCGCCGCCGGAGATACAGCGCGCGGTTCTCCACGATCAACAGCCGTCCCGCGAAGTCGAGCGTCAGTACCAGCGAACAAACCAGATTGACGGCATTCAGCGTCGCCAACGTGCCTGCATCCAGCACCACCAGCAGCGGAATGCCCACCGCCACCAAGCTGATCGCCAGCAGCAGCGCCCGCACGTCTTGCAACCGCTCCGACAGGTTCCCGATCCCGACCCGCTTGCCCGTCCGGTTCACCTGTGCCTCAAGCTGTTTCTCGCGCAGTGCATCATTGATCTCCTCGCGCCGCTTGAAGATCATCTCCCACTTCTCGCTCAGGGCTTGGAATGCCTCGCGCACGCCGTCCACGCTCAGTGGGTCACCTGCCTTCACGAGGCGCTCGAACTCGGCCTCGGTGGCCTGCATCTGCGTGTCCAGCTTGCCCATCTCCTGAACCGCCTCCGCCCGCATCAATTCCAGCGTCGGGATGTCGCATCGCCACAAATTCCACTGCACGATCCGCCGTCGTCGCTGCTGAATCTGCTGTACCTGCCATCGCTCTTGGGTCGTCGCCATACGCCTACCATCCAAGTACGTCATGCTTTCCGCCCATCTAGCTTAACGGGTGTCAATCCTTGGTGACAATAATCTCAACGGCGACCAACCTTGCTGACCACATCTCTTCATCCATTCGAATGATCTTGCGAGGCTCCCCATTGACAGCCATCCTGCTCGCTGCTAGACTGATCTCCATAACGACTTTGACGGAACTACCGTTGCTGTTTCCTCTCAGAGAGCTGCTGGTCGGTGCGAAGCAGCGAGTTACACAGCGACCTTCCATTCCTGATCACGTCGCCGCCGAACTGGATATGCATCCACTAAGGTTGGTCGGGGTCGCCCGTTACAGCGGCAATGAGGCAGTGAGCAAAGCGCTCACCGCGAATTCAGGTGGCACCACGAGTCCCTCGTCCTGTTGCGTTACAGGCGGGGGCTTTTTGTTTCCCCGTCCTGCTCAACCGATCCGACATCTGTGCCGCCCGCGCTGGCATGAGAAGTTCTATCTTCTACTCAGCACTAAGGACTTAGCACTTAGCACTATGTTTGGGAGGAGGTGATGGCCGTGGATGGCAGTAGTAGTAGCGTATTCATCAACATCTTCACGCCGCAGTTCTTTGACGCCCTCGTCATCGGCGTGATTATCGCGGGGCTGATCTTAGCCGCAGCCCGTATCATACACGATTTTCGTAGTGGCCCTCGTTGGCCTGAACCAACCAACCAACCTGACGATGAGTCTGAGGAAGAAGAGGAATAACCGCATGATCGACATCACCCTCATCCGCGAAAAGCCTGATTGGGTCAAAGCCGAACTCAAGAAGCGCTTCGATGAGTCCGCCGTCGCCCGCGTCGATACCATCCTTGCGCTGGATAAGCAGCGCCGTGCCTTGCTTTTGGAGTCCGAAACGCTGCAAGCCGAGCGCAACAAGCTCAACCGCGCGATGGGGCGTTTCCGTGGCAACAAGACACTCGGCAAAGAGGTGATGAACGGGATCGCCGCCCGCATCGTCACTGCCATCCAGAACAAGCAGTATGAAACCGCGCTCGACCTGATGACTAACCCACCCGCCGATGCCGATGGCGAGGATATGGAAGGCGCGCTAGATCGCCTGACCGAGACACTGCGTGGCATGGGTGAGCGCGTCGAAGTGCTCAACAAAGAACTCGAAGGCGTAGACGCCGATCTCAAGGAGAATCACCTGTGGATTCCCAACTTGCTGCAACCAACCGTCAAGGTTGGCGCATCCAGCGAGGAAAACACGATTCTCCCGCCCGAAGGCGAGCCGCGTCAGTTCGACTTCACGCCCAAGCCGCACTGGGAATTGGGGCCAGCCCTCGATGTCATCGACTTCGAGCGCGGCGTCAAGCTCTCCGGCACGCGCTTTTACATCCTGAAAGGCATGGGCGCGCGCTTGCAGCGGGCGTTGATCAACCTCTGCCTCGACTATCATCAGAAGAACGGTTACACCGAACTCTATCTGCCGTTTATCGTCAAAGAGGAGATGTTGTACGGCGCGGGGCAATTCCCCAAGTTCCGCAACGACATCTTCGCGGATCGGGACGCCGAGCTGTATCTGCTGCCGACAGCAGAAGTAGCGATCACCAACTTACACCGCGACGAAATCTTGGACGCCGATCAACTCCCCTTGAACTACGTTGCCAATACGCCGTGCTGGCGTCGCGAAGCCACCAGCGCGGGGCGTGACGTGCGTGGCATCAAGCGCGTGCATCAATTCCAGAAAGTGGAGATGTACAAGCTGACCACGCCGGAAACCAGCAACGCCGAGCATGAGAAAATGTATCAGCAAGCGGCGGGCATCATTCGGCTGCTCAATATCCCGTTCCGCAAGCTTGAACTATGCTCTGGCGATGTCGGCTTCGGCATGGCGCGGACGTTTGATATCGAGATGTGGGCACCCGGCTGCAACGAATGGCTAGAGGTTAGCTCCGTCAGCAACGCGGAAGCCTTCCAAGCCCGCCGCGCTGCCATCCGTTATCGCGCTGCGGCTGGAGCCAAGCCCGAATTCGTCCATACGTTGAATGGTTCTGGCCTCGCCATGCCACGCGTGATTATCAGCATCTTGGAGAACTACCAGCAGGCGGATGGCAGCGTCGTCATCCCCGAAGTGCTGCGGCCTTATCTCGGCGGTCAGGCCGTGATCGAGCCAATCGCCTAATCTGTCGCTATCCTCAGCCCGCCGGAAACGTGTCAGCGGGCTGACTTTCTTGCTGCGTCCCCTGAGCCAAGCATCGATTATGGGCATATTACGCGTCATGCCGCCGCCTCTTACCTTGCACGGATTCACGCTGTAATCATCAATCTGCTCAAAATGGCGTGAATTTGACCGCAGTTACTTGCATTTTAAGTCGTAAATCGAGATGATATAAGTGTTAAGAAAATCCCTTAACACCCATCGTCAATGAACAGGAACTCCCATTATGACGCGTTATCCAGACAAGTTCATCACGCATGAACACCCTCCACCCACGCCTGATCCCAAAATAATCGTTATCAACATCCGCGCCGAATATGCGGAAGAACTCGAAAAACTCCAAGAACTCTCTTATCCCACGCTTAATCCTGCCGAACATATCCGTGCCAAACACTACCTGAGACACCTAGAAGTCTTCCCAGAAGGTCAGTTTATGGCCCTGTGGGGAAACAAGGTAGTTGGTTCTACCAGCACCTTCCGCACCAACATGGATTTCTACAATAATGTGCAGCACACCTATTGGGAAACGATTGGGGACGGCTGGCTGACCACCCACGAACGCTATGGCGAATGGTTGTATGGCGCTGATATGGTGACGCACCCGGAATTCCGCAGACGTGGTATCTCGAAATTGCTGTATGACGCGCGACAAAGCGTTGTGAAGCGGCTTAACCTGCGTGGTCAAGTCGCGGCGGGCATGGTACCGGGCTACTATCGGTACTCGACAGAGATGTCTCCCGCTCAATACATGGAAAAGGTAGCAGCAGGTGAACTGTCTGACCCTACCATGACGGCCCAGCTAAAGAACGGCTTCCGTTATGTAGCGCCGGTCTACAATTATCTCGATGATCCTTACAGTGGGTACGCCAGTGCCCTAATCGTCAGAGATAATCCGGACTACATACCCCCGCCCTAGTTCATTTAGCCACCGCCCCACTCACGCCGCTGATACCATAGGAGTGGGGCATCTTCCTAATCTCGGTGTTCTAACGCTCACTACCACAAGCCGGTATACCCCTCCTCAACACGAGTGTATAAGAAGCGGTACGTGCCATGATGGAAAACGGACTGAGTTCCTCGACCTAGCAGCCTTCATGTTCAGAAATGTCGGCAATCTGGGGTTGCACCTTGCGCGTCGGGATGATTAGCGCATCGAACTATCTTCCCTCTCTCCTCTCACAGACTCGGCGTGCTATAATGCTCCGATGCATTTACGACAACTACGAGGACTGTTATGACGGGCGAGACTAGCCTTCTGACGCAGCATCACTTCCAACAAGTGATCATGAAACTGCACGAATTCTGGGCAGCGCACGGCTGTCTGTTGTGGCAACCATACAATATTCAGGTCGGCGCGGGGACGGGCAACCCGGCGACTTTGCTGCGTGTGCTCGGCCCGGAACCGTGGCGCGTGGCTTACGTCGAGCCAAGCGTGCGGCCTGATGACGGTCGTTATGGCGAAAACCCCAACCGGATGCAGGCTTACTATCAGTATCAAGTGATCTTGAAGCCCGATCCCGGTAATCCGCAAGAATTGTACTTGCAGAGCCTCGAAGCCGTCGGGATCGACCTGCGCAAACACGACGTGCGCTTTGTTGAAGATAACTGGAAATCCCCCGCGCTGGGCGCATGGGGCTTGGGCTGGGAAGTGTGGCTAGATGGTCAGGAAATCTCACAGTTCACGTACTTTCAGCAGGCAGGTGGCCTGAAGCTTGATCCCGTCAGCGTCGAGATCACCTATGGGTTGGAGCGCATCGTGCAGCCGCTGCAAGGCAAGACGGCGGTATGGGACATCCAATGGACGGACGATATTCTGTACAAAGATGTCTTCTTTCAAGGCGAGGTTGAGCATTCCAAGTATTACTTCGAGATCGCGGATGTTGATGCGTTGAAGAAGGTGTATGACACCTACGAGCACGAGCATCAGCGGACGTTGGAAGCCGGACTCGTGATCCCTGCTTATGACTATGTGCTTAAGTGCAGCCACCTGTTCAACGTGCTGGATACACGGGGCGCAATCGGCGTGACGGAGCGCGCGGCGTATTTCCGGCGCATGGCAGGCATGACGCGCAACGTCGCCAAAGCCTTTGCCGAGCAACGCCAACGCTTGGAATATCCGATGATGGACAACGGTAAGTCGTGGACGTATGCCGTCCCGCCACGCTCCGGTCTGCCCACTGGCGAACCATCCGCCGTGCCCGCCGATTTCGTACTGGAGATCGGGACGGAAGAATTACCCGCTGGCGATCTGGATAATGCACTCACACAGATGCGGGAGGCCGCGCCGAAGCTGTTCAGCGATTTGCGTTTGACGCATGAAGGCGTCGAAGTACATGGCACGCCGCGCCGTCTGGTGGTGTACGCGAAGAGCGTCGCGCCGCGCCAACCGGACGAAGAAAAGCTGATCAAAGGCCCACCCGCCAACCGCGCCTTCGACTCGATGGGCGTACCAACCGCCGCCGCCGAAGGCTTCGCCAAGAAGCAGGGCATCTCGGTACATGATCTGAAGGTGCATGACATCGACGGTGGACAGTTCGCCGCCGCGATGGTCAAGAGCATTGGCAAGCCCGCGCATGTCGTGCTGAAGGAAGCCTTACCCGCCTTCGTGGCTGGCATCAAGTTCATCGACACGATGCGCTGGAACAGCACCGGCATCGCATTCAGCCGCCCGATCCGCTGGCTGGTGTCGCTGCTCGGTAGCACGGCTATCCCCTTCGAGTACGCTGGCATCCTCAGTGACCGCGTGACGCGCGGCACACGCCCGATGAACTCGCCCGACTTCAGCTTAACGGATGCAGCGGCATACTTCAAAGCGATGAGCGATAACGGCATCATCCTGTCTGTCGAAGAACGCCGCCAAGCGATCTGGGAACAGGTGCAAAAGCTGGCAGCCGAGGTGAAAGGCACGGCATGGCGCGACGATGAATTGGTCGCAGAGGTTGCCAATCTGGTCGAGCAGCCGACTCCACTGCGGGGCGCGTTCGAGCAGCGATTCCTGTCCTTGCCGCGCGAAGTGCTGATCAAGGTGATGGCAAGCAAGCAGCGATATTTCGCCGTCGAAGATGGCAAGGGCGGCTTGCTGCCGTACTTCATCGCCGTGCGCAACGGTGATGCGGTGCATCTGGATGAGGTGATCAAGGGCAATGAGCACGTCCTCACGGCACGGTTCTCGGATGCGCATTTCTTCTACACGGATGACCGTAAGCATAAACTGGCGGAACGTACCGATCGCCTCAAGACGATGACGTTCCAAGAGAAGCTCGGCTCGCTGTACGACAAGAATCAGCGCTTGCTGGCCTACGTCGAACCACTCGGCGGCTTGCTCAGCGCAGATGCCGCGACGCTCAGTGCTGCCAAACAAGCAGCGCAGATCGCCAAGGCGGATCAGGCCACCCGTATGGTGGTCGAGATGACCTCGCTGGAAGGCATCATGGGGCGCGAGTACGCCAAGCTAGAAGGGCAACCCGCCGATGTTGCGCAGGCCATCTTCGAACACTACTTGCCGCGCAGCGCGGGCGACATGCTGCCGACCTCGCCCGCCGGTGTGCTGCTGTCGCTGGCGGATCGCTTGGACAGCCTCGTCGGGTTGTTCGCCGTCGATCTGATGCCGACCGCGTCCGCCGATCCGTTCGCGCTGCGGCGTGCCGCGCTCGGCGTGGTGCAGGTGCTAATCGCCGCCAAGTGCGACATCGACCTGCGGCAGGCTATCGAGATCGTGGCGTCCAAGCTACCGATCCCCGTCAGTGAGGCGCGTAAGGCCGATGTGCTGACCTTCATCGCGGGACGGCTCAAGGTGCTGCTGATGGACGAGTACAAGCTGCCGTTCGATGCCGTAGACGCGGTGCTGGCGGAACAAGCCTTCAACCCGTATCGTGCGTTGATCGGCGCGCAAGAATTGGTGGCATGGATTCAGCGTCCCGATTGGAGCAAGGTGCTGGACAGCTTCGCCCGCTGCGTGCGCATCACGCGTGACAAGCCTGCATATACGGTGAACACGGCGACGCTGTCCCCGAACGAAGCCGTTGAGCTGTACAAGGCGGCACAAGCCGCTCATGGCAAGCTGACACCCGCTGACAACGTCAACGCCTTCTTGGTCGCGTTTGAGCCGATGATCCCCGCCGTGTCCACCTTCTTCGACAAGGTGCTGGTGATGGATAGCGATCCCGCCGTGCGCGAGAATCGGTTGGCACTGCTGCAATACGTCGCCAGCCTCGCCAAGGGGCGCGCCGATCTCAGCAACCTGAGCGGCTTCTAGGCACAGCCCAGACAACCTCACCCTTTGACCCTCTCTTTGCGAAGCGGAGAGGGGGAACCGAGGGGCACGGAATTCGATAGTGTTTATCTGGATTCCGTATCACTCAAATCGCCGTAACTGCATTCCCGACAGCCCGATGTTCAACGCATCGGGTTGTTTGCGTTCGCGTGATCACGGCGAATGATCCCTGAAATGATCCCGTTCTGAGGAGCCGATGGGATCATCTTGATCGGTTTTCTTGTTCTCTTAGATGTTCTGAACAGAGGATTTTGCGGAGTTTCCGCACGAGCTTACCGTTGACCTGATATTGGCTCGCATGTTATGAGGTCGTATGTCCCTCCGCTACCACTCGCACATCGTGTCGTGGTGGATAACTGACGAAAGAGGGGTACAACCACTGATGTAGGCTGTCGTCGTATTTCCATTGGTCTGAGCAGAGCCGTCAAGTTCACGCCGAGACATAGAACGATTAGCTTTTATATTTTAGTAGAGATTGGGAGAAAGTCAAGGGGGTAGATGTAAAAAGAGTGCAAATGTTCGGTTTGAATTGGGTTTGAAAGAAGTGCTGAGTGCTTATAGATAACCGAAATTGATTAGACCTGATCATCAAGCTCAAATGGACGCCACATGTGGCGTCCGTACGATAGGAATAGTCGTTGTTGGTACTCTATTAGTCCTTAGTGCTAAGTAAAGCAGCAGAATGATGCCGCAGGTGTGAGAATTTAAGCAGGGACTTGGCGGGACGGCGATGCCATTCTGATTCCGCGCCCGACGTTGAAATGTCAGGCTCAAAGAACGAAGTCCCTTGCGGGACTCAGACCCAGTAGATGCGAAGTAATGATGATGGGTTGGGCGTGTCCAACGTTGATGTAGATGGACTGAGCATGAGTAAAGAAACATGACAACAAGGAGGAAGCGTAGCGAGTTTATACCGTTTTGTTTTCACGAGTTTTTTACAAACAGGGCGATTGACAAACTTCTGACCCTCTATATACTGATATATATACCAGTATATAGAGCAGAAGATTAGGCAAATAACGAAATTTTCTGCGGGCTGGCTTCTTTTAGAGACATCACATCCTTATGTCAGTAAAACATGCACTGCTCGGCATTCTCGCGAGATCGCCGGGGCACGGGTACGAACTAAAACGGGCTTTCGAGGAAAAATTGGGGGAATTCTGGCCCCTGAACTTCGGGCAAATCTATACCACACTGGATCGGTTAGAGGCGGATGGCTTGGTCGCGCATGATCCGGTCGCGCAGCACGACAAGCCGGACAAGAAGGTGTATCACATCACCGAGGCGGGGATCGCGGAGTTTAATCAGTGGCGCACGGACGAATTCAAGGTCGAGCCGCGTGTACTGCGCGATGAGTTGTTCTTGCGCCTCGCCTTCATGGATGCGGACGAGATCGACGCGGTGCTGGTCACGATGCAGCGCCAACAAAACGTGTATCTGAGCCAGATGATGCAGTTGACCGACCGCAAATATCAGATCGAGCAGCAGGCCAAAAAAGCGCTGCAAAAAACGACGATCAGCAGCGAACGCCGCGAGATCGAGCATAACAAGATGATCCAGATGGCGCTGATCGACGCGGCGTTGTTCCACGCGGAAGCCGATATTCGCTGGCTACGGCAGTGTGAAGCCCGCCTGAAAGACATCAACAACGGACAGGAGCACTCATGACGACTTCAGCTATCCAACTTACCAACGTGACCAAAGTGTATGGTCAGAGCAAGAACGAAGTGCGGGCGCTGGATGCCGTTTCGCTGACGGTTCCGGCGGGTAGTTTCACCGCGATCATGGGCGCGTCCGGCAGCGGCAAGAGTACCCTGCTGCATCTGGTGGCGGGGCTGGCGACGCCGACTGCGGGCGAGGTGATCCTGTTTGACCAGACCATCAGCCAGATGAATGACGATACACTGACGCGCTTCCGACGGCGGCATGTCGGGCTGATCTTCCAGAGCTTCAATCTGCTACCCACCATGTCGGCGCTGGAAAACGTGTGTCTGCCTGAGTTGATCGACGGTAAGCGGATGCGTGACATCGAGCCGAAAGCCAAGCAGTTACTCGCCATGGTCAATCTGACGGAGCGCGGCGACCACCGCCCCGACCAGCTTTCCGGCGGGCAGCAACAGCGTGTCGCCATCGCCCGCGCGCTGATCAACGATGCGCCGTTGCTGCTGGCGGACGAGCCGACGGGCAACCTCGATAGCAAAACGGGTGAAAGCGTGTTGATCCTTATGCGCGAACTGGTCAAGGAACATCAGCGCACGATTGTGATGGTCACACATGATCCCAAAGCAGCGGCTTACGCGGATCGGGTGATCACGTTGAGCGACGGCAAGATCATCGATGACCTCGGCGCGATGATCGGCGGCAAGTTATCTACCGCGACGATTGCGGCGCTAGGCGGTGTGTGATGAGATTGTGGAAACTGATCCAACTGATGAATCTGCGCTATCTGCGCCGCCAATGGATACGCGCGATCATCGCGCTGCTCGGCACGGTGATGGGCGTGACGACGTTCGTTTTTTTGCCGAGCCTGACAACTGCCTTGAGTCAGTCGCTCGAACTAACCGTCAACGATTTGTCGGGCAAAGCAGACATCGAAGTTCGCGCGGCTGAAGGGGGCATCGAATTCGCCACGCTCGATCCTATACTCACGGCAGAGGGCGTCAAGGTAGCGGCTCCGCTGGCGCAAACGGGCGGATTGATGCTCGGCAGTTCGGAACTGCTGGCGTTTTTTGGCATCGATCCGGTGGTCGATCAGCAAATCCGCACCTACCATCTGGCAAACGGCGCGTTCCTGAGCGGGACGGGCGAAGTCTTGTTAGGCGAACCGTATGCGCAGGAACAACATCTCAAGGTGGGCGATTCGATCACGTTGATCAGCGCGGGTGGAGCGAAGGTGCTCACCATTGTCGGGACGCTCAAAACGGATGAGGGCGTGGCGCGGCTGAATGGCGGTGATCTGCTGATCATGAGCCTCGAAGACGCGTTTGCTCTGCGCGGCGGGCGCAAGATCGACACGATCTCGATCATCGGCAGCGGGGACAGTGCCGCCCTTGCCGATCACCTGAAAACGCTCGTGCCCGCGACCGTCCGCGTCGAACGCCCCGCCGATCTATTGAAAGGTGCCAGTGAATTTCAGACGTTCATCAATATGATGCTCACCGTGATCGGTCTGATCATCCTCGGCTTCGGATCGCTGTTGATCTATAACGTGATCAATGTGTCGATTGCGCAGCGCCGCGCTGAGATCGGGATGCTGCGGGCGCTCGGTTCCACGCGGAGCGACATCCGCTGGCAGTTTGTGCTCGAATCGGGCGTGCTCGGCGTGCTTGGGTCGTGTCTGGGCGTGCCACTTGGCTATCTGATGGTCAGTTTGGGCAGCAATCTACCGCTTTTGCCGGAATGGACGACCAGCAGCGCGGTGAATACGCGAGCCGGAGTCAGCGTACCGTTGTGGGTGCCCATCGCGGCGTTCATCTCTGGTACGTTGGTGGCACTGGTGGCAGGCTATGTCGCCAGCCACAACGCGGCCAAAGTCGATCCGGTCGAGGCGATGTCGAATGTGCAGGCCGATATTACGCCGGGGCGCATCCGCCGCTGGCAGGTGATCGTGCCCATCGCTATTGTGGCGGTTATCTTGGTCGTGCGTGCCTTGCCGCGTCCGCTCCCGCTGCAAGCCGCTGCCATCTGGAACGTACTGATGATGGGCATCATCGTGGGGGTGATCATCGCGTTCAATCCATATATCACGTCGTTGGGGCGTGTCTTGCCGCAGTGGATGTATCGCGTCGGCGGCGTGACGGGGCGTCTTGCCGCCGAGAACGTCACGCGGCGCAAGCGAACGACGATGATCTCGTTGATGGTTACACTCGGTATTTTGCTCGGCGGCGTGGTGGGGGAATCGCTGTTTGGATACAGCGATTTTGTGACCAATTGGAATAAGAGCGAGAACATTGCTCAGATCACCGTATTAGGTGCGGGCGCTGATCCGTTCAACCCGACGATCAGCATTCCGAACGCAATCGTGGAGGAGATCGCCATGCGCTCCGACGTGAGCGCGGTGATCCCCGAACGGCGGCTGACGCTGCAAATCGACGGCACCAGCTACTTGATCCGCGCGTTGGACATCGATGCGTATCGCGCGAATGGCGGATCGTTCGTCATCAACAGCGGCGATAAAGCCACGATGCTCGATCAACTGCTGGATGAGGCACATCCGACCGTTTTGGTATCATCCAACATGACATCCAGCATCAAAGGCTATATGACCGGCGCAACCCTGTCCCTCCCCACACCAATGGGTACACAATCTTTCACGATTGCTGCTACCACGCTTGGCACCATCGAGACTGACCGGATCACCGTCGTCATGGATCGCGCCCTGTATTTGCGCCTGTGGAAGGATACGCGTGTGGATCGAATGCAGATCGTGCTGAAGCCAGACGCCGATGTGCAGCAAGTGCGCCGCGATCTGCTGCGGAAGTACGCCATGAGCGGAATCGTGGCCTTCGACAACGCCGAAGTGAATGCTATTTTCATCTCGCGGATGGCAAGCATCAGCAACGTGGCGTCGCTGCTAATCGTCCTGATCTCGGTCATCTTGCTCGGCGGGTTGGGCAGCATGATGTTCGTTGCCGTGCTTGACCGCCGCCGCGAGATCGGGATGCTGCGCGCGGTCGGGATGCTGCGGCAGCAGATGAATCGTACCATTGTGCTGGAAGTCGTGTTGATGGTGGTCGTCGGCACGGTGATCGCGATCCCGACGATCATGCTGACGGCGATGGCGCAAGAGGCGATCCTTCAGCAGATGATCGGCATCCAGCTCACGACGAACTGGGCACATAATGGCCTCGTGCTGCTGGCGATCCTGATCTTGTGCGTGGGCGCGGCGCTGATTCCGGCGCGGCAGGCGGGCAAAATGGACGTACTGGAAGCGCTGCGCTACGAGTGAGGCGTACTGGCGTTCAGGCTGTGCCATGCTTCCTTCGCCGCCGCAAAGGTACGTTGATGGAAGCGTGGCATTTCCGCCAACTCGTCAAAACTCAGCCAGCGATAAGAGAGCAGTTCGCTACTCAGGTGGATTTCTGGTGATGTGTCTTCGAGGAGGCATAGATACGAGAGATCGATATGGCGGGGTAGATAGGGCGTGTGCTCGACTAGCAGTGGACGGATCACTTTGACATGCAAGCCCGTCTCTTCGAGGACTTCACGCTGTACGGTTTCATCGGGATTCTCGTGGCGTCCCATCCAGCCGCCGGGTAAACCCCACGGGTAGGTCGGGTGGAAGACATGCTCCACGATCAGGACTTTGCCCTCCGTGTTGACGACCACGCCTACCGCGCCAATCGTCCGCCACGGTTGAAACTGCCGATACACACGATGCGCCAACACCCACAGGCGCGGAATGCGCTTGATCCACTCCGCAAGCTGGCGTTTGGTCACCATCAGTTATCGTCACCCGGTGGTGGGCTGTCGAAGAACATTTGCCACCACAGCTTCCAATTCTGGTTGTCTGTCTCGGTGGAGGCATCGGCAACAGGCACGAACGGCGTCGCGGTGGGGCGAATCTGCTGCTTACCGGGGACGGGAATCACCAAGACTTCACCCGGCTTGATCATCATGCCTTCGGGACTGCGCGCCCATTCTTCGACAAACGCATCGCTGCTCACAAAGTCGAATTCTTGCTTGAGCGCGGTGGCCTTCATCTCTTCGCTGGCGATGGTGGCTTGCAAGACGGTCAACTCGGCCTGAATGCGCTGTCCGGCGGCGATGCGCCCGCTGAAATTGATGGCTAACAGCAAGCTGATCGCCAGAATCGAGCCAAACACGATCTGCATACTCGCCACCTGTTTTGGCGGCGGTTTGGGCGTCGATTTACGGATTGGCTGCGAGCCGACCTTGTTTGACGTTGGGGTAGAAGCGGGCCGACGCTGCGACCCGCTGTTCCGCGTAGGGCTACTCATCCGGCGTCCTCAGCATTCATGGGCATGAACGCGCAGCCTTACGATTGCTCTGGAACGAGGCCATAGCGTGCGCGGATGAGCATTTCGATTTCGTTGGCAACCGCCGGATTCTTTTTGAGGAATTCCTTGGCGGATTCGCGGCCTTGCCCCAACATGCCGTCGTTATAGCGGAAAAACGCACCGCGCTTCTCGATCAGTTCCAAGGCGGTGCCGATGTCCAGAATATCGCCCACCTTGCTGATGCCTTCGTTGAACATAATGTCGAATTCGGCTTCTTTGAAGGGCGGGGCGACCTTATTCTTGGTCACGCGGACACGAGTCCGGTTGCCGACATCGGTTTCGCCGGATTTGATGCCCTGAATACGGCGAATGTCGAGGCGCACGCTGGCATAAAATTTGAGCGCGCGTCCGCCCGTCGTGGTTTCCGGGCTGCCGAACATGACGCCGATCTTTTCGCGAATCTGGTTGGTAAAGATCACGACGCCGTTGGAATGCTTGATCGCGCCGGAGAGTTTACGCAACGCTTGACTCATCAGACGCGCCTGCAACCCGACATGACTATCGCCCATCTCGCCTTCTAATTCGGCTTTGGGTACCAGTGCCGCCACGCTGTCCAGCACGATTACATCGAAGACGCCGGAACGCACGAGGGTTTCGGTGATGTCCAAGGCTTGCTCGCCCGTATCTGGCTGCGACACATACAGGTTATTGACATCGACGCCGATTTTTGCGGCATAGACTGGATCGAGCGCGTGTTCCATATCGATGAACGCGCAAATGCCGCCCGTACGTTGTGCTTCACCGATGGTGTGCAAACAGAGGGTCGTTTTACCGGAGCTTTCCGGACCATAAATTTCGGTTATGCGGCCTTTGGGGATACCACCTACACCCGTCGCAATATCGACAGCCAGCGACCCTGTGGGAATCGACTGTACCTGCAAATGTTGTGCATCGCCTAATCGGAGTACGGTGCCATCTCCGAAACGTTTGGTCAGTTCGGAAAGCGCCGCATCAAGCGCTTTATTACGCCCATCTTCCGCCATGAAAGCCTGCCAGTTGTTAAGTTACATTGTCATCGAAACTAGAACGTTGAGTCTACTTCTTTTTGTCCTCAGATGCAACTGACAATCCCTCGCTGTTGATCGGTTTTACGCAGAAATTAACCGTCTTGAAACCGAAGCGGAGGGTAAAAGGGTAGACCAAAAGGGACGCGTTGCCACGTCCCTCGCTGTACCTGACACAAATGTGCAGAAGGCAGTATGTGCAGAAGGCGGTGGTTAGCCCTCGTCAGCGACCACGATTTCAGGTTCGGCATCGCTCACGAACTGCTGCCATGCGCCGTGCATCCCGTCTTCGGTGACGCCGTAGAAGGTGCGCATCGGTGCGCCGTTATCACGCATCACCAAATCGTAGCGGATCACATCGCCGCGCTTGTAGCGCTTCCACAGGCCGATGATGCCCGCCCATTGGACGCGGCTTGACTCGACGGGGTTGTTTTCGCGCTCCATGATGGCGTAGTGCCACAGACGGCGAGCCGATTGGCGCGTGACGTTCTTGACGATGTTGCCGTTGCGCAGATCGCGCATGACGTGATATTGCTCACCCTTGCGCGTCTCGGTGCCAATGATCTCGACGCCCGTGCGCGGCGCGCTGATCGTGCCCGGTTCGACCTTGATCGGCTGCATCGGTTGGGTCGGCAGGGGTTCCGCGATCACCGGAGGCAATTCCGCGGCTGGCTGTTCGCTGCTGGTTGGCTGTGGCAGCTCGACAGCGGCTTGCTCGACCTGCTGAGTCTTGGTGCCGCGACGACCACGCCCTTTCTTGACGGGTGCTGGCGCTTCGACGGTTTCAACGGGCGGCGTTTCTACAGAGATCGGCGCTTCTAGTTGTTCATCGGGCACGATATGAACGGGTGGCAGTTCGACGGGCAGCGCCTCGACTACTTCCAATGGTGTGTCTGCGACAAGGGAGGCTGGAGTGCTCGGCGCTGTGGCTTGATACTGCTGACGCCCTTGTTGACGCCCCCGATTGTCGGATTGGCGACCCTGCTGATTTTGCGAGCGGTCATTCTGGCGGCGGTTCTGACCTTGATCGCGCCCTTGCCGCTGGCGCTGATCGCTCTGCCGATTGTCTTGACGTGGCTGCCCTTGTGGCTGCATGTTCGACTGCGAAACCGCAGTAGCGGACGGTACGCGCTGCACCAACCGCACAATCTCATCACGGACGGCTAACACCGTTTCGGCCTCTTCGCGGACGTAAATACGGTTCTCGTCCACGACATATGGCGGTTCGGTGCCGCGTGGTACGCGCACACGCACAACCTGCTTATTGTTGGTTTCGAGCATATCGATCTCGACTTCGATGGGCGGCATTATCTTATGCCCGATCTCGTCGCGCAGGGTCTCGATGCACTCGCTGATGCGGTCAACGCCCGTGACGGGGATCATAATATCGGAGGCCGCGCCTACATAGATCGTGCCGCCGTTGGTGTTGGCAAATGCGCACGTATCCGCCACGATGCCGTACAATTTGCCCGTGCGCTGCTCGTAGCTGTCGTAGAAAGACTGAACGATATTGGGGCCAGCTTCACGCGCGATATGCACATGATCGTAGAAATCTTTGCCGGGGCCGCGATAGGGACGAGAACGCGCGAAGTCGTTGCCACGGAACAGATCGTACAGTGCTTGGAAGGATTTTTCGGGCAGCAAGACTTCGGTGGTACGTTCGCCCACGCCCAAATTCTTGTCATTCTTGGCGTCTTTGGTCAGCCGATGTGCATCGGAACCCTGAATGCAGCGCATCTGGCGTGGATATTCGGGCTTGGTACCGCTGAAGAAACTCGCCGTAGTGCCGCGTCCACGCCGCTCTAGATCGGTGACTTCGAGGCAGTGCAGATGCGGGTCTTGCGTATAGGCGATTTTGGTTTGCCCGCCGAAATCGAAGCCGCGCATCGCCACGCCGTGCGCTGAATTGACGTGCGCCGCGATCACCAAGCCGCCCGCATTGTTGATCTCGCGGTAGGCCGTCAATACATCGGAGGAAGCGCCGACGTTGGAATTGCCCTCTTCCAGCACAATCGATGGAATGTTGAGGGTGAGCAAAATATGCTCGATCTGACGCACGCGCATCGTGGGCGGGAAAATGCCGAGGATGTGGAAGCCGAACGTCGCCGTAAATTCGAAACCGGGCAGCACGAGGATTTTATCTAGCAAGCGGCGGTATTCAGCCAAACGGCGCTTTTCTTCGGGTTGCGCGCGGTCGAGCCGTACCAGCATTTCTAGCTGCTGGATTTCTTGTGTCATCCGGTCATAGCCCTTGACCGTGTTGTGGTCAGTGAAGGCAATAATATCCAGACCGCGCACTTCCGCACGGCGCAAAATATCTAGATAGGTCGCATTTGGTTCCTGATAATCTTCGGAGCCGGGGGTGTGTAGATGCAGATCGATGCGATACCACTGCATCTTTGACTTCTGTTGTTGATTCATATCTCTTGTGTCGAACCAGTTCAATCCATAGCGTGAAGGTTATGTCTTAGACGTGTTGCTCGACGTGTTCGCGGCATTGCCAGATAGATTGGTTGCGCTGCTAGACGTATTGGCTACGTTGTTAGACGTGTTCGCTGTGTTCGCTTTGATTAGATCGTTGAAAATACGCGGCAGATCGCCCGGTTCGAACGGCTTGACGAGGAAAACATTCGCGCCCACTTTGAGCGCCTCATCCTCAATATTCATGCCAGAACTCATGACGATGGGTGTCTTCGCAAATTGTGGATCGGCACGTAATAGCGAAATGACTTTGGTGCCTTCCATATCTTGCAATCTGAAGTCGATGAGGAATGCATCGGGATTTTCCGCGCGGGCTTTATCCATCGCCATGCCACCGCGCGGCACATTCACCACCGCAAAGTCTTCCAATTCGAGGAAGGTGGTGAGCAACATCACCGTTGTCCTGTCATCATCAACGATCATTATCTTCGCCAAATCATTGTCTCCTGCGTGTTCGTGTAAAACACGTAGATATTACACGAGGTCGGCTAAATGCGCGTGTAATAACTTCATAAACCGTTATACGGTTGTCACCCCGCTATCCATCTTCATCGCGCAAGCAGTGGATGCTAGGCCACGCTTCTTACCAAGTCCCGCTTGCGCAATGACGGGATGAGGGGTCAATGTACTTTCGATTTCGCCGCGCGGGTAGCTGGCTTTGCGGCTGGTTCGAGTGCATTATCCAGCACATCCTCAACCTTTTCCGCCAGCACGAATTTGAGCGCTGTGCGCACATCTTCGGGCAAGTCGTCCAGATCGATCTCGTTGCGGCGCGGTAAGATCACCGTATCCACGCCGAAGCGGTGCGCCGCCAGCACTTTGTCTTTGATCCCGCCGACGGGCAGCACTTGCCCGCGCAGCGTGATCTCGCCCGTCATAGCGACGTTGCTCTTAATGGGACGCCCGCTGATCAGCGAGACGAGCGCGGTTGCCATCGTCACGCCTGCCGAGGGGCCATCTTTGGGCACTGCGCCCGCTGGCACATGCAGGTGAATGTCATGCTTCTCGAAGTATTCGGTTGTGATGCCGTAGTCGCCCACCTTCGAACGTACGTAACTGAAGGCCGCGCGCGCGCTTTCTTGCATGACCTCGCCCAACTGACCCGTATATTGGAAGCTGCCTTTGCCGCCGACCAAGCCAGTCGCTTCCACAAACAGCACATCGCCGCCGAACGCCGTGACGGAGAGGCCAGTCGCCACACCGGGACGGTCGGTGCGCTCGCTGATCTCGTCATGGTAGCCAAAGCGCGGTTTGCCGAGCAGTGTGCGCACCATATTGCCTGTGACGCGCACCTTCTTCGTGTCGCCTTCCGCGATCCGCGTGGCGACTTTACGCGCTGCCGAGCCGATGACGCGCTCAAGGTTGCGCACGCCTGCCTCGCGCGTGTAGTCACGCACCAACAGTTGCAAGCCCTCGGTGGTGAACTGTACCTCGCTGCCGAGCAGACCATTTTCTTTGATCTGACGCGGCACCAAGTAACTGCGGGCGATTTCGACCTTTTCTTGCTCCGTGTAGCCAGACAGCGGAATGATCTCCATGCGATCCAGCAGCGGGCCGGGGATCGGATCGAGTTCGTTGGCGGTGGTGATGAACATCACCTCGGAGAGATCGAAGGCGGTATCCAGATAGTGATCGCGGAACTCATGATTCTGTTCCGGATCGAGCACTTCCAGCAGCGCGGCAGCCGGATCGCCCCGGAAATCGCGCCCTAGTTTGTCGATCTCGTCCAGCATGATCACGGGATTGCGCGTTTCGATGCGGCGCAGCGTTTGGATTACACGCCCCGGCATGGCCCCGATATACGTCCGGCGGAAGCCACGAATTTCGGCCTCATCGCGCACACCGCCCAAACTCATGCGGATGAACTTGCGCCCCATTGCCCGCGCAATCGATGAGCCGAGCGAAGTTTTGCCGACGCCCGGAGGCCCCACAAAGCACAGGATCGCCCCTTCCCGTTCGCGCCGAACGTAATCCTGCTTTTCGGGTTTGGCGGCTTTCGCGCCGTTCTTGCCGGGTTCTTTGCCCTTGGCCTTGATCTTAGGATAGCGAGCCGCCCGCAGTCGGCGCACCGCCAAGAACTCGATGATACGATCCTTGACATCCTTCAGGCCATAGTGGTCTTCGTTGAGGACTTTGCGGGCATGTTTGATGTCAAGATTATCGTCCGTCCGCTTGGCCCACGGCAGGCTCGTCAGCCAGTCGAGGTAGGTACGGATTACGCCATATTCGGCGGCGGCGGTGGGCAGCTTGGAGAGGCGGTCAAGCTCGCGCTCGGCTTCCTTACGGGCTTCGTCGGACATCTGCGCCGCTTCGATCTTCTTCTGGAATTCTTCGACCTCGACGGCCTGTTCGTCTTCCTCACCGAGTTCGCGGCGGATGGCCTTCATCTGCTCGCGCAGGAAGTACTCACGCTGGACTTTTTCGATCTCCGTTTGCGCTTCTGTCTGGATCTTGCGCCCCAATTCCAGAACATCGAGTTCCTTCTTCAGGATCGTCATCAACATGCGCAGCTTATCGGTCACGTTGTCGATTTCGAGGATACGCTGCGCATCGTCAAGGCTGATGCGGATGTAGGTGGCGACGGCGTACACCAACTGCATCGGTTCTTCCACGTTGACGGCGGACGTGATCAACTCGTTGGGGATGCTCGGCACCAGCTCGGCAAGGCGCTGGAACTGCGTCACCACGATCCGCATCAGGGCTTCGACTTCCTGCCCTTTTTCCACCGTCTCTGGCACGGCGCTGACCTTGGCCTTGAGATAGGGTTCAGTCGTCGCGTAGCTATCCACGCGGATGCGCGCCAGCCCCTGCACCAACAGCCGGATCGTGCCATCGGGCGCACGGAATAGGCGGTGGATCGCTGCCAACGTACCGTACTGATAGATTTCATCCGGGCCGGGGGTTTCTTGTTCCGGGTTCTTGGCGGCGATCAAGCCGATCAGCCGATCACCCGCTACTACGTCATCGACTAGCCGAATCGAACGTGGCTGCCCGACGTTCAAGGGCATCGCCGTCTGCGGATACACCACCAGCCCACGCAGCGGCAGAATCGGCAGTTCATCGGGGATCTTCAGGCTGCCCTCTTGCGCCGATGGGACTTCAGCCGTATTCAGTTGCACGTCTTGTTCTTCTTCAAACGTCACCGTTGGGGTCACGTCATCTGGCGCTTGTTTATTGCGGTCGTTTGGATCCGTCATCTGCCTCTACGCTTTGGTACACATACTTATTACATTGGTTATCGGATAGCTTACGCATTCGCACCTTATTGCGATTGATGTTTGCCGTCATTTTCTACATCGACATCGACAATATGCACTTGTTGACTGCGGGCGCGGGGCAGCTCAACACGCAAGAATCCATCGCGATAAATAGCGGAGACTTGGTTGCGCTCGACAGGCCACGGGAGGATGATCTCGGTGTGGAAGCGACCATAACGCACTTCCATCTGATGATAGGCTAACCCTTCGCGCACGCTACGTTGGCGCGTGCCGCTGATTGCGAGGCGTCGTTCTTGCAAAGCGACATTGAATTCGCCATCGCGCATCCCCGCGATTTCTACCATCACCACTAATCGGTCATCAAGTTCGAACACATCGGTGGGCGGCTGCCACGCATTCGACTGATGCATCACGATCCACTGCTGACTAACGCGATGCTGCTGCGGCAATGGTGACTCCAGCGCCATATCGTTATCGACAGGATCATCGGATAGGCCGATTTGGCGAGGAAATTCCATTTTTATTCTCCACACTAGCCGTACTACACCCAATCTCAACAACAGGAGATTCTATCACAGGAAGGGGAAACTAGCATAGCTCTCTACGAAAACTAACCGAAAGAATGGGAAAACAGCCCTCAAACTTCAGTGCGTTCGGTGATTGTGACAGGGCAAGCAACTGTTAACAACATGCGGCTGCGTTTCAGCGGTGAGCTATCAGATGACCCAACTTGCACGGATTACCAATTGGATTTATAATTTATATAGTTTCCAATCATGACCTGAATAAATTGATCGCCCCTATTTTTTGTACATAGTTATCGTACTGAATTTTGTTATTTAGAATGGAACTTATATATGCACAGTTCCGTGCCGGTCACAGCCAAACAGCCGTTACTGCGTCGTTCTCTACTTAACCCGTTTCAGTTGCTTTCTACACTGTCTGAAGGGCGCTTCTGGGCGTATATCCTTGTACTGCCTAGTCTGCTGCTGGTGATGGCTGTCATCATCTACCCGGTACTATCTGGCATCCTGATCAGTTTCCAACGTTACCAGCTCAACCGTCCCGACCGGACTGGCTTCATCGGTCTGCAACACTACGCGGAACTCCTGCAAGACCCTGTATTCATCCAAACCTTATGGAACACGTTGATCTGGGTTACGGCTGGTGTGCTGTTGCAATTCGCGCTGGGGTTAGCGATGGCGCTGTGCCTGAACACGCGCTTACGTGGCATGACCATCGCCCGCGTCCTGATCCTGATCCCGTGGATTCTGCCGACGGTGGTTGCGGGCAACATCTGGGCGTTGATGCTCGACTCACGGCTGGGCGTGATCAACGACATCCTCGTTAAGATGGGCTTGCTGACCAACTATCGAGCGTGGTTTGCCGAGCCGTCTACCGCCTTCCCCACCGTGATCATGATCGGGCTGTGGCAAGGCTTCCCATTTTTCACGCTGCTGCTGCTGGCGGGCTTGCACGGCATCGCGGACGATCTCTACGAAGCTGCCGCCGTCGATGGTGCCAACCGCTGGGAGCGCTTCTGGTTCATCACGCTGCCGATGCTGCGGCCTGTCATCGTCGCGGTCACGGTGTTACGCACTATAGGGCTGGTTAACTCGCCCGATCTCATCGTGATCCTGACATCCGGTGGCCCCGGTCACGGTACGGAAGTGCTGTCTTCTTACGGCTTCCTGACGGCCTACGCACAGTTCGATTTCGGCTATGCGGGCGCGATCTCGGTGGTGATGTTGATATTGCTGATGATCTTCACCGCTGTTTATGTCCGCGTCTCTGGCGTCGCCCAAGACTAGACGACGTAAGACTGAGCACTCAGTCCTTAGTATTTTTAAGGGAACCCAACGCATGGTCAAACAACGTGGTGATTTTCTCTTTAACACCCTGATCTACTTATTTGTAGGTGTGATTCTGATTTTCTGCCTTGCGCCGTTGGTATGGACGCTGATCACCTCGCTCAAGCCAGAAACCGACATCGTGACCGCCGATCTGCAATATATCCCGAAGAACATCACCTTCGAGAATTACGTCAACATCTGGAATCGCTCGAACTTCCCGTCGCTGATCAAGAACAGCCTGATCACGACGGCGCTCACGCTCGTGATCTGCATGACGCTCGGTACGCACGCCGCCTATGCCATCTCACGCTACAAGTTCGCGTGGCGTGATCGTTTGCTGCTGCTGTACCTGATCATCCGCATGTTTCCCGTCGTGCTGCTGATTATCCCGCTGTTCGTCATGCTCAAGAGCCTCAAATTGCTGGATAGCCAGCTTGGGTTGGCGCTGGCCTATTCCACCTTCCTGCTGCCGCTGTGCATCTGGATGATGAAGGGGTTCTTCGATGCCCTCCCGCCCGATCTGGAAGACGCCGCGCGCATCGATGGCTGCACGCGTTTGACGGCCTTCTGGCGGATCGTGATTCCGCTGGTGCGCTCAGGGCTAGTCGCGACGGCGGTGTTCATCGGCATCTCGTCATGGAACGAATACTTATTTGCGCTGATGCTCACCACCAGCCAGAACTCGCGTACATGGCCTGTCGGATTGAAATTGATGATCGGAGAGTTCCAGCTCTCGTGGGGAGCCTTCAGCGCGGCGGGCATCATCACCATCATCCCGATCCTGATTTTCTTCGCGCTCGTTCAACAATCTCTCGTCCGGGGCATCGCCGCCGGAGCGATCAAAGGGTAATTTTTTTATGAAGGAAAGTCGTATGTCGAAGTCAAAATTTAGTCGTCGTTCATTCCTCAAGTCCGCCGCTATTGGTACGGCTGGCCTCGCGCTTGGCAACATGCTGCGTATGCCGATGTCCGTGCGGGCGCAGTCCGGCACGATCAACTATTGGCACCACTTCACCAGCGACGCCGAATTCGCTGGCATGGAAGAAGTCATCAAGTTGTTCAACGCCAAGTATCCTGACATCCAGATCGTGCAGGAAAACATCCCCAACGCTGACTTCATGGCGAAGTTCACCGCGGCTGTGCAGGCTGACTCGCGTCCCAACACAGCGATGGTCACGGCTGACCGCGTGCTAGATATGGTCGCGATGGGCGGGCTGATCGACCTGACTGACCGCGTGAAGAACTGGGATCTCAAGAAATACTTCCCCGACAGCCGCTTCGATGGCGTCACCGTCGATGGCAAGATTTACGGCGTGCCCTCCTTCACTTTCGTGGATTGGTGCTACTACCGCAAGGACTACTTCGAGGAAGCTGGCATCGCCGCGCCGCCGACGACCTATCAGGAATTTCAGGACGCCGCCATCAAGCTGACCGACGCTTCCAAGAATCGCTACGGATTCGGGATGCGCGGCGGCGACGGTGGGCAAGGCTTCATCATCGATGCCATCCAAGCCTTCGGGTCTGAACTTGTAGTGGATGGCAAGGCCGCCATCGACAAAGCCAAAGCGATGGACGCCATCAAGTTCTGGTCAGAACTGTTCACGGTGCATAAGGTCGTCCCGCCCAGTGCCCCCAACGACAGTTTCCGTCAGATCATGGATGCCTTCAAGACCGGACAAACCGCGATGGTCTGGCATCACACCGGCTCGCTGGCAGAAATCACCGCCGCGCTGGGCGACAAGTTCGGTACGTATGTACGCCCGAAGGGGCCAAAGGCGCAAATCGCCCGCGTCAGCTTCCAGTACAACGGCATGATGAAGGATGAGAATGCTGATGCCGCGTGGGATTGGCTGGCGTTCTGGGGCGAGAGCGATGCCGCCATTACCTTCTTGGAAAAGACAGGCTACTTCCCCGTCTCCGAAGCCGTCGCCACCGATCCGCGTATCACGAGCAATTCCGCTTACGATGCTGCTGTCGCCACACAGAAGTTTGGCATCCTGCCGCCACGCTTTATCGGCTACGCTGGTTGGGCGCAGAAGGTGGTGCTGCCGGAGTTCCAGAAGGTGTTGATCGGCGGGCAGTCCGTCGAGCAGTGCGTCGATACCATCATCAAGGAACTTGAAAAGGCGCTCGCCTAATCGCTCCTCCTTATCAAGCGCATCTTGGTCAAGTACGTCCGGACGGGCGGGCTTGACCAAGATGCATGTACTTCCCGTACCTCAGTAGTTGGTGTAGAAGAATGACTCCAGTTTGGGAAACAGCACGTCGATCAAGAACTGCGAGCGTCCCCAGATCGATACATCGGGATAGCAGCGGTTGAGTTCTTCACGACTGCGGTAGCCCAACAGCAGCGGCGCAAACAGCAACGGCGGAATGCGAATCTCGCCGCCTTCTTTGTAGCCGATGGACGCCACTTCCGTCAGCTTGCCTTGCACGAAGCGCAGTTCGAACGTCTCTTTATACAGATTGAGGCATACATTTTGGCTCAATCCGGCGAAGGGGCTGTTCGCGATACGTCGTTCGAGCACAGGCATGAGCTTGCGCAGCAGTCGCGCGATGTCCGGCAGATGGATTTGCCACGCGTAGGTGCCGGTGTCGCGCGCGCCCCAACAGCGTGCCACCTTCACGAGATCGCTGGTAGCGGGGATGTTCAGGCGGATGTTCGGCTTGGCGTGCGTGATTGCCATGTGCTTAAGTTGATGTAACAGCGCTTCCGCCAGCGTATTGCTCAGGCGTGAAGTTTCGCTCACGATCAAGCCGTTGCCAAAGCCGATCTGCGAGATACGGAAGTAGCCGACGATCTGCTGCTGCGCGTCCATGATGAGCCACGTTTCACCGTGTGAGGCGGTATTTTCTGCCTGCTCGAACAAGAAGCGCCAGACCCCTTCACTGCGCACGTTGTGAATCTCCAGCGACGAGGCAGCCTCGTCGTACATCTGCATCAGGACGGGAATATCATGCAGCGTGGCAGGATGATAGGTGTACTGCTGCACCGCCTCGCTCGCTGCGTCGGGGATGTCGTGCAGCTCGATGTACCAGTTGGGTTCAAGCGGCATGGCGTATTCATAACCGAACTGACGGTAGAAATACGGGATGCCCTCAATCTGGCTGATGTCGAATTCTTGCTCACGCAGCAGTTCCTTGAAGCGACCAACGAGCGTGCGGATCAGGCCGCGATTGCGGTAGCCGTCGGCGGTGGCGACGATGCCCATCTCGCCAGCCTGTAGCGTGACATCTTCGTAGCGCCATGTCCACGGCAAGAGCGCCAACGCGGAGACGATCTGCCCGTTGGCTTCGTCTTCGATGAACAGCCAGTGCTCCGGGCTGGTGGTCGGATGATGCAGCACGAGCGCACGCGTCATCCCGACGACCTCCGCGCCGAATACATCGCCATACAGCTTACTTAAGCGCTCCAAGTCGTTTTCGTCGCGCAGTGAACGTAAGCGCAGCCCATCATCGAGAGGACGATCACATGGGATAGTAGAGGATAGCAGTGTGGGAGTTAACACGATGGAACCTTCCTTCAGGAAGCAAGTAAAATGCCCTCAGCACGCTGAGAACTATGATCAATCGAGTGAAGTGATGTGCGAATACCAAACTACATCGTCAGCCGAGGGGCTGAGACGTTCAGGAGAGGGCGCTAGGTTTGTTGATTCCTAGCTTAGAGGACTTGTGCCACGTTCTTTGTAAACATACTTGTTACTATAAAGGTCGTTGGGCGTCTCGTCAATGGAAAAATGTCATATTTTTGGCGTGAACGCCCCTACAGCTTATTGGCTCTGTAAGGGCATCGCTGTTCTGCACTATTTACCGCGTGAACACGGCACCGCGCAGATAATCCGCCTCGTCCGAGATCATGAACGCGATCACCTTGGCAACGCCGCTCGGCACGCCATAATTTTGCTTGGCGACTTCAACCGCCGCTTCGACGGATGTACCATCGCGCTGCGCCTTGGCGACTTCTACGCTCATCTTCATATCCGTCACGATGTTACCGGGGCAAATCACATTGACGCGGATGCTGCGCTGCGCCAGATGCGATTGCAGCGTCATGCCTAGCCCATTCGCGCCGCCTTTGCTGGCACCATAGGCTAATGACGAGCTTGGCCCGATCACGCCCGCACCGGAGGCTACCACGATCATCACGCTGTTGGCGCTGGCTGCCAGCAGCGGCGTCGCGTATTTGGAGCATAGAAAGACGCCTTTGATGTTGATGTCAATCGTCGCTTCGAAATCTTCCAGCGGCAGATCTTCCGGCTGCAAAAACGGGCCTTTGAGCACGCCCGCTGCGCACACCAGCTTATCGAGGCGTCCGTGCCGCTGCTGTACCGCATCGAACAGCGCCTTGACTTGCTCGGCATTGCGTACATCGACGGCGATGAATTCCGCTTTGCCGCCCTGCTCACGGATGGCGGCGGCGGCTTTTTCACCGTTGGCCGCGTTATAGTCTGCCAGCACGACAGTCGCACCACGTTCCGCGCACAATTTCGCCGTCGCTTCACCGATGCCTTGCGCCGCGCCCGTGATGACCACGACCTTATCTTGCAACGTTAAGGGATTAACATTGTCTGCCATGAAAAAAATCCTTTGAATCTGTATTTGAGGAGTGGATATTGGCATCACCAGTGTAACACCAAACTCCATGTTTTATATACAATAATTTATAAACTAAGTTGGACGTTTACCCTCATCACACCATTTCCTCATATTCGCTCGGTACGACATCTGCCAAAGTCAGCAGTTGGACTTAGCGTTCCCGCGAAGTCGTAGCATTTAGTTACAATGTCGAACGGCCTCACACGCAATCAGAAAAGGTGAAGTTGATGGAAGAGATGAGTAAAGCGGAGTATCTGGCCTTTTTGAATGCTCCCGCCCGCTGCGGCAAGTTGGCGACCGTCCGCGAAGATGGTCGCCCGCATGTCGTCCCGATCTGGTTTATCTTGGATGGCGAGACGCTGATTTTCACCGCGTGGCATACGTCGGTCAAAATGAAAAATATCTTGCGAGATGGGCGCGTCGCCATCTGCGTCGATCATGATCAGCCCCCGTTTCACTATGTGCTGCTAGAGGGCAAAGCCGAATTACTCGACGCCTCGCCGGAAGCCTCGCGCCAGTGGGCGACGATCATCGGCGGACGCTACATGGGCACGGATCGGGCGGAAGAATTCGGCAAGCGCAACGGCATCGACGGCGAATGGGTCATGCGCATGGTGCCGGATAGGGTGGTCGCCTACAAAAATGTGACGGATTAGCCACCGACCATCGCAAAGTGTCCACTGCGCGGCACGTATACCGCAGGATGCCATACTGACGCCGTCACTCTTCGTTAGAGCCGTCGTCCTTGAGCGACTCGACCATTGCCGAGAGCGCCGCGATCTGTTCATGATGACGCTGGTTGGCATCCATCACCGCTTCATGCATGGCGGTCAACTGCGCTTGGTCAGTGCTGTGCATGGTATCTAGGCGTTCCATCAAAATCTTCTGTATCTCATTCAGCGACGTGCTGACATGATCCATCACCTCGCGGCGTAGCTCATCAAGATGCTGATGCATTTGCTCGATGCGCTCATGATCTTCTTGTGCGCGTTCATCGACCTTGGCTTGGTGCAACGCGGCGATCTGTTCACGGCGGGCGCTGGCGATCCGGTCGCGGGCTTCGGAGATGGTTGAATACAACAGCACGGTGCTGCTTACTACGACCGACATCACGTTCAGGTAACTGTTCAATGTGTTCACAAAGGCTTGTTCCTTCGTGAAAAAGATCAGCGGGATGAGCAAGCCCAAGGTCGCCAAGATAGTGAGGCGGTTGGTCAGATAGCGCACAGGATACGGCAGCACATATTTGTCTAGGAATGCATTCAAGCGCTTAAATGGGCCATCCTCTTGAACAGGCATCACGGGGATGGGGGTCGGCGTCGCGTCACTCATGGGTCACTCCAAGTCGAGAGATTTTCACGGATTGTACAACTTCTACGCGTAACAGGAGGGAGAGAATGGCATCCCGTTCGTTCACATCGCCGCATGGTGTGTTGCGAGGTACACGTCTGACGATTGTTAGCCCCAAGCGGCAGCGAGGAGCATATAATTGACTAGGCTAATGGCTAATGAATGTGCGGCATGTTGAGCTTGGCCGCACCCGATACTTATGGAAGGGTACGCTGATGGCTAAATGGGAATACTGCCTGATCTTGAAACCCAATTATGAGCGGTTAAACAAAATTACCTCGTATCTGATTACGTCTTCAGGGCTTCAGTTAATGAGCCAACTCGATAGCTCAGGCAAAGTGCTTGGCGAAGTGTTAGCGCAAATGATAGCCTCCCTTGGTATGGACGGCTGGGAGATCGCAAGCACCGATGGTCACGGATTAGCCGAATTTCACGGTCATACTGGTGGTGACCCGCTGCTATTCAAACGCCCGCTTGAGTAAGACTCAGGGGTGCTTGGGCGAAATATCCTTTTACGCATGATCACAATGCCTCGTTTGCTGCTGTTTCAGCTTGACTCCTTGTATAGAAAATGTGAAAGTGATTACGGGGTGATTGATAGCAGTATGGCTTGCTGTACAATTAAAGTCATTAAGCGTCGCAATCAAGCGTCAATGGGGTAGGGCGGGGGTCGAGCGTGGGTAAAATCATCGCGATCACAGGAGCAGCAGGGTATCTTGGCAGAGTATTGATCGCTCACCTCCTGACGCAGTCGTGGGTGGAGCGCATCATCGCCTTGGATGTCAAACCGGTGCTGGCAGATGGCCGCGTGATCTCGCATTCGCTGGATATTCGGGAAGTCTCCTCGCTGCGCGCTATTCTCGCGGAACACGGCGTTACCCATTTTGTCCATGCCGCGTTCATCATCAACAAGCCCGCCGATATGGGCGTCGAGCAGATGCGTTCGATCAATGTGGATGGCTCGCAGCTCGCGCTGAAAACCGCCTTCGAACTCGGCGTCGAGCAGATCACGTTCATTTCGAGCGTGTCCGTGTATGGTTATCGTGGCGGAAATCCAGTCCTTGTGCATGAGAATCATCGATCATGGCCTAATATGCTGTATGCGCAGCATAAAATGCAGGTTGAGACGTACTTGCGCGATCTGGAGCCGCACTATCCCGATACACGCACGCTCACCATCCGTCCCGCCGCCATCGCTGGCCCGCAAGGCCGCACGGTTTCGCCACTGCTGGCACTGGTCGCGCAGCCCGTATTCGTGCTTTCCAACGGGGGACACGCCCGCACCCAAGCCGTCCACGAGGATGATCTCGCGCGGTTGATCAGTCGCGGCCTCGAAATCAACGCGGCAGGCATCTTCAATGCCTCTCCCAACGATCACGGCACATGGGCAGAGATCGCCGCGATCAGCCGCCGCCGTCCTCTATCGCTGCCTCGTCCGGTGCTGAATATCGCCGCACACCTCAGCCCGTTCATTCCTGATCTGCGCGGTTTCACGCGCGAGATCGTAGACTATTTTTCTGAATCTTTGGTGGTGGATAACTCGTTCGCCAAGCAAACACTCGGTTGGACGCCTCAATTCGGCACACTGGACGCCTTCGGACAATTGTTTGGCGTCAAACAAAGCCCGCGTGAACAGCGGATCGGTGCCACACGCTGACGACTCCGGCGATCTGCAACTTGTAATAAAACTGTAAAAATCGCGGCGCTCCCCCAAAAGTTGGGTGATAGGTGCCTCTAATTAGGTGTATGCTGAGAAATGCTGGCATAATCGCTGTTTTTTGCTGTCAGCCTATAGAAAGGGCAAGCTCCTCCGGGAGGGATGTCTATGTTAATTGGTGGACTGGGACTCGGGACAATTCTATTATTGGTGGTGGTGGGGTTGGTTGTGCTGTTCTTCCTCGCAGGAGTGCGCATTATCCCCAATAACCGCGTCGGAATCGTGGAAAAACGCGTGTCGCCCAAGGGCGCGGTCAAATCGGACAGTTTCATCGCGTTAAATGGTGAGGCTGGCTATCAACCGACACTTTTGCGCGGTGGCTTCTACTGGAAGATGCCGTATCAATACAACATTCAGCTTGCGCCGCTGGTTACCATCCCGCA
This sequence comes from Anaerolineae bacterium, assembly GCA_019637615.1. Taxonomy (GTDB): domain Bacteria; phylum Chloroflexota; class Anaerolineae; order Aggregatilineales; family UBA2796; genus JAHBVK01. The sequence continues at coordinate 80,125 of JAHBVJ010000028.1, read as the reverse complement.
AGGGCAGATCGGCTATGTGTTCGCGCGTGACGGTTCACCGCTTGCGCCGACTCAATCGCTCGCCAAAGTCGTGCCAGAAGCCAAAAACTTCCAAGAAGTAGAGGCTTTCTTGCGCAACGGTGGGCAGCGTGGCCCCCAGCGTGAAATCCTGCGTGAAGGTACGTATGCCTTGAACCTCGCGCAGTTTATCATCTTCACCGCCGATGGCAGCTACTACCTGCCGATCAGCCGCGATGAAGAAGTGACCTTCAAGCGCATGTCTGCCCTGATCGCGGAACGCGGCGGCTTCCAACCGCTGGTGATCAAGGGTGCGGATGATAAAGTCGGCGTCGTCACGGTGCATGATGGCCCCTCGCTGCAACAGGGCGAGATCATCGCGCCGACGGTTGGTGATGATCCGGCGGTTCCAAACACGTATCATAACAACTTCCAAGACCCTGAGAAGTTCCTCCTTGCAGGTGGGCGACGTGGTCGTCAGCTTCAGGTGCTGGCGGAAGGTACCTACTACATGAACCGCCTGTTTGCCACCGTCGAGCTGATCGACAAGACGACGATTGAAGTCGGTTTTGTCGGCGTCGTGGTGAGTTACGTGGGTGGCAAAGCGGAAGACCTCTCCGGTGAGGAATACAAGCACGGTGAAATGGTTGAACGCGGTGCCAAAGGCGTCTGGAATACGCCGCTGATGCCCGGTAAATATGCCTTCAACACCTACGCTGGTAAGGTGATCCATGTGCCGACGACCAACATCATCCTGAAATGGAACAAGGATGAGGTCGGTGTTCACCGCTTTGACGAGAACCTTAGCGCTGTCGAACTGATCACGAAGGACGCGTTCGAGCCGCTGCTCCCGCTCTCCGTCGTGATGCACATCGACTACCGCAAAGCGCCGCTCGTCATTCAGCGCTTTGGTGACATCAAGCGTCTGGTCGATCAAACGCTTGACCCGATGGTGGCTGCCTACTTCAAGAACATCGGTCAAACGCGCACGCTGATTCAGCTCATCCAAGAACGCAGCCAGATTCAGCAGCAGTCGTCGCAGGAGATGAAAGAGCGTTTCGAACACTACAACCTCGAACTAGAGGAAGTGCTGATCGGTACGCCATCGTCTTCCACCGCCGACCGCAAGATCGAGGAAATCTTGGCGCAGTTGCGTGATCGTCAGATCGCTCATGAGCAGATCGAAACTTACGGACGCAAACAGCTCGCCGCCGATAAGGAACGCGAACTCCGTCAGGCTGAAGCCATCGCCAAGCAGCAGACCGCGCTGACCGAATCGGAAATCAGCATTACCATCGAGAGCAACGAAGGTAAAGCTTCGTATCAGCGTTCGCTGCAAGAAGCCTCAAAGATCAAGGCACTGGCGGAAGCGGAAGCCGAACGCGAAGCCCGCATCGGTATCGCCCGCGCTGTCGCCGTCGAAGAGCAGGTACGCGCTTACGGTGGCCCGCAGTTCCAAGTGCTGCAACAAGCGCTGGATCGCTTCAGCCAAGCGGTAGAGAAATCGGGCATCGACATCGTCCCGAAGATGGTCATCAATAATGGCGGCGCGAATGGCGACGGTCACGGCGCAAATAGTGCCTTCGAAGCCCTGATGACGATGCTGCTGTCCGAAAAACTCGGCATCGATCTCAAGAGCCAGCCGAACGCCGAAGCCAGCGACGAGATCAAGCGTATCCGCGAGAGCATCCTAAAAGGGCTGAACGAGCCTGCCCGTACTGCGGATGCGCCTCTCGTTGCCCCTGTCCGTCCAGAGAGCGGCAATGGCAGCGGCAAGCCCAAGTCACCCACCACTACACCGTCGTAGTCCTTAACCCTTCGCCAGCATAATCATAGGCCGGAAGTGTCATCGCTTCCGGCCTTGTTGTTTGCATCTCCAATGCACGCCATAATATGCTTATTCTAGACACTACATGCTGCTGCACAGTTAGCTGTCATTGCTTAGGGGGCGTGATGGAAATTGGTGATGTGATTCTCAAACTATTGTCTAATTTTGGCATACCCGGTCTAGTATTCACCATCGTAATGCTTGTCAATCAAAGTGTGTGGTTGGCCTTTGTTCTAGCACTCGTATCATGGGTAGTCACAGCACTAATTCCCATGGTGCTCAACGTAGCTGGTTTGCTCAATCCTGAGTTTTCAAAGCAGTGGGCTGAAAATATCCGCGCAGATTTTCAGCAATGGACTAATCGTTATTACCGCAAGTATCGTCAGCATGTGCTAGATAGATTTCACAACATCGATCTCTCAGGGATCGGCTTGTCAACATTCCACAATATCGAGCAGGAAAATGTATTTGTCGAACTTCAGATTGATCGGCAAGCTCCAACGGATGCTGAAGGAAGTATTGTACCAAAACCTCGACGTGAAAAAGGCTCCACAACCACGCCATCCACGCAAACGATCTGGTGGGTGCTGAAAAGTTTTCAGCGGATTGTTATTATAGGTCGTCCCGGCAGCGGCAAAACAACATTATTAACGCACATCGCTGTGACGATGTTCACTCCTAAATCACGCAATATCGCAAAAATGCGTTCCTTGCTGCCCATTTTCATCCCGTTCCGAGAATACGCCATAGACATCTTAGGCTCACAAGATTGCACACTGCTTCAAATAGCTGAGAAAGTCATCGCAAAATGTGGTGAAGCGCTACCACCTCAATGGCTGCTGCGTCAGCTGCGCAACGGCAAATGTATCATCATGCTCGATGGTCTTGATGAAGTGCAGCGTGATGAAGATCGTCTCGTTGTCATCCAGTGGGTAGATGCTCAGATGAGCGATGTAAAGTACAGTCGTAATTATTTCATTATCACTTCCCGACCGGGCGGCATCGAAAAGAATCAGTCTCAGCAAATTCAAACGAACGTCGAAGTGCTGCCCTTTTCATTGACCCAACAGACTGTCTTCGCTGAACGTTGGTTTTTGATCAACGAGCTTAAACGCGAGAACCTGCCACGCGCGAAACAAGATCAGAAACGTGTTCAATTACAAGCCGCCGAGTTGACTGAAAACTTTCTTAACGACGTTCGGGGTTCCGAAGCATTCTCAGAATTTGCTGGCAATCCACTGCTATTGACGATGATGGCGATGGTCTATCATCGTGATCGCACCTTGCCGGAAAATCGCGCCGAATTGTACGGCAAAATTTGTCAAGCGCTGCTTGGGGAACGCTGGGCTGCGCGAGGTCTTAAGCTGCCACTAAAACCCGACCAAGCACAATTTGTCCTGCAACCGGCAGCGTACCACATGATGATGCAGGGGCAGCTAAAGATCAGTGCCGACGATATGCTCGCGATCATTCACGAGCCACTGAAAAAAGTGAACGCCGATCTAGCTGCGGATCGCGATTTTCTGCAAGCATTCGAAACCACGACAGGGCTGTTTGTTGAGGTCAATCCGGCAGAATACGAATTCGCGCATAAAACCTTTCAAGAATTTCTAGCCGCCAAGTATGCGCAAGAAAATGGGAAGATCGATGCAGTATTGGCGGCATTTTGCACAGAGCCGACCAAGGTCTGGTGGGACGAAACCTTACGCTTATACTCCGCCTTAGAAGATGCGACACCGATTGTTGAGACATGTTTGGCAGTTAAGCCGATTTCTTCCCCTGTTTTGGCCTTAGCGCTTCAATGTGAACAGATCGCCAAACGGATCGAAGCCTCCGTTCGCAGCCGATTGCGCGATCTCACCGAACGTATCATTCAAGATCACCGTGCGCTGGGTTGGCGTGCCGCTGCCGAGGTAAGTTTGCTACTACACCTGAAGAAAGTCACCTCTGTTCGCGATAATACGCAGATGATCAAAGGCATGATCACCCACGCAGAATACCAACTTTTCATTGACGACATGCTCACCAACGGGGAACACGTCCAGCCCGATCATTGGCGAAGTCAGCATATTTTTCCAACCGGGCAGGCGAATGAACCGATTTTCGGCGTCAGTCCCAATGCTGCTTACGTTTTTGGACGATGGGTAACCAACTGGATGGAGCGTCAATTCGGCAAGGAATATCGGTATCGCCTTCCGCATCGTGACGACTACCCAACCAATATGATCGGATGCTTCTGGGTGCAGGATGCAACCGAGATTCGTCTATACGCCGACCGGCTGATACCGAGTTCACGTTCATTATGGACGTTGGTGCAGGCAAGTTACTCCTGTGCCCGCGACCGCGCCCTCGCCAGCGCCAGCGCCAGCGCCCTCGCCAGCGCCCTCGCCCGCGACGGCGCCAGCGCCCTCGCCCTCGCCCTACTTAATGGAATCTTGCTGCTATTGGTCACGATAGCCAACCGCGCTGGAGACGAGGAGAACGAGCAGATGCTGGCCTTCAGGAAATTCGTCGCAGATTGGATTACACAGCAGCGTCAGGCCGATCAAGGCGCGATTAATTCTTTGGCGAAGCGGCGTGTTAGTGATCAAGATAGCGAGTACATCGAGCAGTTACGTCAGCTTGTTCGGTTATGGGACGACTCGCTGGCTGGCCTCGCGGCCTTTGAACAGCGCATCAATGGACAAGATAAGCCTATCGAAGGTATTCTGCTCGTCCGTGAACGAGTCAAAGAGGCAGACTAAATGACAACTACACTCATCTACGCATTCTGAAAGATAGTATTTCTAGCGCATCTCGTTCAGTCGGTTAAAAGATTGTAACTCGATCTTGACTTAGAACATCCGCTCGTGTAAAATAGTGTCATCTATTGATGCAATGCAGATGACAATCTGCATTTACGTCGAACAACAAACCGAATTCAACCAAGTGCGCAGATAGCCAAAAGTTGGTCATGATGACACAAACGCCCACAGCAAGCTCGTTCTGCCATCTCAGCATTCCCGCCCCCGATCTCGGCAAGGCCAAGGCTTTCTACGAGAGCGTTTTCGGTTGGACGATACAAATTAGCCCTGCCGCGCCTAACTACTGGTTCTTCGAGTCCGGCAACGTCAGTGGCGCGTTCGATGCCAGCACAACGCCTGCCCCGAAAGGCGTCGGCATCGTGCCTATGTTGCAGGTCGCAGACCTCGACGCTACGCTAGACCTGATCACGGCACATGGTGGCACCATCACACAAGGTCGCAGCAAGATCGGTGATGCCAGTCCCGGCGACGACGCCTACTTCCTCGATCCGAATGGAAATGCAATGGGAATTTACTTTGATCGTTGATAAATTCGCTGTCTGCTTGCTCATCGTTCGTTCCATCAGCTAGGGAAGCATACGCCTGTATCGTAACCGCTACTAACGCCCGTTTTTAACGTATCATATCGATAGACAATCCTAAACAGGGTCGCTATGCGCAAACTGATTCTGTCTGCCGTGGTGCTTGTATTGTTAGCCGCCGTCGTGCGCCTGATCACGCTCACCGTGTCCACCACGCCCGCCCGCGCGGAAAATTTGCCGTTCGATGACACCCTGCGCCGCATCCGCATCCCGACGCTGATGTATCACTACGTCAGCGCGCCACCCGCCGACTCCGACAAATATCGGATCGACCTTTCCGTCAACCCGAGTAATTTTCGTCAGCAGCTTGAATGGCTCAAAGCCAACGATTATCACACCATCTCGATGGATCAATTCATCGGGGCGCTCAAACGGGGTGACGAACTGCCATCCAATCCCGTCCTGCTCACCTTCGATGATGGCTACATCGATGCGTATACGCAAGCCTTCCCGCTCCTCAAAGAATACGGCTTCGTCGGCACGTTTTTCGTCGTCACCGACTGGATCGATCAGCAGCGTGGCGGCTATCTGACGTGGGATCAAGTCGAGGAGATGGCGCGGGCAGGCATGTCGATCCACAGCCACAGCCGCCAGCATCTCGATGTGCGCGACCGCGATGAGGCTTGGTTCACCTACCAGATCGCCGCCACCTACGACACGTTAGAAGCGCATGTTGGCAAGCAATACCGTGTGTTCTGCTATCCGAGCGGTCAGCTAGACGACGCGACGGTGCAGCGTCTCGCGCAGATCGGGGTGGTCGCCGCCTTCACCACGCACGATGGCACCATCGCCACCTCGGATGCCTCCATGCTGACGCTGCCCCGTGTGCGGATGCGCAACACGACCACCGTGCAAGACTTCGCCCATTTATTGGCATGGGTGCGCTAACGTCCGAACTGCGATTGATCGAGTGCCGTCATTGTGGATATAGTTCGTGCATTCGCTTCCACGATGCAAGAACCTAGAAAAGAGCTATCCACGATGACCACAGAATTAGTGATCCACGATCATGACGGCGGGATCGATGACTATCTATCGCTCGGTTTGCTGCTGACGATGGAAAATGTGAAGGTGCTCGGCGTAGTGGTGACGCCAGCCGATTGCTACGCCACGCCCGCCGTCAGTGTCACGCGCAAACTGCTCGATCTGCTCGGACGCAATGACATTCCTGTTGCCGAAAGTACGGTACGCGGCCTCAACCCCTTCCCGCGTGAATGGCGGCAAACCGCCTATATCGTGGATCACTTTCCCATCCTGAACGATGCCGACGACATCATGACGCCGCTGGTGCCGGAAACAGGTCAGCAGTTCCTCACACGGGCGCTGCTGGACGCGCCGGAACCCGTTACATTGCTGGTCACGGGGCCACTAACGACCGTCGCCGCTGCCCTAGATAGCGATCCGGCGGTAGAAGGCAAAATCCGCCGCATTTTGTGGATGGGCGGCGCACTGAACGTGCGCGGCAATGTCGATCCGCTCACCGAACCGGGGCACGATGGCTCGGCGGAATGGAACGTGTATTGGGATCCCATCGCCGCGTATCAAGTCTGGCAGACGAACATCCCGCTCGTGCTGTGCCCGCTGGACATCACCAATCATGTGCCCGTGACGAGCGCCTTCATCAAGCAACTTGGACGCAATCGTCAACACAAACTCTCGGAAGTTGCCGCCTTGTGCTATTCATTGGTGATGAATCAGGGCGGCTATTATTTCTGGGACGTGCTGACAACTGGCTATCTTGGTCGCCCCGATCTGTACACTGTGCGTGAGGAGACAACCGCCGTGCTTCCGGATGGCTTGAGTCAAGGTCGCACGGTGATCGATCCGCATGGACGCCGCACACAGGTGCTAGAGTCGGTGGATGTGACGCGCTTCTACGACTACATCCTGACTCAGTGGCGGCGCTGATGCACGATGATTGCTCTATGCTTGGACTGCGCTCTCATAGGCGCTGTACTGAGCTTGCGCTACAATAAAGGACAATCACTGCTAACAGTGGTGAATACTCCAAACTGGCTTTACATTCACGAGATGGCGGGGTAGTCATGTTGCAACGGTTATACGGTCAACTGCCCGATTTTGCGCGACCCACACATCCGTTTATGCGCTATTCGTTGTGGCGCAAGGCACGGCGCTCGACACTGCTGGCGCGTTTGCTGCGTGTACTGGCGGTACTGGTGCTGGCGGGCGTGCTGATCTTTGTCGGGTGGGTGATCGCCACCAATCAGGGGCAAACCCCGCTGGATACCCCGAACCCGCTCGATAGCGTTTTTCTCGTGCTGTATTGGCCTCTGGTAGGCGTCCAATTGCTGCTGCGCCTATTCGCGCTCAGTTCAACCGTGAGCGTGATTTCCGGCGAGACGCAGCGCGGGACGTGGGATACGCTCAAAGTGACCACCAACGGTGCGAAGCTGCTGATGAAAACGCGCTGGGCGGCGATCTTCTACCGTCTATGGGCGGTGCTGGCAATGATCCTCGCGCTGCGCATTTTCTTCATCGTCGTTGCGCTGATCAACCTGAGCATGTTTCAGGGGCGTTATCTGCAATTGCTGCTCAGTGGCACAACGCCCTTTGGCCCGCCCAACATCGACCAGAATCTGTCCGACGTGATCGGCGTGATCATCATGGCGATGATGATGACGGCCTGTTTGCTGGCTCCCTTCACCGCCATCGCCTTTGACGCGGCGGTTGGCATGTACATCGGTACCCTCTCTCGCGGGCGGTTCATCGGCGTGTTGGGGCAGCTATTATTGATCGTGCTGCGGATCGGGATCACGGTGCTGGTGATCTATGTGGACGTACAAGCGCTCTCGCTCGGTACGGTGTTTGGCCCGCCGTCAACGGGAGCGCCGCCCACACTGATCGCGGATAACCCGCCGCTGGCGTGGATCAGCGCCTTTGCCAGCGTCGCGGAAGGCGATCTTGGCCTTAGTCTGATCCATCTGGATCGTGTGCAGAGTTTATGGGCGGACATCGATTATGGCGCGTTAATCGGCGTGGCGGCGCTTGGTTGGGTGCTCCTGCAAGCGGCCTTCGCCAACCTGTTCGTGTATTTGGCGGGTCGTCGCGCTGCCCATGCAGACAAGATTTAGGGAGGTGTTATGGCTGATTTTCATTTGACAGAACGAATCGTTGTTTCTCGCGATGTACTTCACGGAAAACCACGGATTGTGGGGACACGCATAGCTGTCTATCAAATTCTTGATTTGATCGGCGCAGGAAAAACTCCTGTGGAAATAACATCCGACGATTACTTTCCTGAAATAACTATCGATGATGTTTTGGCCTGCGCTGTCTACGCAAGTCGAGTTCTACGAAATGAAGATGTGATACCAATCGTATGAGTATCCTGATCGATCAATGTGTGCCTCGTAAATATCTAAGAATTCTAATCGAGTGGGGCTACCAAGCCTCACTTGTTCAACAGCATATTCGCGCTGATTCTCCAGATCCAGATGTAATCAAACTAGCCCAAACTTTGGACGCAGTATTACTAACTGTTGATCTTGATTTTGCTAATATCATTGATTATCCTCCCCAGTATTACGGAGGGATAGTTGTCATGAAGTACGAGATAGCTAACGATTTGCCAGTTACGGCGACTTTGAAACAGGTTCTAGCAGATTTACACAGAGATAAGTTGCGCAGAATTTTGGTAATTGTTGATGCGAATCGTTATCGAATCCGACGTGGTGAGTAACTCATGAAATTTGACGCTACCCTCTCGTATTCGAGTCTGCGCGAAGTCTCAGCAATTGCGCAAGCTGCCGAGCAGATCGGCTTTGATGGCCTGTGGTCAACCGAAACGGCGCATAACCCATTTCTGCCGCTGACGTTGGCGGCAAACGTCACACAGCGCCTCGATCTCGGCACGGCGATCTCGGTGGCCTTCCCGCGCAGTCCGATGGTCACGGCGCAGTTAGCATGGGATTTGGCGGAGCAGAGCGGCGGGCGTTTCATCCTCGGTCTCGGCACGCAGATCAAGCCGCATATCGTCCGGCGCTTCAGCACGGTCTGGGACAGTCCCGGCCCGCGTCTGCGTGAGTATGTATTGTCGCTGCGGGCGATCTGGAATACCTTCCAGAACAGCGCCCCGTTGTCGTATAAAGGCGAGTTCTATCAATTCAGTCTGATGACGCCATTTTTCTCATCGGGGCGCATCAAAACGCCGGAAATCCCGATCTACATCGCGGGCGTCAACGCCTATTTATGCCGTCTGGCGGGTGAGTTGTGTCAGGGCTTTCATGTCCATCCTTTCCACACGGCAACCTACTTGCGTGACGCCATCCTGCCCAATATCGAGCAAGGCGCGGCAGCGGCGGGACGTACCCGCAAAGATGTAGCGTTGACATGTGCCATTTTCGTCGTGACAGGCGAAGATCAGGACGAGATCGCGCAAAACACCTTCGCGGTGAAGTCGCAGATCGCCTTTTACGCCAGCACGCCGACCTATGTGCCGGTGCTAGAAGCGCATGGCTGGCAAGACTTGCATGGCAAATTGAATTCGCTCTCCCGGAATGGGCAGTGGGCAGAGATGGCAGACCTGATCAGCGATGAGATGCTGAATGAATTCGCCGTCGTGGCTGCGCCTGCCGATCTGGCGCGGAAAGTGCGTGATCGCTACGAAGAGCTGCTAGATCGCGTCGGCTACTATTTCCCGTTCGAACCCAACCGTCACGATGCCTTGTGGCGGGATGCGATTGCGGTGCTGTCCGACCGATGATCCAGATTACGCCGTCGCTTGCCATTGATGAGCAAGAGATCAAAGAAGATTTCGTGCGGGCGTCGGGGCCGGGTGGTCAGAACGTCAACAAGGTTTCGACCGCCGTTCAGCTCCGTTTCGATGTCAAGCAGTCGCCCTCGCTGCCGGAAGAAGTGCGCCACCGTCTGATGCGCATCGCGGGCAGTCGTCTCACCGCCGATGGAGTGCTGATCGTCACGTCGCAGCGCTTCCGCACGCAGCCGCAGAACCGTCAGGACGCTCTCGATCAACTGATTGAGTTGATCCGCCAAGCCACGCATCGCCCGAAATCCCGCCTCAAGACGCGCCCAACATTGGCGTCTAAAGAAAAACGCTTGGAAGCCAAACGCCGCATCGGGGAACGCAAACGATCCCGCCGCTCGTTCGGTGATGAGTGATTTCGGTTGTTCCCCACCTCCATTTTGTTGGTAAACTCTGCGCCATCAATCGTTATCTCGCATTGTGGCAAGTAGAAGGACGCTTACAACCTCATGGCAGATTTCAGCATTCAGCGCGAAAAAATCGCGCAGGCCGTCGAAATTCTCAAAGAAAAAAATGTTGACGCATGGTTAACCTTCGTGCGCGAAACCTCGCACAACGCCGATCCCGCGCTTGGCCTGATCGTCGGGCAAGATGTGACGTGGCATTCGGCCTTCATCATCACCAAAACGGGGCGGCGCGTGGCGATTGTCGGGCGCTACGATGCCGATAACCTCCGGCTGATGGGCGGCTATGATACGGTCATCGGCTACGATAAGAGCATCCAGCCCGACTTGCTCAAGGTGCTCGGTGAATTGGGCGTTAAGCAGATCGCCGTCAACTACTCGGAGAGCGACTCGGCGGCGGATGGCCTCTCGCACGGCATGTACCTGACGCTTCAGCGCTATTTCGAAGGCACACCCTACGAGATGATCAGCGCCGAAAAAATCCTGAACTCGATTCGCGGGCGCAAATCGGCGGGCGAGATCGCGCGGATTCGGGCGGCGGTCAAGCTGACGGAGGAAGTCATCGAGCAGATCGGGGATTTCCTGAAGCCCGGACTGAGCGAAGTGCAAATCTACGATTATGTGCATGGGCTGTTCAAGGCTAACGGCGTCGTGCCATCTTGGGAACCGAAATACTGCCCGATCGTCAACTGCGGCCCCGACTCCGCGATGGGGCACGCGGGCGCGAACGAGAAATTATTCGCCACGGCGGGACAAGTGGTTCACGTCGATCTGGGCGTCAAGCTGAACGACTACATCTCCGATATGCAGCGCATGTGGTACATCCAGCCGCGCGGCGAAACCAGCATTCCGGAACCAGTGCAAAAGGCCTTCGACGCAGTACGCAAAGCCATCCTCGCGGCGGCGGCGGTCTTGAAGCCGGGTGTGCAAGGCTATGTGGTCGATGATGCGGCGCGTAATTCCATCGTCGCGTCCGGCTACCCCGAATATCAACACGCGGTCGGGCATCACATCGGGCGTACGGTGCATGACGGCGCGACGCTGCTCGGCCCACGTTGGGAGCGTTACGGCAAGGCTTCCGAAGGCATCGTGGAGGCGGGTAACATCTTCACGCTGGAACTCGGCGTACATGTGCCCGGCTACGGCATCGTCAGCCTCGAAGAAGATGTGCTGGTGACCAATGATGGCCTCGATTGGGTCGGCGCGCCGCAGACCGAATTGATGGTCGTGAAAGTCTAGTTTGCTTCGTTGAAAATGGTAGAGTAGAGCGATCTTCTCTACCATTTTGAGTGTTGAAGGAAAATTCCTATCCATCGCCTTGACCTCCACCACGAGTCGTTAGCTGCCAACCGATCCACGCGACTGCGCTGGCTGCTGATCCCGACGCTGTTGCTGCTGACTACCATTGCGTGGTTGGTCGCCAACTTCCCGCAGACGGGCTTCTGGTATGACGAAGCGCTGACCACCTTCGTCGCGACCGATTCATGGGGCACGCTGTGGGCGTGGTGTACGCAGATCGATATTCAGGTGCCGCTGCATTATGTCGTGCTGCGGCTGTGGTCGGGCGTGTTCGGTTCGTCCGAGTTCGCGTTGCGGCTGGTGTCCGTGTTCAGCATCTTGCTGGCCGTCGCCGCCATCATCTCGATTGGTCGACGCTTGAGCAAGCATGGCTTGGGCTATGCTGCTGGCGCGCTGCTGGCCTTCATGCCCGGTCTGCTGTGGATCGCCTACGAGGTGCGGGCTTACGCCTTTGGATTAGCGCTGTATGCATGGGCGACTCGGTTCCTAGTCGCCATCATCGTGCCCGCTGATCCGCCAGAAATCGCCGGAAATCGCCTGTTTCCACATCGCTACGTGTTGGCGTATGCGTTATTGATGTTGGGGGCGCTGTACACGCATTACACGGCCTTAGGAGCCGTCGCTGCGCAGGTTGTGCTGTTAGCGCTGCTAACCTTCATCCGCCGATCCCGCCCCCTGCTGCGCACCACCATCACCATCGCCATCCTGATCGGAATCGGCTTCGCGCCGTGGCTACCGATCATGCTCACCCGCAGCGGCGAAGATCGCAGCTACTATCGCGGCTCGATTCCACCGGATCGCTCGACGGCGGTCATGCTTGGCTTCCACTTGATGGGGCGCGACGACGTGCCCGACGAATACCCCGCGCTGGTGATCGCCTATGCGGTGTTGCTTCTTGCCGCCGTGATCATTGGGCTACGCTGGCGCGAGATGCGCTTGGCGACGTTGGTCGGCTTGTTCAGCGTGTTGGGGCCGGTCATCATCACGGCGGTGCTGGTTTTCTTCCGGCCTAAGCTGTCAGGGCGCTATGCGTGGCCTGCGTGGATCGGCGTCGATCTGCTGTTTGGCGTGCTGGTCATCGCCGTTGCGCGCTCCCGACGCGAGATCGGCATGGTGGCTTTGATCGCGCTGCTTGCCGTACCGACCTTCATCGGAGAGCGCGGACATCCGCCCCGCAGTGGCTACCGCGAAGCCTTCGCCTACATTTGCGAGAACGGCACCAAAGATGACGTGATCTTGCTACGCGATGGCACGCTGTTCGTGACGGCGGAATATTACCTGAAGCGCCCGCCATGCGATGGGATGCGCTACACCGTCGGGATGCCGATGTACCTGATCACCAATGTAGACGGCGTGCTGCGTTACGAGGACGCCGTGAACGCGGTTACGGATGTCATCGCGCGGCGTCCGCCTAACGTGTGGATCGTGGCATGGCAGGGCGACGTGATGGATCCCCAAACGGTGACTTACGCCGTGCTCGATCTCAACCGTCATTCGCTGGTCGGCAAGATGTTTGGCGACGTGCGCTTGGATCGCTACGAGCAGCCGACCGAGATCGTGCAGCCATTTCGCGGCGACGTGATCATCCCCGAACCAGACGGTCCCGAAATGCTCGGCGTCAAGCTGATCGTGCGTGACGACATGACCAACGGCGATGTGATCGTGCTGCACGCGTGGTGGAAGCGCGGCGTCAAACTGGACGATATGGTGCGGGTGAGCGCCCAACTGACCAGCGCGGATGGCGGTTGGACGTACGCACAGGTCGATCAACCTCCCGGCGGCTGGAAATACTTCGATGATCGCTGGCTGCCAGATGAACCCGTGCTAGGCCGTTACGAACTGCCCATCGGCCCCGATGTGCCCAAAGGTGACGTTGCCGTGCGCTACATCATCTACGACGCGGCGGGGCGCTGGAAGCCGATCCAGATTCCGATGGGCACCGTGCGCGTGCATTGATCGAATGAATGTTATACTTTGAAGGAAGAAAATAAAGGATACGAGATTACTATGGACGCTGTATTACAAGCGAAATACGACATCAAGAATCCTGATGAGGTTGAACAGTGGTTACACGACTACCCTGCAATCAGCGCTTTACTGGATGAAGCCTACAACGTCATCCATCAGATTTTTGGTGAGGTTAAGCGTTTGGAAGTCTCAGTGCGTCACGATCCTGAACTAAAAGAATTTGATGCTGTGTGGTGTGATATCTACACCGATTTACCTGCCGACGAAGCTCTAGAGCGTATGAGTCAATTTGACAGATCATGGTATATGAAAGTGTTTCGACGTGCTGATGGCAAGCTCAATTTCAATTTGGCGCAATAAATGACATTCCAATGGCAAGATTATCTGGAATTGGCAAAAAGGTTGGTCAATGAGGATTCCCCAAATGAAGCGGTGCTACGGTCAGCAGTAAGTAGAGCCTATTACGCAGCATTTAATATTGTGGCGCAAGTGCTAATGCTAAAACATGAATTGGTTTTAGCTGGTTTAGGAGAAGACCATGCTCGTGTCATCAATCATTTTTTAGGATCAACCGATACTAAACGCCACGATATTGGCGTGTTGCTCCGACATTTGCGAGATGATCGAAATAAAGCAGATTATGTGGCCTCTATTAGCTATTGGGAATTCATCGCACAACTTAATATTGGACGCGCCGACAGAGTTTTACAATTCCTCAAAGAACTATAGCATAACCACCTACCCTTTCAGATGGAAAAGCCACTAAGGATGAAAAGCGCGATAATCTCTACAATGATTGTGGTTCAAATAACTAGGGACTAATGCAGAACTCACCAGATCAACCGCCATCCGATGGCGTCTATGTGGACACCAGAGCCACCTATCTCTATACCTTCATCTCGCTGGCGATTGGCGTCGTGATTGCGTCCGTCGTCGGCTTGCTGCTGTTCAGTCTGCGCCAGCCGATGATCGCGGACGAAACAGGCCGCGCGACTTTCTCCATCGGCGCGATCATGGTGCCGTTGGCGGCGGTAGTCGCCATCGCGATCCTCGCGTGGGCGGTCTTCCAACTGCCCGTCTGGTTCGCCAAGCGCCAAGGCATCATCCTTGACCCTGAAGTGTGGCCTTGGACGGGCGCACTCGGCGTCGGCGCGGTCGCCGTAATCGGCTTTATCGGCGCGATCTTTCTGAAGATCATCTGAGTTTTATCTCACATCAATAAGGAAACGTCATGCGTGCAACATCAGAGGGAACGCGCCGCTTTGTAAACATGCAGCCTGAAGCCCGCCGCGCCAATTATCGCCAAACTGCCGATGGCTTGTGGGTCTCCAACATCGGCTTGGGAACGTACCTCGGTGAGCCGACCGATGGCGTCGATACGCTGTACCGCGCCGCCTTCACGCGCGCCGTGGCGATGGGTTGCAACATCTTTGACTGCGCCATCAACTACCGATTCCAGCGCAGCGAACGGGCGCTCGGCTCATGGTTGAAGTTAGCCCTCTCGAACGGCACTGTTAACCGCGACGAGATCGTGATCGCGACCAAAGGTGGCTTTGTCCCCTTCGATACCGAAGCGCCCGTCGATGCGCGCAAGTGGACGTACAACACCTTCATTGCCACCGAGATCGCGCACGCCAACGACTTCGCCGCCAACTATCAACACTGTCTCGCGCCCGCCTACCTCGAAACCATGATCGCGTGGAGCCTGACCAATCTGGGCGTGGATACCATCGACATCTACTATCTGCACAATCCGGAGACGCAGCACATCTCATTTAGCCATCAGACCTTCCGCTCACGCATGTTGGACGCCTTCGAGACGATGGAAGACGCGGTGAGTAAGGGGCAGATCGGCAGCTACGGCATGGCGACATGGACGGCCTTCCGTTCGCTCACCGACGCGCCCGATTACCTCTCGCTGACGGAAATGGTCGGGTTGGCGGCACAGGTGGCGGGGCCAGATCACCACTTCCGCTATATCCAGCTCCCCTACAATCTGTTCATGACCGAAGCCTACGCGCTGGAAAACCAGCAGGTGGGCGAGGCTTTCATGAGCACGCTCGCCACCGCCGAAGAACTCGGCCTGACGGTGATGTGCAGCGCGCCCCTGCATCAAGGCCGCCTTGCCACGCCAATCATGTCGCAGTTGGAGCAGTTTCTCCCCGGCCTCGATAGCCACGCACAAATGGCGTTGCAATTCGTGCGCTCGACGCCCAACGTCACGACGGCGCTGGTCGGCATGAAAAGCATCGATCACGTGCGCGAAAATCTGGAGCTTTTGGATACCGCCGCCGCTCCCGACGACACCATCCGCAGCATGTTCAATTGGGGCGGCAGCTAGGCTCTGCCCCTACAAAATCGCGACGTTGTGAAGCCTAACATTGCTTACAACCCCTCAGCATGTTACACTAGTTGCAATCTTCACAAAGTATGTTGGCGATTTTACTGTAAATTGTAAGTGACACATCATCCCCGTTGGAGGCTGCACAATGGCGTCGGTGACAGACATTCCTGATATCGTGATCGGGCGGTTACCCTTGTATTTGCGCGCGCTGAACCAGTTGGTTCAGCAGGGTCAAACCATCACCTCATCGCACGAATTGGGACATCAGCTAGGGATCAGCTCGGCACAAATCCGTAAGGATCTCTCGCACTTTGGCGAATTTGGCAAGCAAGGCACGGGGTACCAGATCAGCCATCTGCAAACACAATTGAAGCAAATTCTTCAGGTCAACCGCGAATGGCCCATGATTGTGGTCGGTGCGGGCGACCTCGGACGCGCGCTGGCGCATTACGGCGGCTTCGTGGAACGCGGATTTCGCGTGGTCGGCGTCTTCGACAACGACGTGCAAAAGATCGGCACTGGCAGCGGCGATTTGAAAGTGCGTGATATTCGCGAACTCATCGACTTTTTGCACCACAATAACGTCAGGATCGCCATGTTAGCGGTTCCCGGCAATGTGGCGCAGCAAGTGTGCGATACACTGGTCAACGCTGGTGTGCGCGCCATCCTGAATTATGCGCCTATCACCTTGATTGTGCCGGAAAATGTTCACGTCCAGTACATCGATCCCGTGATGCACCTCCAGCGGATGACTTACTACCTCGACTAGCGCCATCGCTGCTGTCTCACGGTTCCAATCATCTTAGCTGGTACGTGTTTATCGTGTTTGACGTAAAGCGAGCTAGGGGGGCATGATGACAACAGCGTTGTTTTTCAGTGTTCCGGCCTATGGGCATGTCAATCCGTCACTGCCACTGGTGGCTGAACTCGTCCGGCGTGGGCACCGCGTGATTTTCGTTAACACGGAGGACTTTCGCGGCCTCGTAGAAGCGCTTGGCGCTGAATTTCGTGCCTATTCCGCCATCGGGAACGACTTTTTCGAAGGCTTGGATGGCAAACGACCTCAAAAGGTCGCACTGGCCTTAATCATGGCTGCGGAGCAGTTGATCCCCGAAGCGCTGGCGCTGGCGAACCAAATCAAGCCTGATTACCTGATCTATGATACGGCGTGTCCGTGGGGGTCATTCGCGGCACAGATTACAAAACTGCCCGCTGTGGTATCAATGTCGCTGATGGCAGTTGCGTCGCCGCCGCCAAGCGCCTTGCTGAAGGGTGATATGCTCATCACGGCGCTCTCTATCCTGTTCACCGACATTGATAAAGGGTTGGAAGCCCATCGGCGGTCACGGGCGCTGGGGAAAAAGTACAATGTCCCACCGCCCGGTCTACTTGATATTTTCAATGCCAAAGGTGATCTTGTTCTCAGTTACGCCTCGACATATTTTCAACCCTATGCCAACACCGTAGCCAGTAATGTGCGCTTCATCGGGAGAACATTGGACGATGCGCCCACGGATCCGTCGTTTTCCTTCGAGCGCGTCGCTGGACGGCGGTTGATTTATGTTTCTCTCGGCACGATCAACAATGATGATGTAGGCTTCTTCAAAATGTGCATCGAAGCCTTTGCTGGTCGCGACGAATTCGTGATCATGAGCACGGGCAAGCGCATCGACCCGGCAGTATTCGGTACATTGCCCGCTAACATCGCCATCTATGCGTGGGTGCCCCAGCTCGATGTACTGCGACACGCATCCTTGTTCGTGACGCACAGCGGCTTGGGGAGCGTCCACGATGGCCTATATTTCGGAGTGCCTCTGCTGCTCGTTCCGCAGCAGGGTGAACAGCGTTTCATCGCGAATCGGGTAGTTGAGTTAGGCGCGGGACTCCTGCTCAAAAAAGCACAGGTGACGACCGACTCCATCCGTCTTAATGCCGACAAGCTGCTGGCTGATCCGCGCTACAAAACCGAAGCAATCCGCATTGGGGAGTCGTTTCGGGCGGCGGGCGGCGCGGCGAAGGGTGTAGATGAGATCGAATCCCTGCTGCGCGAACGCTCTGCTTTGCGTTAGGCAGTAGCTCGGCAACAAAAAGCCCTTGTTCACAACCAATGAACAAGGGCTTTCATTTCTTGTGGTTATGCTAACCGACTATAGATCGCTCAAGGCACTGCGGTACGCATCCAGCGCGGATTGCAGATCGCCAAGCCGCATGTGCGTATCACCGAGCAAACGCTTCAGGCGCGGCTCGGCTGGCTTAGTCTTGACCAATTCACGCAGATCGCCGCGTGCTTCCTCAAGGCTGTCCTGCTCGTCGATCATCTGCTGATACACTTCCATCGCCTTAGCAAGCTGATCTTCAGTCGCCAACTTACGCGCAGCAGCAATGCGTTGACCTGCGGGCGCGGCCTGTTTAGGCGGCTTTGGCGCTTCCGGCTGTTTGGGCGCGGGCGCGGGCTTCTGGACGGGCGGCGGCTCCGGTTCTGGTTCGCGCGTCACTTCCGCGACGGGCGTCATCGGTTGCAACCAATCGGGCAGCTCCACAGGTTCGGCCTGCGCGTTCGTCAGCCATGCGAGGTCATCTTGACTGATCGGCACGATGTCATCGGGCTTGGCAACCTGTAACCAATCCGGAATGTTGTCCGACGTGAGGGTGATAGGTTCTTCATCGGCTTCGGAAAGCTGTAACCAGTCAGGCAATTCGCCCGCAGGTGCAGGTTCGGCTTCCATTTCGGTAGCTTCCGGCGTGACGACTTCCACCGCAGGTTGCGCTGTGGACGCTTGGATGGCTGGCATCGGCCCCGTAGCCTCTTCAGAAGCACGGGCAATCGCTTCCAGATACCAATCGGGGATGCTGTCGTCGCCCGCTTTGCGCCGATCAAATTCCTCGTCCAGCGCTTCCGCCCACGAGTCAACCTCTTGTTCGGACTCTGGCATGATCAGCGACTGCAAATCCTCAAACGATAGGGCGGGTTCAACGGGCGTTTCCACCACCGAAGACGCATGAGGCGGTGTGAAATCGACGAAATCTGGATCAAGCTCGGACTCGCGTTCTTCGCGTAGCCACGTGGGGAAATCTTCCGGCGTGGGCGGCAACTGCTCATCAGGCTTGAATACCGCACTGCCGAGCATAGCAGCGTCCACATCGACATCTGCCGTCGCCTCGGCTTCACCGGGTTGGGCTTCCAACAGCCACGACGGGATCTCGCCGGGGACGACTTCATCCTCACCTACGGGCGACGACTCGAAGAACGAGCGCACATCGTCAAGATTGGTCGCTTGTGCTTGCAACCACTTTTGCAGTTCTTCGGGATCGTTAGATAAGCCACCAAGTTCGCTCACTGGCTCTGGCGGCGAGACGGGGCCAACAACCGTCGGCATCGTCTCTGGTTCGTCGCTCAGCCCTTCCAGCCAAGCTAACGTATCTTCCGGCGTGGTGATCGTCGCTTCAGCTTCAGGCTGCGCGGGCACCGCCAAACTGCTCAACTCGGCGGACGACTCGAGCAAATTCGGAGCTTCCACACCCTGTTCGCGCGAGAGGTTTTCCAGCCACTCGAATGGATCCATGCCGCCAAGCGGATCGTCGCTGGTAGTGGCGGGCTGCGTCAGCCCCAAGAAATCAGCGGCTTCCTGCGGCGTGAGCGCGGCAGGCGCAGCTTCGGCGGCTTCAGGCGTAGTTTGCCGTTCCTTATCCGCTTCCAACTCCGCCAAACGATCCAGCCATTCGCGCGAGGTATCAACGGACAGCGGTTCGGGCGCAGTCGTAGCCTTGACCGACTCATTCGTCGGCTCTGGCGTACTAGTCTCAGTGCGCGGCTTGGTCGTGCCAAACGGATCATAAGGCACGTAGCCGGGTTCATCGATCACATAGTCACCCGTCGGCAGCGGCACATCGATGTCGGCCTTGGTGGTCAGTTCTTCGCTGCTGGCACCTTGCCGTTTGGCGAGGCTTTCCAACCATGCCATCGGATCAGCCATCGGGTCAAGCGCGGCGGCAGGTTCGCTCACCACGGGTTCCGGTGGTACGACAGGTTCGGGCGGCAGCGCGGCCTTAATAGGCTCCGGTTCAGGTTGTTTGGCGGCGGGTGCGGCCTCTTCCTTGGCAGATTTAGGCAGATCGTAACCGGGTGTGTAACCGGGTTCATCGATCACATAATCGCCCGTCGGCAACGGCACGTCAATATCTGCCGTCGTCGTCAGTTCGTCCGCGTTCGCACCCTGACGCTTGGCAAGGCTTTCCAACCACGCCATCGGATCCATCCCGCCGAGCGGATCGTCGCTGACCGACGCCACGGGTTCAGGTTGTGGCGGTGGTGCGACATGTTCGGGCGGCAGCGCAGCCTTAACAGGCTCCGGTTCAGGCTGTTTGGCGGCAGGCTTGGCTTCTTCCTTGGCAGACTTAGGCAGATCATAACCGGGCGTGTAGCCGGGTTCATCGATCACATAATCGCCCGTCGGCAATGGTACATCAATATCTGCTGTTGTCGTCAGTTCGTCCGCGTTCGCACCCTGACGCTTGGCAAGGCTTTCCAACCACGCCATCGGATCCATCCCGCCGAGCGGATCGTCGCTGACCGACGCCACGGGTTCAGGCTGCGGTGGTGGTGCGGCTTTAACAGGCTCCGGTTCGGGCTGTTTGGCAGCAGGCT
Organism: Anaerolineae bacterium; assembly: GCA_019637615.1. Lineage (GTDB taxonomy): Bacteria > Chloroflexota > Anaerolineae > Aggregatilineales > UBA2796 > JAHBVK01. The sequence goes on along the minus strand of JAHBVJ010000028.1, from coordinate 59,472 downwards.
TGGCTTCTTCCTTGGCAGATTTAGGCAGATCATAACCGGGCGTGTAGCCGGGTTCATCGATCACATAATCGCCTGTCGGCAGCGGCACATCAATATCGGCTGGCGTCGTCAGTTCGTCCGCGTTCGCACCCTGACGCTTGGCAAGGCTTTCCAACCATGCCATCGGATCCATCCCGCCGAGCGGATCGTCGCTGACCGACGCCACGGGTTCAGGCTGCGGCGGTGGTGCTGGGGTTACAGGCGCGGGCGGCGGTTGGGGCGAAACAGGCTTTGCTTCGGCCTTTACCGGCTTCGTTGCGCCAGTATCGTAGCCGGGTGTATAACCGGGTTCGTCAATTTTGAAGTCGCCCGTTGGCAGCGGCACGTCAAGATCGGCGTTAGTCGTTAATTCATCAGGGTTTGCGCCCTGCCGTTTCGCCAAACTCTCCAGCCATGCCATTGGATCCATCCCGCCGAGGGGATCATCTTCGCCCGGATTGGGTGGCAAAGCCATTGCCGTTCCTCCTTATGCAGCGCCCATGACGAACGCTTCCACATCACGCATGAATGCTACTATTTCAATAAGTCTGAAAGATCCGTATCAGAGTCATCTAACAGACTGTTCAGTAAATTTGAGAAATCATCATCCGGCACGTTGGAAGATTTCTTCTCTGGCGGTGCTTCCGGCTTTGTTTCCGGTGGAACCACAGGCATCGACTGCGTGAAACGCGGTTGATGTAACGTATTCGGATCAAGATCGCCCGTTCTGCCGCTGCGACTCCAGCGCGGCGCACGCTTGGGGAGCGCAAACCCTGTACTGGGTTTTTCTTCCTGTTCGCTAGTATTCCCCGAATCCGGCGTCGGCGCAACGGACTTGGCATTATAAACCTGATCAGGTTTTGCCGCCGCTGGTGCAGAGTCGCCCGTCTCCATCTCGCGCAGCCAATCGGGGGCGTCGGGATCAACGGGCACAATCGGGTTTTCCGGTTGATTCTGGTTGAACCGCGCCATCATAGACGATGACATCGTCGGTTCAGTCGGTTCCGGTTCACTGGTTGTTTCAGACGGCTGATCGGGCGTGCTTGAGTTGTCAGCAAACATCGCCCCAAACCAATTATCAGTGTCTGTCTGCTCAACACTTGGTTCAACACTGAATTCGGGTTCGGCGGACAACCGTGGCAAAACAGGCGTTGCGGAATCATCATCCACTTCGGTGGCATCCGTGAAGCCCAACGAACTCAGCCAATCCTCGTTGCTGCTAGGTTCAGGCTGTTCAGGTACCGCCGCGCCCATATCGAGATCGGTCACGCTGTCTATATCGAACGAAGCAGTACTGTTAGCCGCTTCATCCTCAACTTCAAATGTCAACTCGTCTGGGGCAAGGACAGCGTCGAGTTCCTGTTTGAAGTCATCATCGCTTGCCATACCTAACGCGTCGAAATTCATCTCGCTGTCTGGCGTCGCTGCTTCAGGTGCCGCAAAACTCGCCATCCAATCAGTCTGTTCCGCTTCTGGTTCAGCAGTAAGCGAGTCATCGGCGCTGGCAGCCTCCGGCGAATCGAGCTGCATATCGCTTGCCGATGTCGCGGATGATGGCTCCACAAAGGCCGTCAACCAATCCGCATCCGCCATGGATTCAGCATCGGCGGCAGCCAGCGGTTCATCCTCGATAGGCGGCAGCACACCCGTCGGTGGGAGGATCGGACGCGCGCCTGCCTTGAGTTCTTTCAACAGCTCGGTGAATCCGGTGCTGCTCGGCCCGGTGGAGGGCGGCTCGATTGCCTCCGTGTTGATCGCATCCATAGGCGTAGTGGTACGCTTAAAGTCCGTATCCGGCGGTGGCACAGCATCGTCATCACCTGTCGGCGGTGCGATAGATGCCATCCAATCCGGCATGGCGGCGGGAGCCAAATCCTCGTCGGCGTCAGACTGCATCGATGTTGTCATCGCGTCGGGTTGTACGCCGAGGTCTGCCATCAACGCGCTCAGATCGGGCTGATGGGCATCAGGTTCAGCGGTTGGCAAATTCGAGAAATCCAGCGCATCCAGTCCGGAGCGTGCAGGTGCCGCAGCCTCTGGCTCGGATAACCAATCCGAGAAATCATCCTTGCTCGCGGCGGGTTGTTCGCTGGCGGTGTCCGTGCCGCCAAGTCCAGCCAAATCGTCCAAAAAGCCGCCAAAGTCCATCTCGCCAACTTCAGCGCTAGGGCTAGGCGCGGCTGGTTGCGCTAGGTTCGTTTCGTTGGACGGTGTCAGATCAGCTAACCAATCGAGGTTGCCTACGCCCAAATCTGCGCTCGGCGTAGGCGCGGCTTCTGCTTTATGCAGGCTTGGCGGTTCAGAGATGAACGAGTCCAGCAGGTTATCGAAATCGTCTTCAGCGGGCGCACTCTCGGCTGACGCTGCGACCTGTTCCAAGCCAGTCGAACTCTCAACCGGGGTCGTTTCAGGCCTCCCGAACGCGGATAGCCATTCGGCATCATCCCCGACCAGAGCCTCTGTCGAAGCACTGGCCTCTTGTGGCGGCGCGGCCTCTGGTTCCGGCGAGAACGCATCGAGGAAACTACTGAAATCTTCCTCGCGGGAAGCAACATCGGCGGAATGCGGCAAATCAAGCGGAGCTACGTCCGTTAGCCAATCCGGCGATTCGTTGACGGGTTCGCTCGGTGGGGCTTGCAGCGAGGCAGCGGGTTCAGCGCTCACGGCACTATCGCCACCATCGCCTTCATTCAAATCGAAGCCAAAACTCGCCAGCCAATCCGTGTGAGGAGCCGCTTCGCTGGGCATACTTGCCTGCGGAGAGACGCTTGGCGTATCCACCGTCGCGGCGGGTTGATCATCACCGAGCAAGGCGTCGAGGCTGAACGAATCCGCCAAGTCTTGCGGCAGCACATCCAGAGGTGCCGCGTCCGCTTGCACGTCGCTCTCAATGACCCCGAAGCTTGCCAGCCAATCTTCAGCAGTGGCTTCCGCCTTGGGCGGTTCTGGCGCGGCTGGCGGCGTGGGCGCGGGCATATCCACCGACGGCATCTCGATATCCGGCTCCGACTCAGGCATGGCAAAGGCTTTTGATCCCATCGCCGTGACCTGATCGGCTGCGGATTGGTTGAGCCACCCAATATCGACCGATTCCTGCTCCTCAACGGTTCCAGCCGCATCCGCCGCCGTATCAGCCGCCTCAACCGTGCCGAAAGCAGACAGCCAATCGAGGCCAGTGTCAGCGGCGTTGGGCGTTGATAGGGTACCAGTTCCGGGCAGTTTCACATCGTCGTCGGGCACCTCGATCGGGTTGAAATCATTCAGCCAGTCGGGGTCGGAAAGGTCAAGTAGTGGTGCGGGTTCTGGCGCTGGCTCGGCAGGCGCGGGTTCGGGTGCTGTAACCGTCTGCACATTCTGTTCAGGCGCGAATAGGTCGCTTTGAATGTCTAATCCGGTTTCCGCCCCTTCGAGGAGATTATTCTCCAACGAGGCCATGAAGGTTTCCTCGTCGCTGGGCGCGGACTCGCTCGCGTCGTCCACCATGCCCACTTCGGCATCCAGCGATAGTTCTGGCGGCGGTTCCAACCCTGCATCACGCATCCACGCCAGCGGATCTTCCTGTTCGGAAAGCCCCAACGGTTCGAACTCGTCGGATACGTCGTCGTTCGGTACCGCCTCGCCTTCTGGCACATCCAGACCGAGATCGCGCGCCCATGCCATCGGATGGTCTTCCGGTTCAGCGGCGGGCAGCGACGGCGGCGTATTGATGGGCAGATCACTGAGCGCGGCATTGATGTCGATGTTATCGAACATCAACGCGAATTCATCCACTTCATTTTCGGGTATGTGGAGGGCAGCCGGAGGCACGGCAGCCGCGTCCGGCGTCACAGGTGCCGATGCGGCGTCCGAGGCGGAATCTTCTTTGAGTTTAGCGGCATCCAGCGCGTCCGAAATCTGCAACTCGGAGATCCACCCCTGATCATCACTGTTCGGCTGGGCGGCGGGAACTGGCGGCGGATTAGCATCTAGCCACGCCGCGAACGCCTCCGAGGTGTTTTCATTGTCGCCCGCGTCGCTGCCCCAAGAAGTCGGCGGCGGAATAGGCTCGGTCTCCGGTTGAGCCGGGATCGTCACTTTGCGCGTAGAGGGTTCTTGCTCTGCCGCCTTATCAACAAACAGGGCGGCGGGCAGTTCTGTCTCCTCCACGGGCGGTTGCTCCGCTACGGGCGGCACGGAAGCCTCGTCCAGCAACCAGTCCATATCAGGCGTCTGCGCTTCTTCCTCAGCAGGCGCACTCTCTGGCGAGAGCGATCCCGTTTGCAGCCATGACAGCGCTTCACCCGCGTCATTCATCACGGCCGAGTCAGCCGAAGGAACATTCGCGCTCCCGGCGGGTTCCGGCGGCAGTTTATCCGGCGACAAACTGCCCGTTTGCAGCCACGCCAGTGCGTCCGCCGAATTTTCCACCGCCGGCAGGTCGCCCGTCGGCAGCTTATTCAATTTTGGCGTGGAGGGAGTTTCGTCCAACAGCCAATCCAGAGTCTCCGGCATATCGTTGGTATCGCTGACTACTGGCTGCGCGGCTGGACTGGCCTCATCACCAAACAGCCAATCCGCGTCGGAAGCGGCACCGGCCTCGCCACCCGCGCCTACCTCTGAATCGGTAGCCAACCATGATAATGCGTCAGCCGCCCGCACCTCTAGCGATTCTTTGGGTTCTTCCGGTGGCAGCGGCGGCATTTCGCCCTCGCCATCGAATAGCCAGTCCGCATCGGCAGTCGGCGCGGACGATTTGTCCGGCGCGTTGACGCTCAAGGCGGGCGTGCTGGCTTTATCGGGTGTTTCATCTCCCCATACAGGAGCAGCACCAACGAGGCCAGTCGTGCGCTTCTTCTTGCCTTCCTTCTCGAATTCCTTGAACCAGCTTGGCACGTCATCCTGTTCAACAGGCGGCGGCGCGGCTTCTGGTGTCCCAGTATATTTATCGATCAGGCCGCCTGTACGGGGTTTACCTGTTGGCGCAGCACCCTGTCCTGCGACGGGAGCGCCAAAATCATCCAGCCAGACGCGCTTACGTTTGTCGCTCGGAATCGACAGATCGACGGCTTCGGGGTCTACGAAGACCTCGCCAATGTTCGCCATCCAATCCGGTGTGCCTGTCGCCAAAGCAGCAGCAGCGCGCACGTCCCACTGCAAACGCGGCAGCTTAAAGGCATCGCGCGGGACTGGCTCACCGTCATCATGCAGCATTTCCCACGCCACGAACGGATCGAGCTGCTCGACCTTAATAAAGTACGGCTTGGCATCCGATGGACGGCTCGCCCGCAGCCACAGTTCCGACATGATTTTGTTGGCATATAGCGAATCGGGCAGCGTTTCCAGCACCAGCAGCGCTTGCTCGGTGGCTTGCGTCACATGTTCGGCATTCCACAACGCTTGTGCGTACAACACTTGCAAGTCGTAGCGGTCGGGCGATTGCGGCAGCGCCCCTTGCAATTCACTAATGGCTTGCTCATATAATTTGCCATTGTAGTAAATGCGCGAGAGAGCAGCGCGAGACAGCGTAAACCGCGCAGGTGGCGTCTGCCGATTACGCTCCATCAACCGTTTCAATTCATCTTGCAGCGCACGGTTGTTGGGGTCGATCTCAAAAGCGCGTTCCATATGCCACAGGGCGCGGGGAAACTGCTGTAATTCTTCCCAGCACGCGCTCATCCCGATATGCGCTTTGAAGTCATCCGGCAGCGCGCCCAATACACGCTGAAATACATCGCTGGCTTCCTGATGTCGGTTCTTTTCCAGCAATGCTTGACCGAGAATCCGGTATGTTTCCAGATTCTTCGGGAAATGTTGAAGGATGTGTCGGCAGTGCCCGATCACTTCCTCCAATGCTTGTTGTTCGAGAAGCCCAGCAACGTCGTCGAGATACGCCCGCAGCGTGGTTGTTGACATAGCGCACGCTCTACCTAATAGCCCCGCTTAACAAGCATTATGCAACGGGTAGGAAATTTGTGCAACTTTGAGGCTCTGCCCACGCTCGTGTGAACACCCTCAGATGGCAAGCGTGTTTTATGCGCTATCGTGCTTGATCGAGCAGCACAGTGTATATCCCTGCGATACATCGAGCGTTAAGCAGGTCTTGACACAACACGTACAAATGTTGATGCGTCGGGAAACGCTTGCTAGTCGGCGTTGCTCACTTAATCCAGCGTTTCATCTGGGCGATCAGCCATTTAGTTACCTCAGTCTCCTTGGGCACCGGACCATATAAGTACTTGGTATATTCTGTTTGCCCAAAGCGCTCGGTTGATGCGCAGCGTGCGGGCGATGTCCCATAAAAGAGATGGGAGTTGAGTCGCCGCTCATTATTCTGGTCGAATACCTGAACTAACAAATTGATCACAACTCTATGTACTTGTCTCTGCCCTGTGTACGGGCAATACTGGATGACGTTCTCATTTGCCGTCAAGACGATCCGGTATCGTGCAAGCAAGGGCAGCGTTGTGAACCAGTCAGCCGGTAGCAGTTTCTTATACGCGTCAACGTCAAGGTGCTTATTGTCATCGGTGAACACGATTGTGACACCGGTTCTCTGTAGAGGTGTCACGGTAGGGCGCAAGGTGCTCTTCGCTCTAGTCAGCGACTCGCCTTGCACGGGCAACGATGAAGTCAGGCTGAGGCAAAATAGCGTAACAGACAGAACAAAACCATACATAAGTATCCTGCGTTGCATAAACCCTCTTTTCTGATGGCAATCTATATTGTTCAGAATAGACGCGCAGGTTTTGATATTAACGTATGGTCAACTGTCATGCCATGGCAAATGCAACAACTCTGATTTCTCACCCGCTCTTGGGGGACGAATTGCTCATCAATGACATGATCAACGGCTGCGCATTCAGGCGGTTCATCATCTGTGCCATTTGCTCAGGCGTATATCCTGAATCCGTCTCCAGCCACCACGTCAACAGCGCGATCAACGATCCTGCCGCGTGTTGACCGATGATCGTCAGGGGGATGGGCAGCACATCAGCCGACACCATCAAGCTGACTTGCGCCTCCACCAGATCAGCGATCAGTGTCCGCAGCCGCGAAATAATCGTGCCGCCCGCTTGCGCCGTCAACAGCACGCGGAACAATTGGCGATTCTCAGCGGCGTGCCGGAACGCGATCAAACTGGGTGGGTTCGTCCCATTCACCATGCCAGTGCGGTTTTCCTGCGTCAATTTTTGGGCAAGCTCGTCAACCGTCTCTTTCAAGCTAGAAAATAACAGTTCTTCTTTGTCCTTGAAGTGCAAATAGAAGGTAGCGCGCCCCAGATTGGCATGATCTGTGATGTCTTGCACCGTGATCGAGTCGTAGCCGCGTTCGAGGATCAGATCTAGCAGCGCATCGCGTAGCATCTGGCGCGTCCGAAGTTTTCGTCTATCCACCGTGCCCCCTTTTTAGACAAATGTTTATTAGTATACATTACCTTCAAATTGGAGGTTGACGCCAGCCAAAATCGGCATACCCTATTTATTGTACACAGTGTTCATAAGTAATCGTAATGTCTACAAATAGGGGTTAACCATGAGCAGCTATCCAGCGTTTCCCGGCCCACACGGGCTGCCTATCCTCGGCAATCTACGTCAGATGAATCAAGATCGACTCGCCTTCATGATGAGCAACTGTCAGCAGTACGGCGATGTGGTGCAGCTACAGCTTTTAGGAATACACGCTTATCAGGTGAATCGTCCGGACTACATCCAAGAAATTCTCGTGCATCAGGCCGACAAATTCCATAAAGGCCCCGGCCTCAAGCGCGTCGGCAAAGCTACCCTCGGCACAGGGCTGTTGACCAGCGAAGACGCGGCCCACAAGCGTCAGCGCCAACTCGTGCAGCCAAGTTTTCACCATGCCCGCATCGCCGCCTATGGAGACGTGATGGTCGATCACACGCTGCGGATGCTTGAGCGCTGGCAGGGGCAGCCTACCGTCAACATTGACCGCGAGATGAACCGTCTGACGCTCGGCATCGTCGCCAAGACCTTGTTTGATGCGGATGTCTCCGACGACGCCGACGAAATCGGCACCATCATCACCCGCGCCATCCACGTTGCCAGCGCACAGGTGACCAAAGCGGGCTTGTTCAATTGGCTGCCGACCAGAGCCAAACGTGAACGCGAAGAGGGCATCGCCAAGCTCAACAGCGTGATCTACGGCTTCATCGAGGAGCGCCGACGTTCCGGTGTAGATAAAGGCGATCTGCTGTCGATGCTGCTGCTATCGGTGGACGAACAGGGTGGGATGTCCACGCGGCAAGCGCGCGACGAGGCCATGACGTTGTTCATCGCCGGACACGAAACCACCGCCAATGCCCTCGCGTGGACATGGTATCTATTGGCGCAACATCCGGCAGTCGAGGCCAAGCTTCACCAAGAACTCGATGCGGTGCTAGCGGGGCGCGCACCAACTGCCAAGGAGTTAGCCAATTTGCCCTACACGGAGATGATCATCAAGGAATCGATGCGTCTCTATCCGCCCGCGTGGCTCATGAGTCGCCGTGCCGTGAGCGATGTCACCATCGACGGCAAAACCTTCCCCAAAGGCACCATCTTCCTGATGAGCCAATACGTGATGCATCACGATGCGCGCTATTTCCCCGATCCCGACGCCTTCTTGCCGGAGCGCTTCACGGCGGATTTCGAGAAAAACTTGCCGCGCTATGCCTATTTCCCGTTCGGGGCGGGGCCGCGCATCTGCATTGGCAACGGCTTCGCGATGATGGAAGCGCGTCTGATCTTGGCGACGATGGCGCAGCGCTATCAGTTCGCCCTCACCACGTCGGACAAGGTCGAGACAGAACCGCTGATCACGCTGCGTCCCAAACAACCTATCGTGATGCGCGTGACGGAACGCCAGCCCGTCGCGGTCATGGCCTAACCTCGTTGGTGGGCAGTGATCATACTGCCCACCAATTCATCACGGCGCTTAACGCATCCGATATTTCTCCACGACCTTCTCGATCACCTCAACGCCGAGTCCCGCCCCTTCCGGCGCGTAAATGTATCCGTCCCGATGCCCGATCGGGTTGGTCACGAGTTCGTGCTGCATCGGATTCTGCTTCGGTTTCAGCTCGAAGATCGTCGGGCGCGCCGCACATAGCGATACATGGATGCTGGCGGCGGTATTGATCGCGCTGCTCCACGTGTGCGCGTCCATGCCGACGCTGTACTGCGCCGCCAACTGCACGATGCGCTGCATCCCCGTCACGCCCTTCACCCGCCCCGGATCAGCGAGGATCACGTCGCAAACCCGCGCCTCGCAAAGCTGCTGATAATCCTCAAGCGTCCAGAAGCGTTCGCCCGTCGCGATAGGCACTTCTGGCACGGCGGCGCGCAGCGTGCGGTACGCGGCGATGTCACGCGGCGGGAAAGGGTCTTCCAACCACGTCAGCCGATGTTCAGCCGCATGATGGGCGAAGCGCACCGCGCGCGGGATGTCCCACTTGCTTTTGAAGCCTGCGTCCACGATGAATCCCGCTTCATCGCCAATCGCCGCGCGCACCGTGCTCACAAAATCGAGATCGCGTGCCTCGTCCACGCCGAGATTCGCCTGCCCCTTCTTGCCGAAGCCAACCTTCACCAATCGGTAGCCATTGCGGATATGCGCTGCCAATTCCTCCGCCATCGCGTCCAGCGTAGGCAGTTTCGGATGCGTGCTCGCGCAAGCGGGCAGTTTTTCGTGGCGCTTGCCGCCGAGTAGTTGGTACAGCGGCACACCGAGGATTTTGCCCTTCAAATCCCACAGCGCCATATCAAGAGCGCTGATCGCGAAGTAGGCCGTGCCGCCCACATCGCCATACCACCACGTCCGTTGGAACAGCATATCTATGATCACGTCGATCTCCAGCGGATCGAAACCGATCACCGCCTCCGTCAGCCCGCTCGTGAGCATCGCCGCTACTGCCGCCGACGATTCGGGGAATTGGGCGATGCACTCGCCCCAGCCTACGATCCCGTCGCCAGCCTCGATTCGCACCAGCGTAATCGAACGCACCGCATTATCATCATTCGGTTCTTCATAAACCAACGGAAAAACATCAACACGTTTAATTTTCATGATTAAGTCCGTTAAACTGAAGGATAGTCATTGACTATGCAGACTTGGAGCAAGAAATGTCCGCAGAACCGCGAATTGTAGACCTCAATCAGCTCGCTTGGCAAGCACATCCCACCCTCGCGGGCGTGCAAACCCAGATCATCGAAACCGCCACCACCCACGGGCAGTCCGACGTGCTGATGGGGCAGATCGCCCCCGGCGGCGGCATCCCGTGGCATGTGCATCCCGACGCCAGCGAAACCGCCTATGTCGTGCAGGGCAAAGGCGAATTTCTATATGCCCCCTCGCAAGCCGGGATCGACGCCGCCACGAGCGTACCGATCACACGCGGAGTGGTGCTCACCGTCCACGCGGGCTGGTGGCACGCCGTCAACAACACAGGTGACGACCCGATGCTGTTATATGCCTTCCATACGCCACCCACGTTCTGAAGCAGTATAATCACCAGCCACCAAAAGAGTTCATCCATTTTAGAAGGAAAAAATCATGCGCTTAACGGTCAGTAGTTATTCTTTTGAAGCCATTCCGCTAGACGGCGCGCTGGCGGTGGTCAAGTCGATGGGCTTTAACGAGACGGACATCGGCGGTTTTCATCAGCGCGGACGTGCCAGCTTGGAGCCGGAAGAAGTCGCCGCGCAGCCGCAGAAAATGGCGGACGATCTGCGCCGCCTGCTCGATAAACATCAGCTCCGCGCGTGCGACTACTTCGTGCAGTTCGGTACCTCGCCCGGACATCGTGCCCTCACCGATCTCGATCCGGCGGTGCCCGCCAAAAATATCAAGACGATGGAAGGTATCGCCAAGTTCGTCAAAGCGCTCGGCCTCCATAACGTTACCGTCCTCCCCGGTGTGGACGAACCGTCGCGCCCGTTGGAACAGAACCTAGACTTGGCGGGGGCGGGTCTCAAGCGCTATGTGGAAATATGCGGCGAACAGGGCGCGCAAGTCAGTTTCGAGCCGCATATGGGGTCAGTAGCCGATACGCCGGAGTTGGCGCTGGCGATTGTCGAACGCGCGCCCGGTGTCAAATTCGCAGTCGATTACTCACATTTCGTGCTGCAATATATCCCCGTCGAGCGCATCCACAAACTGCTGCCTCACGCGGGTCACGTCCATATTCGTCCCGCGCGTCCCGGCAAACTGCAAACACGCTGGGCGGAAAATCAAATCGACTTCGTAGACATGATCAAGCGGTTGCAAGCCTTGAATTATCAAGGGTGCGCCTCGATTGAGTATGTCTGCTCGGATTGGTTCGATGTCAATCAGGTCGATACGCTCAACGAAACAATGGTCACTAAAGAGGCCTTGCTGCCATACATCAGCGTCTAATCCCACTTCATACGCTCCTGAGCGCGAATATTGCTCAGGAGCCATCCTGCTATCCCGCGTAATCACAGATGATCTTTCAAATAATAGGGCGGGAAGACGACACGCGCGTCAACGCATTTTCTTGAGTCCCGCAGGGATTTCTTGAGCTTGTAGCCGACGGGGTTCAACCCTCGGCGGGCGCTGACGACGAATCCACGTTTGCCTGATTGCATCCTTAAACACCATACGCATCAACACTGCGATGTTTGGCGCAGCTTGCACTACGCTACGTAATATTACGTATAGAGACTTACATTTGTACGCGTACAAATGTAAGGATGTTCAAATTTAGAATTCGTTGTATCCTATCTTCATAACAGAAGACGACCCCAGTTTTACTGCCAACATCGGCAGTTGATCCAAAATCTGATCGTCTAACGATCGCATCCGTCCGCACATCCATTCGTGCCGATCATCCTTCAGGAGGACTCTCATGTCTCGGACGTCCGACAATGCCGTTATCAGTGACTTCGATAATCTCACCCCGCAGCCTCGCAGTTCTTATCGCGGCACGTCCGAAGTGTGGTCGGTCACGCCATCCGCTGCACTGCCGCCTGCTGTATCTTTCAGCGTCGCGGTTGCCTCGCCTGCCAATGGGATCATTTTAGGGATCATCGAGTCGCGAATCCTCTCTGCTGCTGCCGTCCCCGCCGACACATGGGATCATTCCGCCCCGTGCGAAATCAGTGCCGCCGACGCCAATGCTCACTTCGCACCCGCCGCAGCATCAGCGCCCGCTGGCACGGACAAGTTGCTAATCGGTCGGCCTTCCTTCACGTCACCCGCACCCATCGCCACGTCGATACGGCGCTTGATGGATAGCGGATAGCGGCCTAGTGCCTGCCGAGTTGTGGTACGATGGAGAAGATGAATTGCTAGGCATCAGATTAGAATGGTGAACATGACTATTGAGTTAGGCTCCTTGTTTGTTGGGACGCTGGTCAGGCTGGCGGCGAGCACACCGGATGATGTGATCGCGTGGACGCACTGGTTCAGCGATGGTGAATTTCTCCGGCAGATGGATACTGATTATGCGCGTTTGCGCTCGCAACGCGAATATGAGCGGATGCTAGAAAATAGCGATGGCCCCAATTCAGTGACGTTCCGCATTCGTGCCATCGAAGGCGATAAGCTTATCGGCTTCATCGCGCTGCACAGCATCGAATGGAACAACGGCACGACGCTCCTCTCGATGGGCATCGGGGAGGCCGACTACCGCGCCAAAGGCTACGGCACCGAAGCGTTACGGCTGACTTTGCGTTATGCCTTCACCGAACTCAACTTGTATCGCGTCGGCCTGAACGTGATCAGCAATAACGGGCGGGCGATTCGTGCATATGAAAAAGCGGGTTTCGTCCGCGAAGGTGTCACGCGTGGGCAAGTTCACCGAGACGGGCAACGTTACGACCTGATCTGGATGGGAATTCTGCGCGAGGAATGGGAAAACACGCTGCGCTAACTGCCCTTATCGGACGGCGCTTACGGGATTACAGGGAGGGAGGTTTGATGCCCATTTCCATGAACAACTTATGTCCTTCGAAAAGGTAGCCAGAACTGCGGGCTTGCTCGGTAGGTCGCGTCGCGGACTGCTTCACGAACTGCCCCATTGCGTACAGTGCCCACGCCAGATCGAGCTTCCGCGCGATTGCCCGCGCACAAGCAATACCGCGTTCAAACGCATCACTGGCCTCCGCGCGCCAATCGGGATCACCGCTCAAGGCGATGCCGAGCAGACGATACAACGGAGATAGCAGGCGGATGTCGCCGCTAAGGCTCACTGCGCCGATGCCATCGCGCAGAAAGCGGGCAGCCGTTTGAGGATCGCCGGAGGCCAACGCCACCTTACCTTTGATCATCAGCAATTCCGATAGATACCAGTGCCGCTTGCCATGCACCACCAGCGACTCGAGGCGCTCCAACCGTTCATGGGCACGCTCAACTTCACCCAACTGGCTCAGGCAGTCGGTAGTTGCCAGCAAATTCTCGATAATCGCTTGGGGCGAGGTGCGTTCTTCGAGGATGGGCAAGACCGCGATCAGGTTGTCCAGCGCCGTCTGATAATCTCCCTGATCGCGCAGGTAGTCACGCGCTTGAACGTGTTGTCGCCACGCCCTGCCAAGGTCGTTGCCGGTATTGATAAACCACGCCTCGGCCTGTTCCAGATAATCGGATGTGCTCGCGTATTTGCCGAGATAGGCCGCTATCGTCGCCAGATGGCACAACAAGAAGCCGCCCAAACTGCGCTGTTGGTCGGACTTGCCCAACAAGCTGAAGGCTTGCTCGGCGATAGTGTGCGCGGTTTCCGCGTTGCCACGTTGATAGTCGATGGTACTGAGCATCCCTAGCGCGCGCGCTAACACCGATGGCGACTCGCGCTCTCGGATCAGTTGCAAATATTGGTCAGCAAACGGGCGTGCAGCCTCAAAATCGCCCGCCGCAAAATAATAACCGACCAACGCCTCCGCTATCGAGGTCGCGTCCTCAAGCTGGTTATTCTGATAGGCGCTGGTTTGGGCTTGCAGCAGCAGATTGACGCCTTCACGCTGCATCCGTGCTGCCGACATGTCGAGGCCGAAGCGTGCGGCGGCTTCCGGGGCATAAATTTCGATCAGTTCGTGGAGCGCGAGATAGCGCTCAATCGGGTATAGCAATCGTCATCCAATCTTGCGTCTCTAGATGCGATCGGTAATATTGGCTAAGTCGGCAGCCCTTCGCGGGTTTGTGCCCATTGCGCGAAGATGGCATCGACCGTTTCGTCAACCGTGAGCGTCGAGTTATCTAGCCACAGGCCAACTCTAGGCGTGGTTTCTCGCATCATCTTGTCGAAGCCGTCCGGTTCCCAGCCGCGATAAGCGACCTTGTTACGGGCGGCATCCCGCTGCGCGACGACGGCGGGATCAGGGCACAGCACCACCACATGCAAAGGCCAACGCTGATGCAGCGCGATCACATCGTTCAGCATCGGCCCCACAATGACATCTTGGTAAACGACCACGAAGCCAGCCTGACAGTACCTATCCGCCACCGTCGCCGCGATCTGATAGCGCAGCCGCAGTTGTGCATAAGCCTGTTCCGACATATCGGGTTCCATCGCCGCCCGTCCATTGATGATCATGCGTCGGAACAGGTCACCGCGCAAATGGACGCTCTTGGGCAGTCGTTCGGCTGCGGCCTGCGCAACCGTCGATTTGCCCGCCGCCATCACGCCTGTGATCAATAACACGCTCGATTCGGGTAAGGTCATTGCGCCTCGACTTTTTGCGCTCCGTTTACCTCAGCGAAGATTGGTCATTACGTACCCATGCTATTATACTTCGGCTTACCTACAATGCGGCGCTCAAAATCGATCGGCACCGTTGCTCGCCACCAATGCTACTTACTCAGCACCCCGACCCACTGCACAGGCGGCGTCAAACGAGAAACCACCACACTTAACCGGAACAAAAGTGGGTGGAAAGCGAGATACGTCGGATCATCAATTCCACGCAGCAGATCGCAGTGGAGGCCAACGCGTTCCGCTGTCCGCATGATAGCGGCTTGTGTGTTGATCTGGTAGGCAATCGGAAAGGTATCCGCTTCAGCGCGACCATATAAGCGCTCGACAAGGAGACGCTGCACTGGACGGAGCAAATGATTGATCCGCGCGACGAGGCTGGCGCTGTTGGGCGTCAGGAAGATCACCTTGCCGTCACGCGTGAGGACGCGATGCAGTTCACGAAACACCGCGACGGGATCGGTGAGATGCTCAAACACCCAACTGCACACGATCAGATCGATGCATTCGTCCCGTAGTGGGAGCCGATCCGCAAGGGACTGCGCTCTGGGCAACGTAGGCAATCGATGTTCGCGTAAGGATAGCAGATCGGGATCGAAGCCGAAGGGATGCTCAACCAGTTCGCCAAGCTGCTCTAAAACGCCGCCCCGTCCACAGCCAAGATCGAGGACGCGGGTTTCGGGACGAAAATACTGACGGATCGTCGCTTCGTACACTTCTGTGGCGGGTTGCCAACCGGGACGCAGCCGACGATACTGTTCGCGCAGTTGATTTTGTCGATCCAGTGATAAAGCCATTAGCTATTCCGGTTTATTCGGGGCATCGTCGCGGTTGCGGCGTGGCAGTAAATTCTGCAAGTTCGGCAGTTGTGGCCCCATCGGCTGGTTAGCGGGAATGTTGGGACGTCCCTCTACGATCCAGACGTTGCTCTCGATCTGCTTGTTGGGCACCACATGCAACCGCCCGTCCGCCGTCCGAATACGGGTTTTGCGCAGATCGATGCGCTCAATCACGCCGATCAGCCGATCATCCTTAGCGCCCATCGAGATCACGAAGCCAGTGGAAAAATCGGGATCGGAGGCCAAGAACACACCTGCGATGATGTCACCGAGGCTGCCCGACGCCGCCGTCGAGATGCCGAGCACGGCGAGGCTGATACTACCGCCGAGCGCAATCGCAATCTCGTTCAGGCCGAGCGCCTGTAACCCGCTGGCGACGATCAAAATCCATCCGACCGCCGTCAACGCCGCTTTGATCAGGTCAACCAAGGCTGGTTTGACACGGGCGCGGAGAGCCGCCGCAGCAGCCAACCGAACCACAAGCTGCAACGCCCAATTGCCGATCACCAAAGCGAGGAGCGCGCCCAGAATGCCGGGGACGATCACCGTTAAGATGTAGTTGGTTATAATGCTGATTGCAGAAAGATCGGGCACGATTGTCTCTCCACCGAAGGTAGGTCAAAGTACACTAAATTCTAGTCGGATCGTGAAATTCATCAATGAATGACTGCCGATCAATCACCAGCGTGGTGCAACGGCTTAGAAAAAAGCTGCAAAGAATCGTTAATTCTCACAAAGATTCTGTAAAAACCTAGTAAGATGGGTGCGTACTTGGTTTAAGTTCTGTGCTCGATCTCTATAATAAGACAAGTATTTTGCTTGACACTTGATTTACCCACCGCGCGAGAAATATTCAGGATATAATCGCGCTATTGATCCCTATGTAAATGCGGCAGCGAGGAAAAGCGATGGTTGTGTCTAAACGCCTTCTAGTGTTTATGCTCTTAGTACTCGTGATAGCCTTGAGTTTGGCTGCTCCCCACGCAGTCTTAGCTCAGCTTCCCACTAACGTCGTCGCCAATTTCGTTGAAGTTGAACAAGATCCGGAAAAAGATGGGCTGAATCTCAAAGTCTACTTCGTGATGACCGATGGGACAGGAGCCGTCAGCACGGGGATCGAACCAGCAGGCGCGGATGTGATCCTGTCGTCGGACGAGGGCGGCACAATTCCAGCCCAAGTCGTCAAGGCGGCCGATCCGATTTCGGTCGTGCTGGTGTTGGATGTCAGCGGCAGCATGTCCGGGCAGATTTCGCGCATGAGGAATGCCGCGATCAACTTCGTGGATAAGCTAGATGGCGCGCGGTTTGCCCTCATCACGTTCGATACCAACGTCAAGCTGATTACGCCGTTCACGGAAGATAAAGATCGCCTTAAGCGAGAAATCCAGCGTTTGCAAGCCGGATCATTCACCTGCCTGTATGACGCGGCCTTCCGGGGTGTCGAGCAGATGGCAGGCGTCCCCAAAGGGCGGCGTGCCGTGGTCGTCTTCACCGATGGCAAAGACGCGGCTGATCGGAACGCGAACCCCAAGCCATGCAGCACCAAAACCCCTAGCGAAGTCGTCGAAAAGGCCAATGATCCCGGCTTCAAGACGCCGATCTACACCATTGGTTTCGAAGGCTCCGGCGGTGTTGACGCGGCGACACTGACCGACATCTCGTCGCGAACGCGCGGCATCAGCAGCATCAGCGCGGACATTCAGAAGTCGTTCGACTCGATTTTCGATGCGCTGAACTCGCAATTCATCGCGACCGCCTTCATCCAACCGAAGTTGGGTGATCGTCAAGCCTCGCTGCAAGTGAAACTTGGCGGCGGCTCCCCGGTTCAGAATCCAGCCACCATCCAATTTACCAACACGGTCAAAGATTTTACGATCAAACCGACGGCAACCATCACGCTGACGCCCACCCTGCCACCTGTGACAGTGCAGATCGATACGATTTCTCAGGATGAGGCGAACAAGGCGCTGATCGTAACCATCATCGTCAAGGATGATGTGCATCAAGTCAAAGAGTATCGTTTTGATGTAAACGATAATAATGGGATTTTGAAAAAATCTGTTCCCGTGCCCGCACCAGTGGATGGCGCAGTCTCGATCCCGATTGGGGATTTACCAACAGGGCAATATAAAGTTCGGGTGACGGCAATCCTTAATTCGGGTGGGGTGCCTGCGCGCTCAAGCGATGCGCAAATTAACATCATCCAGACGCCGACGCCATCGGTAACACCAAGCGACACGCCGATCCCTCCTGATACGCTTACCCCTGTAAGCGTCACTGTGGATGGCATCACCTATGAAGATGACACGCGGCAGTCGATTGCGATCTCGCTGAAGTTCACCGGCTTGGAGCGTGTTCGACAGATACGCATCAAGTTGATGAATAATGCTGGCTTCCTCGTCAGAGAATTTCCTAATACGCCCGTACAGCCTGTGATCGGCGTTGACTTAAATAACATCCCGTCAGGCGACTATACGATTTTGGTATCGATCACTGATGATCTGGGCATAGAAACTTCAGCGGCTCCATACAAATTCACCCACGAACTCCTCATTACGCCATCATCAACGCCTTCAGCGTCACCATCACCGACATCGACGCCAACGCCGATTGTCTATGAGGCGAATCCCACTGGTCTGCGTGTAGACCTCGCGGCGGGTAGGTTCGTGATCACGATACAAACGCAGAATTCACAGGATTTCGCCAAGTATCAGGTGATCTTCAGGAACAAGAACGGTCTCGAAGTCTATAATAAGTCGTTCGCGGTACCGCCCGCCGACGTAATTCAGATCGAGACCAAAGATTTCGTGCCGGACGAGTATACGGTTGAGATTTCCGCTCTCTCGCAGGACAACCGCACGCTCGCTACTGGTACTACCCGCTTTACCTATTCACCACCAACGCCGACGCCGACCTACACCGTCACCCCGACGCCGCCGCTGGCTGGCGTGACGCAGTGCTTCAGCAATGAACAATGCCGTCCTGTGGGCTTTGGCATCGCTGGCATCGTCGTACTAGGCTTGGTGACGCTGGTCGTGCTCCTGACGCGCCGTCCGAAGAAGGCCGCGACAGGGACAGGCTTCCTCGCGGAGATGACCGGCGCGGTCAATCTTGAGCAGATGCGTGCGCAAATGCCACCCACGCCGGGGCAAGCCGCCAAGCCTGCGCAACCCGCTGGACGTGCGGGCGCACAAGCTGCACCGCCCGCCCCTGCCTATGATATGGATAAGACCAGCCCGGTGCCCTATGCGGCGCTGCCGACGGCACGCCTGATCGTGGAAGCGTCGCGCGATGCTGGCGCGGTAGGCAAGGAATTCGTGATCGATAAGGCGAGCTTTACTATCGGACGCAAACAGCGCGATCTGAACTTCGACGGCGATGACAATGTCTCACGTGCTCACGCTGAAATCACGATCAAGGGCAACGTCTTCTATATCACGGATAACAACAGCACGCATCACACCTACATCGATGAGCAGGTGATCCAACCCGGCGTAGCAACCCCGCTGTATAACGGGGCGGCGATCCGGCTCGGCTCGACAACAATTATGCGGTTCAAGATCGATGGCTCTAGTACCAGCATCGACCTCGATAAGACTAATCCGGTGCAATTCTAATTCGCGACTGTGAAGGCATCATGAGTAGGAATTTCCTTAGTTCGCTTGATGTCGCTGGCGCGACGGATATAGGCAAGAAACGACAGAAGAACGAAGACTCCTTTCGGCTGTTTATGCCGCCTTTGGGCAGCGCACAAGAGTCGCAGGGCGCGTTATTCATCGTGGCGGATGGCATGGGTGGGTTAGGCGGTGGTGACGTCGCCAGCCAATATGCCATCGACGAATTCGTGCGGCGTTATTACGGCACGATGACCACCGAAAAAGATGTCGGTGCGCGCTTCCAGATCGCGCTAGAAGCGGCTAATGTGCGCGTCCGTGAACAAGCGCCACGCTTGGGGCTGCCGCGCATCGGCTCGACCGCTGCCGGAATCGTGCTCGAAGCGTCCGGGCGAGCGATGATTTTCAATGTGGGTGACTGCCGTGTATATCGCATCCGCAATGGAAAGATCGAACGCGTCAGCAAAGACCAGAGCATCACGCAGCAGCAAATCGAAAGCGGCATGATCACGGAAGATGATGCCAAAGTCGCCCGTAGTTCGATGGTGACGGCGTTCATCGGGCAGCCCTATCCGTTGATCGCCAATACCACCTTCGAGCAAGTGCAAGAAGGCGATGTCTATCTGATTTGCAGCGATGGCCTGTGGAGCTTGGTCGATCAGAACCTGCTGTTGAATGCGATCCGCACGAATACGGCAGCCGTGGCGGTTCCCAAAATGATCAAGATGGCGCTGGATCGCGGCGGTGTCGATAACATCAGTGCTATCGTGGTGCGGATCGGGAAGGCTCCTGCGCGGGCGGGTCTCCTGCTACCATTGGGACTAGTTGGGTTGTTGGCGGCTGGCGGCTTGGCGGCTTTTTCCCTGATGAGTCCTCGCGCTGCACAGCCTACATCCACCCCATCAGCGACGATGACGTATACCGCCAGTGTATCACCTACCGCGACCGTCGATTTCACAGGGACATCGGCATTCGATATGTTGCACGCGCCGGGGGGAGCGCTGTTCACTGGCACCCCGTTGAGTTCGCCGACGGCAACCCAGACGATCACCATCACCAGCACTGCCAGCCCCACTGTACCTACGGCGACGGCAACGCATCGTCAGACGCGTACACTATTCCCGACAATCACGGCCTCGTATACGCGCACGCCGTCCCCAACACGCACAGCTTCGAATACACCGACGAATACGTTCACCTTCACGCCAACGTTCACCTTTACGCCGTCGGATACACCAACCTTTACGCCGACCTACACACCGAGCAACACAGCGACCTTTACGCCGTCGAATACGTATACGCCGAGCAATACGCCGACTTATACGCCAACCGAGACACCGACGCCCACCCATACGCGCCGACCGGTAACGCGGACACCCGTGCCGCCGCCACCGACAGAGGCACCAGTCGTGCCGCCGACAAGCCAACCCAGTGGAGGCGGGCCGAGTAATCCGCAGCCGCAGCCATCGATACCGCCGAAAGCCGGCAACCAATAAGGAAAGTTGAACTTTCCGTCAAGCCCCCTTATCATTAAGGGAAGTCCGTTAACTGCTGACTGCAAACAACACTGCACAGGGCGGGTCAATACTCGCCCTGTTTGTTTAGTTGCACTGTTGAACCATCCTCTAGTCAAAATTTCACGTAGGTTTTTGAATCATGGCGAATGTACCGTTATACAAACCTCCTATGCTGGTCGATGTGTTACGAATCCCGCTGCTTGGTAAGATACTGCGGCACCCGTATGGACGTTTGGCGCTGCAAGCCCCGCTATTTATCATCGCCGCGCTGCTGATTTACGATGGCCTCACGGGTGATCAGATCGCGTCCAAGAATCTAGCGACGGTAGGCGCGTGGGTGCAGTATCGTGGCATCGTTGCGCTGGCCTTGCTCCTGCTTGGCAATCTTTTCTGCATGGGTTGCCCCTTTACCCTACCCCGTACGCTGGCACGGCATCTCAGCATTCGTGGGCGACGGTGGCCTAAAGCGCTCCGCAACAAATGGATCGCGATTGGCGGACTATTCCTGTTTTTCTGGCTGTACGAATGGCTCGATCTCTGGAAAAGTCCGTGGCTCACTGCGTGGGTGATCGTGGCCTATTTCGTGGGTTCATTCGTCTTAGAGGCACTGTTCACGGAATCTGCGTTTTGTAAGTACGTGTGCCCTTTGGGGACATTCAATTTCGTGTATTCTGCGACCTCACCGCTGCAAATCCGCGCCAAGGATCATAACCGCTGTCACACCTGTGTCGGCAAAGAATGTGTTAATGGCAGTTATGCCGAGAAGCCGATGATCTTGATCGATGAGATTACTGATGGCGTGCCGACGAAAACGCACGAGCACGGGCCAGATGGCGTGTTGGGTTGTGGACTGCTGCTGTACGTGCCGCAAATCAAGAGCAATATGGACTGCACAATGTGCCTAGATTGTGTACGAGCTTGCCCGCATGACAACGTGGCGCTGGCAGTGCGTAACCCGCTGCGTGAAATCCTCGATCTCTCGGCATGGCCCAAACGCGTCGATCTGGGCTTTCTGATCGTCGCGCTGGCGTTCATGGGGCTGGTGAATGCCTTCGGGATGATCCCACCCGTGTATGTGCTGCTGGTGAATATCGAGAGCATCACTGGCATTCACTCATCGGGTGTGTTGTTATTCTTGGTGTTTTTCGTAGCGATGTTGTTGATCCCGGCGTGGCTTAGTTTTGGCGCGTCGTGGCTGTCTGCGAAGTTAGCCGGAGCTAAAAAAGCGGGCGCTGTCAAAAGTACCTTTATCGCCTTCGCCCCTGCCTTTGTCCCGATTGGGTTGGGCATCTGGCTGTCGCACTACATGTTTCACTTTTTGACGGGCGCACTGACGATCATCCCCGTTTTCCAATATTTCCTCACCACCTTCGGCATTACGGTGCTTGGTCAGCCGAATTGGGGATTAGCGCAGATTCTGCCTAACGAGGTGATCAGTTTTCTAGAGATTAGCATGTTGGTGGGCGGTTATCTGGTAAGCGCGGTCGTGGCCCGGCGGATCGCGGGGAAACTGTACAGCCGGCCCGGTGCAGCGCAGTTAGCATGGATGCCGTGGGCACTGCTGATGCTCGGCATGATCCTGTTCGCGGCATGGGTGATGAGCCAACCGATGGAAATGCGCGCCGTCGAGACGAGCTGGCTAATTGCGCAGGTTGGGCGCTTGTAACAGTGCGCAAAGTGTGAGCCAACATTGAATTTTTACTTGACATAACAAAGCGTTGATGTGAATAAAATCCTTAATGCGACTTATGTTAAGTCTCAATAAACGCTACTGGACAACGCTCGGAAATTGTCGTATATTGATGTCACAAAGTTGATAAATAAATATAAAGATTTATTGAGTTTGTTGTAAAGATTTATTCAGCAATAGAGGGCGTTTTAAGCGTCCTCTTTTTGTTTCTAGTGACTTTTACATTCCATCTCATCTGCATTCCTCATCCACCCGATAATCAAACTTGTGCATTCTCCCCAACATGAGTCCGAATGAAATTGCAACTTGATCAGCAGTGCTGCGAAGTATAATAAGAGCAATGTTGAGGAGCGAGCATATGACCTTGCGGACGATCGTGGAGAAAAAAGGGTATCAGCGGCAGCGCATGTTAGGCGGTGTGATGATCCTGCGCGTGCTCGATCCGACCCCTGAAGCCATCGAAGCGTGGTACAAAGACTGCAATTTGTTCATGGCGCGATGGCAGCCCGGTCAGCGCTTGCGTTACCTCCATGACATTCGCAACGCCGAACGTGTCACTTCGTTTGCCACCGATCGGGTGGCACGCGTCCTCAAACGAATGCGCACTATTCCGGTCAGCGATGGGCGCGGCGCAATTTTGCTGAATAATGCCGCGTTGGGGAAAGTCCTCAGTCCGTTCTTGAGGCCGCATCCACCCGCGTTCTGGCAAATTCGCTTTTTCAACGATGAAGGTGACGCTCTCCTTTGGCTGTCTGAATGATCGATTCTTCGGGAGCTGATAAGTGGACTGATCGTTGTTACAATCAAGCTAATGCTCGATCCATTGGATGAGGAAGTTTATCATGCAGTATAAATTGCTGGAAATCACGCTCGAATATTGCGCAGCTTGACACTACACCGCTAGAGCCGTCAGTTTGACGGACGAAATCTTGAGTGACCGCGAGATCGAACGGTTCGTTGGCTCGTGGGAACTACTCCCTAGCAAGGGCGGCATCTTTGAATTCACGGTGAACGGAGAACTGCTCTACTCGAAAAAAGCAACCGGACGCCACGCTGAACCGGGCGAAATCAAGGCACTGCTGGAAAAGAAACTGGACACGCTGCGTCCTGCACGTTCGACGGGCGAAACAGCTACCCCATCAGAATGAAAACGAGGTGCTGTTGGCAGCACCTCATCTCATTATCTCTCGTAGTGAGCAGCGTATCGCTTATTGCGCGGGGACTTGTTCGACTTCTTTCTGCTTTTCAACAAGTTCGCGGCGCAGCACTTTCCCCACGATCGTACGTGGCAGCTCCGATGTAAATTGGATCCGCGTAGGGATTTCGTAACGGGCAAGGCGTTTGGCGGCAAAATCGATGATCTCTTTTTCCGTGACGACTTGTCCATCTTTCACGATAATCCATGCCATCAAAGTCTCTTGTCCCACTTTTTCAGGGTGAGGCACCTTGGCGACAGCCGCTTCTTGGACGGCGGGGTGTTCGGCTAACACCTTCTCGATCATGGTCGGATAGACGTTGAAGCCACCGATGATCGCCATATCTTTCTTGCGATCCACGATGTAGAAGTACCCGTCCTCGTCCATTTTGGCAATGTCACCCGTATACAGCCACTTGCGCCCATCGGGGCCGACGCGCAATGCGTTGGCGGTTTCTTGCGGTTGGTTGTGATAGTAGCTCATCAGGTGCGGACTCCACGCCACCATCTCGCCAACCTCGCCAACGGGCATATCCGTCACGCCATCTTCAAGGCTAACGATACGCAGCTCGACATCAGGCAGCGGAATGCCGATGCTCCCCGTGCGGTTCTCGCCGTTCAGCGGGTTTACGCAGAACGCGGTCGGCGCTTCGCTCATACCATAGCCTTCGACTAACTTACCACCCGTCAATTCTTCAAAACGCTTTTTAGTGGCAGGCGCAAGCGGCGCTGATCCGCTGATGCACGCCTTGATCGAGCGCAGATGATATTTGCCCGCCGCGACCTCAGGGTTGATATTGATGGCGTTATACATCGCAGGCACGCCCATATAAAAGGTGGGTTTATAGAGGTGGATTACCTCCAATACCTCTTTGATGTCGCGCGGATTAGGCACCATCAACATGCTGCCAGATACCGTCACCGCCAACCCCATCACGGACACCATGCCAAAGACGTGAAAGAGCGGGATTGCTGCCATAAAAACAGGGAGTTCGGCGCTGTTGCGGGATTCATTGGTCAATAGAAAGGCGCGACACTGAAGCGTATTCACGACGAGCGCATGGTGTGACGATACCGCCGCTTTGGGAACGCCCGTGGTACCACCCGTGTATTGGAAGATCGCCGGATCGTCGCTCTGGACATCAATTCCTAATTTGCGACCCCGATAGCGCTTGAGTAAATCTTGCAACTGATGATCGTTGGGCGCTTTTTCGATGCGGTGTCCGTCTTTTTTCTCTTTAGCAATCGTAAACAGTGTCCGCGCAACGGGTGGCAAGTATTCCTTGATATTGGTGACGATCACGTTTTTGATCGCCGTTTGTGCTTGAATGCTCTTGAGCGTGTTGTAAAACAAGCTCATCGTGATGGCAGTAGTAGCACCACCATCGGCAAGCTGTTCCTGCATCTTGACGGCGGGATAGGTAGGGTTGGTAGCGCAAACGATAGCGCCAGCCTTCAAAATGCCAAAAAAGGCCATCACGAACTGCGTGCAGTTTGGCATGATGATCGCCACACGGTCGCCCTTTTTGACGCCCATATCTGAAAGGGCGACTGCCAGTGCATCGCTCAGATCGTCAAGCTCTTTGTACGTCATATCGGCACGTTGACGCCCGACCACGGGTAAGTGCGCACTCATCACGCACGCAGGCGCGTTGGGATGATGCTCGGCAGCTTTGTGGAGAAATTCGTGGAACGGATGCGACGGGTACGGCTGCAACGAGGCGTGTACGCCCGCGTCATAACGCTTTGTCCACGGTCGATGACTGTAAGGATGCGTATAACTCATCTCAAATAACTCCTTAAATTCAATAATAATGCGGGCGAACGCGCGGTTCAGTACCAGTCGGAAGGTACTTTAAGTACTTGAATCGTCTCACCTATTGGTTAAACAGGACTCACGTTGCAACTTACCTTGTCTTATGTCTACGGTAAGTGCAACTATAGTACATTATTGACCGCTTGCCAATGCCAGAATGACAGAATATGTCACACGAAAAAGACTTTTATCGATTGCTAAGATTCAGCGGGTGCTGAGGAGATATTGCCGGCAGTACGACGGACAATGCCGCAGTCATTACACAGTGCAACAAAAACCCGCAGTAAGGTCGTTATCTGCGGGCATAAGCGCGTTAAAAGTGAGTATGGGGGAGGTAAAGCGCCTTAGCGTTCAGCCTTATCCCCATTCACACCAGCCATATTATCATCTTCAATCAGCTCGGCTTCCACCGGCTCGCCCGTGATGATGTCTTCCGACATAGGCATCAGGACGCTGACTTCCGGCGCGGGCAGCGAACCAGCAAAGCCCTGTTTTCCGGCGGGGTGACCTAACATCGTAATTTTACCGTCGATGAACGCGCCGTCTTCGGTCGTAATTGCGGAAGCGTTGATGTCTCCCCAAACACGACCTGTACGCAGCAATTCGATCTTGTTACCTGTGATATTGCCACGGATCGCACCTGCAATCCGCATGTTACGGGCGTGAATGTCCGCGACGATCTTTGCCGTCTCACCGACCATGATATTGCCTTCAATGTCGATGCTGCCTTCAAACGTGCCATCGATCCGAACGTTAGCCTTGCTTTTGAGGTCGCCTTTGAACGTGGAGTTTGCCCCAAGGATGGTTTCATGACCGATAGGCTGGCGCGGCGCTTGCGTTGACGGCGGCGTGGCATTGCTTGGTGTGGTTGACGACGCTGGCGATTGTTGCGATGCTGGCGTCGATTGTGTTTTACGGCTTCCAAACATTGTTACCTGCTCCAACCAGTAAATATCATAGGCAATCATACCGCGTTTAGAAATACGGTGAAAGGGCATCTCAATGATCGGGCAACGCTTGTGCAAACTCCAACGTAGTGTATTGGTGAGTTGCCCGTCACACCGCTTGAAGGCCGCACGGCGTCAATTTCTCTTCGTCTGTACAAGATCAGTCATCAGTTGAAATCCCCAAACTTCAAAAACCCCCTTGACTCAACTCGGATGTTCGTCTATAATTTTGCGTGCTACAAAAAAGAATAGCAACTGAACATCTATTAATCGCCACCGATCAGATGATCCGAATCGAAAAACCCCTTCGAATCATCACAGAAATGATCTGAATTGAGCAGACAAAACAGATCATATTCAGATCATTTGACCCCTCCTGACCCAATAAAAACTGACTAACATGATCTGTTTTCCACGCACAATCAGATCATTGTATGATCGATTCGATCATATTCAGATCATATTTACTCAGAACATTCATAACAAGGCAATACGCTAAATGATCGGGGAACGTGTGAAGTAGGCGGGAAGACGATACCGACGATTAGGAGAGGGCAGGTAGTTGTGCGTGGAAAGTCACACGCAGCAGTTCACGGTTGCCTAGCCGACCCAGATAGGGGCCAACGTGCATATTCGGGATAAAGATGACTTCGGTCGCGCTCTCAAAGCCTTTGTCGCGTATTTCGCGTACGTCGCGCCCCGTGAGCTTATTGATCGCCTGAAGAATATCGAGATTGCTGAAATCAAGTTGCTGATAAGCCGCAACACATTGCTCAAGGAAAGGTAAATTGCGTTCCCAATCTTCGCGTAGATAGGTCTCCCACATTGTCCGCATATGGCTGACGAAGAGACTCTGCAACCTATCCGGTTCGAGCAGCAATTGGTGCGCTTCGATGTTGAGCGACCCGTCAAAAATGTGATTAGGCCATGCTACGCTTAACCAATACAAATAGGTGTCGATGTTGGCAATGACTTGGTCTTCGGTGGGGGGAATCAACGACAATGATCGTTGTTCAACGACTGTCTTGCACTCGTCAACCATGTGCTTGATGATCATGTCGCGAAAGGCGCTGGATGTCCCGGCCTCCACACTATCAATATACTCAGGAAAGGTCGCCGCGTTGATGATCGGTGTGCCACGATGATAAATGATGTGCAGGATGTTGAAGAGCAGACGGTGTGTGCGTTCCAACCCCGCTGGCATGGACGTGACAGTATCCGCAATCCATCCGCCCAACTTGGGAAATACTTTGATCGTTGCCAGACTATCCAAAGTATCGATGGCATTGAAGACTGGTTCAAGGGCGAAGCGCACGCTGACGACGTTCAAAAGTCATTCCTTTCTGCTGCCGCCAGTGAAAGTCCGACATAGGAGGCACCTTTCCAAATAATAATTCGTTTCCGCGTTAATGGTATCTTATTTGTATATCAACACTTGTGAAATCTATATGAACCTTGTAACCGTTCGAGGACTCAGTACGAGGACACAGTAGATCGCGGCGTGAGTTTAATGCGCAGAGTGAGCGCCATGCGCATTACGACATCGAAGAGGTGCCGCAAAATCATCGGGTTCATGACTTCGCGGCACCAAGTCCGGCTGTTTACCGATTCGGAATAAAGGTCGGCGCGATTTCGATTTGTCCCGCGCCACCCGCATCCGTCCAATGTCCCGCAATCGGCTTGTCATTGGCGATGCCGTACACGAAGTTGATGTCTGCGAATCCAGATTGTGTCGGATCGTGCTTGAGGTAAGTGATGCCGTTGGTGGGACGGAACACGCCGATACCCGTGATCCCATCGCCATTCCAGTCGCCCGTGAACGGCACATCCCCCGCGATGCCCAAGCCAACCGAATAATCCGCGAACACCGAGCAGTTGCATACCTGATTGGTCAGGTAAAACTGCTGGTTGGATGGGCGATAAACCCCCGGTGTTGCTTTGCCGTCACCATCCCAGTCGCCTGCGATACCAACATCACCGGGGCTGCCAAGCACCATCGTGTAAGCGGCGAAGCCCGTCGCGAGGTTGTTGGTCAGGTAGATCAGTCCGTTGGTAGGTCGGAACACTCCTACGCCATCTTTTCCATCACCATCCCAGTCACCGACGATGGGCGTATCACCGGGTACGCCAAAGACAAAATTGTAGTCAACGGTGAGCGGTGCGTTTTGCGCATCGGTTAGGAAGAACTGGCCCGTACTGGTGCGGTAGATACCAATCGTATCGATGCCGTCTCCGTTCCAGTCCCCCGCTACGGGCAGATCGGTCGCCGCGCCGAAGGTCAACTCTTTGTCGGCCTGTCCGGTTGAGTTCGCGTAACGTAGGTAGAAGGTAGTCGTTGTTGGTCGGAAGATGCCGACGGTATCTAACTTACCCGCTAGATAGTTAAAACTGGCAAAGGTGGCGCTGCTGCTGTTGGGGTTAGTGACGCCGACAGTAGCAGCACCGGGGGTACCTGATGGTGTGATGCAAAGCGCTTGCGTGCTGCTGATGACCGTGACGCTGCGGCAAGCCGTCCCGCCGATAGTGAAGCGTGACGAGACAACGGATTCCGCGCCGACGCTGGTGGTTGGTTCGGGCGAGACGAACGGGCGCACACGGATATTATCGAAGCGCGCATCAAAAGAAGCGGTCACAGCGTTCGGCCCGAAGGCGAAGAAAGCCGACTCCGAATCGCTTTGCAGGGTGCGGGACGCAAGAACGCTGGCGGTGTTGCCATTTTCGTATAGCTTCACGGTTTGACTTGCGTGTGGCCCGGTGAACGACATCGTTACTTTTTTGCGGGTGAATGTGTTCGTGTTAATCGTACTCGTCCCGATTTGCACCCAATCACTCGTGTAATAGCCGATCTTTTTCGGCAGCGCCGACTCGTAATAGCTCATGTCGAAGCGCCCCGGCGAGGCTTTCCACGTGTTAGGAGAAGTCACCACGGAGAATTCCGAGTCAATCGCGTAATCAGTAGGGATCGTCAGCTTATACAGTTCGATCTGGAAGTACGAGGTTTCGTATTGAGTGGCGCTGGTGGTCGAGCCAACGATGCGCATCTGCCCGCCCGTTTCGCTGACCATGACATTGGGTTCCGGTTGCGGGACGATCACCGTGCTAGGTACGCCATCGTTGAAGTCATCGAAGTAAGGGAATGTGGCGGAGCCACTGCTGGCGCTGGTCAGCGTGGGATTGCCGTAACTCATGGTTAGCGTTGAACTGCCAGTCGGCATGATCGGCACTTTGACCCACACGCGTGTAGCTGTGGTATTGCACCCATCTTCCAACCAGAAGTTGAGCACATAGTAGGGGTCGTTGAAGCGTAGATCGGCGCAATCACTGCGCAGCTTGCCCGCCGCGATCAACGCCGCCGAGTTGAACTGAACAGGTACGATGTAATTGTACTGTGCCGCTCCAGTCGTGTTGCTGATTGTGATAGGAGCGCTGTACAGTGCCGTTGCCACTGCTGGTTGGAAGCGCCGTCCGGTGATGGTGACGTTTGTGCCGCCGCCCGCCGCACCTTTGTTAGGCGTAATCGAGAAAATGGCGAGATTACCTAACGGGGCTGTGCCGGTGTTGATCCAGCCAGCGCCGTTCAAGTTCACCGCAATCGTTTGATCACCGCTTGCGCCACCCGTCGGCACATTGGCGCATACCGCCGTACCAAAGTGCGTGGTGTAGTTCATCGTTGTCCAGCAATTTTGCGCGGGCGTAGCACTGCCTAACTTGATCTGGAAATCCAGCGGAATTTTGCGTCCGAGCGGTAGATTCGTGATCGTGCAGGTGGCCGTCGTGCCGCCTGCGTCTTGCGGGCAGCTAATGCTCAGGCCAGCGATGTCTTGCTGACGGATGAGCGCACCTGCCATGAAGCCTGTCGTGCCGTTTTCCAGTGCGCCTTGGTCAGGAGCCGCACCGATAAAACCATTGGTATAAGGAGGAAGCTGTATTCCTGCATTGATAGCGGGCGAGTCGTTGCGCAACTGATACTTGCGGGTGGCACGATCTACGTAATAACCATCTGCGATCCGATTATTGGATTGCGTGATATTGGGGTCGGCTAAATCGGCGCTGTCCGCGATGTTGTTACGGACATCAGTGCCGACGTTGGTTTGGTCGGATTTGACGCGGAATACCATCTGACCGTCAACCGTGTTGTTGTACAGTCGGCGGTAGCCCGCTTCGCCGTCTCTGATGCCAAACGTGAACAGCCCCGGTGAAGTTGTATTCCACATGATATTGTGATGCACAACGTAATTCTTGGCATAGTCATCGAGGTAAATGCCGACCGTGCCATAGAAATTCTTAGTGTTGTCGTATTCCCCGTAGCCATCGTGGACAAAGTTGTTGGCGATCTCTGCGCCGAGTCCATCTTGGTTCCATGTGTACAACGTGCCGAGATCGCTGATCTGCTGATGCGATTGGTAGACATCGTTCAGTTTGACGTTCAGCCCCGGCGACAGGTCTACGAGGATATTACCTGAATAGAACAGTGTATTTTGCGAGATCAGATGGCTCGATGCGCCGCCATTGCTAAAGCCGCGTATGCCCGCTTGATTCGCCATGTAGCCCATGTCGAACATCACATTATTGATGAGCTGGTTGTTGGAAGGCGTGGCTTGTCCCTCATACCCACTGAGATCGATGATGGTGCCCGCGCTGTACGCAAACAAACTATCGCGGATGATGTTATTCGATCCGGCGAACATCATGCCTTTGGTGCCTACGATACCATACAGCGGCGGGATTTCTTGGAAGTGCCACGAGTAATAGGCTTCTATGCTGCTGACGACCGTGTTGTTGGTCGATTCGCTGGTCTTAATGCCCGCCGCGAACAGCTTCACATTCTGGATGGTGATATACGAGCGTCCGCTGATGTCGAAGCCCCACAGCCGACGTCGCGCCTCAACCGTCTTTGTGGTTGGGTTGCTGCTGTCCGGTGTCCAGAGATAGAGTGTGTTGGTAGCCGCGTCGCGGAACCATTCGCCCGCTGCATCCAGCGCCGTATATTTTCCCCACAGGTAGTATGGATTGCGCACGCCGGGGAGGTAGAAGTTGCCTGAACCCGCCACCGTATCTAATGTGGTTTGGTTACCGAACGCGCCCGGATCAGGGTTGCACTGTGCGCTCACCGAGCTAGTGGTAGAACTGACCACATCGCAAGTCGTCCATTCGATCTTATATCCCGGCGAGAAGTTGATTTTCGCGCCCTGCCAGAAATTGGTCGGGAAACTGCTCAAATCCGAGTCATTGTAAGTAAAGCTGTGTGGCTGCAAATTGCTGGCAGAATCTGAGCGCGCCTGTACCGCGTTAGATTGACGTGTGACCTGATTGACCGGAATATTAGGCCAGCGCGCTTCCGGCATCATCTGACCGTTGACGAAAATCTGGTTGTTGGTGACCTGAAACGAAGGTGACGTTTGACGGACGTTCATGTTCCACGTCATGTTGGCCTTGTAAATCGCCTTGCCGCTGGTCAGATCGTGCGCCGTCCAACTCGTGACGAGATCGGCACCGCTGATAGTTACAGCTTCGTTGTTGTAGGCCGTAAAGATGATCGGATTGCCCGCCGCGCCAGAACGCGGCACAGTGACCGTTTCGCGATAGGTGCCAGCGCGGATATTACATGTATCGCCTGCCTGCGCGACGGTAGCACACTTTTGAATTGTCAAGAAAGGGGTAGCAAGACTGGTGCCGTTATTGGAATCCGAGCCAGTGGTTGCCACGTAATATTGGATCGCCGCTGAACGGACAACCCCTGTTTGGATCGCCAAACTGCTCACGATAACGCTTATAATGCCGAGGATACGACTGAATCGCGCTATTTTCTGGCTTGGATACATACACTACAACTCCATCGTTTGGGCATTTGACGTTAGCCTGCCCGCAACTCAACCCTGTCAGTATAGGGTGATCACATGGTTGGTTCAATTAAGAAATTGTCTTGGGTCGATTGGTAATTGGTAAGAATATGATGAGCCAACCCAAGTGATCTAGTGGATTATTAAGGTGATTTACGATATTCACACTATCGCAATCTTACATCACGCAACTTCGTTGTCAAGCTTCGTGACAACTCCCTAACATGGAGTGATCAACGGTCTGTGGATGAAGCATTCGCGTTGGTACGGTAAGCAGTCGTTTTTATTTTGATATAAGTTAGGTTATCAATGTGTGGTCTACTTAGGCTAATCAATATCATATCCATGCACTGAGAGATTCTGGGATGTTCGCGAAGGTGGTCATTGAGCGATCAAAATCTTACTGGGGACGTGCGACGCAACCCTCCACAAAACTTGTGAATGAAGATGATCGCCATGTAGCGAGTCTCACCACAGCAGTAATCGTAATAATGCTGTTGAGTGCGTTGGGGGTAGTGCCAGCGTGGATGCTAGCCAACCCGCACTCTGCCACCGTTCCCGTCATTTCTCTGGGCATTTTCGGAATACTGCTGACTGCGTACGCGGTCAGTCGTACTGAGCATTATCGTGTTGGTGCATTTTTGCTCATTTCCCTGATGCCCGTCATCGTTGTACTCATTTTGATGATAACCTCTGATCCCACGGATGAACGCCTATTGGTGCTGAATGTGCTGTTCATCATGATAGTGATCGCTAGTCTCATTTTGAGCATTCGCTCTACCATTGCTATTGCGGTATTTGGTCTCGCCTTCATCGCGGGCATTTTTTATCTATTGCATGTCTCTCTATATACAGCATTTTCTTATCTGGCAACCATGGCAGGGTTAGCCGCCTTAATCGTGGTTGGCGCGGAGATGCGAAAACGATATGCGCAGCGGCTATCTCAGAGTCAACAGCGGCTAGATGCGTTTTTCGCGCAATCGTTGGATGGCATTTATTTCATGATGTTGGATGTGCCGCTGCACTGGAATGCTGACATCAATAAGGACACCGAGCTCGACTACATTTTTGCTCATCAACGGATCACGCGTGCCAATGACGCGATCTTGGTGCAATACGGCAAATCTCGTGAGCAATTTCTGGGCATGACGCCTAATGATCTATTCGCTCATGATCTCCCCCTCGGTAATAAGCTGTGGCGTCAATTGTTCGATGATGGACGCTTACACACGGAAACCCAATTACATCGCGCCGATGGGGCAGTACTCTGGGTAGAAATGGATCATGTCTGCTTTTATGATGCCGAAGGACGGATCACAGGACATTTTGGCGTACAACGAGACATCACTAAGCGTAAGGAAGCTGAAGCAGACCTGCGCAGTGCCGACTTACGCTATCGCGCCCTATTTGAGCAATCTCACGACGCCGTATTCATTCTAAACTTGGAAGGCAAACATATCCAAACGAATCAACGCTCCGCGAGCCTATTCGGCTACACCAAAGAAGAACTGCAAAAGCTCTCGGTCGATGAACTTAGCGCCGAACGCGATGAAAGTAATGCCGTTCGAGAGCGAATGCTGCGCGGTGAGCATATCCCCACCTTCCAACGCCGATTCTACAAAAAGAATGGCGAGATTATTCCAGTAGAGATCAATGTGGAAGTCGTGCGCGACACAAACGGCACTCCGATGCATATCCAGAGTGTCGTTCGGGATATTACGGAACGACTTCGCGCAGAAGAAACACTGCGTGCGACCGAAGCGCGGCAGCGGGCGCTGCTGGAAGCTATCCCTGATCTGATGTTTCGTATGGCGAGCGACGGCACTTATGTTGATTTTCACGCGCCAAACCCCGATCATTTGATTGTGCCACCGGAACAATTTTTGGGTCGCAAAGTCACGGAAGTGCTGCCCGCAGAACTCGCTGATTATCAAATGGACTTGATTGAGAAAGTAATACGCACCGAAGAACAAGCCACCTACGAGTATTCGACCTCTATCAAGGGGAAAACGATGTACTTCGAGGCGCGCATGGTGGTGTGCGCCCCAGATGAGGTGCTGGTCATCGTACGTGATGTTACAGAGCGCAAAATGGTGGAGCAAGCGCTTCAACAATCGGAAGCACGTTTTTCGGCTGCCTTTCGTAACAGTCCGGTGCCGATGGTGCTGAGTACCAGCGACTCTCAAGATTCGCGCTACGTTGAGGCAAATCAAGCATACTTGGATCTCGTCGGTTACAAATGGGAGGAATTGACCGGGCAGAGCTTGGTCAACATGGGGATCGCAATCCCCAGTGAACAGCGCAATGTCCGACTCAACTTACTCGATAACTTAGGGCGCTATCAGACTCAGGAAGCGCAACTCCGCAACCGTACCGGCGACATCTTCGACGTGATCATCTGGGCAGAGCGCATTCAATTCGGAACCGAAAATTATGACCTTGAAATCATCCTTGATGTTACGGAACGACGGAAACTCCAAGAGCAGCAATTTGCGTTGGCAATTGAGAAAGAGCGCGTCAAGGTACTAAACCAATTCGTGCAAAATTCATCGCACGAATTTCGCACACCGCTGGCTATTATCAACACGAACCTTTATCTGATCGAGAAGCTTGAGGATCGCGCTACGCAGCATCGTTATATTGCGCAATCCAAACTACAGATTCGGCGGTTGGATCAGCTATTAGAGACTATGCAAACGATGACTGACCTCGATATTGGTGCTCACTTTCGTCAATCGGCGGTCAACATCAACGAGCTAGTTCAGGAAGTCGCCCGCGACATTCAACTGGAACTAAGGCCAAAAGATTTGACCTTGGAGATCGGGCTTGCCCAGTCTCCGCTCACCATTTCCGCAGACCGCCGCTGGCTGAAAGTAGCGCTCGAACAACTGCTAGATAATGCCATTCACTTCTCGACCGTGGGCGGAACGATCATATTACGCGCCAAACAAACGGAATACACCGTAGCCATCGAAGTACGCGATACTGGCATCGGCATTGATAAAGACGCGCTCCCGCATATCTTCAAACGGTTTTGGCGTCAGGATGAAGCGCACAGTACGCCCGGTTTTGGCTTGGGGCTACCGATGGTGCAAAAGATCATCGAACGGCATCAAGGAAAGCTGGAAGTAGAAAGCGAAGTGACGAAGGGCAGCACCTTCAGGATTGTGCTGCCCATATGACCATCACTCAGGATCGTGTTACTTCCCGCGCGGCCCTTTGACTACGCCACCAACATCGATGTCCGGTTGATCAAAAGGCGCTTCCCATTTGCCTCCGAAACTGTGGAAGCCGAACTCACCGCGCGGCGGGAACTTCGCTAAGACAGCATCTTCCAACGGTTTGGGGAAGAAGGGTAACGGGTTGACGATTTTGCCGCCAAGCCGGATTTCTAGATGCATATGGCGCATCTCTCCGTCGATCACACCGATCGGCGTATCTGGCCCCACTAACTGCCCTTGCAAATTGAAATTCGGATTGGCGACGTGCCCGTAGATCAGAAGATAGGGGCCAACCTGAATATCAACACGGTTCGGCGGGAATTTGCGCTGATTACCTACGTAGGTGCATTTGCCTTGCGCGCTGGCACTCAAGCCAGCCACAATCGGCGCTCCACCCGGATGCCCGAAATCGAGGCCACCGTGCAACCCTTGACTATAAGCATCGTAGGATTTGGAGGTGCCAAATTTGAAGGCGAACTCCGTATTGCCGTAGTAATAGAACCACTGCATCACACTGAGATCGAGTGGCAAGCGCTCAAACATCACGTTGCCCGTCACGGCTGTTGAGCCTGTATCTTCGATCATGAAGACCTGAGCTGGATCGCTCAAGGAACGCTCGGCAGACCAGCCATCCTTATGCCGCCACCAAACGTAATCTTCGGCTTCTGTGCGCGAATTGGCATCGACTTCGATACGCTGACCGGTGCGGAAGGATTTGCCCTTGATCAACGCGCGCGGTTCGCGGGTGGGCGCATCGCGGACGACCACAGGACCGTCGATCACACGCAACGTCTTGGTCGTAGTCAAGTCAGGGGCGTCGAGTTTGGGCGGTGGCGTCATCGCTGGCATTGTGCCCGTTGCTGTTGATGACGTAGGAATTGAGGCATCTATGATCGGCTGCATCGGTTGCGGCGTAGAGACTTCTTCGACCATGTTGACTTCACTCGTCGTGAGCGATTTTTCCGCCGACCAGCCATCTTTATGCCGCCACCATACATATCCATCCGTCTCGATGCGCGACATGCCGTCCATCTCGATGCGTTGTCCGGTGTTCAGCAAGAGTCCTTTGATCAGCGTTTCCGGAACGCGGCGAGGCTGTGTCCGCACGGAAACAGGGCCATCGGTGATCACGAAGACTTTGATAACTTCGGGAGGCCATTCGAGCGTGGGACTGGCAATCGACGCGACTCGCTTTGTGTTATCTTCAACGGACGGCGATTTCAGCAGACCGGGTACGGCTGCCTTCCAGTCCGGCACGATCACAGCGATCGCTGGACGCCCAAAGGACTGCACCACGTTGCGGATTTCGTTGTACTGCGGGCGGATGGGAGAAAAGGATTTGGTGTCACTGACGCCAACATCCGAGGGTGAGCTGTCGAATGCCCACGGCATGGCGGTGAAGGCACCATTGTTAAACCATTCCTGCAACTGATCGCGGTACCAGCCCGCCCGGTCTTGCCAATGTTCAGGCGCGCCAAATTCCCCAATGTAGTAAGGCTTGCCGACCGCTTCTGCTACGCTTACTTCCGTTGGCACATACCCTTTTTCACCATCGTCCGCGTAATAGTGGATCGAGACAGCATCAAGCGAAGCCAGCCCGTAGAGGCGCGTCCCAAAGGCCTTTTGCTGGCCTGCTGGCGCGACATGGTTGGAATTCACCAAGCCCGTCGAAACGAGTGTATGTGGCGCTGCATTCTTGAGCGCTTCGCTGGCGGCTTGCGCGAACTCCAAGAAGGCTTGCCCATCTTCGCCGCTGGCCGGTTGAGGATGGATGGCGTATTCGTTGCCGAGTTCGAACATGAACAGCGCGGGGTGATCTTTCAGCGCGTCTGCCATGCTGGTGGCAAAGGGCAGAAAATTGCGCGTGTAGGCTTTTTCGTACCAATACGCCTTGACGATCTGACCACCCGGCCCGCGATGATAATCGTCATCGCCTCTGGTCACGAACGGGGAACTGAGCGCATCGCACAGGCATACAATCCCTTGCATGTCGGCTTGGTGCAGCAGATCCAAGGCGGTCTTCACGCGCTGGATGCACTGAGATGGAGTCAACTGAGCAAAACTGGCGTAGAAGCGCACCAATTTCACTTGCAACGGCTGGAGTTGATCAAGCTGGCGTTTTTGTAGGCCAGCATTGGTAAACTTGACCGCCTCGGTTCCATAATAGGCAAATTCCCGCATATTGACGCCTGTGCGCCACGCTATTTGAACCATTTGCTGATCCTCCTGTGGCTACGCTAAGTGCCTAGCGCGTAAGTTGCATTATATGATAAGTGAACCTATGGGACTGGTTTTTCCGTAAAATTGAAATAGGCTGTGATGGTTTTTCGATAATATGGCATTTTTGATTGACCATTTGTTCATAGTGAAATGATCTGAATGTGATCGAAACGATCATTCAATGATCTGATTGCGTGTGGAATTCAGATCATTTGACCCGGATTTTATTAGGTCAGGAAGGGTCAAATGATCTGAATATGATCTGATTTGTCTGCTCAATTCAGATCATTTCTGCTACGAATTCAAGGGGAATTCCTAATCGGATCATTTGATCGATGGTGGTTAATAGATGGGCGAATATTACCCAATTTTCGGTAGCACGTAAAATTATAGACGAACATCCGAGTTGAGTCAAGAGGCGATCTACTGAGATATTCCTTGGGCTTGGCAGAAGCCCTCGCTCGATCTGTTAACAAACTAACGCTTGTTAGGAAAGCATGATATAATCGGGTTCTGGCACGTCTGGAAAAAAGTAGGGGAGTCTGAATGACGGCAGTACGCTCAACCGAGGTGAGCAGCGTTTTGCTAGCCGAAATGGCTGCACCGAGGGTGACCGACCAAGCGCTTATTTTTTCCGCTGATCCTGCTCTGATAACCACCATCGCCAAGCGTACTCAAGCTGTTGATGTTTTCGACTATTCGTACACTTCCCTCGAACGCCTCCGGACACAACTCAGCAAACAGAAGATAGATAATGTTCAGATTCATCACTCGGTGTTTCCGGATCGTGATGCCGCTTACGACATCGCGTTGATGGCTGCGCCGAAAGGTCGCGACTTCGCGCGGGCGTTTCTGTGGAGCGCGTTTTGTTCGCTGCGACAAGGCGGCAAACTGTACATCAGCGGCGCGAACAATGGCGGAATCAAATCGACACTGGTAGATGCCGAACTGCTGTTCGGGCGCAATGTGACGCTCAACACGAAGCAGCATCACCGGATCGGGGTTTCGCTGCGGTCGGCGGCGGCGCATGAATTCCCAACGGCATGGGGACACGACCCGACGATTTGCGTAACCCGCGAGATGCAGACGCCACAAGGAGTATTCACGCTCGCCACCATGCCGGGTGTTTTCAGTTGGGAACATGTCGATGATGGGACGAGTCTGCTGCTGGAACATGCCGACATCGAGGCGGGATCGACGGTGCTGGATGTCGGCTGTGGACACGGCATCATCGGGATCGCGGCGGCGCAGACTGCCAGCCGTGTGGCGATGGTCGATGATAACCTGTTGGCGGTGCGCTGCGCGACGGAAAGCGTGCGAATCAATCGGGTGGATAACGCCATTGTGTACGCTGGCGATGTCTACAACGGTACGGACGGCACGTTTGACCTGATCCTCTCGAACCCGCCGTTTCATCAGGACTTCGATGTGACGTTCAACGTGGCGCACCGCATTATCCGTGAGGCGAAACGACATTTGAACCCCGGCGGACGCTTGGTGATCGTGGCGAACGCGTTCTTGAGCTACGAAAAATTGATGACAGAGCACCTTAGTGATGTAAAAGTACTCGCGAAAAATAGTCGTTATATGGTTATTCAAGGACAACATGCATGACGGAATCTTCGACCATTTCTGCATTGCAAACTCCCTCTGACTCGCTGTCGTCACAGCAGTTGCTAGAGATGTACTGGGCGATGCTGATCGCGCGGCGGCTGGATGAACGATGCTGGGTGATGCACCGGCAGGGCAAGATCGCATTTCACATCAGTGGGATGGGACACGAGGCCACGCAGGTAGGGACGGCGTTCGCGATCAATCGCGGCGTCGATTACGTTCACCCGTACTATCGCGATCTGGCGCTGGTGATGGCATTGGGCGTTACGCCGCGCGATTTCATCACCAGTCTGTTCGGCAAAGTGGGCGAATATTCCAGCGGCGGGCGGCAGATGCCGAGCCATTGGAGCAGCCGGCAACACAACATCCTGTCGTCGTCCAGCCCCGTCGCGACACAGGTTCCGCAAGCCGCCGGATTGGCCTTCGCGATCAATTACAAGTGGGAACAAGGGTTGGTAGACCGCCATGATGCCAGCCAACCGCGCTGCGTAGTCACATGCCTCGGAGAAGGATCGACCAGTCAGGGCGAATGGCACGAGGGCATGAATTGGGCGGGCGTGCATAAGCTGCCTTTCATCTGCATCGTGCAGAACAATAACTACGCGATCTCGGTACCGATGGATCAGCAGATGGCGATCAAATCGGTGGCGGAACGGGCGATTGGCTACGGCGTGCATGGCGATACCATCGACGGCAACGACATTCTGTTGGTCTACGACACGCTCAGAGCCGCCGTTGAACGCGCGTATCGGGGCGAAGGTGCGACGTTGATCGAAGCGAAGACATACCGCTTGACACCGCACTCGTCTGATGATGATGACCGCACGTACCGCAGCCGTGCCGAGGTGGAAGAAGCTAAACATAAAGACCCGATTCTGCGTTTTGAGCATCTGCTGACCGAGCGCGGTATTCTGACCGATGCGCTACGCACCGCGTATGAGCAGCGCGCCCGCGCCGAGATCGATGACGCACAACGCTACGTCGAGCAGTTGCCGTACCCCGACGAAGCGGCTTTGTACGAGCATGTCTACGCGGAGGTCGACCATGCCTGAGATGACGCTGATCGACGCGATCCGGCTGGCGATGGACGAAGAATTGGCGCGGGATAAGCGCGTGTTCATCACTGGAGAGGATGTCGGCAAACGCGGCGGCGTGTTCCGTGCTACGCAAGGACTGGTCGAGAAGTATGGCGAGTCGCGAGTCGTGGACTCTCCGCTGGCGGAACTCTCGATCGTGGCGGTGGGCATTGGCGCGGCGCTGGCGGAACTGCGCCCGATCTGCGAAATCCAGTTCGCGGACTTCATCCACCCCGCCTTTAACCAGATCGTGAATGAAGCCGCCAAGATGTACTACCGATCCAACGGGCAGTGGCGCGTGCCGATGACGATCCGCGCGCCGTATGGTGGCGGGATCGGCGGCGGGTTGTACCACAGCCAGAGCGTGGAAGCCTTCTTTTGCCATGTGCCGGGTCTGAAGGTGGTGATCCCCTCGACGCCGTACGATGCGAAAGGCTTGCTCAAGAGTGCGGTGCGTGACCCTAATCCGGTGCTGTTCTTCGAGCCGAAGAAGGGCTACCGCAGCATCAAGGGGGAAGTGCCAATGGATGAGTACACCGTCCCGATTGGCCCCGCCGCGATCACCCGTGAAGGCACTGATTTGACCGTGTATGCCTACGGGATGATGGCGTATTACTGCTTGCAAGCGGCGGAAACCGTTGCCCGCGAAGATGGCATCTCGGCGGAGGTGGTTGATCTGCGCACGCTGCTGCCCGTCGATAAAGACACGATCCTGTCCACGTTCAAGAAGACGGGCAAAGCCTTGATCGTCCACGAAGATAACCTGACGCTGGGCTACGGCGCGGAGATCGCGGCGATCTTGAGCAGCGACGGATTCGAGTACATGGACGCGCCGATCATGCGGTACGGAGGGCCGGACGTGCCCGCTGTGCCGTTTAGTCATCCGCTGCAAGAGGCGTTCATGCCGAGTCCAGCGAAGATTGTCCACGCGATCCGCACATTGGCGGCATACTGAAAGTGCTTAGTCCTGAGTGCTTAGTGCTTAGTAAAATGCGGATACGTGATGTAGTGTTAGTTACTTAGAATGAATTAGGAGTCTGGATGCCCACGAACGTGATCATGCCGCAACTCGGTGAGAGTGTGGTGGAAGGAACGGTTAGCCGCTGGCTGAAGCAGATTGGCGATCCGGTGACGGAGTTCGAGCCGCTGCTGGAAGTCAGCACGGATAAGGTTGATACGGAAATCCCCGCGCCCGCAACTGGCGTGGTGTTGAACATCCTCGTGCCCGAAGGGACTACCGTCGAGCGCGGCGTGCTGCTGGCGGTGATCGGGCAGCAGGGCGAGGCGGCGCAAGAAGCGAGTAACGGATCGGGTGTCACTGTTCCTCCAATGAGCGGCGAGGCCGTAGCAGCGGCGACGACGGTTGAGCCTGAGCCGGAAGTATCGGGAACGCAGCGGTACAGTCCAGTCGTCACGCGGATGGCGGCAGAGCATAAGCTCGACCTGAGCAAGATCAGGGGCACGGGCATCAATGGGCGCGTGACGAAGAAGGACGTGGAAGCCTATCTGGCGAATCCAAGCGCCGCTGAACATGTCGGCAAGGAACTGGCGGCATGGGAGCAGCCGATTTCCGGCGACCTGTTCAAACCGACCGAGGAAGTTTTCGCCAAGGCTAACGCGATCACGCCTGCGCCGAGCGCCCGGCCTGTAGCTGCGGAAGCGGCACGGTCTGCTGGAGCAGGGGAGATCATTCCGCACAGCCCGATGCGCAAGCTAATCGCTGAACACATGGTGCGCAGCAAGTTGCAGACCGCGCCGCACGTCACGACGGTATTCGAGGTGGATGTACATAAGGTCTGGAACCACTGGCAGGCCAACATGGACGCTTATGAAAAGCAAGGCGTACGGCTGACGCTGACCGCGTACTTCCTGATGGCGATGGTCAAGGCCGTGCAAGCGAAACCGACGCTCAACGCTCAATGGACGGAACAGGGCTTGTTCGTACCGCACGCGATCAACATCGGGATGGCGGTGGCGCTGAGTGAAGGCTTGATCGTGCCTGTGATCAAGAACGCGCAAGACCTGAACCTGATGGGCATGGCACGGCAGGTGACCGACCTCGCCACGCGGGCACGTGCCAAGCAGTTGAAGCCGGATGACACGGTGGGCGGTACGATCACGCTGACGAATCACGGCGTAGCGGGCAGTTTGTTGGCGACACCGATCATCAACCAGCCACAATCCGCGATCCTCGGTACCGGGGCGGTGACGAAGCGGGTGATCGTCCTGCCAGAGAATGACGCGATTGTGATCCGCCCGATGATGTACGCGACGCTGACGTTCGATCATCGGGTGGCAGATGGAGCCGTCGCGGACGCGTTTATGGTAACATTCAAGCAAACGTTGGAGAACTGGACGTAAGCACATGCCACGTTATGACTATGAATGCGATACCTGCGGCGCGGTGTTCGAGGCGCGTCACGGGTTCGATGACCCACCGCCGCCTTGCCCGAACGGTCACGCCACCGTCCACAAGCTGATCACGTCCGTGCCGCGCGTCTTGCTCGGCCCTGCCGCGCTGGCGAGTAAGAACGCCAGCAAGGAAGAACTCCGCGATAAGTGGGCAGAAGAGTCACCCAAGCTGCGCAAGAAACTGGTGGATAAACTCGGTGAAGAGAAGGTCGCGCAGATGGGCGGGACGCTCAACATGCCGATCAGGAACGATAAGACGTAACGCTGGTTCCGCTGGTTCAACTGCTGGCGATTTCGATGGACGCTCTCTGTGCTGCTGCTGGAGAGCGTTTTGTTTGCCCGCTCTGTGAAGTGCATGATCCGTTCAATGATCCCGTGTTGAGGAGCCAAGTGGATCATTCTGCCGCTCTTGTTAGGTCTTGGGTTCTGAATGGCGTTCTTGGCAGTGCGGTGATTTTGACGAGCATGACTTAAGCGGAGACATTGGCTCGTATGATATGAGATCGCAGACCCCTCCATTACGCACCCGTGTATTGGGTAGCTGTGTAACTGGCGTGGGAGAGGTGCAACCACTGATGTAGGGCAATCATATTTCCATTGGTCTGGGCAGAGCCGCCAAGCTCACGCCGAGATATAGAACGATAGCTTAAACATTCTAGCATAATTTTATGTAGAGTCAAGCGATTTGCATTGAGGTTTGCGTGAGAGATCGTGGAGATTGGCTTGAGGAGCGGGATCATTTAGCTAGTCACGGAAGTTGGCTATCTGGATTAGTGCCGCCCGACGCTGAAGCGTCAGGCTCAGAGAACGAAGTCCCTGACGGGACTCACCAGAATCACAATAGGTAATTTTGTAAGCAATGGTGATTGGTTTTTCGGAGTTCAGGTTAGGGCAACTAACCCAAGCCATTGACAGATTGCTTTATGGCAGCAAGGAGACGTTGTTCGAGTTCGCCGTAGCCGACGTGGGCGATTTGGAGGGGTAAGCCGAGTTTGGCGGCGGCGTGTTCGGCGCGGGATACCAAGTCGGGATCGTCGGTCTGGGCGAGGTAGACGACCTGCTGATAGTTGCCGAAGTAGTCATCGCGGAGATGCGGGTAGCGATCCAAGCCGAGGCTGTGCCAGACGAGTTTATCGAAGTGGCGGACAAGAAAATCCGAGAGAAAGTACGTGCCGGGAGTCTCCGCCATATGTTGATCGTGAAGTGCGCCGCCATACTGCTCGAAGCAATGGGGGCCGCTGATGCGCTCGACGCCGAGACGTGCAAGCGCAGAATCGAGATCGCCGTTGGTGCCGCAATCGCCATAGACGACGATGATACGCTGATATTGGGCGCGCAGGGCAAGGATGCGTTTTTCGACGGCGGGCGCGATCTTGGACGGCGTGTTATGGAAGATGGCGGGGACGCAGACGATGTCCGCATCCCACGCGTGCTTTTCGCGCAGCGCGATCACTTCGCGGGCTAAAGCTCCGCAGGCGATCAGCAGCAAGGGTTTCACAGGCCGAGCCGTTCCCGCATCGCCGCGAGATGAGCGGGCGAACTGCCACAGCACGCGCCGATGATGCGCGCACCGAGATTGCGGGCTTCGACAGCGTAATCCGCCATGACTTCAGGCGTGCCGTTGTAGATGAGTTCGCCGCCTTTGTACTGAGGGACACCCGCGTTGCTCTTGACGAACAGGATCGCGTTCGGATTGGCCTTCGCCATTTGCTCTAGCACGAAGAGATTGTCGGGGACGCCCGTCCCGCAGTTCGCGCCGATGACATCCGCGCCGAGTTCGGGA
Source organism: Anaerolineae bacterium (assembly GCA_019637615.1). Taxonomy (GTDB): domain Bacteria; phylum Chloroflexota; class Anaerolineae; order Aggregatilineales; family UBA2796; genus JAHBVK01. The sequence continues at coordinate 14,984 of JAHBVJ010000028.1, read as the reverse complement.
AGTTTGTGGGCGGCGATCTCCGGCTTGATGCCCATCATGGTGCGGCGGTTGGTGTCGAAGCTCATGGTCGCCACGATGGGCAGATCGGAGACGCGGCGGATGCCCTTGATAGCAGCTTCGACTTCTTCCAACGCGCTCATGGTTTCGACCTGAAAATAATCGACGCCGCCATCACGGAGCGCGGTAGCTTGTTCCGCGAAACCATCAACGGCCTCATCAAAGGTGAGCGTGCCGAGCGGTTCGAGGAGTTCGCCGGATGGCCCGACAGAACCGCCTATCAAGACGATATGCGGGACATCTTGGACAGCATTACGCGTGATCTCGGCGGCGGCGCGGTTGAATTCGTAGACGCGGCCTTCGAATTTGTGCAGCGCGAGACGGAAACGCGTCCCGCCGAAGCTGTTGGTGAGCAGCATTTGCGTGCCTGCTTCAGCATAACTGCGATGTACATCCATCACGCGGTCAGGATGCTCGATATTCCAGAGTTCGGGAGACATGCCAGATTCAAGGCCGCGCGCAAAGAGCTGTGTGCCCATCGCGCCATCGGCTAGGATGACGGGGTTGGTGGTCAGAAGATCGTGTAGTTTGCTCATGAGGTCAGATACTTTCCGTCGCGCCGTGTCCGTTGATGCACGTGGAACATAGATTTACGCGACTGAAGCGATCTTACCTCATATTTGACACGAAAGAGGATAGTGCTGAGTGCTTAGTCCTTAGTGCTAAGTCCATGCGAGTTGTAGGCTATGTTGTGAGGGGAAAGGCAGCGCGGGAAAAGTGGGTTGGAGGAAATTGGCAGAGCATTGATGGAACGGCGCGGAGTCGGGTTGGCAACGCCGCCTGACGTTTCAACGTCAGGCTCAGAGAACGAAGTCCCGAATGGGACTCAGACCAAATCAGCGGACGCCTCATGAGGCGTCCGTACTGGGCGGCGTGTGCTGACAGACGCCGCCCATGTCGTGTTAGGCAAGGGTAGGGATGACACCGATTTGCTGCAAGAGACCGAGCGTATCCCAGTTGATCCAATCTTCCACGATTTTGCCCGTAGCGGTGAAGCGCGTGATGATGATGCCCGTGACCGTGCCTTTCTTGCCCGTCGGCGGGATACCCATCAGCGATCCGGTGTGGGTGCCCTGCCCCTTGAAGCGCCAGATCACTTTGTCGCCATCTGCCAGCAAGTCTTCGATGGTGAAGTGGAGGTCTGGCAGACCCGTGAGAATGTTCGTCACGTAGGCTTTAAAAGCAGGAATCCCACCAGCGAAGTTGGGGGCGCTCGGATCGTGGATCATGTAGGTGGGGTCTAGGATGTCGTCCGCTATCGACACGTCACCCTTGTTCCAGCCGAATTCTACCCAACGACGAATGATGGCTTTGTTTTGTTCTGCGGACATGAAATACCTCCTAAGAAAGTGCTGAGTGCTTAGTCCTTAGTGCTGAGTCCATGCGATTTGTGTGCCGCGTGATGACGGAAAATCGTGGACAGCGCCTAGGAAAGGGTTGAATAAGACGTTTGGTTGGAAAAGGGCGGCGTGTGCTGACAGACCCCGCCCATAACGTATTAGGCCGCGCTAGGTACGACACCAATCTGCTGCAAGAGGCCGAGCGCATCCCAGTTGACCCAATCTTCCGCCCACAGTCCGTTACTATCGAAGCGGCTAATCACGATGCCTGTCACGGCTGCGTACTTGCCCGTAGCGGGAATACCGAGCAGGGGGCCGTTATGCGTGGCGCGCACGGTGAAACGCCACACGATCTTGTCACCATCCGCCAGCATGTCTTCGATGGTCATGTTGACATCTGGCAGCGCAGTGCGCAGGGTGTTGATGTACTGCTTGAAGGCAGCGCGACCACCCGCGAAGCCCGGTGTGTTGGGATCGTGGATGAAGTAGTCGGGCGCGTAGTTGGTATCTACGAGGGCGTAATCCCCACTGTTCCAACCAGCGGCAACCCAACGGCGGATAAGGTCTTTGTTTTGTTCTGTTTGTTCTGCGGACATGATGTGCCTCCTGAAGAAGTGCTAAGTGCTAGGTGTGAGTGCTAAGTAAAACTGGTGGTGATGTCGGTTTCTTCGCACAGCGTCTAGCATTTCGTTATGTAGACAGGATAGGTCAGGAGGCGAGGCAAGTCATGAGGAGTTTTCCCTATTCTGGGGATTCGTCATTTTGAGGTGGTGTATGCGTAGCAGCCTCTTAGCTACACTATAATGAGTTTCACATAATCAAAGGCTCAAATTGCTAACCCGAATATTGTGTTTGAAAATGAAATGGAATGAATGGCGATGTCACGATCAAGTATAACCTCTGAGCATAAGCGTTTTACGCTGTCATCCATTCTTATTTTCTTATTTCTTGCTGCATGTGGCTCACCTTTATCATCTTCAAACAGCATTCAAGTTATCTCTCCGCAAAATGCAACACAGATCAAGCTACTCAATACTCTACGCGCTGACAAAATAGGCAATATAGACACATTAAGCTTCGGTAACAGCAGTAACACGCTGCTAACTGGCAGTCAGCTTCCTGACAATTCAATTCGCTTATGGGATATTCGCACGGGCACGCAACGCGTGCTGGTAAATGGCAAAGGACAGGGTATCACCAAGCTGGCAGTTAGTCCTGATGGCAGCAAGCTAGCATTTGCAAATGCACTAGGCGAAACAGTGATTTGGGATATTGCGCAACAAAAAGAACTCTTTGAACTCAAAAATTCTGGCTGTCTTTTTAACGAGATGATCGATGTGGACTTTAATCCTCAAGGAACATTACTGGCAACTTCATGTGCCCAAATTGATAACAACCACAATGTGGGTTTGGTTCAACTTTGGGACATCCAAACTGGCACTTTGCGCCATGACTGGCAAGGAACCGAAGCAAGAGTATGGACGGTTGCATTTAACCCCGATGGAACTCTGTTAGCGTCGGGCAGTGGAGGGGACTTGCTGGCACAACAAGCTGGTGTTGTGCGTATCTATGATGTTAAAACAGCTAATGAAGTTGCCACATTTCAAGGGCAAACGCTCAATATCAAGCAGGTTGTGTTTAGCCCCGATGGCACTTATCTGGCCTCAGCAAGCAGCGACGGAACGATAATACTGTGGGACGTTCAAGGCAAGAAATCGCTTCTAACTGTGAAACACCCCGAAGGCGGTGTTAACGGCATCTCATTTCACCCATCAGGAGAAATCCTGGCGTCTGTGGGAGATGATGGCACGATTCGGCTGTGGGACATGAAAAACGGTAGCGAGTTAACTGTATTACAAGAGGAATTTGGAGGGATGGTGTATACGGTTAGTTTTGACCCAAGCGGAACTGTCCTCGCCGCGGCTGGCAGCTCAGGTGGGTTGGTCACTATTTGGGGCATTAAGTAGTGGGAACCACAAAAATCCGTCAACTGAGGAGGTTGCGTTCGATGGCGAAGAGGGTAGCGGCGGCGCGGGTGGAAACGCCGATCTTCTCGTAGATGCGCTGGATGTGGTTATCGACGGTTTTGGGCGAGATCACGAGGAGTTGCGCGATCTGCTTCATACTGTTTCCGCGCGCGACGAGACGCAAGACTTCGAGTTCGCGTTCGCTGAGGCCAGCCGTTAGATCGCGACGTGGATGCGGGATGCTGTGTCCGGCGGCGTTGAGCACAGCGTTGACGGCTTCGCTATCGAGCTGCCCTCCGCGAACTTGCTGACGAAGGTGATCGGCGGCTTGGTCGGGTGAGATGGCATCACGGTGGGGGCGGGTTTCGGTGAGCGCTTGGTAGGCGTTGGCGACGCTTAGTAGACGGGCGGAAGGGGAAAGCATGGCTCCGATCACGCCGCGATGGTAACCGGAGCCATCCAAGCGCTCGTGATGCAGCGAGGCGAGATTCCCGATCAGGCTGAGGGCGGGAGAGCCTTTCAGGACACGCTCGGTGTAGTAGGGATGGAGGCGAACTTGCTCCCATTCGCGGTCGGTGAGTTTGCCCTGCTTCGTCCAGATGCCAGCCGAGATGCCAACTTTGCCGAGATCGTGCAGCAAGCCCGCGCGGCGCAGTGTGAGCACGTCTGATGGGGGCAGGCCGCAAAGATCGGCGGCGGTGCTGACGAGGGAGGCGACGGCGCGAGAGTGTCCACCCGTGTAGGGCGACTTCAAATCGGCAAAATCTGCCATCGCTTCGCAGGCTTGATCGAATTGATCGCTGGTCAGATAGACACGCTGACTAGGTTCGATCTCCAAGACGCGATCCCAGACTAGCTCGTCATCAAAGCCGCGTAGCAGTTGGGCAGCATGGGTGCAGAAAACATCGACCATATGCGGTTCGTAGGCCGTGCCACGGCGTTCGCGGGCGATATTCAGCGCGGCGTCGATGCCACCGAGTTGATAGAACAGCACGACATCTTGCACCAACGTGACCAGCAGCACGGAAGGCGCGACATGTTCACCTTTGACGTGGTTAGGCAATCCCTTGCCGTCCCAACGCTCGTAAAGCTGCCCTAATGCCTCTACGATCCGCCCGCTGAAACCGAGACGAGTTGCCAGGCGCTGCGCTACTTCGCAGTGACTGCTGAAGGCTTTGACGACATGCTCTGGCGATTCTGCGATCCCGCGCACGATGGCTTTGGTGACATCGACCAGCGACGCGCCCTGATTGGCTTGGCGGATGCGACGGATGATTACGCTGAGGACTTCGATATTGTTGGCGTTATCGACCAACGCGATCTCTTTGCGGAGCAAGAGTTCATCGCCGTACAACGCCGCCATCATGTGCGTTTCGGCGTTGCAGCCGATGTAACGCATGAGGGCTTGATAGTACGCCTCGCGGAGTTGTTCATCGTTCCAGCCGAGGGCATCACCCAAGCGAACGGCGAGGATGCAAGAGCGGAGGGCAAATTCCAGCGGCTGCCCCATGCCGAGATCGGTGGCAAGCGACAGCGCCGCGATGACTTCGGCAAGGCGGAGTTCAAATTGGGCTGGACGAGCAGCGTCCATAACGTTAATCGTGCATATAAGCGCGGATGGTATGCAGAATTATACCCGTGAACAGGGAGAGCAGCCCACTAATGACCAACGTGATGGCAATCAGGGCGGTGCCTGTGGCGAGGGCGCTGTAGATTCGATACGACTCGACCACGTTATAGCCAAGCACCAGACCCGCCAGCATGAGCAGCGCACCGGGGACACCGAAAAAGAACAGCGGGCGATTCATGCCGATCATGCGCAGGATGCCGTTCAGCACTTGAAGGCCATGTTTGATCGGGTTGCGCTTGGGGCCTTCGTCATAGTTGACGATGATGGCGACTTCCGCGACCTTCATGGCGTGCTGGCTGATCAGGAACTGCATCTCGGATTCGATGGAAAAGCCGCGCGTGCGAAAGTTGAATTTTTCCAGCGCTTGCCGTGAGATGGCGCGGAAGCCGCTTTGCGAGTCGGTGAGTTCGACGCCGGACGCGATGTTGGTGGCGACCGTCAAGGCTTTTTGCCCCGCGACGCGCCATGTCGGGGTATTGCTCTTGACATCCAAGAAGCGGGAGCCGACTACGACATCGGCTTCACCCGCCAAAATCGGCTTGAGCAGATGCGGGATGTCGTTGGCATCTTGCTGACCATCGCCATCGATCAGGATGACAGCGGCGGGATTACGTTCGCGCGCGATGGCAAACCCCACATTGAGCGCGGCGGCTTTGCCTTGATTCTGCGGCTGGCGGATGAGCGTCGCGCCGGTAATCTCGGCAAGATAAGGCGTGTCGTCACTGGAACCATCGTCAATGACGATCACTTCGTCTACGTAGCGCTTGGCCTTGAGGATGACGCTGGCGATGAAGCGGTCTTCGTTGAAGGCGGGAATCAGCGCGACAACCAAGCCATGCGTTGAGGTCATTGGTTCGGTCACAGTTTCAGGGTGAATAGCAAGCAGTTCTGTCATCATGCCGCCAATTGTAGCAAAGTCGCGGCAGAGAATCACGACGGCTGATCAACGCTGCGGTGCCGCCTATGATCAAGCCGAAGTAACGCGTACCCCGGCTTGGCATTGGATCAGACGTGAAATTAGCCGTTGGAACTGCTGGCTGGAGTGCTTGCGCCCGCCGTCGCGCCTTCGGTAGCAGCGGCAGCTTCGGTAGTTTCTGGCTTGGCGATGGCATCCTGAAAGGTGATCACGCGGTAGGCTTCGGCATACTCCATCTCTTTGCCCTTGGCGGTTTCACCTGCCCACTGTTTGACCATTTCGGTAGGATCCCAGTCCTTGAGTTGGCTTTTGTGCTGGCGGAGGGCTTCGATCTTGAGGTCAACGTAGTCGGAGATGTTGATATAGGTGTCGGCTTTTTCCGTCCACGCTTGCACGTAGACTTTGTAGGTTTTGTGCGCGGTCAGCCCTTCTTGCTCTAATTCCTTGAACAGCGTGGGCATTCCGGCGGCGGGGAAGACGGCATCGATGGCAGCGGTGGCAGCAGCGCGGTGATCAGGGTGGTTGATGTAGCCATCGCCCGACCACAAGGCTTGCGGATCGCCCGTGATGAGGACATCGGGGCGGAATTTACGAATTTCGCGCACGAGCCGCTTGCGCAGCGCCATGGTGGGTTCGAGCATCCCATCCGGTTCGCGCAGATAGACAACATTATGGACGCCGACGACGGCGGCAGCGGCGGTCTGTTCGGCTTCGCGGATGGCGGCGGCTTCCTGCTTGGTGATGTTTGGATCGAGGATGCCGACATCGCCGCTGGTGCAGAGGACGTAGCAGACTTCTGCGCCTTCTTTGACCCAACGCGCAATCGTACCAGCACACGAGAACTCAATATCATCAGGATGGGCAACGATGACCATCACCCGTTTTGGAACGTAAGTTGCCATGATGTGAATGCTTCTCTCCCAGCACAAATTGATGAAATAGAAATATGAAGTAGACGGTACAAGAGCCTTAGCTATTACGCAAGCTAGCCATCCATTCAGCTTTTCGCGTTCTGCGACGCCATCATTTCGGTTAGCCATCCAAGATGCTCATCATAATGCGCGTAACTGTCGCCGCCGATGTAACGGACAAGCTGAATATCGCGCGTGGCGGTCGGATCGAATTCGCGGATCGGGCGCATCAGGTCTTCGTCGCTCAGGGCGTGGATCGCCGCGATCAGATATTCGTGGCTCTGGCGTAACATCTCTAGGGCATCATCGAGAGTCAGATGATGGTAACGCTGCTGAAGGAGCGTGTTGATATGCTCGACGCCTTGATCGAATTCCGGTTGCTCGACTTCTAGCCCTTCGGCATAGGTGTGCTTGCGCATGGCGCTCGTGACGCCGCGTTCCCACGTACTGAGGTGGATGATGAAATCTTTGACCGCCCACCCGTTGGCGTCGCGCATTTGCGTACGCTGTTCGTCGGTCAAGGTGCGCAGGTAGGCGTGGAATTTGTCCCAACTCTGCTGGATGCGGCTAAGTAGCGCGGCTTTGGTCGCTGGGAGGCTACTGGAATCACTCATAGCTGACTCCTCAAAGATAGTGCTAAGTGCTTAGTCCTTAGTGCTGAGTCCATACATTTTCGTACCTCGTGACAATAGAAAATCATGGGTAACCCACCAAAAACAAGTGAAAGCATACAGGGATTCTAGCAATTTTGAGCTAGATTGCACAGCATGAAAGTTTGATCTCATGGTGAGTGACGGGTCGAGTCGCAACGGTGTTCGAGTGGCTCAATCTTCCACCGGAACGCGTTTGATGTGTGCGCCAAGTGCTTTGAGCTTTTCCTCGATGCGCTCGTAGCCGCGATCAATGTGATGGATATTGCGGATCGTCGTGGTGCCGTTGGCGCACAAGGCCGCCAGCAGCAACGTGATGCCAGCGCGAATATCGGGGCTGCTGATGGTGACGCCGCCATGAAGCGCGGCGGGGCCTTGGATCAGCACGCGATGCGGATCGCACTGGACGATGCGCGCGCCCATCGTGACCAATTTGTCGGTGAAGTACAGCCGCGCGTCATACATCCACTCGTGGATGAGCACCGCACCCGCGCACTGCGTCGCGACGAGGATAGCAACACTCATCAGATCGGTGGGGAAGGCAGGCCACGGCTGCGATTTGATGGTCGGTACGCGGTTGCCTAGATCGGGCTGGATTTGCAAGCGCTGGTTACGCGGTACAAGCACATCTTGCCCATCTACCTCGCAGTGAATCCCAAGTTTGCCGAAGGTATGAAGGATCATATCCATGTGCTGTGGATCGGCGTTTTTGATGCGCACTTCGCCATTGGTGACCGCCGCCGCGCCGATGAAGCTGCCGACTTCGATGAAATCCGCGCCAATCCTGAACTCACCGCCGTGCAGCTTGTCCACGCCTTCGATGGTGATCTGGTTGGTGCCGATGCCGTCGATGTGCGCGCCAAGCGTGACGAGGAAGTTACATAAGTCTTGCACATGCGGTTCGGAGGCGGCATTGCGAATCATGCTGCGTCCGGTGGCTAAGACTGCTGCCATGACCGCGTTTTCGGTTGCCGTGACACTGGCTTCATCAAGGAAGATGTTCGCGCCGTGCAGCCCATCGGCATTCATGCGGAAGCCGTGACTGTAGTCAATGGACGCGCCGAGAGCTTGCAGCGCCAAAACGTGGGAATCGACGCGGCGCGTGCCGATCTGATCGCCACCGGGGAGCGCCAATTCAACCGCGCCGACACGCCCTAACATCGGCCCTGCCAGCACCAGCGAGGCGCGCATTTTCTTCGCCAGCGTCGGATCGATGACATGAGTGGTGATGTGCCTCGCTTCGATGCGCAGACCGCCGCTCGGCAACCGATCAACGGTCGCGCCGAGCTGGCGCAGAATGGCGCTCATGACCTGCACATCAACAATATCGGGCGCGTTGAACAGCGTGACGGGTTGATCGGTGAGCAGGCAAGCCGCCATCAGCTTGAGCACGGCGTTCTTATTGCCGCCGATCTCGACCGTGCCGTTCAATTTGTGTCCACCTTCGATGACGAACTGATCTGCCATGAAAACCCCCTAGCGGTGATAGCGCAATTCGACGGAATCACCGAGATGTGCATCAAGATATTGTGCCGCGCTGCCGCCGTTGACGGCAATTTCGAGCTGTCCGTCGCTGCTGATCAACGCTAAAGCCGAGCCAGCGATAGAGAACCCATAGGTTGGGTGAAACTGATCGATCACATGGTTGGCTAGGCGCACCTGACAGACAGATGGATCGAGCGTAAGGACTCCGTAATCATCCACCGCGATAATCAGATGAGAGTCAGGCGACCAGTGACAAGGGCCGATGCCGGTGATGAGGTTGCCAAAGTGATCGATGTGGATGATTTCGCCGCGTAGAGATGATTCGGTGATAGCCGGAGAAATATGGTCAAGGCGCTGTACAGCGTTTATTGGCGTGCCGAGAGACGATAGGGCGGTGCCGTTCGCCAGCGCTGCCGCTGCGGGGGCAAAGACATCACGCCCGTGAAAGGTCTGACTGGCATCCGGCGGCGTGGTCAGCGCGACGGCTTCGATGATCTGCGTAGCACGCAGCACATCGGTAAAGAGACCGTTATCGGGGCCGACGAAGCAACCGTGATCGGTGCGGATGGCAACGGCACGGCGGGAAGTGCCCACGCCGGGATCGACCACCGCGAGAAAAACGGTATGTGGCGGAAAATGACTAAAGGCCGTGCCGAGCAAATAACTGGCTTGCCGGACATGTTGCGGCGCTACCGCGTGCGTGAGATCAATGAGCTGTGCGTTAGGACATTGGCGCAGGATAACGCCTTTCATCACACCGACGTAGGGATCACTCGTACCAAAATCAGTGAGGAGGGCAACGATAGGAACATTCATAAGGCTAAAAGTGTAACGTCTGACCAACGAAAAAGACAGATCATAACAATCAATCGATGCTAATCTTGATATACTGAAAATAACTTATGTTCCTCACATCAAAGGCTGCTCAGATGGATCTGCTCGGTACGCGACTGGGACGCTACGAACTACGCGAACGACTCGGCAAGGGTGGCATGGCGGTTGTCTACAAGGGATGGGACACCAACCTCGAACGCCCCGTAGCGATTAAAGTGCTGCACGAATATTTAGTTGAGGAGCAGGACTTCCGCGCCCGATTCGAGCGGGAAGCCAAGGTGGTCGCCAGCCTTGACCATCCTAATATCGTGCAAGTGTATGACTTCGATGTGGCAGAACGCGGCGGTCAGCCCATTTATTACATGGTGATGAAGTATATCCCCGGCAAATCGCTGCGCGCACTGATGGAAGCCGATGCCCAGACAGGTCAACGCTTGACCATGACCGAGATCACTAACGTGATGAGTAGTGTGTGCAGCGCGCTGCAATACGCTCACCAGCGGGGGATGGTGCATCGTGACGTGACTCCCGGCAATATCCTGTTTGATGAGCAGGGGCGCGCCGTGTTAGCCGATTTCGGCATCGCGCGGATCGTCACTTCGCAGCGCGTCACCCAGAGCGGGACAACCAGCGGGACGCCGTTGTATATGGCTCCTGAACAGGGCATCGGAGAGGCGGGCGACCAGCGCAGCGATTTGTACTCGCTAGGCGTGATTTTGTATGAGATGCTGACGGGCAAACCGCCATATGACGCTGACAGCGCGGTGGCTGTGCTGCTCAAGCACATCAATGAGCCAGTTCCTTCGGCGCTGCTCAAAAACAGCCAGATTCCGGCGGCGCTCGACGCGGTGGTAATGCGGGCGATGGCGAAAGACGCCGATGAGCGTTTTCAAACAGCGGGAGAACTGCTCATGGCTTACGAAGCAGCTATCACGACGAATGACGCGACCCGGCGACAAGACCTGAACCGCACCGAGCCGATGTCCCCAGTGGTGGTTAAGCCGGAGACGACTAACCGCCGCCCCGTATGGTTGTATTCCGCCATCGGCGTGATCGGGTTAGCGATGCTCGCCGCCATCGGGACGCTGATCAGCCGGAATACGAGCAATCCGGCAGCTACGCTCACCTTAGCCGTGCCAACCAGTAATGCGCGACCCTTTGCGCCATCGATGACTTCTGGCCCACGTGAATTTACAGAAACCTTTGACTCGGCAGATAAAGCCCCGTATTGGCCTATCACGTTGGATGATCCCGATATTTATCGTCAGATCGAGAACGGCGTGTATCACATCCGGCATACACTGCCCGCCGCCGCAGTGACGACGATTTATTTCCCGACGATGTCATTCAATTCGCAAACCGTTTACACCGCTGATTTCACACTTACCGACAAAAATGCACCGGATACGGCCTCTGGCATCGTTTTTCGGTTCCGCGATGACGATAATTACTATGTATTCGCCGTGAATGGCATGGGGCAGGTCAGCATATGGTCGCGTTTTAACGGGGAATGGCAAGAACTGCGCGGCTTGAGCAAAGAATGGACGGATACGACGGCGGCAAAACCGCTAGGTCAAGCTAACCAGTTGAAGTTGGTGGACGATTTGCGCACGCTGCGCGGCTATGTGAACGACCAGCTCGTGATCGAGGTTGAAAGCGAACCTAAGCTCACACGCGGCGCAATCGGTATTTATCTCGCTTCGTCCGCGTCGCCTCTGACCAAAGATCCGTTTGCAGAAGTCATGGTGGATAATTTCAGCGTGGAAGACCTACAGGAAAGTGCGCCGACGGTGCAAGCGACCAGCGAAACAGCCACGGCGGAAGCAACACGGCAAGGCGGTTAAGCGCTGATCTTTAGCTTAGGCTGGAGGCGAGGGAAGCGTAGAAAACAAAATGCCCTTTGTAACGATTACAAAGGGCATGATTTGACGAGGCAGATCGATTAGACTTCCGCTGTGCCCACATTCATGGCGGCGTTAGTGTCCAGACGGATAGCTGGCCCCATCGTGGAAGTCAGCACCAGACGGCGCACATAGATGCCCTTGACGCCAGTTGGTTTGGCGCGACGGATCGCATCGAGCACTGCCGACAAGTTTTGCAGAATCTGATCTTCGGTGAACTGAATCTTGCCGAGGACGATATGCAGGTTACCCGTCTTGTCGTTGCGGAATTCCACGCGACCAGCGCGGGCTTCACGAACGGCGCGTCCGATTTCTTCCTGCGGGACGACAGTGCCAGTCTTGGGATTGGGCATCAGACCCTTACGACCGAGCACCTTACCGAGCGGAGACACCTTGCGCATCATGTCTGGCACGGCGATGGACACGTCAAATTCCGTCCATTCTTCGGTGCGGATCTTGGCGATCATCTCGTCACCAGCGATGAAGTCTGCGCCAGCGTCTTGTGCGAACTTGGCAGCTTCACCTTCTGCAAAGACAAGCACGCGCACGGTCTTGCCCAAGCCAGCCGGAAGCACGACCGTGGTACGCACCTGCTGATCGGACTGACGGGGATCGATGCCGAGACGCGCGTGCAGTTCAACAGTTTCGTTGAACTTGACGAAGCTGGCTTCCTTGAGCGCCTTGATCGCTTCGGTGAGCGGGTAATCGCGGTTCGCCGTGATTTTCTTCGCCGCTTCTAGATATTTCTTACCATGTTGAGCCATGCTATTCCTCCAAGTGGTACCAACGAGCGGTTAGCTCTCCCACCGACTAATTATCCTTCAACGGTGACGCCCATATTGCGGGCAGTGCCTTCGATCTGTTTCATCGCGCCTTCAATATCGACCGCGTTCAGGTCAGCCATCTTGATCTCTGCGATCTCGCGAACCTGCTTGCGGGTGATCTTGCCGACCTTGGTCTTGTTGGGCACGCCTGAACCCTTTTCGACGCCAGCCGCTTTCTTGATGAGGAAGGCGGTGGGGGGCGACTTGAGGATGAACTTGAACGAGCCGTCGGAGAAGATCGTGATTTCTGCCGGGATAATCTCACCGACGCGGTTGGCGGTGCGAGCGTTATATTCCTTGCAGAAGCCCATCAGGTTGATGCCGTGTTGGGCAAGCGCGGGGCCGACCGGGGGCGCGGGGTTCGCTTTGCCTGCCGGGAGCGCCAAGGTAACGACTGCTTTGACTTTCTTTGCCATGTAACCCTTCTTCTACATGATAAGCGACCCGATCCTATTCAGTGTGGGTCGCCCTCACGCGATGTCTTATCAGGGACAGCTCGAATGTGTCCCCTCCATCACAAATTTAGTGCTTAGTCCTGAGTGCTTAGTGCTAAGTACATACGAAGCACAAGCAAAATCACAAGCAGTAGCCCAGAACTAGGCTTTTTCGACTTGCAGGAAGTCGAGTTCGACGGGGGTTTCACGCCCGAAGAACGAGACCATCACGCGCACCTTGGATTTCTCCATGTCGATGTCGCCCACCGTACCCACGAAGTCGTTGAAGGGGCCATCGGTGATGCGCACCTTCTGACCGGGCTTGAACGTAGGCTTGATGGTCGGCGCGGGATGTTCCATGCGGCGCATGATCTGATTGACTTCTTCCGGACGCAGCGGCGTGGGTTCGTTGCCCATGCCTACGAAGCCCGTCACGCCGGGGGTATTGCGCACGACATACCAGCTATCTTCATCCATTTTCATCTGGACGAGGATGTAGCCGGGGAAGACGCGGCGCTCGACCACTTTTCGTTTGCCTTCGTGGACTTCGAGTTCTTCTTCGGTGGGGACAACCACATCGAAAATCTTGTCGTGCATCCCCATTGTTTCGGTACGCTGACGGATGGCGTGCATCACCTTATTTTCGTAGCCGGAGTAGCAGTGAATGACATACCACTGCTTCTCGGTATCGACGGCGATCTCGATGATTTCGCCATCTTCGCTGCCGCTGGTGAAGGTGCGTACACCACCTAGCCGTTCCGCGCGTTCGCTGGGAAGCAGGGGGTCTTCGTCAAGCTTCTTCTGGGCACGTTTAGCCGCATCATCCTCATCGTCTAAATCGATAGGATTAGGATCATAATCGACATGCGGATCTAGATCATGACCTTGTGGTCGCTTTTTACGGGCCATACGCTCACCTCACCCCAACTAACCAATTACCCAAAGCAGAGAGGTCATCGGCTGTACCTCTCATAAAGTTCGGCATGGTGATTTCAGAACCAGCCCTGTTATTCGTAACGACCCGCTCCGGGCAACCGTTCACGGAACAGCCAGACCAGCGCGACACCCACAATCAAGACGATGGTGATGATGCCGAAGATGGTCGCTGTAGCAGGATCAGCTACACGCTGTGTGAGCGAACTGAAGAGGAAGCTAATAATGCCAAGCAAGGCAGCCGTAACAGCGGTCACAGCCAGCACGATATACGTCAAGCGCTGCGTCTCTTCACGCGTGGGCCACGTAACCTTGTTGAGTTCTGACCACGTTTCCTTCAGGTACAACTGGAACCGTTCAACGGAGCGGGTGAGGAAGTTGCCTTCGTGTTCAAGGACTTCATCACGTTGGCTGGGCGTAGGACGGCCTTTGCCTTCGCTGGTCGCGGCTGGCGCTGGAGCCGCTTCTGGCAGCGTTTCCCCCCGCTTCAGCATTTTGCGGCGACGACTATCAGAAAGGACGGGGCCAGTTGACGTTGAGGCATCTTCCTCAGCGCCTTCTTTCCATTCGCCATCTTCAATTAAATCGTCTTCTTCTTCATCAACAGGGCGGGTTACTGTACGCGCCATGATTTTATATTTCTCCCTTAGAAATCAAACACCGTCGCGAGGACGGTGTCTGATGCGATGCTACAACCGCGTTGACAGGGGCGGAGGGACTCGAACCCCCAACCTATGGTTTTGGAGACCATTGCTCTGCCAATTGAGCCACGCCCCTACTTTACTTAACCGCCACTCATCGAGCGTAGGACTATTATGCCTTACTTTGTTTCGCGATGCAAGGCATGTTTTCTGCAACGCTTGCAGTATTTTGTTAACTCAAGACGGTTCGGATCGTTCCGCTTGTTTTTCTGGGATGTATAGTTGCGCTCCTTGCACTCAGTGCATTGGAGGTAAACAATCATCCGCACATCTTTTTTCGCCATAACAGCCTCAATCTACTGTTCAAACGAGGGCACAAGTCACCCCTGCGCCCTCGTATTACTACGCTAATTCGTTCCCTGAACTACTCAAGGATTTCGGTGATAACACCAGCACCGACA
>JAHBVJ010000027.1 GCA_019637615.1 Anaerolineae bacterium | reverse complement strand
GCGAGACTTGGCTCAAAGCAGGCAAGCGTGAATGCGATGCCTGTTTCACCCCACTGTGGCGCGAGGCGCGCGATAAGGGGAGTAGCCTACCCAAGAATCCGCGCTATCGTCTGGATGCCTATCTCAAACGCTGCTATCCGGACCGTATTCAGCTGCTCATCTGGGATGAAGCCCACGAATGTGCGCACGGCGACACGGGCAACGGGGAAGCTTTCTCGCGCCTGGCTGGCATGGCGGATAAGGTGCTGGCGATGACTGGCACCCCTTTCAACGGACGCAGTTCCTCGCTGTTCAATCTTGAGTACACGCTCAATCCGCGTATCCGTGAGCGCTATCCATGGGGCGGCGCTCGCCGGCTAGCCCGCAAGGAGCGCGGCAGTCGCGAGTCACAAGCCGTCGCCTGCGAGAATAGTAAGCAGCGTGGGCGTGCCGAGTCGAAGTGGGTCGCCGCTATGGGCGTGCGCGAACAGGTGCTGGAAGAGCGTCCGACCTACGACCGCGAGACAGGGGCGTATACGGGTACGACGACCTACGAACGGCCTTATGAAGAAGCGCCGGGTATCTCGCCGCTGCTGGTCGCCGAGATGCTGGATCATGCTGTGTTCTTTTCGCTGGCCGACCTCGGTAAAGCCTTGCCGACCTATGAGGAAATTGCAGTGCCTGTGACGATGGATGTCGATACCGGCGAACAGTATCACCAGACCCGCCAGAAGCTGGTGCAGTATCTCGTCCAGCGGCGCTGGGAAGGCGACACGACCTTCCGTGGAGCCTACCTCCAGTGGTCGATGGGCTGGCCGAATGCAGCCTTTCGACCGTATCAGATCGTCCATAACGTGCCGAATCGGGTCAATCACACCAAAACAGCCGTCACCGTCGCGCAGTTACCCTCGTTCGGAGAGGAGCGGATTTATGCCAAAGAGCAGGCGCTCATCGACCTTGTGACACAAGAACTCACGGCCAAGCGCCCTGTCGTCATCTTCGTCCGCCAAACCGCGACCCGTGATATTCAACCACGACTGGTAGATCTCCTGCGCCGACAGGTGCCACAGGCGAGACCATTTATCCTCAAGAATACGGTGGAGGCCGAACGGCGGGAGAAAGTCATCGAGCAGGAAGTCGCCAGAGGCACGAACGTGATCTTGGCGAATCCTGAATTGGTGAAAACAGGCTTAGATCTCATCTTCGCGCCAAGCCTGATCTTCTACGAAATCACCTTCAATCTCGGCACCATGATGCAGGCCGCGGGACGGTCGTATCGCCTCAACCAGACGCACAAAGACTGCCGTACCTACTACTTGTTTGCCCGTGAGACGATGGAACACACGGCAGTGCAGCTGATGAGCCGCAAGCAGCGTGCCGCCAAACTGCTGAATGGCGATATCGGTCTGACGGGGTTGGACGCGCTGACCGAAGGCGAAGCGAGTTTCGAGGAAGCACTGCTGGACGCGATTGGTCGTGACGAGGCGCTGCTGGATCCCGCTGAGTTGTTCCGCCGCGAGGCTGTCGAATCTGAGGTGTTGAGCGAAGATGCGGCCTACTGGAACATCGAAGCAGTCGCCGACACGGCACCACCCGCTACCACACTGGAAGTGGCGATGCCCTCTCCGAGTGAGTCGGTGACAGCACTTGAACCGGGGCTGCCAACGACAGACCCGTTGTTAACACTTCTGGTCAGTGACCATGGCGGCAAGCTACAGCCACGCCCCTTGCGGACAGAGTCCCGTGTGGCGGCGGCGGAACGACCAACGGCAGTCGCGCATAAGACGCCGGTAGCAACGGGGAAGCCATCTACTCGCCGCAAGAAGCCGAACAAGCGCGATGCGCCACCGCGGGTGGTCTCGCCCTTGGCTATCCTTGCCAACAAACCACAGCCAACGCAGGAAGTAATTTCCATTTCTGCTCCACTGGTAAACCTGACGCAGCTCGTGTTGTTTTGAGGTGAGCCATGTGCCTCTCAGAAGCCCGTGAGTTCCTCAATCTGTTGTTTCGGAAGGTACAGGGTGAGCAGTGTCTCACCCTCACTGCTATCCATCCAGACCGTGACCGGGCCAGCCCATCGCGACATATCCCAGTGGGAAACGCCGCCTTGGACAACGTGTTGGAACAGTTATTAGTGACCAACAGCGAGCATGGCTACGGTGCTTACTTCGGCGTGGCAACACGTCGCGTAGGACTGTCGCGTTGGCAGCGTGGTGGAGTGTCGGAGGTAGTTAATCTACCTGCCTTGTTTGTGGATATCGACCGCGAGCCGCGTGAAGCGCTGGCAGACCTGAAGCGTTTCCCTGTCTTGCCATCCGTGGTAGTGTTCAGTGGGTTCGGCATTCATGCCTACTGGCTGCTGAAGGAGCCGTTGAAGGAAAATGTCGGTAGGACGAATCAACTCCTATCCGCCTTGGCGAGGCGGTTGCATGGTGATTCTCTTACCGTAGCCCAGTGTATGCGACTTCCCAGCTCGTACAATACCAAACCACAACGACACCATACGCTTTGTCAAGTGAACGTATGGCGACCAGATGTGACTTACGAAGTTGCCGAGTTTGCCCAGCTATTGCCAGTGCCAACGCCGTCGCCACGGAAACAGACGCCTACACAATTCTCAGTTGCCAGTGCGCCGACGGTTAACTCTGCCCTGATAGCTGCTGTCGCCGATTCGTTTCGCGAACGAGGGTATCGTCGCCGCGAAAGCTGGCTGAATGGTCCCTGTCCGTTCTCACATCGGCACAAACGCGGTGATGTCCATCGCTCGTTTGGCTTCAACACGGCGACTGGCTACGGCTACTGCTTCGTCTGTGGCACCATCCTGCTGCGCGATCTCTGTGGAGCGCTTGGTTTCCAACCTGCTTACTACGGCGGACTGTTGGCAGCTTCCACTGCTTAACCGCCACTGTCGTGGCTGCGTCTCCGCGTCCCGCTGATCTGCCGTCTGGTAAGACCATGTTCTCCACGCTGCCGCCTGTCGTGCCCCGATCCCCAAGTGCGAAGTCTTGCCAAGGGTGCCACAACTGCTTGCCAGTCAAGGCGCTTGTGCTTGGCTGGTGCCGTTTCACTCAGCACAAGCTTTTCCCTTGACCGTCTGCGCCTACGGTTGTGGCAGGAACATGGCAACTTCGGCACAGGGTCGAAGCACAAGACAAAGGCGCACAGCGCCGGGAGAATACAATGGCTTACGAACGTATCATCATCACTGGCAACCTCGGTGGAGAGCCCGACATTCGTATGGCGGGTGAGCAGAAGGTGGCAAACTTCAACATCGCCGTCAATCGCAAGCGTGGCGACCAGCAGCAGACCCTGTGGATACGCTGCGCCGCATGGAATGGTCGCGCCGAACTCGCCGAGAAGTATCTCAAGAAAGGGAGTCGTGTCCTCATCGAGGGTAGCGGATTGCGCGTCAATGCCTATCTCGACAAGAACGGCAAGCCACAAGCCAGCCTCGAGATGAATGTGGACCAGTTGCAGTTCCTCGACAACAAACCCGCTGACGACGGCGGTAATGCAGATAGTGAAGATCCCGACGCTATCCCGTTCTAGGATCATTAGTCTGGGGAGATGCCTAAGGGTCGTCTCCCCAATTTTGTTTCTCTGGCATAATTACACTAGAAAGGAAGCCCTATGGCAATTGATGCGTGTCAACCCCAAGTAGAACGTGCTTTGCAGAAAGATGGTTGGACTATCATTGCCAGCCCGAAGCATCTTGTGTTCGGTGATAAGGACTACTTTATTGACCTCGAACTTGAGCGTATGGTACATGACGAATCTGACACGATGCAACGCATCACGGTGGAGGTCAAATGCTTGTCAATCGACAGCAAACGGGATGAGTTGTACACCGCTTTGGGTCAATATATGATGTATACCGAAGCTCTATTGGCGACCAAGGTCAGCACACCACTCTATCTTGCTATCGCCGACGTCACCTATCTGGCACTTGCAGATCTTGTACTTCAGCAAGCATTGACAAGAATCAGTGCTAAAATCGTGTTAATCGATTTTAATCGAGAGGAAGTGACGGCATGGAAAACATTCTAACGCTGGCACAAATAGTTGCATCAACGCTGAAGAAATATGTGACGGCCAGTTTTAACGCCAAACTCTACTACAGTGAAGATCCTACTACAGGCATTTATAGTGTCATTGTCGTGCCGTCGCAACCGAAATCCTCACCTCATGTTATGCTGCTAGTACAAGTAACGGAAAACAGTGTTGCTATTCTCAGCGATACTACGGACCGCCCCTTAGAAGATGCATTAGTGAGGGCCGGCATTCCACGCGAAAAAATTGTGGTCGCCTATCGTGGTGAACCGGATCTGGCCTCTCGTTAGCTGTTGTCTGTGATGGACTAAAGTTAGCGTTGAGTCTGTAAAATCATTCAAATGGATACCTAGGCGTCAACAGGCGAGGGTAAATTCAGTCCAATGCTATATCGTGGAATTGTAAATTGGTAGACATAGTTCTGACGTCCGCACGGTCATGGGTCAGATGAAGTTGGCGATCTCCTAAATCTGCAACTTGTTGCGGTGTAAGCGCTGTCCAATCGCCTGTCAGTCCATTTTCTTGTGCTGACGTTTCTAACGCGAATAGTGCCCGACTCATCTGAGAGGATTTCCCTGCTAGTTGAATCCCACGATGATTGATATCATCCTCCACCTCGTTTAGATAGAGATCTGCTCGCTCACGATAATTTAGCCCGAAATGAGCAAGCTCTACAATGGAATGCTTGTCGCCTTGCGAAATCAGGGCGGCAGCAGCATCCGCAATATGCCAGCCATTTGGTGTCAAGATCGGCACGATACCGAAGCGTATCTCATGGTAATCGCGGTCAAGCTGCAACTGGTCGGGTGTCTTGTGCAAAACGTAACTGCCCGTTTCCCATGCTTTGGTGTCGCTCACCGTCTGCATTCCCCAGTGCCCCGGCAGATTGGTTTCCCACGCCTGTTGGGCCAAATACGCTTCCGTCTCGCGGATATCTTGCCGTGCCCCAGATAGTGGTAGATCTGCTTTCTGTACGGCGTGCTGAAGTTCGGAGAGATACGCGTCAGCCGCTTTCTCGGTATGAAAATGACCTAGTTCCATCGCCGCATTGAGTTTTCGCGCGTTTGCAACACGTGCCATCGCTGCGTAACCGAGTGTAGTCTCGCCCTCTTGTTCGCGGATGGGCACGACTCCAAAGTCGATGGTTTGATAACGAGGATCTGACGGATCCAGTAACTGACGGCTAGTCTTTGGGTCAATTTCTCCACCGCGCTCAAACGGCAACTGATGATGGTTGGCAATCTTTTCCAACACATCGACGGCGATATGGCGATGGCAAAACTGTCCTGCCGCACAGTAACACGTCAATGTCACTTGGTCACGCTGGACGAGATCCAAGAAGGGTTGCTTATTTTCCGCATAGCGCTGCCGCAGTAAACCAATGTATTCAGCCGTATATTGTTCATTGGTGAGGGATGTGGTCGGTTCTGCAGTGAGCTTACTGACTCGCCAGCGATCTATCTCCGCTTGGTTGCCAGCTTGTTGAGCGGTGTACAGTTTGTGACCAGCCACCAAGCGCCACGTTGGGGTCAGGCAGTCGCCCGGCCCCTCGCTCGATTTGACAGTAGCGTCTACGCGGTCTTTTCCACTATAGCTGTGGCGACTGGTAAGCACCTTGACCATAGTCAGAGATCCATCTCAACGTCAGGCGGCGATACTTGTTGGCTTAGATCTAGCTGGCGCTGTGTCTGGAAGCGATCTTCCGGCCCTTCTGTAAACAAACGTCCATCAGGGCGATCTACCTTGATCGACCCTTCTCGTACCGCCATCGCTTCCGCTTGCTGCATGGCAGATTCCAGCCCGGCCTTTTCATACGTTTGTCGCAGCTTGTCCAAGTCTTCGGTGGCTTCGTCTTTCGAAGTCGGCCATTCGGAATCGTAGGTCGCTAGGGTGACTTGTTGTCCCGTCGGTCGATCTTGTTCATCCAACCACCACTTGGAGGCAGTCAGTTCGAGCGTCCACGGATCTACGGCTCCCGCCTCGAATGAGTAGTTCACCATGGGATCGACTGGTTCCAGCAACTGGAAACCTTTTCCGTCAAATGCTTGGCGAAACTTATCTTCGCCCACACTGCGATTGGCATTCGTCATGATATCCTCCGTCCTAGAAACGTCGTCGTTGTGGGGCGGTCCTCGAATCACTCAAAAGATACTTGAGCAGCGTATCCAGCGCGTACGTGGCTTCAGCAAAGTCAGGCGGCGTAAGATAGAAGGTACGCCATACACTTGTGTCCGCGGGCGGCTTGGCTCCGAAGGGTGGTACGATGACTTCGGTGGCGATACATGTCCGCAGCGTGTCTTCGTCGAGTGTGTCAGGCACACAATGGGTAAGATAGGCTGCACGATGCCATAGCCGGGTGGCGATGACGGCACGCGCTAGGTGCAGCACCACCTGATAGACGGGATCTGGCTGAGGCACGAGTTGGAATAGGCACAGGTAGAATGGTTCCTCACGCCCCTGTTCCTCCAAGATAGAAATCAACTTCTCTTGGGTGAGGCTACTCATCTGGCTGCCCCCGGTTCCAGACCCCAGATCTGTGCAGCATCCTTATAAAGCGTCACCCTATCCCATGTGGTCAATGCCTCAGTATCTGGACGGAACGAGTAGTCATCCGCCTGATTGAAATCGGTCCAGTCGGCACGTCGCAACTGCACTGAGATCGGCCCTGTTGGAGTGTTGGGTTCCAAATCCCCCGCTGCATCGGTGAATCCCAGTTCAAGATAGTCGCTACCGCTACCTGCTTCTCGCCCTATCTGCGCCGTAAGATGATCACAGCCAACTTGTGCCCAAGCACAGGTGAAGACAATTGGCTCTGTCGATTCACGGGTGAAGTAGTAGCGGAGTTTTAGGTGACTGAGGCGAATGGCTTCGCCGGTCGCGTTTAGGATGGCAAATTCGGGCGAGATGACGCTGCTCGATGCATCCCGATGATAGGGATTTGCCATGTACAGCACACGTACAGAACCCGGCGAAGGGCGCGGATGAGGATCCATCCCCGGTTCACTGCCCCAGATCAACCTACCTTGTCGATAGGCAGTCACCTTATCCGACGGCGACAATTTGGTTTGTTGTGGATTAAACGAGTAGTCGTCCGCCTGATTGAGATCATGCCAACTGCTGCGGTGGATTTGCAGGGAAATGTCGCCCGTCTGCTCACCCACACCGAGACTGCCTTTCCCAAAACCAACTTCCAAATAGTGAGTCGCGTCATCTCGCGCTACAGCGAGCTGCCCAAACCACAATTGCACGCGCTCACAACCGATGTCGGCTACTTCGCAATTTGCCGCATAATCTCCCAGACTACCCTGATCCTTGAAGTAGTAGCGGAGTGATATCTCGCCTAGATCGATGGCCTGCTCACCAGTATTGATAACACTGAGGATGAATTCGATAGTGGAGCTAGTCGCCTCCGTTTTCGCAGCACTATAGCGCACCACCACCTCATCGTTTTGTGTCGGTTCCGGCGTACGCGGATGGGGAGTAAGCGAAGGTTGCCAAGTAGAGGTCATGGGCATTGTTGTGACTGTCGCCAGTATGGTGGGCGGTACGCGGGTCAACGTTGCATTCCAACGTGGTGTTGCGGTCGCGACAACCGCAGTCATCGTCGGCGCAACGGTTGGATCTGGATCGTCCGGGCCGAGCTTGCCTAGCAATGCCCACGTCAGCATTGTATAGGTAGCCGGATTTTGCACAACCAGCGGATGCCCCAAGCCAAAGGTATCCCAGTACCCGGGGAGGTGACGCCATGTGTAGTGCGACCAATGTATATGCCACTCATTCAGCAGGCTGGCAATATCAGTCAGGTAGGTTTCCCATCCCTGATAGGGCGACCGGGTACCCCACTCTCCAACATAGATGGGGACGTTTTGCTCTTTAGCCCAATTGATGGCGAGGCGATTACGGATGTCGGCGCGTTCGTCGCCATTACCACGAAAAGCATCCTTGCTCCAGTACACCTGCTTACCATCCCAGTCGGGCAGTGAACCGGGATAGACGGCAGAGCCATCTTCATTATGGGTAGCGGCAAGTGGCTCGTAAAAATGCACCTCATAAACGATGTTGTCACCCTCGAAACGATGGTAGAATTGCCCATCCGCGCAGGCTTCGATAAAGGCCAGTGCTTGAGGATTGATCGCGGCTACTCCATCGCGAATGCGTTGCGCCAAGGTAAACCACGTGTCGCACCAACCCGGTCCTGGCGGTGTTGGTTCATTGAGAAAGTCGAACCCAATGACCGTCGGTTCGTCGCGGTAATGACGTGCCATTTCTACCCAGAAGGCGATGAGCCTCTCTTGCTGCGCTGCATCTGTCCACAGCTTGCAAGTATTGTTGTAGCCTTCATAGCAGTTATCCTCCGTCACGAATAGCAGCGGGACGAGCCACACCCCCGCTTCTTTCGCCCACGCGACCTGCTGATCTAACACGCGCCAGAACTTGTTTCGATCTTGGTTGTACCAAGGTAGGCTCATGCCAAATCTGAAGTGATTACCTCCCATCTCTTTCAGTTTGAAATAGTCTTCGCGATCTGGCTCAATATCGTCGATATTGGGTGTCTGCCAGATACCGATAGCGCCGATATTGCCGATGTTGGAGCCGCGCAGGTATACCGGTTGACCGCGATAACTGAATACCGTGCCAGTAATGCGTAAAAAGGCACTGTCTTGTGCTGTGGTGATACCAGTGGTGGATGCCAGTGAAAACGTCAGCATGATGAGCAGGGTTAACCCAAGCAGCCGTCGCCACAAACCCTGCCGACTACCAATACGGAACTGACTCATATCAACCAACTCCTTCGCAAACTAGGCAGTAAAAAGTTGCCTGAGCATCTGACACTGAATCAGTTGCAGTCAGACATCTCCAATCCTCACGCGTTAGCGACCACGTCACGAAAAATAGTTGGTGCAAAATCGACCAGAATACGGGTGAATTTCCGCAGGGGATGCTGATGTGCCTCTACAAAACCTTGTATGGTCGCCCTGTGCGGCGCGACCATGCGGCACGGCCTGTACAGGATTGGAGTGTCTATGACATGATGGCCGTGCCGCACCGCCTGCCGCCGTGAAGGCGGCAATTGCCCTTGTATCGACCTTGTGGGCGCTACGACGGCAGGCGGTAGCCAGCTAAAGCTGGCAACTCGCGCCAAGCGCTCGTTGAAGACGGCGCGGGCGAGATGACACCTGTCGGGTGTCTCGCCGCACCGTCTTTTGTCCCGACATTGGGTATCGACCCAACGTCGGGACACCTTGCGCTGTCAGCGCAAGGTGAACACACACGGTCATTGTTGCCCCTGTTTTGGTAGGTCGTAGGAAGCATGACGAGCAACAAGATACTGTGTAGGGCTATCCACTGGATATGACGTCAGAAAATGTGGTGTAGTTCGCCGAAAAGGGAAATAACGAACAGAAAACGGACAGAAATGAGCACTGGTCACCTTGTCAGCAACGTGCAGCGTCATATACTACCACTCATCATTTCGTGATAGGCGAGGACGTATGAAGGCTACAGGCAAGGTCTACGACAAACAGCATTCACTGTATCTCACTGGGGCCATGTTCGAGCAGGTGCAGCAAGCTACCCGCAAGCGCCGTCCGCTTATCACGGAAAACGAGTGGATTCGGGAGGCGATTCGCGCACATCTAGAAAATGAAGCGGATGCTATCGGCAGCCGACGGCACTTTCAGCGCACGTTGCAAATGCGCCTTGGCGAAATGGAACGCGAAGTCGCTAACAGCGTCGGTAACGGTACACAATTGCTGCTGTTCTACCTGCAACTTATTGTTTACATGTTGGCCTTTGCCCTTGCACAGATCTTAACTGCTCAAATCGGTCGCAAGATAGAGCCACAACAGCTCATTCAAAAGGGGGTTGCCGACGTTTTGCACGAGGGGACTGCGCTGTTTGCGCAGATTGAAGCTGTTCGCAAAAGCAAGTAAGGTATCGAGCACGATTCATGGACAAAGCGATTATTGTCCCGGATTTGCAATACGCATCTCACCAAGGACGACGCGGTAATGGGCGACAAGAGTTCCGCCGTAAATTGAAGTATTTTACCTATCGCAATGACCGAGATGGCCATATTCCTCAACAGCGTGGCCTTGAACGCTGGCATGATTGTGGTCTAGGGCAAACGTATGGCGACATTCTCAAGCACTGCGAAGCATTGAGTTCGCGGAACGTACTAGCATGGACATGGGTTATCTCACCCGCGCCCGACTTAATGGCGTTACTTCCAGAACGGGAGCGTGAACGGCTCGTTTGTGAACTGACCGAAGCCATCGTGGATGCATATTACGATGCACGTGGCGGAGAAATTCCAGAATATAGCTACGTCATGCATGATCGCCTTGCCAAAACTGAAACTGGCAAGGAGGTTCAACAGCTGCACACCCACATTATTCTGCCGGGAACAGTGCCAATGCCGGATGGCGTGCGACAGCCATTTTACAATCGCAAGAACAAAGGTCATCTAGATCTGTTGCGTGCCATCTCTACCGAGCAGATGACATTGGTACTCGATAATCGGCTTGGTCAAGACTGGCGGCAATGGCGAGCCGACGATGAGCTGCCTGTGCCTATCGGACAAGAAATCCCGACCGATGCATCAAGCACGCTGCCGCTATCGACACAATCTGAACTGGATCGCTGGTTTCCACGCGATCTGGATATCCAGTGAGGGCATAAACGATGCAACATCTGCATACGCGCTTGCGTGCTTACGTACCTACGATGATTGGGCTTGGCCTACTGATCTTGATGGGTGATGGCATCGTGATCCTGCTACGACTCTTGGGCATCGCAAAATGGACAGCCTTCTATCTCGCATTTCTCATGGTAGCTGTTGGAGTCTCTGTGGTATTCAGGAGATTGCAATGGCGTGCGGTGCCAATAGAACAGGAGGCTGAAAAAGAAGCAGCCACAGGAGAAACAAGCTAATGCTCTATTGGTTGTTCACGCAGGGTCGCGTATTACTCACACCATTCCTCTGCATGTTCAGTTGCGCTGGGACGCTTACTCCACCGCTGTTTCTATGGTTAACTGGGGTAGGAATTCAACGTAGTCTCATCGCAAAGTCAGATAAGCTGCAACGGATAGGGCGTGTATTGAGCTTCGTGCTGCCGAATGTAGCGCTGACATCTATCTATGTGAGTCTACTCAGTGATTTCGCTGTCCAGCGGGCGACAACACTACAAAAACCACTTTCTGGCTTGCTCGGCGTGCTAGTAGGTGGGCCAATGATGATAAATCAGGCACGCCTGATTATTATGGGATTAGCACTGGTCGTCCTTCTATTATTTCTGAATATGGCGCTGGGGCAAGGCTTGCGCCGTGGTGGATGGTTATACGAGCAAGTAGACCGTTGGCGAAGACCAAGCAATCGGCGCGGCGAAATGGGTTCTGCCCACTTTTGCACAATGCGCGAGTATCGACGCTACCGCCGCGAAGATGGTGATGGCATTACATTGTTAGGGGCATTTTGGGGTGAGCGCGGCAGGCGTCTCGACTGGGGCTATGGTAAATTTTGCATGGGAGCTGAAGATGCCGCACGTGGCCTGCTTACGCTAGGCGCGCCCGGTAGCGGCAAAACACAGGCCGTTAT
The DNA here is from genome assembly GCA_019637615.1 of Anaerolineae bacterium. GTDB lineage: Bacteria > Chloroflexota > Anaerolineae > Aggregatilineales > UBA2796 > JAHBVK01. Next base: position 114,187 of record JAHBVJ010000027.1, on the reverse strand, counting down.
TCTACCCGTGATAGCAGATAGGATGAACTGCCACCACAGCCTTATCGTGGTAGACCCGCAAGGCGAATTGACACCGTATATCAAGGAAATCGCCAAAGTAACTGGTCATCTTGTTGCCATTCATGATCCCACCAGTGCGACCGGACCTCGCTTCAATCTCGCGCAAGGCCTGAGCAATATACCGTCTGCCAACGCGATCGCCAGAGTATTGGTGCCGAGCGCAGATGGTGATAATCGTTTTTGGGCGGATTCCGCGACCGATTTGCTAACGGCTTGTTTACTTAGATTTGCCAATCTGGGGCAAATAAAAGCCGCTCTCACCGATATGCAAGCGTTGGCGAAACGCTTGATAGAAAAACCCGATGATGCAGCTTTAGCCGCAGGCAGCTTCATTGCTTCCGTACGGGCCGATGGGAAGATCGCGACTAATGTCGTCGCAACGCTCGGTACGGCGCTCACGGGATGGTCATCCGAACAGGTGCGGCAGAATACAGCGGCATCCGATTTTACGGCGGAGTTGTTAGTTACACAGCCAACCGTCGTGGTGCTTACTTGTCCCGGCGCAATGCGGAAAGTTTATGCACCCTATCTCGGTGCCACACTACAAAAGCTGATGAGTGATCTTGATACGATTGGTGAGCAGTGCGGTGGTCCGTTACCTGCCCCCGTCGGTGTGATTATTGATGAGTTTCCCACGCTCGGTCGCTTGGATAGTTTGGTGGAGTCTGTCAACCTCGTGCGCAAACGACGCATCTCGATTTTAGTAGGCGCACAAACCAAAGGGCAATTCCACCTTATCTATGGTGAGGAAGCCACCAAGGCGCTGTTCACTGGTCTAGCTACCCAGATCGTCTACGGAGGTTGTGACCACGATACGGCCAAATTCTATAGCGATGCGTCTGGAACCTCGACGGCGGACGCGAATCCAGATCCAGCACGTGCCAACTTGCGGCAGCGTCCATTACTGACCAGCGATGAGATAGTCAACCCACAGTACGGCAATTGCATGATCTTTTCCCGCTTTGTCGAATCCAATTTCGCGCTGCAAATCGTCGTAATGGCAGAGTTGACTCGCTTCTACGAGCGTACCGACTGGAAGGCACGCCTCACCGTGCATCGTCATCACGATACGCTGCTGCTCGAACGCGGTGTTGAGCTTACCAAGAAGTTGATAGCGTCTCGTAAGCCGTTCGTGTTGCTCACTAAACCCAGCACGACAGTACCAGCAACCGAGTTGGAGACGATCTTCAATGAGGCAAGTTACCTTCATACAGCTGCGAAGATGCAAGCGGTACCAATGAAGGCATCCTCGAACGTGCTCCAAGCGGCTGGCGTACGCACAGCCTCACTAGAAGAACTTACCAAACGCTTCAAAATTATCGAGAGGAGTTGACGCAATGGAAGGCCTTGACGTACTCACCAAAAAGCGGCTTTGCAAGCAGATTCGACAGAATACAGGGCATTCCTACCACCTGATTGAGAGTGTGGTGCAACAGGCTATCGACCTGATGGGCATCCAGTTGGCGGAAGGCGGCAAAATAGAGATTGAAAACTTCCTCGTCTTAGAAGTAACAGCCATTTCAAGGGCATTACCGCATAGTGACGAGAACACAGTCCATCATATTCTCAAGGTGCGTCCCGGTCGCGCGTTGCGTGAGCGGCTCCGTCATTTGGAGTAAAGGCTAGCTAGTTGTTGGCACCCACCGCACACCGATACCGCGCACTTTTTCCAAGGTGTCGGGATACAACCCCCGATCTAGTTTGTCCTTCAGATTCGCCAGATGCGTCTTGAGCCGCGCACGCGCTACCACTGGTTCCACACGCTCGCCACGATGTAGCGCGTACAACTCGCTGTAGGTGAATACATGCCCCGGACGTGAGGCCAACAACCGCAGCAAGTTGAATTCAGTCATGGTCAGTTCTATTCGCTCACCATGCCAATGAACCCGATGCGTTTCCAAATCGATGGCAAGAGGTCCACTAACAGGAATGATCTCGGTCGTGGGGAACCAGTCTTGACGACGCCCGATGGCTTCACTGATACGCTTCAGCACGACCTCCGCCCTAAACGGCTTGATGATATAGTCGTCAAGCCCGATTTGCATTGCTTCGATGACGAAATCTATATCCGCATAAGAAGTGGTCATGATGATGACTGACGCCGGATGCATCTTGCGAATTTGGCGGGCAACGGTCAGCCCGTTAGGACCGCCCGGCATGTGGTAATCAATGAGGATGACATCCGCCCGATCCTGCTGGAAGTAGTGAAGCGCCGATAAGCCCTCATTGAACGCTAACACCTCGTAATGGTCTTTCCGCAAGATGCTGACGAGGTGTTCCTGATCTGTTGTACGATCTTCGATCACAGCCACGATCATGAGCTTAACTTCCATCTCAAGTTAATTGTGTGTTGATTATACTCAAAACTGCTCCGTCATTATCCTTTTAGTACATGTTGCTACCTAGCAACCGCTGAAGCAGCTCTATTTCGACATTTGGATCAACGCCGAGAGTATTTCGGAGAGCGCAGCTTGGCGTAAAGCAATTCGGCCTGGAATCGAAGGCTAATGTTGTGTTGCTGATGCTCACGCCGGATGCGTGCACATCACTACTTACAAGGATAACGCGGATGGCTGTGCCGCTTCGTACCAGTTCACAAAGAAGGTATTGCTAAGACCTTGGGTTGTCACTGCGCGAGTCCGATAGCCTCAATTCGAAAATGCGTTAGTATTCTTTTTCCCGTCGAGGTTGGGAAAAGCACAGCAAGTTCTCCGAAGTACCGATGACAAACCAACATAGACCACAGGCGCACTCGAATCCAATGCTTACATGGAAAGTCAAATGTCAACTTCTGGACGCTTCTGGCGCTTTTCATACCGACCATGTATTCATCGTGCAGGCGATCTCGCCGTCGGAAGCTAAAGCAGCAGCGTGGAAGCTGCTGAAACAGGAATTGCCAGGTGATTACGCTGGTTGGCAGGTCATCATGACGACTGAGATCGTGATCGACAAGGATGAATAAGCGTTGCTGACGGGTTTGGTGCCGGAAAAGTAGTGGAGGGTGAAGGTGCTCGTTATCGTGGTCGAGGATCAGATGAGTGAGCGCGAATTCTTTCATGGGTTGCTGCTCAAGCATGGGTATGAAGTGATAGCGTTCAAAGACTCGCTGTCTGCGATGGAACATATCCGAGTAACCCGTGCCGACGTGATCCTCATCGATTATAATCTCCAAGGTGGGCCGAACGGCCTCTCATTAGCGCGACAGGTGCGCAAGCTGTATCCTGCTGACATTATCGTGATGATTTCTGCTTACGCTGGTGTCCAAGAACTCGTTGAAGCTATTCAAATCAGCGTGGATGACTTCATCATCAAGCCCACAACGGCAAAAGATATTCTCAAGCGCCTTGATGAGGCTATCATGCGCCGCCGCGAATGGTTCCCGCAGCAGCATCCGCCCCATATCGTGACCGATGTGCTGGAACTAGACATGTCGGCACGTACAGCGGTTTGGTATGGTGAACCGCTTAGCCTCACGCCATCAGAATTCGTGCTACTGGTTCACCTTGCCTCCAACCCAGATCGTGTCTTCGGCTACTCCGAATTATACGCGCTGAGTCGCGGTGAACGCTTACCACCAGCAGAAGCCCGCACACGAATAAAATCACATTTAGTCAACCTTCGGGCAAAGCTTGAGAAAAACGGACGACCTCAGGCTATTCACAACGTGCGCGGTATGGGCTTCAAATGGCATTTACCAGCACTCAATGAAGCCGTGTAGCCTGTAACCGATACTATGACGAGGCCGTGTGGGTGAAGCGCTTCAATAAATTCATCATGACTTCATAGCCCACGGGCTTCGCGATATAGTCGTCAAAGCCAGCACTCAAACACTTCTCGCGCTCGCCTGACATTGCATGTGCTGTAACCGCCAGCACAGGGCGATTCACATTTAGCTTGCGAATCTGCATTAGAAGCTGATAGCCATCCATGTCCGGTAATCCGATGTCGAGCAAGATGATGTCAGGTGACTCCTGTAGCATCCGAAGGCCTTGCTGTGCCGACTCGGCAGCAATAAATTCATATCCCAAATGGATGATAATACGTTTCATAGCATGAAGGTTGACTGGTGAATCCTCAACATAAAGTATTTTCATCGTGTATGTCCTTTCGTGGGCAACTGCACAAAAAAGGTGGAGCCTTTATTCAGCTCACTAACGACCTGAATTTTTCCATGATGCAAGTCCATCAAACGGCGACAAATCGGTAATCCTAAGCCTGTTCCACCTACCTTTCGATTAAGCGCACTATCTATCTGCTGGAAAGGCTCAAAGATCGTGTCAAGATAATCGTGCTGAATACCTATCCCTTCATCGCGAATAGCAAACATCAACGTATCGTGTTCTCGATAGACGTTAATCCAGATTGTTCCCCGCTCGGTGAACTTCACGGCATTGCTGACCAGATTGAGTAACACTTGGTACAGTCGCTGCGGATCTGCCCAAACAGTCGTCACCTCAGGAGCAATGGCTGTCTCAAGATTTAAGCCTTTTTTCAGCATGAGCGGTTTAGCATACTGCACTACATCACGGATCAGTTCAGAAACATCGACCATTTTAGGATATAGCTGCAACTGTCCAGCTTCGATTTTGGCTAAGTCTAGGATGTCGTTGATAAGCTGCAACAAATGGTTGCCGGATTTCAGAATCCATGCGACATCATCCACAATATCGGCATTCAATTGCTCACGTGTCGTATGCAACAGCGTGTCAGCTATTGTGATAATGCCTGTTAACGGTGTGCGTAATTCGTGACTCACGGTATAAAGGAACTGCGTTTTCAGCCGATCTATTTCCTTGAGTCGCCCCACATTCTCCACCGCTTGGATATACAATTTGCGGTTGGCGACGACGGCCGCCGCTGTTTGAGATACAACCTCCAAGATATAGCGTTCTTCATCCTCGAAATCGCGGCAATCCTCCCATGTTGCACAGATGGCAGCATCCCAAATGTGTCCTTGTATAGGATCGGCGCGGTAGAGCTTCACGAATGCAAATCCACGAACCTTATTCGAGAATGTACTATCCGGTAAGGTGTAGGCCTTTTGAAGATCCGTAAGTAGCCAACTATTTTCAGCTAGTTTGTCAGCCTCTCGCACGATATGCGCAAGCACTGTATCCGTTGCTGCGGCGTTGAGCATCGGATCATCTCGCCAAACTTGACTTTCCTTCCAGCTCGCAACGATGCGTATTTGTTCTAGAGTGTGCTGATCACCTTCTCGGCGTAAATAGATCAGGCGCAACACACATTCCAGATCCAGTACCAAAGCCACCGCGGCGAGGATCTCATCTTCGTTTTTCGCCAACAAAAGCGCTTCATGCGCCTTGAGCAATAGCTCCGCAGTATGACTTCTATCGAACCTACGCTGCATCGCTAAACTCACTTGTTTTCCCAGACTGGTTGTCCGCGCAAAATTCGAGTGAGCTGATCTGGAAATCGTGCCACTCCCAGTGGTTTGCCAAGAAAGCCGTCGAATCCAGATCGCTGTGCCTTACGCAAATCTTCAACAGAGATGTGTCCAGTAACCGCCACTACCAGCGTATTTTGGAAACGAGTCATGCGTCGGATCTCAGCAAGCACTTCGTAGCCATCTTCTCCGGGCAATTCAAGATCGAGCAAAATCAAATCAAGGCGTGGTAGTGTATCAGCGAACTGTACCACCCCTCGTCCGGTGGTCTTAAAGTGAAAATGAGCGGGAATTACCCCTGCAAAAATTAGTAAGCGTGCTAACGTGGCGTAGTTGTCCACTTTGTCTTCAACAATCATAATTCGTGCGTCAACCGGAGAGATGGGCCGTGTTAGACGCGATATTTGAGAGACAGACATGTTAGTTTAGACTCCGAGTACACCTATTACGCAATGAGTATTATCTTCTTTCTAGCGTAAGCAAATGTTTACCTCTCGGCGTTAAGGTTGAAGCAGGCTCAATATCTAGCGGAGCATTGTCAGTTACAGCCAGTTTCCAATACCGCAGCATATTGATGAGTATGTAGGAAAGCGTTGTCACGCCATACCCCTCACCAAGACAGTGCCTATGACCTCCGCCAAATGGAAAATACTTCCAAGGCGAAATGCGTTCGCTAAAGCGCTCTGGGACGAAATCTAGCGGATTGGTGAAGTAGCGTCCATCGCGCTGTGTGAGATACGCACTTAGCAGTACTAATGAACCTTTGGGGATAACTAACTCTTGAATCACCACATCACGGCTAGCTTCACGAGTAAATACCCAGATAGGCGGAAATAAGCGAAGCGTTTCCTTAATCACCCATGTTAACCAACGTAAGCTACGTAAGTCATCCTGTGAAATTGGCCTGCCTTGTGAGAACAGTGGTGTAACTTCGTTGTAAACCTCGTCTTGAATTCGCGAATTGCGTGCTAATAAGTCCAAGGCGAACGATGCAGTTGCCGCTGTAGTTTCGACGCCGGCGACCAGTAAAAATCGCATCTCATCTTTAGCGGTGTCAAGCGTCCACGCACTTTGTGCCATCCCCTCCTTGAAAATGAAGGAAATAGCTCGGCGTAGATCCTCAGTACCATCGTAGTGATTGATGATTTCATTCAAGACTTGCTCTAGCGGTGGATGAAAGTAACCAGAAGCATTCTGACTAAAGCTTTCACCGGGATGCGCGGATTGACCCACAAGGTAGCGACTACCAGTTCGTAAGCATAATGCAATACTTTCTGCATGGTCGTGCCAATCCGCCCCGAAGAGGTTTTTCGCTGTTAAGTAGACGAGAAAGCTTGATATTGTTGAGAAAATGTCGAAAGTTTCATTCCCCTTCATATGTTCTGCGAAATTAGTCGTTTCTTCTGCTATGGTGGGAGCATACAAGTTTTCCACTATGCTACCTGCAAATGCCGGACGTAGAACATTTCGATGTTGGCGATGAAGTTCTCCATCCAAAGCGCCCAAACCTGCGCCGAAAAGATGCTTCAGATTTCGGGATACTTTCCCTCGAATAAAACTGCGATCTGTCATGACGGCCTGCAAAAGCGTGGGAGCGTTAATCAATAAGCCGTAACGACGTCCGATGCGAAACCATGTATGGTCTTTATCAAGTCCCATAGACAATAAAGTAGATAGTGGGTCGAGGCGATAGTTCTCCGAAAAGTCATTACTGCTCATCACATTTCTGAAATCAAAGGTTTCTTCGTGCACGATATGCCCCTAATTGTCCACTGAATTAATTGTGGCTTGAAGCGACTGAAAGTAAGGATCGGGAATACGTGTAGGCATCCCAGTGTTGGAAACAGAAAGCAATCCTACTTGCGCAGTTGCATGGGTCGCTTCTAGATCATTGGTTCGCAACTCAAAGTTAAAAGTCATACCACGACTTTTGAGTTCTTGGAGCCAGCAGTAAATATCTACAACCTGACCGAATAGCAGTGGTCGTTTGTACGAAATCTGAAGATCGATGACAGCGAGATTGAATCCCTCACGAACGACTGTAGCGAAGTCGATACCAATCTCTTTAGCGAAATGAATACGTGCCTCTTCTAGATAAATCACATACTGAGCATGATGAACAATCCCCATCAGATCACACTCACTAAGGCGAATAGGCAAGCTCAATTTCGATACTTTTCTATCGGATGGAAATGGCATTTGAATCTCCTCATGACGAACTGGAAAAGGGTAGCGTTGCAAGCTCTCGGACTTTTGCCCGTATTTCATTCACACGCAATTTCGCATCAGAAATCGACACAAACGCGAGATGTGTTACATAGGGATTAATCACGCTGCGAAAAGACGCGAGGTGGGTTTCAATAGCAGGATCGTTGGTCGAATATGAGACTATCAGTACAATGCTGGGCTGAAGCAATTGCGCCAATTTTGCGCCGTCTTCGCTCGTTGTAGCACGTACCAATCGATACCCCAATCGCGTGATTTCAGCGGTAAGGTGATCCCAATCCTCGTACACGGAATCGACAATAAGAATTTGTAATGGGAGTGCTGGAACTGGAAAAGGGAAAATAACGACCCGACTGATATCTACTTTTTCAACTGCGAGCAAAGTTTCTGGTGCATTGACAATGGGGAGCGTGAAATAGAAAGTGCTACCGACTTGTTCAATACTCTCAAACCATATCGTGCCGCCTTGTAGTTCAACCAATTGTTTGGTGATTGCCAATCCTAACCCAGTGCCGTCACGTCGTCGTATACCGGTACTATCGGCTTGCTTAAACCGTGTAAATAGGTCAGATTGTGCATTTTTCGCAATGCCAAACCCTGTATCTTTTATCCAGAAAATAACCTTGTTATCAGTTCGGTCGGCACCAACGCTGATCTGTCCGTGATCTGTGAATTTGCAAGCATTTGACAATAAATTCAGCAAAATTTGTCCTAATCTCAATTCGTCAGAAGCGACGTAGGGTAGACTAGGTGAAAATGCTCGGTTAATGGTCACGTTGGGATTTAAAAGTGATGTGCTTTGGGAAATCGCATCTTCGAGAACGGGTATTGGATCGACTGGTTGTGTGACAATTTCTACAGCGCCAGCGTCCAGTTTACTCCAATCAAGAATATTGTTGATGACTCCTAGCAGGTGCTTGCCACTCTTGGTTATCTCGCGCAGATCCTTACGGAAGCCTTCATTGATAAATACGTCGTCTCCATAGGATTCTGGATATTGGCAAAACTCACTCATCGTGATGACTACTTGTAGTGGTGTACGGAGTTCATGGCTCATCGTGGACATGAAGCGTGTTTTTGCCTCCGACGCGATATCGGCTTGCCTACGTGCTTCTTGAGCAGTTCCGTAAAGTTCAGCGTTGTGAATAGCAATAGCCATCTGACGAGCGAGGATAGTTAATACCTCGCGATTATCGTCTGATAGTCGATAGCGGATACGGCGATATATTTGCAAGACACCGATGGTATGTTGCTCAGCGTCAATATCGGACTGACCCGCTGCTGCCGAACCAATAATTAGAGGCACAACCGTAAGGGACCCTAGTTGAGGAACATCAAGGAGTGCTTTTGCGGATACGTCCGTTGCCATATCTTCAATAGAAACCATTTGTTGACCTAACGCAGCCATTCCAATCGGTGTAGTGTCGTTAATGAGATAGGCGCGACCTAATACACCAATCCCCGAAACTGCGGTACAAACCAATACATCTTGCCCGACTTCTTTTTGAAACACTGAAATGCCGTCATACTGAAAAGCATCGCGAATCTCCTGTACGACGGTTTGCAACAACGTATTAAGCGACAATAATGACGTCGTTTGCTGTGCTACACGTGTTAAGGTCGCGAATTGTTCGGCACGCACCCCAAGACGTTGATTGAGTTCAGCCATCGGATTGAATAGGCGTTGATTGAGCACCACACCCGTCATCAATATCGAGCCGATAGCGAAGAGAAGCCCATCTAAGCTCAACGGAATCAATGCCGGAATCATGAAGGTGACAGCAGCGAGACAAAAGAAGAGCAGCCCAATGACCATCCGTCGATCTACATCGGCACGCGGATTTAATAGACGACGAAGGCATAAAAATGCGATAGGAATGAAAATAAGTTCACCAACGATCAATAGTATTTGACTGTGTAAATAGCGTTTGTAGATATTCAAACCATCTTCTGTGACATAGGCATACTCATGAACCCGATTTGTAATGCTGATCAGGATGGTTGGGACTGAGATACAAAACAACTCAAAGCGCAGACAAAATTTCTGCCAAGGTTTCCATTCTTTTTCAAGGTATTCGACAACCAGATAGAACGTATAAAGTGGGATAAGCGCAATGAGGATGACGCTCCCATTGAACATCAATTGCGTGTTTACGTTGTGTATCGTCCGCGTCAAGACCGGCAATAAACCGTAAAGCGCCAGAATAAGCATAAACTGACCGAAAATACGACTACGCCGATCTCGAATAAGCTGAAAAAACATCAGCATTGCAAGGGCCGAACAGACAATGCACAACGTCAGCCTACTTATGATGGTGATCGTCAAGATCATGATGGGATCGTCTCGCCTAGCGCCGGACTACTTCAGCAAGCACATTGGGCGCAGGTCGTAACGTCATCATCGCTTCGGGCGTGACAAGTGTCCCAGCTACCGGGCGAATATCCCAAGCCTGTAGCATGCTTATCAGCGCAATGCCCATTTCTAGCATTGCTAATGGCTGACCGATGCAGATATGTGCACCCGCCCCAAACGGGAGATACGAGTAACGTGGAGGTTCGGTGACAAAACGCTCTGGGATAAACGCTTCTGGATCTGGGAAAACCTTGGTATTTCGGTGAAGCGCATAGATGCAGATATTGATTGGTTCATTTGGCTCAATGGTGTATCCGCCAATCTCGACTGGTTCGAGTGCGCAACGACCAATAATCCATGCAGGAGGAAAGATCCGAAGTGTTTCTTTCAGCACAGATTCAAGGTATGGCATCTGAGCAAATCTTTCCGGCGCAAGAGGTTGTTCCTGTACCACATCGCGGATTTCATTTTGAAGTTTGGTTTGCACAGTGGGATGGCTTCCAAGCAGATGCCATGCCCATGCCAACGCATTAGCGGAGGTTTCTTGACCTGCCATGAAGAAGGTAAGCACTTCTTCACGAATTTCTGTGGCGGTTAGCGTTGAACTTGAGTCAGCAGTGCTTTCAGCAAGCAGAGATAATAAAGTTTTCCTGCCTTTTTCCTGCGAACGTGAAACTAAATCATCAATAGCGTCATTAAGCGTCTGAAGCGTTTGCTGAAGTACCGATTCGTCAGTTTGAATTGTTCCTGTTTGCATTCGCTGCGCTGATGCCGCTTGAATAACGGCAACTGCATTCTTGATCTGGCCTTCAAGCTCACCTGTCTCCGTACCAAAGATAGTTCGGTAGATAATATTTAGTGTGAGATGATGCATATCATCGGAAATATTCCGAATATCATTGTGCTGCCATGATGCCATAAGCTCTTGAGTACATTCCCAAATCTCGTTCGTGTAACCATCGATCCAAGCTGGCGTAAACAACGGTTGAATGATGGAGCGGCGACGGCGATGAACTTCTCCGTGGCTAACCGCAAGACCTTCACCAAGAAAGCGACCCAATGTATCCCACGTGTAATCTGTGCGTCGCATAATAGCGTTCTTGTCCACTAATACTTCTCGAATAAGTTGTGGATCTCGTAGCGAATACATATGGCTGCCACCCAAGGTGAACTGAACGAAATCGCCGTATGTATCATGCAAATCACACCAGAAACGTAGCGTATCGCGTCGAAAGGACAACAACAGTTTCCGTGATTCGCTGGCAGCAGGACCGGGTGGATAGCCGATTGAAGCATTGGACATTTGGAAATCCTCTCAGCGACGAGCGCCAAAATACTCTAAAAGATACGAAACATCGGCTTCCGTAAAAGGTTTACCGAGAAAAGCGTGGAACCCAAGACGCTGCGCCTCCTCTTGAGAGGCTTTGTCGGACTGTGCTGTCAGTGCAATGAGTGGGCTTGTACCTATTTTTCCTCGTTGCATTTCCCAAGCTAGAGATAATCCAACTTGAAGGCCATTGATATCCGGCAGATCAAAGTCCACAAAGATTAAATCAAATGCTTCCTTATGCGCTTGCTCTAATGCATCACGACCAAGGATGCAATGTGTGATAGTTGAATATCCTTTAGCGTCACAAATTCTCATGAAGATTTCGGCGTTCATTTGATTGTCTTCAATAAGCAAAATTCTCATATACCGTCTCCGCTCATTGCGTAACAATTGCTAATGGGAGCGAGAAACACATATCAACTTGTAACGTTGCTTCTGAAATATCATTTCCGTATAGTGAAAACTGTGTTCCTATTAACTTCATTATTCGCTTGCATATGAACAGGGAAATGCTATGGGATTCACCGTGTCGCTGTAAAAAATCTACAGGAGACACCCGTGGTAACTTTGTTCTTAGATGGATATTTCGTAGGTGCAACTCGACTCTTTCGGCTTTCTGAGTTGCGCAGATAAACAAATTCTCTTTGAAAATTACAGCGAACATTCTCAATGCAGTTTGAAGAGCAAAATACAAAGGCATACCGCCATTAACCTGCGGTAACGTAGATGGAACATCTATCACAAGACGCGCTAACGAAAGCGCACCCTCTTTCTCCAGTTGGGTGCAGGCTTGAACGACCAAAGCATTGAGTGAAGTTGGTGTTAGCTGAAAAACACCTTCTTCAAATAAGAGCAATTCCGATAAGATGCTTAAGCTGTCTAAAAGCTTGAGCGTGCGTGCTTGTACAGCAGACATGGCTTGTTGCGTAGGCAGTGGAATGACCACTTTCAACTCATCTAAAAGTTGCTCATACTGATTTACAACTTCAACAAGCGGGCTACGCAGGTGATGTCCTAAACTCCGCACAATTATCTGTGAAGCTTCAAGTTCACTTGGTGTTATGGACAGGTTTTTCGGCATGATCAATCCGCAAAGCAAATAGTCTGCACTACAGCACGTTTTTCTGCCTCTGGTATGGCAACAATGGAATTTATGGGCAATTTTATGGAACGCAGTCAGTTTTGGAATGAGGTGTTGAGGATGAAATGACTTGCATTCATATGTTGTTTACTGTAGCAACAGTGGTTTCATCTACTGATACCACTCATTGTAGACACCGAGTCACCATGCCGCAAAATCCAATAGGACAGAAATAGGGCAGATTTGGTGTTAAAATATGTTGTCTACCGAATACCACATTCTTTAACACCAAACAGCAATCCGTCACATGCCGTAAATGTCGTTGAGATAGGTCGATACGTGCAAGTCAATCACACTATTTCCGCACAAGTGTGATGGAAAAACGATAATCAAAGAGACTCAACGTACAATAGGGTTCGCCCTGCCATGCAAATGTGATGGTCAAATCTACTGCTTGACCTGATGCCAGTTCGAATGCAGTCAGATCAGCTGATTCAGTGGGGCCAACCGGATTTTCCGCATACCCGTACGCTATTTGTATAGTATTGGGATCAACCACGATAGGTGTCAAACGTCCGTTGTAGATTCGCAACTTCACCTTGACCCACCCAGTCGTAGATTCTGCTGAAATGAGGTTTACATCAATACGCTGAAAAGGTGTAGATGTTGCCGTTGGCGTAGGTGGATCAACCTTCGGCAAGTCTATTCCTACAATGTCACCTGCCGTCGATAATTCCTGCTCGACATCGTATCCGGCAGTAACCACCACACGATTGGAGGTTAACTCTCCCGTAGTTGCATCTCGCTCTCCAATGAGTACCAGTGCTAACCCCGGCCCGAGTTGCCGGAACCAGCTCGTATCGCTGCGATTTACGGACTGCTTAGATGAAAATTGGAAACGTAAAGTACTACCCGTATTCATTTGCAAGTCAAAGATCGTGCCCGGCAGCATGTACTCAAACAATAAGACGTTGGCCTCGCTCCACGGAATACCGATGACTGGTCGAATGCTTAATCCTGCGACGTAGCTTGCGATGTCCGGGTTGGGATCATAGCTCCATTCGGTAGTCTGAATTAGCCGTCGCTGCACCACAAAAAAGCGCGGTTGATTATCTCCGGCTTGGGCAATACGCAGATTGACGGGAAATATCGCACTATTACTCGCATCACCTCCACGAATGATACTATCTTGAGCTTCCAGCGCAATGGGTGTCGGCGTTGGTGAGCGACCCGGGGTCGGGCTACGTGTCGGCGTAAGAGCTTGGGGTGCACCATCAGCTGTATTGCGTTGACTGAGACCGCGTATGAAGAAAAATACGACAATGATGAGCGCCACGCCTAACGCTGCTATAACTGGCAACATGGAGGCCGTGATGTTGTTCGGTACATTTTCCTCCGAAGGCGCGAGATCGATGTTTGTTTCAGCAGCCTCGCGAATCTGTTTCGGCACACGCACCCAGTGGTCTCCATTGGGTAGCACTGGCACCATCGTTTCAAGCACATAAAATTGGTCAATGAGTTGCGCCAAGGCTGCTAATTCCTCAGTATCCGAGGCTACGGCCCCTTCACTCCGTACATACCGGTCGTAGATAACCCGATACTGCCGTTGTCGTTCAGTCGGCACCAGATCCCAAAGAGCTTCTAATTCCGCTAATGACATGGTTTGCAACTGATGCGGTGCATGGTAGGTGAAAATGTCGGCTTTATTTGTCATGATACGTGCTTTACATCCTGAGGTAATCTGTGGCGATAGCGTTCGCGTAAGGTGTCCACTGAAGCCGTCGAGACAACATCAACATCACTTGGAGATGGCAGAGCAACAGGCTTTGCCCCATGAATCTCCAACTGGTCAGGAAGTTGACGCGCCGCCACTTCCAAAGCCTGCACATTTCCCATGCTGACATGCCATGAACGTCCCATCGCGTGTTGCTGTTGTACCAGTGTTTGGCGTGTGACAGGTGACAAGCGGCCTTGCGGATCAGTTTGAATTTCCTGCAAGACCTGCTGCGCGTCAGTGCCGCTTAAGCCCATTGTCACGGCTCTGTCTGCGAAGGCAGCGATAGGAGAAAGACGGTGCTCGACTGGAGTATCAGTGATGGGCATCACGTTCACTGCGCCCGTCAAGGCGCGTGAGACCCGTTCCGGTGTGGTGATGAGATTTCCAGTCTGCGCATTCTCCATTTGCAAAGCAGCTACCGTTTTACCCATCACCGCGGCGACACCGTTTGTGCCATCCACATGCAAAGCGCCATCAGTCATTGCTGACGCCTGATGATTAGCAGCCATTGTGGCTGCGCGTAGTTGCGTTTCTGCCGCTCGCGCGAGAGTATCTCCGACGGCGCTCACTGCCGCGTTAAATTGAGTGGCAGCTTGTTCTAAGCGCTGAGAGCCATCTATATCAGTCCCAGACCCCTGTTGCTGCGTGCCGTTGCTTACCACGGCATTTGCTGCAACAGCGTTTTGCACGTCGCGTTGTAGCCCTTCATCCAGATCGGTATCGGCTGCACTGAGTGTAGCTCTGGTGACAGGGTGTATGACCTCCGGGATAGCCTCGACACGCTCCCATGTTTGCCGTTCAAACGCGCCATCGTGCCGCTGGAACCGGATGTACTCACGATTATTGTCTAGATCCGGCGTTATGCCCTCGCCATACATCAGAAATTGGCGTGCAGTCAGCGGCTGCCGATTCACCAAATGCCAAAATTCTGGTTCACCGTTGTCTCCAACTTGCTCACGATAGCTTTCCTCGTTTTCACCACGAGAGAACCGTGCATCTCGCCTCTGTAGCATGTCGGCATAACGCCCAGAGCGTGCTAACAGCGAGTCAGCGAGAGCCGTATCCGTAGTCGCCGTAGATACGCCGGAGGTTTCACTACGCGCAGGTTCGCGCAACAGATCGTCGTTAGTGCGTACGGTTGGTCGCCACACTTGGGCAAGTGTGGTTGTAGTTACTGCTTCCTCTTGGTGCAACGACTGACGCGATAATGGCGTTCCATCCGTATTTTGGATAGGTAGACCACCACGACCTATCCGTGCCGATGCGTCGTTATCCCAATGGGGTCCGCGAGTCAATGTTTCTACGCGATTATTCATCCCATTTTGCAGCGGTGGAGCTTGCCAGTAGACTTGACCATGCTCATCCAAATAGGCTTGTTCATGCTGACGGTTACGGTCGGTTAGAAACGCCGTACCGACACTTGCCCCAGTCAATTGAGCAATCGCACCGCCGCCCGGTATGGCTGCCATCACCGCTTGTCCCGCCCGTGCGGCGGCCGAGCCTTCAACGAATTGTTCGGCTACCTCACCTATCATGGTGTTGCGTACACCGGGCAAGCGCGTAAGTTGCCACGCCGCTCCATCCAAAGCGCGATTGCCACCCATTGCCATACCGGCTGCTTGTGCCCACGTTCCACCATTGGCTAAAGCGGCGGTGGCTCCACCTATATTCCCCGCTAACGTAGCACCGCCTGAAACGATGGCGGCACCTACCTGCACACCGCCGATAAGCGTCTCACCGGGCGTCACTTTTGCCCGTGTGACCATGCCAACTGCCTCAAATAGACGATTGAACGCATTCCAGACTGCCTTCATGGCAGATTGCAAGAGCATCACAAAAATGAATAAGCCCATCCATGCCAGCGCGACCGTGACCAGTGGACTTGGATTCGGTTGCTTAGCAGCACTTACATAGAGCGCCAGTACCATCGCTTGTAGCAAACCAATGAAAAACATCTGCACGATAAGCGACAACCAGTTATCCATGACGGCCCACGCGATAGATTCCGTACGCTCAAAAAAGGCGAACAAAGCAGCAATCGAGAAGGAGGCAAATACCAAACCAATCGCGAGTACCAGACACAACCCAATGAATTGTTCCATAATGCCAAATACGACAATGGGCAAATCATTGAGCAACCGTGCGATGCTGGCAAATGCCATTTGCACGGCTGTCTTCATGAGGGTTATCTTTTCATCCGTGGTTAAAGCACCATCATGCCATGTATCAGGTGCCATCAGGAGATTGAAATAGCCATTGTCCTGATACCAGGACCGTGGTAAGTCGGTGGAAGTCGCCACTACCGGCACTCCACTGCATCGACTGCCATCTGACAATACGTCGAAGCCATCTGCTCGTAAGTAGGCAAGCCCGATATCCAATCCATTGAGGGCGATGCCAGCGGTGCTGGGAAAGTAAGCCGCAAAATTGTGACATGGCGGCAGCATCTTATTCAGGCCAGTTTTGTCGGGATCATCCGTAGATAACTTGGCAAATGGGTTCTTACCATTCAGTGCCTGTGTAGCGGTTGCCATCATAAAGGTGTTCATGCTGTTCCGGAACGCAAACATACCACTAAACAATTGGGGGGCGAGTTGGAAGAATAAGCCAATGGCGAGCAACCACAAAAATGCATTCCGAGGGTTAACGACCCGTAACCGAATGACCGACGAGAGGACGTAAGTACATCCCAACACAACGAGCGCCACGAACGTTACGATGGAGATGACAGATTTGGTCATATCGGTGGTGGTTTGGATCATGGGTTGAAATAGGTTCGCCCCCATCCAATCGGCAATCCAGCCGACACCGACCGCTACACTGTACAGGGCTTTCCAAAATCCCCATAGCAGCACCGCCACGTCATGAATGAACTGGTATAAGGTGCTGTGCAACGCATAATTCGCTTCGAGGTTGATAAAGTCTGTCGTCTTTTCAAGCAAGGCGTTGATTTCACACATCAGATCGCCCATCCCACAACCTTGCGCCTGAACAGGGGATGCTAAGATGGGCAACAGACTCAACCCCAAAATCAAGATGACGATGAGTAATCGATACTGTCGTTGAGTAACACGGAACCTGTGGAACCACATCATGGATATCCCTCCTTTACCACGCAGGACAGTCGCTATCAGGACGATTTTGCCACACGAGTAAGCGTTCCTTTCCCGGTGTAAAGGTCGCGAAGCCGGGGTCTCCCGCTTGATACACATTGAGGATGAAGTTCACCTTGGTCACTTTGGCAGTTTGTGGAATCCACGCCGCGACTCTCACGGTGATGGTTTCACCCGGACGCAGCGCTGTAGGATTGTAGGCTTGCTCGACAATCCCCATAAACTGAGCCGCCTGATGGGCCGGACTCCAGATGCCAGAGTGAAGCGATCCTAGCCAATCCACCTCACTGACATACGTTTGCAATGCGCCAATAAAATCGAATTCTACTGCCCCGATATTTGAGATTTCCAACTCCCATGTCGCCGCCGTGAAGAGCGGCACAAGCGGAAAGTCTTTTTCCCAGATCGCTTTCATGCGAAACATGAGACGTACGGGACCACTGTCATTACGTACGGGAACATTTAATGGAAACGCTTGCGGTGCTGCAAGCTGATAGAGAGTTGGCGTCGGCCATGGTGTATAAGTTGGTCGTGGCGTGGGATAGATAGGCGCTGGCAAACAGCATGGCGGTTGGGCGGGTGTAGCACTGACAGTGCCAGCATAACGATAGACCACGAACGAAGCAGAAAAACTGCCTGCGGCCACGTAGATCGTCCCACCCATCGTCGTTGGTGGAATATAGATTGGATACGTGCCGACGATGCCGGGACCACTGCTCGTTACCGCGACAATCCCGCTTTGACCATCTGGCAGTAAGGCGCGCACTTCACCAACATTTTGGGCGATGTATTGGAGTTGGATGACATTACGCGTCGAATCCACAAAATTATAATCCAACATCGTCGCGAAGTAGGCTGGGTAAGTGGGCCGGTCTGGCGGCAATGATGTGGAGGTGGGACGTGGTGTGGACGATGGACAAACTGCACGTGGCGTTCCTTCGACGGTCATATTGGTGGCTTGCGCCGCACAAGACAAAACAGTGAATGCACCGACAATGCCCAACCATAGCATCACGAACATTGCTCTGGTTCGCATCATGCACCTACTTCTGCCACAGCGTGGCGGTCAACGTCATTTGGATGAGCAGCGGTTGCATCGTTTGTGCTGCCGTCGTCCATGTTGCACGGATGCCATCGCGATAGGTTTCCACTTTCGTACTTTGTATAATCGCTTCCGAGGTCAAGGCGACTCCCGCGCCACCCACGAATTCTGGCGTGGTCAGTACTATAGTGGGATTGAAGACAGTTGGTGATGAAAGCGGGTTGACCGCGTGGGTTGGCGATGCGGTGGCTACGACTTCAGATCTAACGGCTTCGCGCTGTGGAAAGACTGACGCAGGGGTATTCTCGTTTATCATGAGCGCGAAAACGAACATGACGACTAAACAAAAGCTGATGAGCACGAGGCAAGAGCGAAACCAGCGAGATTTTTGCATTGTTCTAGACCTCAAGGAATTAAGCCGGGCATATTGACGGCGGGTACGATAAATTGCACCTTCACCGTGCTGCTAGGATTTTGGATATCCCAATACTTGCCAAGATAAGGCACGACTAGTCGTAGTGGGACGTTGCCTGTTCCCTCCAAATGCACAAACCCTTCAGCATTGGTGTAACCAGCGGCAATAACTAGATTGGTATCCGCTCGTACCAACCGTACTGACAAGCCTTGCACCCCTTCTAGTTGGTCGAAGATTTTGTTGTTGTTCACGTCATAGGCCACGCTGAAGTCTACAGCTGTGATGACAGGTACGCCTTGCGTCGGCGTGGGACGAACAGTCGGTGGTGCCGCCACAATCTGGATACGCTGCGCTGCTTGCGGACTGCTAGTGGGTACTAGGGTAGGAGGAAGTTGCGTTGGTGCGATGGTCGGTTGTGGCCCACTCTTATAGATGTCGATGGCATCGATTGCCACGAAACTGCCGCCACTATCCACCGCTTTGCGTCCTGTCCTTACGATTTCGAGGGTGTGAGATCCCGTGCCCAGCGTGTAAATGTCGGTGGTGAGAAATTCCCCCTGTGGATTCAATGCCTTTGGCGAATAACTGTCGATGCTATCGCGTGGTTGACCATCGATGACGACTTCAAATTCACCGTAGTTGTAGAAAGCGGCATAGTGAATGCGGAGACCAGCACCTATGAACTTATAGACGAGGCGAGCACCATCCGCGTCACTGTAGACATATTGCCGTTGAATGGCACGCGACGTTTGGGTATACGTCTGCCAAGCCCCGATCTGCTGCACACTCGGTTCGGTAGTATCGCGCTGATACCAACCTATGAGATCTGCATTTTCGCCATCAGGCGGAAGCGGTGCCACTGGCATTGCTGGCGCACGAAGAACTTGCGTTTGTGTAACGGTAGTTGTCACCACAGGCTGTGTATAGCTAGGTGGTATGAGGGTGACGTCGGCATTGATAGCCGTAACAACAAGGACGCGTGTACTCAAGGTGTTCGTTGGTGTAACCGAAGAAGTCACTGTTGCCGTTGCAATCGGTGTTGTAGTGCGCGTTAATGTCAGCGTAGGCCATGATGTGACGGAAGGTGACGGACTATTTGTTGAAGTCGTCACGAGTGCGCTACTGGTCTCACTTGGTGAAGTGGATCGCGCCCCTAAGCTGACGATGGCAAGACCACCTAGCAGAGCAGCCAGAATCAGAATGATCGTGATGAGTAACACAAACGGTTTCATGGCGTTGACTCTCATCCGATATCCAGATCATGGGATGGTGTAGTATTTTCGATATTTATGCCTAAACCGAGCTGCTGGGCATCGATTTCCTGCATCACATCAAACGCCCTATCGATACCGCGTTCAGTGAGCGCTGCACCAATTTGCTGGGCATTCACTTCCGCCTGCGCTAAATCCCCGACACCGCCGAACGGTACAATCATGATGGGTTCCATGGGTCGGCTAGCATCTTTCTCTTCTAAGGTCAACAAGACACTTTGCCATCCATCTGCAACGGCAGCTTCTCTATCAGCGTTGAACACACTGGGGATAAACCAGACATCGCTCGTGGTGTGGGTGTCGGGATCTTCGAGCGTGCTGTGAAAGGCAGACGTGCGCAGGTCAAACTGCTCTGCATTGGGAATTTCGATACCCGCTGCGTGCATTGCCAGCAACGCACGGCCATTTTGTGCTTGCATGGCTGGATCTAGTTCTGGTTGATAATCCATCTCTGTGACTCGCCATACTTCAGCAAGTTCAGCCTCTATAGCAGTCTCATCTGCTAGCATCGGTAAGATGTCGCGCCTCCAATCCCATGTTTCCATTGGCTCTCGAAGTTCCACCACTTCCTCAAGATCTTTCTCCGTGATGCCCAACGACTCTAGGGTAATAGCCGACTCGGCGTCAGCGTCGATAGCAAAAGGCACTTCTGCTTGGAACTCTGTTTCTACAGTGCCCGCTTCCAGCGAGAGAGCATTGAGCCAATCTGGCAGGTTGTCTGAATCTGGTGACAGTGGGAGATAATCAGTCATGATGGACTAACTCCTTGAAGTGCTGAAGTCGCAGTCGTGATGTGAGGAGGACGACTAAGTCCCGTACCTTGGCAGCGTGGATACTGACTACATCCTGCAAAGGTGCCGTGACGACCACGCCGCTCGATAAGCGGCGCGCCACACCGAGGACAGTTGCCAAGCGGGGATGACATCGGTGTACCGTCTGCCAAGGGCGGCCTAACTTGGGCGGCAAGTAACTTTAGTGGCGGTGCAAAATCGCGCTTCCAGAAAAGCTGGAGCAATTGAAGGCGACTCAATTTACCATGAGCGATCTGGTCGAGTGCTGCTTCTAGTGAAGCCGTATACCCGTTTTCGAAGCAGCGAGGGAAATGTTTACTCAATAGCAGACTGAGTTGGATGCCAAGCGCTGTAGGCACTAATCTCTTTTTTGCCACGTTGAAGTATTGACGCTCACGCAAGGTCGTGAGCATGACCGCGTAAGTAGATGGTCGTCCGATGCCGTGCTGTTCCAACGCCCGAATCAGGGAGGCTTCCGTATAGCGATCTGGTGCAGAGGTAACGTGTTCTTGTGCTTGCCACTGTTTCAGTGTCAGTATCTGGCGTGCCTCCAACAAGGGTAATTCCACTTCAAGAATGTGTGTTTCACCCTCATCAAGTGCCTCTTCATAAACCTTCAAGAAGCCGTCAAAACGTAATGTGCGTCCCTTGGCATGAAATTCAAGTGGATACGGCTGTGCAGGGGCCTTACCAGCGTAGATCTTTGCACCACTAACGTTGTAAGTAGCATCTGCCATATGGGCGGCCACAAATCGCCGCCAGATGAGGTCATAAAGTTTGGCTCCTTCCGCCGACCGTATTTCGGAAGGCCGTACCGTGACATCTGTCGGGCGTATCGCCTCATGCGCTTCGGAGGATACATGTATTGGCTTTGCTACTGTGACATTGGACTTCGCTACATAATTAGCACCGTACTCCTGACGGATAACATCATGGACATTGGTGATGGCATCGGGCGGCACCAATGTAGATGCAGTGCGAATGTAGGTAATCAGGCCATTTTCATATAACGTCTGCGCAATTTTCATCGTGCGGTCGGCTGAGTAGCCCAACGCATTGCTAGCAGCCTGCTGCATTGTAGCCGTGGTAAAAGGAGGTAGGGGCGACCGTTTCCGTTCTACTTGAGAGACCGCTTCCACCCAGAATACAGCTGACTGAAGACCAGCCATGAGACGGTCAACGATGTCGCGGCGCGTGAGTGCTGGTGACTTCCCTTGAACACGCGCCAGTTGCGCATCCACGGTAATATCGTTGACCGAAAACATTGCGCCTAAAGTCCAATAGTGTTGCGCTTCGAAGTCTTCGCGTGCTTTCTCACGTTCCACAAGGAGACGTAGACAAACACTTTGTACCCGTCCCGCCGACACACGTGTGTCGAGGAGCTTGCAGGCAAATGGTGAGGTGAGATAACCTACTAGCCGATCTACCGTGCGTCGTGCTTGTTGTGCTTCGACTAGAGCTAGATCGATGGGACGCGAGGCCGCTAAGGCTGCCTGTACAGCGACAGGCGTGATGGCTGTGCATACGACGCGATGTACGGGTTTGCTGCCTATCTCGGTCTTGAGCAGGTCTGCAACATGCCATGCAATTGCTTCTCCTTCGCGATCTGGGTCGGTTGCCAGATAGATGGATTCCGCTGCGCTGACTGCCGTCCGCAATTTGCCGATGAGAGCCTTCTGCGCGGGCAGTGTAACGTACGACATCGCGAACCCGTGGTCGATGTCGATGCCTAGCGAGTCAGGCGGTAGATCCCGGAGATGCCCTCGCGTGGCTATCACCTTCCACGCTGGCGCAACGAGGAAGCTCGCGATGCGTTTCGCCTTCGTAGGTGATTCCACCAACAACAACTTAGTCATGATGGACTTTCCTCGAAGGTGATGTAACCTGCGCTTTCGGCGCACTGCTCACTGTTGCGCCACGATGCGTCAAGAGTTCTTGGCGACGAAGAACGAGAAATAGGGGCCACTCACGCCAAGCATGGAAGGCCGCCTCTTCTTGCGCACGAAACTGTGTACTTTGGGTAGGTGTCGTAATTTTCTTATTCATGATCGCCTCTTAGGTATTCCCGAAACGGCGTAGTTCCCCGGCGCTGGGCGTGTTGTAGACAAACCAGATGCCTTTCTCCTGTCCTTGGATCTCGAACAAGTAGTGGAAAGGCTTCAGTTGGGCGATGGTTTCCAGATGATGCGGGGTATAGTGGCTGAAAGCGGGATCGTCATGAAACGCGCGGATGCCCGGCCCTTGGTTGAAGATGACGCGAATCGGTGCGTTCTCGAAGATATAGCGTGCCTTATCCGCCATGAAAAACATCAGGTTCTGGTCGATACAGATAAGCTTCTTGCGTCGGGTGCGAAAGGTCTTGGCTGCCTCTACAAGGAAGTCGATGAGGGCAGGGAATTTGAGCAGCCGATATACTTCGTCTACCGCAATGATGCGCGGGAGATCGTCTATCAGGGAATCTCGCCGGATAGCTGCCAATACTTGAGTATAAGCCAGCGCCAATAAGACTGGATCTTCCTTCATCTCTACAAAGGTAAACGCGCGTGGCCCGATATGCTGACGACCCGCCCGCGCGAGATTTAGCGTCGTCACGCCATTCAGAAAGCTAGCCCAACGTCCTGCACCACAACAGAGGCCGCCCAATTCTTCGGCCAATCGTAAGCCGAGATCGCGCCGCAAACTGTTGTCACCACCTAATCCACGTAGCGTATCGACGACATCTTGGCAAATAGGCACCTGCGTGGACGAGATCTCTTCCCAACGATGGAAACTGCGGTACAGCGTTTCCAGCGCTTCGGACAGCAACCCGTTTTCCATATTCTCACGCTGCCCACCCGACAAGGGACGCCCTAGCACCGTTTCATACAGTTTGATGGTGTGACTGAGTTGCTCGATGAGACTGGTAAACATCACATCTTGCGGATTGAGTGTCGTGCCACGAGCGCTGAGGGAATGCAGCGGCACGCCTATCGCGGCAGCAATATGGCGAGAGTGACCCATTGGTTCGAGGAGATCAAACGGAATGCCGTGCTCCGCCCATTCACGCAGCAAATAGCAGTTGAGCGCAAAAGTTTTTCCGAATCCGGTCATGCCCACCCAGATCTCATGGGTAGCACGGCGATCTTTCCACGAGTTGTGGAAGACGGGATAGTGGCCTTCTACGGAGGTGCCACGCAGCACACCATCCGTGCTGGATAGTTTCGGAAAGCCCAGCGGAGCCAACATGAGGGCTACTTCCCGACTCGTCATCCGCCAGCTCGTGTCCGGCAGTTTGATGTCGAGCGTATGCTGCCCGGCGAAGATCTCGATGGCCCGCCGCAGTAATTCGCCTGACTCTTGGCGCAGGAGATAATGGGTACGGGTCAAACTCTGTGCGGTGTTCGCCTGCTCTTTGAGGGTAGCTAGATCAGGCGCAGCAATAGCGAGGAAGATCTGGCATTTATGCAGCAGGTCTCCAGCATTGAGTTCTTGCAACGTCCGACGACAATCTGCCACCCGTTGTACAGCGCGACTGTCTTCCATCGCGCCCAAGGTTGCCAGATGGCTCGTGTACGCCGTGATGTTGGCTTCAATAGCCTCGATCCCTTCGAGTCGGTCGTAGGTATACGGGACATCGACACAAAAGGCCAATGGGAAATTCACCGACAACAGCGCCTTCGTGGGCTTGAAGAAGTTCCAGTCACTGGGCAAAAATTCGTAACTGGACAGCACAGTCCAGTACAGGCGACCACTCGGACGATCTACTGGCTCCAGATACCAATCTTTGACGCGATAATTCCCCTCAAACAGGGCAGGCCATGGCGCTTCCATGGTTGCCGTACCAAAGGAACCTTCCAGACTGCGAGCAAGTGACCGCCCTGAAGTTTCTGACCATAGCCCAACGCCACATAACGCACGTTGGTAGTGTGCCTCTTCTTGCAACTCCTCAAAGTAGCGCCGATATTCCATGGCGAGCATCGCCCGTTGGGGATCTGCCTGTTCCACATCACGCGCCAGTTTGCTGAGTAAGCCGATCTTGTCGTTGAGGGTAGCGGGCATCAGCCAGCAGCAGAAGCGAAACGGTTCCGCGAGACCGCTCAACCACCCCGCGAATCTAGCTTGTAACAGGCTAACGCCTTCATTCGTCCCATACATGCCGATGTCGAATGGTTCCATGAGTAGGGTATGCAAGGGCGCTTGCCGACTGGCCCGTTCACGCACAGATGTCTGAACAAACATGAGTTAACCTCCTCCACGTTGCAAGCGCAGCGCTGGCTGTTTGCTGAAGACCAGCCCATCTCCTGTGGCTACATCCAGTGGACGTAAGAACGACACCCAATCCGTGAGCTGGGTGCGAGATGGCTCCTCGTGAATAGGGCGGAAAAAGCGCGTGCCATCGATATCGAGCGGGGCTACGGAAAGCTGCAAACTAGTGCCGATTTGTCCCAGTAAACTGTCAGGCGCTACTGCTGCCGCCATACGGAACGACCACTGCCATTTCAGCAGCAGACGCTGCCAACGGGCGATACCACCGTGCGGTGAGGTGAAATACAGCGTCAGGATAAACGCAACCAAACCCACAAAAAGGGATTGATCTGGGAGAAAAATCTTGAGGAGGGTCATCACGACCGCCCCACCGAGACCCGCCCCCAACCAGCGTTTGAACGGAATGCCTAACAGCCCTTTTTCATCGCGGCGCAGCACATGACTCTTGAACGTCGCATAGCCATTCATCTCCATCTCCTTCCGACTAGCAAAGGCAGAGCTATCCTGCGTTGTAACTCTGCCTTTGTAGTCCGTTGCCAAACGTTTGAATCACTGGAAGTTGATTAGGTGTAAGCGATGAGACCAGAGATAGTCCCTGCCGCGATGAGCACGATCATCCCGACGAAGATCGTGTTCATCAGATCGGGGTTGTTGCGCTTCCAATTGCCGATGATAGGCAGCGCTGCCCCTGTGTAGATAACCCCTGCACCAATGATGCCGACGAAGGCCATCACTGGCGCGACGATCTTGGCGATATCTTTAACATCATTGAAAAACGTGGTGATTTCATTCTTGAGATCCATCATCCCATCCTTGCCAGCAATAAAGCTGCGCTATGCCGTTACGATGTGATGATTGTGCGGCAACTACGCCATTGGCTCGAAAATGAATGGGTAGAAAATCGGACAGAAATGGGATGAATATTCTTTGCGTGTCCGTGGCTCGCTAGGCTTATCGTGTGCATTAGGCGATGTACATTCGACCAGAAATCGACCAAAGTAAGGACAGCCACCATTTGCTAGCCATGTGCGTCGAGCGGCATCTGCGTCTGCAAATAACTGCCTTCACACGCCATATCCTTGCCAACGCTTGTTATAATGAACACTCTTTTGACCAACCAAAAGATCCAAGCTAGGGCTTTATGCTTCCACTGTTTGATACCGTCAACCAAGACGAAATTAACGCGATCCTCTGGAAAGCCTGTGATACCTTTCGCGGCACTATTGATCCGTCCGAGTACAAAAACTACATTCTCGTCATGCTGTTCGTGAAGTACATCTCCGACGTGTGGCAGGATCACTATGAGCAGTTCACGCGCGACTTCAACGGTGACGAGGAGCGCGTACAGCGACGGTTGCGCAACGAGCGCTTCGTGCTGCCACCCGGCACCGACTTCTACTCGCTCTACAATCAGCGCGGAGCCGACAACCTCGGTGAGGTCATCGATAAAGCGCTGGACGCCATCGAAGAAGCCAACAAAGCCAAGCTGCAAGATGTGTTCCGCAACATCAGTTTCAACAGCGAGGCGAACCTCGGCAGAACCGCCGAACGTAACCAACGGCTCCAGAATCTGCTGGCGGACTTCAACGATCCGCGCCTGAACCTGCGACCCTCGCGCATCGGTGGCATCGATGTGATCGGCAACGCGTACGAATACCTGATCGCACGCTTTGCATCGGGTGCGGGCAAGAAGGCAGGCGAATTCTACACACCAGCCGAAGTCTCGCAGCTCCTCGCCACGCTGATCGATCCGCAGCCCGGTGATCGGATCTGCGATCCCGCATGCGGATCGGGTTCACTGCTGATCAAATGTGCGCAGCAGGTGGGCAGCGAGAATTATTCGCTGTGGGGACAGGAAGCCAATGGCGGGACGTGGGCGCTGTGCATGATGAATATGTTCCTGCACGGCATGAATCAGCCAACGATCCAATGGGGCGACACGCTGCGCAATCCGCAATTACTAGAAGGTGGGAAGCTCCGACGCTTCAACGTCGTCGTGGCGAATCCACCCTTTTCGTTGGACAAATGGGGCGCGGAGAATGCGATCAAAGATCAGTACAATCGCTTTCATCGTGGTACGCCGCCCAAGAGCAAAGCCGATTACGCCTTCATCTCGCACATGATCGAAACCATCTACGCTGATCCCACGCAAAATGGACGTGTCGGCGTGATCGTGCCGCATGGTGTGCTGTTTCGTGGCAGCGCGGAAGGTGCGATCCGGCAGAAGTTGATCGACGAAAACCTGCTCGATGCCGTGATCGGGCTGCCAGCGAACTTGTTCTTTGGCACAGGCATCCCCGCCGCGATCCTGATCTTCAAGCGCCAGCGTCCCGATGACAATGTGCTGTTCATCGATGCCAGCCGCGACTTTGAAGCAGGCACCAACCAGAATCGGCTGCGACCGCAAGACATCGAGCGCGTTGTGACCGCTTACCGTCAGCGTCAGCATGCGGACAAATACGCCTACCTCGCCACCCGCGCCGAGCTGATCGAGAACGACTACAACCTGAACATTCCGCGCTACGTGGATACCTTCGAGGCCGAGGACAAGATCGATGTACGTGCCGTGCAGGCGGAGATCAATCAGTTGGAGAGTCAGCTCGTCGATGTGAAGACACGAATGGCAGCATATCTGCGCGAATTGGGACTGGATGGATAGCCTTTCATGACGAAAATCTTCATTAGTTATCGGCGCAATGACTCCGAGGGATCTGCATGGAGGCTATACGATCATCTCTTAAGAGAGTTCGATAAATCGGATATTTTTATCGACGGTGCAGGTATAGCCCCCGGTGACAAATTTGCGAACGTACTCAATGAACACCTGAACCAAGCCAAAATCATGTTGGCTGTTATTGATAAAGCGTGGCTAACTGCCGTGGATAAACATGGTAAGCGACGGCTTGAAGACCCTGATGATTATGTTCGTCGTGAAATTGTGACAGCCCTCACACGAGATACAGTGGTTATGCCTGTGCTTATCGGAACAACACCAATGCCAAGCGAGGATGAATTACCAGAGGAGTTGTCACAACTAGCTGCAAATCAGGCAATCTGGCTATCTCACGCTAGATTTGCGGACGATGTAAAGCGGCTAGCAGAAGCGATCATTCGGTACGTCGAGCGATCCGCAAAATATGATCACCGTGATTTTGCCAAAGAGATTATCGATGATTTCAATCGAGCATTCGTCATCAGCGAATTTGACGACGAGCATAAACTACAGCTCTATTACGGCTCCGAGACAGCGAAAGACAGCTATTTCAGCTCACATCTACGTTTGGAAGCAATCTCCCATTTGATACAAGGGTCAGATATCGAAGGTTGGGAAAAAAGCGAAAAAGAGGTCCAGCCGTATGAATTCTGGGACAAGATGTTGCGTGTGATCACGAGCACTTATCGGCGTCAGCTCCCGTATGAAACTGATAACCGAAGTGACTTCGATATACTTCGCCAACTTTTGGAGGATATTGAGCGCCCATTTCCGAATGATGAAGATGAGTAGGATGCAACACACCCTTGTTGTACAGACGGAGAGCAACCAGTTGGAGAGCCAGTTCATCGATGTGAAGATGCGGATGACGGCGTATTTGCGGGAGCTAGAGCTAGAATGATTTCTCAATTGCCCACTGACTGGAATTTGCGTGTTCTCGAAACGTGTTTGTCAGTGGTTTTGGATTATCGTGGCAAAACCGCCTTGAAAGCCACAGATGGAATACCGTTATTGTCAGCAAAAGTTGTTCATGACGGTCGAATAGATTGGGGTCACTTAGAATTTATTGCGGAAAGTGATTATGACGCATGGATGCGACGTGGATTACCTCAACCTAATGACGTTGTTATTACGACAGAAGCCCCACTTGGCGAAGTTGCGCAGCTTGACGCACGTAAAGTTGCACTCGGCCAGCGGATAATTGTTCTGCGAGGAGATCCTAAGTATGTTGACAATTCGTTTCTAAAACACGTTTTGATGTCAGATTATATGCAGAACCAGTTGCGTGAAAAAGCAACGGGAAGTACAGCTCAAGGCGTCAAACAAACCGAACTATTGAAGATTCTTGTTCCTCTCCCGCCTCTAGCCGAGCAACGCAAGATCGCCGCGATCCTCAGCACGTGGGACGAGGCGATCACGCTCACCGAGCAGTTGATCGCGGCGCTGAAACGTCGCAAGCAAGCGCTCATGCAACTGCTGCTCACAGGTGAGGCTCGCTTCTCAGAGTTTGAGGATGCGGCGTGGCAAGAGCATTCCTTTTCCGAGCTGATGATGCCAATTTCGCGCCCCGAAAAAGTCAGACCTGAAAAAGAATATCGACTGATTGGTGTACGTTGGTATGTTCAAGGCGCGCATATACATGAGATTCGTCAAGGACGAGACATCATTACAGAAACTTTGAGCCAGATACAAGAAAATGATGTAATTTACAACAAAATGTGGGCGTCAAAAGCCGCGTTCGGTATCGCACGCGGCGACCATAATGGCGCTTATGGGACTTCAGAATATCCGCAATTTTTGGCACTCGCTGGGGAACTCCATACAGATTTCATGGAGTATGTTTATCAAACACGAGATTTTCAATATCAAGCTTTGTCTCTCTGTCGAGGCTCAACAGGTCGAGCAAGGCTTAATCCAAACGACTTTTTGAAAATTGTACTTCCTATGCCAGACATCCAAGAACAACAGAAAATTACTGAAGTACTCCAAGCTTGCGATTCCGAAATTGATACTCAAGTACAGTATCTAAACACGTTAATCACTCAAAAACGCGGCCTGATGCAGCAGCTACTCACAGGCGAAATCCGTGTGCAAGTCGAGGAGGAAAGCTGATGTCTTACGGCGAGGCGTATCGGGAACTCGTCAGTTCGCAACTTCCGGCACTGCACCTGCTCACCACACTCGGCTGGCAGTATCTCCCGCCTGCGGATGCGCTCCGGTTACGCGGTGGCAAACAAAGCGCCGTCTTACTGGAAGGTGTGCTACGCAACTGGCTGCACACGCATCAGCATATCACGTATAAAAACCGTCAGCACGATTTCAGCGAGGCCAACCTCGATGAAGCGTTGCGCCGCCTGAAGGACTTCAACATCCGCGAGGGACTGCTGCCCGCCAGTGCAATGCTCTACGAACTGCTCACGCTCGGCACCAGCCTCGACCAGACCATCGACGGAGATCGCGGCAGTTTCACGCTGCGTTACATCGATTGGCAGAACCCCACCAACAATGTGTATCACGTCACTGACGAATTCCCCGTCGAACGTCTCAGTGCCCACGACACACGCCGCCCCGATATCGTGCTGTTCGTCAATGGCATCCCGCTGGCCGTCATCGAGTGCAAACGCAAAGACACCGAGTCCAAGGATGGCGATCCCGTCACGCAGGCTATCGAGCAAACCATCCGCAACCAGAAACTCGACGAGATCCCGCATCTGTTCGTGTACACGCAGCTCTTGCTCGCCGTCCAACCGAACAGTGTCCGCTACGGCACCACCGGCACCGCCAAGAAATTCTGGGCAGTCTGGAAAGAAGAAACGTCCAATGACGCCCTAGATGGTCTCGTCAGTCCGCTCATCAACCGTCCGTTGAGTGCCGCCGAACAAACTGCGCTGTATGATTGGCGTGAGGATGCGCCGCGTCTCCGCCAGCATTTTGCCGCGCTGGGCACCCGCCTCCCCACCGAGCAAGATCGCGTGCTGTACAGTTTGCTGCGGCCTGAGCGTCTGCTCGAACTCGGCTATCAGTATCTCGTCTACGATAACGGCGACAAGAAGATCACGCGTTATCAGCAGTATTTCGCGATCAAAGCCACGCTGGCTCGCGTCCTCAACTTGAACGCGCAGGGGACACGCACGGGCGGCGTAATCTGGCACACGACGGGCAGCGGTAAATCGCTCACGATGGTGATGCTGGCCAAGGCGCTGGCGCTGCATATCCCGAATCCGCGTGTGGTGCTGGTTACCGACCGCGTGGACTTGGATACGCAGATCTGGAATACTTTCAAGGCGTGCGGCAAAACCGTCTACAAAGCCGACAGTGGCGCGGATCTCATCGCGTTGGTGCGCGGTAGTCGCGCCGACATCATCACGACGGTGATCGACAAGTTCGAGACGGTGGCAGGCAAGAACATCACCGACGATAGCCCGAATGTGTTCCTGCTGGTCGATGAAAGCCACCGCAGTCAGTACGGCATCAGTCACGCTAAGATGAAATCGGTGTTCACGCGCGGTTGTTATATCGGTTTCACTGGTACCCCGCTGCTCAAGAAAGACAAAACTACGGCGGAACGTTTTGGTGGCTTCATCCACAAGTACACCATGCGTCAAGCCGTCGAAGATGAGGCGGTCGCACGGCTGCTGTACGAAGGTCGCCTCGTGGATCTCAACATCAACCGCGATCAGCTCGATTTGTGGTTCGAGCGCCGCACCGCCAATCTCAACGATGAACAGAAGCTCGATCTCAAGCGTAAGATGAGCCGCAACGAAGAAGTCCACCGCGTGGATCAACGTTTGCAAACGATCGCCTTCGACATCGCGGATCACTACCGCAAGAATTGGCGTGGTTCAGGCTACAAAGCGCAGCTTGCCACCGCCAGCAAAGAGCAGGCTATCCAGTATTTTGATTTGCTCAAAGACGAAGGCATCGATTGCGCCGTGATCATCTCCGCGCCAGATACCCGTGAGGGCAGCGAGGAAATCGATAGCAGCAAGCTGCCAATCGTACAGGACTTCTGGAAGCAGATGATGAAGCGCTACGGCAGCGAGGAAGCCTACAACAAGGAAATCCTCGCCTCGTTCCATCGCGACGACGGCCTTGAACTGCTCATCGTGGTGGATAAGCTACTGGTGGGCTTCGACGAACCACGCAACACCGTGCTGTACATCGACAAAACACTGCGCGAACACGGCATCTTGCAAGCCATTGCGCGCGTCAACCGCTTATTCGAGGGCAAAGACTTCGGGCATATCGTCGATTATCGCGGCGTGCTGGGCAAACTCAACGAAGCGATGCAGGTCTACAACCAGCTCGAAGCCTACGACGCTGAGGATGTGGCGGGCGTTGTCACCGATGTTAGCGCCGTCGTGCAACAGCTCCCGCACCTGCATTCATTGGTGTGGGATGTGTTCAAAGCAGTCGCCAACAAGCGCGACACCGAAGCGATGGAGCGGCTGCTCGAACCTGAAGATCGTCGCCATGCCTTCTATGATGCCTTGAACGAATTCGCCCGCGTGTTCAAGCTGGCGCTCGGCGTGGTCGACTTCCATCAGCAAATCCCGCCCGCGCGTATCAAACAATACAAAGACGATCTCATCTACTGGCATCAACTGCGCACCGCTGTCAAACAGCGCTACGCCGAAACCGTCAACTATGGCGAGTACGAGCAGAAGATCCGCGCCATGATGAACGATCATGTCCATGCAACGGGTGTGCAAGTGCTAGTGGATGCACTCGATATCTTCGACGCTGAACAGTTCGATGCTGCTGTGGAGCGTCTTACTTCATCCGTTGCGCAAGCTGACACTATCGCTAGTCACGTCAAGCGCACTGCCACCGAGAAGCTAGAGCAAGATCCCGCCTTCTACCGCAAATTATCGCAGTTCATCGATGAGACGATCCAAGCCTACAAACAGGGGCGTATCGATGAAGTCGAGTATCTAAAGCTCACCTCAGAAGCCCAAGCGCAGATCCTCGCTGGGCATGCTGCCGGACTACCTCCCAAGCTCCGCAGCCGCAAACACGCACCTGCTTATTTCGGCAGCCTCCAAGAAATCGTGAAAGACTATCGCCCCGCGGATGGCGATACCGCCTTTGATGCTGCACTAGTCGATCTGGCTATCGCCTGCGAAGATGCCATCGAACGACTGAAGATCCGCGACTGGGCCACTAACCTCGATGTCGAAAAGCGTATGCGCAACGCGGTGGAGGATCTGCTGTATGATCTCCGCGCGCAAACGGGGGTGCTTTTGAAATCGGCAGAAATGGATATGATCCTCGATAATCTGATGGAAGTTGCCAAGAAACGCGAAGGGCTATGACCATCAAGACCGTAGCGGGCAGCCATACTGTACAGTACGGCACCAGCCCTCTGACATTCGAGCTTCTCTACTCCTCCCGCAAGACGCTGGCCGTTCATGTGCATCCTGATGGCAGTCTCGTCGTTGATGCGCCGCACGACACACCATTGCCCCAAATTGAGCAAGCTGTCCTGCATCGTGGTGCGTGGGTACTCAAACAACAGCGTGAATTTGCCAGTTATTCAGCCCTTACGTTGCCGCCACGTCAATACGTCAGCGGTGAGTCGTACCGCTATCTTGGTCGCCAGTATCGCCTGAAAGTAATCGCCGATCCCGTCGAGCGTATCGTATTGTCGCGCGGACATCTGACCATTAGCGTCCACGATACCACCGACCATCAGCGTGTACGGCATCTGCTGGAAAGCTGGTATTTGCGCCGCGCGTGTGCCGTCTTCGCAGAACGACTCGCCGCCTGTTTCCCGCGTGTGGAACATCTTGGCATTAGCTATCCCAAATTGCACGTCAAACCCATGAAAGCACGCTGGGGAAGCTGCACGCCATCCGGTGCCATTTCCCTCAACTTGCGGCTGATCCAAGTCGCCAAACCATTCATTGACTACGTGATCTTGCACGAGCTGTGCCATCTTAAAGAGCTAAACCACAGCACAGCTTTCTACAAGCTGCTTGGCAAGGTACTGCCAGAGTGGGAACGCTTGAGAGCACAGCTTAACGCCATCGAAGTCGTGACTATCTAATTTTGATACATGTGCGCACAGTGTGGATAACGTCCATCTGGTCGGATTCTGTTCGATTCTTTCCACGTTTATGCTACCAAGTATCTGCTAGGCTGCTTTCCACGTAATCTTTCTGCTGGCATCCAACCTAATTTTCTGTGCCGTTTCTGGTCGAAATCTACCATCTTCGTATTCGCCAGATCCTATCAGAAGGCGAAGAATCCGTTGGTAGCAATGGAACGTTGATAGTGGAAGCAACAACGCATGAGCAAATCATCTCTAGTTTCCCCTGATGAGATAATTGCACCAGCACTCCTCGTAACACGTCTTCGCAAAGTCGCGGAGATTTTGGCGAGTGTAGCTGTGCCTAGCAACACCAAACCATCGAAGGATACGGTGCAGCCTTCAAAAACATCGCTACCGAAAACTGCTGTATGATGAAGCCGCCTACTTTATGAAATAGTCCTAGTTTACTACTTGGGTTTACGTTGCATGAGTCGCAAGAAGAAGCGCCGCCTTACTCTCACGCCCGGTTGGGTCATGTATCTGCGCACAAGCGATGAAGACGCCCAAGCGCCGGAACGCTCGCAAGCTGGTCAGCGCCGCATGATTCAGCACACGCTGATCCAGCCGTCTGGGATTCCACTCATCAACGAATATGTAGACAACTACACGGGTCGCGCCACCGACAGGGCAAATTACCAGCGTCTATTGGCGGATGCGCGTGAGGGCAAGTTCTCGCATGTTTCCGTTGCTTTTGCAGACCGCTTTGGACGGAATGATGTTGAAGCGCTGCGGGCGATTGATGAACTGACGGAACTAGGCGTCACTATTCGCATCGCGAGTGATCCCAGCGTCAATCCGGCGGATATGAACGGACGCCTGTTTACTAATATTCTCTTCGGCATGGCACGCCTAGAATCCGACCGCACGGCGCATCGTGTGGTGGAAGGAATGCATAGCAAGCTGCTCAGCGGTGAATGGGCGTTTAAAGCGCCAGACGGCTATGTCAACAAAGAGCTAAAACTCTTCCAGCCCGGTCACGAAGATAAGATGAAAAATACCCGCTATAAGCGCTGGATAGAGTTGGACCCGGAACAAGCTAAGGTCTGGCGCACCGCGTGGGATATGCTACTTACTGAAACCCACACATTAGAGGATATATGCGAGGCGTTACACGCGCGTGGTTACCGTCTAAAAGGTGGCACACCCTTTGTAAAAATCTCTGATCGTGGCCGACGTGTGGCGGCTGCGGCTAAGCTCTCCAAAGCTTTTCACAACTGGGTATATGCCGGTTGGGTCGTACTTGACACCGAATGGGGCACCATTCAACCGAAAACGGTGCGCGGTAACTGGGAACCAATTGTTAGTACCGAAGAATTTGAACGGGGGATAGCGATCCTCAATAAGCGGAATATGGATCGCTGTCCGCGTCGCAAACACGAGTATTTGCTGCGTGGTCTCGTTTACCTACAACAGGCCGATGGTTCGCTGACAAAGCTCACTTGCTCTTACTCAAACGCGAATCGGCAAAGCGGTGGTTCTCGTTATTACTGCATTTATTCGAGTAAGACCAACATCCTTTGCAAAGTTGTAGATGCCCAAATCCCGCGATGGCTCATGGGATTACAGGTGGACGACAAGCTGCTTCCGATTATCCGCGAAGCCTATACGCATGACGTTGACAATCATTTAGCAAACTCTGCCAAAACAGAAAAGCAAGAACTCGAAGACCAACTGAAGAGCATTGATGAAGAAGAAACTCGTATGGCACGCCAATACGCTGCCCAAAAGCTGTCAGAGCAAATCTGGGAGATGTTATGGCAAGAGTGGCAAGACCGACGCTCCGCAATCCGTACTACCTTAGCACTGTTGGATGACTCGCGCGAGTTACATCTCGATAGTTTGGACGTTGCTTTAACACTAATTTCAAAAGCTGCTATACTGTTTGACAAGCTGGAGTTGGCAAATCAGTACCAACTCCTCAAGCACATGGTCAGGCGGGTTATCATTAATCCGCAGGGAATGATAGTGAACGTAGACTTGCTACCGCCATTTGGTTACTTGCAAACTTTAGTAACCAGCCAAATTGGTGGACAGTCGAGGGCAGGAAAGCAAAAACCACGCCAGAAACGTGGTTTGATTGAGGGCAAATCCTGTTCGGATCTCGTAGCATTAGGTACCCCTATCGGGATTCGAACCCGAGTTTCAGCCTTGAAAGGGCCGCGTCCTAGGCCTCTAGACGATAAGGGCAACTAGTCAGAATACTATCATACGGCATTTCACTCGTCAAGGTACAAGTTCAATGAGTAATATCTCTATGACTTTGGATAAACGCCAATGGTCATGAGCGATAAACTACCCTGAAATTCCCTGAGCGTTTCCTTTTACCCATGCTTCTCCCATTTTCAATTGTTCGTGTTTCTGGGCGCATGGTCTGCGTTGCCACGGATAGTTGGGGATCATGAACTCGCGATCCCCATTGAATCCGACTAGCCTTGCGGCACTGTAGTTACCGCTGCACATCTTCAATCATATGGCTATTGCGGATGCGACTCGCGCCGTCCGCCCACTCGACCGTCCGACCAGCACCGAAATCGCGGAAGTATTTCGCGCCGAGCGCTGTCGCCCGTTCCGCCGCAATCAACTCGCCCGGAATGCTGTGGATCAGCGCGGCGAAACATTCACGCACCTGACCCTTGATCGGCATCACCGCTTTGGCGTACTGACTGATGGCTTGTTCGCCCTCCGGTACTACCGCCACTACCGAGCGTCCGATGGATTGCGCTGCCCGCGCCAATTCTTCCATGCGATCAGCATCGAATCCGGCAGCATCTAACAAGATCGTTGGCGTCGGCGGGTCTTCCGTGAAGTATTGCAGGTGGGTCCATTCCTCGGTTTCCTGTGCCATCGCGGGATCACCACTGGCTTCCAGCACCTTTGCCGCACTGAACATCGCCGCGCCATACAACGGCCCGCCGCCCACGAACACAAATTCCTTGGCCTGTTTCCAGCCCGTTACCAATTCCTTCGCGACTGGTTCACATACCTTGATCGTGGCTTCCATCACGTCCGCAAGGCCAAGCAATTCCGCCCGCAGCCCATCGGCCTGCGCGGTGGTCAAATGCCCGCGTACCTCCCCGATGCGTATCGCCGCGCTATACAACGCCATCTGCGAGGCCAGATACGAGCGCACGCCGGGGACAACCATGCCTGCTAATTCATCGGGCAGCGGCGGCACAGTGGTCTGGAACACCTTCTTGGTCGATTGCGCGAGGGGAGCTTGTGCAGCGCCCGTCAATGCGATGCCCGTCGCGCCTGCCTTGATCGCCAGTCGCAGCGATTCGATGGTGCGCGAGACGCCGCCAGACACCGATACCGCGATCACGAGATTGGTATTGGGGCCAGTTTCCGGCAGGTAGCCCACCGTATAACGACTGAAGGTCAGCGAACTCAGCGCTTGCGTTGGTACGCCCGCCAACTGATGGAAGGCTAACTCTGCACCCACCGACGCGTGATAACTGTCGCCGCAGCCAACGAGGTAAATCCGCTTGACGGAGGTGCAAAGTTCAAAATCAAAGGTCGAACGTGCCGACACATCAAATGGCTTGGCGATCTGCCGCACAAGCTCAGGCAGGGTGTCGATCTGCTGGTGCATAGGGGAACGAGACATCTAACCTGTACTCCATTATGTTGGTCAAAATCCGCGAGAGCTACCTAGTGTAGCGCTGTTTATGCGGGGAATCCCGAATGAATTTCGATGAGCGCATGACACGATCAAGCCGCCAGCTTGTCGATCTGCTCGTGCAGCCGCTTTGCCCACGCTTCCAACCGATGCCGATCGCTACCCACTAACTGCGCTTCGGCACGCTTCAACGCTTCGTAGGCCGCCACGTACTCACCGCGTTCCAGATGTAATTCCGTTAGCCAGAGATCGATCTGAATATGCAGGTGTGGAGCGGACGTGTCGCCCAGATGGTGATAGGCTTGCTCGAACAGCAGCAGCGCCATATCCAGATCGCCGTGTCCGCGTGCTGCCAAACCAAGATTGGCGTAATAATTGGCGAGTTGGCGCTTGTTGCCCGTGCGCTCCACCTCTGCCAGACCGCGCCTGAACCAATTTTCCGCTTCATCCCACTGCTGCTGTGCCAACGCGATCTCGCCGTAGGTGCTGTAGATGAATTGCAGCGGCACACGCAGTGAGGCCGATTCAGCCAGATGTAATCCCATTTCGATCAGCGTCCGTGCTTCATCTACCTCACCCATCAGCATGGTGTGATAGGCAGCGTTGTTATAGCCGAGAATTTCTTGTAACAGTTCGCCGGAATCATGCGCCAGTTTGATGGCGTTGCGGTAGGCTTGCACCGCTTGTGGCAAATCGCCACGTTCCGCCATCAGATTGCCAAGTTCGAACGAACTGCGCGAGGCCAAGCCTACCAATCCGTATTCACGCGTCAGACGATTGGCTTCCAGCAAGTGTGTCTCCGCCTCGTGCAACGGACGTCCATTCGAGACCCCCGCCACACCGAGCAAAAAATGCGCGCGCGCGAACGACAGCGGATCTTCAGTAGCGTTGAGGAGTGGTTGTGCTTTGGCGACCCATCCTTCGATCTCATCGATGCGTCCAGCGGGGATGTACAATTCCGCCAGACTCAACATCGCGTCGATCATGCCGAGTTGGTCTTTCGTCTTTTCATAGCCCATCAACGCGTCGGTGAAAACTTCTGAAGCAGCCGCGAAATTCCCGACCAGCGTCAACAGGCGTCCCAATTTGATCTGACGCACGGGTTGCGGATCGAGTCGCAGCGCTTGCCGCAAAAATCCCTCGGCTTCAGCGGGTGCAGCCAGCGAAATCGCGTGAGCCGCCGCCTGATCCGCGTAATCCGCTGCCTTGATCGGGTCGCCAGCGATTTCGTAATGTGTCGCCAACCGTCCAGCCACCATCGGGAGTTGGTTAGCGTACTCGGCCTCGCGGGCAGCGGCGGCACGGCGGTTGAGTACGGCTGCACGCGCGTTGCTCATCCCGTTGCGCACAATCGTTGCTACCAGCGGATGCACGAAGGTATATTCGCCGACCCGCTCGGTCAGCACATCTGCCGAAAGCAGCGCGTCCAGCGCATCGAGCATTTCATCCTCGCTGCGTCCGCTGACTTTGGTCAAGGTCGGGAAGTCGAAATCCGGCTCTAACACCGCCGCCGCTTGCAGTACTTGCCGCGCTGACTCAGGCAGCCGATCCAGGCGCGCCGTGACCAGATCGACCAGCGTGGCGGGGACTTGTTCGGCCTCCGTGCGGCTCAACTCGATGAGATAGTACGGATTGCCCGCGCTCAAGGTGCTCACCCGCTCCGCATGATCGGTCTTGCCGACCAGCGATTCCAGCAGCGAATACGCCTCATCCGTAGTTAAGCGTTCCAATGGCACACGCCTAGCGATCCCCTCGCGCATCCACGACGCCACCAGATGCACCAGCGTTGTATGCGCCTCATGCGGGCGGTACGCAGTGACGAGCAGAATCGGCTGATCACGCAGTCGGTGGATCAGGTAATCACACCAGTCCAGCGTCGCGCGATCCGCCCAGTGCAGATCGTCCAGAAACAAGATTAAGGGATCGGCTTTCAACGCCATCAGGCTCTGGGCGAAGGCTTCTAGCACACGGTGACGTTCTTCTTCCGGCGGGAGCGTGGCGGGAACGGGCAGATCAGGGAAGGTTACTTTAATCTCAGGGAACAACCGCGCCATTTCCGCCAGCCAGATACGTGATAACGGCGTATTGACGCTGAACAGACGCTGACCACATGCGCGGCTGCTGAACAATTCTTTGAGCGGTGCAAACGGCAAATTCTGCGTGGATTCCAAGCAGCGTGTAGCCAGCACGAGGATTTCTTCCGGCAGCGCCGCTGCCCATTCGCGCCACAACCGGGATTTGCCCATGCCTAACTCGCCCGTGATCAACACAATGCGCGCGTGCTGCGTCTTCACGATGGCGAGTTCCTCGTTCAGCGCCTCGATCTGTGCCTGCCGCCCGATGAATGGCGCACGCGGCGCATCACCGAGGATCGCCGGACGCTTGTCGCTCCGCGCGAAGGAAGGCACAGTCGGCGCGGTCGGACTCAATTCGCCGCCGACGATAGCCGCCCGCAGATTTTCAGTTTCAGGCAGCGGATCGACGCCTAATTCTTGGTTGAGCGTTGTGCGCAGTAAGTCATATTGCCGGAGCGCTTCGGCGCGGTCTCCAGCGCGGGCGTGTGCTTCGATCAAGGCGCGGTGCATGGCTTCGTGCAACCCATCTTGAGCGAGTGCGCGCCGTGCCAGCGTGATCACCGCTTGCCAATTGCCTTCCCGCCGTCGCGTTTCCACCAGCCGCGTGATCAACTGCATATATAGCAAACTGAGTCGTTCGCGCTCACTCGCCATCCATAGTTCAAAATCTGGCGCTTCCGTTAATGTCAACCCGTCGAGAAATGCCCCGCGATACACATCTAGCATCGGATCGACGCCTTCATCGATGGGCTGGTTGGCGATTTGCTCAAAAACGCGGACATCGTGCCATACCAGCGGTGATAACGCCACGCGGTTGTTATCCGCCTCGATGACGTTTTCACCGAGCGCTTTGCGGATTGCCCATAACGTGTTGCGCAGATTTTTACGGGCGGCTTCTTCCGCGCTTTCCGACCACAGCAACGCTAGTAACCGATCACGCGGTTGCGCGGCGCGATTCAAGGCGAGATACGCTAACAGCGCGATTGCTTTAGCGGAGGTGAGATCGACAGTTTGTCCGTCGCGTTCAAAACGCGGCAGACCGAGGAAATACAGGCGTAGGTTCGTCATGGCTCTGAATATAGCGCACCCGTCAGGCTTCTCCCACCATCAACGCAGCACATGCTCATCCACGCTCAATGACATGCACGCTCACAGGCGTACCATCCTCATCGATTTCCGTGCGGATATGCTGAAACCCGATCTTCTCCGCCACCCTGATAGACACGAGATTTTCGGGATGAATCGTTGCATAGATACGATCCAGCGTAGAAATGCCGAACACATACTGGATCATGGCGCGTCCTACCTCAGTCGCATATCCCTTGCCCCATGCTTCGATGTTGAACACATAGATCAACTCGTCAAACTCATTCCCCGGCGCGCGCACGACACCGCAGTAGCCGATGAACGTCCCGCTGGCCTTCTCGAATACCGCCGATGTCCCGTAGCCGCGATCCCGATATTTCTGCTGGCACACTTCGATCCAGTGGTTCACTTCATCGCGCGTCAAAAGCTGACCATCGCCCACGTACCGCATCACCTGCGGATCGGCGCACAGCGCGGCAAACACATCAAGGTCATCTGCTTGAAAATGGCGGACAAAGAGGCGTTCCGTTTCGAACATGGCTGTGAGCATCACTCCGATAGCTGTTCCGAACTGAGGGATAATGTAGATAAATACAATATAGATAAGTATCGTGTAGGGGGAGCCAAATTCATAGGGTCGAGACAAGAGGATACACGCAAAGTGTTGATTGGTTGGCGTAAGTTGCCTTAGCCACCGAGAAAATGCAGCCCTTTCTACCGCAAATAGAAAGGGCTGAACGTGACTATGGCTCCATCACGCGTTTGACTGCCGCGATCACGTCATCGGCGTCGGGAATCACGAAGGCTTCGAGCGTGCCGTTGAACGGGATCAGGCC
This sequence comes from Anaerolineae bacterium, assembly GCA_019637615.1. GTDB lineage: Bacteria > Chloroflexota > Anaerolineae > Aggregatilineales > UBA2796 > JAHBVK01. The sequence continues at coordinate 72,656 of JAHBVJ010000027.1, read as the reverse complement.
GCTTTTCAAGGTAAGGCGCACGCACGGGCTTTCTAGATACCAGATCGCTTCCTCGGTCACGTTGGTCACGACTTCCGCGCCCCAACCGCCCGCATGGACGGCTTCTTCTACGGTGATCAAGCGTCCCGTCTTCTTGACCGACTCTAGGATCGTCGCCATATCCAGCGGCACCAGTGTGCGCGGATCGATCACCTCGCACGAGATGCCCTGCTTGGCGAGTTCTTCGGCGGCTTTCATCGCCACCGCGACCATCTTCTGCACCGCCACGATGGTCACGTCCGTGCCTTGCCGCACTACATTCGCTACGCCAAACGGGACGATGTGTTCGCCGTCGGGAACCTCGCCTTTTTCGGCGTACTGAAATTTGTGCTCCAAGAACACCACTGGATTATCGTCACGGATCGCGCTCTTGAGCAGGCCGAGCACATCGGCGGGGTTCGAGGGCACGGCGACCTTCAGCCCCGGCGCGTGCATGAACCATGCCTCGCAGCACTGCGAATGCTGCGACGCGAAGCCCGCGCCGCCGCCCTGTGCAGCGCGGATCGTCAGCGGCACTTTGATTTGCCCGCCGGACATATAGCGCATTTTCGCCGCCTGATTCACGATCTGGTCAAGCGTGACCGCCGCGAAATCTACAAACATCAGCTCGATCACAGGGCGCATCCCGCTGACCGCCGCGCCGATTCCCGCGCCAACGATAGCCGCTTCCGAGATCGGGGTATCCCGCACGCGATCATTGCCATATTTTTCCCACAGTCCCGGCGTCACCTTGAAGACGCCGCCTGCTTTGCCTACATCTTCGCCAAAAAAGATCACATTTTCGTTGCGCCCCATCTCTTCGTTCAGAGCGCGTACCACTGCCTCACGATAGGTGATAACTGCCATAATGTTTTTTCTCCGCCTCTATACCCAAATATCTTCGTGAACTGCATCCAACGGCGGATCAGGTAATTCCATCGCCCAGCGTGTGGCATCTTCGACCGAGTCGGTAGCCCGCTGCTTCATCGCCGTGAAATCTTGCTCCGTCAATTCGCCATCATTCATCATGCGCCCCGCGAGGATATTGATCGGGTCGCGCTTGAGCCATGCGTCCAACTCGCCCGCCTTGCGATACGGTGCGGGATCGGTGCGTGAGTGTCCTCGATAGCGGTACGTCTTGGCTTCGATCAGCATCGGCCCACCGCCTGCTCGTGCGCGCGCCACGGCTTGCTTGAGTACGCTGTAGACTGCTTCGGCATCTTGCCCATCCACGATCGCGCTTGCCATGTTGTATGCCGCCGCGCGATCCGCTACATTGGCTACGGGCGCGGTATCCCCATAGGCACTGTATTCACCGTACAGGTTGTTTTCGCACAGGAAAATGCTCGGCAGTTTCCATACCGCCGCCAGATTCAGCGCCTCGTGGAAGGTGCCGATGTTCGCCGTCCCATCGCCAAAGATCGCGATGCCAACCGCGCCGGTTTTCTTGATCTGCGCGGTGAGCGCCGCGCCATTCGTGATCGGCAGCCCCGCCCCGATCACGGCGAACGTCCCGATCAAGCCGATGTTCATATCGGTCAGGTGCATCGAGCCGCCCTTGCCTTTGGAACAGCCCTGCGGCTTGCCCATCATCTCCGCCATCAGTGTGCGCAGCGTCATGCCGAGCGCGATGGCGTGCCCGTGTCCGCGATAGGTGCAGGTCACGGTATCGCCGCGTTGGGCATCCACCACCCGCGCCATACCTACCGAAACGGCTTCTTGCCCGTCGCAGAGGTGCGTGGTGCCGCGAATGACATTTTCGAGGAACAACTCTTGGATGCGCCCTTCTACCGTGCGCACATCCAGCATTTGCTGCAACATATGGCGGCGGGTTGCCGCGTCCAAGCGTTCAACCGGAGTGTCTGTAACTGTAGTCATGGATGATCTTTCTAAAATGCTCGTAAGTGTGCTTCGAATTGTTCTAAGAACTGCGCCGCCACCATCCCATCCACCACGCGATGGTCAGCGGAGAGCGTCAGATGTGCTGTCGTGCGGATGTGCAAGCCGCCGTCGATCACGAAGGGGCGTTCCTTCGCCGCGCCAATCGCGAGGATGCCCACCTGTGGCGGGTTCAGGATCGCCGTGAAGCGGTCTACCTGCTTGATCATGCCGAGGTTGCTGACGGTGAACGTCCCGCCGCCCAATTCATCCGGCTTCAGGCGACCAACCCGCGCTCGGTTGACCAGATCGCGCACACGGTCAGCCAAGCCCGCCAGCGAAAAATCATCGGCGTGATGCAGCACCGGACTGATCAAGCCATCGGGCAGCGCTACCGCCAACGCCAGATTGACATGTTTGTACTGGTACACATGCCCGTTTTCAAAAGTCGCATTTAGCGCGGGATTACTTTGAAGCGTCTGGATCGTCAGGTACAGCAGCAGCGTGTTGATCCCGATATTGGCGGGCAATTTGCGCAGCACGGGCGTGAAATCGAGTTCCGCTGTGACGTAGAAATGCGGCGCATCCTGCATACTCTGTGCCAACCGCGCCGCGATCATCTGCCGCATCTTGCCGAACGGCACTTCGGTGCGTTCCTCGTCGCTGCTCATGGCGGGCTGCGAACTAGCCGCGATCACAGGTGCAGCGGCTGCTGCTGGCTGGAGATCGGCTTGCGTTTGCGGATGACCCGCAGCGAGGCTGGCGGCGTGGGCGAGGGCGTGCGCCGCTTGCTCGACATCAGCGCGGGTGATGTGCCCATCCGTGCCGCTGCCAGAGAGCATACGCAGATCGATGCCCTTATCCCGCGCCAATTTCTTGACGGCGGGGGCTGCCAATGGACGTCCATTACCATTTGATTTAGGGGTCGATGCCAACGCGCCTTTGATGTCGTCTTGCGTGATGCGCCCGCCCCAACCCGTGCCTTTGACTTCCGTCGCGCTGACGCCGTGTGCATCTAGCATTTTCCGCGCCAACGGGGTCAGCCGCTGACTATCGCGCGACGACTCGGGTTGCGCTGGAGTTGTCGCAGCAACAGGTTCAGGAACAGCGGGGATCGTCGCGGGTGCCGCTTCTGTCTCGATGCGTGCCAGCACGGCACCCACGCTGACGACGGTATCGGCGGGAAACATCACCTCTGCCAACACGCCGTCAACGGTAGCTTCTAATTCGACATTGGTTTTGTCGCTCTCGATCTCAGCGATGGGATCGCCTTTGCGCACTACTTCGCCGGGTTGTTTCAGCCAGCGCAGCAGCCGCCCCTCTTCCATGCCAAAGCCCAGATTGGGCAAAACGATATTGGTGGACATAAACCTACGGCTTTCCAAAAACAATCATTTTGCGTTCAAGTTCGCGATCTTCGAAAAGATTGTTTATAAATTATAATCTCAAAGTGGAAATTTGCTGCAATGTTACCATGAGCCAGCAGCATGGATATTGTAGCGTCAAGCGGCGCGCAAGAAAACATCTCGGTGAGTTCGCAACCCTCGGCGGCGTCCTACGTAAAGGGTAATCAACCCAGCATGAAGGAATTTGCCATGAGATCAGAATTTCCGTCACCACCCTCCACGCCGCCACCGCCGCGCCGCCCCTTACCACCCTCGCAAACCCTGAAAAATCTCTCTGGCTCGGAGTTAGACGCCGAACTTCGAAAGCGGATCGAGCAGCGCATCGAAGACCGCAATGGATTCATCATCGACTTGATCGCGTTCGTTGGCATCAATCCCGTTTTGTGGTTGATCTGGGGCAGTTCCGGCGGCCTTGACGGCAAAGAGATTCTCTGGCCTTTGTTCGTGACGATTCCGTGGCTGGTCGGCCTGATCATTCATGGCTTTGTCGTGTACCAGAATTCGGGAATTGCCGTAGCGCGCCGCGAGCAGAAAATCCGGCGCGAAATGGAACTGGAAAAACAGCGACTTGGCATCACGGATGAGGCCTATGAAAAGCCCAAGCGCAACCAGCATTTGCGCCTCTCCGACGATGGTGAGCTTGTTCCGGCGGATGAAGACGAACTCGACACCGCCAAAGTCAAACACACGACGCTGTAGCTCACCGTTGGCACGAGCGGAACATCACGAATTGGCGATGTTCCGCGAAATCATAGCGAAGGCAATCCTCACAACTTCGCCGGTCTAGCGGGCGGGAACGGGGGATAAATCGGACAGGGGGTTCGAGGTGCAGATGAAGGGTCACAAGAGGTCAATAGTCTTAAATTGAAGACCGAGGGCAGTCTTCAAGCGACTCGAAGTAGCTCCTGGAAGGGGCAATGTCGAGTCTCAGGCAGGCGGCAAGGGCATCAGGAGGAAGTCCCTGACGCGCCAGCGTCGCCGAGCCAGACCAGCCACCATGGCAGGCGTTCGAGAGCGACACCGGCGAGGCACCGCGGTGGGGAGGCGTAAGCTGGCGTGATAGCGGCAAAAGTGATAATAGGCGCGACCCCACTCGAGATGCAGACGCAGCGCCTGTTCAGTGCGAGCCAGCGACCAAGTGCGGCGAGCGAGCGGCGGGATATGCTCACGCAGGGTCAGGTTCACACGTTCGACATAGGCGGTCATAATGCGTCCGGTCAGGTGCAGGGCGGCCAAGGCGTTGCGCAGCTGTTCCCGTGTTCCGCAGACGGCCACAGTGTACATTGACTTGAGCTTGTAACCGACTTTGACCTTGTGGAGCTGACCGTACAAGAGGCGTGGGTCGACCTGCCAGCGCGGATGGCGGCGGCCGGTCTGCGGGAGCCAATCGCCAAAATGCGCCGTTAGCGCGTAGTAATACAGCCACAGTCCATCGGTCGTAAAGACGGGCGGCGCGCCAGGTGCTAGGCGCTGCCAGACCTCATGGACAAATAAGTGCGCATCGGCACTTTTACGGGCGCCCAGGCGGATGACTGGGATGAGTTTGGTGTGCGCATCGAGCGCTACCCACACAAATACCCGTTCTTTGACCCCGCGCAGCTTCGTGACCAGTTCATCCAGCTGCAAATGCTGACAGACCAGCTGCTGGAAAAAGCGTTCATGCGCCCGCTCCGCGTGCTGGGCGGTGCGGGTTAACCAACGCTGGATCGTCCGTTCATCATGGGCAAAGACACGCTGCGCCGCTGATACATCCATCCCTTCGCTGGTCGCTGTCATCACTTCCGCCACCCGTCGCACTGGCGTTTTCAGGTCGTACATCGGCGTATTCCAGCGCCCACTGACTTTCGTCCCACACGCCTGACACTTGAAATACTGGACCGTATCCACGCCCTGCCGTTTGCCGTCCCCCACCAGTGCATGCACCGCACCATCCGTAATGTTGAAATAGCCACACGCCGGATTGTTACAGGCGTGTCCCTCCGTCTCAATGGTTTTTGGACGCCCCCGTCTACTGGCCGACTTTCGCCACGCTTCCACCGCTGCGACCGGGTGCTGCTCACCCTGTTTGTGTCCTGCCCGACACGCTGGACAGTCTTTCGGGCTGTGCGCATGTCGTTCTCGTTGCTTCGATACCGCCGGCGTCAACCCCGCTAAGGCGCGTGCTCTCCTCAGATGTGACCACACCAACCAGACCAATAGACACCCGAAACTTAACTCTGTGAAGAGACGATACTCAACCATTGGCATCCGATTTGGGAACGGTTAGAATAGCGGCGCAGCTCGAAATTCTACGAAATTTCCCTCGCCTCGTCCATCCTGATTTATCCCCCGTTCCCGCCCGCTAGACCACTTCGACAGCGATCTACGAATTTCGATTCGCTCCCCTCATAGCAAGCAGGCCGATTGCTTCCGATCATAAAACCGATCATAACCGCCCATAGACATGATCGGATTGATCACTTTTCTGCTCAGGGAATGATCGGAAAGCCAGCGCCAAACCCGCTTATGATCAGTTTTATGATCGGAAATTGAGCAGCCAATCCGATCACATATGATCAGTTACGAAATCAGCAGTTGTGTTAGGAGTGGTGTTTTGAACACCATGCAGCAAATCAGACAGTTTGTTCGGTTTATTTCGGCAAAACACGAACATTGACAGTGTTTTGTCCGACTTTGGTCATTCTAAACGAACATTTGAGTTGCGTCAAGGGTATATCAACTACATAAGGTGCATTAGGACGTTCACCAGTCCGGCAATTCCCACAAACTTATCACAACTTCTGATCGATCTTCACATGCAAAATCCACGCTGCCTCAACACTACAACACGTCAACTTTGCACTTGATAAGGTGACATTCCGCGTTGTGGGCAGTGAGATTTAGCAATGTCCCCCTCCTAACGATGGAAATATCATAAAGGTGCTACGTGCATGACAGTACCTGTGAAAGGACAAGGCACGATGCCATCTATTCCTGTAAGTTTAGGTCCTCCGTCAGAGGACAAACGCTGGCGATTAGTCGGTGCTACGATGCGGCGGCACGGCTATGAGCCAGATGCATTAATCGAAGCGCTTCACACAGTACAAGAATCGTTCGGCTATCTTGATATGCCGGCGTTGCGCTATGTTGCCTCAGCGCTCCATGTTCCCTTAAGCCGCGTGTATGGTGTTGCGACGTTCTATCATTTCTTCAGCCTCAAGCCCAAGGGCGCGCATACCTGCGTGCTGTGCCTTGGCACTGCCTGTTACATCAAGGGCAGTAACGAGATCATGGAAGCCATGAAAAAGAAACTCGATGTCGGCCCCGGTGAGACCACCGCCGACGGCAAAGTTTCTCTCATGACCGCGCGCTGCCTCGGCTCGTGCGGGTTGGCCCCAGCCGCCGTCTTGGATGACGAAGTAGTTGGCAAACTCACGGTTGCCCAAGCGCTGGAGCATATTGAGGAGTGGACAGACCATGACGCCTGAAGAACTTCAGCAAATCTCTACGACCGAACACGAACAGGAGGGAAAGTACCAGCACCGCATCAACGTGTGCGTAGCAGCGGGCTGCTTGTCCACTCACAGTGATCAGGTCAAAGAGGCTCTCGAAGCCGCAGCCCGCCAACAGGGAATCGAGAAAAAATGTAAGATTACGGGCGTCGGTTGCATGGGACTTTGCACCGCTGGTCCGTTGGTTGCAGTCAAGTCGGCGGATGTGTTATATCAGCATGTCGAAGCGCAAGACGCGCCCACGATAGTGCAGCATTTGGATAGCGCGCCAGTAGATCGGCTCGTTTGCCCGACAGATACCCCATTCTTTAAACGACAAACGAAAATTGTGCTTGAGAATTCTGGCGAAATCGATCCAGAGCGCATAGAAAGTTACGTCGCGGTGGGTGGCTATCACAGCCTGCTCACGGTGCTTACGGAAATGACCCCTACCGAGGTGATCGACCAAATCTCCCGCAGTGGTTTACGTGGGCGTGGCGGCGGTGGCTATCCAACCGGGCTGAAGTGGAGCACGGTGGCGAAGGCGGCTGGCAGCCCCAAATACGTGATCTGCAACGCAGACGAGGGCGATCCCGGCGCGTTCATGGATCGCAGTGTGCTGGAAAGTGATCCGCACCGCGTGCTAGAAGGCATGACCATCGCGGCCTATGCCGTCGGCGCGACAGAAGGTTACATTTACGTCCGTGCAGAGTATCCACTCGCCATCAAGCGCCTGCAAATCGCCATCCGCCAAGCGGAACGGGCAAAATTGCTAGGCGACAAGATCGGCGGCACGGCCTTCCACTTTGATATTAACATCCGCCTCGGCGCGGGTGCTTACGTTTGTGGTGAAGAAACCGCCCTGATGGCCTCCATCGAGGGCAAGCGCGGTCAGCCCCGTCCCCGTCCACCGTTCCCGGCGGAACACGGGCTGTGGGGACAACCGACGTTGATCAATAACGTCGAAACGTATGCCAACGTTGTCCCGATCATACGCAATGGCGCGGAATGGTTCGCGGGCATCGGCACCGAAAAGAGCAAAGGAACCAAAGTCTTTGCGATTGCGGGGCGCGTCGAAAATACCGGCTTGATCGAAGTCCCGATGGGCACCACCCTACGCGACATCGTGTTCGCCATCGGTGGTGGCATCCCCGACGGGAAACGCTACAAAGCCGTACAAACCGGCGGGCCAACGGGCGGCTGCATCCCCGAAGAACATCTCGATGTGCCAGTTGACTATGAATCGCTGATGCGCCTCGGCTCGATCATGGGATCGGGCGGCATGATCGTGATGGATGAAACATCCTGCATGGTCGATGTGGCGCGCTACTTCATGGAATTTTGCATGAGCGAGTCGTGTGGCAAATGCATCCCCTGCCGTGTCGGCACGGCGGAGATGTACGACCTGCTAAACAAGATCGCCCAAGGGTCAGCCACCATCGAAGACCTCAACTTGCTCGAAGAACTATGTGATGTGGTCAAGTACACCAGCTTATGTGGGCTAGGCCAATCCGCGCCTAATCCGATCATCAGTACGCTGCGGTACTTCCGCGATGAATATATGCAGCACATCACTGAGAAACACTGCGCGGCGAATGTGTGCTCGATGGCGGATGTCACCGAGGAGGTTGTATGAACCAGCCTAGCAGAGTCAAGACACTAACCATCGATGGGCAGCCCGTGAGTGGACGCGAAAATGAGAGCATCCTCGATATTTGTCGCGAAAACAATATCTTCATCCCCACCATGTGCCACCTCGACGGGTTATCGCCTGTCGGCGCATGTCGGCTGTGCTTGGTGGAAGTCAAAGGCATCCCCAAACTGCTGCCCGCCTGTGTCACTCGCATTGAGGAAGGCATGGAAGTCGTTACCAATTCAGAGCGGTTGATGCGCTATCGCAAAACCATTCTTGAATTGTTGTTTGCAGAGGGCAATCACGTGTGCTCCGTGTGCGTCTCCAACGGTCACTGCGACCTGCAATGGATGGCGCAAAAACTGGGCATGGATCACGTGCATGTGCCCTATCGTCATCCGCGCCGCACGGTGGATGCTTCGCACGATCGCTTCGTGATCGACCACAACCGCTGCATTCTGTGTACGCGCTGTGTTCGCGTCTGTGACGAAATCGAAGGCGCGCATACATGGGATGTGATGGGACGCGGCATCCAGTCGTCTGTGATCACCGACCTTGAAACACCGTGGGGCGACTCCGATACATGCACAAGCTGCGGCAAGTGCGTGCAGGTCTGCCCGACGGGCGCGTTATCCATCAAGGGCAAATCGGTGGCAGAGATGTCAAAGCGGCGTGAATTCCTGCCGTACTTAGCCACCATGCGTGGGAATAATAGGAGCAGCAAATGAGTGCCAATAAACCGCGAGTAGCCACAGCGTGGCTGGACGGATGCTCTGGCTGCCACATGTCGTTTCTCGACATCGATGATCGCCTGATCGAACTGGTAGACAAGATCGACTTGGTCTACAGCCCGATCATCGACATCAAGGAATTCCCGGAGCACGTCGATGTAGCGCTGGTAGAAGGTTCGATCAGCAGCCACGAGGACTTGGAAAAAGTTCAGAAAATCCGCCAACGCACCAAAATCCTGATTTCGCTCGGAGACTGCGCCGTGACGGGCAATGTGCCGTCGCTGCGCAACGCCTTCGGTGTGGAGGCCACCATGCAGCGGGTGTATGGTAACAATGGCGCGCCGCATCCACCCATCCCCGATGAAGTGGTACCGCCGCTGTTCCGCCGCGTGCGCCCCATCCATGAAGTCGTCAAGGTGGATATGTTCGTGCCGGGCTGCCCGCCATCCGCCGAGGCCATTTGGAAGGTCATCACCGACCTGTTGGAAGGCCATCAGACCAACGTTACCGATTACACACGGTTCGGGGCATAGGAGCACGGTGCAATGACTATGACTGTTCAACCTTCAACACAAAAAGTGAAACAAGAGATCGTCATCGACCCCGTGACCCGCATCGAAGGCCACGCGAAGATCACGCTCCAGCTTGGCGACAATGGCAAGGTCGAAGATGCCCGCTTTCATGTGACTCAGGTGCGCGGCTTCGAAAAATTCTGCGAAGGCCGTCCGTTCACGGAAATGCCCTCGCTGATGGCGCGCATCTGCGGCATCTGCCCCGTCAGTCACTTGATGGCGAGTGCCAAGGCGTGCGATGCGCTGCTCGCGGTACACATCCCGGAGACAGCGGCGAAACTGCGGCGGATCATGAATCTCGCCCAACTCGTACAATCACACGCGCTCAGTTTCTTCTATCTATCCTCGCCGGATTTTCTGCTAGGCATGGATGCTGATCCAGCCGAGCGCAACATCATCGGCGTGGTCAAACAGCACCCACAATTGGCGCGCGATGGCATCCGTCTGCGCCAGATCGGTCAGACGATCATTGAAATTCTGGGCGGCAAGCGCATCCACCCCGCGTGGGTCGTGCCCGGTGGCGTCAACAGCCCGTTAAGCGCCGAAGATCGCACCAAGATCGTCGCCATGCTGCCAGATGCCAAAGCCATCGTGCTGCGCGCCATCGAATGGTTCGGGCGGGCGCTGGAAAACTACGGCGAAGAAATTCGCACGTTTGCCAACTTCCCCAGCCTGTTCCTGTCGCTGGTGAATAGTTCGGGTGACTTGGAGCACTATGACGGTCATCTGCGCATCACCGACAGCGCGGGGCAGGTCGTGGCAGATAACCTTCCACCGGAACGCTACCGCGACTTCATCGGAGAAGCCGTCGAGCCGTGGACGTATCTCAAGTTCACGTACTACTCACCGCTCGGCTATCCGGGTGGCCTCTATCGCGTCGGGCCGTTAGCGCGGCTCAACGTCGCCTCCCACTGCGGTACGCCGCTGGCGGATCAGGCGTGGAAGGAATTTATCGTCAATCAACCTCATACGCGCAGCAGTTCGTTCCACTATCACTTTGCGCGGCTGGTTGAAATTCTGTATGGCATCGAAAAGATGCAGCAGTTACTAGACACCGCCGACATCTTGAGTCCGCGTGTCCGTGCCTTCGCCAACCCCAACAACCTCGAAGGGATCGGCGTTTCGGAAGCCCCGCGCGGCACGCTCATCCATCACTACAAGATCGATGAAAACGGCCTGATGGTCTGGGCAAACTTGATCATCGCCACGGGACATAACAATCTGGCGATGAATCGCGGTGTACTGCAAGTAGCACAGCGCTATGTGGACGGGACGCATCTTTCCGAAGGGATGCTGAACCGTGTGGAAGCCGTCATTCGCGCCTACGATCCATGCCTGAGCTGTTCGACGCACGCCATCGGTCAGATGCCGCTGCACATCGAACTCATGGGGCCGGATGGCGAGCTGTTAGACGAGATTAAACGGTGAGGTGTGTCATGGAACGCTTACTGATCATTGGTTACGGGAACCCATTACGCGGTGATGATGGCATCGGCTGGCATGTTGCAGAGAATCTGCTGCATTTTGCATGGGCGGAGGACGTGCCGATCCTGACACGTCATCAGTTGACGCCCGAATTAGCCGAGCGTCTCGTCAACGTGGATCGGGTGATCTTCATCGATGCGCAAGTAGGCGTTCGACCGGGCGAAATACAGGTGCAGCGGGTAAACGCGGCGGCGGACTCAGCCTTCGCCTTTACCCATCACCTGACGCCCGATGCCTTGTTGGCAGCGGCGCGCGACCTGTATGGCAGCTCTCCCGATGCGCGGTTATTCACCGTCACCGGCGAGTCGTTTGCGCTTCAGGAAACGCTCTCCCCGACGGTCAAGATGGCAGTGCCGCGCTTGCTGTCCGAAATCGAGCAATACGCGACCAACAAGGATGGACTGTATGCACGAATTTAGCATTGTAGAAGCGATGATCACACAGGTCGTCGCCAAACTACCGACGGCCAATCGGGGCGATGTGCAAGCGCTGCGCTTCCGGCGCGGCAGCACCTTCTCCGAAGAGGCGCTGCGACAAGCCTTTGAGATGGTTTCCAGAGGCACGATCTTGGAGAACACCGCGCTGCTAGTGGAGACCGTCAATCACCACTATCACTGCGTTTGTGGGTACGAGCAAGTCATTAACAGTGACGATTTGACCGGGCATATGTACATCTGCCCGCAGTGTGGCACCGTCGCTGAAATCGACGAGGCACACGACTTGACTTTGCTCGAAGTAATCATGAAAGAAGCGCTGACTTCACAACCCTCCTGAGTTGTGAGCAGTGTAGACCGCGAGGAGAGGAGCGCTTAAAAGTATGTGTTTAGGTGTGCCGGGGCAGATCATGACCATCAGCGGTGACGAACCGTTGAACCGCATGGGGCGCGTCAACTTTGGCGGGATCGTCAAAGAGGCGAGTCTAGCCTACGTGCCAGAAGCAAAAGTTGGGGATTACGTCATCGTCCATGTCGGCTTCGCGATCAGCATTGTGGACGAACACGAGGCGACCCGCGTATTCGAATATCTAGACGAAATGGACGAACTAGGAGAACTGAAATAATGCAGACGAGAGAGTTTACGACAATTGATGGCAACGAGGCGGTAGCGCACGTCGCTTACCAGATCAACGAAGTGATTGCCATCTATCCGATCACGCCGTCATCCGCGATGGGCGAGTGGGCGGATGATTGGGCATCCAAGCATAAACCAAATATCTGGGGCAGCATCCCCTCGGTGATCGAGATGCAGAGCGAAGGTGGCGCGGCAGGAGCCGTGCATGGGGCGCTGCAAACAGGCGCGCTGACCACTACGTTCACCGCATCACAGGGCTTGCTCCTGATGATCCCGAACATGTACAAGATCGCGGGCGAACTAACCTCGATGGTACTGCACGTAGCAGCCCGTTCGCTCGCTGCGCAAGGCTTGTCGATTTTTGGCGACCACAGCGATGTGATGGCAACCCGCTCCACGGGCTTCGGGCTGTTAGCCTCGAACTCCGTCCAAGAAGCGATGGATTTAGCCTTGATTGCCCAAGCGGCGACGCTTAAGGCACGCGTGCCGCTCTTACACTTCATGGATGGCTTCCGCACCTCGCACGAGATCAACAAGGTCGAGCTGCTGACGCCTGATGATATGCGCGCCATGCTCGACATGGACTTGGTGCTGGCGCATCGTGCCCGTGCCCTGTCGCCGGATCATCCAACGATCCGTGGCACAGCGCAAAACCCCGATGTCTACTTCCAAGCGCGCGAGACGGTCAATCCGTTTTACGAAGCGTGCCCGGGCATCGTGCAAGACGCCATGGACAAATTTGCCCAACTCACAGGGCGGCAGTATAAGTTGTTCCAATATTACGGTGCGCCGGATGCCGAGCGCATTATTGTGATCATGGGGTCGGGCGCGGAAGTTGCCCACGAGACGGTGGATTACCTCAACCAGCATGGCGAGAAAGTCGGCGTGTTGAAGGTACGGCTATACCGTCCATTCGATGTTCAGCGCTTTATGGAATCGCTGCCTAGCACCGTCAAGAAGATCGCTGTCCTCGACCGCACGAAGGAACCGGGCAGCGCTGGCGAACCGCTGTATCTAGACTGCGTGAACGCTCTGCACGAAGGCTCGCTTGAAGGTTGGGGCAGCCTCGCTCAGATGCCGCGTATCGTCGGTGGGCGCTACGGTCTGTCGTCCAAGGAATTCACGCCCGCGATGGTCAAGGGTATCTACGACAATCTAGCACAAGACAAGCCCAAGAATCACTTCACCATCGGCATCAATGACGACGTGACGCACACTAGTTTGGATTTCGATCCCGGCTTCACCACCGAACCCAGTGATGTGATCCGCGCCGTTTTCTACGGCCTCGGTTCTGATGGCACCGTCGGTGCGAACAAGAACTCGATCAAGATCATCGGTGAAAACACGGATAACTATGCGCAGGGCTATTTCGTCCTCGACTCCAAGAAATCCGGTTCGGTGACGACCTCGCATCTACGCTTTGGCCCGAACCCGATCCGCTCGTCGTATCTGATCACCAAGGCGAATTTCGTGGCGTGCCACCAATGGACGTTCCTTGAACGCTATGACATGCTGCAAGAGCTTCTCCCCGGCGGCGTCTTCTTACTGAACTCGCCGTTTGGCCCCGAACAGGTTTGGGATCGTCTCCCGCTCCCCGTCCAGCAGGGGATTCTCGACAAGCAGGTGAAACTCTATGTGATCGATGCCGTGAAAGTGGCGCGCGAAAGCGGCATGGGCAATCACATTAACACCGTCATGCAAGTGTGCTTCTTCGCCATCTCCGGCGTCCTCCCGCGCGAGGCCGCTATCGACGCCATCAAGCAGTCGATCCGCAAGACGTATGGCAAGAAGGGCGAAGCTATCGTCAACATGAACTTGCAAGCGGTAGACCAGACTTTGGCGCATCTCTACGAAGTACCGACTCCCTCGCAGGTGACGAGCACGATGGTGTTAGCCCCGTCCGTCTCGGCAGGTGCGCCGGAATTCGTCTACAACGTGCTAGGCGAGATGATCGCGCGTCGTGGCGACTTGCTGCCTGTCAGTGCGCTGCCCATCGATGGCATCTATCCGAGCGGCACCGCCCAGTACGAGAAGCGCAATCTCGCGCAAGAAATCCCCGTCTGGGATTCAGACGTTTGCATCCAATGCGGTAAGTGCGCGATGGTCTGTCCGCACGCCGTGATCCGCATCAAGGCGTACGATCCGGGCTTCCTCGAAGGCGCACCGGAAACATTCAAGAGCACCGCCGCCCGCGACACCGAATGGAAAGGCATGAGCTACAGCATTCAGGTCGCGCCGGAAGACTGCACAGGCTGCGGCATCTGCGTTGACATTTGCCCCGCCAAGAATAAATCGGCAGCCGGTCGCAAGGCCATCAACATGGAGCCTCAAGCGCCGCTGCGTGAGCCAGAACGCGATAACTGGAACTTCTTCCTGCAACTGCCAGAAGTTGATCGCGCCAACATTAAAGTGACGAGTATCCGCCAGCAGCAAGCACAGCAACCGCTGTTCGAGTTCTCCGGCGCGTGCTCTGGCTGCGGTGAGACGCCCTACATCAAGCTGGTGACGCAGTTATTCGGTGATCGGGCTGTGGTCGCCAACGCGACGGGCTGCTCGTCCATCTATGGTGGCAATCTGCCCACCACGCCGTGGTCGAAGAACGCCGAAGGGCGCGGGCCAGCGTGGGCGAACTCGCTGTTCGAAGACAACGCTGAGTTCGGTCTGGGAATGCGCGTCTCGCTCGACAAGCAGCGCGATTACGCCAAGGAAATGCTCGGACGCCTCTCCGAGTCCGTTGGCAGTGAACTGACGACCAGCATCCTCGACGCCGATCAACACTCGGAAGCGGGCATCTACGAGCAGCGTAAGCGCGTAGCCGCCCTGAAGGAACGTCTGCAAGCCGTCAATACGCCGGAAGCGCAGCAGTTGCTCGGCATTGCCGACATGCTTGTCCGCCGCAGCGTATGGATCATCGGTGGCGACGGTTGGGCGTATGACATCGGCTTCGGCGGGTTGGATCACGTGATCGCCAGCGGGCGCGATGTCAACATCCTCGTGCTGGATACCGAAGTGTATTCCAACACGGGCGGTCAGATGAGCAAGGCGACTCCGCGCGCCGCTATCGCCAAATTCGCGGCGGGTGGCAAGCCCAACGCCAAGAAAGATTTGGGTCTGATCGCGATGACGTATGGCAATGTCTACGTCGGACGCGTGGCAATGGGTGCTAAGGACGAGCACACGCTGAAGACCTTCTTGGAAGCGGAATCTTATCCGGGGCCGTCGATCATCATCGCTTACAGCCACTGCATCGCGCACGGCATCGACATGGTCAACGGAATGCGCAACCAGAAACTCGCGGTGGATGCGGGTCACTGGCAGCTCTATCGTTATGACCCACGTCGCGCCGCTGAGGGCGAGAATCCGCTGCAACTGGACTCGCGCCAGCCCAAGCTGCCCATCCAGAGCTACTTGACGACGGAAAACCGCTTCAAGATGCTCACCCTGAGCAATCCCGAAACCGCCAAGGTCTTGTTCGCGGAAGCGCAGCATGACGTGGACACGACATGGCAATTCTACGAATATATGGCGAGCCGCACCCTCGCTAAAACCAATGGCAACACACCGTCTTAGGTCGGTACAAGGAATAACGGAAAGATTGGAGAATAATGATGGATATTAGTACGACCTATCTAGGCATGAAACTGCGGTCACCATTGGTTGCATCCGCATCACCACTCTCGGAAGACATCGACAACATCAAGCGGATGGCGGATGCTGGTGCTGGAGCCGTGGTGTTGTACAGCTTGTTCGAGGAGCAGTTGTTGCAGACTCAGCTTGAACTGCATCAGCGCCTGACGCAAGGCACGGAAAGCTACTCCGAAGCGCTCACCTATCTGCCAGAGCCGGATACCTTCCACATCGGGCCGGAAGGCTACTTGGAGCATATCCGCAAGGCGAAAGCAGCGGTCGATATTCCGATCATCGCCAGCCTGAATGGGACATCTCTCAGCGGTTGGACGGACTTCGCGCAGCAGATTCAACAGGCGGGTGCGGATGCGTTGGAACTCAACATCTACTACATCCCTACCAACCCCGACCTGACAAGCGCGGCAGTCGAGCAGACTTACCTTGACATCGTGTCGGCAGTGCGGGCGAAGGTCACGCTGCCCATCGCCGTCAAGCTCAGTCCGTTCTTCAGCAATATGGCGAACATGGCGAAGCGGCTAGACGCGACCGGTGTGAATGCGCTCGTGTTGTTCAACCGCTTCTATCAGCCGGACATCGATCTCGAAACGCTGGAAGTCACCCCACATGTGCTGCTGAGTGCGCCGCAAGCGCTGCGCCTGCCGCTCACATGGATTGGCATCCTCTACAAGCGTATCAAGGCCGATCTCGCGGCGACCAGCGGCGTGCATACCGCTGAAGATTCGCTCAAACTGCTGATGGCGGGCGCGAACGTGACCATGATGGCTTCGGCGCTCCTGCGCAACGGCGTCACTTACATACGCAAGGTCGAGCAAGACCTGATCGACTGGATGACCGTACACGAATACGAGTCGGTCAAGCAGATGCGCGGCAGTCTCAGCCAGATCAACTGTGAAGATCCGTCGGCCTTCGAGCGCGCTCAGTATATGCGTGCGCTGACGACGTTCCGACCAGTCAAACGCTAACCGGTTAGAATTATCGTAAATGCGTCGCCAGCGATCTGAGCAATCAAATCGCTGGCGCTTCAAAGACTAAATATGATCTTTGCACCGCTTATGGGGCACGAATCTCCCTAAGCCGGGGTCGCAATGGCTCCGGCAGAGTGCTCAACCACCAACGCCAGCGGTGGGACGCTCGCGGGGAGCAAATACGGACGGGTCATGAATCGTGACCCGTGGGGAGAGGGGTAACCATGAAATATATCGATGAATACCGTGATGCTGAGGCAGCACAGCACTACGCGCAGGCCATTGCCAAACTGACCACACGCCCGTGGACGATCATGGAAGTCTGCGGCGGGCAAACCCACGCCATCGTCAAATTCGGGATCGATGAACTGCTGCCACCACAGATCACGCTGTTGCATGGCCCCGGCTGTCCTGTGTGCGTCACGCCGCTGGAATTGATCGACAAAGCCGTCCAACTCGCCGCCCGCCCCAATCTCATTTTCACCTCTTTTGGCGACATGTTGCGCGTACCCGGTACGCAGGGCGATCTGCTCTCCGCCAAGGCCAACGGCGGCGATGTCCGCATGGTCTATTCGCCGCTGGATGCGGTCAAACTCGCGGAACAAAATCCCACCAAGCAGGTTGTGTTCTTCGCGGTTGGCTTTGAAACCACCGCGCCCGCCAACGCGATGGCAGTCCATCAAGCCTATTTGCGCGGCCTCGATAACTTCTCGCTGCTCGTGTCGCATGTGCTGGTGCCGCCCGCCTTGGAAGCCCTGCTCTCGTCGCCCAAGAACCGCGTACAGGCATTTTTAGCGGCAGGGCATGTCTGCGTGATCATGGGCTACACGGAATACGAGCCGCTGGCACAGAAATATCACATCCCCATCGTGGTCACGGGCTTCGAACCGCTGGACATCCTGCAAGGCGTCTACATGACCGTCAAGCAGTTGGAAGAAGGGCGCGCCGAGGTCGAGAATCAATATTCGCGGGCAGTCCGGCGTGATGGCAACCTTCCCGCCCAAGACGTGATCCGCGAAGTCTTCGAGATTGTGCCGCGCAAATGGCGTGGCATCGCCAATATTCCCCGCAGCGGCTTGGGACTGCGCGCGAAATATGCCAGTTTCGACGCCGAAAAACGCTTCAACCTGACGGAGTACAGCGTCGAGGAATCGTCGCAGTGCATCAGCGGCCTCGTCTTGCAGGGCATCAACAAGCCACACGAGTGCCCCGCCTTCGGGACGCTGTGTACGCCGGAAAATCCGCTCGGCGCGACGATGGTTTCTTCGGAAGGGGCGTGCGCGGCCTATTATCGCTATCGACGTGTCACGAACAAAGCAACCGCAGGCATCAAGGAGGCGCAATCATGACGACCATCGATCTGAACACTGAGGAATTTGCGCTCTCCTGCCCGATTCCCATCTCGCAGTACCCGAACGTGCTGTTGGCGCATGGCAGCGGCGGCAAGCTGATGCACAACCTGATCGAAAAGATGATCGTGCCCGCTTTCCATAATCCGCTGCTAGAAGTGCGGCATGATGGCGCGGTGTTCGAAGCGGGCGGCGCGAAGCTGGCTTTCACCACCGATTCATATGTGGTGCGCCCGTTGTTCTTCCCCGGTGCCGACATCGGCAAATTGGCGGTCACGGGCACGGTCAACGATCTCGCCATGTGCGGCGCGCGTCCGTTGTTCCTCAGCGCTGGCCTGATCATCGAGGAAGGCTTGCCGATGGATACGCTGTGGCGCGTCGTCAACTCCATGCAGCAGACGGCGCAGGAAGCGGGCGTCGCCATTGTCACGGGTGACACCAAAGTTGTGGACAAAGGCAAAGGCGACGGCATCTTCATCAACACGGCAGGCGTCGGTGTGATGGTCGCGCGCAATGTGATCGCGCCCTCCAGCGTCACCGAAGGCGATGTCGCTATCCTCAGCGGTGACATCGGACGCCACGGTATCGCGATTATGGCGGTGCGCGAAGGATTATCGTTTGAGAGCGAAATCGAGAGCGATTGCGCGCCATTGGCTGATCTGGTCATGCGCCTGATCGACGCTGATATTCAGATTCATTGTATGCGTGACCTGACGCGCGGCGGGCTGGCAAGCGCCCTCGTGGAAATCGCGGAAGCCTCGACGCACCGCATCAACGTGCGCGAAAGCAGCATTCCCGTGCGCGAGGATGTGCGCGGCGCGTGCGAAATGCTCGGCCTCGATCCGATGTATGTGGCGAATGAAGGCCGCTTTGTCATGTTCGTTCAGCGCGCCGACGCCGAACGAGCGCTGGCGATCCTGAAGGCGCATCCGCTTGGCGCAGGAGCGGCTATCATTGGCGAAGTGCGCGCGGAAACCGATGGCATCGCCACCCTCAAGAGCGCTATCGGCGCGGAACGCATCATCGATATGTTGAGCGGCGAACAACTCCCGCGCATCTGCTAACACGAACGTGCCCGATTGTTGGTCGTCATCAGGTCGCCACTGGCGTGAACGTGATGACGATACAACCGGACATCAACTTTGCGATCCGTGCTTCGTCCATCTTCGGATAAATCGTGTGGAAGGCATCCTGAACCGCCGTCGGATCGGAATCCACATCAGCGACACTGGGTAATTCTTTCGACTTGATCCAGAGAGTACAGGGCACACCCGACTGCAAATTCTTCCACCATGTGTGCCGTTGCGAAGTAATGACCATAATGGCTTGATCCTTATGACGATATTCCACCGGTGTCGTGTATAGCTTGCCTGTTTTCCGTCCCGTCACGGTCACTAGCATATAGTGTCCGCTGACGATCCCGTGTAGCGGCGATTTCAACAGCCATTTCATAAACGGGTTGACTATGCGATTCAAGAACGCGCTCATCCTTCACTCCTCGTTTGCTTCATGTATATGCGCCATCCAGCCTAGCGAACGTGCCGCCGGAAGCTAACCGCCGAGTGTCACCATCTGGGCATGACATCCCGCCAATTTGATGTCACTAGGCCGATTACAAACATCATGCCCAATACAGGTGCAATGTCAGTAGGGTTGTATCGTGAAAAGATACACAATTTATCCAATGAGAGTGTTTGGCATATCAAACGAACATTCAACTGTGAGAGGACAGAAAAATGACCAAAGTTAGTACTCCTTCCAATCATAAACAGGTGGTACAAGCCACCACAGACACCCAAAGTTCCGAAAAGTGGGTGTATCTCTTTAGCGAGCTTGATCAAGCCCAAAAAGCAGTCGGCGGCGCATGGACTGATGTACTCGGTCTGCTCGGCGGCAAAGGTGCCAACCTCGCTGAAATGACGCGCATCGGCGTAACAGTTCCCCCCGGCTTCACGATCACGACTCGTGCCTGCAATGCATATCTGGCGAATGGCTACAACCTCCCAGAAACACTGTGGTCACAGGTGCTCGATGCACTCGCCACCGTCGAGAAGTTGACCGAGCGCAAATTCGGTGCTTCTGCACACCCACTGCTCGTCTCCGTCCGTTCCGGCGCAAAATTCTCCATGCCCGGTATGATGGACACCGTCCTCAACCTCGGTCTAAATGATGTCACCGCCGATCAGATGGTGGAACTCACGGGTGATGTGCGCTTTGTATTTGATGCATATCGTCGCCTCGTGCAGATGTTTGGCTGCGTGGTGATGGGCATTACAGATGAAGCTTTTGAAGATTTTCTGACTGATTACAAAAAGAAGCGCGGCGTCACTTCTGATGTAGAACTAAATGGTGATGACTGGCAGCTCGTTACCACAGAATTCAAAAAAGTTTATCGTGAACAGGTTGGCAACGACTTCCCGCAGGATCCGCTTGTACAACTTAAGTACGCGATTGAAGCCGTCTTCAAGTCGTGGAACGGCAAGCGCGCCATTGACTATCGTAATGCCGCCAAGATTCCGCACGATCTAGGGACTGCCGTCAATATTCAGACAATGGTCTTCGGCAACATGGGCAGCAGCTCCGGCACGGGCGTCGCCTTCACGCGTAACCCCGCCACTGGTGAGCGCAAGCTGTTCGGTGACTTCCTGATGAACGCGCAAGGCGAAGACGTGGTCGCGGGCATCCGCACGCCGATCCCCATTGCTGAACTGGCGCGTGAGAATCCAGATGTCTATGCACAATTCGAAGCCATCAGCCTCCGCCTAGAGAAGCACTATCGCGAAATGCAGGATGTCGAGTTCACGATTGAACGCGGCAAACTGTGGATGCTCCAGACTCGTAACGGCAAGCGCGCGACTCGCTCCGCGATCCGCATCGCCGTCGAAATGGCGGAAGAAGGTCTGATCACCAAGCAAGAAGCCGTCCAGCGCGTCACGCCGGAACAGGTTTCGCAGCTACTGCACCCGCAGTTCGACATCGATGACAAAGCCGCCGCCGCCAAGGCCGGTCGCATGATCGCCACAGGCGTGAATGCCTCGCCCGGTGCCGCCGTTGGTGTCGCTGCCTTCGATGCTGACCTCGCTGAGAAGTGGGGCAAGGCAGGCAAGTCCGTGATCATGGTGCGTCCAGAGACGAAGCCAGATGATGTTCACGGTATGTTGGCCTCCAAGGGTATCCTCACCAGCCGTGGCGGCGCGACCAGCCATGCGGCAGTCGTTGCCCGTCAGTTCGGTGTGCCGTGCGTCTGCGGTGCCGAAGCCCTCGATATCGATATGCGTAACCGTCTGCTGTATGTCGGTGAGACCATCGTCCATGAAGGCGACACGCTCTCCATCGACGGCAGCGTAGGCGAAGTGTTCGTTGGCACGATCAAGCGCGTTGAACCAGATTTCGAGCGTGAGACCTATCTCCGTAAACTGCTCGACTGGGCCGATGAATTCCGTAAGCTCGATGTGTACGCCAACGCCGACTATCCGGTGGATGCACGCCGTGCCCGTGACTACGGTGCCCGTGGTGTTGGTCTCTGCCGCACGGAGCACATGTTCTTCCAAGAAGAGCGCCTCCCCGTGGTACAGGCCATGATCCTTGCGGAACCCGGCAGCGAAGACGAACAACGTGAACTTGCCAAGCTGCTCCCCTTCCAGCAAGACGACTTCTACGGCATCTTCCGCGCGATGGAAGGTCTGCCTGTGATCATCCGTCTGATCGACCCGCCGCTGCACGAGTTCATGCCCGATCACGAACAGCTCGCGCTCAAGGCCGCTGGTCTGCGCATCATCAATGACCGTCCGAACGAACTCAAGCGCGTCGAACAGCTCATGACCGCCGTCGAAGGGCTGCGCGAATTCAACCCGATGCTCGGCTTCCGTGGTGTCCGTCTGGGCATGATCCGTCCAGCCATCACCGAAATGCAAGTCCGTGCCATCTTCAAGGCAGCCTGCCAGTTGACCCGTGAAGGCTACGCCGTCCATCCAGAAATCATGGTTGCGGTGACGGCCCACGTCAACGAAGTCAAGACCATGCGCGAACTGATCGAGAAAATCGCGAACGAAGTAATGGCTGAAGAGAAGGTCAATGTCGCCTACAAGATCGGTACGATGATCGAACTGCCGCGCGCAGCCATCACCGCTGATCAGATGGCGGAGTACTCTGAATTCTTCTCCTTCGGCACCAACGACCTGACGCAAACCACGTTCGGCATCAGCCGTGACGACGCGGAAGGCAAATTCCTGCTGGATTATGTGGAAAAGGGTGTCCTCCCCAAGAACCCGTTCCAGACGATTGACGAGCAGGGTGTTGGTTACCTGATCGGTCTAGCGACGGTCAAGGGCCGCCAGACCCGTCCGGAACTCGAAGTCGGCATCTGCGGCGAGCACGGTGGCGATCCAGAAAGCATCGCGTTCTGCCACAAGGTCGGCCTCAACTATGTGAGTTGCTCACCCTTCCGCATTCCAGTTGCGCGGTTGGCAGCAGCACACGCAGCGCTGAAGGAAATGAAGTCGGCAAAGTAAAC
The DNA here is from genome assembly GCA_019637615.1 of Anaerolineae bacterium. GTDB lineage: Bacteria > Chloroflexota > Anaerolineae > Aggregatilineales > UBA2796 > JAHBVK01. Next base: position 49,917 of record JAHBVJ010000027.1, on the reverse strand, counting down.
TCGCTCTGAATTCTCCTTCTGAGGATAGGCGAGGGGCAGCAACAGCACCCCTCGCCATTTCTTGCCCCTTATCACCTTACCAATGTCGAGGTTAACTCATGTCCAATTGGCGGCAGCATTACAACGAGGCGCGATGCACAGCCGAGGAAGCTGTTCGGGTCATCCGATCAGGGGATCGGGTGTTCATGACGGGCAACTGCTCTGTCCCCAAGGTGGTGCTCCGTGCCTTGGTCGGGCGCGCTCCTACGCTTGATAACGTCGAAATCGTTCAGGTGCTAGCCGTGGGCGATAGCGAATACGTCAAGCCGGAGATGCAGGGACATCTGCGCGTCAATACGATGTTTATTTCGGAAAATGTGCGTCAAGCTGTCCACGATGGCTTGGCGGATTTCACCCCCGTATTTCTGTCCGAGATACCGGGCTTGTTCCGCAATCAAATGCCCATCGATGTCGCTCTGATTCACGTCTCGCCCCCCGATGATCACGGCTTCTGCTCGTTAGGGATCGAAGTCGGCCTCACCAAAACCGCCGCCGAGGTAGCCAAGGTCATCATCGCGGAAGTCAACCCGCGCATGCCGCGCACCTTGGGCGATAGCTTCATCCACGTCAGTAAGCTCACACGTGTTGTCGAAGTCGATTATGCGCTGCCAGAAATCAGGCCGGAACAACCCTCCCCTATCCAACAAGCCATCGGCAAACATGTCGCCAGCCTAATCGAAGATGGCAGCACGCTCCAAACCGGCATCGGCGGTATTCCTGACGCAGTGCTAAATTATCTGACCGACAAGAAAAATCTGGGCATCCACACCGAATTATTTGCTGAAGGCGTGGTCGATCTGGTCAATCTTGGCGTCATCAACAACGAAGCCAAGACGCTGCATCCCGGCAAGATCATCGCGGGCTTTGTGCTCGGCACGCAGCGTGTTTATGACTTCATCAACGATAATCCGATTGTCGAGCTGCATCCCACCGAATATGTCAACGATCCCTTCCGCATCTCACTGAATGACCGCATGGTCTCGATCAACTCCGCCATCGAAGTTGACCTCACCGGACAAGTCTGCGCGGATAGCATCGGGCACCGTTTCTACAGTGGCGTCGGCGGGCAGGTCGATTTTATTCGCGGCGCGGCGCACTCCAAAGGCGGCAAACCAATCATCGCGCTGCCTTCCACCGCCAAACATGACACCGTTAGCCGTATCGTGTGGCAGCTTCAACCCGGCGCTGGCGTGGTCACTTCACGCAACGATGTACATTTCGTCGTCACCGAATTTGGCATCGCCTATTTGCATGGCAAAACCATTCGTGAGCGCGTACGTGCTCTGATCGATGTGGCGCACCCGAAATTCCGCGAGGAACTGGAAGCCAAAGCAAGCGAACTCGGCTATTTACCCGCCACCTTTGTCGGCGCAAAATGAACCGACCGTTATTAAGCACTACTTGCTGACGCTGTCTTCAGCGTCTGGAGGAAACCGACGATGTTGCGCACAATAATTGCGGTACTGATTGCCGCACACGGAATCGGGCATATTCTCTTCCTCATCCCTCTACTTGGCGTTGCCAATTGGGGGCAAACATCACAGTCTTGGTTGCCGTTTAGCGACTCCCTGCTCCGGGTCATCGGCAGCGTGATCTGGATCGCCGCCTTGGTTGGCTTTGGCATCGGTGTCTATGGCCTGATCGTGCAGCAGCAGTGGTGGCGTACAGTGGTCATCGTCGCTGCCATCATCTCCATAGTTGGCCTGATCCTTTTCTGGGCAAATCCGGTAAGCTCTCCGGTTGTATCTGCGCTGGTGTTCAACCTTGTCGTACTCGGCGCGTTACTGGTTGCTCAGTGGCCTAGCATCGAAGCCATCGGCGCATAACGCCCCGTAAATTCCTTTCTGCTGTGCAGGAGATAGCCGAATTAAAGCGGTTATCTCCTGTGCATGATGCACCCACCATCGCCCACCCTCGATGTAGTCACTGATCATTCTTGAAATCTCAAAACCCCCCAATTTTTAGGGGGATCAATTCGTGAAAATTTTCATAAGATTCAATCAGATAGTTGAAGTATCAACTAATAAGATATCGATGCCGTTTTCCTAGCCACTTAGCTAGAACCACCTCGCATGAAGCACAACTCAAGGAGAGATCAATGACTGTACACGTCCAGTGGGAAAATAGTCGTCAAACCGCCATCCGTGTCACCTTCGATCCACAGTGGCGCTGGCAAGATTACGACGCCTCGGTAGATGAAGTCCGTCAAATGCTGCGCAGCGTTGATCACACCGTAGACATCATCAGCGACATTCGCACCAGCACGCCGCAAACACAAGGACTCGCGTGGAATCACTTCCGCCGCACTTTTTCCGATATTCCGCATAACATCGGCATGGTCGTGATCGCGGGTCGCGGGCACTTCACCGCTTCGATCTTCTCGCTGGTCGTGCAGTCCGATCCGCGACTGGTGCGCCGCACGCGCTTCGTTTCCACCATCGCAGAAGCCCATTCTGTGCTCCGTCAACACGCCAACCCGCTCCACACGCTGAACTAACCGCCGCATCAGCGCGTAGCACTCAAGGGCTGTGGCTCGATCTCCCGCCAGTGTCAGAAATTAGGGAAGGTCGATCTCCATCAGCACAGTGCTGTCACCAAGCACACGCTTTTCTTCGTCAACTATCGTCGCCCGTGTCTTCGTCATAGCATCGTACAATCCGATCTCAAGCTGATAGTGTCCGGCAGGCACATTCGCGAGATCGAGCAGGTAGAGATCGCGTCCCGGTGCTTGCGGTGGATGATCCTTTTGCGCCCACAACGGCGACCCGTCCGGCTTTGGCGTCCCGATCAGATGTACAAATGTCGTCAGCGCTGGATCAGGTGCCACATCCCAGAACAGCAGCAGCGTCAGCGTCCCGCCCGCTGTCGGAGTCGCCGCTACGCTGTAACCGAGTAGCTTGCCGCCGCCTATGGTGTAATGGCGTGGCTGCGTCACTTCCTCCGGCTTGACCGTATTGCCGCGATACTGCCGCACGAGGAAACTGCGTCCTGCGCCCGTGTCAGTGATCAGGCTTCCGTGTTCCAACAGCAGTACATTCAAGCGCGGATCGTCGCCCGACACCACATACCACACGGCGCGGCTGTTGCTCAAGGCTGTCTGAATCGCCGTCGCCATATCGAAGTTCGGATTCGGCAGCGTAATCACGGGCGCAGCGTCGCGATAGTACCATTCAAAGCTCGGATCAGCGTTGCCTGTGTTGGGGTCAAGCGAGGTCATGATCACCGTATCCGCGCTCGTCACGTTGGTGTGCAGATAGTCGCGCAAGCTGAACCAGTCCGGCGCTTTATGATAATTCGGCCCCACGTATACCGCCCACGCCGCCGCCGTTGAATACGCTACGGTGAACAGCGGGATCGCACCCATCACGAGGATCAGTCGGTTGTCCAAATTGGGGATCAGCGGCACATTGATTGCCCGCACACTTCGCCACACCATCACCATCAGCGTGGCAATCGGGAATAGCAGCGCGGGTGTGCTGGCGATCAGGTAACGGGGCCAGAAAACGTTCATGCGCGTCGCCACCAACAGCAGCAGCGCAGCAGGCACGATTACCCATAACATCAGCAGCGTGATTCCCCGTCCCCGATACAGCGCCAGCAGCATCAGCCCCACCGCCATCAACACAACCGAGGTCAAGCTCGTCGTGATCGTCGTTTCACCATACAGTAGTTGGTTGACGAACACGGTGAACAACATCCCTACGTCAGCACTTGCGCCTGTCGCCCGATACCCCGCTTGCGACAGCCTCACCAATTGGTAGCCCCACGGGATCAGGAGCACACCGATGATCGCCGCCGCTGCGATCCACGCCCGCAGCCGTTCCCGTCGTGCGATCATCACGTACAGCCCATGCACGACCAGCATGAACGCCTCTAGAAAGAACACGTACAGTGTCACCGTCACCATCGCGATGTACAGCAGCCAATCGCGCCGTCGTGGATGAATTGCCGGATCGCTGATCCGCACCAGCAGCCACATGTTGATCAGACTCAGCGCCGCCCAGATCGCGTAATTGCGCACATCTTGCGAATGCCAGATCAGGTTCGGGTTGATCGCCCACAGCGCCGCGCCCGCCATCCCGATCTGCGGATCGTGGAACAGCCGCTTGCCGAGTGCATACATTGTCGGTACGCCGAGCAGATTCACCAGTAGCGGCAGCATCCGCATCGCCACTTCAGAGCTGCCCGCCAAGCCTTTCCATGCGCCGAACAGCAGAAATGTGCCGTAAGGGTGCGGTTCCTTCCATGCCAGCCCTTGTGAAGCATCGAAAATATCGGTCAGCGGTGCCGCCCAATAACGTACTGCGAAGGCTTCATCTCCACGCAGCGGTGATGCGCCGAGTTGATAGAAACGAAGGGCGGCTCCAAGTAGCGTCAGGCACGTCAGCCATAGCAGTGTTGTAAAAAATTTCGAGGAAGTTTTCACATCAACTCATGAAATCGGATAAAATAGATACCAATTGATAAACGTGAGTTTACCCATATGCATGATCAGATTGTACTAACATTGCCCGACGACATCTCAGCGCGTGTCCGCCAAATCGCCCATCTGACTGATCAATCTGTGGAAACTGTACTACTGGATCATCTGAGGACGTTACCGATGCCACTGGTGCCATCGGATATTCAATCGGAACTGGCGGCCTTACCACTGCTTTCCGACGATGCGCTGTGGACACTCGCCCGCGAATCGCTGCCTGAAGACATCCAATATCGTGCCCATCGCTTGATGGATAAAAATGCCTATGGCGAGCTTACAGATGCGGAAAACTGTGAACTGGAACAGCTCGTACAGCGCAGCGACCGCCTGATGCTCCGTAAGACGGAAGCCTACGCCATCCTGCGCACGCGCAAGTACTGCACGCCATGTGCCCAAGACGCCCTTGACGTTTACGAAGAAGAGCTAGACGCCGTCACAATCTGAGGGCAATCACTTCACTCACCGCATGACCGTTGCACGGTACTGTTAACCCTCACGCGGCGCAAAACTTCCGATACGGAATCCTGCGACAGACTAATGGCAAATCTAGCCTATGCTAATCGATTCCCCTCGTTGTGAAGCGGAGAGTCAGGGTGAGGTCGGATCAATGATTGATCTCACGAATGTCGCGTTATTCCCCGCGCAGCTTGTCCAACGCCTGCCCGATGTCCGCGATCAGATCATCGGCGTCTTCGCAGCCCACACTCAGCCGGATGAACCCATCGGGGATCGCGTCACCACCCCAACGCGCCCGCCGTTCTGCCGTGGTATGCACGCTGCCAAAGCTCGTCGCCTCATACACCAGTTCACACGCGCTCAAGAACCGTTCGGCCTGATCACGATCCGCTAGCACAAAGCTGATGATCGAGCCGAAATAGCGCATTTGACGGCTGGCGATCTCATGCGCCGGATCGGTCGCCAGCCCCGGATACCGCAGCCCGCTGACCTCATGCCGCGCCGCGAGGAACCGCGCGATGTGCAAGGCGTTGCTGCACTGCCGTTCAAACCGCACATGCAGCGTCGCCAGTGAGCGATGCGCCAACCACACTTCCATCGGGCCGGGGATCGCGCCGATCTGTGTGCGCCATGTGCGGACTTGCGTCATCAACGCGGCGTCGCGTCCCGCCACATGCCCCATCAGCAGATCAGAATGTCCCGTCAGCGCTTTGGTATCCGACGCGACGGAAAAATCCGCGCCGAGGTCGAGCGGACGCTGGCTCAAGATCGTGGATGTGGTGTTATCTACCGCTACCAGTACGCCTTTTTCGTGCGCCGCCGCCACCATCCGCCGGATGTCGCACACGTCCAACAGCGGATTCGACGGCGACTCGATCCACAGCAGCTTCGCGCCGTCCAAGTGCGCCAGTTGTGAGTCGTTTACGGTTGGCGCACGTCGCACTTGCACGCCCATCTGGGTGAAATAGCCGCCCGCGAGGTTGCGCGTCGTATAGTAGCTGTCCGAGGGCAGCACGACCACCTCATTCGGGCGCAGCACCGCCCCGAACACCGCCGCCACTGCCGCCATGCCCGATCCGAATACTACAGCCTCACCGCCTTCGAGATCGGCTAAGGCGTGCTCAAAGGCGTTCCATGTCGGGTTGTGGAACCGTCCATAGGTATTCGGCACCACGCTCGGATCGCCCGCCGCGTGATATGGTGCGGCGAAGGTCGGCCCCGGCGCGAAGGGTTCGCCTTGCTTGGGCGGTGGCAGTCCCGCCCGTGTCACTTTGGTGGCATCTTTCATGCTGATGTTGCCTTTTCAACGGCTAGTGATCATTGCCACGGCACCGACGGCGCGCGGTAAAAATCGATCCCCAGCGCGGCGAAACGTGCTGCCTGCGCACCAAGCCGCACTTTATATTCGTCCCATGATCGACCATCAGCGGGCGACCATCCGATCTCGGCGTGACCTGCTAAACGCGGGAACGCCAAAAATTCGATGTCGTCTAGTGTCTGCGTCGTCTCCGACCATAGCGGCGCTTCGACCCCCGCGATGTCCTCGTCATTGACTCCCGGCAGCATCTCCGCCGGATCCCATTGGTACGCGTCCAGCACTTCGATATAGGCTGCCCAGTTCAATCCTAGCTTGGTCGAAGGGTCATATTTCATGTCGATGTAGGTCTTCTTGGCGGGCGACATGATGATCTTCGCGCCCTGCTTGACGGCCTCTTGCGTCAGATTGTTGTTGTTCCAATTCTGCACCAGCGTCGTCGGCAGCAGTTTCACCCGCGCGATCTCTTCCCAGCCGACGGCTTGCTTACCCTGTGCGGCGACCATCGCTTGCGCCCGTTCCACCATCTTCAGGTAATCCTCGTGCTTGGTCGCGGATGACTCGTCGCCGCCGATGTGAATGTACGCGCCGGGGGTCATCGCCGCCAGTTCGCGGATCACGTCTTCCATGAACTGGTACGTCACCTCTTTATCGGCGCACAAGGTGCTGAACCCGACATTCGTGCCCGTGTACAGTTCCCGCGCTTTGCCGTCGCAATTCAGTTCCGCATAAGAGGCCAGCGCCGCGTTGGTATGCCCCGGCATGTCGATCTCCGGCACGATGGTGATGAAATGCTGCGCGGCGTAATCCACGATCTCGGCGTAATCAGCTTGCGTGTAATAGCCGCCCTCGCCGCCGCCTACTTCTTTGCTGCCGCCGATTTCCGTTAGTTTAGGCCACGATTTGATCTCAATCCGCCAGCCCTGATCATCGGACAAGTGCAAATGCAGCCGATTGATCTTGTACAGTGCCAAGTAGTCGATGTAGCGCTTGACATCTTCCACGCCGAAGAAATGCCGCGCCACGTCCAGCATCGTTCCGCGCCACGCAAAACGCGGATAATCGCGGATTGTCGCCGTGGGCACGTCCCACGCCACGCCTTGTTGCAGCGTTTTTGCCTCAATCGCGGCGGGCAGCAGTTGGCGCAGCGTTTGCAGGCCATAGAAAATACCGGCTGGCTGTGCCGCGCTGATCGCTACGCCGTCCGTCCTGATCGTGAGCGTATAGCCTTCATCGCCCAACGTCGTGTCTGTGTCCATCATGCTCAATCGTATATTGCCTTCATGCGGCGCGGCATCAGTCACAGGGACTTCATACCCTGTCGCGGGCTGCAACATCGCCGCCAACTGCTGACCGAGGGTGGTGAGCGCTGCCGAGTCGGGATCAACGACGATCTTGGTATCCGCCGTCAGTGTGAAGTTCTCGCCCGTCGCCTTGATCGAAACGGGCATCGGGATCAACTGGTCAAGGCTGGTGGTGGTCATCTGTGCCATCGCATAGGTCGGAGATGATGGATTCATAAATGCGTCCTGTTGTAGAGGCATTGCCACAAACGCCACCACGCACGTGATGAGCACGGCGAAGCTCTGCGTCCAGCGATGCATTCGCACTCTGTATAGCATCACACCTCTTTCAATTGGTTAGATGAATATCGAAACACGATTATTGATCAAATACGATCAACTTCCTATCGTGAGTTGCGCTTCTCCACATAGTAGTCAAAGCCTACGGGGTTGGCGTGACAGTCGGTGTCTTGAAAGAAAAATGCGCTTCATCTGTCCCGACGGCTTCTGCTGTCATCGTCGCGATCTCGATCTGCGCTTGGATTGTCTTCGTCACGTTCAGTTCGAAGTCCTTGTTTTCCTCGTCCACGCGCCGTGTAACGACCGCCGAGACAGTCACTAGGCACAGCGCCATCGCGACGATGATTAGCGGGATGAAGCGCGACGGATCACGCCGCCGCGCTGGTTGTTGTGGTTCTTGTTGGGATGTTGGTTGCGTCATAGCTGCCTCTTGAGCGCTTCCCACACGCGTTCCGGCGTATACGGAATCTGGGTGATCCATACGCCCGTCGCATCGTGAATCGCGCTTGCCAATGCCGGAGCCACGCCGTCTTTAGGAATTTCGGCAACGGCTTTCGCGCCGAATGGCCCCGTTGGCTCATACGTTTCTACAAAAAATACGCGCATATCGGGCGTCTCGTCGGCCTGATACAGCCGATACTCCCCGAATTTCGTTGCTAGTGGTGTGCCAGCGTCGTCGTACACCATTTCCTCGCAGTGACCGTAGCCGAGCGCTTGGATCATCCCGCCCTCGACCTGCCCCGACGCCGTGATCGGGTTGATCGCGACGCCGCAGTCCACGGCGAACACCAGCTTATTGACGGTCACTTGTCCCGTCTCCGTATCGACCTCGACTTCGGCAAACTGCGCGGCAAACGGGGGTGGCGAGGCCAGCGACATATGACTCGCCGTCGCCATGATCTGATGTTGATCCGACCTGTGCAGCGACTCCAGTGCCACTTCTTCAATCGTTACTGAACGTCCATCAGCGGCGCTCACTTTGGAATCCGCCAGCTTGAGCGTCTCGAACTCTTTCACGCCGAGCATCGCGCCCGCCACCTTCTGAATCTGCCATTTGACGCCCTGCGCGGCCTTCATCACCGCGCCGCCGGAAATATAGGTCGTGCTGCTGGCATACGCACCCGTGTCGAACGGCGTGAAGTCCGTGTCCGACGAGTACATCACGATCTTGCTCATGGGGACGCCCAGCGTTTCCGCCGCGATCTGCCCCAACACCGTGTCCGATCCCGTGCCGAGGTCGGTCGCGCCGACCAGCACATTGAACGAACCGTCATCGTTGATCTTGATGCTCGCCGCGCCCATATCCAAGCCCGCGATGGCCGTGCCGTGCATACACACCGCCATGCCGACGCCGCGTTTGCGCTTGCCATCGCCCCGTTTGCCGCGCTTCTCGTGCCAGCCAATCGCCTCCGCGCCCAGATCGACGCATTCCGCGAGGCCGGAAGTCAGCACCGTCTGCGGGAAGCCTTCCTTGCCCTCACCGAGCGCCACCGCCATATTCAGCGGATCGCCCACCTTGACCCAATTTTTGCGCTTGAATTCCAGCACATCCAGCGCCAGCTTTTCCGCGATCTGCTCCATGTGGATTTCGAGTGCGTACAGGGCTTGTGGTGCCCCGTAACCACGATAGGCCCCCGGTGTCGGCAGATTCGTGTACGCCACATGGCACTCGAACTTCTTGTACGGCACGTTATACGTCGATAGTCCGCGCAAGCCGCTGACCGTCTGCACCGTCAGGCCGTGCGTACCATACGCGCCTGTGTTGCCGATGATGGACAATTCTTGCCCCGTCAGCGTGCCATCCCGCTTGACGCCCGTTTTATAGCGTAAAATCTGCGGATGGCGGGATCGCGCGCTGGTGAATTCCTGAGCGCGATTATATTCGAACCGCACAGGTCGTCCCGTCGCTATCGTCAAATGGGCACACAAATCCTCGATCAACATCTCCTGCTTGCCGCCGAAGCCACCACCGATACGCGGCTTGATCACGCGGATGCGCGCAACGGGCAGACCGAGCAGGGGCGCGACCATCCGCCGGACGTGGAACGGGACTTGCGTGCTGGTGCGGATCACCAAGCGCTCGTCCTCATCCCAGTACGTGACGACGATATGCGGCTCAATGGAGGCTTGCTGCACCTGATGCACGCGGTACTCGCCTTCGATGATGTAATCCGCCTCTGCCCACGCCTTTTCCGCCTCGCCTGTATGCGCCAGAATGTGATGCACGATATTACGGCTGGCATCATGGATTTTTACCGCGTCGGTTTCGTCATGAATGATCGGCGCGTTGCCGCTGATCGCCTCTTCGGGGTCGAACACGGCGGGCAGCACTTGATATTCAACCTCAATCGCGTCAATCGCCATCTGTGCGATCTCCGGCGTCTCGGCGGCGACCACCGCCACCCGATCCCCGACATGCCGCACCTTGTTATCGAGGCTCACCTGATCATATGGCGGCGGGTTCGGATACGTCTGCCCGCCCGATGCGTACACCACGCGTGGCACATCATTGTACGTTAGCACCGCGTGAACGCCGGGGATCGCCCGCGCTTTGCTCGTGTCGATGTGCGTGATCCATGCGTGCGCGTGCGGGCTGGTCTTCAACGCGCCGTATAGCATCCCGCGCATCTCGATGTCATCCGCGAACACCGCCTTGCCGAGTGCCAGTTTCACGGCATCTACCTTCTGTTCCGGCTTGCCGACCACCGCTGTCGGCTCGATGTCCGTCGGTGCCAGCACAATCGGCTTAATTTTCGTCTGCACTTCGAGATCGCTGTCAGGCGCACCAGTCTGCGGCATATCCCCCGGTGGCTGGAACAAATCCGGCGCGGGGATCGGCTGATCGTTGCCGATCGGCGGTACTTCCTCGCCGCGCATCACCGCCGCCGCTCTGAGGATCGCCTCTACAGGCTTGACATAGCCTGTGCAGCGGCACAGCACGCCAGCGATGCACTCGCGCACCTCTTTTTCGCTCGGCTCCGGATTCTGATCGAGCAGCGACTTGGCGCACAACAACTGCGCGGGAGTGCAGTAACCGCATTGGATCGCGCCTGTCTCCACGAATGTGCGTTGCAGCGGATGCATATCGCGCGAATTGCTGGCGAACGATTCTAGCGTGACGATATGCTTTCCTTCGGCCTGTGCTGCCAGCATCAAACAGCTCGGCGTCGGCCATCCCTCGACCAGCACCGTACACGCGCCGCATTCGCCCGTTTCGCAGCCATGTTTGACGCTGTACAACGCATTCCGCCGCAGCGCATTCATCAATAATTCGTTCGGCTGGACGCTGATCGTGCGCGGTTCGCCGTTCAAAATCAGATTAACTTCCATAAAGCGTGATCCTTCAATCGCAAAAATGCGCTTCAATCACCATTGTATTCACAGCCGCTGATTGTAATGACCCAACCGCCTCCCTGCAATCACTTTCTACACATGACATAACCACGCTTGGCATCGATTTCCAAATCTCCCCCTTGATCCTCACGTTGCGTGATACCGTACACTACGCCGCGATCATCAAAATACGGATAGTGAGGCTCAAATGAACTTCCAGATCGTAGACACGTTAACGGCCTACCGTCGCTTGCTCTCCACGCCCGACGACGCCGCCCGCGAATCGATCTTCAGCCATGATCTGATCGCGCCCTTTCAAGGTCTCGTGGACATCTTCGGCGGCGACGGTCTAGCCTCTTACCGCAACTGGGGCATGTGGCCTGACCAATTCACAGGCGAAGCTGGCGAGAAAATGGCCGCGCTCATCGATACCCTCGCCGCGCACCACGCATGGGAACGCGCCGAGGCATCGCTGCACAAAGGTGTCGCGGCCTTCGCCAAGTATGCGGATCGCATTCCCTCTGACAAGCTCAACACCATCGTGTTCGGGCTGCTTGTCGGGGAACTCATGCCGGGAGCGGGCGGCTACACGGGCTTTGGAGGCATCCCCGGCTGGATCATGACCGTCTATGGCGAAGCCACCGACGATAACCTCCAGAAGGTCGAAGCCTGTACCGTCCACGAACTGCACCACAACATCGCGGGCGTCAGCGGCTTCACGCTCAGCAATTGGGCGACCATGACCGTCGGGGAGTACATGCTCGGCGAAGGGTTAGCCGAATCCTTCGCGGCGGAACTCTATGGCGAAGACAAAATCGGCCCGTGGGTGACGGGATTTGACGAGTCGCAGTTGGAGCGCACCCGCGCCATCTTTCGGGATGCGCTGCAAGTGACGGGCTTCAACACCATCCGTAGCTACATTTTCGGCAGTCGCATCGCGGGACAGTATGGACTGCCACAGTATGGCCTGCCGGATGTCAACGTGCCCGACTATGCTGGCTACGCGCTCGGCTACCGCGTGGTGCAAGCCTACCTCAAGCGCACGGGCAAAAGCGTGGTCGATGCCACCTTCACGCCCCCGCCGGAAATCCTCACCGAATCGTGCTTCTTCGCGTAGCTAACAGGGGCGGGTGGATCGTCCCCGCCCTGTTCGTCATTTCGCACGAGCGTTAAAAAACTCGCGTCAAACTGAGCCAAGGGTTAAGTCAAAGCGCCCAAATCTTTAACAATTGCTTAATATTCAGGGGATACAGTCTTTGTGCTCCTTTTTTGTGAGTGATGATAGGTCTGATTTTAGGAGAGTCAAAGACATGCAGTTCAAATTCAGCAAGCTCGTCGTATTGCTGGTGGCTGCTGCGATGGTGTTTGGTTTCACCACCACCACCCGCACAACCGCTCAAGATGGTGCGTACGTTAAGACGTTTGACCTGACGCTGCCCACGGCTGATGGCGTCTACAAGGGCATTGATCCCAAGGGTGCGAAGGTCACATGGTGGCACAATCACACTGGTGCTCGTGAAGATGCTGTCAAGGCTGCTACCGAAGCCTTCAACAAGGGCAACCCGTGGGGCATCACCGTCGAACCCATCAACAAGGGTTCCTATCCTGTGATTTATCAGGCGATGCTTGCTGGTCTGCAAACGGGCGAAATTCCTCAGTTGACCGTCGCCTACCAGAACCAAGCTGCCACTTATCAGAACGCCAAGGCGCTCGTTGACCTCGACGCGTTCGTGAAAGATCCTGTGCTCGGCTTCGGCAAGGACTTGACGGATGACTTCTTCCAAGGCTTCCTCGCCTCGGATGTCAACCCGCAGTTCGGCAATCAACGCCTCGGTATGACGGTCTATCGCTCGATGGAATCGCTCTACTACAACGTTGATGCGCTGACCAAGCTCGGCTACACCGCTCCTCCCAAGACATGGGACGAGTTCAAGGAAATGTCCTGCAAGTTCGTCAAGGAAGGTCTCGGTACGGATGGCTATCAGGTACGCACCGACGCCTCGTTCGTCGCTGCTGCCGCCTTCGCGCAGGGTGGCGACATCTATGACGCCGCCGCTGACACGTTCACCTACGACACTCCTGAAGTCAAGGTGATGCCGCAGGTCATGCAAGACATGATCGCGGAAGGTTGCGCCAAGGTCATTACCGAGAACTTCGGTGACCAGAACTCCTTCATCGCTGGCAATGCGCTGTTCTACACGGGTTCGTCGTCGGGCATCCCGTTTGTTGCCGATGGCATCGCCAAGGCTCCCACGCAGTTCGCCTTCGACATCGCCCCCATCCCCTACAAGGATGCGCCGGTGCAGGATGTCTACGGTGCCAGCGTTTCGATCCCCGTCACCACGCGTGAGCAGGAACTCGCCGCGTGGCTGTTCGTGCGTTGGTTCGATGAGCCTGACCAACAGGCTGCTTGGGCTGCCGCGTCCAACTACTTCCCTGTCCGCAAGTCCACTGCCTCAGGGTTGACCGATGTCTTCACCAAGATCAAGGCCTTCCAGAGCGCCTTCGATCTGCTCGGCAGCACCAAGGCTGAACCGCCTATCGCTGGTTACGATCCGGTGCGTGCTCTCGCCAGTGCGGCGCTGAACAACGTCCTCGACGGCGCGTCGGTGGATGAAGAATTCGCCAAGCTGAACGAAGAAGCCAACAAGGTGCTGGCTGCCAACAAGCCCGGTTCGCCGCTGCCCACGCCGCTGCCCACCGCGACGGCAACGCCCAGCAAGTAAGCTAGTCTATCTCTCCAATACGGGGGTGAGCGAATACCTCACCTCCATCGACCCTCGTTTGGTTCGCCAGACGGGGGTTTTTCTTTATCTCAGCCGCTGTTTACGTTGCATCACTTGCGCAACGCATAACTCTCGCGGACAATCTCGCCAATTTTCGCCGCATCAACGATTTGGAGCGGTCAGTTATGGTCAAACGCCAAGCATGGCATGAAGTCGCCACACACTTAGTCGATGTCGCGATGGGGCGTGTCCCCGCGCAGGTCGTCATCCGCAACGGGCAGTGGGTCAACGTCCACACGCGCGAAGTCATCCCGCATACCGACATCGCCATCACACACGGGCGCATCGCCTACATCGGCCCCGACGCCGCCTACTGCATCGGCGCGTCAACACAGGTAATTGACGCCAAAGGTCGCTATCTTGTCCCCGGTCTGCTGGATGCGCACATGCACGTCGAGAGCAGCATGTGTACCGTCACCGAATACGTCCGCGCGGTGATCCCGCATGGCACTACGGGCTTCTTTGCCGATCCACACGAGATCGCCAACGTCTTAGGGCTGGCGGGTGTCCGCCTGATGGTCGATGAAGCCCTCACCATGCCGATCAACGTCTTCGTGCAGGTGCCGTCCTGCGTGCCCTCCGCCCCCGGTTTGGAAACCCCCGGCGCGACCCTGACTCCGGCGGATGTAGCCGAGGCCATGCAGTGGCAGGGCATTATCGGCTTGGGCGAGATGATGAACTTCCCCGCCGTCTTCAACAACGATGTCAACATGCACGCGGAAATGGCCGCCACCATGCAAGCCCGCAAAACCGTCGGCGGGCATTACGCCAACCCCGATCTCGGACGCCCCTTCCATGCCTATCTCGCGGGCGGGCCAGCCGATGATCACGAAGGTACTACCGAAAAAGACGCCATCGAGCGGGCACGGCGCGGGATGCGTCCCATGCTCCGGCTCGGCTCCGCGTGGTTCGATGTCGCCGCACAGGTCACCGCCATCACCGAGAAAAAACTCGATCCGCGCGGCTTCATCCTCTGCACCGATGACGTTCACGCGGGCACGCTTGTCAACGAAGGCCACATGGATCGTGTGCTGCGTCATGCCGTCGGCCTCGGCCTCGATCCGCTGATCGCCATCCAGATGATGACCCTCAATACCGCGCAGCATTTCGGCGTGGATCGCGATCTCGGCAGTCTCGCCCCCGGTCGCTATGCCGATCTCGTCCTGACCACCGATCTGCGCAACTTCACCGCCGAACTCGTCATCGCGGCGGGCGAAATCGTCGCGGACAGCGGCAAATTGCTGATCGATCTGCCGCCATACCCGTATCCCGCGCCGATGCAGCAGACCGTCAAATTAGGCCGTGCCGCGCAGCCGGACGATTTTCAACTGCGTGCCGCCCCCAACGAAGCCCGCACGCGCCTCACCGCCCATGTGATCGGCATCATCGAGAATCAAGCGCCCACCCGCCACGTCACCACCAACTTACCCGTCGTCAACGGCATCGTGCAGCCCGATCCCACCCAAGACATCGCCCGCTTGGCCTTGGTCGAGCGTCATCGTGCCACGGGCGACGTTGTTAATGGCTTCGTGCAGGGCTTTGGCTTCAACACGCCGTGCGCCGTCGCCGCCACCGTCGCCCATGACAGCCATCATCTGCTCGTCGTCGGCACGGATACGGCGGATATGGCCTTGGCGGTCAACACACTGGAAAAAGTCGGCCGCGGAGTGGTCGTCGTGCGTCAGGGGAAGATCATCGCCTTGGTCGAATTGCCCATCGCGGGCTTGATGTCCACCGAACGCGCCGAAATCGTGGCGGCGAAATCCTCGCGCATGGTCGAGGCTATGTGGGAATGCGGCTGTGAATTGAACAATGCCTACATGCAGCTCAGTCTCTTAGGCTTGGTCGTCATCCCCGAACTGCGCATCTCCGATCTCGGCTTGGTAGACGTGACGCAGTTCCGTCACATCCCCGTCGTGGAGTAGCAAAATTCCTTGCCTTGGGCGAGGTAGTCAGGGCGCTGAGAGATGTTTACCAGCGCCCCGTCCCCAAACTTATCCGAATGTCGCCATGAGAAAGTCGGCGGCACTATGCGCACCGTGTAGCTCGAACTGGTTCGCCAATGATCGCGCCCGTTGGCGCGTCACAGGCGGCAAAACACGCCCAGCTTTGCGTGATCGACATCGCCAATCGACAAGCAGTTCGTTCCGCCATCGATCACGCAAATGTGTCAAAAGTAATAGAGAAACCCGACAAGTGTACTTGCTTTTGTAGAGTTGCCGGATTACCCTTGGACGCAGTCTTGGTAAGATTATTCAGTTTGGCACGCTCCCTTAGTAAGCGATGCTAGATGGATACCATCATCATGGTCAGCAGCTTGGTTCAATCCTGTATGTGTACGTGCCTGCCACCTCAAGGAGCGCTTGTGGTGTAACACGTTCATGCTGCGATATTGAATCGTCATCAAACGGGTCACTTCACACGAGCGACCCGTTTTTATTTGCCTATTTCCCGTATGTTCGTCTTGATTGAAGGAGTAATTCGATGTCCACCCCAACCACGACCACCACCCGCATCGCGGATAACGTCACCCAACTGATCGGCAACACCCCTCTCGTGCGCCTCAACCGCGTCACGCAGGGACTAGCCGCGCAGGTCGTCGCCAAACTCGAATATTTCAACCCCGCTCACAGCGTCAAGGATCGCATCGGCGTCGCCATGATCGAAGCGGGCGAACGCGCGGGCAAAATCGGCCCCAACACGCGGATTGTCGAGCCGACCAGCGGCAATACTGGCATCGCGCTGGCCTTCGTCGCCGCGCAGCGTGGCTACCACCTCACCTTGATCATGCCGGATACCTTCAGCAAGGAGCGCCGCAAACTGCTGCGTGCCTATGGCGCGGAACTGATCCTGACCCCCGGCAAAGATGGCATGGCGGGCGCGATTGCCAAAGCCAACCAGCTTGCCGCCGAAGACCCCAACGTCTGGATTCCGCAGCAGTTCGAAAACCCCGCCAATCCCGAAATTCATCGCAAGACCACGGCGGAAGAAATCTGGCGTGATACGGGCGGACAGGTCGATTATCTCGTCGCGGGCATCGGCACGGGCGGCACCATCACGGGCGTCAGCGAAGTCCTCAAGGCGCGTAAACCGTCGTTCAAAGCCATCGCCGTCGAACCCGCCGATTCCGCCGTGCTGTCCGGCAAGCCCAAGGGCGCACATCTCCTTCAAGGCATCGGCGCGGGCTTCGTCCCCGGTGTGCTCAACACGCAGATTTACGACGAGATCATCCCTGTCACCAACGAAGACGCCTTCGATACGGCCCGCAAACTTGCCACGCAAGAAGGGCTGCTCGTCGGCATATCGTCAGGCGCGGCGACATGGGCAGCGCTGCAAGTAGCCGCGCGTCCCGAAAACAAAGATCGCCTCATCGTCGTGATCATCCCGTCCTTTGGCGAACGCTATCTATCGACGGCGCTCTACGCCCACTTGGAGGAATAACCCTTGTTCGCAACCATCCGTGAGGAACTGCAAACGGTCATGCAGCGCGATCCGGCGGCCTTCCATCCGCTGCAAGTAGCGTTGTTTTATCCCGGTTTTCATGCCGTCCTTGCTCACCGTTTTGCCTATCGCCTGTGGAACGCGAACTTTCGCTTTCTGGCGTGGGCAGTGGCACAGTTCGCGCGCTGGCTAACGGGCGTCGAGATTCATCCCGCCGCCAAGATCGGCCCGCGTCTGTTCATCGATCATGGCATGGGCGTGGTCATCGGGGAAACCGCCGAGATCGGGGCGGATGTCACGCTCTATCATGGCGTGACCTTAGGCGGCGTTAGCCTCGCCAAAGTAAAACGCCATCCCACGCTCGAAGATGGTGTCGTGATCGGCTGTGGCGCGAAACTGCTCGGCCCCATCACGGTTGGCAAACATGCCGTCGTCGGCGCGAATGCGGTCGTCACCAGAGATGTTCCGGCGGGGCGCGTGGTCGCGGGCATCCCCGCCAAGCTCATCCACGATCATAAACCCTCCGCTGCCGAAGTAAATGACATCGTGGAAGAAGCGGATCGCATTCTCGCCAGCGCGTGGCAGCGTATTGCCGAAAGCCAGCCCGACTACATGATTTGAGTCTCTGACTCACGCACGCTCTAGCCGCCGGATCGCGTTAATGATCTCCGGCGGCGCGGCGTGGCGGGCAAGCGCGTTCAGCCATACCACCGTCCCCGTCGCCTCACGCAGCACGATCCCGCTCAATTGGCGGTACTGCTTGAGGAAGTCAGCAGCGCTCTCAAACCCGCGCCGCGTGAAGAATTCTTCAACTTTGCGCTCTGCCAGTTGGCGCAGTGTCAACACCGTGCGCGTCAAATCCTCCTCAGAAATCTCGCGTTCGGCGGTCAACCACAGCAGATTGATGATGCTCGGCGGCATCTGCCCCACCTTATCGCACAGCACCGCCATCAGCTTCACCAGCGTCGCATTGCTGTCCTTCTCATCCACCTCAATCGTGCGAATCCGCCGCACTTCAACATTGAACGGCGTGTGCGTTTTGAACGTGACCGTATAATCCGGCCCCCGTTGTCTAGCCGCCGTGTACTTTTCGTATTCGAGCGTGAATCGTTCTTCACGGAGCAGCAGCATGGCGGTTTCGAGTTCTGCGCGCACATCACTCATTCCGGCTTCATCCCGCACATTTTTCAGCTTCGCGCGGATCTTGCTGCGATAACTGATGGCGAACGCCCTGAATCGCCGCGACTCCCGTACCCACCCTTCAAATTCCGGTCGGAACGCGGGACTCATGCCTTCGAAAATATACGCGAACAACTCATCGAGGGTGCTCATCTCGGCGTCTTATGCTCTCAACCGTCATTGGGCATTTGGGGTGACATCACCCCCATCACATTCTACCATCGCCCTCAAAAACCATGCCTTCTTACCGCCACAAACGCCGACGCTCGCCTTACCCACCTTGTCTCCTCGATGGATAAACCGAGCGCCGGAACTTATTAGATGAACCTGACGATCCGCTGCCCAACACGCTTTCGCCCAGACGGCTTATGCTCTCGCACGAGTCCCGCTAGGGACTTCGTTCTCTAAGCCTGACGTTTGAACGTCGGGCGGCGAACCACTGACATCAGGTAATCTATGCGAAACTACATCCACCGCGCCTACTTCGCGATCGTCACTCGCGCCTTGATCCAGTCCGCGATGGTCGGCATCACGTCCGGCAAGAACTCTTGCTTGAGCGTCGCGTACTCGTTAGGACTGCCCGTAGTCGCTTCCTGCATCAAGTGGTTGGCCTTCGGGAAGATCACCACTTTGTAATCCTTATTCCCGGCCTTCTTCATCTCGGCTTCGAAAGCGGGCGCGTTCTGGTCAGCGGATACTTGCAAGTCCTTCCCGCCGAAGATCGCCAGCACGGGGGTGGTCGTCTTTTCCCACGCCGCGCCGACATCGTAGCTGATGAAGTACCGATACCACGGTGTCATCAGAGCCTTCGCCTGAGCTGCCGCCTGTTCCTTGGCGTACTTCTCGACATCCCCGATCTGGCTGCGTTGTGCTTCTGGCAGCGCGGCTACCTGTTCCTTGATCGCCTCATAGGTCAGCGTTTCAAGCGCTTTTTCGTCGCCTTTTTTCATCAGGTCGAAGGCTTTGGTCAGGTAGTCAATCTGCGTCTTGATCTGCTCGTCGGTGCCACCGTTGGCACGCATGATCAGCTCATTTTGCTTCAGCAAGATCGCCGCGCCATCCACCGCCGTACCAGCCAGCGACACATAGAACGCGAACTTCTGCTGTTGCGAACCGAGGATCGCGGCGATCATTCCGCCTTCGCTGTGCCCCAACATCCCGATCTCAGTCGGCGTGATGTCTTTGCGTGTCTGCAAGTACGCGAGGGCGGCGGCGGCGTCCGAGGCCAGATCCATGCTCGTCGCGGCTGCAAAATCGCCCGTCGATTTGCCCACGCCGCGATCATCGTAACGCAGCACGGCGATGCCCTGTCGCGTCAGATAATCCGCGATCACCTTGAACGGCTTGAGCTGGAACCCGATGTCCTCATTGCGGTCTTGCGGGCCGCTGCCCGTCACCAGCACCACCGCCGGATGGGGGCCGTCGCTAGGCGGCAGGCTCAACGTGCCCGCCAGCGTCACATCGCCATTGCTAAACGTGACTTCCTCTTCACGGTACGGAGCTACCTCGGTCGGCTTCTCTACCACCGGCGCGAGAGCGTCGATCACCGGCGTGAATACCGACTCGGTCAGCGCGTCAATCTCATCCGCTGTCGTTTGCAGCAAGACGATATAGGTTTTGCCGTCTTTCGACGCCAAGCCCATCATGAAGCTGACGGGCGCGTTTTGGAACGTCCCCTCAAATCGATACAGCGTCCATTCCAGCGCCTTACCCTGATGCGTCCCTGTGCTCTTAGGGGCTTCTTTTAATCCGAATTGTGGGTAAACGGCGTTCAACAGCCCTTCCATCTGGAGCGGTGCGGCTTGCTGTGCCAGCAGGGTTACATCCGTCGCATCACGTCCGCGCTGCACAACACCGGGGCTGGCGGTTTTCCAGCCTTTCGGAGTGACCCCGCTTAGGCCGTACCGTCCATCGGTGAACGGCTCCAAAGTAATCGTATCGTTCCCTTGGGCAACCACCGCGCTGAGGTTAGCCGTCAGTGCCAGTGCCACCAGTAAAATCAAGATCAAGCGTTTCATGCTATTGCTCCTGTGGACAATAATCCTGTTCACTAGTGTAGGCCGATTTCAGGCTACCAATCTGAATTTCCTAGGGAGACGAACCGCGCAAGCTGTGGGGGACATCTCCACAAAATGTGGAGTTGATCAAAGGCTGGTCAGACGTCACCTCTCCCCCTGCCATCATCAACGATCACGTGCGTTGACGGAGCAGATCGACGGCGGCTTGGTGGCCTGCTTCGGCGGCGAAATCAACTGCTTGTTTACCGTCGTGCTGCTTGGCATGGACATCCGCGCCATGCTTGAGCAGCAGGTTGATCATGTCGAGGTTGCCGTTTTGCGCCGCGCCGTGCAGGGGCGTGAAGTCGTCAGCTTGGATGGCGTTGACGTTCGCACCGTGCTCGATCAGCGCTTGGGCGATGGCGAGATGATCCCCCGCGACGGCAGAATGCAGCGGCATCACGCGCATGGCGTTTTGCGAGGCGGAATTGACGATGGCACCTTTGGAAAGCAGATAGGTCACGACGTCCAGATGCCCGAAGAAACAGGCCAGACCGAGCGCCTGAAAGCCATCCAGCGAATATTCGTTGAGGCGTTCCGGCTGCGCATCGATGATCGCCTCGACCTTCGCGAGCCGTCCGGCGGCGGTGGCTTCGTAGAGCGAGAGCGACGCGCCCGCATCGATCATCAAGTTCGCGATGGCGGTTTTGCCGAAGTAAAGCGCGAGCAGGACGGGCGAAAGTCCCGCTTCATCTTTGGCGTTCATGACGCCGCGATCTTGCTCAACCAGACTCTGCACGGTGGCTTGATCGCCCTGTTTGATGGCGTCGAATAGTGCTTGTTCGTTCACGCGGTATATTCCCCTTACATCACGTCAGTGTGTTAAAGTCACGTTTCAATTATCGGCAAATCTATTTGTTTAGAACCATTGTAGATGGTTTCTGGCATGATGAATAGCGTCCGTTGGGCAGGGAGAAAGCGTGTTTGATTTGGCGAGAAAGGCGGTAGACCGTGGCAACCCGAACAGCAACGCATGAACAGTTGATGGCGAAAGCGCTGATCGTCTATGAGCGGTTGCTGGCGACTTATGGCGATCATCCGTTGGTGCCACGTCGTGAACCGATGCACGAGTTGATCTCAACGATCCTCTCTCACCGCACCACGCAGAGCAATGAAGACATCGCCTACCAGCGGATGTGGGAACGCTTCGGGTCGTGGGAAGGCGTCCGCACCGCGCCGCTGGACGCGCTGATTGAAGCGCTGAAACCGTCGAACTTCCCCGATGTGAAAGCGCCCTATATTCAGGGCGTGTTGAACCGCCTGCACAAGGAACGCGGTGAATACTCGATTGATTTTCTGCGCGATCTGCCCGTCGAGGAAGGGTTAGCGTGGCTGACCGCCATGTCGGGTGTCGGGATCAAGACGGCGTCGCTGGTGCTGTTATTTTGCTTCAGCAAACCGATCATGCCCGTTGATACGCACGTTCATCGGGTCAGCCAGCGCTTGGGCTTGATCGGCGCGAAAGTGAACCCGACGGCAGCGCACGGGGTTTTATTTGATATGTTGCCGCACGACCCGCCGTTTTTATTTAACTTTCATATCAATATGCTGCGGCATGGGCAGCGCGTTTGCATCTGGGGAGCGCCCCGTTGTGAGCAGTGCCCGCTGACGGATGTATGTGATTGGTATCAGGTACACCGTCCGACTGACAAGTAATCTTCACAAGGAGTGTAGTTAACAATGATTGTCGCATCGGATTTTGATGGAACTCTGACGGCTGGCGAGATGTGGCGCGGGGTTGCCCAATATGTCAGTGAGCACGGACGTGGATTACGCTTGTGGTTGTTCATGCTGCCGAAACTTTCCCGCCGACTGCTCACACGGGTGGGCATCGGGGACGCCCTCAAACTGCGCAGCGCCTTCATGGAGCAGTTGCCAAGCGTGACGGCGGGCTTTACGATGGATCAGGTGCGTGATCTGGCAAAATGGGTGGTGGATAACGAGTTGTGGCCCAAACGCCGACAGGCCGTGATCGCGGAATTGGCTCGGCATCAACAAGAGGGCAAGCGCGTGATCGTGATTTCGGGCGCGTATCAGCCGATCCTTGAGGAATTCGCCCGCCGGATCAATGCCGAGGCCATCGGGACGCCGCTGGAAGTTGTGGATGGCAAGTTGAGCGGGCGGTTGAGCGGTGCGCTGAACGTGGGCAACGCCAAAGCTGACCGACTGCGTGATGCGCTGAACGGCGACGTGCTGGAACTGGCCTACGGCGATACGCAGAATGACATTCCGATGTTGATTATGGGCAATTCAGCGGTAGCCGTGAATCCTGATTCGGGGTTGCGTGCGCTGGCGACGGTCAAAGGCTGGCGGATCATCGAGGATGCGGGGAAATAATCGCCTGCCGCTGATGGATGTCACGCCATGCATTTCGACAATATACCTGCCGTTGAGGGAGTGAGACTTAGCTCACTCCCATGCATACATCGAGGGTTGCGCTTTGCGCAGCCCCAATGTACAGAGGTTATGCGTCCAGATGCAGCGACGCCTGAGATGCGCGCGGCTGGACGATTTTATTTGGAGAGACCCGTCCCGATGGCGCGGTCTACCGGAAAATGGCGGATCACGTTGCGAGGTTGCCGAAGCTCCCAACGTGTGCGCCCCATATTGTCGATGATCATCATCTGGGAAGCTGTGCGCAAATTGATGCGGTTCATCAAGCGGGCGATGCTCACCAACTTGTCGAATTGGAACGGCTTCACAATGTAGAGATCGCAGTCGTAGCGTACCGCCTGTTCAATCGAGTACGATTCATCGTTGGTGCTGCACATGATCAAGGCGATCCCGGCGTCAACCTGCCGGATCGCGCGGGCGACTTCCAGTCCGCTCATGTCCGGCAGCATGATGTCGAGGATGGCAAAGCTGTAGCAGCCTTTGTTTTGCTGGAATAAGCGCAGTGCTTCCGCGCCCGTCGCCGCGTCGTCAAAGCGCAGCGCCGCCATCTGCATGGCGAACTTGATCAGGGTGCGGTTGTGGTCATTATCATCGAGTATCAACATGCGGTTTTCGTAGTCGGTCATGTCACCACCTCGGTTCCCAGACCCGTTCACCAGCCAGCAAGCGCCGGATTTGTCCGGTGAAACGGTCAAAATGAAACGGTTTCCCCAAAAAGCCATCGAAGCCAGCTTCTTCGGCACGCGCCACGTCTTGCGGCATGACTAGCGCCGTCGTCGCCACGATGGTGCTGTCCTTAAACAATGACCACTGCCGCAGCCGTCGGAGGATTTGAAAGCCATCTTCTTCCGGCAGCGCAAGGTCGAGCAACACTAAATCCACACTGGGGTAAGGCAAGACCGCCGGAGCGATGTCTTTGCCCGTCCTACATAAAATGACTTGCTGGATGCCCGCCAACCTGAGCATGACGCGCAGCAAATCGGCGTTGCGCTGATCATCTTCCACGATGAGCACGATGGGATTGCGGATAGGGTTGTCTTCTGGTGTCATGGTGGTCATGCATTATTCAACGCTCACTGGCTCGCTGATTGGTTGGCGTAGTGGCAGCGTAAAATGGACGGTTGTCCCTTCGCCGTACGTACTGTCTACCCACATTCTCCCGCCGTGTAGTTCCACAAACCGACGACTGATGGGCATTCCCAAGCCCGTACCTGTCTCCGTGCGGGCTAACGAGCCATCGACTTGCCGGAATTCCTCGAATATTTTGTCCAGATCGTCCGGCTTGATGCCGATGCCTGTGTCTTGGACAGTGATCGCGATGTCTTGAGCGCGGCGTGTCGCACTGACGGTGATGCTGCCTTGCGCGGTGAACTTGGCGGCGTTACTCAGCAAGTTGAGCAGCACCTGACGGATGCGCTGCCCGTCGATGTGCAGCGGCGGCAGGTCGGGATCGAGCGTCAGATGAAGTTTCAAGTTTTTCTCGCGCGTCAGGCCGATGGCAGTGGACATCACGCCGCGCAGAATCGGCTCTAACGGGGTCATCTCGCGGCGAAGTTCCATTTTGCCCGCTTCGATCTTGGCGAGATCGAGGATGTCATTGATCAGGCCGAGCAGATACTGCCCGCTGTCATGCACATAGCCGAGGAATTGCTTCTGCTGGTCGGTGACCGCGCCCGCGTGCCCTTCGGTGACGATGCGCGTGAAGTTGATCACGGCGTTGAGCGGCGTGCGCAGTTCATGGCTCATGTTATTGATGAACTCGGTTTTCAGCTTGTTGGCTTCCATCGCCGCCAGCCACGCATTTTCGGCTTGCCCCTGCGTGATGACCAGATCAGCGACAGCTTTTTCCAGTTGGCGCTGCTTGGTTTGCAAATCGTCAAACAGGCGGGCATTGCGCATGGCAATCGCCGCGTGCGAGGCCAACGCCATCAGCAAGTTCATCTCCTCGTCGGTGAAGTGCCGGTTGAGCTTAGTTTGCACGGTGAGGATGCCCACTAGTTGCTCCTGATACAGGATCGGTGCGACCAGTTCAGACATCATGCCAGCGAGGGCGGCATAACTGGCGAGCGTTGAGCGCTGATCGGTCACGATGTTGGGCGAACGCGCTGGCTGCCGTGCCCACGCCACCAAGCCCTGAATATCTTCCTTCAGCCGGACGCGGATCAACTGCACGGCGTCAGCTTCCAATCCCGACCACGCGACGGGATACAACACGCGCTCCTCAACATCCACGTTCAGCAAGATGCCGACATCAACATCCAGCATTTCGACGGCGGCGTCTACGATTTCCTTCAGCAAGGTGCCGAATTCAAGATGGTTGCTGAGGCGGTTCGCCATCCGTTGGAAGCGCTCGAAGCGCTCGATGATCTCGGTGGCTTCGCCCATGCGATGGGTGAGCGAATAGGTGGCGGCGATCAACGTGGCGGCCTGATCGACCATGCGGCGGATCGGCTCTGCCAGCCCGTGATCGCGTTCGCTGAACACTGCCAGCGCACCAAGCAAACTGCGCGCCTCCACGTCAGAATGGACTAAGGGCACGACATAGGCCGAGCGCATCCCCGCGATGCTCACCGGAAAGCGCGGATCGAGATGCAGATTTTCTACGAACTGCGGCATTCCCGTGCGGGCGACATCCCCGAAAATAGTGGAGCCTAACCGGATGCGCTCCGGCATGATCGTCGGCTGGACACCGACGGCGACAGGCGAACTCAGATAATTGGTGGCGGCGTTTAGAGGATAAATGATGACCGCCCGCACCCTCAGCGCCTCGATCAGCCAATCAGCGGCGGCGGTGAAGAGATCGAGCTGACGGGAGTTGCCGATGATATTCAGGGCGAGGGTGGAGAGAGAGACAGGCTGCTGCGCCACGCTCGGCATCGGCTGCTCAGGTGCGTGCCGCCGCGCTGCGCGGGGTAGCTGAGTCCGCGCATACAACGCCACATACGCGCCGAAAACCGCACTACCGACGCATAGTAAACAGACAACGGCAAGCAGCGACCACGACACGTGGAATACCTTTCTAGGTTCTTCTCCAGCTTCTTCGCATCACGCTTGAGTATCGAGATACTCGGTGTATGAGCGGTTAAGTGTGTGTTAACATCAATTTAAGATTAGTGTGAAAAAAGTCAATTTTGGGCGAAGGTGTTCAGGTTGCGCCGTGATACAGGCACGGCAGCAGCAGCCAAGCGCGACGTTTTGATGGCATCAAGCATAGCCAGTGGGCGTTCGCGTGGTCAATTGGCAGTTGGCACTGCTCAGGCCGTCCGGCACTGCATCGGACGGCTGCGGTCTGGCAAGCGCAGCGAGATTAATCCGCATTCTAGTGTTGGCTGGGATCGTCATCACACCAGCGTCATGCGCAGCGGCACTGAAATCTGAATCGTCGTGCCTTCGTTCGGCTGGCTGGCGATCTCCAGATGACCGCCTAATTTGCTGGCGCGTTCCCGCATCGAGCGCAGCCCCAGATGACCGGGGAATTCGCGTGTGGTATCGAAACCGACGCCGTTATCCGTCACCTTGACGAACAAATTTTGCTGCACCTTTTCCACCTGCACGGTGACGCGGCTGGCCTGTGCGTGCTTCATGATGTTATGTAATGCCTCGCGCACCATCCAGTACAGCGCTTCTTTAGTCTTGAGCGGGATCGACGGCTCCGGACAGAATTCCGTTTCCAGATCGATGCCGTGCCGCGCCCGCAACGAGGCCGTTTGCTTCTGCAAAGCCGCGATCAAGCCTTCTTGCTCGACGGACTCAGGTCGCAGATCGAAGATCAGCGCGCGCATTTCGGTCAGACCGGCTTCCGCCAGCGACAGCACATAATCCAGCGGTTCGCGCAGCCGCGTCGGATCGATATCCAGCAGGATACGCGCCGTCTGTGCGCCGAGCGAGACGCCGTACAGCGCTTGCGAAACCGAGTCGTGCAGTTCGCGCGCCAGCCGATTGCGCTCCTGATAGGTGGCGATCTCCTGCGCTTGCTGGTACAGCCGCGCGTTCTGAATGGCGACGGCGATCAGGTCTGCCAGCGTGGTCATCACCAGCTTGTCGGAGTCGGTGAAGCGGTTGATCTCGCTGGATTGGATGCTCAGGACGCCAAACACGGTGTTGGCGGCGATGAGCGGCACTGCCATCTCCGAACGCGCATCGGGGATCATCAGCGTGAAAGGCCGATCCGTCAGCTTAATATCCGGCTCGATCACGATCTGGCGGGTGTTGGCGGCTTGCGTCGCCAGCGAAGTCTGACTTTCCATGTCGATGACCAAGCGCCAGTTGTCCACCGTCACGACTTCATTTTCCGCCGCCACGCCAGTGCGCTGGACGAGATAACGTCCGGTCGGGTCGAGCAGGTAAATCATGAAATGCAGGTCATCAAAACTGTGACTGGTCAGATCGGAGATCGTGCGCAGCAGTTCTTGCTCGTTCAGGATGCCCGTCGCGACGGCGCTGACGTTAGCGACGGCCTGCAACTGCCGGGCGCGTTCCTTCTCCGCCAGATAAGCCCGCCGCGACGTGATCACCGAAGCCAGCGTCTGCATGATCTGGCTGAACATGTCTTTTTCTTCGGCGCTGAACTGGTGCGGCTCGACCCAGAAGATTGATAGCAAGGCCAGCGTGCGCCCCGCCGTGCGCAGCAAAATCGCGGCACACGCCTGCGCGTCATAGGCTTTGCGGAACAAGTGCTGCTGTTCTTCCGTCACGCGCGGATCGTCGGCGGTATTTTCGATGTAAACGATCCTGTCGAAGCCTTCGACCCACCAATCGGATTCGAACATCGGGCGGTCATCGCTCGGCGGGAACCAGTCCGTCACGGAGAGCGCCCGACCTTCGCGCCAGATGCCCGCCGGAATCGAGCGCGCCACCAGCGTCGATTCGTCCACGTCGGCGTACAACAGCATCATGGTATTCACGCCGATGGGCTGCGTATACTGCGCGACGGCGGAGAGGATGCTGGCCTCATCGGTGGCCTTCGACAGCGATGCATTCACCTGTGACAGCAGTTCGGCACGTTGGCGCGCGCTTTCGGCTTCGATGTACAACCGGCGGCGTTCGACAGCGGTCACCACCAGCTTACCGATCCCTACCGCCATGCGCCGATCTTGCTCGGTGAAGGCGTTGGGTGAGCCAGCGAAGAAGGTCAGCCCGCCGAGGCAGCGTTCGCCCTGCTTCAGCACAACGATCAGCGTGGAGAAGGCGCGCCGCTGGATATAAAAGGCTTGCGAGAGCGGATCGAGACGCGGGTCAGTCAGCACATTCTCGATGTCGAGCAAGTGCGTATCCGGCGGAATCTGCGCAATCGGCAGATCAACCAGCTTGACGCGCTCCCAACGCACCGCGCTCGACCGCTTGGAAAGCTGATAGAGATCGATGCTGCTGGCCTTGCTCTGGTCGAAATTTTCGAAAATGGCGAGGCTGGCGGGATGCTGGATCGGCAGCGAGAAGATCGCCATCAGCGTTTCTTCCAGCGAGTTGGCGGCGTTCAGCGCTTCGCTGGCGGCGTACAGGATTTCGAGTTCGCGGCGGGCTTCTTGCTCGGCAATATAGCGATCATGAATTTGCGCCAGCAGCCGCACGGAATCGATCACGGGCGTGACTTGCTGCAACAACGCCTGATAAATGCGCTCGTCGCGGCGCGTGAACTGCTTGGGACGATCCCACATGAAGGCAATCGCGCCGACCCAGCGCCCCTTGCTGTTCAAGGGCAACTGCACCAACGATTGAATCCCCAACTGGGCAAAATTAGTTTGGGTATCGGCGTCTACGCGGCTGTCCGTGCTCACATCGCTGACCAGAATCGGGCGCACGGGCTGCGTCATGGCGGTCTGCGCGAAGTTCGTCATCGGCGTTTGCACGCGCTTGCCGACGCCAAGCAAGGGCTGTTCGTCCGATGTCCATTCCGCCGCGAATTCGATCCACGGGTTGGCGTCAAGGTCGGCGGTGTCCTCGCTGGCGGACATGTAAAAGAGCTGACCAGCCATCGCGCCCGTCGTCCGCGCGTAATCGCTGACCGCATCAAGTTGTTCGGCAGGCGTCGTGGCGTTACTGAGCTTGTGCGAAGCAACGTACAGAAAGTCAATTTCCTCGGTGGGCATGGCACTCATGGCGACTACCTGTGTTATCCTGTCTTGATGAGGATTACGATGATTGTTTGTTGTCGCCAAGATTATCCACCAAACCGATTCGGGACGCATATAACGCCGCTTGGGTGCGGCTGTTTACGCCTAGCTTACTGAGCACATTGCTGACGTGCGATTTGATGGTCGTTTCACCGAGCGTCAGTGCCAGTGCGATCTCCTTGTTAGATAGCCCCTTGGCGAGCAGCCGCAGCACGTCCGTCTCGCGCTCGGTCAGCGACTCCGGGCTTTCCGGCGTGCGGACTTCGCGCACTAATTTCGCCGCCGCCTTGGGCGAAAGCTGCACCTGCCCCGCCGCCGCCGCCTTGATCGCGCGGATCAATTCGCCAGCGTCGGTATCCTTGAGCAGATAGCCAATCGCCCCCGCGCGGATCGCCCCGACCACCGCGTTATCTTCGAGCACGCTGGTCAGCGCGATGATTTCCGTATCGGGCATTTCGTGCCGGAGGAGGCCAATCGCCGTGATGCCATCCATGATCGGCATCAGCAAGTCCATCAAGATCACGTCCGGCGTCACGCGGCGCGCCATCTCGATGCCTTGTTTGCCATCGACGGCCTCGCCCACGATTTCGAGTTCTTTGTCGAGACTCAAAAACATCCGCAAGCCTTGCCGCACGACAGCGTGATCATCAACGATGAGTATTCGGATCGTCATTCAGTGTCCTCTGGTTGGGAAGTGTCTTCTTATACGACATTTTTACTTGTCTATACTATAACAGGGGTTGACGGCGCTAATGAGAAATTCCATCCAAAGTATGACACTGTTGGGAATGGTTACATATCAGTCGTATTCAATCGCAGTGTGAAATCACATGATGGTAAAAGCATGGACGGAGTAAAAACCCCATAGTTTTCAAAGTAGGCACATGTGTGCTTATGAAAAAATTGAAATGCTTATATATTGCATTTAAGTAGATTTCTCTTGGAGTTGATCCAGCAGAGAAAGGCAAACTACAGCAATGCGCTGCGGAAAATCAAGTGTGCTTGGTTTGTCCTTGAGTTCCGTAAGCGCTGCACGCATTTGATTTACCGTGTAAGCCTCGGTACTCCAAAAAGGTTTGCCTTCAGCAACTCTGTCTTCCCACAAACTTTCTGCAAGTTCTACGTGGAATACTCCACCCAACGGTTTATCCTTAAATTCTTCTCGAGCGTGCGCTAGGAGTGGTAATGCATGCATTGTTCCGGGGAGATGAACACCACCGACCAAAATGCTGACATATTCACCTGACAATGAATAAGGATTCCGGCAAAGTGTTATTGTGCCATAATCACGATCATTTGGAATTTTTGCTCCACGTTTGAGAAATTTGAACGTTGGATCGATGAATCCGCCAAGTTGATACTCATTCATATAGAAATTAATCCTATCCAAATTATTCGCATCACTAATGAATTCGGCTAACTCGCTTCGACTATGAGATCGCTTATCAATATCATCTCTAATTGATTTTGTCTGTTCGTGTACCTTTAAAGCATCAGCAAATGGAAAGAATGCTGTTTCATTTACAATCTGTGCTAAGTGGTTTACCGCTGGAGAGCCTATTATTAGAAGGTTCCGTTGCCCGAAATGTTCCCTTAAATAGGTCTCATTCCCTTGACGGAAAATTTTGTCTGAGATTATTTCCGTATTTTTCGGCAGTCCAAGGCTAAGAATCCATCTCAAGTCTGCGGAGGAACCCGGTAATGCCAGAATGTCTCCGGCTGTTTTGGGCTTCGCTTCTCTTCGATCGCCAACAACAATACTGATTGGTAAAAATCCAAAAGGAAAACTCTCAAGAGTACGTCCAGAGGACTTTGGCATGGAGGGAAAGGCAATATCTCTCAAAATCGTACCATGTTTCATCGGTATTTGTATGGAATTATATAGATCTTGGGTTCTCTTAGGCACTTCTGTCTGCAAGTATGAAAAGATCGAATCTAGATTGATCCTGCCATCATCATTTATCTTCGCACCTCCAGATAAAGCATCAAGAAGGCAAGCTGTAAAGATTCCATGACCGCTTCGGTGATCCTCAAAAGAGGGTTCATTATCCCGTGATGCCGCCAAAATAACTGTCCCTTCTCCTGATATTTCTCGAAACACTGATTCACTTGCCTCCCCATCACGAATGCCCGGAAGTTCAAATGTCCTAGAGTTGGCGGATGCGCCACTATAACACGAATCAAAAATGAAAATAGTGGCGCGAGCAGGAATCATCTCCAAAAAATGGATCATCTCTCTAATCGGAATAGCGGTCGCAATTAGCTCACTCTGAAATGCATCGTGCGGGATTAAAAATGGCACTAAGGGGCGGTCAGAATTACGAGACAAAAGTCTATCTCTAGCTCCATGTCCGGCAAAGTATATGATTGCGGTATCATCAGACTGAACCCTATGCGCCAGTTTTGTGATTTCTCGCCGAATTTCAAGCGCTGTCGCTTGTGAATTAGTAAGTAATTTTGTCTCTGCGCCCATTGCTTTAAAAGTATCATTCATACTAGCCGCATCTCGCACAGCATATTGAAGAGAATGTATGTGTAACGTATCCTTATATTCATCAATCCCTATAAAAAGGCCTCTTGTAGTCATAAACTCAGCTCCTATTTTTGATTTTCGCGCCCAAGCATGAAAATTGCAGGGGCAATAGATCGCAATATTCAATACACTAATGAATCTGATAAAGTATATATTATCATTATTACAATGTATTGAATACACAATATATTCGCGTGTATTGATGTATATCGATTTCAGACATCCTAATTAATATGATGAATCTGGTGATTCGATAGACTGTTCAGCAGCGCGATGAAGGCTTCCGTCGCTGAAGACAATGTGTGTCCCCGCCGCTGTGCATAGGCATACGTGCGGCTGTCATCGCCGCCGATCAGCCTGAGCGCCCGCAAGTTGCCCGCCGCCACCTCGCGCTCGACGGCGATGCCCTGAATCAGCGCCACGCCGAGGCCAGCCTCCACACTGCGCTTGATCGCCTCCGTCTCGCCTAGTTGGATCACCGACTCGCTGGCGAGGATCGTAGCGCCGAGCAGCCGTTCCACCGTCGCGTGCAGCGCCGATCCGGGTTCACGCGTGAGCAGGATGCGTTCGCGCAGCTCGTCCAAGGCGATCTCGGCGCGGTCAGCCCACGCATCCGACGGCGCGACAATCACCACCAGACGGTCATGCATGAACGGCGTCACGATCACGTCAGGATGCGCGGCGGGCGACCCGACCAGCACAAGGTCGGCGGTTTCCATCGCCACCGCCAGCAGCAGTTCCGCCGTATTCCCCACGCTGATCCGCACGTGGTGTCCCGAATGCAACGTCTGATACTGACTCAGCAGTTTGGGCAGCAGGTAGATCGCCATCGTGTGTCCGACGCCGAGTCGCAGCGTGCGGTCAGCCAGTCCGGCGGCGGCGCGGGCAGCCTCGATGGCCTCGTTAGAGACGGTCAGCAGGCGTTCCGCATAGGGTAACAGCGCTTCACCCGCCGCCGTCAAGCGCAGCCGCCGCGTATCCCGCTCGATCAACGCCGTGCCGATCTGCGCCTCCAGCATGGCAAGCTGCTGCGAAACCGTCGGCTGCGTCATGTGCAGTTGATCCGCCGCCCGCGTGAAGCTCATCAGGCGCGCCACCGCCGCGAAAATCTCCAATTTATGCAGATCAAGACTCATCTATAGATGCTTTCTATAAATCTGATTGAAATCATCAGTTTGAATTATAAATCACTTTATCCTAAGATGGTGTTATGCCTTATTCAGCAACCTGAAAGCGAGCCGCCATGCCTTGGAATCCAGATACGTATCACCAATTTGAGAAGGAACGCTCCGCCCCCTTTGACGACCTGATGCAGCTCATCGAGCGCCGCGACGGCTTGACCGTCATCGATCTCGGCTGCGGTACGGGCGAACTCACCCGCCGTCTCGCGGATGCACTGCCACACAGCGATGTCCTCGGCATTGACAGTTCGCCGCACATGCTGGCGAAGACCGCCGCGCAGGTGCGTGCTGGCTTGCGCTTCGAGCGTGCGCAGCTTGAGGAGGTCACGGGGCAGTGGGACGTAGTATTTTCCAACGCCGCCATTCAGTGGGTGGAAGATCATCCCGCGCTGATCCCGCGCCTGTTGAGCCTCGTGCGCCCCGGCGGTCAGTTGGTGGTGCAATTGCCGTCCAACCACAAGGCACCCGCACACATGACGATCCTCGCGACGGCCTCCGAAGCGCCGTTTCAGGCCGCGCTCAATGGCTGGACGCGCCAATCACCCGTCCTGACTGTCGGGGAGTATGCCGAACTGCTGTATCAGCATGGCGGGCGCAACCTGACCGTTTTCGAGAAGGTGTATCCGCATGTGCTGGAAAACGCCGAAGCGGTGCGCGACTGGACGCGTGGCACGGCGCTCGTGCCATATCTGGAACGGCTGCCTGCCGATCTGCACGAGGCATTCTTGGCGCGTTACACGGAGCGCCTGCGCACCAAGTGGCCCACCAGTCCAGCTTTCTTCGGCTTCAACCGGATTTTATTCGCGGCAAACCTCGACTCCGCTTCCGCTTGATGATATGGAGCACTTCAATGAGTAAGCAAGCTACGAGAGACAGTTTCGGCGCGCGTGACACCTTCGATACGGGCAGCGGCAGCGCCAATTATTACCGCCTCAGCCGTTTAGAAGAGCTTGGCCTCACTACTCTTGCACGACTGCCATTCAGCATCCGTGTGCTGCTAGAAGCCGTGCTGCGTCAAGCGGACGGTTTCGCGATCACCGATGAGGACGTGATCCGGCTGGCGGGATGGAACGCCGCCAAGCCCGCGCCCTATGAAATTCCCTTCAAGCCTGCCCGCGTGCTGCTGCAAGACTTCACGGGCGTGCCGTGTCTGGTCGATCTCGCCGCCATGCGTGACGCCATGCAAAGCCTCGGCGGCGACCTGAACAAGATTCAGCCGCAAGTGCCCGTCGATCTCGTCCTCGATCACTCCGTGCAGGTCGATTACTTCGGCACGCCCGACGCGCTGCGCCTCAACGCGGCGACGGAGATGGAACGCAACCGTGAGCGCTTCGCCTTCATGCACTGGGGGCAAAAGGCGTTCGAGAATTTCCGCGTCATTCCACCGGGGATCGGGATCGTGCATCAGGTCAACCTTGAATATCTGGCGAAGGGCGTCTTCACCCGCCCCGAAGACGACTCGGTAGTGGCCTTCCCTGATACGCTTGTCGGCGCGGACTCGCATACGACCATGATCAACAGTCTGGGCATCGTCGGCTGGGGCGTCGGCGGGATCGAAGCGGAAGCCGTCATTCTTGGTCAGCCCGTCACCATCCTCACGCCGGAAGTGATCGGCGTCAAGCTGATCGGCAAGCTGCCCGAAGGCGCGACGGCGACCGATCTCGCGCTGACGGTCACGCAGATGCTGCGCAAGCGCGGCGTGGTCGAAAAGATCGTGGAATTCTTCGGCCCCGGCCTCAGCCATATCGCGCTGACTGACCGCGCCACCATTGCCAACATGTCGCCCGAATACGGCGCGACGATGGGCTTTTTCCCTGTCGATGCCGAAACGCTGAATTATCTCCGCCGCACCGGGCGCACCGACGAGGAAGTGACGTTGGTGGAGCGCTACACCAAGCTGCAAGGCTTGTTCCGCACCGACGACGCGCCTGATCCCGTCTTCACCGATGTGCTGACGCTCGATCTAAGCACTATCGAGCCGAGCGTAGCTGGCCCCAAGCGCCCGCAGGATCGCGTCGCGCTGGTAGACCTCAAGCAGACCTTCCGCGATTCGCTGTCCGCGCCGCTGGATAAGCGCGGGTTCGCCGTCCCCGCCGCCGATCTCAACAAGACCGTCGCCTACCAGAACGGGCATCGTGCCGAGGTCGGGCACGGCGCGGTGGTGATCGCCGCCATCACGAGCTGCACCAACACCAGCAATCCCTCGGTCATGATCGGCGCGGGACTGCTGGCGAAGAAAGCCGTCGAGCGTGGGCTGCATGTGCCAAGTTACGTCAAAACCAGCATGGCTCCCGGTTCCCGCGTAGTGACGGATTATCTGCGCACGGCTGGCTTGCTGGACGATCTCGCCGCGCTCGGCTTCCATGTGGTCGGTTACGGCTGCACGACCTGTATCGGCAACAGCGGCCCGTTGCCAACCGACGTGGCGCAAATGGTGGCGGAAAATAATCTGGTCACCTCGGCGGTCTTGAGCGGCAACCGCAACTTTGAAGGCCGCATCAATCCGCTGGTCAAGGCCAATTTCCTCGCTTCGCCGCCGCTGGTGGTGGCCTACGCGCTGGCAGGGACGATGAACATCGATCTGCTGCATGAGCCATTAGGCACGGACTCACACGGACAGCCCGTTTTCCTGCGCGATGTGTGGCCTAGTCATCAGGAGATCGCGGATACCATCGCGCGCACCGCCACGCCGGATGCTTACCGCCGCCTATACGAGCGCGTGGAACAAACCATCCCCGCATGGAACGCCATCCAGAGCGACGACAGCTTGTTGTATGCGTGGGATGATACTTCGACCTACATTCAGAATCCGCCGTTCTTCGAAGGCTTGACGCGCGAGAAGCAGCCGCGCAGTCCGATTCGCGGGGCGCGTATCCTCGGCCTGTTCGGGGACTCGATCACGACCGATCACATCTCGCCAGCGGGCAGCATCGCGGCGGATAGTCCGGCGGGGCGCTACCTGCTAGAGCACGGCGTCAGCAAGGCCGACTTCAACCAGTATGGCACACGGCGCGGCAATGATCGCGTGCTGACGCGCGGCACCTTCGCCAATATCCGCATCAAAAATCTGATGGTTCCCGGCGTCGAAGGCGGCGTCACAGTCCATTATCCCGACGAACAGCGGATGAGCATCTACGACGCGGCGATGCAGTACAAGAGCGACGGTGTGCCGTTGGTGGTCATTGGCGGCAAGGAATACGGCACGGGCAGCTCGCGCGATTGGGCGGCGAAGGGCGTAGCCTTGCTCGGCGTGCGTGCTGTGATCGCGGAGAGCTTCGAGCGCACGCATCGCAGCAACCTCGTCGGGATGGGCGTACTGCCGCTGCAATTCAAGGCGGGGCAAAATGCAGCTTCACTTGGACTGATGGGCGCGGAAGTGATCACCATTGATGACATCACTGAATCGGTCACGCCGCGTCAAGACATCACTGTGACCGTCACGCGACCGGACGGCAGCACGTTCACCTTCGCGGCGACCGTGCGTCTCGATACGCCCGTCGAGATCGGCTACTATGCCAACGGCGGCATAATGCCTACCGTCCTGCGCAATCTGCTAGAAACTGACGGTGTTCAGTAAATGACAAAACTTACCTGCTCATGATCTAGAGACAGCATCATGAGCAGGTAGCCTCAATCCTCAAACGGACGCTTAGCAAAGCCCTGCCAGCGGACATATTCAGCGCTAGAGCAGTAACTATCGCGCGTTGGCTCTTGCAGTACCATCGCAATGATTGGCAGCGTCGTTTGTATCCGATGCGTAGTCCCTCGAAAGAAGGCGCTAACGCCTGTGGGGAAACACATGCCCTTCTGCCACGGCAGTTGGATGCGGGTGCTTCTATCCACCGATTGAGGATCACCTGCCCAAAGAACAGCCTCGCCCAGCGTCAGATAATCAGGTGCGAATCGGAGTGAAACAACGCTGATGGGCGTCAAGTCGGTTCCGCCATCATTGGCAACCTGTACATTGATCTGCGTTGAATACTGAATTTCGAAGCCAAAGTTATCGCTGAACACCACTGGAAAGTTAGCGCTTGATCGTTTGGCTTCATCAAACAACGTCTTGCCCGGACACAACGCGTTCCAGCACACCACATCACCCTCCACATGAAGCTGCGCCGCCAGTTCGCGATAGCCGTCAGACATCGGCGCGCCGACATAGCCTAGTGCCCTAGCCAACCAGACGCTCAGGGCGGCGATCATTACCAGCCGCGTAACGACGCGCGAGAATTTCGTCATCGTCTCTTCACACCAACCCCGATTCACACCAAAAACAACTTCGCGAGAAGCCACGAGATCGTGTAAGCGTAGAGCGTATCACCATCGTCTATCATCTGCTTGCACCAACATCCGAGTTTCGCCATACTTTGTACATGGAGCCTTTGCTTGCGACCAAGATCGCTGTCCCGACGATCAACGCCACCTTAATACCACGTCCGCATCTATTTTCGGCGCTGGATAAGCCGTTGAAAGTGTGGGTTATTTCTGCCTTGGCTGGCGCGGGCAAAACCATGCTGGTCGCCAAGTGGCTGCGCACGCGCGGGCATCGCATCGCGTGGGTGAGCCTCGATCATCATGACAACGATCCACAGCGCTTTGCCCACTATCTCAACGCGGCGACGGAATCGACCTCGGCGTCTGCCAAACCTGCCGATCAACCCTTATACATCGTGCTGGATAGCTACGAGGCCATCGACTCGCAGCCGATCCACGACCTGCTTGCCGAGATCATTCGAGGTTCCGCCTCCAACGAGCGCTTTATCCTCCTCAGCCGCTTGGGCGTGCCCAACCAGCTCGTGGAAACCGCCCGCAGTTATGGCTATCTCGGCGGTCTGACCTG
Source organism: Anaerolineae bacterium (assembly GCA_019637615.1). GTDB lineage: Bacteria > Chloroflexota > Anaerolineae > Aggregatilineales > UBA2796 > JAHBVK01. The sequence continues at coordinate 12,193 of JAHBVJ010000027.1, read as the reverse complement.
TACGCAGGACGAAATCGCCCAGATCGTCAATCAAGCCTTCGCGGGGACGTTGCCCGAAGGCATCCTGACCGCCCTTACCGAACAGTTGCAAGAGCAGACCGAAGGCTGGATCACGGGTGTCAAGCTGGCGGTGGATGCCTTGCAGCGCTGCGCCGAAAGCGAACTCGGCCTCTACCTAGCCGATCCGGTGTCGCTGGTCAGCCGCCACATCGAGGAATATCTCATTCAGGAAACGCTGTTCATCCAGCCCCGCAAATTGCAGCGTTTCATGCTCTATACCAGCCTCCTGACCGAGTTCAACGCCGATCTGTGCCGCGTGATCACTGGGCAAGCTGAAACCGCGTCGTTGTTGGAAGACGCCCGCCGCGCCAATCTCCTCATCACGACCGAGGTGGACGGCGAACACTACTTGCATTATCCCCATCTGCTCCGTGCGGCGTTGCAGTCCCGTCTCAAGCGCCAAGAGCCGGAGATCGTGCCCGTTTTGCATCAGCAGGTCGCCGCGTGGTATGAATCACAACCTCAGAGACAAGGGGCGTACAGCGCTGCCATCGATCACTGGCTGTTATCGCCTTCGCCCGAACGCGCCGCCGTCCTGATCATGCAGCACCTGACCGACTTGCTGGACGCGCAGCATCACGGCCTCTTGCGCCGCTGGCTAGAGTCGCTCCCGCCGTTGATGATCGCGCACTATCCCGCCTTGGTACTGATCCAGACGGCCTTGCACGCCTTGGCAGGGGACAGCCGTCAATTAGCCACCATGCAAGCGGCCTTGGAACAAGTGCGGCAGCAACTTCCCACTGGCGATCTTCAAACCATGCTCTTTACGCTGGCCTCCCAATTATCGCCGTCCGCGCCCGTCTGGGCGGAGTCCGCCGGAAACGACATGCTCGCGGCGAATCAAGCGCATCATTTCTGGCTGCAAGGGGATCTGCGTGGCGCGGAAACCCGCCTATTGGAACTGCTGCCTGCCCTCCGTGCGCAGCCATCGTCACAGGGATTGTCGGCGCTCGTCCAACTGGGGTGCGTTCAGTTTGCGCGTGGCAAGCTGCATCAGGCCGAATCAACACTGCTAGAAGCGGTGCGCATCAGCAGCGGCATGGCGATAGCCGTGCGAGCGCTGGCTTGTCTGGTTCTGGCGGAACTGTACTTCGAGTGGAATCGTGTGGAGGAAGCCTCCAGTTATCTCCAACAATGCTTCGCCATCCGCGATCAAGCGCCCGAACTGCGGGTGACAAGCTGGCTCCTGTATAGCACGATGGGCGAGGCGGCGGGGGATATGCAGCGGGCAAGTTCGGCGCTGCGCCTGATCCAGCATCTGGTACCGTCAGTCAGCGCTGGCACGCAGACGCGAGTCATGGCGCGTCATCTCGCCTTGGACATCAGCACGGGCGATCTCACGGCGGCGTGGCGTTGGCTGTACCGTTGCGGTCTGAACGCACATGATACGTTTACGCACGCCCAATGGCAAGATTATCGATTGTTGGCGTGGGTATCGCTGCACCTGCACAAACCCGATGATGCGCTTGCCCTGAGCGAAACGCTTGTCGCCGTCAGTCAGGGCAGCGCGTGGGAGTACCGCACCGTACAGGGGCTGATCTTGCAGGCGGCGGCACAAGAAATGGCGGGGCGGGTGACGGCGGCGCTACAAGCCATCGCGCGTGCGGTGACTCTTGCCGAATCCGGCGATCTGATCCGCAGTTTTCTCGACGGCTTCAAAATGAGCGATCATCCCGTGTTGCGCTTGTTGAAGATGCTCAAAAATCAGCGTTCACGTCAGGGCGATTCACACAGCACATTTTCCGATGCCTATTTGCAGCGCTTGATCGCGGCGGGCGAACCGAATGTGCCGCGCCCCACGCCCGTCTCCCATGACATCATGATCGAGCCGTTGAGTTCGCGTGAGCAAGAGATTATGCGGTTGCTGGCACAGGGCTATTCCAACCAGAAGATCGCCGCGCGGTTGCTGATCGCGGAAAGCACGGTCAAGCGTCACATCAACAATATCTACGGCAAGTTGCAGGTCAACAGCCGCACCCAAGCCCTGCGCAAAGCCGAGGAACTGGGTTTGGTATAGCTCTCAACGAAATGCGACATTGATCAATTGTTGCATCATATGGATATGAATCGTACACTTATCCTATTACGCTTACGTCGTAATGCTTATTGAAGTGCGGAGGGAGCGGTTATGCGGTACCTAGTGGCAAGTATCCTGTGCTTACTCCTGTTATTATTCCCATCGTCGCAGACACATGCTCAGGATTACAACGGCAGTAAGATCAATTGTGAAGGTGGTTGTAGTTTCTTTCAGCTTGCGTTCAGCATCATTCCGACGACGGGCGATCCCGCTGCGGACATGGCTGGCCTAATCGCGATGGGGTCAACGCTGTTGACGTTGGCACGGCTCTTGCAAGCCTCCACCATCCAGCGTTCGCAATCGACGGGTAGCAGCGTCTCTCTTGAAACAGAAGACGATCTCGGTGATGAGGCGCAATCCGAAATGGATAGCGCTGAGATCACGCAGGGTTAGAATCCGCGCCCTTCCCCGGAATTGAGACTTGCATACAACGATGGCGCGGTGTTTTTTACCTACCTCGCCATCTGTGTTCTGTCCTAGACTCGCATAGCCTGAGTTTGCCTGAAGTACTGATGCGCCTCGTCTAATGTCTGCACGAGCTTGATGTGCTGCATACGCTGCGGCATGATCCGCTCCATGAGGTTAAACAGGGTGTCAGCGAAGCGCCCCGCCCCGACGACGACCATATCGCGCGATTTTGGATGATGATGTTGGCTGACGTGCTTCATGCGCGACAAAATATTGGAAGGCAAAATATCACAGTGCCGCATATCAAGCAGAAAATCGATAGCGTCGTACGAGGTGGCGTCCATCATGTCATGGGCGGCATTCATCGCGCCGCTGAGATCGTCCCACGTCCACTTGCCTTCCACGGTCATAGCGATCACGTTGGCTTCTGACATAGTCCATTCAACTGCTATTCCCATCGCTTGCTTCTCCATCAGCTAGTCGCGCGCCTAAAGCGATCGATGAATGCAGTATAGATGGGATTGATGTATGAAAGTTGTGCAGAATTGATAAAATGATAAGATTGTTACATCGCTTAATCAATTCTCAATTCTTCTGAGCGCCATTTTCACCGATCACAGCTTTTGTGCAGATCATTGAGTCCGGAACCCGTCCGTACGATGGAACACGCAAGGGCGGCAAGCCCGCAATAAATCGCTACTAATACCACCCCAACCGCATTTTACTTAGCACGATCTTCAAACCACTTTCAAACCGAACATTTATACTCTTTTTATACAAGATCACTTGACTCCTCTGCGATCTGTGCTAGAATGTGTAAGCTACTCGTTCTAAGTCTTAGCGTGAACTTGGCGGCTCTGCCCAGACCAATGGAAAACGAGGACAGCGTACATCAGTGGTTGCCACTTCTCCCGCGCCAGTTACATCAAGCATCCCATACACGGGAGCATAACGGAGAGGTCTGCAATCTCATACCATACGAGCCAATGTCAGGTCACAACATGTTCGTGCGGCACCTCCGCAATCCATCACTAGAACACAAGACGGAACATAGATTTAGGCGCAAATGATCCCGTTCGCTCCTCAACTCTGGACCATTTCAGGGATCATTTGCAGAATGTCGCCTCAGGCGTGTGCGTCGCCTTCGCTGCCATACGGGAACACCAGATAGCTGATGAACAGGCCGACCACCGACGCCATGAAGATGATGCCCGTCCACATATGTACCGTCCACCATGTCCCGTAGCTCGGTATCAGGATCGCGAAGTAAACCGCAAACAGCATGAAAGGCAGTCCGACGCTGAATAGGCGCACCTGATTCGGACGTTCCGCGCTCGGTTTCAAGACTCTCAGCAGCACATCACCGAGCAGACCAGCGATAGGCGCAGCCAGCATCACGAGGATGTACTGGTTGATCCAGCCCCACCGCACCCATAGCATCAGCGCGGCGTTCAGCGTCAATACCAGCGTGATCGCGCCGAAGGGCAGTTTCCACCAGCGCATCGCCAGCAAGATCAAGCCCATTGTCGCCGCCGTCTGGAACAACACGCTGGCAATCGCCATGATCTGGACGAGATCGCCGTTCCCCGGCGTGCTGGTCGAGGCGATATTCCGGATGTTGCCCCACCCGTTCATGTACATGGTGAAGAAGGTCAGCAGCGACAACACGAAGGTAATGCTCAACATGGCAGGTAACACCTCGCGCCAACTGCTCAGGGCGTCGCGTCGCTTGAGTGCCGCGCGGATCGGCCCCGTCAGGAACAGGAACGCGCCCGTTCCCAGCGCGAAATGGGCAGGACTGAGCAGCAGGCCCAAGTTCGCCTCGAAGCCAAACCAGCCATGCCACAGGAAGTCGAAGCCGCCCGCCGCGAAGAACACGCCAACGCCGATCAGCGACCAGCCATAGCCGATGGGCAGTGACTTGCTCCACGCGTAGCCTTTCAACATGTTGCGCGTCTGTGTCAGGCTCAAATGCGCGGCAATCGCCAACACCGAGCCGTACAGTACCGCGTGCCACGGCGTGAAGAAGGTGTTATCCACCCGCCCGTGATTGTGTGCCCACCCGTCGATGAAGATGCCGATGATGAAGCCTGCCGAGAGCAGCGCCGCCACAAGGTCGAAGCGGAGGCTGCCAGCAGGTCGCCCATCGACGCGTGATGACGTTTGGATGCCCGCTTGGGTGCTTTGCAAAGTGGACATGGTGTGTTGCCTCAATTGTGTAAATGCTTACCCCATTGTACGCGTTATCGACCGCCCGGTTGCAAGGTTCACCGATTGTTAATCCGTCCAAATTGACCGTTTCGAGAGTTATACTTGGCAGGCAAAAAACCTATACCATTCAGCAAGCTTCAGAAAGGGGCTGTGCATGACAGTCATGTTAATCATCCTTGACGGATGGGGGCTGCGCGAGGAGCGCACTGCCAACGCCGTCAAATTGGGCAACGTGCCCACCTTCAACCATCTGTGGGGGTCGGGGAAATACGCGACTACGACGCTCGGCGCGTCAGGGGAGAACGTGGGCTTGCCACCCGGTCAGATCGGCGGCAGCGAAGTTGGGCATCAAAACATCGGCGCGGGCACGATGATCTATACCGATCTCACCTACATCAACAAGCAGATCGACACGGGCGCGTATCTCAACAACACCACGCTCACCGAGACGATGGATCGCGTGGTCAAGAATGGCGGCACGCTGCACCTGATGGGCTTGGTCAGCGATGGCGGCGTTCACAGCCACATCGAGCATATCTATGCGCTGTGCCGGATGGCGAAAGCGCGCGGCGTCACCAAGCTCGCCATTCACGTCTTCACCGATGGGCGCGATGTGCCGCCGACTTCCGGGCGCGGGCATGTCGAGAATCTGCGCAACTTCCTCGCTGATCTCGGCATCGGCAAGATCGCTACTGTGATCGGGCGCTACTACGCGATGGATCGCGATAAGCGCTGGGAACGCACGCAGATCGCTTACAACGCGATGGTCAACGGTCAGGCCGAGCACACCGCCACCGATCCCGTCGATGCCATCGACAAATCCTACGCGGAAGGCAAACAAGACGAATTCATCCTGCCGCACGTCATCCTCGACACGCACGGCCAACCGAACTCGACCATCAAGGACGGCGACTCGATCATCGGCTTCAACTTCCGTGGCGACCGGATGCGCCAGCTTTTCCGCGCGCTCACCGATCCCGCCTTCAACGGGTTCGAGCGTCCACAGCTCAAAGACCTGCACTTCATCTCGATGGCAGGGTGGGGCGATGAAGTCACCGCGCCGCGTGCCTTCATCCGTCCAGCGCAGCAAACCTGCATCGCCGCCGTCTTGAGCAAAGAGGGCAAAACGCAACTACACATGGCGGAAACCGAGAAGTATCCGCACGTCACGTTCTTCTTCAATGGTCAGCGCGACGACCCGTATCCGGGCGAAGATCGCATCATCGTGCAGTCACCCAAGGACGTGCCCACCTACGACAAGAAGCCCGAAATGAGCGCGATCCCGCTGGCGGAAAAGGCGCTGGAGGCCATTAGGAGCAAGAAGTACGATTTCATCCTGCTCAACTTCGCCAACCCCGATATGGTCGGGCATACCGGCGTGCTGGAAGCGGCCATCAAGGCCGTCGAGACCGTCGATGGGCAGTTAGCGCTGCTGCTCAAGGCGCTCGAAGAAGTCGGCGCGACAGTACTGGTCACCGCCGATCATGGCAACTGCGAGATGATGGTTGATCCCGAAACCGGACAGCCGCACACCGCCCACACGATGAACCGCGTGCCGTTCATCGTCATCACGCCGGACGGATCGAAGCCCAAGCTGCAAGAGGGTAACCTGTGCAATATTTCGCCCACCATCCTGCAACTGCTAGGCGTCGAGAAACCCGCCGCCTTCGAAGCCGATAGTCTAATCGTCGGCTGAGGCTTTTGACCACATCCTGCCGCCGTTGGTGGGGTGTGGTCAATTTCCACCAATGCCCTCTGCAATTTTGCCGGACACGCTTCTGCCTATAAAATACTAGCGCTAATCGCCAGCTTACAATATCGCTATTGGCTGCTATCTGCGTAACGGCGGTTGGGTTGAGTCCGGTTGTAAATGCTCGATTTCTACCATATCAAGGGGACTTTGGAATTCATGATGAGATCGAACCACCTTTTAAAGATAATTTTGGCGGTGCTGCTGTTAGTTAGCGTTGCAGTAGCAGTTGATTCGCGCACGGCGCAAGCACAGGGCGATCCCGATGCTTATGTCAACGTGACCTCGGTGAATTTGCGCTCCGAGCCGAATAACCGCGCTGCCGTCGTCGCTAAACTGCCCTCCAACACGCAGCTCAAAGTGCTTGGGCGCAACGAAAAAACCACCTATGTGTTTGTGCAGACCAATGACGGCGTACAGGGTTGGGTGGGCGTCCAGTTCTTGCTGTACCGCCCCAAATTCGTCCTCAAGGATTTGCCTGTCGTGGATACGGTCGTCGGCGTGGGCGCACCGCCAGCAGCGGGCGGCGATTCTGGCAGCCAGCCACAGTCAACCGCTGCGCCGACACAGCCGCCACCGGGCGAATCGGCTGCTCCCGTCGTCACGGGCGGCGTGAGCGGCGGGTTTGAACTCGGTGGACAAGTCTCCGGCTTGGGTGGTAACACGGTCAACGCGATGCGCACGGCGGGAATGCGCTGGGTGAAGCGTCAGGCTGGCATGGGTGACGGCGGCGCGATTGGCGCGATTGGCGAGGCGCACGGCCTCGGCTTCAAAATCCTGTTCTCGGTGATTGGCGACCGCAACGGCGTCACCGATGAGGGCTATCAGAACGCCTACGCTGGTTACGTCGCGCAGTTGGCGAGCGCGGGCGCGGATGCCATCGAAATCTGGAATGAGCAGAATATCGACCGCGAATGGAAGACGGGCAGCATCGATCCCGCGCTGTATGTGCGGCTCCTGTCGAAGTCGTTCAACGCCATCAAGAGCGCCAATCGCGGCACCATCGTGATTACAGGTGCGCCTGCGCCGACGGGCGCTGAGGGCGCGTTCGGTCTAGAGCGCGTATGGAACGATGACCGTTACTATCAAGGCATGGCGCGGGCGGGCGCGGGCGCGTATGCCGACTGCATCGGCATCCATTACAACGAAGGCATCGTCAGCCCCAACCAGAGCAGCGGCGATCCGCGTGATAACTACCCGACGCGCTACTTCGCGACCATGCTCAACCGCGCGTTAGGGCCGTTCCCCGGCAAGAAGGGCTGCTTCACGGAGCTTGGCTATCTGAGCGGCGAAGGCTTTGGCCCGCTGCCCGGTGGCTTCGCGTGGGCGGGTGGCACGACGGTACAAGAACATGCAGCGTGGCTGGCGCAAGCTGCCGTCAGAGCCTCTGGAACGGGGCGCGTGCGACTGATGATCGTGTTCAACGTGGATTTCACCTACTATGGCGAAGACCCGCAAGCGGGTTATGCCATTATCCGACCGGGTGGCGGCTGTCCGGCCTGTGAGCAGCTGGGGCGTGTCATGCGCTAACAAGCGAAGGTTATCAGGCGAGTCATATGGCTCGCCTGACGTTTCGAACTAGCCATTGGCGGTGGGCGCGATCAGGCGGCGGACGCGTTCAACCACGTTCCCCCACGACAGCTTATCTTTGCGCTCCTCACCGTACAACGCCGTGAGGATAGTCTTGAGGCGCGCCGTGTCCAACCTGCGGATCATGCGTCCCGCGTTGGCGACGGAGATTTGCCCTGTCTCTTCGGAGACGACCACGCACACGCAGTCGCTTACCTCGCTGATGCCCAACCCCGCGCGATGCCGCGTGCCCATTTTGCGGTCGGTCAGGTTGCGCCCCGACGACAGCGGGAGCACACAGGCTGCTGAGGCGATCTTATTGTCGCGCACGATGACCGCGCCGTCATGCAGCTCCGTTTTAGGCCAGAAGATAGTCAGCAGGAGCTGCGAACTCATGGCGCTGTCCATCAGGATGCCCGTATCGATATACTCTTGCAGCGTGGTCTTGCGTTCGAGCACGATCAGTGCGCCCTGACGACGTTCCGAAAGCCGTGCCGAGGCTGCGACCACATCCTCGATCACCTTCACGCGTTCGACGGGATCAGGCGGATGTTGCCCGAACCAGACGCCAGCTCTACCTAGCCTTTCCAACAGGCGGCGCAGTTCCGGCTGGAAGATCACCGGAATAGCGATGACTGCCGCCGTGACAACATTCGTCAGCAGCCAGCGGAACGCCACCAAGGGGAAAACCGCCGCCGTGACGCCCACGATGAACAACAGAATCAAGACACCGCGCAGCAGCGATACAGCTTGTGTCCCTCGCAGCAGCAAGCTGATCAGGAAAAAGATCGCCGTGACCACCAGAATATCGAGCAAGGAGGTCATCGAGAAATTGGACTCGAACGTCCAGCATAATTCACCGCACACCGCGCACCCCTTCAGCTCTCCTACCTTGTGTTCAATCAAGCTATACCAATTGTAACGCAAGGCGCATTAGCGTGAACAACCCTACACGTTACAAAGGAAAGCGGTGCCATCATTTAAACATCGTAAAATTCCTTAACGAATATGTTTCAGACAAGAGATTTTCGGCTAGAATTTGGCATAATGAGTTAGCACATACGATGCTCAACGAGTCTGGACACAGCCGATCTGTGATGTTTAATGGTTAGTGGTTCCTACGTCATGCTAGACCTTACGGAGAGGGATGTAGTTGTATGGGTAACGATCCGCTAGAAGGAAAAACAGCGGTAATACTGGGGTTCGCGCGGCAAGGGCAAGCCTTAGCCCGATGGCTGCCCGGCATCGGCGCGAAAGTGATCGTCTCTGACAAGCGCAATTTGGGCGATCTGGCGGACGCTGTCCTCGATTTTCTGGATAGTCCCGTCAGCTTTGCGCTCGGTGGGCATCCGGTCGAACTGCTCGATGAAGCGGATGTGGTGTTCTTGAGCGGCGGCGTCTCGCCTACGATCCCGTTCTGCGTCGAGGCGGTTGAACGCGGCATCGAATTGACCAATGATGCACAAGTATTTCTGGATCGCTCGGCAGCGCCCGTCATCGGCATCACGGGCAGTGCGGGTAAAACCACGACAACCACGCTGGTCGGCAAGATGTGCCAAGCGGCTGGCCTGAAGACGTGGGTAGGCGGCAACATCGGGGATGTGCTGCTTGACGTACTACCGCAAATCCAGAGCGGCGACACGGTAGTGATGGAATTGTCCAGCTTCCAACTGGAACTGCTGTCGCGCAGCCCGCAAATCGCGTGTGTGCTCAACGTGACGCCCAACCATCTTGACCGTCACGGCACGATGGAAGCCTACATGCAGGCCAAGGCGCAAATCTTCTTGCATCAGAATCCCGATGATCTCGCGGTATTCGGGCTGGATGATCCGGGCAGCGCGGCGCTGGCAGATCAAGCGCCGGGACGGGTGGCCTATTTTAGCACACGTCAGATGGTGACCGATGGCGCGTTTCTGGCGGGTACGCGCTTGATGGTGGTTGGCAACGGATCGCCCGACAAAGCACCACATGTCGTGTGCAACCGTGACGAAATACGTCTGCGCGGTGAACACAACATCAGCAATGTGTTGGCGGCCTGTGCGATGGCAGGCGCGGTGGGCGTGCCGGTGGCGGTCATGCGTGAGGTGATCCGTAACTTCACAGGTGTCGCGCACCGCTTAGAAGAAGTTCGCGTGGTGGATGGCGTGACCTACATCAACGACAGCATCGCCACCGCGCCGGAGCGTGTGATCGCGGCGATCAAGAGCTTTAACGAACCACTCATCCTAATTGCGGGCGGGCGCGACAAGAAACTGCCTTGGGTGGATCTGGCCTCGTTGGTGGCACAGCGCTGCCGCTACCTGCTGACCTTCGGGGAATTCGGCAACCAGATCGCGGAGTATGCCCGCACGGCGCGGTTGTTTGGCGGCAAGCTGGAAGGCGTCGAATACAACGCCACGCTAGACGAAGCTGTCAAGCGAGCGGCGGAGATCGCGCAGATGGGTGATGTGGTGCTGCTGAGTCCCGGCTGCACCAGCTACGACGCTTATGAGGATTTCCAAGCGCGCGGTGAGCACTTCCGCGAATTGGTCAACGCGCTGGAAGAACGCGACAAAGGCGTTAAGTGGTAGTCTCGCCGCCAAGAGGTACCGCCCCCATTCGCTACAATCCCTTGTCTGATACCATTCATGATTTCTACAATGATCCCGCTTACTGCGGGATCATTATTAGTGTCGCGAGTAGGGCAATCCAACAACAAGAAGGGGTGGCGACTGTGAGTGTATTCGATGTCTCGTTAGGGAGCATGAACCGCCGTGTACCCATTCACGGCGCGGACAGCGTGCTTATGCTTCCGCCTTGCACCTGATGGGACTTGACGCTGTAATGGTCATTGAGGAAGACGTTAATGTCACTGTGTTCGGGTTGTGTGCGATAGATATAGATGGGGCGGTAGGGGCAAAACAAAACGTCTACCGTTGAATGGTAGACGCCGACAGTGAAATTATCACTTTGTGTAGAGGCGGAGCTGACGGGCTTAGGCAACTGTCTGGCAGAAAAATCCTGTTTAGTAGTTTCGAATATACTGAAACGATCCATCACTTGCTGAAGTTGATTGCCTAAAATTACTACCAAATACAATTCTTATCATCGCCTCAGAACGTGAGGCAATGATAATTAAATTTATAATAGGAGTTACGCAGTTCAATCATTTTTGAGGAGAAATTCTAACGTCAAAGAGGCAGATTTTTCTGCTCAACTGCGTAAGAGACGGTTTGAAAAAGAATATCAGCTAGCAGGTGATAAACAGTGAAGGAAACGGTGAATAGCAGCCAGATAAACCATACCTTCACTGTTGACCAGTACTTGTTCATAATCTTTGCTCAAGCGACGATAACGCCCTAACCAAGCAAAGGTACGTTCCACTATCCAACGAAAGGGAACCACCTCAAAACCTTTTGTGCCCGGTGGAGGCTTGGAAATCTCCAACTCAACCTTGAAGGTGTGCTTGACCTATGCTTGAAATTCCTGTCCCTCATAGCCACCATCAGCAAGGATCTTCGCCAAGCGTTTCCAGAGGGGTTTGGGTGATGTCAGCAGTAACTGTTGAGCACCAGCCCGCTCTCCTAGATTGGCAGCATGGGCCACGACTTTCAGCAAATTGCCCATCGTGTCTACTAGAATATGCCGTTTGCGCCCCTTCACCTTTTTCCCACCATCAAATCCACGTTCCCCGCCTGCTTCTGTCGTTTTGACACTTTGACTATCGATGATAGCCAAGCTCGGTTGCTGCTGGCGACCCGCTGCTTGCCGTACTTGCTCACGCAAGGCGGCATTGATACGTTCCCATGTCCCATCTTTACACCATTTGTGGTAGTGATAATAGATGCTATTGTGGTTAGGGTATGTGTTCGGCATATAATCCCACTCAATGCCTGTACGTACCAAGTAAAACATCCCGTTCACCGCACTTCGCATATCGATCTCGATGGGTCGTCCCCATTTCTCTTGGGGCAACAGTGGCTCGATAATTCTCCACTGCTCATCCGTCATATCGCTTGGATAACTAGTCGGTTTGTGGCACACTGGGCACACTCCTGATTGATCCTATGGGTTGTTTCGCCACTTCTCATTGTACCAATTAGGAGTTTTTTCCTTCACTCTTTTTCAAACCGTCTCTA
>JAHBVJ010000026.1 GCA_019637615.1 Anaerolineae bacterium | reverse complement strand
CCGCCGTCCAGTCCCAAACGAGAATGTGCTCATCCGCCGTTACGCCAATAATGCTCGGCGTTGACATGAAAGCTGGCACATTCACCGACCATAATAGCTTTCCGCTACTATCGACTTTGGTGATATGCGGTGTTCCTCTTGAGAACCAAGAATTAACCCAGTCAGCCGAGAAGTACATGGACGAGGTGGCATCGATAAATACCAATTCGCCTATCTCTTGGATGGTCGATACCGGAATCCGAATTGCACTCCATACGCTCGTTTGTGGCACATATTTTAGGATAATATGATTGTGCTCGAAATCGTCATCATCTAATGGGATGGATAGCAGACGAGAAAAGGTAGATGGTTGCAGATATATTGAACCGTCCCGCCCTGCAATAGCGTTTTGCCACGCAACTAACCCCGCCATACCGACAAATTCTGCGATAGTCGTCATGCGTTCCGACTGCACATCAACTAGATTGAGACTGTAGGTGGCGTTTCCTGTCCCTTCCATTTGGGTCACGCTGCAAGCAAGGACTTGTCCCGTTTTGCCAACGGGAAATAAGCTGGCCCACGCTCTTGCTATGTCCGGCTGGCTAAGCGAAAACGAAGTCGTTGACAAGCTGGTAAATGGCTGACCGCTGTTGCGTGCAAAATCAACCTTGTACAAACCATCCCTGTCAAAGGACTTGAAGACGATATAGTCGTGCATGGGCACGAACTCTCGAAACGAAGGCACCTCGATTTGCTGCGAGAGGCGGTTTCCATTGGGCGCAATGATCAATAGTTGTTTATTGGAATAGAGATAGAGATTCCCTGCATCATCTAGTTTTGGGGCAGGGAAATATTGGCGTTCGGGGTCTGTCCAGTTGGGGGTATCCGCTTGCCACCGTACAACACAGCTTACTGCTGATCCTTGTTGCGCCTGAGCATACGTGATATTGGTCAGCGACAAGCACAGCAAGCATATCAATATGGCACCCATGCGGCGTTGTTTTCTGACGAGCATAGCCATATATCAATCCCTTAAAGCAGTCTAAGAACTGACGGGATCGTGGATAAGAAAATGAGGGAAGTTCACCTCATAGCCTGAATATCCTGACACTATCGTAGCTCAGGGTTTGAGGGCAGAGCGGGGAAGTATGCGTGTCGGTGCCGAATCGCATGGTGGGAGAATCGGGGCGGCTGATCTTCACCAGACCGCCCCGCTGTTGCGGCTACTGAGGCTACATGCCTTGCCAGATCGCATTGGCTTCGTTGTCACCTTCAAAGGCCGCGCGGATCGGCTCCATGATCTTGATCAAGGCTTCCGCCGTCGCGTTTTTGAGGTCGCCCGGATGCAGCGCGCCACTCGTGTAGGCCGCCTTGAGTTCCTCGAAGGTGGCATAGGTTACATCGCCGCCATTTTCTTCCTTACGTGCGACGAAGAACTGCATATCGTTGTGGAACACCAGATGTTCAACCCAATCCAAGACGGGATTGTATTCAATTTCCGGCGGACAAAAGGCCTTGCGGATTTTCTTGCGAATCTCATCGGGCGTATCGTGGATGAACACCGCCGAATTTGGCTTTGACTTGCTCATCTTCATCGCCGTCCGCATCGCGCGGATTTCCTCTGGATCGGCGGGCAGAGGCCATGTCGGCGGCTTGTCCAGACCGAGCAACAGGTGATGATGCACGATGATCGGCTTGATCGTCTTGGCGTGGCGATCCTTCAACGGCAGGATGTCGAGATTCAGCGCTACGTCGCGGGCAATCACGTGCGCTTTACGTTGATCGAGGCCACCATGCGCAAAGTTGGCTTGCAGCGCGAAAATGTCCGTGACCTGCATCGGCGGGTAGATCAACATGGCAAACTGTGTGGCGTCGCCTTCGCTGCGCCCCATGATGCTGATGCTGCGCTCGATGCGGGACAGCGTGACATTTTTGCTCACCTGCACCAGTTGTTCCCAGTAGCGGTCATTGTTATGGTACAAATCCGAGCCGAGGATGAAATCGAGCTTATCAGGGTTGCCACCGATGGCCTTCAAGGAGGCTTTCAGACCCTTTTTGAAATATTTCTCGGCAACTTCTTTGATCCGCTCACGGTCGCCGCCGAGCTTCTCATTTAGCCATGTATGCCAATCCGCGAGGAAGATGGTGCATTGCACGCCCGCCATTTGCAAGTCACGCACTTTTTGCATACACATCAGCCCCGTGCCGAGGTGAATCTTGCCGGAAATCTCTAACCCGATGTAATGACGCAGCGGGATGTCCTGTTCGAGTAACGCTGCGATCTCATTCGCGCCGATGATTTCCTCTGTGTTGCGCTGGATAAGCTGAACACGCTCCGCAATCGATAACATGCGAACTCCGTTGGGTTCAAGGTGCCGAGTAGGGGTCTACTCGCCGCTGCTAGGTCAAGTCTGCCGATTGTATCAGAATGAGCGCATATTTTGAAGGAGAAGCCCTATCGTTCCCTGTCTAACTATGTATGACTGTGAACATTAATGATTTCCGCTCGCAAGTTTATGAAAAGCATCGAAAAGGCAAAAAACTCTGTCTATGCTAGGTGAGTTCTTGGGAAACCACTTACGCGCAACCCTCGCCTATGAGCAAAGAGGTACATCATCCGAGTTAGTCTGATGCCTATTTTGCCAGTATTCATCGATGGCAATGAATTACTTGTGTCCTCCGATAAAGGCTTCAATAGATGTCTTATGATAAATTTGCATACGGCTGCACGGTTTTTGGCGTGGGCTTTCGCGTGAAGATGCAGTGATCCGCGTGTTGGTGTGGAGTTTGGAGGCGACGGAGACTGTCAGCATCACAATCGGCGGACTGGGGGCGGATCAAGCGTATCAGATCAGCGATGGGGATCACGGCATTGTGCCAGAATCAGGCACCATCACTGTTGAGATGTCAGTGGAGCATTTTGGCTTTTTGGAAATACGAGTCGAGTGACCGCTAGATTTGAAGAAATGATGGGTGAAAAATGAGACAAGTCATCGTGCAGATCGATATGACGCTGGACGGATTCATCGCGGATGCCAATGAAGACTTAAATTGGGTAAAGGCTGATGAAGCAATGAATCAGGATGCCAGCGCGTTACTCGATACCGCTGATACGATTCTGTTGGGACGCCGCGCTTATCAGCTTTTTGCGGAATATTGGCCTTTCGCGGATACGAGCGGGACAAGCACAGCGAGTAAGATCGCGCATCAGATAAACCATGCTGACAAACTGGTGTTTTCGAGGACACTGGAAACGGTCGCGTGGGGAAATTGGAATAATGCGAGGCTGATCAAGGAAAACATCGCTGAAGAAATAGCGAAAATACAGGCTCAATCCGGCAAGAATCTGGTGTTGTATGCTGGCGCGGAGATTATCTCGACGTTCGTACAGCTTGGCTTGGTGAACGAATATCGATTGAGAATCCATCCCGTTGTATTGGGGAGTGGAAAGCCGCTGTTTCAGGACATCAAGCACAGCATCGCTCTGGAGCTTGTAGGCGAGAAGCACTACGATCACGGTGTTGTGTTACTGCGCTATCAGCCGAAAATGGGGTAGATGATGCGATGAAGCGAATTAGGTGGCGGTTGTGGAGTTTCGCTCTCCTTATCTTATTTTTGCTGCTCATTTCCGCATTGATGGTTTTTCAAATAGCGCTAAACCCAGCGCCCAACATCACACCTGACGCCATCAGTAGGATGATCGCGGTGATCTTTGAGTGGGCACTGGAACCGCTCAAGCGCGATAAGTTCACACGCCTCCGCTGTTATATGGAACTGGTGGAACGTGAATCTTAGGCGATTAACTCACGCGCATCTGAGGCTCTTGTTCCGGCGGCGCGATTTGCACCGATTGCCCGTAAACGAAGTGTCCGACTGGCAACCAGAGGATGAGCGCGGCTAAAATGGCGACTATGCCGACGATCAGCGGGAGATCATGCGTTGGCGTGCCCGCGTAGAGCTGTCCGGACAGCCACGAGGCCACCGCAATTGCACAAAAGCCTGCTGTCTCGGTGAGACCGAGCGCTACGCCGCGCTCCTGTGGATTGACCAAGCGCCCGAAACTGGTTTGTGCCAGCAGCCACATAGTAGAAATGGCTCCCCACAAGGCAAAGGCGATGCCCACAACAAGCAGGTTATCCGTCCACCACAACAAAATTGTGCCAGCGAAGACCGCGCCGACAAGCACGAAAAAGCTCACCTGTGGGCGCGCCTTGCCGACGACATAGTTAAACGCCAGCGATCCCACTGACAAGATCGAGAAGAGGAAACCGATCATGCCGGTTGAGTAACCGCGCACATTTTGGAGAAAGGTGGGCGCGAGGATATAGCCGAGTTCGAGCGTTAGGAGCACTACGGGATAAGCAAGCGCGAGGATGACAAAGCGGCGATTGGCAAACAACCCCCGCACCCCTGCCCGCGCTTCAGTTCGGGTCGGGCGTACATCGGCGGCAAGGGAAAACACAACCAACGACAATACCAACCCTGCCGCCCCAAGCCACAGATCAGCGGCAATGCCCCAGCGATCCGCGATCAGGCCACCGAGCGTTGGCGCGAAGACCATCGCCGCAGGCCATGAGGCGAAAACGGTTGCCATCACGCGTTCGGCTTGACCTTTGCCCTCAGTGTCAGACGTGTTGAGCAGCACGTAAGAGACGGTGGCGGGGTTAGCGGCAATGACCAGCATGAAGACGGCAAACCCGACGCCCGCCATCGACCAATCCGTTGCCAGAGCCGCGATGAGCGCACCCACCGCCGCGATGCCCCACGCACCGAGGATGACTGGCTTGGGGCCGATGCGGTCGGTGAGGAGGCCAGCAGGCAGCGGCAAGATGCCACCTGCCAACGAGACAATGCCGAGCACCGTGCCGATCTCTACAGGCGTCGCGCCGAGAGCGCCTAGATGCAATTGGCGCAGGTTCATCCACAGCCCGTAACTCAGGGCAAACAGGAAATTGGCAAGCATGAACAGCCGATTATTACGATGAATGTCTTTCAACATGAGAGGCCTTTCCGCAGTCCGCCGTGGAGGATGCGCGTCAAACAAACGGCGACTCTGGTACTGCTGGCTTACTTCTTTATACGCAAGAAGAAGTAAGGGGTTGTGAAAATGGTCACAAATAATTGCGGCGGGAGGCAAACCGAAGGCAGACGACCCTTGACAAGCATCGCTTGAGGCTGGCATACTAGCTTGTATCCGGCGATGACGGAGAAAAGTACGCGATAGGAGCGCCATCCAGAGAGCCGTGACTATAAGCTGAGAGTCCGGTTGGAAACGCTGATCGCAGAAGTTCGCTCTTGAGCCGACAACCGCATATAAAGTGAGTTTCGCCCGCTGTGGCGAGCTAACTAGGGTGGTACCGCGGGAGACCGTTCGACATGAGCGCTCTCGTCCCTTCGATCAACATGAGGGACGAGGGCGTTTTTATTTTTTTGGGGAAGGGAACCATGCTGGAACAACTGGAAACGCTGTATAAGGAAGCCGCGCAAACCATCGGCGCGATCACGGATGCCGCCGCGCTGGAAACATGGGAAACCAAGTACATCGGGCGCAAGGGCGAGATCACCACGCTGCTGCGGTCGGTGGGACAACTGCCAGCCGAACAACGGTCGAGTTTTGGCAAACGCGCCAACGAGATCAAGAAGGAACTGGAAGCGGCCTACCAAACCCGCGCCGAGGCCATCCGTCAGCACGAACTTGCCAAGAGCCTCGAAGAAGGCGCGATTGATGTAACGCTGCCCGGACGCACGATTCCGGTGGGCGGGATGCACCCTTCCAACAAGACGCTGCGCGAAATTTACGCGATCTGGGCGGAGATGGGCTTCCAAGTGTTCCGCACGCGCGAGGTCGAGGACGACGAGACCAACTTCGAACTGCTCAACATCCCACAGCACCATCCGGCGCGCGATATGTGGGACACCTTCCACACCACGACACCGGGCGTGATCCTGCGCACACACACATCGCCGGGGCAGATCCATTCGATGCGCAAGTTCGCGCCGGAGCCGATCCGTTTCATCCTGCCGGGGATGTGCTTCCGCTATGAGCAAATCTCGACGCGCAAGGAGATTCAGTTCAATCAGGTCGAAGGCATCGCGGTGGGCACGAACATCCGCTTGAGTGACTTGAAGGGGACGATCACGGCCTTCGCTCAACGCATTTTCGGCGCAGATCGCAAGGTGCGCTTCCGCAGTTCGTACTTCCCGTTCACCGAGCCGAGCATGGAAGTGGACGTGGAATGCATGTTATGCGGCGGGACGGGCTGCTCGGTGTGCAGCTATTCTGGCTGGTTGGAGATCGCGGGTTGCGGGATGATCCACCCGACAGTGCTGCGCAACGGCGGCTACGATCCGACGATCCACAGCGGGTTTGCGTTCGGGATGGGGCCGGAGCGCATCACGATGCTCAAGCACGGCATCAAGGACATTCGCTATTTCTGGGGCAACGATCTACGCTTCTTGGAGCAGTTCTAGGAAGTGCTGAGTGCTTAATCCTGAGGGCTTAGTAAAGACGGTTGGTCGCGCGGTAATGTGAGGGCGAGTAACGCTGTAAAATAGTGGTGAACGAGCAGGAGAAAAGCGATGTTGAACGTAAAAGCGATCCAAGAAGAAGCTCAGTTCACCACTGATGAACAGGGTAAAGCCATTGTGAAAATACCTACCCACGTTTGGGAAGATATTATCGGTCACTTGGAACAGAAACCTAGCCAACCAGCGCCTGCACCGCAACACGAACAAATACAGGCTCTGTTGCACGAGTGGAAAATGGATGGTGACAGATGGTAAATCTGAATATGCTCAAGGAACAAATCCGTATTGTGAATGAGCAAAGCCAGCTTGTTACTGACGCCAATGGCAAGCCAATGGTGCAGGTGCCTGTCGAGGTATGGGAAACCTTGATTTCACAGCTCGGTGAAGAGCCATCATCGTCCGCAGTACCTCAGCCAGAGCGCTGGAAATCCTTACGTGAAAAATGGGCAGCCGAACCAGAAATTAATGATGAGGCGTGGTGGAACGATTTTGAGAAGTTCTTAAAGGCGAATCGATTTACGGTGCCGTTGCGCGACATAGGTCTCGATGACGAATGACCAATTACGTCCTTGATACGAATACAGTCGTAAGAGTCGTTAGAAACGAGGCAACCTCTGTACAGCGCTTTGACCTCGTTTATGTGCCGACCAATACCTTGTATGGATGTCCAATGGTATGGTATGAAGCATATCGAGGGCTATTACTCAAAGACGCTCACGCGCGGAGCAAACGGTTCAATGAACTATTCGCGCTCTTTTCATGGGATGAGTTCAATATTGCTGATTGGAAGCTCGCCACCGAACTATGGACGCGCAGACATCAGCTCGGAAAACCGATCAGCGACGCGGATTTGTTAATTGCTGTGTATGCAATTAATCGAAACGCGATTCTCGTGACGGATAACGAGAAAGATTTCGTCGATCTGGGCATCACCGTAGAGAATTGGAGGTCACCATCATGAATAGCAACCGTATTCTACCTCGATGGTTACTCGCCACGATCAGTTTCATGTTGTTAGCGCTGATGATCATGGCGATCCCGATGCAGCCGCACGCACAGGGAGAGCCGCCCAAGCGCACGCCCAAGATTACCGACACCCCAGAACCGACGATCAGTGCCGCCGCTAAAGCGCTGACGGGCAACATCGTGTTCCTTTCTATGCGTTCTGGCAGCTATGAAATCTACGTGACCTCGCCGGATGGCAGTGACACACGTGCCCTGACGATGGATGACGATCCAGCCGTGATCAAGTGGTGGCCTGCGATCTCACCAGACGGCACGCAGATCGCGTATGTGCAAAACAGTAAAGAGCAACCCGGCGTGTATGATGTCTACGTGATGGGCATCAACGGCGATAATCGGCAACGCATCACCGATCTGGGGTTGCAAATCTTTTGCGTGGATTGGTCGCCCGACGCGACCAAATTTGCCCTGTGCGCCAAACATGCGGACGGTTCTGACAAAGAAGATATTTATGTCGTGAATATGGATGGCACCGGACTAACAAAACTCACCGATGACCCTGCACGAGACTACGATCCTGAATGGTCGCCCGATGGCAAGCACATTGTGTTTGATTCGGATCGGGACTTAGACAGCAACTTATATGGGTCGGTTTATGTGATGAATCCTGACGGCACGCAGATCAAGCAACTGGCGGTAGGCTACAGCGGCAGTTGGTCACCGGACGGGAAGCGGATCGCCTATTCGGGCGTGTGTGGTTACGGAGCAACGCGCAAAGGTACGCTGTGCCTGATGAATGCCGATGGCTCGGATCAACATGAGGTGCCATCCAGCTCCGGCGTCGAACTTGAGCCGCGCTGGTCGCCCGATGGCAAGTTTCTGGTCATCACAGGTCGGCCTGCCCGTGCCGATGCAACGGCAAACGAGATTTATGTCATCGGTGTGGACACAACGGAGCGAATCCAGCTCACTAACAACGCGGTTGACGATAGTCAGGCGGTATGGGGCGTCGTGCGGTAATGGGCGGGTGAAAGTGGCAGAGGTGGATCATGATGGCAAAGGCTGGTACGCGGTGGTCTACGCTGATGGGCGTGCTGATGGTGCTCGGCGTGATGCTGCTGATGGCGCAACCAACACAACCCTCCGCCGCGCAAGGGCCGCAGCACACACCGACGATGCGATCTCCTATCGACGATCGTTTCGCGACGGTGTCGGCGCTGGCAAACGGGCAGGTGCCGCTGACGGGACAGTTAGTGTACGTGTCTAGCAAGACGGGGGGCTATGAACTGTACACGCTGGACTTGGGAAGCGGCGTAACCAAGCAGATCACCGATGACGGCATCAGTAAGTGGTGGCCTGAATGGTCGCACGACGGGACGCAGATCGCGTTCGTCAAAGAAGTGCCGACGGAGAAGCATTACACGATCTTCATCATGGACGCTGATGGCAGTAATGAACACCGTGTGACACAGTCAGGCTTGAATATTTTCTGCGTGGACTGGTCGCCCGATGATAAACAGTTGGTACTGTGCGGCGGTGTTGGCCCGTATGAGAATGTCGCTCTCGATATTTATACGATCAACGTCGATGGTACGGGGCTTACGAAGCTAACCAATGATCCGAGCCGCGATTACGAGCCGCAGTGGTCGCCAGATGGTCAATTCATCACCTTTAGTTCTGACCGCAACGCGCCAAGTGGTTTCGGTGGAGCGTACGGACAGGTGTATGTGATGCGGGCAGATGGCTCCGAGGTGCGACAATTGACCAATTCCGAGACATCGAGTTTTGGGCCGAGCTGGTCGCGTGACGGCACCATGCTGGCGTATGTGGGCGATTGCCCCGGTGCGTCGATTGGCACGCTGTGCGTCATGAAAGCCGATGGGAGCGATAAACGCGCGGTGGCAGAGAGCCAGTATGATAGTGCGCCGCGCTGGTCGCCCGATGGAAAGCATATTATCGTGTCGCGCATGGATAGGAATGGCAATCTGGAATCGGCTGAACTGCACGTTTTGTCCGTTGATGGCGACGAAGATCGTCAGCTCACCAATAACCAGTGGATGGATTATCTGCCAAATTGGAAATAACCCGATATGTTCAGGGATAAAGTGTTTTATGTTGATCAATTTACGCACGATCCACAAACCAACCTCCATTAGCGAGGCTGTCAAACTGCTGCGGCAAACCGATGTGTATCCACTGTACGGCGGCGGGGCAGCCCTGATCCGCGCGGATGATCAGAAGATCGAAGAAGCCGTCGATCTATCTAAGGTCGTCTCGGAGCAATGCCGTCTCGCGGACGAGGACATGTTCTTGAGCGGGCGCGCCACGTTGCAACAGATCGCAGAGTATGATCCGGCGCTCGGCGAATTTATCGCCGCCGATATGCCCAACACACTGCGCAACGCGATGACGCTCGGTGATCTACTGCTCGAATGCCCGCCGAACTCGTTGTTCTTGGGGCTGCTGTACGGCCTCGTGGCGCGGATCGATACGCCGGAGCGCGGCGCAAACGACACGATCCAACTGGCGCAGTGGTTTACGATGAGCACTGCTGAACGCCGTCAGCATGTGATTCTCGGCGTGATCATCCCCGATTTCCCGAAAACGCACTGGCGCTTTGCCTATGAGAAAGTCGCGCGTACGCCGTCCGATACCGCGATTGTGGGCGCGATAGGCTTCGTGTACGATGGCGAGCCTGATCCGGGTTCATACAGCGTGGTGATCGGCGCGATGGGGCATCCGGTACGTTATCAGGTCGGGCTTAAGGCGGAAGTGAGCGATTATAAAGGCAGCGCGGCGTATCGTACCGAGATGGCGAAGGTCTTGAGCGAACGCGCGCTGGCGAAAGCGGCGGGGCGAAAGTAGTAGCGTCGTAGGAATGTTGTGATGAGGCGTCGCGTGCTGTGGTCGGTGGCGATATGCGCGGTGATGGGGATATTTGTGTGGGCAATTCCCCGTATGCCGCTGCGCCATGTGGTACGTGTTGAAACCGTCGCTGCGCAATTCGATAGGAAATTAATTGAGGTGGGATGGGACGCGCCGACAGTGGCGTATTTGCAG
Organism: Anaerolineae bacterium; assembly: GCA_019637615.1. Classification (GTDB taxonomy): domain Bacteria; phylum Chloroflexota; class Anaerolineae; order Aggregatilineales; family UBA2796; genus JAHBVK01. Next base: position 120,662 of record JAHBVJ010000026.1, on the reverse strand, counting down.
GCGAACCTAGACCGGTTGCAGGATCGTCCATTTGACGGCATGGCGTTTCGGTTCACCAAGCAGGTGCCGCGCGCGTTTGAGAACCGACGTTGGACAGAGGATGACACCGCACTGCCGCTGCTAGATCAGTTGCAGTGGGGGCGCTTTACCGATAATTTCTTACTGATGTGGGGACAAAGCGATCCGGCGGTCGATTGGTTTGACGATGGGCAATGGGAAACGATCACGGCAAATATGCGGCAAGTGTCGCACGCGCTGCATATCGCGAAGGCCAGCGGCGTGATGTTCGACCCTGAATTCTATTTCACGCGTACAACACACAGCCCGTGGGTATACAGCCCTGAGCTGTACCCAGAGCGCTCGTTCGAGATGGTGCAAGCACAGGTGAGAGCACGCGGCGCGGACTTCGTCACGGCGCTGCAAACGGAGATGCCGACGCTGCAATTTGTGTCGATGTGGTCGGTCGGTGAGGCGTATGCGCGGGCGAATGAACGTCCGGCGCTGCTGCCACAGTCGGCTTACGCGCTGCTACCAGCGTTTCTGTACGGGATGTTGGACGCTAAAGGTGCGGAAGTGACGATCATCGACGGCAACGAGACAAGCTACTATGTTGACGAGACGACCGACTTTGTGCGCAAATTCGCGTATGAGCGTTTCAATGCAGCGGCGCTTGTGCCCGCGAATGAACGGGATCGATACATTGATGAGGTCAAGATCGCGTCGGCAGTTTACACCGATTATGTGCTGGCGCTGCGCGATTGGTATGAACGAGGCTGGTCAGAAGAACGAAAATTGCGCTGGTTGGAGCATAACGCGTATCATGCGCTGCTGACGAGTGAGCACTATGCGTGGGTATGGAGCGAAAACTTGAATTGGTGGGGGTACGACCAGAATATCGACAGCAGCGACCTTGCACCATCGAATGTACCCGCGCCCGTGACGCAAGCCTTTGTCAATGCCCGTCAAAGGTTTATGGACAAACAAGCGCTAGATTTCGAGATGGTGTATATCGGCGGGGCAAGTGGCAACAAAATGGCGGATACAGAGTTTGTAACCACGCCTACCGTTATCTTAACTGCTGTCGATGGACGCTCCGAGTTCGCGCAAGGAGAGACGATCCGACTAACTATCACGGTGGACGGTGCTGAGATCATCGACCGCACTGAGATTTACGCTAACGCGATCCGTGTGGGCAGCACAAACGAGACATTCGATTTACAGGGTTTGGCGGCTGGCGATTACATCCTGTTTGCCCGCGTCTTCACGAAAGAGGGCAAGCATCGCACGTCGAACCTTATCACTGTTCGTATTCAATAATCTATTGCAACTGAGGGGAATTCAATGCGTGTACCGCTGTCATGGCTGAAAGATTTCGTAGACATCACGATTGGCGCTGAGGAACTAGCCGAGCGCTTAACGCTGGCAGGTTTGGAAGTCAAAGCCGTTGAGTATATTGGCGTGCCACAGGGCGTCGCGCCGGAAGGCATCACGGTTCCGCCATCCGATCATCTGGTGTGGGCGCGGGACAAGATCGTCATCGGCGCGATCCAAGAGGTCAAGCCGCACCCGAACGCGGATCGGCTGATTCTGGCGATGGTGGACATCGGCGGCGGCAAGATCGAGCAGATCGTGACGGGCGCGCCGAACCTGTATCCGTACAAGGGTATCGGGCCGCTGAATCCGCCGCTGATCTCGCCCGTCGCGCTGGAAGGCGCGGAGGTGTATGACGGTCACGCGGAAGGCCGTCAGCGCATGGTGCTAAAGGAAAAGCCATTGCGCGGCATCCCGAACAAGCACATGGTATGCAGCGCGAAGGAACTGGGCATCGCGGAAGATCACGACGGGATTATGCTACTGGAAGACATCAGCGCGCCGCCGGGGACGCCGCTGGTGGATGTGCTTGGCGACGTGATCTTCGAGATCGACCTGACGCCGAACCTCGCCCGCGCGTATGGCATCATCGGCGTGGCACGCGAAGCCGCCGCACTAACGGGGCAGACGCTTAAGGAACCGAGCTACGAGGTCGAGCAGACCGATCCAGCGATTGAGACGGTGATCAATGTCGAGATTCGCAACGCCGACCTCAATCCGCGCTTCACCGCAATGATGATCAAGGATGTCGAGATCAAGCCGTCGCCGCAGTGGATGCAGCGCCGTCTGCTGGCAGTGGGCGAACGCCCGATCAGCAATATTGTGGACGTGACGAACTACGTGATGTTCGAGGTCGGGCAGCCGCTGCACGCGTTCGATTATGATGTGCTGTTGAAGCGTAATAACGGGCAGAAACCGACCATCATCACGCGGACGGCGACGGCGGGCGAAACACTGACGACGCTGGATGGCGAGGAACGTAAGCTAGACGAGCAATCGGTGCTGGTGTGCGATACGCAAGGCATCCTCAGTTTGGGCGGGATCATGGGCGGCGACGAGAGCAAAGTGCTGGACACGACCACCAATATCCTGCTAGAGGCGGCGGCGTGGAATTTCATTAACATCAGGCGGACGATGAGCACGCTCAAGATGAGCAGCGAAGCTGGTGTGCGGTTTAGTCGCGGCGTGCATCCTGAGCAAGCTGTTCGCGGCGTCCGACGTGCCGCCGAATTGATGCGCCAGATCGGCGGGGCGAAAGCCGTGGTGCTGCGCGGCGTGCTGGATGTGTATCCAAAACCCGCGCCGACTGTTCACGTTGATCTGCCAATCAAGGAAATTGATCGCCTCGTCGGGATTCAGATCGATGCGGAAACGGCGGCGGGCATTTTGCGGCGGTTGCAATTCAAAGTTGAGGTCGATGGCGAGGTGCTCCACGTCGATGTGCCGGATCATCGCATCGATATCAGCGGCGGCGTGATCGGCATCGCAGATTTGTGCGAAGAAGTCGCTCGCATTTACGGCTATGACCGCGTACCGAATACCATGATCGATGATATGCTGCCCTCGCAAGCCAATAACGAGGAGTTGAGCCGCGAGGAAGAAGTACGCGATCTGCTGACGCAAGCAGGGCTGCGCGAAGTGGTGAATTACCGCCTGACGACGCCGGAAGCCGAGGCACGCCTGAACGCGCCCGGATTACCATCGAGTTGGGCAGGCGATGGCTACGTGACGCTGGCAAACCCGATCGCGGCGGATAAGTCTTCGATGCGGCATACGCTACTCAACGGTGTGCTGGAAAATATCGTGAGCAACAGCCGCCATCATACGCGCCAACTGCTGTTCGAAGTCGGCAGCGTGTATCTGCCCGTGAAAGGCCAACTGCTGCCCGATGAACCGCGCCGTCTGGCGATTGCGCTGACGGGGCCGCGTGCGGTGTACGACTGGCAGGATGGCCCGCAAAACACCGCCAAGCAGCCGCTGATGGATTTCTTCGATCTGAAAGGCATCTTGAATTCGCTGGCGCACGGGCTGCGCTTGGAGCAGGTGGAGTATAAGGCCGAAGAACACAGCAGTTTCCATCCGGGGCGCTGCGCGGGTGTGTATCATAAGGGCAAGCGCGTCGGCGTGATCGGGGAACTGCATCCGCTGGTACGAGAAGCCTACGACATTACGCAGCCCGTAGTGGCGGCAGAAATCGACTTCGATCCGTTCGTGTCCGATATTCCGCTGGTGGACACGCTGGAACCGATCCCGACGCAGCCCGCCGTGTATCAGGACATCGCGCTGGTGGTGCCGGACAAGGTAACGGCGGCGGAATTAGAGCAGGTGATCATTCGGGCGGGCGGCACGCTGCTGAACGCGGTGCGGCTGTTTGACGTGTATCGCGGCGATCCGATTCCGGCAGGCAAGAAGAGCCTCGCCTACGCGCTGACGTACTTAGCGCCCGACCGCACACTAACCGACTCGGAAGTGGCAAAAGTGCAGCAGAATATCGTCAAGGCGGCGGAACGGCAGCTCGGCGCAACGCTGCGAGCCTAGCAAGATCAAGATAGGAATAGAGGAATAGCAGGGCGGTCTGGCGGGTGTGCAGACCGCCCTTTGCTTTCCCTAGACTTGTTCTTTGACGAGATGCTCAAGAATGGCGGGGAACGCGTTCAGGTTGTGAACCGGATACACGACTACATCAGGCTGCGGAATACCCAATGCTTGCATGGCGGGCATCAGCCGCGTCCCGACAAACTCATTGAGCGTTTCTGGCGAACTCCACACGTCCGCTACGTGAGGAGTGCCCGCTTCGTCGAACGACGCAATGTGAACAATCGACCCATTGGGGTGTTGATGCTCCCAATCCACCTTTTGACGTAATGCGTCATACATTTGCCGCGTGATGCCTTCCCCTGTAAACAGTGCCAAGATTGCCATGATTGTTTCCCTTTCATTTCCCGTGTGATGTAGTTTCGATCAGGAGTATAGGCAGGGGCACCATTCACAATACAGCTCAAAAAGTGCTCACTTTTTATTCAGTTAACCGACGCTATGGATATTGGTACTTCCCGTTACGACTATTCCCACTATCCCAGCCTTCGGCTACGTAGCGGGCGAATTATAACTATTTAGTGATCACACGTGTACAACGCGGGCGTTACACTGAATTGCGCGTGTATTTCATTGAATGAGCAAAGTATGTATACCCCCCGTCGGATTTTCTCACTCGTACGTTTTCTCCTGATCATCACTCTCGCCGTGACACCCATCGTTAGCATATTGCAGACCACCGATACCCGTGCGGAAGAACTTGCCCTTCGGCGGCAAGATTACGCGACGCTGCTGAAAAAAGCCACGAAACAAGGTTCTATCCAAGTGCTCGTTGCACTAGATACACCATTCACTTTTGAGAGTAACTTAGATGACGCCGCAGTGATCAATCAGCGTAACACTATTGCCCTTCGGCAAACTCAATTGCTGCAACACATTTCACCGTCCAATTTAATCAAGGTGAGATATTTTTATGAATTTATCCCCGCATTATCCATTGAAGTCACTTCAGATGGACTACAGCAGCTTATGAATTCTCCTCTCGTTCAAAGGATCGAAGATAATTTACAGTTTGAATTATTCCTAGACGACAGCACAAAAATAATCGGCGCAGATATTGCATGGAACATGGGATTTGATGGAACGGGGCAAACAATCGCCATCGTTGATAATGGGATTGATGAGGCTCATCCATTTTTGGCGTCTAAGATCATACAAAGTGCCGAAGCTTGTTTCGCCGTGGGAGGTTTGTGTCCAAATGGTACAGGCCAACAAATCGGCACTGGAGCGGCAGCGCATTTGGCAGGTGCGTATCACGGTAGTCACGTAGCAGGTATCGCGGCTGGACATCGCCCAGATACTGGATCGCCCCAAAATGGGGTTGCCAAAGGGGCTACTATCATCCCGATCAATGTCTTTGGTGGCTCGACCTCTACAAATTATGATGACGTAGTCAAAGCCTTGGAATATGTTCACCAAAACAGGCAAGCATACAGCATCGCAGCAGTCAATATGAGTTTGGGATCTCGTTTTTCTTATAACACGGGATATTGTGATGATGACATGTCCAATATGGCGCGGGCTATCGAGTCTTTACGTGCCGCGAATATTGCCACTGTCATTGCGTCGGGCAATGACGCGGATAGGAACCCTAATGGCGATCCTTTTACGAATGGAATTGCATTTCCAGCATGTATATCCTCAGCCATTAGCGTAGGGTCAGTTGATAAAGCTGATCATATATCGGGATTTTCTCAAACCGCCAACACCTTAAGTCTACTTGCGCCGGGGGAATCAATAAATTCCTCAGTCCCGACTAGTCACGCTCCGTCAGGTTACGCATTGGATAGTGGTACTTCTATGGCTGCGCCACATGTCGCGGGCGCATGGGCCGTGATGAAGCAAAAGATGCCCTACGCGACTGTCGATCAGATACTCAGCTTGCTCCAAACTACAGGCAAGTCCATTGCTGATGCACGCAATTCCGGAGCAATTGCGAAGAGGATTCAGCTTGATGACGCAATCAACGTGCGCCCGAATACGGCAGATTGCGCGGTAGACCTACTGATCAGGCGGGTCTCAGTCACCGCCGACTGCCAGCAAGCCAACGATGCCTCTGCTAATGCTGTGATTTCGGCAAACGGACGTTATGTCGCGTTTGAGTCGGCGGCATCGAATATAGTGGCGGGGGATACCAATAATGTCCGCGACATTTTCGTCCGCGATTTGCAGACCAATCTAACGACACGTGTCTCGGTTGCGACGAACGGCGCTCAAGCGAATGGGGAGTCGGTTGGCGCGTCGTTATCGGCAGACGGGCGTTACGTTACCTTCCTTTCTACGGCGACTAATCTCGCAGATTTTGACTTCAACGGCGCGGGCGATGTCTTCGTACATGATATGTTGACCGGGCAGACCAACTGCGTGTCTGTAAATCTGCTCGGCATTCCCGGCAACGGCGGTTCTTCCTACGCTACCATATCCGGCGATGGGCACTTTGTCGCCTTTAACTCAAGTGCGTCCGACTTAATTTCACCGCCCGACATGAACTCGCAGCGCGACATCTACGTGCGCAATCTGTGGACGGGACAAACCAAGCTGGTTTCCGTCGCGTATGATGGCGGGTTAGCGAATTATCTTTCCGAATACGTGACGATTTCGGCAGATGGACGCTATATCGCGTTTGAGTCGTCAGCGAGCAATATCGTCAGTGGAGATACCAATAACGCGGCGGATGTCTTCTTGCGTGATACGATTGCCGAACAAACGGTGCGCGTTTCCGTGGCCTCCGATGGCAGCCAAGGGAATAGTTACTCTGGCGGCGGACTGCATCAGAATTCGATTTCGGCGGATGGACGCTTTATTGCGTTTCCCTCCGCCGCGTCTAACCTCGTCAGTGGCGACACGAACGGCGCAACGGATATTTTTCTGCACGACGCCGTGACTGGAGCAACGGAACGCATCTCCGTGGCTTCTGACGGAAGTCAGGGCAACAGCGATTCCGTCACGCCGTTTCTGACGCAAGATGGACACTATGTCGCGTTCGAATCAGCCGCTAATAACCTCGTCAGCGGTGATACCAACAACTATTTCGATATATTCGTACATGATCGGCAGACAGGCAAGACGATACGCGTTTCCACCGCCGCGAATGGCACGCAAGGGAATGAACGCTCACGGGACGCCTCCATCTCCGGAGACGGGCGCTATGTTGAATTTCAATCGTTGGCGTCCAACCTGATTAATGGAGACACGAACTTTGTTTACGATATTTTCGTCGCGGATATTGCGGCGTTTGTCTTTCCGACACCCAGTCCGACGCCAACCGCATCCGCCACAGCAAGTCCGACGCCGACCAGTACCGCGACCTTGACAGCGAGTCCGACGGCCTCAGCGACAGTTACCGCGACACGCACACTGACGGCGACTCCAACGGCTACCGCAACAAATTCGGTGCCGTATCCAGACACCATCGGCATTTTCCGCCAGAGCAACGCGACCTTCTACATGCGCAACAGCAACACAACGGGCTTCGCGGATAGCAGCATCACCTTCGGCGCATCGACCGACTTCCCGATCACGGGCGACTGGAACGGGGACGGGATCGATACGGTTGGTGTGTATCGTCCAACGACCGGACAATTCTTCCTGACTGACAGCACAGCGAATCCGGCAGTGCTGCACTACGCGTTTGTGCTCGGCAGTCCGGGCGATCAGCCGATCGTGGGCGATTGGGACGGCAACGGTACGGATGGTGTCGGTGTGTTCCGTCCGTCGAATGGGTTGATCTACCTGAAGAACAATCTGACGACAGGTTTCGCGGATTTCACGATGGTGCTCGGTATTCCGGGCGATGTCGGCATCGCGGGCGATTGGAATGGCGATGGTAAGGACAGTCCGGGCGTGTACAGGCCATCGAATCAGCAGTTCTACCTGACCAACAGCATCTGCAACTGCTCGGTGTTCGCGGATGCACAGCTTGGACTGGGCATCGCGGGCGATACGCCATTCGTGGGCGATTGGGACGGTGACGGCAGGTCAGGGATCGGCGTGTATCGGCAGTCGAACGGGCTGACCTACATCAAGAATGCGCTGACGACGGGTTTCGCGGATGCCTCGTTCGTGTTTGGCAGCGCGAGTGATTATCCGTTGGCGGGCTACTGGGTGCGCGTCGGATCGCCCTCCGGCGTGGAGCCTGCGCCGACCTTCGTACCTGCGAAATAACTATTCCCTGTTTTGCGGCAGGAAAAGGGCGCGGATCGGCTCACGATGCGCGCCTTTTCGTTCGGCAGTTCGCACAAGGAAATTTCCCCATTCTCCTGACATGTCCACCTAGGCGTGTAAATTTTCCGCGCTGGGAAATTTTCGGGAAGACTTCATGGTATACTGGCAAGGTAGGTCTGATCAATATATTCCTTTTAGGTATGGAGAAGTTTATGAGACATCAACGTCTTGTGCCTACCTTAGTTGTTCTCCTTCTTTCCCTCATCGTAGTTATCGGTTTTTCGCAAATGTCGGGGGTGAAAGCCGAGACTCAGGCATCTTATGACTACAACGGTTTGTTAAACAAGGCAGCGCAGCAAGGGACGGTACGCGTCATTGCTACGTTGAAGGGTCGCTTCCTGCCTGAAGGACAACTCGATGTCGCCGCAACACAGAATCAGCGCATGGCTATTCAGCAAGCGCAGGGCAATGTGCTGGCGACCCTTGCGACGCAAAAGGGAACTTATCACGTTATCACACAATTCATCATTTTCCCCTTGATCTCGTTAGAAGTAGATCACATTGCGCTGCAAACTTTGATTGCGTCGCCGTATGTGGCAGCCGTGCAAGAGGACGAACTGAGCAGCCCGACTGACCTCAGCTCGAACAACGTAATCGGCGCACCCAGCGCATGGGCAGCCGGTTATGATGGCACTGGCTGGACGGTGGGTATCCTCGATACTGGCGTGCAAACGACGCATCCCTTCTTCACCGGCAAGATCGATGCGGAAGCGTGCTTCTCCACCACTAGCGCGGCAAACTCCAGCGTGACGCTGTGCCCGAACGGACAATCCACATCGGGCAGCACACCGGGTATGACCGGCACTGGCTCCGGCGTGAACTGCGACATCGCGATTGATGGCTGCGAACACGGTACCCACGTAGCAGGTATCGCTGCTGGTAAGGATTATTCTGGCGGCCCCGGTTACAGTGGTGTTGGTCGCGGCGCGCACATCATCGCGATTCAGGTCTTCTCCAAGTTCACGACCTCCACGAACTGCGGCGCGGTGACTCCGTGCGTACTGTCTTACACGAACGACCAACTGGCAGCGCTGCAATACGTCTACACAACCTTGCGCGTCGGACGCAGCATCGCGTCGCTCAATATGAGCCTCGGTGGCAGCACTAAGTTTACGTCTGCTTGCGACACCAACGTGCTCAAGAGTGCCGTCGATAACCTGCGCTCGGTCAACATCGCGACCGTGATCGCGGCGGGCAATAACGGGTTCACAGATGGCCTTAGCTCGCCAGCGTGTATCTCGACGGCGATCAGCGTCGGCGCGACAAACGACTCTGACGGCGTAGCTTCCTTCTCTAACCGTGCCAGCTTCATGAGCCTGTACGCACCGGGCGTGTCGATTGACTCGTCGGTGCCGAACAACACGTTCGCGAACCTGCAAGGCACGTCGATGGCGGCTCCGCACGTCGCTGGTGCATGGGCAGTCGTGATGCAGAAGTATCCAAGCGCGACGGTCAGCGATATTCTGAATGCGCTACGAACAACTGGCGTGGGGATCACGAATAGCGGCTTCACAGTGCCACGCATCCAAGTCAATGCGGCTGTTGGTGTTGTGGTACCGACGGCTACTGTTGCGCCGACGAATACACCGGTGACGGTGGGTCAGTTGGTACAGGATGGCGGCTTCGAACTGGGTACCGGCGGGCCGTGGACACAAACCTCCACGAACTTCGGCTCACCCTTGTGCGATGCAAGCTGCGGTGGCGTTGGCCCGCGTACTGGTAGTTGGTGGGCATGGTTCGGCGGCGCTGGAACGGCTGCCGAAACGGGTACGCTGACACAGACTGGCATCGTCCCGAACAGCCCGCAACAATTGAACTTCTACCTGTGGTGGTCGTCAGGAGCAACAGATCCGAGTGCGACGTTCAAAGTATACATGGACGGCAACGTGATCTTCTCGCTGGCGTATCCGGGGACGGGTTACACATCCGGCTACACGCTGGCAACGGTTAACATCTCGGCATATTCCAACGGTGGCTCACACACGTTGAAGTTCGAGCAGATCAACGCCGCTTCATCAGGTAGTACGAATATCCACATGGACGATGTGTTCCTGTCGCCAATCATCTCCTCGACAGCAACGCCAACGGCCTCGAAGACACCGACGATTACGCCGAGTGTGACGCCTTCGGCGACGCCATCACGGACGCCATCGGCAACGGCAACGGGTACAGGGGCGGCTCCGCATCCTGATACCATCGGCATCTTCCGTTCAAGCGCAGTGACGTTCTACATGCGCAACAGTAACACGACGGGCTTCGCGGACAGCAGCATCACCTTCGGCGCATCGACCGACTTCCCGATCACGGGTGACTGGAACGGCGACGGAATCGATACGGCTGGCGTGTACCGACAATCGACAGGGCAGTTCTTCCTGACCGACAGCACCACGAATCCTGCTGTGCTCAACTACTCATTCACGCTCGGCAATCCGAATGATCAACCGATCGTGGGTGACTGGGATGGCAACGGCACGGATGGCGTCGGCGTGTTCCGTCCGAGCAACGGGCTGATCTATCTGAAGAACAACCTGACCACGGGCTTCGCGGACTTCACGATGGTGCTCGGTATTCCGGGCGACGTGGGCATCGCGGGCGACTGGGACGGCAACGGGTCAGATAGCCCCGGTGTGTACCGTCCGAGCAACCAGCAGTTCTACCTGACGAACAGCATCTGCAACTGCTCGGTGTTCGCGGACATCCAACTCGGTCTGGGCATCGCGGGCGACACCCCGTTCGTGGGTGACTGGGACGGCAACGGTGTCTCCGGCATCGGCGTGTATCGTCAGTCGAACGGCTTGACGTACATCAAGAATGCGCTGACCACGGGCTTCGCGGATGCGTCGTTCGTATTCGGCAGTGCCAGTGACTATCCGTTGGCTGGCTACTGGGTACGTGTCGGTGGCGGCGCTTCGTCCAGCGAACCCGCACCAACCTTCCAACCTAAGTAAACCCTAGTGGCAAGTTAATGCCAACGGGCGTGGATCACTGCGATCCACGCCCGTTTTGATTCTTGGGATGATCGAGCCATAGTGCGGAACTGTTCCGATCAGGCGTGTATAGGGGGTGGCGAGTCGACGCCGCTCACATGATAACGGAACAAGGCACAGTAGCACGATCAACCTATGCCTTGAGCAATTTACTCGCTTTATCGGGCGAGTTGAGTGCCCTACGCTGGTGCTCGAATATCGCTGACGTTGAGTTGCAGCGTGCGATTGCCGTTCCATTCGTTGACTTCGAGTGAGTAGGCGACATCCACGACGGGCGGCAGATCGTGCAGCATGTCCCCGAAGCGAAATGCGATGGCATCCTGTTCGAGCGAACCATCCGTCAACTTGAGTTTTAGATGCGCCCCATCTTTGCCGACGGTGCGGCAATCGACGACGCGCAGTTTCCGCGTGGCAAGGATGGGCGCGGGATAACCATGCCCGCACGGCTCAAGGCTAGACAGCGCGTCATGCAGGCGCATGTTCAAGTGGTGCAGTGGCACAACGGCATCGACGGTGAGATGGGGACGCAGGTCTTGTCCCGTGAGCTTATTAGTGGCGATTTCCTGCATCCGCCCGCGAAATTCGGGCAGATTGTCGTTGTGGATGGCAAAACCAGCGGCTTGCGCGTGCCCACCATGCCGGATCAGCAGATCGGCGCATTGATCGAGCGCTTCCGTGATGTTGAATTCAAGGATGCTGCGGCAGGAACCGTGACTTTCTTCTTCGCCACGCTGGATCACAATGGAGGGACGGTAGAATTCTTCGGTCAAGCGTCCCGCCACCAGCCCAACAATCCCTTGCTTGAAATTGGCGTCCGCCGCGAAGATCAGCGGCACATCGCCGGATTCGACGCCTGCCAGCGTGCGTGCATACTCTTGCATGTCGCGGGTTAGTTTTTGGCGCGTCTCGTTGAGTTCCTGCAATTTTTGCGCGTGGGTGGCTGCCTCGATGCGATCATCGGTCGAGAGCAGGTGATAGGCGGTCATGGCGCTTTCGAGGCGTCCGGCGGCGTTAATGCGCGGGCCGATGATGAAGCCGATGTTGGTCGCGCTGATCTGGGCGGGCGTGATACCGGCAACCTCCATCAAAGCCCGCAAGCCAAGTCGATTGGCCTTCCGCAAAACCTTTAGCCCTTCGATCACTAGCTTGCGATTTTCCGCGCTGTCGAGCGGTACGAGGTCAGCGACGGTACCGATAGCGACCAGATCGAGCAGATCGGTGACGGGAAAGGGCGGTTCATGACGGCTGTTGGCGGTGGTGGCTTTCCACAGTGCTTCAACCAGTTTATAGGTCACGCCCACGCCCGCCAGCATCTTTTCGGGATATTTGCAGCCCGCTTGCTTGGGATTGATGACCGCCCACGCGTGCGGGAGTTCAGGGCCAACCGAGTGATGATCGGTGACGATCATGCTCAATCCGGCTTGCTGCCCGACCTCAACCTCCGCCACCGAGCGAATCCCGCAATCGACCGTGACGACGACCTGCGCGCCCTGCTTTGCCAGCTTGATCAGCGCGTCGTTGTTCAGGCCGTAACCCTCGTCCACGCGATGCGGAATATACGGGCGCACATTTGCGCCGAGCGCTTTGAGCGCCGTGACGAGCAGCGTGGTGCTGGTCACACCATCCGCGTCGAAGTCGCCATAAACGACGATGGATTCTTTGCGCTTGATCGCGTCGCGGAGGCGGCTGACTGCTTTCGCCATGCCTTCCATCTTGAAGGGATCGCCAAACGTGACATCGCCACGCACGAAGGCCAACGCCGATTGGGGATCGGTGAAACCGCGATTGTAGAGAATCTGCGCGATGACGGGATGTACATCCGGATAGTCTGCGAAGGTACGTTTGGCTGATTCTGGCAGCGCGGGACTGATTTCCCAGCGCTTGGATTTGATCGCCACTGCTGGCCTCGATGTCAATACCTGTAAAGAGCAAGAGTTTTACCATATTTAGGGATACTTGACCAAGTGTTTCGTTCAGCAAAACAAAGGGCGCGGATCGGCAGCGATCCGCGCCCTTTCCTAATTCTGCGGCAAAACTTCTAGTGACTACTTGGCAGGTTGGAACGTCGGCGCGATCTCCGCAGCAGGCGATCCGACGCGTACCCAGTACCCCGCCAGCGGATAGTCACTTGCGCTGCCGAATACGAACGACGCATCCGCGAAACCCGTCGTCAGCGCATTCTTGATGTAGGTCAAGCCGTTCGACTGCCGATACACACCCACGCCCGACGCGCCGTCGCCATCCCAATCGCCCACGAACGGGGTGTCGCCCGCGATGCCCAGTCCAAGCTGTGCATCCGCGAACACCGAACAGTTGCAGATCGAGTTAGTGAGGTAAAACTGCTGGTTACTCGGTCTGTACACACCGGGGCTATCCTTGCCGTCGCCATTCCAGTCGCCCGCGATCCCCACATCGCCCGGAATACCGAGCACCATCGTGAAGTCCGCGAAGCCCGTCGTCAGACTATTCTTCAAGTAGATCAGCCCGTTGCTCGGACGGAACACGCCGACACCATCCGTCCCATTACCGTCCCAGTCACCCACAATCGGCTGATCGCCCGGACTGCCGAGTACGAATGAATAGCTCAATACCGCTGGATTCGCCCCGCTTTCGGTGAGGAAGAACTGCCCTGTAGATTGTCTATACACACCTACTGTATCGATCCCGTCGCCATTCCAGTCGCCCGCGATCGGGAAGTCTGTTGTATCACCAAACGTGATCGAACTGTCAGCAACTCCTGTCGAATTTTCATTCCGAAGATAGAAAGTTGATGCGGACTGGCGGAAAATACCGATGGTATCGACGTTGACGGTGCCGATCTTGGTGATAAAGCCATCGTACTCCCAACCGCCGTAAATAGGTTGGAGGGCGTTTCGTATCGGGAAGTCTATGGAGGGCGTTATTCCCGTAATATAAGCATTGCCGTCAGTATCTACAGCGATGCCGTGACCTTCATCATTACCACTTCCGCCGAAGTAACCGGAATACACGAAACTCGTACCGCTGGGTATTAGTTTGGAGACGAATACATCAGGCATACCAAACGAACCCGCGATAGCGGTTTGGAAACCGTAAAATGACGGGAAATTCTCTGAGCTTGTCTCTCCCGTAACATAGGTATTCCCAACGCCATCTACAGCAATGCCTAAGCCAAGATCGCTCTGGCTGCCGCCCAGATAGGTGGAGTAGACCAAGCTCGCACCATCGGCAGCTAACTTGGTTACAAATCCATCGGAATCGAAATCGCCTCCATAGTGCGTTGTTTGTATGGCATTGGCTAATGGGAAATTGGCAGAACCAGTGCTGCCAGTAATGTACACATTGTGATTACCATCCACGGCAATAGCCCGCCCGTTCTCGGTAGCATTTCCACCGAGATAGGTCGAGTACGCAAGTTGTGTGCCATTGGCGAGTAGTTTTGTGACGAATATGTCGGAATTGCCTAGTAGGCTTGCCTGAAACGGAGTATGCGTCGGGAAATTGCTGGAGTTGGTGATCCCTGTAACGTAGGCGTTGTTATCGCTATCAACCGCGATGCCTAGCGCTTCATCGTCTCCGTTCCCCCCAAGGTAGGTTGAATAAACAACAGTGTCACCAGTTGGGCTAAATTTCGTGACATACCCATCACGGACACCACCGCCATAGCTTCCTTGCAACGCATTATACGTCGGAAAATCGACAGATGTTACTATGCCCACTGCATAGGCAGCTCCTGAGCTATCCACCGCGATATCATTCCCATTGTCATCGTCGCTTCCTGCAAGGTATGTTGAATAGATTAACGAATTACCTGCTGCGCTCAGCTTTGTCACAAAGGCGTTCCACAGCGCGCTTCCATGATGAGCTTGAAACGGATTCTGGGTTGGGAAATCAGTGGAAGGTGTGCTGCCAGTTACGTAAGCATTGCCGAGACTATCGATAGCAATCGCCGTTCCATGGTCATCGGAATTCCCGCCGAGGTAAGTTGAATACACGATTGAAGTGCCGCTTGGGGCCAATTTTATGATGTAGGCATCGACTCCTGTTGCACGAATCGGTTGAAATGCATTGATGGAAGGAAAGTTGGGTGAACTAGTCGATCCTGTGACGTAAACACTACCCAAATCATCGACGGCAATATCGCTTCCTCGGTCAACGCCCGAACCACCAAGAAATGTGGAATACTGCCAAGTTGGATCAATTACTAGCGGCATTCGTGCATCATACACCCCAACCTCAAACCTTACTCCCTTCCCATCCACCACATACCGCGTCTCGACCGCTTCCCTCTTCCCCGCCTTCTCTTGCCATGCCGTCGGCGCGACCTCACGCAGCACACTGCCATTCGCCAGCGCGATCAGCAGATCGCCTGTCTTTTCATCAACGCTCAACCCCGCATTCCCCTCGTACCGCCACCGGATCACGCTTGGATCGACTCCCGCCGCGACGGTGTACGTCCCCTTCAAACGCCCCTCGTGTCCGTCATACTGCAAATCGATGCCCGCATACACGTTCCGATATGCGATCCCCGCATACGTCGGGATGTTGGCGTGCCACTGGCTTGGATCGTTGCCAATGAAATAGTTCACAATCCCCGGCAGTGGATCAGTACCTATGATCTGAGCCTCCGCACTCGCACTGATCAACTGCATCTTGACCACCAACGGCGGTTCGCTCGTGGATGGCTCGAAGCGCTCCCCCATTAGCGTGTCAACGTCCTTCCGCTGTTCCGCGAAACGGACTGGGACTTCCTTCGACGGTTGTGGTAGCGCCAACACGACCTCCCCCGCTGTGAAGTACAACGTTCCGCCGAGGCTGTTCACTTGAAACTGGGCTTTGGCATCCGTCTGTCCCATATTGGGCACAAAAGACAGCGGAAGCTGACCGTAATTCTGTTGGATAACACTGTTCAATGGTTGTTTGTTGGCTTGTGGTGCGTCTTGCGCAGAAGTCACTTGCCCTACACCGATCAGATTGCTCAAAATCAAACTGAGGATAAGTATCAATGCGATTATGGATTGTTGCTGAATTTTCATAGATAACATACTGTTGTCCGATGGTAAGGGCGGGTAGATAAGATACCGTCGAGGCAGTTAAGCCGGGTGGTATGTGGAATGGTGTCACTTCTATGATAGTCGCCAGCGCCTAACGCCGACATAAAAGGTGTGTCACGGTTATTAATGCTCCGACCTGATTCAATGGAACATTTGTATTTTATAACTGGATTTTCGAACAAGTTAATGTATAATGTGAAACATGCGATTTCTCGCTATCGGGATTGACGTCGCCACCTCTTGACGTTCAATCGTTTTCGCGTCTACATCATCACGAACTAGTCCACCTTTAGTCAGTCTACAAATTACACACCGTTTGTCGCCCTTCGATTTTGCCTGTTTTTGCCTGTTACGGCCTGTTATTTGCCTGATCCGTTAGGTTCACGAAGGGTCAACTGAGCAGAAAATCATCAAGTGTCTGTTTTTGCCTGTTATATCAGGCAAAACAGGCAAATTGACAATCGAAATAGCTAAAGGAGAGTCTTAATGGCACAAACCACCACCTCATGGCGCACTGGAAAGTCCGGCAACCCCAATGGTCGCCCACCCATGCGCACCCGTCCGCTGGCGACTGCCCTCCGCGAGATCGGCGCGGAATCCGTTGCCGAGCGCGAGAACCGTACCGCCGTCGCCTCGCTCGTCTGGCAAGCCTTGCGCACGGGCAAACTTGAACTCGATTCCGGCACACATCTGCAACTGACCGCTAAAGAATGGCTTGATCTGCTCAAATGGGTACACCAGCACGTGGATGGCGGACTCAATCGCAAAGATCAGTACACCGAAGCGCACGATCAGCAGTCACAACTTGATGAACTCCTCGCTGATCTCGATGTTTCTTCCGACGCCTCCGAAGCAGAATCCGAATCTGTCCCCGCGCCGACACCAACCGCCGTCCCGACGCCATCTTCGCCACCCGAACCGCTGCTGCACACCCAATCTTGATCTTGAGGTTGTCGTCTTACGATGGGACATAACGGATATTGATCAGACCTTCACGCCATAACCACCCTAATTTCAGTCCGGTGCTTCAGCGCCGGGTCTCAGGTTGGCAACCCCCATCAACATTCCGCAATGATCCCGCCCTCACCAGCCAGCGGGATCATTCGAGGGATCATTGCCCCATCTCCCACCAATACAAAGAGCGCGAACCGTCACCGATCCGCGCCCTTTGGGAAGGAGAGCCTGAATGCATCAAATCCATCGGGAGTCAGCCCGCCGATCACCAGCGCCACCGACTCCGTTTGTACTCAGCACTAAGGACTAAGCACTTAGCACTGCCCCTACTACCGCACGCCGAGGATCAGCTCCGTCGTCAACTGATCCAGCCGCTCGTAATGCAGTGCCCGCGCGCCGAGCGCCACCCGATCAAATTCCTGACCGAGCAGTTGCTTGACCTTATCCTTGCTGTAGCCACCAGCCAGCCACGCGAACTTGTCCGCGCCGCTGTTGACTTCCGCCAGCAGGTCTTGGATTTCCTTGTCGGCATTGAACTGCTTGCCCTTCTCCTTGAGGATCAGGTACGAGCGCATACAACCAACGGCGAAATCCTTCACGCCGGAGACATCCTCGGTGCGGTAAGCGTGCGCATCGAAGTGGCGCGACCCCGCGTAGCCGACATCTTCGAGGAACTTGACCAGATAGAACGACTGCTTGAGCGTCTGCGCCGCGAACCGATAGTCTTGATCGTAACGGGCATAGTTCTGGTCGTTCAGATCGATATGGAACAGCTTGCCAGCGTCCCACGCCTGCGCCACCGCGTGCAGGAAGTTCAGCCCGCCCATGTGCTCGTGCGCCATTTCGGGGTTCACGCCGATCATTTCTGGGTGGTCGAGCGTGGCGATGAAGCCGAGCATCGCGCCGACGTTCGGGAAGTAAATATCGCCGCGCGGCTCGTTTGGCTTCGGTTCCAGCGCGAACTTCAGATCATAGCCCTGATCGCGCACATAGTCGCTCAGGAAGTTGATCGCCTCGCGCATCCGCTTCAGCGCATCCAGCGGACTCTTGGTCGCATCGGATTCGGTGCCTTCGCGCCCGCCCCAGAATACGTATACTTTCGCGCCCAGATCGACGCCCAATTCAATCGAGCGGATCGTCTTTTGCAGCGCGTAAGCCCGCACCGCCGGATCGTTGGCGGTGTATGCGCCGTCTTTGAAGGCCGGATCGCTGAACAGGTTGGTCGTCGCCATCGGCACTTTAAGGCCAGTGTCTGCCAGCGCCTTCTTGAATTCCGCCACGATCCGGTCACGTTCCGCCGCGCCCGTGCCGAGCGGGATCAGATCATCATCGTGCAGGTTGACGCCGTACGCGCCGATCTCCGACAGGATATGCACGATCTCAACGGGCGTGGGGGGGGTGCGCGTCGGTGGCCCGAACGGATCGCGACCGGGGTTGCCGAGCGTCCACAGGCCAAAAGTGAATTTATCTTCGGGTTTGGGTTGAAATTTATTGTCTACCATAGTGGTTCTTCTCAAGGTGAAAAAGAATATTCGGACTACTCTACCACGTTTAGTTGGACGAAACAACTAATTCATGTTTTTTGGAGGGTGACTGTCGTGCCACCCTCACATAGGATTACTAATTACATGGCGGCTCAGTACCTTGTCGATACGTACCGCGCGCAGTTCCCCCTCTTTGCGAAGCGGAGAGGGGGTCAAGGGGTGAGGTTGCCTGCTCTAGTATTTCACGTCCACGCGCCGACCCGTTTCGGCAGATTCGAGGATCGCGTCGCAGATCACGGCGCACTTGTAGCCATCTTCGAACGTCGCGCCGTGCGGCCCAACGTCGGTGTTGTTGACGATGGCACGCAGCAGGTGATCGATCTCGTGTACGAAGCTGTGCTCCCAGCCAATGATGTGCCCTTGAGGCCACCAGTTCGACCACCACGGATGGAATGACTCCGAGACCAGCACGTTCGTCCAACCCTGCGTCTCGCGGCGACCATCGCGCCAGAAGATTTCGAACTCGTTCATGCGCTCAAGGTTGAAGCGGACACTGGCTTTTTCGGCGTTGATCTCGAAGCAGTTGCCGTTCTTGCGACCGGGGGCGAAGCGCGTCGCCTCGAAGGTGCCGAGCGCGCCGTTTTCGAATTCGACAATCGAGGTGAAGGCATCATCGACGGTCACTTTGCCGACGCCACCCTGACCATTGGGACGCTCTTTGATGAACGTTTTGGTCATCGCGTTCAAGCGGGCTGGTTCACCGACCAGATAGCGGGCGAGATCGATGATGTGCGCGCCGAGATCGCCTAACGCCCCGCTGCCGGATACGCTTTTGTCCAAGCGCCAGACCATCGGGAAGTTGTCGTCCGCGATCCATTCTTGCAGGTAGACCGCGCGCCAATGATAGATTTGACCGAACGCGCCACTGTCGATCAGGTCGCGAATCTGGCGGATCGCGGGGACGAAGCGGTAGTTAAAGGCCACCATGTGCTTGACGCCAGCGGCTTTCACGGCATCCCACATCGGCTTAGACTCGGCGGCGGTGCGTGCCAGCGGTTTTTCGCACAGAATATGTTTGCCCGCTTTGGCGGCGGCAATGCACGGTTCGGCGTGGGCATCGTTTGGCCCGCCGTTGTCGAATAGCTGCACATCAGGGTCAGCGATCAGCTTGTGCCAATCGAGGTAGTACTTCTCATAGCCATAGCGCGTGGCGGCTTCTTTGACGGCATCTTCGTTGCGTCCGGCAATCGCTACCAAACGCGGGATAGCAGCGGGGGGATACATCATGTAGGGAATGATCTTATAGGCGTTGGTATGCGCTTTGCCCATGAAGGCATAGCCCAACATCCCGACGCCAACCGTTGGCGCTTCGCCCGTAGCGCGTGCGCCCGCCATGTTAATAAAACCGACGTCTTTATCGCTCATCAGAAATCATCCTTATTTGCGCTCAAAGGCGGCGTCAAACGCTACGGAGGAGGGCGAAATATTTACGCGGCGCACCAAGGCCAAAGCTTCTTGCGCGCCCTGTTCACGCATCATGCCGCTGTCTTCCCACTCGACGGAGAGCGGGCCGTCATAGCCGATGCCGTTGAGCGAGCGGATCATCTGCTCGAAGTCAACGCCACCGCGTCCGGGCGAGACGAAATCCCAGCCGCGCCGCCGATCCCCGAAGTTGAGGTGCGAAGCAAGGATGCTGCGGCGACCATCGAGGCGGCGAATCGAATCCTTGACGTGGACGTGATAGATGCGATCTGCGAATTCTTCGATGAACGGCACGGGATCGAGGAATTGATGATAGAAGTGGCTGGGGTCAAAGTTGATGCCGAACGCGGGACGATTGTTGACCGCCGCCAGTGTCTTCTGCGTCGTGTACATGTCGTAGGCGATCTCGGTGGGGTGGACTTCCAAGCCAAATTTGACGCCGACCTCATCGAACACATCGAGGATCGGGTTCCAACGATCCGCGAAATCCTTGTAACCCGCCTCGACCATCTCGTCGCTCGTGGGCGGGAAACGATAGATCAGATGCCATACGCTGCTGCCTGTGAAACCGTTGACGACCTTGACGCCAAATTTGGCGGCGGCGCGGGCAGTATTCTTGATCTCGTCGGCGGCACGTTGGCGCACGCCTTCGGGATCGCCATTGCCCCAGACGTGCGGCGGGACGATGCCCTTATGACGCTCATCAATCGGATCGCAGACGGCTTGCCCGACGAGATGGTTAGAGATCGCCCAGCACTTCAGGCTGTACTTTGCCAGAATATCATGCCGTGACTGGATATAGCCATCTTCCGAGAGGGCACGACTCACATCGAAGTGGTCGCCCCAGCAGGCGAGTTCGAGGCCATCATAACCCCATGAAGAGACCATCTGCGCTACTTTTTCTAGCGTTAGATCGGCCCACTGTCCTGTAAAAAGCGTGACTGGTCTTGCCATGTTCGTACTCCTTAAACGAGAATTCACTCAATTTTTGCTGATTTATTTCGCAAATCGGCTTCGTATTGGTCGAGGTACTGAAAGGCTTCGTCCAAAGAATCAGCGAAGTGATAGCGTTCAGTATATTCTCTCAACCCCATATTGCCGAGGATGGCGAGAAACCGCTCGGCAAATTGTATGCGCCCGACCACTACCGAGCGATCTTGACGGGGATGTGACATCCGCAGTAGCTTAGGCATGTGGAGCAATACCAGCGGTGGAAACCGTAGTCGTGGCTCTATCATATGATAAATAACATGCACACGGTGAGGCACGGCTTCTACCATCGCGTAATATTTCTTGTATACCGCGTAAAATTCATCCCAGTCCCAATTCCTATCCATTTCAAAGATAAGGCAGGTTCTATCTTTGTTACCCCACTTAACCCTCACGCCCATTGCTACAGCTTCCCATATCGCAGAGTCCAAACCTAACGCGAGATGGTAAATCAAGTATGCAAACGCTGCCAACCGTTTTGACAGTTTTGATAAGCGCAACGTCGCGAATTTACCTATCGGGTTAGGCGTCTTACCGGCTCATCTCTTCTTCTACGCGTTTGACGGGCTTCGGCGTGACGTGTGTCCATACATTGAAGGCCAGCGTCGCGAACAGCAGCAAATGGAAGCCGATGTTGTACAACTGAATTTCCCACGGCTGGAACATCCCGATCAGGCCGAGTGCCACACAGGCAAGGATGAACCATTCGACGTAGCGATAGGCTTGCGGCCCGATGCGGTTATTCAGCCACTTGGCGAAGATAAAGATCACGAATACGAAGGTCAGAATAAACGCGATGAATTCCAAGATGAACGGGAACCCCGTCACCAAGACATACGTGACCTTCCATGCAGCGTCCTGCCCCTCGATGATCGGGCGCGTGATCTCCGCGACGACGACTAAGATCGCGGCGATAATCAGCAAGCGATAGGGCAGCCGGACGTTATTGACGGGGCGTTTGGGCGTGCCCCCTGTTTCGACAGTGCTACTCACGTTTGCAGTCATGAAGATTCTCCGTTACGCCAACAGCGACTTCAGGAACTTACCGCCGTTTTCAGCCAGCGCATCTTGGCTGGCCTCGAACGGACGCCAGATCGCCGCCGCTCGCGCGATAGTTTTGACTTTATCGGTGAAAGACTCGATCACGACGGGGCCATCGTAATGGATGTCGTGCAGGGCTTGCGCCACCTCCTGCCACGGCACATGGCCCGATCCGGGAGCGCCGCGATCATTCTCGCAGGCGTGGAAGTGCTTGAGGCGTGCCCCCGCTTGACGGATCGCATTACCTAGACTTTTTTCTTCGATGCACATGTGGAAGGTATCCAGCATGATCTGGCAACCCGGATTGTTCACACGGTCAATCACCTCGATAGCCTGCGCACTCAGGTTAATGAAGCTGGTTTCGAAGCGGTTCAGTGGTTCGATGCACAGGACGACACCGTGATCATGTGCATACGCTGCCAGAGTACCGAGATTCTTGACCAGCAAATCGAGATCGTGGGCGCGTTCCGCCGCGCTCTGCTGCCACGTCCTCCCTACCGCCGAATAGATCGGCCCGATGAGGTTCTGGGCACCGAGGGCAGCGCAAGCATCGACACACGCGCGGATGTAATTCAGGCCGTTCTCGCGCAAGCTGGCATCCTCATGGATCAGGTCGCGGTCTGGCCCCATCGCCGCACAGGCACTGCGTCCGAGGCCATTGGCATCAAGGATGACGTTGGCCTCACGCGGATCAAAGTCGGTCGGTGTTTCCAGCGGCAGTTCTATCCAATCAAAGCCCATTTTCTTCACTTTGGGCACAATCTCTTTGAGGTCAGGGATGGTCAGCGGCGACACCCATACCCATGTATTCACTCCAAAACGCATAAAATAAATCCCTTTAGCGAAATCTAAATAGTGATGCGGCTGCCATTCGCATCAAAGCAGTGCAAGCGCTCCAAGTCCACATCAAATTTCACCTCATCGTTGAGGCGCAGCGGCGTTATCCCCGGCTGGATACTGGTCAATTGGGTATCGCCCGTCTGGATATGCACGACGCTTTCGACGCCCAACGGCTCGATCAGCACGACTTTGCCTGTTTGCGCACCAGTGCTGCTCACCTTCACATCTTCGGGACGAATGCCGAGCGTGAAGGCAGCGGGCAGTGCCGCACTCGGACTCTTGAAGGCCAGCGCACTGTTCTCAACCCGCACTGTCGAATCGGCATGACTGGCTTTTTGCAGATTGATGCGCGGTGTGCCCACAAGCTGCGCGACGAAAGTGGTCGCCGGACGGTCGTAGATGTCGATGGGCGTCCCGACCTGAATCAGCTTGCCCTGTCGCAGCACGCCGATCCGATCTGCCATCGTCAGCGCTTCGATCTGGTCGTGGGTGACGAACAGCGTCGTGCTGTGCTGCGTCTTCTGGATGTGCTTGAGTTCGACACGCAGCGATTCGCGCAGTTTGGCGTCGAGGTTGGAAAGTGGCTCATCCATCAGGAACACACGCGGTTCACGCACAATCGCCCGCCCGATGGAGACGCGCTGCATCTCGCCGCCGGAAAGACGCGCGGTTTTGCGCTCAAGGAGATGATTGATGCGCAAGAGTTCCGCCGCTTTGGTAACGCGCTGCTTGATGATGTCTTCTGGCGTCTTGCGGATGGGTGAGCGCAGCGGGAAAGCCAGATTGTCGTAGACCGACATCGTTGGATACAGCGAGTACTGTTGAAAGACGAAGGCGATGTCGCGGTCGGCGGGTTGGAGGTCATTAACGACAGCGCCATCCATGACGACCTGCCCCGAATCTGGCTTCTCCAAGCCCGCGATGATGCGTAGCGTGGTGGTTTTACCAGCGCCCGTCGGGCCGAGCAGCACGAAGAACTCGTTATCTTTGATCTCGAACGAGATGTCGTCCAGCGCGGGCACCTGCTTGAAGCTTTTGGTGATGTGTTGCAGCTTGATGTCGCTCATGCGGGCACCACCTCACGCTGGATGGCTAATTCGGTCTTGGTGTTGAAGAAGCGAATCATGTCGGGATTGAGCGACAGCTTGACGAGCGTGCCGATTGGGTAGTTGCTCTGGCGGCTGACGCGCGCATGGACGACGTTGCTGCCGCCCAGATCAAGGTGCAGCATAGTGAACCCACCGTACAAATCGCTGGCGTAGACTTCGGCCTCTAAGGGGCCGAGCGAATTGACGTGTACCGCTTCGGGGCGGAAGCCGAGCACGACCTCGCCGCTCGCGCTGCCGAGTGCCGCCAGTAGGGGCTTGCTCCATTCGGCAGGCAGCGGCATCCGGTTAGCTCCCGGCAAGGTGAGCATTCCATCATGAAGCTGTCCTGTAATCAGGTTCATGCCGGGACTGCCGATGAACTTCGCCACGAACAGGTTCGCGGGCGAGTGATAGACTTCGGCGGGCGTGCCGACCTGCTGCACCACCGCCGCCGACATCACCACGATGCGGTCGCCCATCGCCATCGCCTCGATCTGGTCGTGCGTGACGTACACAGTGGTGGCGTGCTGTTCGATATGCAGCCGCTTGATCTCGGCGCGCATGGTTTCGCGGAAATCGGCGTCCAGCGCACCGAGTGGCTCGTCCATCAGGAAGGCGGCGGGCTGGCGAACGAGTGCCCGTGCCAGCGCCACACGCTGTTGATCGCCCGAACTGAGCGAACCCGGACGCAAGCCTGCCAGATGACCAATGCGCAGCATGTGGATGACCTGATCGACGCGCTGTTTGACCTCGGCGGTGGGCACCTGCTGGGCTTGTAGCGGGAAGGCGATGTTGTCACGCGCGGTCATGTTCGGGTACAGCGCGAAAAACTGGAAAACGAAGGCGATGTCACGGTCGCTCGGATGCGCCCATGTGACATCGCGCCCGTTCAGCTTGATCGTGCCGCCGCTGACCGTCTCCAAGCCGGAGATCATGCGCAGGGTGGTCGTCTTGCCGCAGCCGGACGGCCCCAGCAGCACGACGAACTCGCCGTCTTTGATGGTCAAGTTCATCGGTTTGACGGCGTAACTGCCCCCAAATTTCTTTTCAACTTGCTGTAAATCTATGGTTGCCATTATCTCAATTAATCCAAGTATCCTGCCGTCCTGCTGTAAGGGTGCTGGCGGCAAGTCAGGTTATCTATTTACGGATCGCGCCAAAGGTCACGCCGCGCAGCAGATATTCACGCAGCGCAAAGGTCACGATCACCACGGGAATCAGGAACAACAGCACCGCCGAAGCGATGGTATTCCATTCGATCCCACCACTGCCCAAGATCGACGGGATGGCGGGCGGGGCAGTACGCGCGGTCTGCGAGGTGAGCATCAGCGCGAAGGCGTACTCGTTCCACGCGAAGATCAGGCAGAAAACGGTGGTGGCAGCGATGCCCGTCAACGACTGCGGCAGCACAATCCGCATGAAGGCTTGGAAGCGCGTGTAGCCATCGACCATCGCCGCGTCTTCGTATTCGCGCGGGATTTCATCAATGAAGCCCTTGAGCAGCCACACCGAAAACGACAGATTAAACACCGTGTACAGCAGGATCATGCCGATCAGCGTGTCGTTCAGCCCTAGCGCGCGGTACATCAGGAAGATCGGGATGGTGACGACCACTGGCGGCAGCATCCGCGTGCTGAGGATGAAAAACATCAGGTCGCCTTTACCGGGGACATCGAAGCGGCTGAAAGCATAGGCGGCTAGTAAACCCAACGCTACCGATAGGATGGTCGAACTGCCCGCAATGATCACGGAGTTCAGCAGTTGCCGCGCATACTGGCTCGGCCCGGTGATCTCGCGCCCGCCAGCCAGCATGATCTGGTCAACCCAACTGATGTTCGGATCGGCTTTCTTCGCGGCGGTTTCATCTTGCGAGAGGATGCGGTCATCGGTGAGCAGGTAGATCATGCCTTCCAGCGTAGGTGAGAACAGAATTTTGGGCGGGATCGAGGTGACTTCGTACAGCGGCATGAACGCCGTGCGGATGATCCACCCGACGGGAATCAGCATGATAATGGCGACGGCGATAGCGGCCGCCGCACGGATTTTGCCCCACAGCTTGGCGCGCGGATGCACCTTATCGACGCGAATCGACTCCAAAACGGGGGAGCTTGGCCCGACTTGTTCAAAAGTAGCCATAGGCTTATTCCCCTCTCATCCGGTTCAGCGAGCGAATATACACGTTCGAGATGCAAATCACGATGATCAGCACGATATAGGCGAGCGCGCTGGCACGGCCTGTGGCGACCTGTCCCTGAAACGCCAGTTTGTACAACTCGATGGAGACGGTTTCGGTACCATTGGTGCCGCCCGTCAAGCCCTGCATGATGTCGAAGGCTTTGAGCGCCTCGATGGTGCGGAACAGGATGGCGATCATGAGCAGCGGCGCGACTTGTGGCAGCGTGATCCGCCTGAACTGGAACCATGAGCTGGCGCGGTCAATCGCCGCCGCCTCATACAGATAATCGGGGATGGCGCTGAGACCGGATAGGCACAGCAACATCACGAACGGCGTCCACATCCACACATCCACGATCACGGCGGCAAGCATGGTGGTGGCGCGGTTGCCGAGCATGTCGTTAGCACGCTGCGGGTTGATCGGGTCGAGCAGATAGTTAAATATCCCCCAACCGGGGTTATAGATGTTTTTCCAGAACATCCCGACCACCACGGGCGACAGCATCATCGGGATCAGGATCAGGGTGGTGATAATGCCGCTGCCCCGAAATTTGTTGCGCAGCAGCATCGCCAGCGAGAAGCCGAGCACCGTCTGGATGCCGACGGAGAGCACAGCAAAGCGCCCCGTGGTAGCAAACGATTCCCACAGGTTCTTGTCTTTCAGGATGTTGACGTAATTTTGCGTGCCGCGCCAATCGGGCGGCTTGTTATCGATGGCAGAATAGCGCGTAAAACTTAAGTACAGGCTGTAGAAAAGTGGAAACACGTTCCACAGAATAAGCAAAGCCAGCGTCGGAATAATGAATAACTTGACCAGCGTGCCGTCGCTCATGTGACGACGTCCCGACGATGCTGATCCCGTTTGACTGACAGCAGCCATACGAGCGACCTTTCAGAGTCTGGGATGTTGTTAGCGGTGGCAATGTCTACTAGTAATGCCTAATAGTAGGGAGGTGTTCATCGCACCTCCCTAAGTGTTCACTTACACGCTGCTAAGGGCTATTTCAGATAACCAGCATCTTGTAAGATGGGCGTCCAGCCTTCCACGACTGAATCGAGCGCTTCCTTGGCGGTGCCTTGGTTGCCCACGATGAAGTTGTGCAACGCTTCCTGAACGATCGGCAGCATCGCGCCGTATTCAGGAATGTTGGTGAAGTCCTTGACGAAGTTCATCGTCTCGGCAAAGGCGGCGTTGAACGGCGCAACCTTGTTGAACTCTGGCGAGGCCAACACGTTGATGTTGCAGGTATAGCCACCGAGCTGTGCCCATTTGGCCTGCACTGACTCTTGCGCGAACCATTCGATGAAGTCCATCGCAGCTTGCTTGCGCTCATCGGAGATGTAGCTGCTGACGCTCATGCCCTGACCACCGAGCGCGGCAAAGCGTGCGCCATCCGGCCCCTTGGGCATCGGGAAGTAGCCCGTGGTCTTGGCGAACTTGCTGCTGGCTTCGTTGGCAAGCGCGGGGAAGAAGGCGAAGTAGTTCATCACCATCGCGGCCTGACCGCTGGTGTAAGCATCGTTCGTCTCTTGGAAGAAGGCATTGCTGAGGCCGGGGGGCGAGCAGCATTCATACAGGTCGTGATAGTATTGCAGCGCCTTGATCGCGTTCTCGCTGTTGACAACACCATCGACTTGGAAGTCCTTATTGTACCAGTCGCCGCCATAGCTGAAGAAGACGTTCTCGAAGCCCATCGTGATGGCGTCGTAGTCTTTTTGCGTGTAGATGGCAGCGCCGTACAGGTTCTGATCTTTACGCGTGAAGAACTTGGCAATGTCCATCAACTGATCCCACGTTTCGGGGACGGCAAGGTCATAGCCGTATTTGGCCTTGAAATCGGCCATTTCTTTGGGATCGGTGAACAGGTCGGTACGGTACGCCCAACCATTGGCGTCACCTTCGGTCGGGTAACCCCAGTACTTGCCCGAACCAGCCGGATACTCGCCGTAGTATTGGAGCGTGGCAGGCGTGACGGTCTTGTCGATGCCCTTGCTCTTCATGAAGTCGGTTAGTTCGACATAGTGCCCCTGCGAAGCGCCCTGACCGAGCCATTGGCTGTCGCCAACTACCAAATCCCACGAGGTGGCTTTGGCTGCCCAATCGGTGGTCACGACGTTGCCGAAGGTGCCCCACGGCTCCTGCCGAACGGTCACCTTGATGCCTTTTTCAGTTTCGTAATCTTTGACGAGGGCTTGCAAGTAATCGGCGGGTGCCCATTGCGCCCAGAAAATCGTCAGTTCTGTCACAGCCGCTTTGGCTGGCTGGACGGAGATGCCCATCGCGACTAAAGCAACGAGCATGACGAGTAAGAGTGCCTTCTTAAACATTTGAGTCCTCCGTAAGTATTTATTAACCCCAATTCAGACTGAGACTGTCTGGAAATTTCCGAGTCTCTACCCGTTAGATAGCCTCCTTCCTTGGTGTATGTAATTATAAATTATATTGAATAGCGTGCCGACCCCATAAGATTAGACCATATCAGCTAGTTATGCTAGTTCGCCTCCATGACTACCTGTTAATTAATCCCATGCGTAATGGTATTTGGCTGCGATAGAACCCGCTGATAGACGGTGGCGACGCCGCCCATCACGCACGCATCTTGACTGTGTTTGGCGGGCAAGATCGTAACGGCGCTGGCGCTTGAGCGCAAGGCACGCGTGTTCAGTTCCGTTTCGATGACCGGCATGATGAATTCGCCCGCCAGACTGATGATGCCGCCGACAAGGACAAGATCGGGATTCAGGACGTTGACCAGCGAGGCGATGCCAACGCCAAGGTCGTGTCCCACCCGATTGAGCGTGTGGATAGCCACTTGATCACCCTGCTTGGCGGCGTCAACCACCAGTTGCACCGTAAGATCATCCAAATACGGCTGTAGACTGCTCACCGCGCCCGATCCGATGGCTTGGCGAATGGCGCGGAAGACGGCGGACTGCGTGACTTGCGTTTCCCAGCAGCCCCGATTGCCACAGTTGCACAGCTCACCATCCCGATCCATCGTCATATGCCCGAATTCGCCCGCGAAGCCCGTCGTGCCGCGCATCAACTGCCCATCGCGGACGATAGCACCGCCCAAGCCGACGCCCGCGCTCAGATATAAAATTTCGTTGAAATCTTGCGCCGCGCCGAAGAAATATTCGCCCAGCGCCGCCATGTTGGCTTCGTTATCTACGAAAACGGGCACATCAGGAAACTCGCGCTGCATCAGGTGGCGGATGGGCACATTGCGCCAGCGCAGATTCGGGGCAAACAGCAGCTTGCCTTCGTTCATATCGATCAGGCCGGGAATACCGATGGCGATGCCGAGCAGCGTGGGCGACTGCGGCGTCGCCTTCCCCGCTTCGATAGCCGTATGCAGCAACGCGATCACACGGTCAAGGATGGCGGCTTGACCAAGTTCGATAGACAGCTTCTCGCGGCAGCGCCAGACGATGTCAGCGGTAAAGTTTGAGCACAGCACGGAGACAAAGCCGACGCCGATTTCAGCGCTGACGATGAAACCCGCCTGCGGATTGAGTTCAAGTTGAACAGAAGGACGACCAATACCTGAAGACAGGACGCCGAGTTCATGGATGAACCTATGCTCGATCAACTCGTTGACGAGACTGGAGACGGTGGATTTATTCAAGCCCGTCATATCCGCCAGCCCCGCGCGCGAAATCGGCGTGTGTCGATGTAAGCGGTTCATAATAAGTGAAAGGTTGATTTCACGTACCAACGTCTGATCGCCGGTGCGGAAATTATTCCGCTGAGACATTGTTCCCAGCCTAACTTTAAGTTCTTTAATTGCCAATAACTGGTGTTTGTTGTTCCGACCAACTAAGCGCGGATTATATGTTACAACGTTGTGCGAGTCAATCAGTTTTTAGGGTTGCACTGTCGTTCGTTGTGACGAGGACGAGGCGGCTTGCGGTAAACTAAGCATGGTTGTCTGCTCATTTCCACGCAAAGGATTTTCTTCATGGATAAAAAGATTCGATGGGGCATTCTGAGCACGGCCCGTATCGGGGAAAATGCCGTCATTCCTGCTATTCATCAGTCGCGCAACGGCGTGGCCGCGGCGGTGGGAAGCCGTGATATCGAGAAGGGCAAAGCCTTCGCTGCGCGCAATAACATCCCCAAAGTTTACGGAAGTTACGAAGAACTGATCGCTGATCCTGACATCGACGCGATCTACAATCCGCTGCCGAACGGGCTGCACGGCGAATGGAGCATCAAGGCCGCGCAGGGTGGCAAGCATGTGCTGTGCGAGAAGCCGCTGGCGAACAACGCCGCCGAAGCCCAACACATGGCGGACGAATTCAAGCAGCACGGGGTACTGCTGGCAGAAGCGTTTATGTATCGCTTCCATCCGCAAACCGAAAAAGTTAAACAGATGGTCGATTCCGGCGCGGTGGGCAAGATTCACCTGATTCAAGCGGCGTTTAGTTTTTCCATTGAGGATGAAGGTGATGTGCGCCTGAGCAAAGAACTGGTTGGCGGAGCGCTGATGGACGTAGGCTGCTACTGCCTCAACGTCACGCGCTATATGCTTGGCGAAGAACCCATCGAAGTAAAGGCTATCGCGGATTTTGGCGAAAAAACTGGCGTAGATGAACGGCTCGTCGCGATCATGGCCTTCCCATCGGGCGCGCTGGCACATTTCGATTGCAGTTTGCGCACGCACTTCACGCAAACCTACGAGATTCGCGGCAGTCACGGGCGCATTCTCGTGGAGAAGGGCTATGCGCCGTTCCGCCCCGATCCCGCCGCTGATGTGATCATCCGGTATTGGAACAGCCAACCGGGGGTCGAAAAGCACGCCTACGAAGAAATCAAGGTAGACAAGCCTGATCAATATACGTTGATGGCGGAAGACTTCGCAGACGCGATCCTGAACAAGCGCCCGCCGCGCTTCCCGATTGAAGACTCCATCGCACAAATGCGGGCTATCGACATGTTGTACGCGTCGGCAGAAAACTAGTGTGATGCTATCCCCGCCGCAGTGAGCCGAAATGCCAAGAAGCGCGCCGTCTAGTGTGAAGGCGATCTGTAGCGGGATTTTGTACTAATTGGGCGAAATCGTTACGGTCTGACGAGGGATGTCACCATCGCTCCAATGATCGTTATGGTGCATAACTAGGTGTGGCAGTTGCGCTAAGCGGTGGGGCATCAAAAATCCTGAATTCACCACGGAAACCCGTTCTATCCCCACCGTAAATTATATGTTTCCCATCAGGACTCCATGCCACACCACGCATGAAGCCCGGAATTGTCTCGGAATAAAGTTGAGAACCATTGCTGGCATCGATGACTTCTATTCCCTGACTCACCAAAATGGCTATTCGATGGTTGTCACGATACCAAGCAATTTCATCGATCACTTCTGAAACTGTGTATGAGAGCGTATCTTGGAAAGTCGGATAACTAAGCACACGTAAACTAAAATCATATCCAATTGCCAACTGAGTACCGTCAGGTGACCATGCGAGCGTGTGGACAATATCATCAGGAATTGTCGGCTTTACCCTATACAGCATAGTTTTGTTTGATAGTTGCCATAGTTCTGCGCGTCCATCGATAAACCCAACTGCGATCACATCGGGATCGCGAGGATGCCAAGCGACTGAAGTCTCAATTTCATAGTCTCTGAACAATACCGTCATCCTTTGGGTATCGATATCCCATATATCCACAGGGTTGAGCACTGCCGAAACGCCAAGTTGCAGTGCGACTGCCAATTGTCGGGTCGTAGGATGCCAAGTTATATCCGAAACGTCGCCAGCAACATTCGTGTCGCGAAATGAAAACGCGGGCAGTGTGCCCATGATATCAACAATCCAAATATTCCCCTCACTAACAGCCACAGCGAGTAGGGGATGACTGCTAGTGTTTTCCCACTTTACAGCCGAAATATAGGATGGCGTCGTGAACGTGTTCAAACGCGTACCATCACTATCCACAATATTGAGTTTTCCTGAGCTGTATCCAACGGCGATTAACCCATTTTGTCCCCAATCTAATGCGGTCACATCTTCCGTCGAAGCTTGATGAAAAGGAATACATCCCTCTATCGTTAGTTGACTCGCTTGGCTTGGACTTGTAACACTTAATGCGTAGCTGGCTAATGCAACAATGAAAACCAACCTTACCAGTCTTGTAGTCACGAGACCTCGTTAAGCCTCCATCATTATTGAACTTGCGCTCACTGTTGGGATATCCTTCCCACGGTATACAACTAGTATAGGCTTGCGCGGAGAGGATTTCATATCCTAGTCCTGCAACGTCTTCAGAGGGAAAGCCAGCTAATGAGTTGTCGGGGGCAAAGTGTGCTGATTTCTCAAACATCACCAACGTCGTTTATAGGTTGGCCTGCCCTTCCGCCTAGCGATCTCGAAATGATCTCGCTTCTCAAGCGTATCTATATGATTTCTTATGCGAACATTAATGCTAATCGCTTGACTTTGCGCGCGATCGCGCTAGAATATAATTGCTAATCGTTCTAAGTCTTGAAGTTGTGCTTGGCGGCTCACTTCCAGACCAATGGAAATACGATGACAGCACACATCAGTGGTTGCTACCTCTCCCGCGCCAGTTACATCAAGCGCCCCATGCACGGAGCGTAACAGAGAGGGCTGCGATCTCATACTATACGAGCCAATGTCACGTCAACGTCATGCTCGTGTATCTCGTACCTCTACGGAGCTTTCCCCAAGAACGCTGGACGAACACAAGAGTTAAACCACAAATGATCCTTACCTCTCCTCAGATCGGGATCATTTTAGGGATCATCTGCCGTGCAAGCATCGACTGAAAGCGAAGCGAAGTCGTTCCCCCTCCGCAACGCGGAGGGAGAACCAGAGGAAAATCGAAAGTGGCTGCTGGTCGCTAGGATGGCTGGCGCAAACACCAGTCGTACATCAACGCCGAACAGGCCGGTTGCTGGCGACGAAAACGCGCGGATCAACGTAGTTCGCGCGCAGATTGGCGAGGTTCAGCTTGGGCCAGTGATCAGGACGATCCTTCAGCACATCCGTCGGGCTGACATCGAAGTGCAGGTGATAGGGTTGCGTGCCGTCGGCATTACCCACGCTGGCGATCTGGTCGCCGCGCCGGACGCGCTGCCCTTCCCGCACGCGCACGCTCTCGACATGCGCGTAACGACAGTAGACGACCTGCCCCGTCGAGGCTAACGGATCGTGCCGGATCACGATGATCATGCCCCACGTGGTATAGCGCCGGACGGTCGTGACGACCCCGCTGGCGGCCGCATACACAGGGCTGTGTGCGTCGGTGTCCCATGTCGGAGTGTTGAGGTTGAGATCAGCGCCCGTATGGTAGGCTTCGGCAGGCGACCCGATCCGGTAACGGTGCGCGTAGCCTGTCGCGTCGAACCACGCACCGGGCCATACGCGGGCACTAGCGCGATCTGACGCAACACCGATGGGCGGATCGAAGCCATCCGCGACGGCGTTGCTAGACGCATCGCCCAACAGCCGCCAACGGATGGCGTCGAAGGCGATGCTGGTATCTGATTCACCCGTCAGGTCGTTCAGGAAGACCACGCCCGCCGCCGGATCATCGGCGTTGAGCTGATAGACCCCGAACGGCACCCAGACATCCGAGAAACGCGCTTGACTGATGCTGATCTCCTGCTCACCGGGTTGTCCAGAGGCATTATGCAGCTTATACCGCGCACGATCGGTAGTCGCGTTTTGACCGGGCACGAACGCGGAAATCTCGTACCAGCCCGTGCGGGAAATTTGCGGATCCCAACGTGCCCAGACGGTACTGGTGGCAGGCTGTGACTGCTTGTATTTAACCTTCCAGCCGCGCTCGTTGGTGAACGTCTTGAACAGCGGATCGGTAGGCGTGCCGTCATAGGTGCCATCTTTGTAGGCGGCATCATCCGGCTTGACGACGATCTCGTAGCCCGTGGGCACCTGTCCGGGCGGCGGCGGATTCGGATTGGGATCGGGCGGATTGACCACCGTGCCGTCGATGGCTACGTTCAAGGTTGACCACAGGCTGTCGGTGACGGCGCTGTGCAACCACCAACTGATGCCCGTCGCGCCATATTGCGTGATAGCCAACGAACGCGCTTGCGCCATCTCGGTCGGTGATGAAATCACATTCAGCACGGGATAGATCGGACGCCGGAATTTACGCCATGTGGTGTACGCGTCCGACAGCGCCCGATCCGGCGAGACCTGAAACGTACGCCAGTAAACCTGTGGATGTGCGCTGCCGACGAAGGGATACCACTCATCGGGGAAAATCTCGTTATAGTGATTGGGACGCGGATCGATGCTGATGCCGATATGAAAGCCAGCCGCGATATTGGCACGCACCTGTACCATCAACTGACGAACACTCTCTTTAGGGCCTTGATAAAAGCCCGCATACGGCTCCACATCGAGGATGAGCGACTTGACGCCGGGGCGCGTGGCGACATCGATCATGCGCTGCGCCTCACCCGCAATATCGACGCCTTCGGGCACGCACCACGCGTGGAATTCCATATCATAGTTCGCTAAGGTATTCACCCAGCGGTCGATGCTATCCGCGCCGCTGATGCCCATCGGTGAGGTGTCGCCCCATTGTGACATCCACTGCGCGCCATGGTGGGTTTTGATGAAGACGCCACGGATGGCAGGCGCACGCTGCTTGATGTCGCGGGCGAATTCATCGATGGTCGTGCTGCGAATTACTCTGCCCCAGTGATGCCACAATGCCACCAAATTATCGTAGGGGGTTGGCATAGCTGATCCCTTCCTCGTGACACCGCATGTGTTTTAAGGCGGCGTCATTTCCAGCCAATTAAGTCCTAGATTATATGTTGAGATCGCGATGCTGTGCTACACTGATCTCAACGGAGGTGATGTATGGATATGTACGAACAAGACGAGGTCTGGCAAGGCGTACCCGACCCTGACCAGAGTGCGAAGTTCATCGTTGACGCGGCAAAAGAGAATGAATTCACCGTCGTGGTCGATCGCGAAGTGGCTGGCTTCGACGTGATCGAGATGATGTACATGATCAACGGCGTGTGGCGCGTCAACGTCGAAGATCAGGATGACGACGAAGAAGTGCCAAGCGTGATCCTGAATGTGACGATTGACCGACGCTTTAACGTCGAGCAAGCCCGCGCCGCCGTCACCAAGCTGTTAGAGAACCTGTACGCAAAAGAAACGTAGCTACCCAACGTGATTGTAGACGTGATCATCTCGATACGCGTGCCGATGATCACGTCGCTGGTGACGTGCCCCACTGCACGAAACTGCCGACTCTGGTTGTCTGCTCGATTGAAACCTTCTACAACGACCACGCTCGAACCACGAAGCAGCGATGAAATTGGGAATAGTTGGGTCAAGAGCAACGTGGTGAGCTTGCTTTGAAAGCGTTCGCCATGCGGAGAAAACACTAGATGAACCGGACGGATCGACTGCTTGCCATCCTGCTCGAAATACAAGCTAAGAAACAGGTGCGCCCCGAAGACCTCGCCGCTACCTTTGAGGTGAGCAAACGCACAATTTACCGCGATCTGCTGGCGCTGGACGAGTCGGGTGTGCCGATTGTATCGATGCCGGGGCAGGGCATTTCGTTGGTAGAAGGCTATTTCTTGCCGCCGTTGAGCTTCACTCGTGACGAGGCGATCATGCTGCTGTTGGGCAGCGAATTTGTCGGGCAGCATTTCGACGCGCAGTATCGGGACGCGGCGCAATCGGCAAATCACAAGATCGTGGCGGTGCTGCCGGAACAACTGCGGGATGAGGTGGAATATCTGGAAAACAGCATCCGCTTCATCGACTTCAATGAGCCGTCCGCGCCGGACATATTACGACAACTGCGACGGGCGATCATCCAGCGGAAAACGGTGCGGTTTCGCTACCATGCGCGTTACCACGATGGGAAAAGCGAATCCGCGAGTCTACGTGAAGCCGATCCTTATGCGTTGATCCATATCGGCGGCGCATGGATGCTGATTGCCTACTGCCATTTGCGGCACGATAACCGCCATTTTCGGCTGGATCGCATGGAGGAACTAAGCATTCTGGATAACGTGTTCACGCGTCCAGCCGATTTCAAGATTCAATTCAGCAGCGAGGACGATCGGACGGTAAAAGTACGGGCGCTGTTCGATCACGCGGTAGCGCGACGGGTGCAAGAAGCGCCGTCGTTGTATCAGGCGGCGCAAACGGAACACACCAATGGGCTGATGGTGACCTTTATGGTGCGACAGCCGGAGGATATGCTGCAATGGCTGCTGAGTTGGGGATCGCATGT
The DNA here is from genome assembly GCA_019637615.1 of Anaerolineae bacterium. Taxonomy (GTDB): domain Bacteria; phylum Chloroflexota; class Anaerolineae; order Aggregatilineales; family UBA2796; genus JAHBVK01. The sequence continues at coordinate 84,131 of JAHBVJ010000026.1, read as the reverse complement.
GCGTGTGCTCGAACCCGACTCGCTGCGGGCGATGATGGCCCGTGAGGCCGAGCGGATTATGGAAAATCATTCGAAGTGAGATTTTTCTTGCGAAATGGTGTGACATAGGGTTGTCACACGGCTCTCTTACACTGAGGATGTAACGACGAATGACAAAGTGGAGAGCCAGCAATGACGAGCAAAGTAACCTTACGCGGGATGACGACGGTGAGTTTTTACGCGGCGGATATGAACGCGGCAAAACAGTGGTACAGCGACCTATTCGGCATCGAGCCATATTTTGTGCGTCCGGGCGCTGATCAACCTGCCTATATCGAGTTCCGGCTTGGTGATTATCAGCACGAGTTAGGCATCATTGATCGGAAGTATGCGCCGAAAGGAGCTGCGACGGAAGCGGGTGGCGCAATCCTTTTCTGGCACGTTGATGACTTAGACGCCACGTTCGACGCACTGAAGCACGCGGGCGCGCAAGAATACGAGCCAATCACCAAGCGCGGCGAAGGTTTTATCACGGCGTCGGTGGTCGATCCGTTCGGGAACATTCTCGGCATCATGTATAACCAGCACTACTTGGACATGCTTGCGGCGAAGAAGGCGCAATTGATCTGATCGGCAAAAACTCGCTTCCTCCAAGCGGAGAAAGCGAGTTTTGAGCAGGCAAGCATTAGTGGCTAATCGGTCAAGTGAAGCGCGGCGAGATCAGCCCAACTCGACGCGGGCATTCGCTGCGCGATCAGGCGGTAAGTACTAGCTGCAGCGTCAGGATTGCCAGAAAATTCTAGGGCGAGGGCACGCAGATAGAGTGCTAGTGCCGCGTTAGCCGGGGTGTTTTCCTCGGCTGTGATGGTGAGTTGTTCGGCTCGATCAAGTTCCTTCAACGCTTCGTCTGGATGACCATCAAAGAGAAGCCGCTGCGCCTGTTGAAGTCGGGCAGTAAAGGTGCGGGGATAAGCGCTTGGTGGAAGACTAGGCGGCTGCGATGGCTGAGGTTGTAAACTGAATGGATCGCAGCCTGCGGCAGCGGGATCGGGAAGCCAATCCGTCGCCTCAGGATACGCTTCAACATCATCCATCGTTATACCAACCGTAGTCGGATACGGCTGCATGCCAGTATTACATGTACTGCGATCTTGCTCACAGACATCACGATATGCCTTGAATACATCGTAAACGGCTTTGCAGATCGCCAGCGAGGTGGGATTGAAGCCGAGATGTTCTTTTAGCGCTGCATTCAAATCCATGATGAGAAATGTAGTAGTTGGTTCGGTTTGTATTTGGTCAGTGATCTCCCGCGCGTGGTTAATTTGACCCGTTAAACTGTACGCAATAGCCAACCGCAAGCGGAAATACTGATTGGCCGGGTTCGGCGTTGTTCGAGCAAGGCCAATTTCAAAATACTGGATAGCTTGAGCGTAATTGTGGGCCTCCATAGCAAGTTCAGCTTGCCGCCACGCACAAGAAGGGGTTTCGGGATACGGATCGATCTGGGTGTCTAAAACATACTGTACAGCATTCCAAGCATAGATTTGGGTACGCATCCAGTTACAGTTCCAGTTATCTGTGATGTCTTTATGTACGAGAATTTGCAGCCCTTGTTGATTAGGCAACTTTCTCAAACCAAGAGAGACGCCATAGGGAATCAACGGCATTCCACCACCTGCTGGGGCTTGAAAGCGGATAGTGTTATTGGGTGTAAGACTCACAAATTTGTCGTACTGCCAAGTTAATACTTCTAGCTTGCCATAATTGAAGTGGGCTATCGTCCCTAAGGATGGAATTTCTCCGACGATTAGCAGCCATTCAGGATGTTCATCTCCAGTAATATCTTGAATGCGCCATGTAGCAGCAGTACCGGGGATAATTGGCGAATCAAACCAAGGAAGTGGTAGCTGAATAATTTGATAGAGGCCGGGTTCTCTGTTGGTTTGCCGAGCTACCAGATAATTGGTTTGCTCGGACAAATCATCAATCATCTCCAAAATCCACTCTGGTTGTTTGTCGCCATCGAAATCATATGGGATAACGGCAATAGCAAATTTCCATATACCGTTATCAACTTGGAGAGTACGGGTTTTACTCAAATCGATATGGTTTTCGCGTAGCCAGCCTTGAACTAAGACAGAATTCCAAGCTTTCAGATCGACACTGTACGAACCGCCAACATTGATCAAGTTGACAAAGGTGTTTTTTAAAAGTGAAAAGTCAGACACGAGTAATTCTGTGTAGTAGCGGTAGATAATCTCATCAGAAACTACCCATGCAAGCATAAATGGCTTTTGATCAACGCGGTCCAAGGTCGCCTTTGTTAACAGAAGCGGAACTGCCCTCATGTACTCGTCAGCGGAAGGCACACGCAGCGAACCGGACGACTGCCCATCCTGTGCGTGAACTGTCGTGAAAGCCAAGGCGCATAGCAACAAAACCAACAGAAAAAGCTGTCGATGGGTCATAGGATAGCCGCCGCTCCGAATAGGCACGACACATTTTCTTCATTCTAGTGAATGACTCGGCATCGATTCAGGATCGTCAGGCGGGCGAAGGGGAAAACAAAACAGCCCCGCTCCACGCGGAGAAGGGCTGTCTCAGATCACAGGGTAATCAGCGGTTAGGGCATCGCGGACGCAAGGTAATTGCAGGCGATGCAGCGATTTTGCGGGCGAATGATGGCAAAGCCCGCTTGAGGATCAGCACCGTAAGTGGTGAAGTCGATGTTGAAGACGATCACCAGCAGGACGCGGCCTGACGTGCGAGAACGCGTGACGGCCTCACCAAGCCACTGCGCTTGCTGCGCTTCGGTGGTGTTCCGTGCCCATTCGAAGCCAGCCGGAAGCGCTGCATAGCCTTGACCGCTCAGGTAGCCGAGTTCGGTGAAGCAACCGGGCTTACCAGAGAAGGGCGCTAAGGCGCGATTCAGCATAGTAGCGTAATAGCGGGTCGGATAGTTGTCACGTGGGTCGCCAGAGGTCTGGTTGGGGCTGACAATGCCTTCGTTGTAGTGGATGCCGATGCAGTCCGCAAAGCGACCCGCACCCGCCGCCGCCATACCATTGTAGTAGCGGTCGTCGTTCCACACTTTGGAGAGGCCGAAAGCACCTTCGGCACCAGTCGGAGAGGGCGCGCCAGAAATGACCAATGTGTTGCCGTTGTTGGCCTTGATGGCGGCGTGTGCCTTGCTCAACAGCGTGACGTAGCTGGCAGGGTTGATCTGCCCGGTAGGCCATTCGCGGTCGATGTTCATCTCGTTCCAGACTTCGATGGCATCCGCACCGGATTTGGCGAGATTGCCAACATAGGCTGCGTAGTCATTCTGGTAGTTAGGATCGAGCACGCGATTCTTGTCACCGATGACGGAGAGCAGAATCTTGAAGCCAGCGCTCTTGGCTTGCTGAATGATAGCAGGCCCGTTACCATCGCCAGAGGTGAGCTGACGCTTGACCCACGTCATTTTGGAGGCCTTCAGGACGGTTTGCGTATTGCCGTTCAGGTCTTGGATCTGACCGCCAAGGGCGAAGCCTGTCAGCGGTGTGCCGGGGGTAGGATTACCGGGCGTTGGGCTGGTCGTCGCGCCAACGATGGTAAGCTGCTGACCAACATAGATCAAGTTAGGGTTGGCAATACCATTGGCGGCGGCGAGGGCTTGCACTGTAGTGCCGAAGCGAGCCGCAATGCTAGACAGCGTATCGCCGCGCTGCACTACGTAGATCGTCGGATTGCCCGGTACGGGAGTAGGCGTTGGCTGACCGGGTTTAGGCGTAGATGTAGGCGGTACAGGCTGACCGGGGGTGGGGATAATCAGCACCTGACCCACATAAATTAAGTTGGGGTTGGCAATACCGTTGACTTGCTGAAGAGTCGCCAAAGGCACACCAAAACGGAGCGAAATTCTAAATAGGTTATCGCCCGGCTGAACCACATATTGCTGCTGCTGACCGCCGCCACCCTGTGCCTGCATTGTGCTCATCGGGATGGCAAGGGCGCAGACCAACAGGAGCGCTAGCAAAAATCGTCTCATAAAAGGGAACCTCCTGATCACAGGGTCTTTACCTCACAACCGCAATTGTAACGTATTTTTAACTTTACGCTGATGTGGCATTAACCTTCAAATGAAGGTCAATTGCCTTTCTTCTTATCTTTGCGCCCAAAGAGGCCACCTAATAACCTCATGCCTTCGGTGGGGACGGGCGTTTCGGGCATCGGCAGCCATTCGTTGCTGCGGCGGGTGCGCTCCCATTTGGAATAAGCCGTCATGGAGCGGTCGAAGGCCTCTCCGATGGCAAGCTCATCGCCCGAACGCAGCACGTCGCGCAGTTCGGTCAGTGTGTCGAGCGTGTCGTCCAACCGCCGCAGCAGGGAATCGCGGCTCTGATAAAGCTGCTTGCCGAGCGCTTCGGCGTCGCCCTGACCAAGCTGGTAGGTGCCGAGGTAAAAGGCGGTGTTGCCCATCCAGCGAAGGTCTTCCCACGATTTGGAACTGCTGAGAGAACGGAACAAGGCAAGCTGTAAGAGCAGCGGCAGGCTTTCCATGGCGGTGAGAATGCCATCATGCTCGACGGGATCAGCAAAGTGCTGCTTGATGCCGAGCAGCGTGGCGACATCCGCCACGAGTTGGACGGCTTCTTGTGGACAACTAGCGGCGGGCGCGATGATCATCAGGCCGCCATTGAACAGATCGGCGCGTGCGGCGTCCAGCGTATCGCGGTGATCGGCAAGATGATCGGCGTTGACGAGCAGATGCACCCCGACGAGATAGGCTTCCGGCTCACCTTCGGCATTAGCGCGGAAATGCGTTTGTGCCCATTGAATCGAGGGCATTTTCAGCGGCGAGGCGTCCATAACAACCGCACCCGGCTTGAGCGAATCCCCGATCAATTGCAGGGCGTTTTCCACATCGTGATAGGGCAGATCGAGGAAAACCAGATCGGCTTTTTCCACAGAGGCGGTCAGACTACGTTCGCCGCGATCAATCACGCCGAGCTTGACGGCCTGATCGATGAGCGCGGCGGTGCCATCATAGCCAGTGATGGTGAATTGGTGCTCGGCATTGGGCAGTTTGCTGTATGCCTTGAGCGCCAAACCGAACGAGCCACCGATTTTACCGAGACCGACGATGGTGAAATTCACTTGAGCCATGTTTCCCTCGAAGATAGTGCTAACAGTAGTGCTAAGTGCTAAGTCCTGAGTGCTTAGTAAAGACAACGCATGAGACTGTGGTTGCTAAAGATAGTAAGAGGAACGCATTCTGGTTACCACAAAAAGTGTAGTTCATAACGGGTTTTTGGATGGCAAACCGGGTTTGCGCGGATAGCGCCCCGGCGTGGCGGCGATTTTGTCGATCAGGACAAGATAGTGCGTTTCTGCGACGTGCGGCAGTTCGATAGGCACGATGCGCGAGAGCCGACCGCCCAAGATGCGCATGGCGTTCTCCGCTAGGCGGGCTTCGGCGGCGGCACTTTCGCCTTTCATAGCGATGATTTGCCCGCCGATCTTGCATAAGGGCAGCAGATACTCCATCAAAATGGGCATGTGCGCGACGGAACGTGCAACGACGAGATCGTATTGTTCCCGATGAGCGAGGTCTTGTCCGGCGTCTTCAGCGCGGGCATGGACGACCTTGACATTGTTAAGCTTGAGCTGGGTGCAGACATGTTCCAAGAACTGAGCTTTCTTGCCCGTGGCTTCCATCAGGGCCATCTTGATCGAAGGCGTGACGATGCGCAAGGGCAAACCGGGGAACCCCGCCCCCGTACCAACATCGATTACTTTGAGGCCAGCCGTCATGGGGACGATTTTGAGGATCGAGAGCGAGTCTAGAAAATGCCGCATCTCGACTGCTAACGGCTCGATAATGGCGGTCAGGTTGGCGCGCTGCTCATTCCACTCGACAAGCTCTTGCATATAGCGATCAAAAGCGGCTTGTTGGTCGGCAGTTAGCTCCAAGCCGAGCAGTTGGCGGACGGCTTGTGGCAATTCAATAAGCGGCATGAACCTACTCTAATTCAGAACACCGTACTGACCGCCATTGTACCAGACTCCCTTAAAAATAGTGCGAAGAGCCAATCCGAAAGATTCAGTAGCGCGAAATGTCATGTGGACACAGTCGAAATGCAGAAAAGCTCGCTAGTTGCCGGCTTGTTGTCGCAACGGAAAAGCATTTGCGTACGGCGGTGCGATCAACCATAACTTCCAGCTTGAATTGTTCACCTCGGAGCATGGAAACAGCGAGATAGACCTTGGCTTAGTTGCATCTTTTCGTTTTATAAAATTTTTGTAAAGATTTCTTGGCATAAGAGGGGAAATGGAATACTATATGCAAATACCTATATATGTAATTGCGGATATAAATCGTCAATGTCGCTGCCACACATGATTCTGGGCATTTTGAGCTATCGCGGGCTGTCCGGTTATGACCTGAATAAGGCGTTTCAAGCCTCGGTGCAGCATTTCTGGAATACCGAGCAAAGCCAGATTTATCGTGCGTTACACAAGCTGCACGAGCAAGGTTGGGTAGGGATTGAGCATGTCGCGCAAGAAGACGCCCCTGACAAGAAAATCTATCACCTGACGGAGCAAGGGCGGGCAGAACTACACCGCTGGATCGTAGCGCCGCAGCCGATCCCGACCCTGCATGAGGGCTGGTTAGGTCAGTTATTCTTCGGCGCGGAGGCGGATGTGCAATCGCTGCAACACCTGTTAGAGGAGCGTATCAGGGTCATGCAAGCGCTGATCGAGAATTACGAGACGAATGTGGCGTCGGGTGGGGCGCGCTATGCCATAGAATTCGACGCAGCGGATGATTTGGCGTACTGGATGCTGACGCTGGATTATGGCATCCAGAAGGCGCGTTTTGATGTGCAGTGGGCAGAGAGCGCGATCCGCACGCTGGAGCAGAGGGCGAAGGAACAAGGGGTACACGAGGCAAGTTCACACGAGTAGGAGGCACACAAGATGTATCACGCAATTGTTGAGCAAAAGGTACGGCAGGGGTTCCGTGAGATGAGCAAGGGAAATTATCAAGCAGCGGTGGAATTGTTCGCGGAGGATGTATATTTCTCGTTTTCGGGCGATCACGCGATGGGCGGCGAGTGCCGCACGAAGGCACAAGTAAGCCAGTGGTTCGCGCGGCTGTATCGGATTTTCCCCGGCATTCAGTTCGAGGTGCGCAGTGTAACGGTGAGCGGGTGGCCGTGGAACACGACGGCGACAACGCAGTTCACAGTACGGGCGACGATGCGCGATGGGCAGCCGTATCAGAATCAGGCCATGCAGTTTGTGCGGCTGCGTTGGGGCAAGATCGTGGAGGACATCATTTTCGAGGATACGCACAAGCTGGTGCTGGCGTTGAATCGGATGGCGGAACAAGGCGTTAGCGAGGCGGCAGCGGCACCGATAGGCGTGCTGACTGCTTAGTCCTTAGTGCTAAGTAAAGACGAAGAAAAGCCCGTCTCATTTTTTGGACGGGCTGAGATCGGGCGGAACACGGCGCGGCAATTACGGCGTGGCGGACGGTTTCGGTGGGCGTGAAAACGGGATCGTTGGTTGGGGCGTCAGTATCGCTTCGAGTTCCTTGATGCGTGCTGGGCCGTCGGGATCGTCAGGGACAAGTTCGACGTACTTGCGGAAATCTGCAAGGGCTGTATCGTACTTCATTAGTTGTTTATATGCTAATCCGCGATTATAGTATGCCCAAGCATCTCGTGGGTTGAGTTGGATAGCCTTGTCGTAATCTTGGATTGCGCCTGGTGCGTCGCCGATTTGATTTTTGTTCCAACCGCGTGCATCGTATACGATAGCATTTTGTGGGTTGAGTTTGATAGCCTTGTCGTAATCTTGGATACCACCGTTCAAGTCACCTAGAGCAGATTTAGCACTACCACGATTAATGTAGGCTTGAAGGAACTCTGGATTGATCTTGATGGCCTTGTCATAATCTTGAATTGCACCCTGCAGGTCACCAAGCTTAGACTTGAGATAACCGCGATTAGTGTAAGCCTCTACATCGTTTGGATCGAGTCGAATGGCATAATCAAAATCTTGAATTGCGCCCTGTATATCGCCAAGAGCGTATCTGACGACGCCACGGTTGTTGTAGGCTATAACTAGTTGTGGGTCAAGCTGGATGGCCTTGTCATAATCTTGAATTGCACCTTGTAGGTCACCAAGGTCAGATTTAGCGTTACCACGATTATTATAGGCAAGTGCAAGCTGTGGATTGAGTCGAATTGCTTGATCATAATCTTGAATTGCACCCTGTAGGTCACCAAGGTCAGATTTGGCACGACCACGATTGTAATAGGCATTTACTAACAGCGGGTCAAGCCGGATGGCCTTGTCATAATCTTGTATCGCCCCTTGCTTGTCACCTGAATCCAGTTTGATACTACCGCGATTCGCGTAGGCTGTTGCATGTAGTGGGTCAAGCTGGATGGCCTTGTCATAATCTTGTATCGCCCCTTGCTTGTCACCTAAACCATACTTGGCAAGACCACGTCCGTTGTAAGCTGATGCGTCATCTGGGTTAATTTGAATGGCCCGGTTATAGTCTTGTAGTGCGCTTTCAAAGTCACCGAGCATAAGTTTAGCAAGACCGCGATTCTCATATGCTTGAGCACTTTGTGGGTTGATTCTAATTCCACGATCATAATCGGCGCGTGATGCATTGAGATCATTTTTAATTTTGCCCCAAATTAATCCACGAAAGAAATAGGCGGTGTCAAGCTGTAAGAGTCGGGCATTTTCAAGATCGCCTTTTGCGATTTTTTCACCCAAAATGATCGTGGTGTTTAGCCCGTTTAATGCGGAATCAAAATCACTTGAAAAATACGCTAACTGGGCACTGACGAAATTCAATACATACTCTGGGCCTTGATTATCATTAATCCAACTCTTCAGTAACCGGAGTGATTGCCCTCCCACTGTTTTAAGTTCGTCTTCCGTAACGTTTCGAGCCTGTTGGTGTAATCCATCCAGTCTGCCAAGTTCTTTGCTGTTGAGCGTGTAGTTCAACTTTACTGCGACATCATCACACGTTCCCCAAATGACGATGACAGCGTTCCACTGAGCACTTAGGCTTTGCGCAGTATCTTCGTCGGATACGATGGTGTGGAAGCGGGCATATCTGGCTCCTCTGGTTTGCGTCACAGCACTTTTAACTTTGGCTTCCACGGCCTGTTCCAGATCAGTTGTACAAGCAGTTATCTTTTCTAAATCAGTCATGATGAGTAGTACATCATCCGCCGTTGGATTGCCAGTCGCCAGAAAGGTTGGTGTGGCAGTCGGGGTGTTAGTTGGTGTATGGGTGACGGTGGAGGTATTTGTTGCCGTCGGGGTGGTTGTCACAGTTGGTGTAGTAGTTGGCGTCGGGGTGAAGGTCAGCCAGCCGAGCGTAGCTTGCATGGCGACGGGAAGCATATTGCGGGCGGCAAACAGGCTCAATATGCCTACGGCTGCAATCACTAGCAAGGCAGCGACGGTTTGCGTAACACGGCGCAGCAGACGGTCATTGACGATTCTCGCTAAATCGCGGCTGAGGGTGGCTTTTACTTGATCAGTGACGCCATCCGTCGCATCGATGATGTGGAACTGGGTCAATGCGTTGGGCAGTGGCTCGGCGGGATCATCGAACGGAGCGACCTTGACATGCAAAATCGGCTTGTGGTACTTGTTGGCCTTCTCGATTTCGTCGCGTACTTCGGGGGATTTGATGGCGGCGGGGCTGATGGCATAGATCACAGCGTCGTGCGTGCGGATGATGCGCTCGATCTGATCACGCCATTTGGCATCCCCGCGCATAAAGTCTTCATCACGCACGGCAGTGTGCCCCATCGTGTTGAGGGCTACTTGTAGCACCTTGACACGATCTATGTCTTTGTGCGAATAACTCAGGAACAGCCGCATGTACCCTCCCATTACATCAAACAACATAATTATGCGTGGTAATAAATTGCAGGTCAATCAAACAATAAAAAAGCCGAGGGAGCGATCCTTCGGCTTGGAGATGTCGGGTTGAAGCGAGGAGATAAGTACGGTCGGCTTCGGTGTTAAAAAGTTAAGTCTAATTACATGGGATAAAAGCAAGTAAGATACGGCGTCGGGGCGGCGGTTGTGCTACTTCACGACACGGCTTTTGACGATGGCTTCCTTGAGCGAATCGACGGTTTCGAAGTTGCCATCTTTTTCTACCACCTGCGAGACGAGCAGCCGCAGCCGATTTTCTAGCATGGCTTGGCGCGCCTTTTCGCGATCTTTGAGCGGATAGAAGTACTCCATCGACTGCTTGATGCGCACTTCGATGCGTTCGCGGATGGTGGCGAGTTTGGCATTATCGGTGATGATCACGAATTCGTGCGGGCCGAGATGTCCGATGAAGTCGCTTTCGTTGCCAACTTCGCGGATGGCGTTGTTCATCATCAGCGTCACGGCGCGCATCACGTCATCCGCTGCGACAAAGCCGTACAGTTCGCGGAACTTATCAAGGCCGTCGATGGCGATGGACAGCACGCCCCAATTGGATACCTGAAAAAGCATGTCGCGCAGCTTTTCATCGATGAGCGGACCTTCGGAGAGGTTTGTCACCGGATTGGTCAGCGCGGTCTGCTCGGCGCGCCGCAGCGTATTGCGCACGCGCAGACGTAGTTCTTGAATATCAAAGGGTTTGGTGATGTAATCGACCACGCCGAGTTCAAGACCGGTGAGCTTATCCATCCGTTCGCGCTTCTCGGTCAGGAAGATGACGGGCACATTTTGCGTGCGTCGGTTGCTGCGCAGACGGCGGGCAACTTCGTAGCCGTCAATGTCTGGCAAGCGGATGTCCAAGACCACCAGATCGAGCGGAAATTCTTGGCTCATGCGAACAGCATCTTCTCCCCATGTCGCCGTCAGCACCTCATAGCCTTGCACGCGGAAATAAGCATTCAGCATTTCCGACAGGTCGAGATCGTCTTCGACAATAAGGATTTGGGCTTTCTCTGTCACTTCGGTATTCCTATCGCTGCGGATCAATTCGCTACACGTTCTGCGCGTCAAGATAGATGATCACGCGATCAGCCGATGGGTTCCTTATAGACGACAAAGATGCAGTTTTCATCACCCTTGGCATGGCACAGCGTTTCGACCACGCGGAATTCGTGACCGCCGCTCACCCAGCGCAGACCTTCTTGCAGCAACCCGACCGCCGCGTGGCAGACTGGCTTATCGGTCGTGCGCCCGAAGCAGACAGGGCAGCGCTTGATCGTGTAGGTGAAGTGGTCATCATGCTCTTGCACTTCGCTGATCTGGTCGCTGAAGTTGGTGAAGATTGTCGCCATCGCGGGCAGACCCATCTTGAGCTTGGCGCTGAGGGGCAGCACTTTGAAGGCAAGGTCACCTACGCCCGCCAACGCACCGAAGTTCTTCAAGCCTTGTGCAAAGCAGGCACGCCCTGCGCGCAAGGCCAGCCCACGCCCGCCACGCGGCCCATACATATCTTCCAGTGCCGCATTCAGCGCGGTGAAGTGCGCGAAGTCGAATTGGCGCTCAAGGTTATCTGGCGGGTAGTTATCGATAAACTGTTGCAACCCGGCAAGATTGAGAATCGCATTCAAGCCATTCTTGCCCATCACATCTTCCATCGCTTGGATGTAGATGCGGGCGATTTTATTTGGATAATATAGCCCACTAAGGGTTATGATTTTATCAGGGGCCACGACCGTCCTCCCATAAGGTTATTGTCTGCTGAGTTGATATGAACGCTGGTGGGCTGGCTAGACAAGTTTTGCCAGTTCTTTGGCGGCACGGCTCATATCAAGGAAGATCAGACCGAGCTTCGCCTGTTCACGGGCAAGCACCGTCAAAACGGCTTCTTCCCCGACTGACATCAGGATGACGTACCCGCGTTGACCTTTCACATACACCGTATCGAGGCCACCGCGTCCCAGCTCGCCGGAGATGCGTTCACCGAGCGAAAGCATCGCGGCGGACATCGCGGATACTCTATCTTCTTCAATATCAGAAGGCATTACCGAGGCCATCGTTAGACCATCGACGCTAACGATAGCGGCGGCTTCCACATCTGCCGAGGTTGCCTGCAAATCTCGCAAGCGTTCTACTAGTTGTTCAGTGCGTGACCTAGCCAACGTCGTTCTCCTCAAGATTGTCTGCAAAATGCACCCGCGTAGAGCCACGTAAGGCTTACAGGAAAGCTATTGATGGAGAGGCGGGTTGTATGCGCCAGCGTGGTACTGTAGCACAGCCGCAATTCGCCTGTCAAGTTGCCATACGCGGGAAAAGACCCTAGTGGCATAGCATAAAGAAAAACCGCGATTTTCGCAACAGCAATTGGCATTCCGTATGCCGTAAATTACTGACCGTTCACAGCGCCCCCTAAGCTGATATACAATTGAGATCAGTTTTACCCACTCTTGTAGGATTTCTCATCTAATCAGCGCCGACTTGCGCCCGGTGGATGATATTTAGAAGGAACCATGTTCGACAAACTCGCAGGGATTGAATCTCGTTACCAAGAAATTGAACGGTTGTTGGCGGATAATGCCACGCTCAACGATTACAGCAAAGTGACCGAACTGGCGCAAGAACGCTCGGACATCGAGCCGATCGTGGCAAGTTTCCGGGACTACCGCCGCATGACCACCGAATTGGAAGATGCGAAAGCGATGGTCGAAGCGGAAAGTGATCCCGACCTGCGGCAGATGGCGCTGGAAGAATACAACAACCTTGTGACACAAGTACCGCAGTTGGAGCAAAAGCTCAAGACACTGCTCGTGCCTAAAGACAAGCGCGACGACAAGAACGTGATCATCGAAATCCGCGCAGGGACGGGCGGCGACGAGGCTGGCTTGTTCGCCGCAGACCTACTGCGGCTGTATATGCGCTATGCCGAAGTGAAACGTTGGAAAACTGAGATCATCAGCCAGAGTGAGTCGGGGATCGGCGGCTACAGCATGGTGACGTTCGAGGTGCGTGGTAAAGGGGCGTATTCGCGCTTCAAATATGAAAGCGGCGTGCATCGGGTGCAGCGCGTGCCCGCCACCGAAGCGGCCGGACGGATTCACACCTCCACCGCGACCGTCGCGGTGCTGGCGCAGGCCGACGAAGTGGACGTGAAGATCAACAACACCGATCTCAGGATCGATTACTTCCGATCCAGCGGCGCGGGTGGGCAGCACGTGAACAAAACGGAGTCGGCGGTACGCATTACGCACATTCCTACCAACGTGGTGGTCGAAGTGCAAGACGAACGCCGTCAGCAGCAAAACCTCGCCAAAGCGATGGAAGTGCTGCGCGCGCGCCTATTTGAAGCCGAGGCCGAACGTGTCCGCAACGAGGCCAACGCCACCCGCCGCAGCCAGATTGGGTCAGGCGAACGCAGCGAAAAGATTCGCACCTACAATTATCCGCAGAGCCGTGTAACCGATCACCGGATCGGGTACAGCAGCTATAACCTCGCGGCGGTGATGGAAGGTGATCTAGATGGCTTCATCGACCGGTTGAACGTCAAGGATCAGACGGAAGCACTCGGTGGCGTGTACACACCGGGTAGTGATGGCAGCGACGACGACGAATAGACGGCTGGCTAGTGATGAGTTGCCCGCTGATCGCTCGGCGGGCAGACTTTGCCGCTGATTATAAGCAAATTTCCACGTAGATATTGCCGCCCTCACGCAGATCGCGCAGACGGTTGAAAATGAACATCACGGGCGCGGGCACGCCGAATTTCGCCCGTTTGCTGACCGTTCTCGACTCGTTTTTGGACAAGATACGTGCTTGAGCGTCGAAGGTATCTCCGAGCGGGTTGCCTTTCCAGTCACACGGCGTGATCTGGATATGCGGATTATGGCGCAGCCGCTTGATCTTGCCCGTGTTGACCCCCGTGACGATATACAATTTTCCATCGGCTTGGCTCAAGGATACGGGCGTGGCTACGGCCTGACCATTTTTGCGGAACGTGGTCAGATTGACGATTTCATGGATGCGCATCGCTTCAAAGGTAGCGATTGTCATGATAGTCTCTCCTTCGTGTGAATTGCTCGAAATAGCTAGTTCGGTGATTAGCTCAGGGTTTTGCGCATGATGGCTTGTGTGATGGCAAATCCTTGCTCGGTATAGACGGAGCGGGCGCGTTCATTGGTCGCTGTCACATACAACTGCACGCGGCGGAGTCCCTTGCTGGCTGCCCACGCATAGGCTTGATTGAGCAGCTCATGCGCCACACCTTGCCCGCGATGGGTCGGCGCGACGTACAACGCCTCAACCTCGACCCATTGACGATGCCGGAACAACGGCGAGTCGGTGTGGATTGCGGCGATGAGCAAACCGACTGTTTGGCTACCGACCTTAACGAGCAGCCACTGTTTTTCCGGTTGCTGGTACGTTTTGCAAAAATCGTGGCGCAGCAGTGATTCCCATTCGTCCGAGAGGGCAAAGTGTGGATCGAGGGAACTGTTGTAATGATGCAACGCCCCGAACAGCGCGATCACGGTTTCGCAATCTTCTAACTGGGCTGGTACGATGGCGAGTGGCGTTCGGTTGGGACTCGCGGCGACGTTGCTGGTCGCATGTTTCAACATGTTCATGGCCTAGCTCCTTATTTGGGCGTTTAGAATGCGATCTTACGAATCGAGAATGGCGCTGGCTTCCGCTGGCGAAATCTTCAATGCTGTCGCCAGCACGCAGATTAACAGGCGGGTTAGCCATCGATGTGCGCTGGGAGTTCGTGGTGATTTGTTCATGCTGTACCTCGCTTAATTACATGCCCTGATTGAACTCGAAATCGTCTCTAGCTTGGTATCCTTGTCGTGTACAATAGGGGATACAAAAAGGGATACAGACGCGGATGCTCGATACATTTTCTTTTGGCGAATGGGTCAGCCGACGCCGCAAAGCGTACGATATGACTCAGCGTGATCTCGCGGAGCAGTCGGCGTGCGGATTGGTCATGATCAAAAAGATCGAAACCGACGAGCGCCGTCCCTCACGTGAATTAGCCGCACTGCTATCGGAAGCACTTCGTATCCCGTTGGAATGGCGTGAACGGTTCATCGAATGTGCGCGCGGAATACGTCCGTTGGATGCGCTGATGGGTTTAACCAACGATCAGCTACATAGCACATCCACAACCGTCCCTAGCACACTGCGCTTTAGCTTGCCCACACAGCCAACGCCGTTTATCGGACGACAGGCCGAACTCTCTCAGATCGTCCATCATCTCGCTGATCCCAACTGCCGCTTATTGACGCTGGTTGGTTCCGGCGGAATCGGGAAAACGCGTCTTGCCGTGCAAGCCACGCGCGCCTTGGTTGACATATTCAGCGATGGCGCGGTGTTTGTGTCGCTGGCGACGCTGACGGACGCGGCGTTGATTCCCGGTGCGATTGCGCAGAGCTTACGACTAACCTTGAGTGGCTCGGTAGAAGCGCAGTTGATCAGCTATTTGCGGACGAAATCGATGCTGCTGGTCTTGGATAACTGCGAGCAATTCGGAGATGGCATCACATGGCTATCAGAAGTGCTGGCAAGTACAACAGCGCTCAAACTGCTGGTGACCTCGCGGGAACGGCTGCAACTGGCGGAAGAATGGCTCTATGTGGTGCCGGAGATGGACGCGCGGCAAGCGGCGGAACTGTTCGAGCGCACCGCACGCCGCACATTGCCCACTTTCGACGGGACAAGTCAACAAGCGGCAATAGATGCGATCTGTACATTGGTCATGCACTTGCCACTGGCTATTGAACTCGCTGCCAGTTGGACACCTTACCTATCCTGCGAGCAGATCGCGGAACATATCCGTCACGACATCGATTTCTTGGCGGCGACAGTGCGCAACGTGCCAGAACGTCATCGTAGTGTTCGAGCGGTGTTTGACCATTCATGGAAATTGCTCTCAACCGCAGAGCAAATAGTCTTGATGAAGCTCTCGGTATTTCGCGGTGGTTGGACTGCTGACGAGTCCGCGCTGATCGCTGGTACGACACTGCCGATGATGCGCACACTGGTCGAGAAGTCGTTGGTGCGCGTCACGGATCAGGGACGTTACGACCTCCACGAGCTAACGAGACAGTACGCTGCCGATAAACTTCACAGCGCTGGCTTGACGCCAGAAATCCGGCAGCGACATTGCGCCGTGTATCAGCAGTTAGCCGAACGCTTCGGGGCGCAGATCGGGCGTGCAGAGGCAGTCGCTGCTTTTGCACGGCTGGATCAAGAACACGACAATCTGCGTACGGCGATGTCGTTTGCGCTGGAAATTGGCGCGATCAATGTGGCGCGGCACATGGTACACAGTCTGTTTTATTTCTGGCAGCGGCGCGGTTATTGGCAAGAGTCCGAACGCTGGATATTGGCGTCATTTCAAGCAGCCGAAGAAGCGGATAGCGTTCCTTTATGTCAGGTGTTGGTTTGTGGGGCAGTATGTTATGGGATACAAGCCCGTTATACCGAATCGTTTGGGTTCCTACAACGCGCACTCGACATGGCGCGACGACTCGGAGACCCGACTACCTTAACCGAAGCCCTGACGTGTCTTCTTCAAGCCACACCATTGGCAGAAGCCGATGTGGTTTTCGAAGAACTGATGTCAATCTGGACTGAGATGGGCGACGGATGGCAGGTTGAACACCTAGCGAATTTGCACTATCTCTTTGGTGACCGACTGAGGACTATTGGACGCAATGAAGAAGCGGCGTTGCATTTTCACAAGAGTCTGCGCTTATTCCGAGAGCTAGGTAACGTGGACAAAATCGCTTATCCGTTAGGCAACCTTGGACGCATGGCACTTCAAGATGGGCGTTTAGCAGATGCCTACCCCTTGATTGCGGAAAGTGTGGCTCTCTCCCGCGCAATCGGCAACCGTGTGGGGATCGCGGATTGGCTGCAACAACTTGGCGCAGTGGTCTTCGCGCTCGGCGATCTGGAACAAGCCGAAACCTATTTCGAGGAAGCGTTGACGCTATATGACGAGATCGGTAACCCTTCTGGACATGTCTCCATCCTCGCATGGCAGGGACATTTGGCTTTGGCGCGCGGCGAGATTAGCACCAGTATGCGCAATTTTCACGCGTTTCTAGAGGTCTATATGACAATGCATCGTCACCAGACCGCCATTATATTGAAGCGTGGGCCTTATATCCCACCGGAAGTATTACATTGTCTAGATGGCGTAATCATCGCTCAAGCCGCACGGGACAGGGCGGAACAGGCTGTAACGCTGTTCGGCTGTGTATCTGAGCTGTATGCGCACACAAGCATCAGTAGGAACGCGCAGACACAAGCGCACGTCGAGCAAGCGATCAGTACCGCGCGGGCGAGACTGACAAATGCTGATGTTGAGCGCGCACTGACATCAGGCAGGGCGATGTCGGTTGACGATGTGCTGGCCTACGCCCTCAAACTGGAATAACTAAACACCCTGTGAGTAATCCTAATCCCCTCAAATTGAGCATATACGCACCTCTGTTCCTATTGTAGAATAAGACCACAATCCCTTAATGTATGGAGTGGTGGTTTGGAATCAAACGAGTTAGCGCGTCTGATCATGGACGCAATCAGTGATAAAAAGGGCGAAGACATCGTGATGCTGGATTTGCAAGCGGTATCGCCCATCGCGGATTATTTCGTGATCGCGACGGGCACCAACGAACGCCAGTTGAATGCCATCAGCGATAATATCCGCGAAAAGGTTAAGGAAGCCACCCAGCAGATCCCGAACCGTCAAGAGGGTCAAGGGCCGACAGGTTGGGTACTGATGGACTACGGCGATGTGGTTGTCCATCTGTTTTCATCGCAGCTTCGCAGCTATTACGAGCTGGAATCGCTGTGGGCGGACGCCAACGTCGTCGTCCGGATGCAGTAAGGGCGAGGGCAACTCGCCCCCATTCCCCTCACGCGCCTGCGTTCAAGGCACGGCGGCGCTGCAAAATATAAGTCGCCAATTCGAGATCAAGCCGACGATCATCGATCACGTCTGCGAGTTTAGCGACGAGGCGGTCATTGAGCGTTTTGCGCCGCGCCACCGTTACCCGTTCCAACATCACAAAGTAACGTGTTAACTTGTTCAGCGTCGAGTCGAGATATTCGGCTTTGGCGGGACTCCAATGCTGGTTACGGGCGTATTCGCGCGCCTCATCGATATGCCCAACGAGGATGTTGACCTTAGTCACGAGCGCATCGGAGACAGCATGAAAAGCGTTGAGTTCATAAGCCACCAGATCGCGCTGAGGACGCAGCCGCACCGCCAGCCGCAGATATTCCAACGCGTCGCGATCTTGCCCCACGTCGATACATTTCTCGACCATCTCGCGCAGCATATTCAGTTCGCCTTCTAACCGCTCAAAATTGACGTTTAAGGCGTCTTCATAGGCCATCGACTGCTCGGCGTGCCGCAGCAAAATATCCATGCGGTTCTCGAAGACTTCAAGCGCCGCGTTGATCTGCGCTTCGTCATCGCGTCGTTTATCGTGGGTGCGCTCTACAATGTTGCGGAGAGCATCGAAAAGATTACGCATTTCACCTGTGCCTCTAGCCGAGCGTATGTGCCAATTGTAGCGATTTTTCGGTAGAATGTTGGGAAACTTCGCAGGCGGCTCTTGCCAATACTCGTCAAGTGAATGAAGGCGATAGGAATAAATTACCCCTCGGCTAACGAGGGGTAAATAGCCCGCCATTAGAAGCCGTTCTGCTGGATAACGGATTTGAACCAAGCGAAGCTATCCTTGGGGATGCGCTTTTGTGTGGCATAGTCCACGTGGATGATCCCGAAGCGGCGATCATAACCATATGACCACTCAAAGTTATCCATCAGCGACCACGCGAAATAGCCTTTGACGGGAACACCGGCATCGATGGCCTTTTTCACGGCAGCAAAATGGTCGTGCAAATATTGGATGCGGCGCGGATCATGCACCTCACCCTGCGCATCCACTACATCTGGCATCGCGCAGCCATTCTCGGTGATGTAAATGGCTTTCACATCATAATCGCGATGAACACGCTCTAGCAGTACGCGTAATCCATCTGGATAGATTTCCCAGTCCATCGCCGTCCGCTCCACGTTTGGAAGCTGCACAACGTCGCCAACGTGATTGTTTGGATCGCTGCTGGCTGCCACGACGGTGCGGAAATAGTAGTTGATCCCCAGAAAATCCAGCGGCACATGGATAATGTCCATATCGCCCGCTTCGATCTTCGGGGCGTTTGCTCCCATAAATTCGAGCACTTCCGGCGGATACTCACCCTTCAGCACTGGATCAGCGAACCAGCGATTGTTGGCAGCATCGTTCATCCGCGCGGCTTGGCGGTCAGCCTCCGAATCGGTATACGGATAGGCAGGCGACATATTCAAGACAATGCCAACTTGCGCGTCGGGGACATTCTCACGCAGCACGCGCACCGCTTTACCATGTGCTAAGTTCACCACATGCGACGCAGTAACTGCCTTGGCGAACGTCATATCTACGATGCCCGGTGCGTGGACGCCTATCCCATAACCGAGATAGGCAGTACATAACGGCTCGTTGAAGGTCATCCAGTTTTTGACTCGATCTCCTAGCGCTCTGGAGATCACATCAGTATAGGTGACGAAATGATCGGCGGTGTCGCGGTTGAGCCAGCCGCCCTGATCTTCCAACACCTGTGGCAAATCCCAGTGATATAGCGTCACATAGGGCGTGATATTCGCTGCCAGCAGATCATCAATCAGCCGATCATAGAAGGCGAGGCCAAGTTCGTTGACCTGCTTCTTACCATCCGGCACGACGCGAGGCCACGCGATAGACAGACGATAGGCAGGGATGCCTAACTCCTTCATCAGGGCGATGTCTTGCGGATACCGATGATAATGATCACAGGCGACATCACCTGTGTCACCGTTGGCTACCTTACCGGGCGTGCGCGAAAAGCGATCCCAGATCGATTCGCTGCGCCCATCTTCATGCACTGCGCCTTCGATCTGATACGAAGCCGTCGCGGTGCCCCAGACAAACTCTTTTGGAAAGGAAACTGACATGTACCAACCTTCTTTCATCCAATGCTGAGGGAAATATGAGGATTCCCAGAGTTTTTGACCTCAATCGCGCTTATTGAGAGCGCTCTCAAACCTTCTGCCTGAATTATATCACTGCTGAATCGAATTCTCACCTCTTAACGAGGCCGCAAAACGGCGGCATATCCAGCCGCGCAAGGCAACGCGCTAGGGTTGCGAACAAAGAGGGGGTTCGCTATCATGCGGAGTCAAGTTTAGGATGGGATGTGACCATGCGTCGTATTGTGATTGCGTTGCTGATCGTTAGCGTGCTGGTGGTCGGGAGTCCATTGGTGAGCCGTGCCCAGACTCCGACCGAGACGCCCAACAAGATCGCGGTGTTCTGGGATATGGGCATCACGGTTGGTTATCCGGCAGACTGGGGCGAACAAATCATCACCGGGCAGATGTATCTTTCGCCGCCCACACAGGCCAGTGAGCATCCGATCAAGCAGCCGTTCGTGGCGCTGCGCATCTTCGACCCGATCCGCGATCTGGGATTGCTCAAAGACGCCACTTATGAGCAGATCGCGGCGGCGCTGTCGCTCTCCAGCGGCACCAATGCCACCGTCACACAGTCAGCGGCGACCACCTTCGCGGGTCTAGAGGCGTGGTTGCTCCTACTCGAATCCGAAGTGAAGATCAGCGCGGATGAAACCGTGAGCATTCGCGGCGAAATGATCGTCTTCCTGCTACCGGATGGTCGCTATGGGGCGTTCGTCGGCAACTCGCCAAGCGATCAGTACGGCGATTTCAGCGTGATTCAGAGCGCCGTCATCCGGTCAGCAAGCCTCATCCTCCCCAAAGATTACACCCCGCCCGTGATCACCACGCAAACTAGCAGTTTCCCACAGGGCGGCGTGCAGTTCGCGATCCCCGATAACTGGCGCGATCAAGAGGAACAAGGCGTCGATGCGCGGACGTATTTCGATCAATCGCTCACGCCGTACAGCGACAGCGGACTGGTGAACGGTCCAGCGCTGCAAGTGATCGCGGTGCCGATGCCCGAAGGCGGCAAGCTCGATGAAGCCTTGTTGGCCTTCCTCGGTTCGCCACTACCAACCAAAATGATCGTCCTGAATGGCACAATTCAGGCGGTCGAAGTCAATACCATCAATCCGATCAACTGGCAGACCTTCATTTTCGTGGCCTTTCTGTCGCAAGATGGCAAAGTGGTGAACATCTTCCGCTGGACGACGCCGGGGATGCTGGCAGGTAAGACGCGCCCGATATTCGACGCGATCCTCGCCTCGATCAAGCTAAACTCCGGCACCACGGTTTCCGCCGTCACGCCGACGGTGGTCAGCATCGCCCCGCCCGATTACGTCTCGCTGCAAGGGATTCCGGTCACCAATACCGCCGATGGATCCCCCATTATCGGCTCGCCAACCGCGCCCGTGAAGATCGTTGATTACATGGATTATGGCTGCGAACCATGCGGCACGATGGCTCCGCTGATCCACGATCTGGTGACGGGCTATGTGCGCGAGGGCAAGGTGAGCCTCGAACTGCGCTATCTGACGGTAGTCGGCGGTGCGTATGCGGCGACGGCTTCGTATGCGGCGCTGTGTGCGGGCGAACAAAATAAGCAGCTAGAGATGCACGATTTGCTATTTTACATCCACCGCACCACTGGCATTCCCTCGCTGACGGCAGACACGATCACGCAGCAGGCAGGCCGCATTCCGGGGCTGGACGTGATCGCGTTGCGGGCGTGCATGGACAGCGGGAAATATACCAGCGTGCTCGACGCGAACCGCAAACTGGCCTCTGAATTCAAGCTGAACGCTGTGCCGACGCTGTTCATCGTGCGGGCGGACGCGCCAACCGATTATCAGCAGATCGCTGTGCCACAAACCTTGAGCGACCTAACCTCGATTATCGATCAGTTCAGCGCGAAGAACTGACGCGCAATCAGGGTGGCTGGAATAGTCAGGGGTAACTTCTCGCGTTACCCCTGCACCTCACATGACTGATGTTAGCGTCCTCATTTACGAAAGACCTGTTAGGGTGTGACTATTCAACGTCGCGCGGGGATGAAGGTCGGTGCCTGTTTAGGTTGATCTCCAAGCGGCAGTTCAGTCGGAGTCGGATTTTCCACGCTCAGAATGGGCAGCGGGCCAGCAACCCAGTGTCCGGCGACGGGTTGATCGTTGGGGATGCCGAAGACGAAATTAAGATCGGCAAACCCCGTCGTGGTTGCATCATTCTTCAGGTAAGTCAGACCGTTGGTCGGGCGGAACACGCCAACGCCCGTGCGCCCGTCGCCATTCCAATCACCCGCTACGGCGACATCGCCCACGATGCCGAACCCGATGGTGTAATTGACGGTGGCGGCGCACGACGCGCAAATCTGATCACTGAGGAAGAATAGCGCGCTGCTCGGACGGTAAATCCCTGGCGAGTCGATGCCATCGCCGTTCCAATCGCCCGCAATTGGCAAATCGGAAGGCACCCCCAGCGATATAGTGTAATCGGCAGCTCCGCTGGTGGTGACATCATTGCGGAGATAGAACACGCCCGCGCGGTACACGCCAATCCCGCTCTTGCCATCGCCGTCCCAATCGCCTGCTACTGGCAAATCGCCCGCCGTACCGAGGATGGGAATGTAGATGACTGGCGCGGATGTCCCGTTGGTGTTCAGCAGGTAGAATTGGCCTTTGGTGGAGTCAAAAATGCCGATTGAATCCACCCCGTCGCCGTCCCAGTCGCCCACCACAGGTTGAACGCCATTGCCGTGTTCACGCAGCAATGCCTCAATATCGGCGTTGCCTGTCGAATTGGCGTTCCGCAGATAGTACGTCCGCGCGGAAGGTCGCCACAACCCGATCGTTTGCACGTTGACGGTGGGTTGGCTGACGGTGACGTTCAGAATACCAGTAGTGAGCGTCCACAACCCGTCGGAGATCGTCATATTGAAGAAGTCGTTGCCCGCCCCTGTATGACTGTACTTCACGCTCCCCGCCGCGATCTGCATCTGTGTGAAGGTGCTCAGAGTCAAGGTTCCTTTGGTGGGAGGCGTAGTCACGGTATACGTCAAACTGGCATCCGGGTCGTCATCTTTGGCGGAGAGGTTGAACGGCACTATCCGATTGCCAGCGCTCCCTTCCACAATATTGAGAGAATTTCTGGTTACCACAGGACGCAGATTCAGATACGCTCGCATGTCGGTATTGGTCGCGTCATAGTAGCTGATGACCGCCTGATCAAATTCGACATAAAACGAGGTGTACTGCCCGTGACTGGGAGTCGCGCTGTCCGGTGTGAGGAAGGTATTGCCGGAGGTGCAGGCTTCCGCGCCACAGCGGACGATCTTCAGGCGTGTATTGGTCGCGTCGTAATAGGCCACCAAAGGCAAATTGTTGATCACCCCGGTGCTCGAAAACCTGCCAACATCACCGACCGAATCGACTGTGAAGGTGGTATTGCCGGAATCGCAATTGAGGGTGCCGCAGCGAATGATCTTGAGATTGCCGTTCGTTTCGTCATAATAGCTGATGAACGGCAGTCCATTCACCACTTTCAACGAGGGATATTTGCCTACCGCTGCCGTATTGTCCAAAGTCACCTGTGAAGCGAACGCGGCACACGTGCTGCTGGAGCAGCGGGCATATTTCAACGCGCTATTCGTGCCATCATAATACGCGATCGATGGGCTGCTCGTGCCCAGCATATCGATGCTGCTGAACTCGCCTACCGTCCCCCCACTATCGATTGTCCGAATTGTGTTGTTAACATTGCAGACGATGTTGCCACAGCGCAGCAGCTTCAAATCGGCGTTGGTCACATCGTAATAGGTCACATAAATGCTGGTGCCATTGGTCACCAGCGAGGTACTTTGCCCGACGTTGCCGGTCGAATCGAGAGTGGTGATGATATTGCCGCTTGAGCATTGCGAATTGCCGCAAGCGAGGAACTTCAAATCCCCATTGGTCTCATCATAATAGCTCATGATGATGTTGCCGATTGCTTGCCCCATCGACACATATTTGCCAACATTGCCAGTCGTATCCGGTGAGGTCGAAATCGTACCATTAGAGCAGTCCGCGTTGAAACACGCCGTAAAGCGCAGATCGGCGTTCGTGACATCGTAATAGGCGACCATTGGTACGTCATCCACGACGAGCGCTGAGGTAAACTGCCCGACATCACTAGCGGTGGTGTAGCCAAAAAAGCTGCCTGCCTGTGCTGTCGGTAAGAAAGAGGAGAAAAAAAGCAACGTTAACAGTGCTATGATGAGGCCGATCTTCGCGATCTTCGTAGCGTTTCCGATAAAATGGGCATCAATGCGGTTAATTGACATAGCAACCCCCATCTTTTCATAAGTTTAGATGATGAGAGAGCATTATATAGTAGGTCAATTTTATGCACTTGGAGAAAGCCGCGAAGATAGGTGCTACCCTCTGGAGAGCACATCCATCGTGAAGAGCGGCGCAAAAGGCGTCGGATTTCCTCACATCTTCGCATAGATGTGAGGAAATCTCAACATTTGTACAAGGTTCACTTCATTGGATGCTGCTTAAAGAAGTCCCACATCACAGCAGTGGCGTCGATGTCCTTGCTGGTTTTGCCGAGGAATCCGAATTCGAGGCCACCACCGGGCCACGTATGACCACCGTCATCGATGGTATATAGCACGACTTCGGCATCATCTTTGCAATTTGTGTAGCGGATACCGCTGGCATCGCCCGTCGCGGCGATCTTTGCTGGCGTTAGTGAACAGCCATCACGCTCTGCCCACTCCTTGGCCCAACTTGCGATGTCGGGGAAGTTCTGGCTAGCGTTACCGTGATAGTCCACAATCGGATCGGTCGTGCCGTGAAACGCGATTACGGGCACGGGACGCGTGATCTTGCAGTCTACGGGTGAATACGCGCCCGCCACGCTGCCCATCGCCGCGATCATATCGGAGGCTTGACAGGCCATCCGGTTGGACATCCCGCCGCCGTTCGAGAGGCCGCTCACATAGATGCGTGTCGGATCAATGCAGACCGTTTCGGAGATCGTCGCGACTACCTGCCGCAAAAAGCCGACATCATCGACGGTGCTCGCGCCGATGTAACTGCTATCGCCCGCATTCCAGCGCGATGGAAGACCGGTCCCCTGTGGATAGACCACGATCAGCGGCTCTTTATCGGCTACCGTTTCCCAATGCGAATAGGCTTGCTGCTGCTCCGGGTTTGATGCAAAGCCATGAATGCTGAATACCAGCGGCGTGGGCAGCTTCGGATCGTAAGTGGCGGGAATATAGAGCAGATAGCGTCGATTAAGTCCCTGCACGGTGAGACGTTCATCGGATTGCCCCGTTTTAACGGCAATGGCTGGCGATGGGCAGGCGGCAGCGGCTTGTACGGCGTGTGTAGGCGCTGCCTGTACGACCAGCATCAAACTGATAAGGATCACCAAAAAGCGTAGGGGTGTGATGTGTGACATAGTCCCTCATCGGTAAGTCAATGTTGCAAACGACCTTATGTTTATTGTACCAGCCTATTGGTTGCCCCTTCACGACAAACGCGTGACTCCTGTATACTGGAACAGTGTGTGATGCAGTGAGAAGTAACGTGGATGATGGCTGAATCATTGGCAGTGGAATTAATGATCATGAGCGGGCCGGACGATGGTACGCTGCTCAAGTTGAGTGCGCCCCGTACCGCCGACGGCTACGTCATCGGGCGGCGCGAAGACTGCGATGTGATCTTGCCGTACGACAGCCAGATTTCACGCAATCACGCGCGGCTGTTCAAGCAGCCCGATGGTTGGCACGTGGAAGACATGGGCAGCAAAAACGGCACCTATCTCGGCAAGCAGAAACTTGACAAGAGTATGCCGCTCCAAGTCGGGCAGATGTTTCGCATGGGGCGCACGTGGCTGCGTCTGCAAAAAGTCGGGGAATAACGCTCAGCCAACAATTGTCTATTGGCCCTTGAGAAGAGCATCTATTTTTCCTAGCACTTCGCTGATTACACTTGGCGGTGATTGAGCGATAAAAGCGAGTTGCCGTGCATTCCAATCCAAACTGCGTAGCTGATCCGCAAGTATAACACCAGATATTGGTAGTCCAGTTGGGATTGCTACCTCGAACGGGTAGCCCTTGATCTGGCTAGTAATGGGGCAGAACAAAGCTAATCCAGCGACTTGGTTATAGCGTAAAGGCGACAATGTAAGTGCAGGTCGCCGTCCAGCTTGTTCATGTCCAGCTTGCGGATTAAATGACAGCCAAACAAAGTCACCACGGTCAGGAATATAGGCCATCACCACGCCTCATTTCCAACGTTTACATCCATGTCCCACTCGTCATGCCGATTTTCAGGGGTAATGTTCTTTAGTAATTCGTCGAGAGAGTAACTTTTGGTCTTCACAGGCGTCAAGATAATTTGACCTTCCTGTACAACGATCTCAATTTCATCGTCAACTTCTAGACCAGCTTGAACTGCGAAAGCTTTGGGAATACGTATCGCTAGACTGTTTCCCCAACGCTGAACATGTGTATTCATGTTAAGTCTCCTGTATCTACAAAGTAGATACATTGTAATGTGAGAGACATGCAATTTCAACGCAGATGGAATTATTTCTAGAACGCCCCAAGATGCATTTTTACTCGTCGCGCCGCCATTGCAGGATGAACAACACGATGATTCCGACCACAATCGCATGATCCGCGAAGTTGGACACATTCGAGATCACTGACGGGATCGTGATGTGGAAGAAATCGACCACGAACCCGTGACGGAGACGATCCAGCGCGTTGCCACACACGCCGCCAAGCAGCAATCCCAACGCGATCCGGTCAAGACGGTAGCCCGCTGGCATACGCCGATAAAAGACTACGATCCCGACGATCATAGCGAGCGCGATCAGCAAGAAAATATCGGCTAACTGCGGCAGCATACTGAACGCCGCGCCGGTATTCGCGCTCAGGGTGAAGGTGAGCAAGTCGCCTAGCCACTCAATGGGTCTGATCGACTGTCCCATCACCAAGTTGTTCAGCATCCACGCCTTGGAAACTTGATCGAGCGTGAAGATCGCCACTGCCGGAATCAACAGCATCAACCAGCGGATCAGGGCAGAATCATGGGGTTGGGAAGTCGTTGGCGACGAAGCCAGCGGGTCGGAGGGTATCTCGGTCAATATCGCTCGTTTCTACTGATGGTCTTGGTCGCGTTAGGCGCTCTGCGGCACGGGCTGGCGTGAATGTACGATCAGCAGCACCAAACTGCCCACTGCCAGCGCCAGACTTACCACCTGCGAGATATTCACATTCGCGATCAAGGATACGTTTACGCGCCAGAATTCTAGCAGAAAACGCCCCGCTCCATAAAGCGTCAAGTAGATCAGCGTCAATTCGCCAGCACGGAGCCTTGATCGTCGTCGCAGCCACAGCGACAGCATCACGACGAAAATCGCAACGCACAGCAAACTTTCATACAAAAACACGGGATGAAACAGCGTCGTAGCCAGCGGATACACTGTTAGATCGGTGTAAGGGGCGACGCGCTGCGCTTCGATAGTGACGGGCATTCCCCACGGCAACTGCGTGACGGGGCCATACAATTCCTGATTGATGCCGTTGCCAAGCCGTCCAATGGCTTGCGCCAGCGGGAACACCACGGCAGCAATGTCCAACCACGGCAGCAGGGGTTGTTTCGTCAAGCGCGTGTACAGCCATAATCCGACCACACCGCCCGCCATTCCGCCGAGGATGCCCAGCCCGCCGAGCCACACTGTGATCGCGCCCTGATTAAGATCGAAGAAATTCCGCAGCAACCAGTCGGCAGTGCGCCCATTTGCCACGACCGATTGCGGCGGGAAGCATACGAACCACAAGCGTGCCCCGACCAAACCGAGGATCGAGGCGGGGATCAATGCTTGCCAGACACGCTCAGGCTCAAGCCCCACACGTTTGGCAAGATGAGCGGCAAGCAGTGCCGCTACCCAAGCGCCGACGATCACTAGCACGCTGTACCACGCGAAGGTGAAGCCAGCTAATCGGAAGCCAGTGTCAGTAAACATTACCCAATGATCGTATTGATCACTTGTTGTCGTCGTCTTTGGTGGCGTGATACACGATGATGATGCGGTGAATTGCGGTGATGTGGTTCCCAACTGCCAGCACAATCAAACCGGGGATGATCAAGCCCGTCAGCAGCATGGCGATGATGATCACGCTGCGCACAACGCGGTCAAACAGGCCATCCTTGATCGAGCCAATATCCAACCCCTCGGCGCGTGAACGGACGTAGCTCACCCCATATGCGCCGATCAACGCGAAGATCGAGAGCGCCATCAGATTGGTCTGCCCGATCGCCGAAAAATAATAGGCGATGCCCATGTAAATGAAGGCATCGGCATACCGATCCAGCGTCGAATCGAGCAGCGCCCCGAAGCGGCTTTTGCGATTCATCGCGCGGGCAATTGCCCCATCCAGCGCGTCCAACGGCAGCGAGATGAGCAGCACCACGCCCGCCGCGAAAAACTGTCCGGCAGCCGCCAACACCGCCGCGCCGATCACGAAGATCAACCCTAACACGGTCACGGAATCGGGATGGATATGCAACGCTACGCCGAGCTTACCGATCCATGAGGTGAAATCCCGCGTCTGATAACGCAGAAAATCCGTAAGGGTGGTGAACTGGGGAGGATTATTGGTGGTCATCAGATACGCGCCTTTTACCGAGAATTATCGAAACCATTACAAGCACTTCACATTAGGTTAACCAAAGTTTAGCGTACATAACACCGCTTGACTAATTCCGTTGCCGTGCTTGCTATAATTTGCACAATCACACCTACGTAGGCGGTATAGTTGTCGTTGCGCATATAAGCGGCAGCGTGGCAAGGGGATAAGCATTGGTAAATCTTGGCGGTTGGTTACTGCTGACGATCATCTTCAGCAGTTTGATCATGTTAGTGCAGCGCTCGGAAAAAAAACGGCGCGCGGTCTCGTTCGGCGTACTAATTTTCGTGTGGTCAGTGGTATGGGCTTACGGCATCTATCGCATCTCGAACGAGTGCAATTCGCTGGTTAAAGCGGCCTGCTACGTTACGGCGCAGAATATGTCCGCCGTCGCGTGGAACACCACCAATTGGGCGGCCTTCGGGGCGTTAGTTTTCAATTTTGCATTCTGGTTCCTGATCGGGCGCTACAACCCCCCGCATTCCAGCGATGACATCAAGGTACTGGGCATGAACGACTGATCGTCTGACGCCATCTGCGGAACACAGTTGATCCGCAGATGGACTCTTAACCCACACCACTTTTACCGTTCCGCCTCCACCACATGCTTCGGTTCTGGGATGCTGACCAAATAGCCAGTTTCGTCCACGTTCATCAGTGGGGTTTTGCCCGTGATCAGGCGGGCAGCGCGGTTGCGCGTGAAGTAGTTCCACGCCCACTGCAAGATGATCAGCAGCCGATTCTCAAAGGCCACGATGTACATTAGGTGGACGAACAGCCACGCCAGCCACCCGATGAAGCCTGTCAGATGCACTTTGCCGATCTGCGCGATAGCGGCGGCACGTCCGATGGTCGCCATCGAACCCAGATCGAGATAGTGGAATTGGTTCGCTGTGGTGTCCTCGCCATTTAGTTGGCGCATGATCTGCAAGGCGACAAATTTGCCGCCTTGCATCGCCACCTGTGCCACGCCGGGCAGCGGTTTGCCACCCTCATATGCATAATTGGCGAGGTCACCGATCACGTAGATATTCGGCGCACCTTTGACGCTCCAATCAGGCTCCACGATCACGCGCCCCGCCCGATCTGTGCTTGCGCCGGTGGTTTCCGCGACGAGCTTGCCGAGCGGCGTCGCTTGCACACCCGCCGACCAGATCGTGTTATGCGTCGGGAGCTGTACGAATTGATCGCCCTGCTTATAGGTGATGTGATCCGGCTGCACATCGACTACGCTGGTCTTGAGCATGACCTCGACACCCATCTTTTGCAGCGTTTGCATGGCATTCTGGGAGAGGTCAGGTTCAAACGTCGGCAGTACGCGGTCGCCTAGCTCGATCAGCAGTACGCGCGCGCTGGTCGGGTCGATGTGCCGGAAGTCGTGTCGCAAGGTGTGATGCGCGATCTCGCCTACCGCGCCCGCCATCTCCACGCCTGTTGGCCCCGCGCCAATGACCACGAACGTCAGCCATTCGCGCACCTTCGCCGGATCAGTCTCGCGTTCCGCCGCTTCAAAAGCATACAGGATGCGCCGCCGCAGTTCGGTGGCGTCTTCCACCGTTTTTAGCCCCGGAGCGCTCCGTTCCCATTGATCGTTGCCGAAGTAGAAGTGACGTGCGCCCGTCGCGACGATCAGCGAATCGTACGGTACGGATGCGCCATCACTCAGGATCACCTGCTGCGCCTGCGGATCAATATCGGTCACTTCCGCCATCAGCACGCGGGCATTCTTCTGCTTACGCACGATGGAGCGCAAAGGCGCGGCAATGTTGGCTGGCGACAGCGCGCCCGTCGCGACCTGATATAACAGCGGTTGGAACAAGTGGAAGTTGCGTTTATCGATCAGAGTAACTTGCACGTTGGCTGCTCTGCGCAGGGTTTGCGTTGCCGTCAACCCGCCAAAGCCGCCCCCAATGATCACAACACGGTGCGGTTGCGTCGTCATGGTTCTCTCTCCTTCGTCACGGGCTGCTCTCATCCCCACGAACCCCATCAAGCAGTATGTGACAAATTTCACTAATTATTGTACGAATTTTCACAATTAAATCAAATAAAATCTTCGTAAAAATTGCCCTCCGCCGTACGCTCATCTTGTACCAATATTAAACTCATTACCTACTTAGTTGTGAGTAGGCTTTCCACAGGTTGGCAAGGCACTGCTTCCAAGCTAAACTCCCCACACATTGTGCGCGTGTGAAGCAGAAAATGTTGTGGAAAATACTGTTCACAAGCGCAATTTATAGGAGGATACTGTGGTAGATAGGCTATTTCCTGCCCGCAGTGGGCGGCGGTTGCTGGTAGCCCTCATTGCGGTAGTTATTTTGATTACAGGATCGCAATATTTAGCGTATGCGCAGACCAACCCGCGTAAACTGCAATACGGTGGCAGCGCGACGGATACCCTCAGCGCGGAAAAGTTCGCGCAGGTGTACTCGTTCGATGCGTCCGTTGGCGACAAAGTGACCATCGTGGCAACCAGCCAAGCCGATAATCTGACGCTTGGGCTGCTGCTGACCGATGCAACCGGGCAGGTCGTGGCGCAAACCACCGACACCGCTGCCAAAGAAGCGCGGCTCGCGGACGTGACCATCCCCACCGCAGGCACCCACTATATCACTGTAGCGCGTGGTGGCGACGGCGAAGGCAATTTCGAATTGTCACTGACAGGCACAAGTGCCGCTGCACCAAGCACAGTTGAAGTCAGCGGCATCGAAGTCAACCTCGCATGGGCCAGTTCCGACGACTTCAACCTCGAAGTGCGCGATCCACGCGGTGGCGCGGTCAACTTCCGCACGCCTTCCGTCCAAAGCGGCGGCAGACTGGCGCAAGATGTGAACGGCTCGTGCGTCAACACGACCTCGCAGAATCCCAACGAAACCATTTCTTGGCCCGCGGGCAACGTTCCCGGCGGCAGCTACGAAGTCATCGTGTACTACAATCAGGCGTGCGCACAGCCCGCCGCGCCGCGTTCCTTCACGCTGACCATCACCGTCAATGGTACCGCCCTCGCGCCGATCACCTCGACGCTGCGCGCGGATCAACAGTACGTGACCAGCTTCGTGATCGCCAGCCCCACCAATGTCACGGTTGGGCAAGGTGGCGACCCGCTGGAAGCTGCCCTGAACTTGATCGCCTATCGTGATGAAATCCTCTCGCCGCGCACGCTCAACAACAATCAGGGCGTGAGCACCATCACCAACACCAATCCTGTCGATGCGTGGAGCTTCCAAGGTGAAGCCAACGAAGTCGTCAGCGTCGATATGATCGCCTCATCCGGCAGCTTGGATACCTTCCTGATCCTGATCGGCCCAACGGGTATTCCGGTGGCTTCCAACGACGACGCTAACGCCAACACGCGCAACTCGACCATCCTGAACTTCCAACTGCCAGCGGCGGGCAATTACGTCGTTCTCGCCACGCGCTTCGGCTTGCAGCTCGGCGGCACGGAAGGCAGCTACACGCTCACAGTCACGCGCGGTGGCGGCACGGTCAACAACGTGGTGAATACGCCCGTCCCCGGCGCGACAGCCATCGCGCTGCCAACCACGGCAGCGGGCACAACGGTGGACGCAAACAATGACGGTCTGCCCGACGGCATCATCGAGATGCTGCTACGTTGGGATACCCGCGCCGATCTGCGCTTGCTGGTGCGCGATCCACAAGGCCGCGTCCTATACGCCGATAACCCGCGTCCGCTGGATGGCGGCATTCTTGAGCAGCAGGGCAACCTCAACTGCACGAACACTGTCAACACGCCGCAGACGTATGCCTACTGGCCCGGTACGCGCATCAATCCCGGCGTCTACGAAGTGCAGGTCTGGGTCGCCAGCGATTGCAGCGATCAGATTCAACCGAATTTCTCGCTCGGTCTCAAGGTCAACAACAAAGAAGTGACCACCGTGCAGAATCGTCCCGATTTCGGTGTGCGTCATGCGCACTATGTCTTCGCCTTTACGGTGGCGGATAACGGTGATGCGACAGCTTCCGAAGGCGGCATCTTCTACGGCGACTTCGCGCTGGACATCGGCTCGGTGGCTGATAAACTGACCTCAGCGCAGTTACTTGAATATGGACGCCCGGTGACTGGCACGCTGGATGGTACGACACCGTTCGTAATCTACACGTTCAATGCCAATAAGGGCGATCAGATTCGTCTGTCGCTGCGCACCATTCGCGGCACGCTCGATCCGTTCATGTATCTGTTAGACGGCGCGGGGCAGCCCGTAACGCAGAATGATGATGTCGTCGTGGGGCGTGACATCAATTCGCGCATCGATTACGAAGTGCAAGTATCAGGTACCTATACCGTGATCGCTACCCGTTATGGCGCTGGCTTCGGCGGCACCACTGGCACCTACGAAATGTCGCTGGCGCTACGCCGCTAACCACCAACATCTTCAATATGTTGTAAACCTACAGTCGGAGGCGTTTCAACCTCCGACTGTTTTTTTGCCACCACGCTCGATTATCAGAACGCCCTTGTTAGCAAACGCTCCGCTAAGATAAACAAGTTGTCGTTTTGTTCGAAATCATCTAAACTTTGTTCGTTGGCAAGGGCCACTCTCATGCGGCCGACGCCATGAGGAAGTGATACGCCTAAAACACAACCAAGTGCTAATTCCATAATCCAAGGGGAAATTTGCATGGGAAAAGTATTATTAGGCACTACCCTATCCGTTGGACGGCTTTATGCATGATCGCGATGGCAGCGTCGCGGCGCTCTACCCCGATCTCGTCCAACTGGCTGATACCGACGTGCTGCGCGAATCGATCCGTGTGACGGGTGCAGCTCTGATGGGGCGGCATTCCTACGATATGGCGAACGGCGATTTGACGGGCTACGAATACCAGACTCCGATCTTCGTCGTCACGCATCATTCGCCCACAACGCCGATCAAGGGCGAAAACGATCATCTGAAGGTGCATTTCGTCACCGATGGCGTTGAAAGCGCCGTCCGGCAAGCCAAAGCCGCAGCGGGCGATAAAGATGTCACCATCGTGGGCGGCGCGGATGTCGCGCAGCAGCTCTTGAAACTGCGTCTCGCGGATGAACTGCATATCGGCATCATGCCCGTGATTTTCGGCGCGGGCTTACGCTTCTTCGAGCACCTAGAGGCTGAAAAAATCGAGATCGAATTCATCAAGACCTTCCTCAACCCGCCCAGAGTCGATTTGATCTATCGTGTTATCAAGTGAGCGGCAATCTGTGGCGTTACTTGTCACAAGGTCGGTATATCATCATCAAGACTTGACGGATTCTGGCTCAAGGGTTGAAACGGGAATCACACATGGATGCGCTCACGCAAGCTGCTCTACAAAATATCCACGCTGTCGATAAAGAGCTGCAAAATGCGGCCTTCCACGCGCTGTTAGACATGACTGATCAGCCCGTCGCGTGGGCTTACGAGGTGTGGGGCGACATGCTGGCGGCCTTAAAGCACAAAGATAATCATGAACGCGCGATTGCCGCGCAACTCCTCTGCAACCTCGCCAAGAGCGATCCCGATAGGCGGATGCTCAAAGACATCGACGCGCTGTTCGTCGTAACTAAAGATGAACGCTTCGTCACCGCACGGCACTGCCTGCAAGCGCTGTGGAAAATCGGCATCGTCGGCAAGGAACAGCAGAAAAAATTGGTGGGTGGTCTCGCCAAACGCTTCGAGGAATGTGCGGCGGAGAAGAACACTACCCTGATCCGCTACGACATTTGCCAGAGTTTGCGCAATGTCTACAATGTCACCAGTGACGAGAGCATCAGGGCGACAGCCCTAGCCTTGATCGAGACCGAACCCGACGCCAAATATCGTAAAAAGTACGCCACGCTGTGGAAAAAGTGAAAGAAACGGCGGAATATCCCTCATGTGCAGAAATATCAAGCCCCTCTACAACTTTGAGCCGCCCGTCACCGACGATGAAATTCGCGCGGCGGCGCTGCAATTCGTGCGCAAGGTGAGCGGCTTCAGCAAGCCATCCAAGGCCAACGAAGACGCCTTCAACGCTGCCGTGGATGAGATCGCCGCCGCTTCCCGCAACCTGCTCGCCGCGCTGGAGACGACCGCGCCGCCGAGGAACCGTGAGGATGAGGCGATTAAGGCGCAGATTCGTTCCGCGCGGAGGTTTGCCAAGTGAGAAGTTCTCTTGTAGAGACATTTTTCGAGGGACGCCCTTCGGATTCGCCCTTCGTGGAGATGATCTGGCGCGGGCAAGCGGGCAGCAACTATTTCGCCGTGTGTCCTGCCGATGTGCGCTGGAATCTGCTGTTCCTCAAGCACATGGATACGGTTAGAGTCTCCGTCGAAGGGCCACTGGCGTGGGCGACCAGCAAAACACAGCCGGAGGGCACGGAATTTCTGGTCATCAGGTTCAAGCTAGGCGTCTATATGCCGCATCTGCCCGTGACGCCACTGGTCAACGGCGATGTGATCCTGCCCGAAGGCGCGTCCAAAACCTTCTGGCTGCATAGCGCTACGTGGCAACTGCCGGATTTCGAGAATGTCGAGAATTTTGTCGAAAAGTTGGTGCGCCATGACCTGCTCGTGCGCGATCCCATCGTGGACGCGGCAATCCAGCAGCAGCAGATGAACTACTCGTTCCGCACGGTCAGGCGGCGGTTTTTGCACGCGACGGGGTTAACGCCCAAAAGTATCCAGCAGATCGAACGCGCCAATCAAGCGGCGGCGCTGTTGGCGCAAGGTGTCTCGATCCTCGACGCGGCCTACGAGCTTGGCTATGCCGACCAGCCGCATCTAACGCGCTCACTGAAGCGCTTTATCGGCACCACGCCCGCCCAGATCGCCCGCGCCGCTGCGGTGGAATGAAGATGGTTGCCGATCAGTTCTCCATGAGTTGTCAGTTGTTGATTTGCTCGGTTCAACTCTAAACAGACGTCATTTGCCAGAGAGAGTTCACAACATGGACATTCAGCCTTTCCACGTCAATATCCCTCAATCGGCCTTGGATGATCTACAAAATCGCCTGATGCGTACCCGCTGGCCCAATGAGTTGCCTGATGTCGGCTGGAGTTATGGCGTACCGCTGCGTTACGTGCGCCGTCTTCATGATTACTGGTGTACAGGCTACGATTGGCGTACATGGGAAGCGAAATTAAACGCCTATCCTCAGTTTATCACCGAGATCGATGGGCAAACTATCCATTTTCTCCATGTGCGCTCGCCAGAACCCGATGCGCGCCCGCTAATTCTCACGCACGGCTGGCCCGGTTCTGTGTTCGAATACATCAAGGTGATCGATCCGCTCTCGAATCCACGTGCCTACGGCGGTGACCCCAAAGATGCGTTTCACCTCGTGATCCCGACTCTACCCGGGTTCGGCTTTTCCGGCCCCACGCGTGAGCCGGGTTGGAATCCAGATCGGATCGCCAAGGCGTGGATCACGTTGATGCAGGGTCTCGGCTACGAGCGTTACGGCGTGGCAGGCAACGACTGGGGATCGATCATTTCCCCGCAGCTTGGGCGCTTTGCCCCTGCGAACGTGGCGGGGACACACGTCACGCAGATATTTCTAGCACCGTCCGGTGATCCAGCCGAGTTTGCCGATCCTACTCCCGAAGATCGCATCGCGATGGCCGGTCTTGATTGGTTCAAGCAGAATATGTCGGCCTATGACACCCTTCAATCGCAGCAACCGCAAACGTTAGCTTATGCGCTCTCGGACTCTCCGATGGGTTTACTGGCGTGGTTCTGCCAGATTTACCGCGAGGGTGAAGGGATCGATGACGATTTTGTGCTAACCAATGTGTCGCTGTATTGGCTGACCGAAACCATCGGCTCCTCAGCGCGAATCTATTATGAGGCCAACCATTCGAAACCATCCGCCGAATCTATCGCGTCGAGCAACACGCCGCTTGCCTTGGCGATGTTCCGTGACGATGGACGGGCTTTCCGCCGCCTCGCTGACCGCGCCTACACCAATATCGTCCAGTGGACGGAGTTTGACACGGGTGGACATTATGGCGCGTACCAAGTGCCCGACTTGCTGGTCAGCGATGTGCGCAAGTTTTTCCGTACAATTGGTTATTAATTGTTTGGCTTGAGGAGGCTATGGTATGGCGTCTACATCGTCTACATCAAAGAAAAAACACGAGGTTGCCTTCCCGAAAGGCGTCAGCCAACCCGCGACGAGGGCGCTCAACGGCGCGGGGTATTACAAGCTGGAAGAGCTAACCAAAGCCACCGAATCCGAATTGATGGCATTGCACGGCTTCGGGCCGAAGGCGCTCACCATCCTCCGTGCAGCGCTGGCGGAAAAAGGGCTGGCCTTCGCGGCAGAAAAGGCCAAATAGCCAATCCGAGTGGCACAACCAGCGAGCATATGGTATCTGTTTTGCGTATGGGGTTCATCGATGACGACGCTAGGGGAGATGATCGGATGAAAGTGACCTTCACCACCAACCTGCAAAAAGATGGGGAAAAGAACGCGACGGGCATCCGTGTCCCCTCAGAGCTAATCACCGAGCTTGGCGCGGGCAAGAAGCCACCCGTCAAAGTCACCTTCGGCAATGGCTACACCTATCGCAATACGGTCGCGGTTTACGGCGATGTGTTCATGATCGGTGTCAGCAAAGAGCACCGCGAAGCAGCGGGACTCAAGGCGGGCGACGAGATCGAGGTCACGCTCGAACTGGATACCGAACCGCGCACTGTCACTTTGCCCGACGACTTAGCGGCAGCCTTGGCAGCAGCGGGCAAACGTGACGCCTTCGATGCGCTGTCAAATTCCGCGCGCAAGGAATTTGTCCGTCAAGTCGAGACCGCCAAAGCGCAGGAAACCCGCACCCGCCGCATCGTGGGTATCGTGGACAAACTGGCTAAGTCCTAACTGGTAATGATCGATATTCAGTGATCCGTCGCAGTTTCACGTAGTGCTTCACGACCCACGGTGTTCCCGTGTGAAAGGCGTTTTGTTTGGCTTTCACCTTTGACGAACGAAGTTCCGACTCGCCGCTAGTGGAACTGGTGTATCGCACCCGTAGCGTGGGCAGCGGGACGTTCATCTCCAACGCCGAGAGCCATTGGGAGATGGTCATCACCAAGCAGCGCGATAAAACCATCCTTTCGATGCGCGGGCCAGAGTCGAAAGCCTCATTAGCAAGGATACCCGAAGATGCGGAATTCTTGGGAATCATATTCAAGCTAGGGGCGTTCATGCCGCACCTGCCCACCAGCCGTCTCGTGAACGAAGAAATTCACCTGCCTGAAATGCTGGGCGGTTTGTTCCATCTGTACGGTTCGGCGTGGGAATTCCCGACGTTTGAAAACGCCGATGTGTTTGTAAATCGCCTGATTCGTCAGGGCGTGCTCGTCTGCGATCCGGTCATCGAAGCCGCGCTGCAAGATCATCGGTTGGAGATGTCTTCGCGCTCTGTTCAGCGCCGATTTCTGCGGGCGACTGGCCTGACGCATGGCATGGTACGCCAGATTCAGCGGGCGCAAAAAGCTGCCGCCATGCTGCGACAGGGCAGCGCGATCCTCGATGTGGTCTACGCGGCAGGGTACGCCGACCAACCCCACCTGACCCGTGCCTTGAAACTGTTCATGGGGCACACCCCCGCGCAGATCATCCGCGTCAACCAACCGGACTAGTGTCAGGTTAGTGCA
Organism: Anaerolineae bacterium; assembly: GCA_019637615.1. Lineage (GTDB taxonomy): Bacteria > Chloroflexota > Anaerolineae > Aggregatilineales > UBA2796 > JAHBVK01. The sequence continues at coordinate 45,835 of JAHBVJ010000026.1, read as the reverse complement.
GCTTCCAAATTAGGGGCTGTATATACTTCCTTGTGCTAATCAAAGGCGTTTTTTGCTTGTCACTATCTCTATCGCACAGGCTCCATGATCGGATTTTACTCCTCTAAGCCTGTCGGAGTGTGAATCCTTGCGGGAGAGTGACGGGGTGAGGGCTGACTATCGTACAGCTTAAGCCACTGAGGCGACTAAACTTGCAGCGGTATGGTCTCGCCAATCGGCAGCAAGATATGGAACGTCGTACCGGTGCCCACTTCGGACTCGACGGCAAGCGACCCATGATGCGCTTCGACAATCCGCTGGGCAATCGACAGCCCCAGTCCCGATCCTCCCTCGTTCGGACGATGCGTACTCCCTTTAAAGAAGCGCTCAAAAACGTGAGGAAGATCGCTGGCGGGGATGCCCATGCCAGTGTCGTGGATGTCGATGCAAGCGTGCGTCGCGTCCATCTGTTTGATGCTGACCGTTATGCTGCCGTCTTCCGGCGTATACTTGACGGCATTGTGGACGAGGTTCGTCAGAACGCGCCACAGTTTGTCCTTATCAATCGGCAGCCGAATCGGGGTTGGGCTGGCTTCAAACCCTAAGCGCTGATTCTTCTTGGCGATCAATGCCTGATGCTCTTGGATGAACGATCCGACGAAGGCGTTGAGGTCAGTAGAGCTGAAGTGGAAGTCTTCTTGACCCGCGTCATCGAGTTGCGATAGCAGCAGCATATCGCGGATCATCTTTTCCAGATAATCGGTCTGCGTCGAGATTTGCTCGGTGTACTCCGTCGTGCCGCTGGTATCATTGAGACGGCGCATCAAATACAGACTATTCTTGATCACGGTCAAAGGCGTCATCAAGTCGTGCGATACGTCGCTCACAAATTGACGCAGTAGCCGCATCCGTTCGCGTTCCAGCGCTAGGTCGATCCGCTGTTGTTCCGCCCGCCGACTCTCGGTGATGTTGCGCACGATTCCGAGCGCCGTTTTTACCTGCCCGTTCTCATCCTTTTCGGGCACCAAACGCGCCGAAAATATGGCCTCTTGCCCGTTAATGGTATTGTGGAATTCGTACCGGATCGGTTCGCCGCGTTCAAACACCAGCGTCAAGCCGTCAATGGCTTGCTGCCGCATCGCGGAAGGGATGAGGGGAAAATCTTCGAGTCGTTTTGGGGTCGTCGGCTTACCAACGCTCGAAAACGTAGTGGCGAGAGGCGGGTTCATATACAAAATACTGCCGTCCCGCGCGATCCGCCCGATCTGGTTTGGCAGATTTTCCGCCAGCGTCCTGAATTCCCGTTCACGCTGGATCAGCAGCGCTTCGGCCTCTTTGCGTTCGGTAATATCGCGGCAGGTGAGCGCGAGGTTGTCAGCGACGGGTACAACTTCTAGGTGTAGCCACTTCGCTTTGAAGGCGGTAGGCGCGAGGAACTCCTCCTCGTAGCTTTTCTTGGACTGCACCACCTCGATATATTTGTCGAGCGAACGCAGATAGCCCATCGCGTTGAGGATAGTGCTCACCCGCGTTCCGATCAGGTTGGGCGGCGGGTTGGTCAGCAGATCGAGACCACGTTGGTTGGCAATCGTCACCGTAAAGTCGATGAGTTCGCCGCGCTCATCGTGGAAACCGGTTAGGTAGTAAAAGGCGTCAAGGCTGCCTTCAATCGCACCTCGGAAGCGTGCCTCGCTCCGTTCCAATTCTTGAGTGCGCTGCGCCAACGTGCGAAAGGTGTATTCACGCACGACCGCCCCTAACAGGATAAAAGCAGTGGAAAATACGAGAAAAGCCAAGCTAATCGTGATCAGCTCCGGTTGACTTGTCTCGATGCCGGAAAGCAGCACCGCCCCGCCGATATGAATGATCGTGAGGAGAATCGTGACCCGCACTGACCATATTAAGCTGTACATCAACAACGGGACGAGGACAAAAAACGACCGCACTATCGGCGGTACCGGAGTGAGCGCGATCTGCGGGAACAAGATTGCGATGCAGAAAATGGTCGCTACCGCACTGGCGTACCGCACATAGCGTGAGCGCGCCAGCCAAACCGTCAAACTGATGCCACACCACGTCATCACGGAAGGGACGAGGAACATGGAGTTACCGCTGTATACCATGTACAGAATCAGCGGTACCATGACGGCGGAGAGTACGCAAGCTATCAACAGGATACGCAGACGGAAGCGTGCCTCAGGATCAATAATGCTTTCTGGTGGTTCGGTAAGTCGCTGCCACTGCTGTCGTAGACGGGTCAATATTGTGAGGAACGGCGCTTGCTCCTCATCAGACTCGCGCAAGCTGTCCATAATAATATCCAGATGACGTAGGCTAAATTACATTGTAGCGAAGCCGCCGATGCCCAGATCACCGCAAGCCATAACAGTTCATTTACCTAATTGGATAAACTGCGAAAGCGTAAATGAAACAGGGCGAGTGCGATCTCGCCCAACGGACGCTTATTTGCCAGTGAATCGGTAGCCGATCCCGTATTCATTCTGGATGTAGGTGGGCACCTTGGGGTCTGGCTCAATCTTGCGGCGCAGGTGCGAGACGTAAATGCGAGGGTAGTGATGCTCGGTGGTGTACTCGAAACCCCAGACTTGCTCTAACAACTGTTGGAAAGTCAGCACCTGCCCGCGATTCTTCACGAAGGTCGCCAGCAGCTTGAATTCGGTAGGCGTCAATTTTTGTTCTTCGCCGCCGACCCACACACGCCGCGCGTCCACATCGACGGTCAGATAGTCGTCGGCATAGAAAACGGGCTGAGTGCCGTCATCATCGGAAAGCTGTGCCCGCCGCAGCAACGCCTTGACGCGTGCGTGAAACTCGATGTTGCGGATCGGCTTGATCATGTACTCATCCGCGCCGAGGTTCAAGCCTTTGGCGATCTCTTCCTCGGAGACGGCGTGGGCGGTCATGATCAGGATCGGCACATTGGAAAGCTCGCGGATGCGCTGGCACACCGTCAACCCGTCCATCATGGGCAGCGCCACATCCAAGACCACCAGATTGGGGCGAATCTCGTGGAACATGCGCAAGCCGTCCAGCCCGTTGACCGCCGTGATCACTTCGTAACTGTGCCGCTCCAAATCTAACTGGAGTAAACGCACCATTTCAGGATCGTCTTCGATGATGAGTACTTTAACCGCCATAATATCCTCGTATAGCTGCAACGATGCAGCATCTCGTGAGTATCGTTTGCAGAAATTTTAACTTAGTCTAGGACAAGCAGGGCATTCACGCAAGAAAATCATGGGTTTGTGTTTCATGCCGCCGCCAAGATCGCCCTTCCCCCGTCAATATCCCCCCATTCGGATGAAAAGAAGGCTGAATAGGCGGGGTATGGTCAAGACTTCGCTGCTTACATCGTACAACACTTATGCGCTTTGCTGTCCGTCGAAGTTAGACTAGGGGTAATTTTATGCGTAACTTGTCTTTTCGTCAGTGGCTAATTCTTGCTGTGGTCTTGTGCTTACTGCCTGTCGCCTCTGTGTATGCCGAGGGCAACAAGACCTATAAATTTGAACTGCACGGCACCGACCCCGTCATCGCGCATCATACATGGCCTGCATGGGACGGCACATATACCGATCCGGGCGCGGTCGTCGTACATGACGGCAAATTCTACATGTTCCGCAACGGCTTCAAGGCATGGCCCGCGTCGGTGCAGATCGGCTATGCGGTTTCTGATGACGGCCTAACGTGGACAGAGCCAAGTGCCGATCCCGTGCTCATGAGCGCTGATGTGCCATTCGCTGGTGTTGCGGCGTTGGCGTCCAGCGCCGTTGTCTTGGAGGATGGGACATGGGTGCTGTATTTCTACACGTGGACGACCAAAGCCTCGACCACCTCTCCCGGTGTTATCGGGCGGGCGACGGCGGCACATCCCGAAGGCCCGTGGAAAGTGGATGCCGCGCCTGTGCTCGTGCCGGGGAACAAAGGCACATGGGACTCGCGCCAAGTCTCAGCGCCGCGCGTCGTGCAGACCGCAACTGGCTTCGTGATGTACTACGCAGGCACCAGCGGCGATCTGCGCACGACCTCACGCATCGGGCTGGCGACTTCGACGGATGGCATCACGTGGGTGAAATACAACGATCCCGCGACAACGGACGCTTTGTATGCCGAGAGCGATCCCATCATGACGCCGGATACCGACCATCTGCCCGCGCTCAAAATGGTGCATCAGCCCGCTGTGGTGCAAACGCCGGACGGTTGGGTGATGATCTACCGTTACGTAGATACCACGATTGTCGGCAACCAGATGGTGTTGAGCGTGGCGACCAGCGTCGATGGCATTCACTGGACATATGACTCGCGGGATCGCCTGTGGACATCGCTGCAAATGCCCACCAAGAAATCGTTCTGGTACACCGCCCTAGCGTACAATACGGGCACTTACTACCTCTACATTGAGGGCGAGAATGGCAGCTATACCGACATTTACGTGGCGACCTTCGCGGGTCAGATCAAACCATAGTCTCTAGCTCGCTCCGGATGCTGATTGCGCGAAGGATCAGCATCCACTCCTCCGGAGGCACCCGCTTCCGGCTCGCTTCTTCCCGCCCACGCGCACAGCCATCACGGTTTTCTCAGGAAGCCGATCTCCATTTCACATTATAATGTCAACACCCAGAGGGCAAGAGTTGGGAATAAAGAACATGGCTATTTCAAAGATCGGCAACCCGATACTTCACAAAGAGCACACCTATTTTCGGCGCATCGGACGGCGCTGGCGGCATTGGGAATTCTTAATCGGCATTTTCCTCACCTTCATTTCCTTAGTCTTCATCCTCAGCCTGTTGAACTCGAATATGGGTTACACATTCAACCGCTCGTCGCGTAATACCTCGATCTTCTTTATCCTGATGGCGGTGTGGGTCGTACACACGGCGGTGATCATTCGCTCGATCTTGGCGGGCGTCAGCGTGATTAGCCGCGAACATGTCGGGCAAACATGGGACTCACTGGTCTTGACGGGCGTCAGCGTGCGGCAGATTCTATTTGGCAAGCTGCGTGCTGCGCTGCGCACAGTCATGCCGTGGATGCTCATTCTCGGTGTCCTGCGCGTTGTGATGCTGCCGCTGATGGCCTATTACACCATTCAACGGATCGCGCTGCGCTGTATGGTGAACGTAGCTTCCTCGTATGCCAACAGCGGCACCTACTACAGTAGCTACTTCTGCACACAAACCGATTGGGTGCCGTGGTCATGGCTGTCCGCCCCGCTGCTCGCCGTCGCGCTGACCATGCTAGAGGTCGTTGCTTGTGTCTCGCTTGGGTTAGCCGCCAGCGCTATCACACGGCGTTCGGTTTCGGCGGCAGTGTTAGCCATTAGTGTCCGCTTCCTGCCCGTCGCTACCTTCGCGGGTTTCGCGATCTATGAGAACGGCGATACGTGGTTCTTCCGCTATTTACGTTACAGCCCGTTCACCATTGCCGATGGCGGGATGTCCGGCCTGATCCAGCTCATCAACCCGACGGGGTATCGCTTTGCCGGATCACAGTTTGACGCGTTGCCGGGGTTGATCGGTGTCACGCTGGTGCTCGGCGCGATCATGCTCGGTTCGTGGTATGTAGCCTTGCGGGTACTGCGGCGCGGCGGGGCGCTTTCCCACGAACAGGCTACCGAGCCACTAGCGCAGGAATTCGGGGTGTTCCGCCTGAGCGCGTAAAACCCTGAGTGACTCCCCCTACGCAGCGGCAAACAGGCAATTTGATTACGATCATAAAATCGATCACAAACACCGATAAGCATGATCGGGTTGCGAATTTTTCTGCTCAGGGAATGATCGGAAAACTCGCTCAAAAATCGCATATGATCGGTTTTATGATCGGAAGTTGAGCAGAGAACCCGATCATACATGATCAATTGCGCGTTTTGCGGTTGAGTTAGGAGTAGTTTTCTGTGCGCGATGCAGCAAATCAGACAACTTGTTCAACCCGGTTCAGCAAAATGCAATTATCATAGCGAACTCAACAGCTCAGATCATTACAAACGAACATTTGAGTTACGTCAAGGGCAGGTCAACTGCTTAAGGCGCATAAGTCGATCATTGACAATTAAATGGGCGGCATCCCTCTCGGAATACCGCCCATCTGCTGTCTACGATGAGCCAGTACAGCGTACTGACTCATCCTATGTGACGAAGGGTACTACTTCGAGCGAGGTTCGAAGCTCGGCGCGGTCTCGGATGCACCACCCGGCGGGAGGCTGACTACGGTGTAGTCCGCGCCCGTCGTGTTCACCCAGTGACCAGCCACCGGACGATCATTCGGTACGCCGAAGGGTACAATAATGTCGGCTGCACCCGCGCTGGCACTGTTGCGCAGATAGAAGATGCCTGTCGATGGACGGTATACACCGAGACCATCGTAGCCATCGCCATCCCAGTCGCCCACGACCGCGAAGTCGCCATTATTGCCGTAGATGACGGTGTTTTCTGGCGTCACGAAGCAGTTGCACACGTAGTTCGTGAAGACCCACTTGCCACTCGCCTTATAGAAAATACCGGGGCTGTCAATGCCGTCGCCGTTCCAGTCACCTGCCACGCCGACGCCGTTGAGCTGCCACGTAGTGATGGTATAGTCAGGCGCGCCCGCTGTCGCCGTATTGCGCAGCAAGAACGTGCCATCCGACGACCGATACACGCCGATGCCATCCGTGCCGTCGCCATTCCAGTCGCCTACGATCGGGGTATCCGAGGACACACCGAACGGTACGATGATGGAGGGACCGCTGCCATCAGGTGAATTGGTCAGCACGAAACGATGGTTATACGTCTCGTAGTAACCAACCGTATCGACGCCGTCGCCGTTCCAGTCACCGGACACTGCCACGCGTGCCAAGGCACTGACCTGCCCGACTACACCGAAGTTAACGGTGATGTCGGCGGGGCCAGCGGTGTTGGTCTTACGCAGCAAGAATTGACCTGCCGACGCACGATACTGACCGATGGTATCACCCGCGTTGGGCAAACCGGGGCCTTTGAGCGTGACGACTTCGGCACGGCTGCCAGCGCCGTTCAGATAGTGAACGAGCAGCACGCGCAGCGGATCGGGGCCGACGTAGTTGGCGAGGTTGTAGCTGACTGGCACATCATCCGCGCCTTGGAAGTCCACATACCACGGCAGACCCGCGAAGGGGCCACCGACGCTTGCGCCCGTGAAGTCGAGCGGAGCAGCAGCGGGATTGTACGTCAGGTATGGCGTCAAGTCCGCGCCCTCATTGCTCTGCACGTCCACTTGGAAGTTGAACGGCACGCCGTTGGTCAGGTTCAACCAACCGGGGCCAGCCCCTACTGCCAGCACAATCACATTGCTGTTGAAGCGATAGGTCTGGATCGGGAATGAACCACCTGCGTATACTGGATCAACGAAGTCATACAACCCGCCGCCCGTACCCGCTAGCGGCGTCAACCGCGACAGGAGTACGTCTACAGGCAAGCTGCTGACCGTTAGATTCGGTACATCCAACAGGAAGTCATCGGTACCATTGCGATCCTTGTCGATCCAGATGCGAACCCGAAGTTCCTTGATGGTTCCGAAATCACTTTGCGTGCTGATGGCAAAGTAGATTTCCGAGGACGCCAGCGTGCCATGAGCGGCGAAGTCGCTGGTTACGCCGACATACTTCACATCGGCATTGTTGGAGATCGGCGTATCGTTGGCTTCATCGCCGCTGATGTATTTCAGCTCGAACGGCGAGACAGTCGAGAGCACGTTGTACTGCGAACCCGCACCCGTCAGCGCACCGGTGAACATACCTGAGCCTGTCAGGGGGATTGACGTGGTACCAACCGCATCAGGCAGGGTCACTGTCTCTGGCGCGCTCATGTTTGACGCGGGACGCGGCACGGCATGATAAGCAACGCGCAAGGAAGGCTTGTTGGTCGCCGTGAACGTGACATAGCCAGCGACTTCACTCAGCCACTCGCGCGGGAGACCGCCTTGAGCCTCATCAACCGTCGCATCATGCTTGACTGGCTGTGATGCTGCACCCGGATTGGTGTTGATTGTCACCGTCACAGTAGCCTTGCCATTGGCGGGTACGGTCACTGAGGAGGGGCTGACGCTAACCGTCGTGCCGTTCTCTTGGACGACATTTTGTAGACCAACCGCGTAGGTGATCCCTTGGTTGCCCTTGTTCTTGAGTTCGATCTGGCGCGAAACGGTGGTCGGGCCAGTCGCTTCGATCAGGCCGAAGGACACGCTCACGAGCAGCGGATCAGCCTTGTCGTACGCGATTACCTTGGGGCCGCTACCGCCTTCTCTGACCGCGTTCGCGACATCAATCAGGCCGGAACCAACACGACCGGGGCCGAATTGCAGCGTCGAGGTCGGGGTGGGCTTGACGTTAGAGATCGCGGTATTCATCACCAGTGCCTTGATCTCTTGCACTGACCACTTGGGATTTTGCTGTTTGAGCAGCGCCACTGCACCAGCGACGTGCGGCGCAGCCATCGACGTACCGCTCAGGGACTTGCCCTCGGAACCAGTGTTGCCAGCCGCCGAGAAGATATTCGAACCGGGCGCTGCGATGTCCGGCTTCAAAATGATGCGCGACGCATCACTGCCACGACGTGGCCCGCGTGAAGATGACGCGTCGATGCCCGCGAAGGACGCACCAACGCGCAGCGTGACGGTGATCGGGTTCGCGATCTGCGTCTTGATGGTGTTGCAGTCCGTCAGCGAGATCATCACGCTGGGGATCGTGATATTCGGGAACAGTGGATCGCCGCCCATGACGATGGGCGCGCCAGCCACGTTGTTGCACATCAACACGGCAACCGCACCAGCCGCCTGCGCTGCTGCTACCTTGCTGCCGAACGAGCACGTACCGCGATCAATCAACGCGATCTTACCAGCTACGGGCGACGTGATCGCCGCGCACGCCGTATTCGGTACTGCCGCTGCTAAGGTGCCAGTGATGCCCGTCGTATCGACGCGAGGGCCGAACGCCGCGCCAGTCGCCACATAGCTGCCCGCGATGGCAGCCGGAGCGCTCACGAAGGCTTCTGGGTTATAGGCCGACGTATTCGCTACGCTGATGGCGGAACCACTCGCGCTGGGGTTGCCAACCACGTAGTACGAGTCACCGCTGTTGCCAGCCGAGGCCACCACGATCACGCCAGCAGCAACGGCATTGTCGATGGCTTCTTGTTCGATGCCAAAACCGCCACCGTAGGAGGAACCGAGCGACATGTTGATGACTTCAACAGCATCGCTAGGATCGCCATCGTTGTTGGGGTCAACCGCGCGATCAATCGCCGCAGCGATGATGTCGCTTTCAACCGTACCAGCGCAACCAAACACACGGTACAGCAGCAGCTTGGCTTCGGGTGCGACGCCCGGAGCGATCTTCATCGTGTTGAAGGGAGTGCTGGCATTGTACGGGCCGTGATAGGTCGTGCCGTCGGCGTTCACACCATAACCGAGCGCGATACCCGCGACGTGGGTACCGTGATGGGTGGGGGAACCGCCAGCCGACAACGGGCAGGTGAACGGATCGGGGTCGGGCACTGGCGTGGTGCCGAGGTCGGCGTTGTAGTTGTCGCCCACGAAGTCATAGCCGCCGATGACCTTTTCGTTGGCACCCGTGAGCGGATTCCACGTGGTGCTGGCGTTGCCGCCAAAATCGGCATGTTTGTAATCGATGCCGTCGTCAATGATGGCGATGCGCATTCCTTCGCCCGTGAACCCACTTGACCAACCAACCGGAACACCGATGGATGGTACGCTGGTACCAAGATCGCGTCCGATGATCTGGTCAGGGTAAGCGGCGACAACGCCGGTCAGTGTCTTCAGATTGTTGATCTTATTGGCGTCAAGTTCAACGCTCACGCCGTTGACCACCATCGACAGTTGGCCGACGACTTTGGCATTGGCCTTCAGTCCTGCCAATTGCGCAATTAACGCTTTCTGTTCAGCGACAATCGTTTTGCGCTGACCAGCGATGACACCCTTACCGGACGCTTTGAAAGCGAGGGCAACTGGCGTGGATGGCAGCTTCAAGAAGACCTGTGTACGACCTTCCGGACTGATATTCAGTGTATCCGGCGTCAGTCCGCTCACATCGAGCGACGGCTTGCTGCTGCTCGTGCCGAACTGGGAGCGGGTTGGCCCCCCCTGCGCCGTGGCTTGTTGAGCATCGTTGATCGTAGTGATGAGGCTGAGTACCAACATCATCGCGAGTAAAACGGTGAAAAGACGTGAAACTTTGCTACGTTTCATCGTACCCCCTGCGTTACCAAAATAAATAAAGATAATGAGCGGTCATATGCTGTGAATCAAATACTGATTCGAATGATGACTTACGACTGTTGTATCACCCCCTCCGTATTGAGTGGCTCCTTGCCCTCCGTGCTGCTGAGTCATTTACTGCTGGCGTTTGATGTAGATACCGATGAATCACGACCGTGTATTTCATCACGGTAAATACCCTTCACCACCGTCAAGCTTCGCAGCCACGGCAAGTGAGAGGCATCGACGGTGACGACCACGGCATTCAACGCAGATTGCATCCGCAAAACCACGCTGCCGCCGATGGGTGGTGCAGATACCACCTTGATCAATTCCTCTTGCTGTTGGTTGATGCGCTCTAGTTGAGACGCGACTGCCTGTGAGATCGTCGCGGCGGAGTAAACAGCATCGGCGTGCAAAGCCGCATAAAACCGGGAGGTCGGCGGCTCAGTCAACACGATCGTTACTCTGACGAGATTAGGCAAAGGCGGGTTATTGGCTTTTGGCATCGGCATAGGCGCGTTCGGCATAACAACTCTGCATTATTTGGGGATAGGTTAAGCGGGAGTGTGACGACAGGCTGTGGTGTATCATCAGGTGTATCGACAGCCAAATACCTGTGTGCGACGTATCCGCTCTCTATCCAGTGACGTGTTTGGGTTCCAGCGTCCGTAACCTTGCGCGTCTTGCAAGCTGATAGCTATTCCCTACGCGTGAAGGTTAAGATTAACAACTCATTTTCTAACAACCACATTACAATTTCCTAAAGAGCATTTACGAATTTTATTTTTGTGCAGATTGGTGAAGACTATTTGAAAATTAGCGCGATCATTGTTGTGCATTTAGATAGCATCCGGTGAAAAAGGATCAACTCATGATCACCATCACAACATCCGACCTAATTCTCGTTTTCGCGTTATATGGGGTGGTTGTCTGGTTACCGGGACTTATCGCCAATATCGCGTTTATCCAATATGCGCGCAAGGTGACTGGAGGCACTAACCCACTTGCGTTCCGAAGTATATTTTTGTATGCGATGTTAGTCGTTAATTGGTTGTTGCCGATAGTGATATTTGTACTACTGCTGATTAGGGCAAATGCTTCTACAGATGCCTCTAGTATCTATGAGTTGCGTTGATGGGAAAAGCAGGAATCAACTATTGAAGTAAGCCCAACCTGACCGATAAGGAATGAAAATTACTTATCGCAAGTTGGGCACACAAGCGAAGCTGTGCTTCAGGCTTGCACCTTGTAGTCCACCTTCAAACTCTCGTAGTGATGCAGCACATGTCCCGCCATGATATGCAGCAGCGCACGGACGCTCACAGGGAGTCCGCTCGCAGTGCCGCGTCGATCAATTTCGGCATCGGTCAGCGGCTTGAAGCACAGCAAATTGGCACGGCGCTGTAGTTCGAACTCACTCAACAGATCAGCGAGGGCGCGAAGGTTGAAATTCGTGTTGCGCACATAGTCATCTTGCTCGAAACCGGGTAAGGGCGTGGTATCGCCACGGGCGATGCGCAGCGTCCGATAGGCGAAGATGCGCTCGGTGTCGTTGACATGACCGATGACTTCCTTGACACTCCACTCGGTAGGAGCCGGACGCACGCTGGCTTGCGCGTCGGTCTGGCTGCTCAACAGTGCCCGCAGATCATCGGGCTGCGTTGCCAGCAGCGCCAGAAGATCGCTTCCCTCCGGCACGCGCTTGATATAGCCCGCGTAAAACTCGCCATATTCGTCAGTCTGTGGACGCGTAATCATGGTATTCCTCTGATGATGTTGATAAGAAGCGAGATGTTGGTGAAGAAGACCGTATTGTACCAAGTGGTTCGCGGGAGTGGGATGGAAATTCCCTCGTCCGGCGTGAGAGCAACCGGACGAGGAATGGATAATGGATGTTACTTTAGCAGCGTTAGCAGCATAATCAGCGGCGTTTTGGCGACGACACTGTGACGCGTGTTGGGGAGCATATGAATCCACGTTCCGATGGTGGCTTCAACTACTTCTTCACCGAGCGTGATAGTCGCTTCTCCGTCCAAAATCTGGATGGTGGCAGGCTGCGAGGCGGTATGCTCCGACAGCGCCTGTCCAGCGTCAAAACCGAAGACGGTAACATTGACGTGCTCGTCTTTGTAGACTTGCCGACTGATGATGCTTTCCGGCTGGATAGAGGTGATTAACTGGCGCAGGTCAGGCACAACGACGTAATCTCTAGCCATGCTGGTCATGACTCGCCCCGCTTGACCTTGCCGATCTGGACGCGCCACACAAACGGCCCCTGTTCCAGATACTCCCACGAGAACTGGTTCTCTCGCTCGTGCAGGAATTGGTAGTACAGCGGCTTCGGTTCGTGATCGTTGACCAAGACAAAACTCTCCCCTGTCCTTAACTTATCGAACGTCTCGAAGATCAGCGCGTGCCGATCGCGCGGGACGACCTGTCGTACATCGATCACGATACCTATACCATTGCTCATGATCACCTTCCTCTGGGTTCAGTTCCGGAAGCGCCAATCATTGTTGGTGACGGACGCCTCTCTTTACGTGTACGGATACTTTAGCCAGAAACAGGGTGAGCGTCTTTGACCTAGATCAAACATAATCATCGTTCCGCGTGCTCGGTGCAGTCCTGATAAGGGGCTACTGGATCGCGTCAAGAAATGAGATGGGTTCGGCTGGCAGCGATACGTCGTCGGGGATCACGCGCCATGAAGTACCGACATACTGCACATTGATCGGGATGTTGAGCGTGTGCGCCTTCGATCCGTCCGCGTTGGCGATCCAAACTTCGCCATCCGGTTTCGCGTCTCCCTTATCCGGCGCGAGGAAGGCGATTTGTTTGCCATCGGGCGACCACGACAGCGAATTGATGTAATTGGGCGGCGGGAAGATCAACTGCCGCGCGTTGGCACCGTTTGCATCGCCAAGCAATAAGGGTTGTGGCTCGATGGCATTCAGCATCAGCACTGTCAACAGCGTTTGCTGTCCATCGGGCGACCATGCCAGTTCATCGATGGACTGACCATTCGGCATCGTCGCGCTGACAGGCTGCGGGTTGCTGCCATCAGCGTTGGCGATGATGATTTGATGATAGGGGCGATCCTCCAAATTCACGTTGAAAGCGACGCGGCTGCCATCGGGCGAGGCGGTGATCCATGTGCTGTAAAAGGACGTGAAGCCTTCCAATGGCACTTGTTCGGGCATGTCGCTGCCCAACTTCACGCGGAAAAACCCCGCCGTGCGCCGATTGCCATCCGCCCCGCCATAGAAGACCTCGCTACTATCCGGCGACCATGCCACCTGACCGAGTGGCTTGTAGCGCGGGCGTCCAGTGAGAAGCAGCCGCAGATTCGTACCATCGGTGTTCATCACATAGACGTTCTGGATGCGAGAGCGGGGATGTTCACCAAGAAACGCAATTTTTTTACCATCTGGAGAGAGCATAGGATAGTAGAAAAATCCATCTTTCAGGAGGGTGATGATCTTGCCAGATGCCGGATCAACGAGGCTGATCGTCGCCTCGCGGGTGCTGTAATCCACCGTGACGAAGGCGATCCATGCACGTCCGGCGGCTTGTGCCGAGATTGGCTGCGTGGGTGATGGCATCAGGCAGACGAGTGCAAGCAAGATAGTCAGCGAGCGCTTAGTCATTCGGAGTTGGCGCATCATCTCTCCCAAATAGTGCTGAGTACTAAGTCCATGCGGGGCTGTGCTGCGCGGGTGGAGAGTCATGGACACAGACCCTTATACAAGACCACATTCATTAAATAGGAAGAAAGATTCTGGTGCAACTTGAGGAGAGGCAGAGGAATGTCGGGCGACGTGGAGTGGTCAACGTCGCCCGATGTTGAACCGTCGTTATTTCACGTCCTGCCATGCGCTGTGTACTTCGGTCGCGCCGGACTTGATCGCACGGAGCAACGCGTCCTGATCGATGGGCAGGTTATAGACGCGGACGCCCGTCGCGTGCGTGATAGCGTTGGCGATGGCGGGCGTAGTGTTGATCGAGGCGATCTCCCCGACGCCCTTCGCGCCGTAGGGGCCGTCGGCGGTGCGCGCTTCGATGATGTGCGAGATGATCTCCGGCGAATGGCGGATGCTCGGCATCTTGTAGCGGGACAGCAAGCGCGTCCACGGTACACCATTTTCGGTGATGAAGGCTTCGGTCAGGCAGTTGCCCATCGCCATCACGATCCCGCCTTCGATCTGGCCTTGCAGCGCCAGCGGGTTGATCGCGCGCCCAATGTCATGCCCGCCGACGACGGTTTGCACCTTCGTCTCGCCCGTTTCCAGATCGACTTCGACCAGCGCGGCTTGCGTGGCATAGCTGAAAGCGAAGTGCATATCGCCGCCCGTGCCGAGCGCTTGTGTTTGCGGCGCGGTGTATTCATACAGCGAAGCAGGGCGCAAGCCCTGACGCTTCATCTGCTTGACGATCTCGCCTACCGTGATCTCATGCTGTTCATAGCGTGCCAAGCCCTCTTCGAAACGTACGCGTTCCGGAGGCGCGTCCAAGGTTTCGGCGGCGACACGGGTCATCGCGTCGCGCAGAGTGGCGGCGGCTAGGCGGGCGGCGTTGCCCGTGACGTAGGTTTGACGTGAGGCGGTGGTCGGCCCGCCGTTGGGCGTCTTGTCGGTGTCACTGAGCAGCACACGCACCCGATCATAGGGGACGCGCAGTTCTTCCGCCGCGCATTGGGCGACGACCATCACCAAGCCCTGCCCCATGTCGGCAGACGAGGTGCGCACTTCGAACGAGCCATCCTCGAAGGCTTCGACTTCCGCGCCCGCTTTATCAGGCGCACCGCCGCCCAAGCCCGTATTCTTGTAGGCACAAGCGACGCCCCATCCATAGGCTTTGGTGCCTTCGCGCCATGCCCAGTGGAAGTCATGATCGTTCGATGGCGTGACTTCCTGCATGGTCTCGTAAACTTTGTCCAGCGAGTCCAGCAAACCGACGCTCTCGCGCAAGAGCTGTCCCGTCGCGGTGACCACGCCGACGCGCTGCGCATTGATGCGCCGTATGGTGATCGGATCGAGGCCGAGTTCGTCCGCCAGCCGATCCATATTCTGCTCGACGGCGAAGGCCGACTGCGTGACGCCGAAGCCGCGAAATGCGCCGCTGACCGGATTGTTGGTGTACATCGCGTAGCAGTCGATCTTGGCGTTGGGCACGATGTAAGGGCCAGTGGCGTGCGTAGTGGCGCGCGTCAGCACCTTGTCACTGAGGCTGGCATAAGCGCCGCCGTCGCCGTAGAGTTCGGCTTGTACCGCCGTCAGCCGTCCATCGCGCTTGGCTCCGGTCTTGATGCGGATCACGGTGGCGTGGCGCTTGGGATGGAAAACCAGCGACTCTTGGCGTGTGTAGAGCATTTTGACAGGCTTGCCAGTGACCGTCGCCAGCATCGCGACGTGAATCTGCCCTGCGATGTCTTCTTTGCCGCCGAAGCCGCCGCCGATCAGCGTGCCGAGGATGCGCACGTCGGTTTCGGGCAGGTTCATCGCCGCCGAAAGTTGGCTGCGATCCTGATAGGGGATTTGCGAACCGACATAAACGGTGAGTTTGTCGTGCCCTGCCGTGCCCGCCGGAATACCGATGGCGCATTCGGGTTCGAGGAAGGCGTGCTCGGTGGTCGGCGTGTGATATTCGCCCTCCACGATCACGTCAGCGTCGGCAAAGCCTTGATCGATGTCGCCATGCCGCACCTTGATGTGCTTGAGCAGATTGCCCGTAGGCCATTCTTCATGCAAAACAGGCGCTTCGGGTGTGCGGGCGTATTCAGGATCAGCCACCACAGGCAGCACTTCGTAATCGACCACGATCAGCTTGAGCGCTTCCGCCGCGATAGCTTCGGTTTCCGCCGCTACAATCGCCACCGGATCGCCCATGTAACGCACTTTGGTATCCGCCAGCACAGGCCAATCGAGATGCACCAAGCCGTGACGGTTCTTGCCGGGAACATCTTCATGCGTCAGCACGGCTTTGACGCCGGGGAGCGCCTTCGCCAGCGTGGTTTCGATGCTGCGAATACGGGCGTGCGGATAGGCGGCGCGCAGTGTGCGCGCATATAGCATATCGGGGAAGGTGTAGTCGTCGGTGTACATGGCGGTGCCCGTCACCTTGCCGATGGCTTCCTGACTCGCCACGGACTGCCCGACAACCTTGAGATCAGCGTGATCGGTGTCGGGAATCGCGGGCGGGATCGGCGTACCGGTGCGCTGAATCTGCGCCGCCGACTTGATGGCGCGGATGACGGCGGTGTAACCTGTGCAGCGGCAGTAGGTGTCTTTGAGCGCGTGCTTGATGCTCTCATCGTCGGGATTTTCATTCTCGTTGAGCAGCGCGCGCGCCGTCATGATCAGGCCGGGGGTGCAAAAGCCGCACTGTACCGCACCATGCTGGATGAATTCCTGTTGCAGTGGATCGAGCGCCGAGCCGTCCGCCAAACCCTCGATGGTCGTCACGGAAGCGCCTTCCGCACGCAGCGCCGGATAGATGCACGAATTCACAGGGGTGCCGTCCACCAACACGGTACAGATGCCGCATTCGGCTTCGTTACAACCGATCTTGGTGCCCGTCAGCCCCAGATCGTAGCGCAGGAATTCCGCCAAGGTGCGCGACTCATCGATATCATGGGTGATAGGCTTGCCGTTGATGGTCAATTGCAGTGTTGTCATAACCCCTCGTCTCTACCCGCGTAGGTCGCTATCATGAACGTTATGCCGGAGATGGCTCTATTGATAATGGATTTCGAAGGTGAAGGTGTTCGCTTCACTCAGCCGATCTCGACATAACGGGATCAGCCACATCAAATTGCTGATGACGGACGCTGGCAGCGCGTTCACGTCCATCCACTCGACTTGCTCATCGGTGACGCTGTAAGCATCTTCCGGCGCGCCGTGGTAGGCACAGGTAAAACAGGTGACATACCACGCTTCCGAGGTCATCACGCCGATCTCGAACCAGCGGTCAGGCTCGATCTGTAAGCCGGATTCCTCGCGCACTTCCCGAACGATGCAGTCTAGCGCCGTTTCGTCGGTCTCGACTTTGCCCCCGATTCCATTTAGTTTACCACGTTGCCACGTCGGGCGGTTCTTGTGAATTAGCAACACACGACTCAGATCGCGATCAAAAATAAAACCGAGGCTATACCACTGCATGATTACCAGCCTAACCGCAGCCTAACCTGTTCTGCCTTGGCAACGCTGTTGCGCGTCCATGAGGGGATGTGCGGATCGTCCTGAATGGCTTTGGCGGTCATCCAGTACAGCGCTTCGACCTCGTTGGGATCGGTGATGCTCGGTTCGCCGCCGATATACTGGCAGAGGAATACAACATCCACGACAGGTTTCTCAGGATCAACAGCAAACGAATGACTCTCCACGTAGACCATCGATCCGACTTCGAGGCTGATTTCTTCTTTCAATTCACGCCACAAGGTAGCTTCGAGGATGCCCTCCGAAATGTCGTCCGGCTCGACCTTGCCGCCGATCAGACTGAGCACGCCAGCTTCATGCGTCTCACCTTTGCCGCGCACCCCTAGTAGATAGCGTCCCTCGTGCGTAATCGCCCCTTCTACGTTGACAATAAATTTTCCAAGCATCATGCCTAGCCTTTTTAGGTGGTTATTATAGCGAGAAATTCTCGTGCATTACGCCTAAATCGCGCGTAAATTCAAGCGCGAGGCGGGTCTATCTGTACCAACCGATCGGGCAAACTTCACCGGTGACAGAGCGCGCCTCCCTGTTTTTCCCGTAGAAATCTGGGGGTGCTCAGTGTAGAATGAGCAGTGCTTGGTGAATCCAATTGCTACGAGGTAACTACCGTGAGTCAGATGATCAAGCCTCAGTTGCCGAAAGGGATGCGGGATTTCTTACCCGCCGATGTGCTGCGCCGTCAGTACGTCATCGACACCATTTCGGCGGTCTTCCAGCGTTACGGCTACGAGCCGCTGCAAACCCCCGTCATGGAATTGAACAGCACACTGATGGGCAAATATGGTGAAGACGCCGAGAAATTGATCTTCCACGCCAAGCACCCGCAGGGAGATGAAGACCTCGCCCTCCGCTATGACCTGACTGTGCCGTTGGTGCGTGCTTATGCGCAGAACGAAGCGAAAATCGCGCTGCCCTTCAAACGCTATCAGATCGCGCCAGTGTGGCGGGCAGAACGTCCACAGCGCGGACGCTTCCGCGAGTTTTACCAGTGTGACGCGGATACTGTGGGCATCACCAGCATGGACGCCGATGCCGAAGCAGTCAGCGTGGCCGTCACCGCACTTCGGGCGCTTGGCTTCACCGATTTCGCGGTCAAGATCAACAACCGCAAGTTGCTCAAGGGCATCGGGGAATACGCGGGGCTGACGGGCGACGCGCTGGCGAACCTGTATCGCAGCATCGACAAGCTGGACAAGATCGGCGTGGACGGCGTGCGCGAGGAAATGGCGAAAGGTGGCATTGACGCCGCCGTGATCGACAAGATCATGGAGTTGATCACCAGTGCGCGCAAGGAAAACAATCTGAGTTATGTCGCCGCGCACGCCAGCATCGGCACGCTGCGCGAAATTCTGGATAGCAATGACGACGCGATGCAGGGCTTATCCGAGCTTGAGCAGCTTGTGCGTTATTTGCAGGCGTTGAATGTGCCGGAACAAAACATCGATCTCGATTTCTCGATGGTGCGCGGACTCAGCTACTACACGGGGCCGATCTTCGAGGCGGTGCTGCTGAGTGACGATCCTGAAGAACGGGTGGGCAGCATCGCGGGCGGCGGGCGCTATGATGACCTGATCGGGCTGTTCCGCAAGGAATCGCTGGCGACGGTGGGCATTAGCCTCGGCATCGAGCGGCTGATCACGATCATGGACAAGCGCAACATGTATCCCGCCAGCCTGAATCGCACGGTGGTACAAGCGCTGGTCACGGTCTTCAGCCCCGAAATCCGCGCCGAGTCGATGAAACTAGCCTCCGAGTTGCGGGCGGCGGGCATCAATGTCGAGTTGTTCATGCAGGATAACAAGAAGCTCGGTCAGCAGTTCGGCTACGCAGATAAGAAGGGCATTCCGGTGGTGGCAGTACTCGGCCCCGATGAGGTGGCGAACGGTCAGGTCAAGCTCAAGCGGCTGGCTGATCAGCACGAAGTCACCGTCGCCCACGCTGAGGCGATCACGACGCTGCGCGGGTTGCTGGCGTAGAGCCTCACATCACGGCGTAAGCATGACGTCGGCGGGATCAGAGGTGTTCTGATCCCGCCGTTGCTGTAATTTATGCCTGTTCCTCAGCGTGACCGTATTCCTGATCGAATTTCCTGAACGGAAGCTGTGCTCAGGAGGTGCGGACGACTTCCCACGCCAAGTGATTCAACTCAGGCATGATCAATTTTTCGAGCGCGAGACGGACAGCTTTGGGCGATCCCGGTGTCGAGAAGATCAACTTGCCGCGATAGACGCCTGCCGTAGCCCGACTCAACATAGCCGCCGCGCCGACCTGCTCGTAACTAAGCATTCGGAAAATCTCGCCAAAACCGGGCAGCGTTTTCTGGAGCTTACGCGCGATCACGTCGTAGGTGGTGTCACGCGGGGCGATGCCTGTGCCGCCGTTGAATAACACCAGTCGGACGTCCGGAATCGCGACCATCTCATCGAGTACACGCTCGACCTGATCAGGTTCATCTTTGACGACGGCGTAACCACCGACGACATGCCCTTGCGAGGTGAACAGGTCTTTGAGGTAAAGACCGTTTTCGTCAGTTTCCGGCGTCCGCGTATCGCTCACCGTGACGAGCGCGACGGTGACGGGAGCATGTCCCGCTTTTTCACGATGTACATCTGCACCCATGTGATCTCACATCCGTTGATTAGCAAGCCGAACGGCAACCCTAAAGCTGATCACGGCGACCAGCAGAGGGATTATAACGTGCAGTGCCGTCATAACCGCTAGATGGATAACTTCGGTTTCTGGATGATGGATGGGCATGAGCGAAACCGCCAGCAGCGACCAATGTCCGAGCGGCGTCAGGAGGCCAGCTAATGGCCCCATCACCGACGTGAAGATCAACCACAGCGAATTGATCAGGCCGAGACCGCCGAGCACCAAGCCGAGCAGCGTGTACGACAGCAACCGCGACCACAGCGCATTCGGGAACAGGCTCGCGCTGAGAGCGCTCAGGCTGACGGCGAGAAAGCCATCCACAATGGGCTGGAAGATGAACAAGACAAGCTGGATGTAATCGACGGTGGTTGAATTTTGCGACTCTAACGCAGTGGTCAGCGGGAGACTGAGCGAGGCCAGTATCCGCATGACGATCAACGCCGTCAGGATCGGCTGCCATGTGAGGCGCATGGCGTTCATCTTCGCCAGCATGATCTCTGTGCCAGAGAAAGGCGTCAGGCGCAGCATTTGCCACGAGTGCGAGTTGAGATCGCGGCATAGGATAGTGGTGAACATGTTGCTGACGCCGATCAGCATCGCCCAGTACAGGATCGAATGCAAGCCCGCCGCCGCGAGGGGCAATCCGAAAGGCGTCAGGAATGGCGCAAGGAAGGCATTGAGGATCGATTGTCTGCGCGAATACAGCAGCATCGAGGCGGCAAAAAAGCCGAGGTGGATCAACGCCGCATAGCCGAGGATCGAGCGGACTTCCGTCAGACGGCGGAAAAAGCGGGGGATCGTGGACACACGACTGATCTCACGCTGTGCCAACGGATGGCGCGCGCTCATCCAAGGAAACCGTGTCGTAAGTCGTCGTAGCTGCATCATAGGCAGCCTCATCCCTGATATGGTCTCTATGCTAATTGTACGCTTTTATTGGGCGTAGGTGCTAGTCTTCTCATCAAGGGAGTTCGTAACCGATGATACCGTGCGCGTCGATGGGCAAAGTAGCTCCGCATTCCGTGCAGCGCAGCGATGTCCCTGACGCGACTAACGCGCGATGCTGATTTGGGCAGCGCAGCGAGGCCGCTATCGAGGCAAGCTCGGTGGTGGGCAGCAAGCCGGGTTTGAATGCCCAGATCAAGTCATAGTCCATTTGCCACAGGATCGCGGTGACATCTTCCAAGCCCAAGCCCCGCAAATAAGCGGTGAAGGCTTTGGTAGTCTGCGTCTTGAAGGGATACAGCAGCGTTTGCCAGCCTTTACGGTTGGTCAGCACGATCAGCGCGCCGGGTTTGGCGACCCGCACGATCTCCGCGACGACTTTTCTCGCGTTGGGGACGAATTCTAGGGCTTCCAAGCACGCGACGGCATCGAAGGTACTGTCATCAAAGGGCAGCGCCTGCGCATCTTGATGGACGAAGGTGACGCGGCTGGCACCATCCGGCAGCGCGGCGATCTTGTCGGCGGCGGCTTCGAGCATCTTCAGGCTGGCATCAAGGCCGATGATATGCCCGTTGAAGGAGCCAGTGCCGATCAAACTGCTGGCGAACCGCGCTGTACCCGTCGCTACGTCGAGGATCAGCGGGTGCGGGATGTTTTGCAACGCCGCCAAGATCGGCTCCCCCAGCGTATTTTGCTCCCACTCCGCGTCATACTGCTTGATGTCGTCGTAGCGATTGGCGTACAAATCGTAGAGGCGGATCACGGTGCGTTTGCCGAGGTAGACGCCTTCGGTCGCGAAAAACAGCCAATAGATGAACAACCCGATGCAAATGATCAGGATGGCAGTAGGGATGAGGAGTTCAACTGTCAAAAGGCCACGTCGCGTCTAAGCTTAGGCTGTCGCTGATTTTTCGACAAACTCAATCAGATCTCGCAAGGCTTCATTTTCTGTTATTTCTGGCGTCTCGACGCTGTGCCTTTTACCATCATCCTCGATCGTGATCGTGTACGTGCGGTAATCGGCAGCGCCTTTGGCAACCTCTGGTTGCTTAGTCGGCAAGCTGAAAAAATCCGCTTTCGTCACTAACCGCTTGAGGGTTTTCGCGATTTTGGGTGGCAGTGTCTTCGTGTTGACTTCTTTTACTGTATGTAGGCCGGGCATAAAGACAAACCCGCCATCCTGTTCAAGTCTTACGCGCATTGATGATCTTCCTTTACGATATAACTCCAACTTCGCGCCAAGCTTCATGGATGGCCTTATATTCGACGCTCACACCTCCATAAAAAGCTTCTGCTTTTGCTAAAGTAAGTATAGCAAAACGTTCGAAGTCGGAGGTCGGTTGCAGTTGTTTATCAGACAAGCTGTTATACCAGATCATACCAATCTTCGTCCATGCATAGCCGCCTACTGCACTTGAAGCCAGATAGAAGGCACGGTTAGGGATGCCAGAATTGATATGCACACCACCATGATCATCGAGCCTGTGATCGTACTTTCTCATATGATCTGGTTGGGGGTCTTTGCCTAAGACGGGATGCTCGAAGGCTGTCCCCGGTTGTTTCATGGATCGCAGGGCCGGGCGTGTCGCTGAGGGCGCTGATTCATCTTTGACCTTAGTTGTAAGCACATCAGGTCCGATCAGCCAATCGGCCTCATCTACGCTTTGCTTGGCCTTCCACTGTTTAATGATCGATCCCATCACGTCGCAGAGAGATTCCGCCAATGCACCGGATTGCCCCGAATAGTCCAACTGCGATGTATATTGGATAACCCCGTGCGTAAGCTCGTGCCCAATGATATCCAGAGAACTTGTGAAATCTTGGAAATAAAGGCCATCGCCATCACCAAAGAGCATACGCTTACCATCCCAGAATGCATTACCGCGACGATGATCCTGATAATGAACCTCAGCACGCAAAACCATCCCCTGATCGTCTATGGAATTGCGGTTATAGACGTACTTGTAAAAGTCATGGACATCGCCTAACCCCTTGAAGGCTTGCTCGATAGCCGCATCACGGGAGGGTTTCTGGTTTTCTAGGCGGCGTGGACGGTCCTTGGACTTCCGAACGTCGAAAATCTCGCGCTGCACCTGATATTTGGCTGGGGGTGTGCTTTCCGCCAATAGCGCTGATGTGACGTAAACATCCTTCTGGCGTTCATCGCGCATGTTCCTGATCTCGGTGTCTTCCTCCAAATATTGGCGAGCGATCTCCGCTTCGTGCGGAGCACCATTTTCAACGATAGCGCGGATCATGTAAGGTGGCACAATTGCGTACACGGATTCCCCCAGTAGGTGTTGTGGGCGATTGCCTCACAAGATGATTAGCCTGCGGGGTGCCCACTTGGCTTGCCCCTGTGGCCTGACCGAAAATCAATAAAGATGAAGAATATCGCTTACAAAAGTTTTATGGTATGCTCGTAAAATTTAATTCGCTTCATATTATATGATACCTATTGCTTTAGCAAGGGCTTTGTCATACATGAGCAATTAGTTAGGATGAGGCGTAGGCAGATGAGTTATGTAGATAGATGGGGAGGGTAGGGCGAGGGAGGCTCGCCCTTGCGGATGATGACGCGACGTTATTCCACGAACTTGTCTGCGAGGGACAGTGCGTCGTTGAGGATGCTGAGTGACTCCTGCAACTGATCGCGGTTGATGATCAGCGGCGGGCAGGCGAATACCATGTTCCAGCGCACAAAGGCGAACATGCCCTTGGAGAGCAAATAGCTGCGAATCTGTTTCATCGGCTCGGATTCGGGCTTGTTGAACTCCGATAGCGGGGCGCGGGTCTCGCGATTTTTGACCAGTTCGAGCACTTGGAACAACCCGACGCCGCGCACATCGCCAACGCTCGGATGCTCGGCCTTGAGGTCGTTCAAGCCCTTGGTGAGCACTTCGCCCATCTTGGCGGAATTCTCAACCAAGCCTTCTTGTTCGTAAACTTCAACGCAGGCCACGCCCGCCGCGCAGGACAGCGTGTGAGCGGCATACGTCCCCCCGATCATCAGCGGTTTGCTCTCGAAGTGCTTGGCGATCTCCTCGGTGACGGTGGTGGCGGCGAGCGGCAGATAGCCAGAAGTCAAGCCTTTCGCCATCGTCACGATGTCCGGCTGCACGTCGGGATAGTTATCGACGCCGAACCATTTGCCTGTGCGCCCGAAGCCACTCATCACTTCGTCCACGATCAGGAGGATGCCGTACTTGCGGCAGATTTCCTGCACCTTCGTCCAATATTGAGGATCAGGCGGGGCCATGATGCCGCTGGAACCGCTATAGCCTTCGAGGATGATGGCGGAGATGGTCTCCGGCCCCTCAAAGATCACCGTTTGCTCGATGTGCTCGGCGCACGACAGGTTGCAGTGATCTTGGCCTTTGCAGAACAAACAGCGGTACTGATAGGGATCGTGGAAGTGGACGACCCAGCCGACGCCGGGTTCATTGGGAATACGGCGCGGATCGCCGCCAGCTTGCTGCGCACCGAAGCCCTGCCCGTGAAAGCTGCGATAGCGCGAGAGAATCTTGGCGCGTCCGTTGTACTGGCGGGCGATCTTGAAGGCGTTTTCGTTGGCTTCTGTCCCGCTCAGGCTGAAGAACGTCTTCTTGAGCGTGCCGGGGAGATGTTGCGCAATTTTCTCACCCAACTTGCCGCGCGGATCAGTCGCCATGCCGGGGTAAACGTAGGCGAGCTGGTCAGCCTGACGCTTGATGGCGTCGATCACGTGCTTGTTGCCGTAGCCGATGTTGACATTCATCAACTGCGAATTGAAATCGATGTATTTTTTGCCGTTAGCGTCGTAAAAATAGATGCCTTCCGCGTTGGTGACGGGGATCGGGTTCACTGCCCCCTGTGCGCCCCACGGAAACAGCGTGTATTCCTTGTTGAGATCGATGATTTCATCAAACGAGGTCGCGGTCGGTGTAGTCATGAGAGGTTTTCCCTAACTGAAACGAAGGTACGATTATTTTCTGGCTGGTAACTGTAGTTTACACCGAAACGACAGATAAGCTACAGTTTTGACCGACAGCCAAGCGATTACGGGGCGGGATCGTCGTGGCTGTGGTCGGCGGGATGGTCGTGATGCGCGTGATCATGCGGCTCATCGTGGTGATGCGGTTCGGCATGGTCATGCGCATGATCATGATCGTGGTGGTCATGATGCTCATGGCTGTGATCGTGCTCATGGTCATGCGCGTGAGATTGCTCATCGGCGCGCTGAATATCCGCCATGCGCGAGAATGAGCGCTGCGCGGCGTTGTACTCGGATGCGCCGATCTCGCCGGGAGTCATCGGGCGGAAGATCGCCGCGCCGCCCGTGATCAGGCGTTTGGCGTTGGTAGAGCCGCACTTGGGGCAGGTGGCTGGCGCGTGGGACTGTGAAAACGAGCGCCGTTCCTCGAAGATATGCCCGCAGTCCGCACACTGGAATTCATACGTTGGCATGATGATCCCCTAATAAAGCCGCGTTTTCCGCCTTAAGCCATCATCGAGTTGTTCGGATGGCGTTCCCAAAAGTAAGCCAGCAGCGCCGCCAAGATCACCGTCAGGGCGATCAACACCAAGAGCGTGACTCGCAAGCCGCCACCCTGCGCGGCGTTGGTCAGGCCGCTCATGGCGAGGAAGGCGATATTCAGCGCCAGATAGACCCCGATGAAGCCTACCGTCATCAGGCGGAAGCCCTGCTTGAACTTCCCGAAAGCCAAGAAGGCTAACCACACCAGTACCGCGAGATTCGAGGTGATCCGGATGGGTTCGGCCTGATTGGTGGCAACATGAAGGATGATGTCAACGATTTGGACGAGAGCAATGCCCAGTCCAATGAACAAGCTGGTTCGGTCACTTCGTGTTGGCATGATGATACTATTCAGATCGCGTTGCTTACGTTAAGTCTTCGGCTTTGAGCGTGCCGTCTGCGCCCGTCGTGAGCTGCATCACGCGCAGTTCGGCATCATTGAGCTGCACTTGGCAGTATTGGACGAGCGCACGCCCACGTTCGTATAGCTTGAGCGTATCGTCCAGCGTGAGATCGCCCGCTTCAAGTTGATCAACGATGTCCGCGAGTTCTTGGAAGGCGTCTTCAAAGGGCTGCTCAGGTTGAAGGCTGGTCATCAAGCGTCCTCTCGGTAACAGCGGCGGTTATGGTGCCTTTGCTCAGTTGGATATGCAGGGAAGTGCCCGGATTGGCGTCCGCCGCATCGGTCACGCGGCTGCCATCGTCGGCGCGGGTGATGAGCGCATAGCCACGCGCCAACAGATTGCGCGGATTGGTGGACTCAAGCGCGCGCTTCTGCGACAGCACCTTGTCGCGCAGAGAAACGATCTTAGCGCGGGCGGCTTTTTCCAAGCGCATGTCCAGCTCATCCAAACGCTGACGTTCGGACCGCAACCGATTGGTCGGTGCGACGAGCCGCAGTTTGTGGCTGATGTCGTCCACGTCTTCACGGCGGCTGTCGATGTTCTCCTGCGCAGCATCCCGCAGTTGAAGGCTGAGTTCCTTCAGGCGGAAGCGCAGATCATCGATGCTCGGCACGATCATCTCTGCGCCTGCCGATGGCGTCGGGGCACGCCGATCCGCCGTGCCATCGACCAGCGTGGTATCCGTCTCGTGACCGACGCCCGTGACGACAGGCGCGCGCGTCTCGCGGATGGCGCGGGCGATGCGCTCATCGTTGAAACACCACAAATCCTCTAGACTGCCGCCGCCACGTGCCAGCAAGATTACATCCACGCCGTAAGCGTCGATCTGGCGGAGGGCGCGGACGATGTGCGGCGCGGCGTCACTGCCCTGTAC
This sequence comes from Anaerolineae bacterium, assembly GCA_019637615.1. Classification (GTDB taxonomy): domain Bacteria; phylum Chloroflexota; class Anaerolineae; order Aggregatilineales; family UBA2796; genus JAHBVK01. The sequence goes on along the minus strand of JAHBVJ010000026.1, from coordinate 19,000 downwards.
GGGCGTCGGACTGAGGATTAGTTCTGCCAGCGGATAGCGCCGCCGCAAGACATTCTGAATATCCTGAAAGGCAGCCGTCGAAGCCGACGTGACCACGCCGATTTTGCGCGGGAAGGCGGGCAGATCGCGCTTAATGTCTGGGCTGAACAGCCCTTCGGCTTCCAGTGCGTCCCACAATTCGCGGAACTGCGCATGAAGATCGCCCACTTTTGCCAGCGGTTGGATCACATCGCAATAGAGCTGGTACTGTCCGCCCGCTTCGTAGACGGTGACTTTGCCGTGCGCGCGGACTTTCTCGCCGTGTTCGGGCATGTAGCGCTGACGGGCGGCGCTGGTCTTCCACATCACGGCTTTGAGCTGGCTGGTGCTGTCTTTGAGCGTGAAGTACCAATGCCCCGACGACGGACGCGAGAAATTGGAAACTTCGCCTTCTACCCACACATCGCCTAGTAATTCATCCAGATCGAAGATGTGGCGGATATAGACAGTTAGCCCTGTAACAGTGAAGTTCGCTTGCTGCATATTCATGGCGTGGATTATAGCATCCGCGCCCAAATTCAGTTAAACTTCTCCCTAACTCTACCGACACCCAACCATGATAGGTCATCACTTCGGGGGGAACTAAACCGATGCCAGTTTTGATCAGCACTGCCGAGATGAACGAACTCGCGCAGAAACTTGCCAAATTCAAATACAACAAAGCGATGTGGAAGATCCGCCAGATGGATAAGGAAGCACGCCTCGATATGTACCGCGACTCCGTCGGCTTTGATGAAGTGCATACGCGGTTTGCCCTGCCGAACAAAAACCTGTGGATCACCTTGATCGAGCGCAAAGAAGAGTACAGCTTGCCCAATATGTGGGGGCACCGCAAGGTGCGCTGGAAATATGTAGAAGCGCGCGTGGAGCCGATCCCTGAGCCGGTGCTCAAAGATAAACAATTGGCAGAATGATGAGATGGGCGAGGTAACTCGCCCGTTTGTTGACACCTGAACTACAGCCACCCTGATAAAAAGGCCATACCGATGAACCAAGCACAGTGGACTGCCGTTGATCAGTACATCAATGATCTGTTGATTCCTTCCGATCCGGTGCTGGAGGCGGCGCTGCAAGCCGCCGAAGCCGCCAAACTGCCGTCAGCGCAGGTCGCGCCGAATCAGGGCAAACTGTTGGCGATTCTGGCGCAGAGCATCAAGGCTAGGTCGATTCTGGAGATCGGCACGCTCGGTGGGTACAGCACGATCTGGCTGGCGCGCGCATTGCCGCCGGACGGCAAGCTGATCACGCTGGAAGTTGATCCGAAACACGCCGAAGTCGCCCGCGCGAATCTCATCCGCGCTGAAGTGGACAAGCTAGTTGAGGTGAGAGTCGGCCCTGCGCTCGACACGCTGCCTAAGATTGCCGCCGAGGGTCATGCGCCCTTCGATTTTGTGTTCATCGACGCGGATAAGGCCAACAATACCAATTACTTCAACTGGGCGCTCAAGCTGACTCATCTGGGCAGCGTGATCATCGTTGATAACGTGATCCGCAACGGCGAAGTAGTGGACGCCAACAGCACCGATCCGAGCGTGCGCGGCGTGCGCCAATTCAACACAGCGCTGGCAGCGGAATCGCGTGTGATGGCGACGCAACTTCAGACGGTGGGTAGCAAGGGCTATGATGGCTTCGCGATGGCACTGGTGATCGGGTAGTGCTAATGGAGGAATCTCTAGTGACTAGTCAGCTTCAGCGCGAATTGCAACAAGCTTGTCCAGCACCTCCTCAACTGGTTCAGCAACTGACCTTCAAACCCTACCCATGCACAACCGCATATTCCAACGCAACAGACAAGCGGTCTTCACTTGCCTGTTTTTCGTGTTCTCGTTGCCGTACCTCGTCATGACAACAAATTATGAGCTGGCTCGAGCATCACGGTTTGGGGGTCTTCGTTGGCGGAAATGTCGGTGACGCAAAGAACAACAGTGGTAGATCTGTAAACGTGACAGTTGCTGTAGACGTGAATGTAGCGGTCGGTGTATAAGTCATAGTAAAAGTAGCGCTAGGAGTATAGGTGATGGTTGGTGACGCTATTGGAGTCCATATAGGAGATACCATTGTGGCCGCCATAGCTGTTGTCGTTGGTGGCATTAATGTGTTCATAGGATTATCTACTGTAGCAAATTGAGGGCATGTTGGCTCATTATCTAGGATGTGATAATCTTGACGTTCATATCTTGTAAAATCTCGCGTCACTTGCGTACAAGCGTAAGAAAGAAAATCGTGGTAATTAGTCTCCCATAATTTTGCTGTATTCTTCCCCGTACCTGTGAACACAAAATGTCCGTCAGGACTAAACGCTACACTCGAAATACCCCATGTATAGCTAAATGTCCGCAATGTATTTCCTGTTGCAATATCCCATAGCCTTGCGGTCCCATCGACTGCTCCAGTCAACGCATATCGCCCATCAGGACTAAACACTACGCCACGTATAGTATCGGTGTGTCCACTAAAAGTGTGTAATAAGATACCAGTGGAAACATCCCAAAGCTTTGCCGTATTATCCTCTGCTCCAGTCAATACATAACGGCCATTAGGACTAAAGGCCACGCTCCAAATTGTAGACTTGTGACCAATGAATGTGCGCAATTGTTTCCCTGTAGCAATATCCCACAGTCTTGCTGTGAAATCACGTGGTCCCATATCATAGCCAGCACCCGTCAACGCATAACGCCCATCGGGACTAAACGCTACGCTTTTGATGTACATTGAATGCCCGATAAATGTGCGTAATTCCTTTCCGGTTGCGGCATCCCATAACTTCGCAGTCTCATCCCATGAACCTGTCAGCACATAGCGTCCATCGGGACTAAACGCTACGCTCGAAACAATTGCCTCATGCCCGATAAATGTGCGTAATTCCTTTCCGGTTGCGACATCCCATAACTTCGCAGTCTTGTCCCACGAACCTGTCAGCACATAGCGTCCATCGGGACTAAACGCTACATCCGTAACGGCATCATTGTGACCGCTAAAGCTATGCAATTCCTTTTCAGAAGAAGCATCCCATAATTTCGCTGTGTTGTCCGCCGATCCTGTCACTACGTAACGCCCATCGGAGCTAACTGCCACACTCAGAACGGCTTCTGTGTGTCCCCCGAATGTGCGCTGTTCCTTATTTTCTGTAATCGGCCATAATTTTGCTGTGCTGTCACCGGATCCTGTCAGAATATAATCTCCTTTGGGGCTGACTGCAACGCTAGTAACCGTATCCTCATGTCCATTGAAAGCACGCACAAACTTTCCAGTTGTAATATCCCATAGTTTAGCGCCTCCAAATGTGCCTGTTATCCCATAGTGTGCGTCGGAGCTGAATGCCAGACTACTTACATCATATCCATCTACATCGAAACTGTATATTTCCTTTCCAGTAGCAGTATCCCATAACTTCGCGGTCCCATCATATGCTCCCGTTAAAGCATAACGACCATCTGGACTAAATTTTGCACACGTGATGCTCTGTGTATGTCCGACGAAAGTATATACTTCCTTTCCGTTAATAGCGTCCCATAGTGTTGCCGTATTATCCCATGAGCTGGTCAGTATGTAATGACCATCAGGTGTGAATGCCAAAACGTCTGAAAGATTGTCAAAAAAGATTGATTCCTTACCCGTAGCAATATTCCACTGATGCATCCTATAGTCACCAATTGCTAATATACTGTGCCCATCTGGCGAAAATGCTACTGTACTAGGTCTAATTCCATTAATAGAGTGATAAAAAATGCGAATTTCAATTCCCGTATCTATATCCCATAATCTAACTGTTTCATCATTTGATGCAGTCACGAGATAATGTCCATCAGGGCTAAATGCTAAACTTATGAGAGTTGAGGTGTGTCCGCTAAAGGTGTGTAGTTCTTTCCCGGTTGCAGCATCCCATAATTTAGCTGTATTATCTACTGACCCTGTTGCGATAAAACGTCCATTGGGGCTGAATGCTACACTCGTAATACCACCCTTATGTCCAATAAGGGTCCTTACGTCCAATCGACCGATTGCCACTACAAGTGCTGCATCAGCCGGTACGCTATAAGCCGTTTTTAGTGCTCGAATCCCTAATAGTATAGGTGTCTCGATATCGCCAAACGGATTATTCAAGATATCTTTTGCTAACACTGCCAATCGTAATGATTCAATCTCCGCTTCTGCGTTACGTATATCATCTGCCACTTTTGCCAATGTCGCAGGAATTGGGGTCAATGTATTGGAAACCGAAGTTCCAACCTGCACTACGGTTGATTGTGCATTTGCTACTTGTGCATTTGCCTGTTCAGCGACTTGGGTTAATGTAGCTGGAATCGGCGTCAACGTCTCCAGCGCAATCGCGACCTGAGTATTCGCCTGATCCTCTCGCGCCGCCGCTGTCTGTTGTCCCTGTAACCCGATATACGCCGCGACAATCGCTATCGTAATCATCACCGCCGCGAATGCCGTCGTGATCAACAACCGCTCCCGTGTGCGTTTTGCCCTCGTCTCGGCTTGCTCTAGCGCTTTTATTCTTCGCTCATCGTCTTCCCGCAGTTCCCGCTGTCGATATCCGCCCGCCTCGATAAATGCGGCTTCCTCAGCACTCACCGCATACGCCCCGCCACGCGCCCATGCTTCGGCCTCGCGCAGTTTCTCGCCCAGATACAGATCATCAGGCCGTTTACCATTGCGCAGCCAATCCGCCGCGTCCTGACTGATGCTCTGCTGCAAGCGCACTTCACTGCGGAACTGATCCAGCCACGTCCTGAGCACATCCCACTCGCGGATCAACGCCTCGTGGCTCACTTCCAGCGTCGGTTCGCCCGCGATCTCGCCCGTCGTCAGCAGCCGTGCCTTGATGAACTGTCGGATCACCGTTTCCATCACCCATTGCCGCGTCGGATCGGCGGGCGTCAATTCGCGCTGCATCACGCGACGCCGTGTGCTTTCCTGTTCCGTCGCGCCCGGAGAAATCAACCGCAAGAACAAGCCACGCGCTAGTTGTCGATGTGACTCGGTCGGTAGCGCGGCGTAAGTCGCCTCGGCATGTTTCGCCAGTGCGCCTTTCAATTCCCCGATCTGCTCATACGCCTTCAGGGTAAGCCGTTGTCCTTCGCGCCGCTGGAATAACTGATCGAGCGCGAATTGCAGCAGCGGCAGTCCACCCGGCTGCTCCCTCACCGTGTACACCAACCGCGCCGCCAGATCGCCCTCGAAACTCATCCGCACGTCATCCAACGCGGCTGGTCCAAGCACCACCTCGGTCAGTTCTACCAACGACAGCGGCAGCACGGCTTCGCTGTGTTCGTTGATCAAGTGTCCCAGTTCGGGGTACGCCAGCGGACGATCCGAAAAATCGGCTCTCAGCGTCAAGATCACCGTCAGATTACTATCTGGTGCGGTGGCAGCAGCGGTCAGCAGGTTAATGAAGCGTTCACGCACAGCGGCATCTGTTGTCAGCGTGAACAACTCCTCGAATTGATCCACGATGAGCACGACACGGCACTCACGCCCGATCAGCTTGGCCTGTAGCAGCAGCCCGCGTGTATCGGCGCTCTCCAAATCCGGTCTCACGTTGGTAATCGCGGCTTGGCGCTGCGAGGCCAGCACGATACTGAGTTCTTCTACGGGCTGCGCTCCGGGTTTCATCGGCGGCAAGATCACCCAATCAGGATGTTCATAGCGCAGTTTGGGCAGCAGTCCCGCCATCACCACGCTTGACTTGCCCGATCCTGATGCGCCGACGACTGCCAGAAAGCGATCCTCATGTAGTCGGTTCGCCAGCTTGTTGACCAATGCCGTGCGTCCGAAGTAATAACGGCTGGTCTTTTCCGTGAACGCCTCCAACCCCTGATACGGATTGTGGGGCGTAAAATCGGCAGGCACGGCGTCCGCCGCTGGCGTCGTCAGCACATATTGATTGCTGCTCTGCTCCTCGGCATTCATAATCTCGCGGAGTGTGCCCATCAATGCTTGGATATTGGCCTCGAATTCGCCGTCCCGTAAATCCAAGCCTTGCACGCGCCCCATACCCATCGGCACGGCTTCGATGTAGTTTTTCCCGTCTATCCACACGGGGATGATCGGGATCGGCGGCGTCCGCAACTGGGCAATCGAAATCTCGTCGGGCACGTACTGTGACCGTACCGTGTTGGGCGAGGCCACCAGAATGAATGCGGGCGCGTCGGCAATCGCGGTACGAATCGCATGTTCCCAATTACTGGTTCCCGGTCTTAACTTTTGATGATCAATCCAAACTGGAATATTCGCGTTTTGTAAGGCATTGATGATATTGCTGACAGTTCCATGATCTGCATGGGCATACGAAATGAAGACGGAAGGCATGGCAGGGGGAGTCCTTGAAGCATTGATACAAAAATAACGCAGAAATAAGCAAATATAGTCTACGCTAATATGTGAATTTTTGCACTATAAGTGATCAACTTGATATTCCATATTAAAATGCTCCTATTCCGCGCTTAGGAATAGGAGCATCGATTTACGAATGGTTACACAGGTGTCTTCTACTTAGCACTCAGGACTAAGCACTCAGCACTTTCTTCTCAGTGCGCCAGCAGCAAGCCATACTCAATGCTGTCGATCAGCGCGCGCCACGACGCCTCGATGATGTTGCCTGCCGCGCCGACGGTGCTCCACCGATGCGTGCCGTTCTGGGTATCCACCAGCACGCGCGTGATCGCGGACGAGCCGTTGTAACTGTCGAGGATACGCACCTTGTAGTCCGCCAGATGGAACTCGTTGATGCGCGGGAAGGCTGGCGCAATCGCCTTCCGCAGGGCAAGGTCGAGTGCGTTCACGGGGCCGTTCCCTTCCGCCGCCGTGTGCATCACCTCGCCGCCGATCGAGAGCTTGACGGTGGCCTCCGCCAGCAAGCCGCGCCCCTGACGGCTCTCAACCACGGTCATGAAGTCGATCAGCTCGAATGGTGCCTGATAATCCGGCTGTGCGCGCTTGAGCATGATCGCGACGGACGCCTCCGCGCCTTCAAACGCATAGCCGAGGTTCTCCAGATGCTTGATCTGTTCCAATACTTGCCGCGCCGCGTCGTTTGAGACATCCATACCGAACTGCTCGGCCTTGCTCAAGATGTTGCCGCGTCCGCTCAGGTCAGAGATCAATACGCGCATCTCGTTGCCGACCAATTCCGGCTCGATATGCTGGTAAGACTTCGCCGTGCGCCGCATCGCCGCCACGTGAATCCCGCCCTTGTGCGCGAACGCGCTGCGTCCCACATAAGCCAGATGGTGATCCGGCGGCAGGTTGGCGATCTCCGCGACCGTGCGGGCGATGTTGGTGATCTGCTTGAGCTTGCCTTCCGGCAAGCAGGTGTAGCCCATCTTCAGTTCGAGGTCAGGGATGATGCTGCACAGGTTGGCGTTGCCGCAGCGTTCGCCGTAGCCATTGATCGTGCCTTGCACCATGCCCGCGCCGACGCGGATCGCCGCCAGCGAATTGGCGACGCCCTGTTCGCCGTCGTTATGCGTGTGGATGCCGATCTTCGTCCCCGCTGGCAGCGCGGCGATCACCTCACCGACGATGCGCTCGACTTCCCAGTACATCGTGCCGCCGTTAGTGTCGCACAGCGTCAGCCAGTCCGCGCCGCCTTGCAACGCCGCCTTGAGCGTCAGGATCGCGTACTCGGCATCATCTTTATAGCCGTCGAAGAAATGCTCGGCGTCGTAGACGACTTCTCGCCCCAAGCCTTTCAAGTAAGCCAGCGAGTCGTGGATCAGGTTACAGTTGTCCTCTTTGTCGGTGCGTAAGACCTCGTGGACGTGTAACGCCCATGTCTTGCCGACCACCGTCACCACGGGCGCTTGCGAATCGACCAGCATCTGGATGTTTTCGTCATCCGCTGGCTTGACGCCGACGCGTGTGGTCGCGCCGAAAGCGGCGACTTTGGCACACTTCAAGTCGAGCTTACGCACCGCCTCGAAGTAGTGGGCATCTTTGGGGTTGGAACCGGGCCACCCCCCTTCGATGTACGCCACGCCGAAGTCATCCAGTAGCTTGGTTACCTTAAGTTTGTCTTCAAGGCTCAACGATATTCCCTCACGCTGGGTTCCATCCCGCAGCGTAGTGTCATAAATGAGTACGGAAGGCACAGTCTTATCTCCTGTCATAGGTCATGGCGCTATGTTCAATCTCTAGGTATCGCGTGACACAATATGGGTATTGAATTGTCGTAGGGGGTGATTATTGAGTATTGGTGGGGTTGCCCCCAATAATCGGGGACTCCGCGTGGCGGCGCTCCAAGGCGATGGGTGCCCAAGTCGCCATCAACGCACGTACATCGGCGGGGAGCAGCGGCATCGAATATGAAGCATCCGCGCCACACTCAGCCGCCCGTTGGACGCGCTCACCAAACATGTAGATCGATACGAATAGAATCACGGCGCTGCGTGTGCGTTCATCTGCCCGCAGTCGCTTACAAATCTCGAATCCATCCAGATCGGGGATCATGGTATCCAACAAAATCAGATGCGGACGCTGCTCAAAAGCGATTGCCAGACCGTCGCGCGCTGAATTGGTATGCAGTGTGCCACCGTAGCCGTAGCGTTGCAGCATCATATCCCACAGTTTCAACGTGCCGATCTCATCATCGATATGTAGAATAAGCAGCTTTTCGTCCATCAGTTTGCGCCTTCCACCTGCTCACACGCAGTCCTGCCTAAACATACATTGCATAATCTTTCAGCCGTGACACGTCCGGCTTATTGGGCAAGTACTTTACGGCAACTCTCGTTCCCGATCCTAACTTTTCCCAGTCCCGCCTCGATACGTGGGCGTCTGCTTCAAAGCGATAATCGGCGGTTCTGTAGACATACGTAACGAGATGGATATCTCTTCGGAACGCCACATATGCCGTTTTTTGACCGATAATCTGCCCGTCTGTTTCCACACCATCTTTATCCAACTGACGCAAGGTATGGTTAAACCGCACATTCTCGATAATTGTCAGTAGCGCCGCTCCACTACCGAACAATGCGATGCAGATCAGGATCGGTAGAAATACGAAGCCCCACTGATAAATGAAGCAATTTAGCCAACCTGCGTCGCATTCAGGCATGTGCCCTCTACTCGATTGAGGCATCCTCATCTCGCGAGACGAGGATGCCGATTACTGCAGAACCCTAATCTGCACCGGGCAGATGTACAGCAGCGCGTTCACCTTCCGGCGAAATATCCGCCGTACCTACCGCCGCCAGCATCCGGTTCAACGCGGCGAGGTACGCCTTGCCCGATGCCACGATGATGTCAGGATCAGAACCATGCCCGCCGAACGTCTGATATTCGCCGTCCTGCGTGCAGATGCGTACGGTCACTTCGCCCTGCGCGTCTACGCCCTCGGTGATGGCATGTACCGCGAATTCAAGAAGCTTGTTGGGAACCTTGACGATGCGGTCAATCGCCGTGTACACGGCATCTACAGGGCCGACGCCAACCGCCGCTTCAATGTACAGTTTGCCATCGGGGCCTTCCATCTTCAACGTCGCCGTCGGCATATCCAACTGTCCGCACGTCACCTGAATCCCGCGCAGCTTGTAGAATTCGGCGGGGCCTTGCATTTGGTCGCTGACGATGGCCTGCAAGTCGGCGTCGGTGATGTGCTTCTTCTTGTCCGCCACTTCCTTGAAGCGCTTGAACACTTCGTCCAGTTCGGCATCCGCCAGCGGATAGCCCAGATCGCGCAGCCGTGCCTTGACGGCGTGACGTCCGCTGTGCTTGCCCAGTACCAGCTTGCTATCGCTCAAGCCGACCGACTCCGGCGTCATGATTTCATACGTTTCGCGGTTTTTCAGTTGCCCGTCCTGATGGATGCCCGCTTCATGCGCGAAGGCATTCGCCCCGACGATGGCCTTGTTCGGCTGGATGCTGATGCCCGTATAATTCGCCACCAGACGGCTGATCCGGCTGATCTGCTTGGTATCGATGCCCGTTTCCAGTTTGTGGAAATCGCGCCGCGTGTTGATCGCCATCACGACTTCTTCCAGCGCGGTGTTGCCAGCACGTTCACCGATGCCGTTGATCGTCACTTCGGCTTGCCGCGCGCCCGCGTTGATGCCCGCTAACGTGTTCGCCGTCGCCAAGCCCAAGTCGTTGTGGCAGTGTACCGACCAGATCACGTTGGGATTTTTGCCGCCGGGCGTGTTTTCAATCACCCACGCCATCATGCGTCCGTATTCGTCGGGCATCATGTAGCCGACGGTATCCGGCACGTTGATCGTGGTTGCGCCTTCTTCAATCGCCACGCCGCACACCTGCGCCACGTATGCCCATTCCGAGCGTCCAGCGTCCATCGTGCTGAACTCGACATCCGCGCACAGCGACCGCGCATGACGCACCATGTCGCGGGCACGCTGCAAAGCCTGTTCGCGGGTCATGTTGAATTGATATTTCAGGTGAATATCGGAAGTCGAGATGAAGGTATGAATGCGGGGCTTAGCGGCGTATTGCACGGCTTCCCAGCACTTATCGATGTCATTCTTGACGCAGCGCGCCAACCCGCAAATGATCGGGCCGTCTGCCTTGCCGACTTCTTCCGCGATGCGCCGTACCGCCATCAGATCGTCAGGCGATGCCGCCGGAAAACCCGCCTCGATAATATCGACGCCCAACGAGGCCAGATGACGGGCGATTTCCAACTTTTCAGCGCTATTCAGCGATGCGCCGGGGGATTGCTCACCATCGCGCAGGGTGGTGTCGAAAATGCGGACGTGGTTGGAGCGTACAGCAGGTTGTACATCAGATTCCATGATGGATTGTTCCTTTCAGAGCTTCGTTGCTTTATCATCGTTACCAAGAAAAACGCTTGTCGAGCCGCTAGGTCACCTAGACCATCAAGACCATCGTCTGACATCCAGACATCACCCCCTTTCGAGGCTAATCAACCTCACCCCTGCCCCCTCTCCACTTCGCAACGAGGGGAACCCGGTGGGTTACACAACATAGGTTTTGATCACTTGAAGTACATCATCGATGGACTTCATCACTTGCTCATTCGAAAAGCGAATAACCTTCAAATTCAAACTTCCCAAAAACTCTTGTCTAATCGCATCTTCTTCTTTTGTATATTGATGGATTTCTCCGTCAACTTCGATCACAAGATTGTGTTCACCACAATAAAAATCAACGATGAACCGATCTATCACATGCTGCCGACGAAATCTCAGTCCAGCACATTGCCGATCTCGTAACCGCGACCATAACCTGAGTTCGGCAGGCGTTGGGTTAATACGCATTTCACGCGCAATTGGCTTCAGCTTTTCCCACAATGCCGGTTGTGGACGCGTATGCCTATTATCCCAACCTTCGCTATCCATCCCGTGCCTACCTATCCCACCAAAAACACTCAAAAACTCGGTTACCTACCGGTTCCCCCTCTTTGCGAAGCGGAGAGGGGGTCAGGGGGTGAGGTTGATTCCCTCATAATGTTCCACCACCGGAAACGGATCGTAGAAGTGGTGCAGCAGATGCTTCCATTCCTGATACTGCACTGACTGCCGGAAGCCCACCGTATGCGCCTCCAACGTCTCCCAGCGCACCAGCAGCACGTACCGATCCGGCGTCTCCACACAGCGTTGTAACTCGTGCGAGAGATAACCCGGAATCGAGGCGATCAACGATGAGGCTTGCCGGAAGGCTTCCTCATACGCCGCCCCTTCGCCTTTTTTCACGTCTGCCACCACCACTTCTAAGATCATTCGGCTACCTTTGTTTAGGGCATTGGCCCACCAAAACATAAGAGTATCAGGGCTATCCAACACAAGAACACACCTGTAACAGCCAGCAAAGCAGTCACAAACCGCATCCATAAACCTATTGGTATTCCTGAAATGCGGTATTTCTTGCGTTTCATACGCGCTATCTGGATAAACGCAAATCCAACGCTCCCCAGAATAAACGGGATGCCGCAATAGATCGCAAGAATAGCCCGATCAGCCTGCATTTAGCTCGGATCGTAGTCTTCCAGCTTCTTGGGCTTGACGAACGGCATCATGTTGCGCAAGTCCTTACCAATCTGCTCGATCTGGATGCTGCGTTCGGCAGCGCGGCGGGCGAGGAAGTTCTTCTTGCCTGTCGCGTTCTCATCGATCCATGCCTCGGCAAAGCTGCCGTTCTGAATCTCTTGGAGAACCTTTGACATTTCCTTCTTGGTTTCCTCGGTGATGATGCGATCCCCGACGGTGTAACCACCCCACTCGGCGGTATCAGATACCGAATACCACATGTAATTCATGCCGCCCTGATACAGCAGGTCTACGATCAGTTTGACTTCGTGTAAGCACTCGAAGTAGGCGACTTCGGGCTGATAGCCAGCGTTTACCAGCGTCTCGAAACCGGCCTTGATCAGCGCCGTCACGCCACCGCACAATACCGACTGCTCACCGAACAGGTCTGTTTCGGTTTCTTCCTTGAAGGTCGTCTCAAGGACGCCCGCCCGTGTGCCGCCGATACCTTTTGCATAAGCGAGTGCGTTGGCCTTCGCCTTGCCACTGGCATCTACCTGTACCGCGATCAAGCAAGGCGTGCCGCCGCCTTCTTGGAACGTCTCACGTACACGATGACCGGGAGCCTTGGGCGCGACCATCGAGACATCGACATCGTTTGGCGGGGTAATCTGCCCGTAACGGATGTTGAAACCGTGCGCGAACATCAGGGTATCGCCTGTCTTCAGATTCGGCGCGATGTCGTTGCGATACACTTCGGCCTGCTTGGTATCGGGCAGCAGCAGCATGATGAACTGTGCCTGTTTGGTCGCGTCCGCTACGCTGAGTACCTTGAACCCATCGGCTTGTGCTTTGGCGGCAGACTTACTGCCCGCGTGCAGCCCCACCACCACGTTGACGCCGCTGTCACGCAAATTTTGCGCGTGGGCATGACCTTGGCTGCCATAGCCGATAATGGCGACGGTCTTGCCATTAAGAAGCGATAAGTCAGCGTCCTTGTCGTAATAAAGAGTAGCCATTAGAGAAAAATGCTCCTTAGAGTGATACAGAATCCACGTACTGGCCTATTTTTCTGATGATAAGCCAAACCCCGTCTGCTTTTTGCTCGGGATAGTTACTCACGTCCGTTACCCTCATACTGATGTTGGCCCCGGACGTGTGAAAACGCATAATTGATGAATGCCTCGCTTATTGCGCGATTTCTGGCTCAGGGTCGGGCTGCAAGATCAAGTCGCCGCGCCCCATCGCCACCACGCCCGTCCGCACGACTTCCACGATGCCTAGCGGCTTGAGTTCGTTGACCAAGTCTTCGATTCGGTGTTCCTCGTCGCTGGCTTCCACCACCATCATATCGTTGGTGTGGTCGATCAAGCGCGCGCCATATTTATCAGCAATCGATCCGACTTCCTTCGCCGCTCTCACCTTGATCAACGCCAGATCGCGGCTGAAGAAACGCCGCTCGGTCACGTCTACCACCTTGATCACGTTGACCAGCTTGTACAGGTTGCCGATCACCTGCGACACGTTCGTCACGTTGCTGTCCAGCACGATTGTCATGCGCGAGATGTCGGGATTTTCCGTGCGCCCGACCGTCAAACTGTCGATATTGAAATTGCGGCGGCGGAATAAGCTAGCGACGCGGTTCAGCACGCCGGGTTCATTTTCCACCAGAGTCACGAGTGTGTGCTTCATTTGATTAGTCCTTCTTCGGTACTTTAGGTAGCGTTGGTAAGCCTTTGAAAACATCTCTAACTGGCAATGAAAAACCGGGTAAGACATCTTCACCGTCAAGCACGCTGTTCACTCCAAAAGGAGTAGGATCGCCATCCGGTCGAATTACGAAGCCACCTTTGTTCTTGGGATAAAATAGCCAGACTAGCTTTGTGCCACCAGCGAGGTATTCATCGATTTTGTCGTCGATTTCGCTTTGCTTGTCGTTTGGCGAAACAATCTCGACTACCAGATCAGGGGCACTTTGAACAAATCCTGTCTCATCGATATGTTGTAACCGTTCGTGAGAGGTGAACGCTACATCCGGGCCACGAACTGAATCTGGGTTACGAGCGATGACAAAACCACTTTCAGTAGTAACCACGCCCAATGGGTGAGCTTCCATAAAACTGTTCAAATAGTAGATAAGCCTGCCCGCAATGTAGCCATGCTCTAAGTTAGGTCGGCACACTTCGACAAGTACCCCTCTCACGAGTTCATACTTCTTGCCATCACTGGGCATCGATGCGAATTCGGTGGCGGTCATCAGGCTGAGATTTTCTTGCATAACCATGCTGAATTTCTCCTTAACTCTTGTTCGCATCCGCCCGCTTCACCGTGCGCTGATCCATAATCGCGCGTCCGAGCAGCACGCCCACGATCACGATCACGCACATCGTCGCCAGCAGCGCGTAGCCCGTCGGCTCCACGATCACGCCCGTACCGAGTAACACCATCGCGATGACATCCACCACCAGCACCCCCACGCCGATCCGCACATCACGCTGCACGCGCTTGCGCATCTTCTCAACCGCCGTTCGTCGCAGCGTACGGATGATGGTAGCAGCGCTTTCGGCTGTGACGCCTTGCTTGACCAGAGCATCGAGCACTTCTTGATCGCCCACGCCACTTTTCAGCATCGAGTCGGCAAGCATCGCCATCCGTTTGATCAGATCAGGATTGATGGAACTGCTCTTTTGCTTCGTCATGCGTTGCGCTTACCTTGGTTGCCTGTTGAATGTGCTAACCATGCTCCTCTCCAGACCAAACCAGAGAGGAGCGTCCGAACTTGAATCTTAGTGACTTACCTTACGCAGTTTGCACCTTGCCTACGGCGATAATGGTGATGCTAACTCTACGTTATCCCTTGGTTCCCCCTCTTTGCGAAGCGGAGAGGGGGTCAGGGGTGAGGTTAGTTAGTGATTTTCCGACCAATCCGGCATCGGACGGCGGATCATCGCGTTCAGGTCGGCTCCGGCGGGCACCATCGGGTACACCACATCGGATTTTTCCACTTGGAATTCAACGAGTGTCGGGCCATTGATGCTTTGCGCTGTCGCCACCGCCGTTTGGATGTCCTCGCGGCGAGTCACGCGCAGCGCCGCCACACCGTACGCCTCTGCCAGCTTGACGAAATCAGGATTATGCATGGGCGTGTTGTTGTAGCGTTCCTCATAGAAGAACTCTTGCCACTGACGCACCATGCCGAGGTACGAATTGTTGATCACCGCGATGTTGACGTTGACATTTTCTTGCGCGGCGGTAGCCAGTTCACACAGCGTCATTTGGAAGCCGCCATCACCACACACTGCCCACACCGTCTCGTTAGGACGTCCGAATTTCGCGCCGATCGCGGCGGGCAGACCGAAGCCCATCGTGCCCAGACCGCCAGACGTGATCAACGTGCGTGGACGCTCGTGCAGATAATACTGCGCTTCCCACATCTGATGCTGACCAACATCCGTCACCACCAGCGCCTCGCCCTTGGTCGCTGACCACAGATCGCGGATGGCTTGCGCGGCAAACAGCTTGTCCGTCGGCATGGCCTGATTCAGAATGTCGCGCTGGTCGCCTTCCTCCTGCCAATCGCGGATTTCCGAGATCCACTCGCGATGTTCGAGCTTCGGCGCGACGGGTAAGAATTGTTCCAACACCGTGCGCAAGTCGCCCGCGATGCCCACATCCACTTTAACGTTCTTGTTCAATTCCGAAGCGTCAATATCAACGTGGATTTTCTTCGAGTTGGGCGAATACGTCTTCAGGTTGCCCGTCACGCGGTCATCGAAGCGCATCCCGAACGCCAGCAGCAAGTCCGCCGACTGAATGGCAGTGTTGACCGCCGCCGCGCCGTGCATCCCCATCATGCCCAGACACAACGGATGGCTTTCAGGCAGCGCGCCCTTGCCGAGCAGCGTCAGTGCGACTGGCGTCTGCGTCAGTTCCGCGAAGGCTTGCAGTGCCCGTTCCGCGCCGGACATATTCACGCCGTGCCCCGCGAGTATCAGCGGACGCTTGGCATTCTTGATCAGCGCCAGCGCGTCATCCAACTGCGCGGGCGATGCCTTGGTTGGCGGACGATACCCCGGCAGGCGGATCGGCGTCGTGGGATACAGGAATTCAGTCAATTGATTCTGAATATCTTTGGGAATATCAACCAGTACGGGGCCGGGGCGACCAGACCGCGCAATATGAAACGCCTTGCGGATGGTCGGCGCGATGTCTTCCACCTTCGTGACGAGGAAGTTGTGCTTGGTCACAGGCAGTGTCACGCCCGTCACGTCGCATTCTTGGAACGCATCCGAGCCGAGGACGCTCGTCGCTACTTGCCCCGTGATCACCACAATGGGCGACGAATCCATCATCGCCGTCGCGATGCCTGTGACGGTGTTGGTCGCGCCGGGGCCAGAGGTTGCCACCGCCACGCCGACTTTACCCGTCGCCCGCGCATAGCCATCCGCCATATGCGTAGCGCCCTGCTCGTGCCGCACGAGGACGTGATGAATCCCCTTGCCCTCGTACTTGGTCAGCGCGTCATAAGCATGGAGGATCGCGCCACCCGGATACCCGAACACGACATCCACGCCTTCTTTGATCAGGCTTTCCCAAATGATTTCTGCACCCTTTAACTGCATGATTGACTCCTGTTGCTGCTTCCGCTGGATTTATAGTTTAAAAAAAAACACCCTCTTAGGTAGGCTGCCAATCTAAGAGGGTGCTAATGCTCAAGGTCGTGTTTGCTGTTGAGACTGTTCGGTACGAGGATCAGCCGCGTTCAAGAAATCCTCGCCCAATTCCGAGAACGGACTACTATCCCGTTCCATCGGCTGCACGGACGCAGCCGATTGATCAGGCGCGATGCTCGTCATCATTTCGCCCACCTCTGCCCACGGGCTGCTATCGCGATCCATCGGCTGCACGATTTCCTGTAACTGCTCAGGATGATGAATTTCCGCTGCCATTTCAGTCTTCTCCCGATGCCATCTCCGGCACCGCTCCGCCGTTCGATACTTCCCTATGACGAAAAAAAGCCGCCTTGGTTAAGGGCGGCTTTCAGTTTGTTGATTTTGCGTTTGCGCTTACGGTGATTAACCCGCTTCGCCTAGCAACGTCAAGCCGCCCTTTGTTATGTCCTTAATAATTAGGACTACAAGGTTTAGTACAAGCGTTACCAAGCTTAGGACGAGAGTCATCTACACACCAGTTGTGTTTGATTTCACATACTTCTGAAAAGTGTAAGCCCATTGTGAAAAGTCAGCAATAGCACTTTGCACAATGTTACCGCTTCCAGATATGTGCAGTATACCCAATTTGACCAACTCTTAACCTTCAGCCGACTCGACCCGCTTATGACTTCTTGATCAGACTCGCGTCGAACCAGCGCCGCACCGTTTCCCGCTGCACATCCAGAATGAAGGTGTCGAATGCAAACCGGAATTCGGTACCGTTCGGGCTTGGCGCGAAGGCACGGCTGAACAACAAGCGCTTCCCATCCGGTGACCATTGATGCAGCATGATGATATTGTTTTCCTGCTTTTCGGTCAAGCACTGCTGCGCCGTCCCATCCACGTTCATGATGCACACTTGGCTGTTCAGCCAGAACGCGATCTGCTTCCCGTCCGGCGACCACAGCGGCGCGTGTCCCAACCCCAGAAACGTCGCCTCGCCGCTGGCAGCGTTATAAATGCACAATCCCGGCGGATTATTCTCGCACGCTGTCTCAGCGACCAGTTGCTTGCCATCCGGCGACCATGAGAATGCCCCCGGATATTCGCCCGTTTTCAGTTGTCGCAGCCCGTTCTTATCCGCCACGAACAGCCCGACATTATCACCCTTGATCTGCCCCAAAAACGCCAGCGATTGCCGATCCACCGACCATTGTGTCTGCCAGACGGTCTTCGGCGCGTCCTTGATCGCCATCAGCGTCGTGATGTCCGATCCGTCCGCCTTCATCATCGACACCTGCTCGCCAGCTACGTAGAAAAGTTGGCTGCCGTCCGCCGACCAAACGGGCCATCTGCCGTTGCTGGACACGCGTATCGGCTTATCCCCGCCAACCGCCATCGCCTCCATCACCGTGATTCCGCTGGCATTGTAGTACGTCACCGCGATCTGCTTGCTGTCCGGCGACCACACGAAGCTCTCTACGTCCTTCCCCATTTTGGCGGGCACGATGCTTTCCACGCCCATCACGTACAGGTCTTCAGTGGCCCCCTGCGCGCCCACGTCCGTATAGATGAACGCGATCCGCCGCCCATCCGGTGACCACACCGCGTTGCTGATGCCGTGGAATTCCTTGGCATAGCTCGGCGTGCCATTCACCGCCAGCAGCCAGCCCACTACGACCACAACGGCTAACTTCACGCGCTGCATCGGTTTTCTCAAAACGCTTGACATAACCCCTCCTGAAGGGAACGACCGTACTTTTCAGGAGAAGTACACCAGCGGATCCAAAAAAGTTCCCGCCAGTTCAGCTTTTCTTGTTGTACTCAAACAACTGCCACTGATTCATCTCTGGATCGGAGAAATACACGAACTTGCCCCATGACCGCGTTTGCACTTCCATGTCGAACGTTACGCCGCGCTTTTTGAGTTCCTCCACCGTCGCGTTCAGATCCGTCACGTTGAACCCGATCATCAGATGGTTGTGGTTCTTCATCAGATTTTCCGCGTCAGGATGCTGTTTCGCGTCGAAAACCTCGATCTGGAAGCCGTTGGCGGTCACCATCAGCGTACTATCCTGATCCTCACTCCGCACCTTCATGCCGAGCGTGTCCCGCATGAAGCTGACCATCTTCTGCCAGTCCTTCGCGTAGAAACCGAGCCAGCGATACAGTAATTCCATCGTGCCTACTCCTTCTAGAATCGCGTTTGTGCAGCTATACTCCTCAATCTACCTGCGAGTATAACCAAACACCGTCTGAAGCGTTACTTCTCACTTGCACGCCACACAGCTCATGCCGTCGTTTACATGGTTCCCTCTCGTTGCGAAGCGGAGAGGGGGTCAGCTTACAGGGGTAGGTATTTAA
>JAHBVJ010000025.1 GCA_019637615.1 Anaerolineae bacterium | reverse complement strand
AAGCACTAAGCACTAAGCACTACTCTGCCGCCTGTGCTTCATCGCTGCGCATGTGGATGAAGTTCAGTTTCGAGAGTTCGCGCACCTGTGTATCGGCGCGGTACGAGCTGCGCACCAAGGGGCCGCTCTCCACCCACTTGAAGCCGAGTTCCAGCCCGATCCGCTTTAGTTCATCGAATTCCTGCGGCTCGTAGTAGCGGGCAATCGGCAAATGCTGTTTGCTCGGTTGGAGGTACTGCCCTAGCGTCAAAATGTCCAGCTTGAGCGCCGCCAGATCGCGCATGACTTCGACCACTTCATCGAAGGTTTCGCCAAGGCCGAGCATGATCCCGCTCTTGGTCAGCACCAGCGGATCCATCTGCTTGGCGTTTCCGAGCGTCGCCAGTGCCCATTCGTAGTGATCCTGCGGCTGCACCTTCTTGAACAGGCGCGGTACCGTTTCCACGTTGTGATTGAGGATTTCGGGCTGCGCGTCCATCACGATCTTGAGCGCGTCCCGCTTGCCTTTGAAATCGGGGATCAACACCTCGATGCTGCAACCGGGGTGAATCTGCCGAATGCGGCGGATGACCATCGCGAAGATCGGCGCACCACCATCGGGACGCTCGTCACGGTTGACGCTGGTGATCACCACATGGCGCAGGTTCATGGCCTTGACCGCCTCAGCCACGCGCAGCGGTTCCGCCCAATCCAGCGGGTTTGGGCGTCCGGTCTTGATGTCGCAGAAGCCGCACGAGCGCGTACACACATCGCCCATCATCAGGAAGGTCGCGGTACCATGTCCCCAACATTCGCCCATGTTCGGGCAATTAGCTTCTTCGCACACGGTATGCAGCGACTTGCTGCGCATCAGGCCGCGCACTTTTTCGTAAGTCTCGCCACTAGGAGCACGCACGCGAATCCACGAGGGGCGGCGCATGGGCTTGGAAGCCTGAGAATCGACTTCGACGCGATCGCGGGTGATGTCCGGCTCGGTAACGCCGATGTCGTTGATGTTGATGATCGAGTTGTCAGACACGACAAACCTCTTCTTAGCTATGCTGGTCGATCTTCTCTGCC
Organism: Anaerolineae bacterium; assembly: GCA_019637615.1. Classification (GTDB taxonomy): domain Bacteria; phylum Chloroflexota; class Anaerolineae; order Aggregatilineales; family UBA2796; genus JAHBVK01. The sequence goes on along the minus strand of JAHBVJ010000025.1, from coordinate 136,012 downwards.
GACTACTGAAGCGTACTTTTTACCCATTGATGGTATCAAGTATAGCGCTCTTACGCGCCGTTGATCGTAAGCGAGGCTAATTTATGATTCAAACGTGAGTGAATGAGCCGAGTCATAGGGGGAGATCAACCGTCGAAAATTTACCACCCACTCGCCTGAAAGATCGTCGTCAGAAAGTCGGTGCGCTCTTGCGCCGTCATCGGGCGCGGACGGGCGTAGTCCTCGATCAGGCCGGTGAACAGCACCGTGCTCAGATGTCGTCCGTTGTAGAAGATGAGCTTATCGGCAAACATCTGGCGCGTGCCGAGGTCTGCCATCTGGTCAAAGAACAGGTTGCCAATCCCGTAGTGGATAAAAGCCTTCTCGGTGAAACCGAAGCCCTGCGGCTGGTGAGCCTGACTGCCCATGACGAGATCAGCGCCGAAATCGGTGTATTTCTTGAAGAATTCCACCTGATCCGGCGGCGGCGTGTACGTGTAGTACTCCTCGTATTGCAGCGTCACGATCACGATCTTGCCTTGCATCTTGAGCCGCGCGATCTCCGCGCGCATGAAATCATCGTCACAGGCAGCGGAACCGGGAGCCTCGGCAGTCGCCCACGCGTACAGCGGGCCAGCCGGATTGCAACCGATGAAAGCGATGGAGTTGCCATGATCATCGATTTCCATCGATTTACGCGCATCCTCGGTGTTGCGTCCACCGCCGAAGTAGGCGATCTTGTTGGCATCGTAGATGTCCAGCGTGTGCGTCATAGCTGCTGTGCCCCAATCGAGCACATGGTTGCCCGTCAGCTCGACCACATTCAGGTGGATCGTCTTGAGCAGATCGAAGTACGTGTCGCGGGAGCAAAATACCAACCCATCCGCTTGATAAGCAGGGTTGGGATACGGGCAGTTCGGGGAGAACGACACTTCGTTGCTGGTATGCACGATGTCGGCATCCGCCAGAAACGGCAAGAGGTCTTGCGCGGGGAAGTTGATGCTGTTGGTTTCCATCGCGAAAGCCGTCGCCCGCACCAGCGCGGTCACGCCCGTCATCACCGCGATGGTCATTTTGTTCACATCTCGGTTGGTCGGGGGCCAATGTCCATCTGCCTGAAGCACCTGAACGACGGTGTTCACTTTGTCCGCGTTGCCCGTCAAGGTGATGTACTGCACGAAGGGATATTGATCGAGGCGCAAACTGCGGTCAAAGACACTACGTCCGTCCACCGTCAAAACCTTGAGTGCGGGATCGAGCCGATCAAAGGGCAAGATCGACCACGCGGCAGGGCGGTTCACCCACAGCGCCGAGGCGAGACCGTCTTCCGGCACGACCATGATCGGCGCGGCAGCAGCAGGCGCGCCAAGCAGTGCCTGCAACCATACCAGCGTCGTATCCGCCAGATACAAGATTGGCGCTTTGCCACGCGGATTCAAGTAGCCGAGCGCCGACGCATCGCCTTGCCAGTAGCGCAGTACGTCGCTCAGTTGAATATTATCCGCTACCGTAGGGAAGGGTACAACGGGCACATAGACCCACGTAGTGCCGTACAGGCCGGAGCTAGGCGCGCTGACCAATTGCACCTCGGCGGATTGTTCACCCGCGAGTGGTAGCGAAGTGCGTAGCGGCTCGAACAGGCGCAGCACATCGCGCGGGATGCTCGGCGCGACCCATACACTGGTGGTGGGCGGCAACGGCAGCGGCGTCGGGAACAGGGTGGGCGTGGCGGGGGGCTGTGCCCGTGTCGTGCCACTAGTGGTGACCACCATCAACACAACGGCGCACCCAACGAGCAAGGAACGGATCAAGATAGCGACGTGGCGCACGATGCACATACCCGACTTTCCCAGTTGCCCAACCAGCGTATAAGCATAACCCAAAGTGACGTGCGTTGCGCTTTTTAAAAAGAGGTAGAATAAAGGTCGAAGTTGGGCTTCGTCGCCCATCTAGAACGAGTGGCATGATGAATCCTGAAATCGCTCCCGGTTTGCACCGTGAGATGTTGGCAGATAACCGAATCGTCGTCTTCAAGCCTAAAGCGATCTACAGCAGTGTTTTAATTAGTTGGATGGATGAGGCGCTACGCTTAATCAAAAATTGGCCTGAGAACGTTCCCTATTTGGTCATGCACGATCTTTCCAGTCGCGGGGTGGCGCTGGTATACGGCTTTTCGAACAATCATGATTTGTTCAATCTGGGCGTCACCGAAGATGGACGCCAGAAGATGCAAGAAGTTTTGCGGGCGCGACCTGCGCTGCGCGGGCGGTTAGCCATCGTGCTATCGTCGCGGTTGTCGGGGCGGTTCGTCAACCGTCAGGCACAACAACCGCTAGAAGATAGCCCGCAGATCGAATCGCGCATTTTCCTTGACCGTGAGGCGGGATTAGCGTGGTTACAGGAAGGGTTACAAAAGCCTTCAGCGCAAGCCAACCTGCCGCAACCATAGAGCTTACATCCTGAACACGCCGTAAGTTGTCGGCTCGATGGGCGCGTTGAGGCACGCCGACAGTGCCAGCCCTAACACGCGGCGTGTTTCGGGCGGATCAAGGATGCCGTCATCCCACAGACGGGCGGTTGAATAATAGGGGCTACCCTCCAACTCGTACTTATCTAGTGTCGGCTGCTTGAAAGCTGCCTGTTCCTCGGCGGTCATCGCGGGCTGACCACTGCGGGCAAGTTGATCTTGCTTGATGGTGAGCAGCACATTGGCGGCTTGCTCACCGCCCATCACGCTGATCCGCGCGTTAGGCCACATCCACAAGAAGCGCGGGCCGAAGGCACGCCCGCACATCCCGTAGTTGCCAGCCCCGAATGAACCGCCGATGATCACGGTCAGCTTGGGCACGTTGGCGTTGGAGACGGCGTGTACCAACTTCGCGCCGTCCTTGGCGATACCCGCCGCTTCGTAGTCGCGCCCGACCATGAAACCAGTGATATTTTGCAGGAACAGCAAGGGAATCCCACGCGCGGTACATAGTTCAACGAAATGTGTACCTTTGAGCGAGGAGTCGCTGAATAGGACGCCATTGTTGGCGATGATGCCGACTGGATAGCCTTCGATCCGCGCGAAGCCGCAAACCAACGTCGTCCCGTACAGCGCTTTGAACTCGCGGAAGCGGCTGCCGTCCACCAAGCGGGCGATCACCTCGTGGACATCGTAAGCCTCGCGGAAACTGCGCGGGATCACGCCGTATAGTTCTTGTGGATCGTACAACGGCGGTTCAGGGGCGGCGATGTCCATCGAGATACGTTTGCGCGTGTTAAGCGTCGCCACGATGCCGCGTGCCAATTCCAAGGCGTGGTCATCGTCCAGCGCGAGATGATCTGCTACGCCGGAACGCCGCGTATGCACAGCCGCGCCGCCCAACTCTTCGGCGCTCACGTCTTCGCCCGTCGCCGCCTTGACCAGCGGTGGCCCGCCCAGAAAGATTGTGCCGGTGCCCTGCACGATGATGGTTTCGTCGCTCATGGCGGGGATGTACGCGCCGCCCGCTGTACACGATCCCATCACGACGGCGATCTGCGGGATGCCTTTAGCGCTCATGCGGGCTTGGTTGTAGAAGATCCGACCGAAGTTATCCACATCGGGGAAAACCTCGTCTTGCATGGGCAAAAACGCACCGCCAGAATCGACCAGATACAGGCATGGCAAGTTATTTTCCTCCGCCACTTGCTGCGCCCGCAGATGCTTTTTGACAGTCAGCGGATAGTACGTCCCGCCCTTGACCGTCGCATCATTGGCGAGGATCAGGCATTCACGTCCGTTGACACGCCCGATCCCCGTCAGAATGCCCGCGTAGGGAGCGTCACCATCGTACATATCCCACGCCGCCAAGGGGGATAGTTCCAGAAACGGCGATCCTGTATCTAGGAGGCGGTCAAGCCGATCCCGCACGAACAGTTTGCCCTGCTCGGTGTGACGCTGGCGATATTTTTCGCCGCCGCCCTGCCGCACCTGCGCTAACCGTTCACGCAACGTTTGCGCCAACTGCCGATGATGTATCGCGTTATCCGCAAAGGCTGGATCGGTCACTTGTAACTGTGATTCAATAATTTCCATAGCCCTTGAAATCCTAGTTCTGGAAATATCGTCCGCGCAACTATGTTTTAACAGTCTTTGAGCAAGAGCATAGCGAGAAAGCAGATGGGCAACAAGCGCCGAAGTTATCCACAACTCGCGGTGGATAACTATGTGGATAAGTGTGGATAACTTGTTGATGGATGGTGGATAACTCTTCAAGGGTGTTCATAGCTATCACCTATATATAGGGGCAACACCGAGAATCTGCCCATTAGTGGTAGGTGTGAAATTTTGCCCGAAAAAGCCCGTGTGGATATTGTGGATAAGTGGCGAAGTTATCCACATGGGGATTGTGGATAACTTTTCGGAGGGTTGCCCCTGTATATGGGGGTAGGCGGCGTTGACTACACCACATACAGGGTTAATTCACTTGCGCCGCTTATGAAGAGGGAAACTTATCCACATATCCACAACCTCTACTACGACTGCTACCTTATTTAAATACTATTGGTAGATAAGTGATTCAGAAGCTGAGAGTACAATTCAGTGAATACGACACATTGTATTTCGTAACTTTGGAGCAGGTATGAGCGCAGCATGGCAGCGGTTATTTATCCCGAACAGCGATCAAGGTGAAGTCGTCACAGCATTGACGGCGGCGTACATAGAGCGTGGATTCAAACGGTTTGATCCGTTCCCCGGCGGGACTGGTACGCCACCCGGCCTCAAAGAGACGTTCCGGCACTTTGTCACGCCCGCGCAAGAGGGGTGGGTGATGGTGATCGGGACAACGAGCGCGGATTTCTCGCTTCCGATGCCGTATCTGCGGGGTTGGATCGATGCAGATGGCGGTTGGGAAGCGTACCGCGATGGCACGCTTGATCCGGCAGGATTAACCACTTACCTGAAGGCGGGCAAGTCGCGCGCAGATGTAGAAGCGATTCAGGGACGACCGATGCTCGGCGTGGTCGATACCGCCCAAGCCAACAGCACCTTGCCGCCCGATGTGCAAAAGTTGGCGCAGGAACGCGGCGTGAACGCTGACCAAGCCAACAAGATGATCGGCAGATTGACCTCGCAATTATTCGGCAAGATGGATCGGCAGTCAGGTGGAGAAGCCAGTGCGATGCAGCAGCAAGCACAGGCCGCGTTGAGCAAAGCCATGAGTGGCCCCGCCAAGGTTGATTGGAACGCCGCGCCCGCCCGTCAGTTGATTGCGCTATCGGCAGTGCTGACGATCCCGACGGAGTGGCGCGCACCAGAGTTCGAGGCGCTGCGAGAAGCCTATCAGGTGGCGCGGCGCTTGGAGCGCAATCCCAAAGCGGCGTTGCTGCCAGACGAAAAAGAGGCATTGGCGGCAGTGCCTAACGCGGGTGCCTATCAGCCTGTGTATGTAGGCAAATGAGAGCAAGCTCCACACGATTCCCCCCGTTTGGGGCAGTCGATTTGCCATGAATGGGTGTACAACTTAGCATTAGGTAGCAAAGATTGATAGGAGTGTTAACGTGAAATTGCGTACTCGGTTAACGTGGGCATTGGTGGCGTGGGCAGCGGTCATGGCCTTGATGATGCCGCTGCAATATCTCGTCACGGCGCAAGATGCCACCTTCCCGACGCTGACCCCACCGCCTAGCCCAACTGGTAATGGCGGCACAGCGACGTGGACAGTTGATTCGCAGACCTTTATCAGCAACTATCCGATGGGGATGGAATTTACCCTCAAGGCGTCCAGTAGTGCGGGTGAGATCAAGAACGCGACGGCGATTTGGAAACTGTCACCTGTGAGTTTGCAGCGGGCGGCGGGCGTATTCAATAAAGAAACCGGGCAGTGGGAATTCTTATGGGATTCGCTGAAGAGTCCGATGCCTGCGTGGGTGGGTCTCCAATACTGGTTCGTGCTGGAAGACGAAAAAGGCAACGACTTCACGACCAATTCGTGGCAGGCCGAATACGCCGATAACACCCGCTCATGGGGACGTGCCGAGTCGGAAGACATCATCGTCTACTGGGAACACCCGATTGACGATGAATTTGGCAAGTTGACGCTCGACGCGATGGCGGAACAGCGCGAAACGTACCGCATCGCGTGGGGCAGTTTATTGTCTTACAAGCCGCGTGCCATCTATTACGCCACCCGTGATTCTTATTTTGAATGGGATCGCACGCGCAACAGCATCGGGCGGCGCGATGTCGGGCAGACCAGTTCCAGTTGGGGCGGGACAGTACAATATAACTATAACGGCAACTTACGCGAAGGTGCGTATGGTACCGTCTTGCACGAGGTCGCGCACCTGTATCAATCCGATAAGCGTTCAACGACGGGCATTCAGTGGTGGACGGAAGGGCAAGCCACCTTTTTTGAACGTGAGCAGATGTATGACTACGTGGGGAATCTGAAAGCCATCGCCAAGCAGCAGGGACTCGGCCCGTTGCGTTCCGATTGGGGCGTTTATTTTGGTGGACGCACGCCATACGATACGGGGTACGCGTTCATTAAATATCTGACGGATACCTACGGGCTAGACATCCTCGACAAGATCACCCAAAACATGCGGGCGGGCAAGCCGCTGTTAGACGCGATTCCGGCGGCGGTGGGCAAATCGCTGGACGAGATCGAGTATGATTATCGTGTATGGCTTGGTCTAGACGATCCGACCGTGCCGACGCAAATGCCAACGCTAGGCTTCTCGTTCCCGCCGACGCCGACCTTCCCGCCCACCAAGACGCCCAAACCATAATCTCAACACGAGATGACATCACCATAGTAGGGCGGTATAAACCCATCCTACTATGGTACCCTACGTCGGCGTTGAGAAGCCGCATAGCACCCGCCACATGGGCGACAGGTGAGCGCGCCATTCGATTTCCCCCGTCTCAGCGTACAATGAACGTATCTGCATACCCCACCAACAGGGTCAGGAGTTCTCATGGTTTCTCGTTTCGATGATGATAATCCGCAGCGCGCCGTTCCAGTGGAGACGCCGAGCCGCGATCCGAACGCTGCGCCGCCGAACCTGCCCTATGGTGTGCCTGTGTATACGACGCCTGCCATCCCGCCCAAACGTCGTAGCAGATGGAACTTGGCCTGTTTAGGCTGCGGGTTGGCATTGCTGGCGATGGTGGGGACGACGATTTGCAGCCTGATCGTCGGCGGCGTGATCGTGTGGAATACGCTCAGTCAGCAGATGGCAGATCGCTTGCAGAAAGAGATCGACGCGCAAAACAACACAAGCAAAACCAGTGCGCCGGATAAGGCCTTTCAGACTACCAATATCTTTGACCGCAACGGCAACAAATTGCATGAAATCTTTGGCGAGGGTCGCCGTACCCGCGTCAAATTGAGCGAAATTTCGAAACCACTGATCGACGCGACTATCGCTGTCGAAGATGCCACGTTTTACGATAACCCCGGTGTGGATGTCGGCGCAATCACACGCGCAGGGCTGAACTATTTCCGCGCGGGCGGCGGTGGTGGCGCGAGCACGATCACACAGCAGTTGGTACGCAATGTCGTGTTTGACTTCAACTATCGGGCGGAACGCTCGGCACGACGCAAGGCCGAAGAAGTGTTGATGGCGCTCATCCTGACGCAGCAAAAGAGTAAGGATGAGATTCTCGAACTGTACCTGAACACGATTTATTACGGCAATTTGGCCTATGGCATCGAGGCGGCGGCACAAACATATTTCGGCAAAACGTCGAAAGAACTGACACTCTCAGAAGCCGCCCTGCTGGCGGGGTTGCCGCAGTCCCCCGCCAACTATGATCCGTTCAACCCAGATCCGGGCGTGCAAGATACCGTGCTGGCGCGTCGTAACACCGTGCTTGATCTGATGGTGGAGAAAGGCAAAATCACCAAAGATCAGGCTACCGAAGCGCGTAGCCAAGCCCTCGTATATGCTGATCCGAACGTCAGCCTGAAGTCGCCACACTTTACGCTATTCGCGGAGCAAGAACTGCAAGACTTGCTCGTCAATATCAACCTGCCGCCAACGTACCTGAACACGGGCGGACTGTCGGTCTACACGACGCTGGATGCGCGCTATCAAGACCTCGCGGAACGGGTCGCCCGCCAGCAGATCGACAGCATCCGCGAGAAGAACAACGCCAATAACGCCGCCGTCGTGATTTTGAAGCCGGGGACGGGCGAGATTCTGGCGATGTTAGGAAGTGTGGATTACCGCAATGATTCGATTGACGGGCGCGTGAATGTGGCGATCTCGCCGCGCCAACCGGGCAGCGCGATGAAGCCGCTGACCTACGCTGCCGCTATCGAACGCGGCGTCAACCCCGCCACGATTTTGTGGGATGTGGAGACGCACTTTAGCAACGATTATGGTGGTGAGGAATACATCCCGCGCAATTATGATGGCACATTCCACGGCCCCGTGCGGATGCGTGACGCGCTGGCGAATTCGTACAACATTCCGGCGGTCAAAACGCTGCGCATGATCGGCGTGGACGCGCTGCTCAGTTTCGCAGGGCGGCTCGGCGTGCGCAGCCTCGGCACCGATGCATCGCAGTACGGGTTATCGCTGACGCTCGGCGGCGGCGAATTGACTCCGCTGGAATTGACGCGCGCGTATTCTGTGTTCGCCAACGGCGGCAAGCTGATCCCCACTACCTCGATCCTGTGCGTGATCAACAGCGAAGGAGTGATCGTTTACCAGTACGCGAATGGCTGTGCGGGGCGCGGCACTTCGACTGACGCCACCATCAATGCGGCGGTCAGCGGGCAGCAGGTGCTTGATCCGCGCATCGCCTTCGTGATTCGCGACATTTTGGCGGATAACAACGCTCGCACGCCCGCGATGGGTGCTAACTCGCCCCTGCGGACGGACAGTATCCGCACCTCGGTCAAGACAGGCACGACCAACAATTACCGCGATAACTGGACGGTGGGCTTTACGAGCAATGTCGCGATTGGTGTATGGGTGGGCAACACGAACAGCACTGAAATGAAGAACACTACTGGCTTGACGGGCGCGGCTCCGATCTGGAACGCGGTGATCAACGGGATTTACAGCGGTAGCATGGTCGATACGCTCAAGATCGACGGCAATCTGCTGCCCGACGAGATTGCACCGCCGGATGGGTTGGCGCTGAAACGTATCTGTGCGTTGGCGTCGTTGCGCGAACCCGCGCTGGATTGCGACAAGCAGCGGCAAGAATACATGTTGACTTCGCCTGCCATGATCCCCGATGAAAATGGCAATCTGGTGCCACAGCAGCCGATCCAATCGACGCCCGTCCCGCAGAATGGGCCGATGGTAGTCAACTTGGATGATGATCCGAGCGTGGTACGGGCGACGGTCTTCATGATCAATCCCGCGCTGGCGGCCTCGATGGTAAATCCGCAGCCGGGGAAGGCCGTGCCACCGCCGCCGCTGTATTGCCTCGTCCCGCAGGAAGTCAATGGACAGGTGCCGGGGGCGACCACACAGGTCTTCATCGAGTCGTCGCCGTTCGCGGATGAAGATGCATATAACCGCATCTACGCACAGGGCGCGGGCTACGCGATATTGCCGCAGTACGCATGCAACCAAGACATGCTATTGAACGGCGGTGCGGTGACACCGGGCGTGATCGCACAGATCATGTGGCCTGCGGCGGGCGATACCGTGACGGGCACGGTGTTTGTTAAAGGCACGGCGGGTTGGGGGCCGGGGCAGGCGACTTACTACAAGATGGAAATTCAAGGGCCGCAGTTCCCGGACTGGACGACCTTCGGGCAAACATCGAGCAATCCGGTTTACAACGGCGATCTCGGCAACTTCGGCGCGACGGGCTTACAACCGGGGATGTACCAACTGCGCATCGTGATTGTGGGCATGGACGGCAATTATCTAGTGGTGAGTCCGGGTGTGCCCATCAATATCACAGGACAATGAGGTGACGTGAGCGTCAGTTTTAGTCGGCTATCTAGGGCAAACGCATCAAAAGTAAACTGAGAGAGTATGGTAGTCAAGGGAAAAGAGGTTACCATGAACGATACGCTCCTGCATATCGTTTCGGTTACTTCATTTCCAGTTTACCTGCGATGTGTCATCACTGAGCGATTGAGCATAGCTTCCCTTGGATGATGAACATTACCGTTGGCGACGATAAGTCTGAACCACAAGCGCTTTCATGACCAGTTCTTATTGGAGGTGCTCTCCCAAGGTTGATGTGTTAGCCCTAGCCACATCCGTACATCACATGGACAAGTTGCCAGTGCAGACAGTACAATCTGAAAATGTGAATTCAAACCAACGGAGGTGGGAAACATGGAACGGAGAAAGATCATTCTGGACTGCGATCCGGGGCATGATGATGCCATCGCCATTATGTTGGCGGCTAAAAGTCCAGCAATTGATCTGCTAGGGATTACGGTTGTTGCCGGAAATCAAACCTTGGACAAAACACTGATCAATGCGCTCAATGTATGCCAGTTTCTTGGTCTCGACGTGCCGGTCTATAAGGGGTGTGGGCAGCCAATGATCCGCGAAAAGCTGGTCAGCGCGCCGGAGATTCATGGTGAGTCTGGTCTGGATGGGCCGCAGTTCAGCGTGCTGACCAAAAAGGCTGAACAACAACACGCCGTGAACTATATCATCGATACGTTGCTGGCGTCCGAGGGTGATATTACGGTAGTACCCACCGGCCCAATGACCAATCTGGCGATGGCGATGCGGCTCTGCCCGGATATTCTGCCCAAAATCCATGAAATCGTGTTGATGGGTGGCTGCTATCAATTAGGAAATATGACCCCCGCCGCCGAATTCAATATTTTGGTCGATGCTGACGCGGCCCATGTCGTTTTCACCTCTGGATGCAAAATCACGATGGTGGGGCTGGATGTCACGCGCAAGGTGTTGTGCCTACCGTCCATCGTGGAACGCATGGGTAAGATCGGCAATAAGGCGGCGAAGTTGTTTGTCGACCTGATGACGTTCTTCAATAAGACCCAAAAAGAAGTTTTTGGTTGGGATGGCGGTCCACTGCATGATCCGGTGACGATTGCATCTCTACTCGATCCGACGGTGCTGACCACCAAAGCGTGCTTCACCCAGATCGATATTCGCAGCGAGCAGAGTTATGGTCGTACGAACTGCGATCTCTTCAATATGCTGAAGCAGCCCCCCAATAGTTTAGTGGCGGTTGACATCAACGTCCCCATGTTCTGGGATATTATTGAAGCGGGCATCAAAGCCTATAGCTAGTGCGCTAGGTAGTGAGTGATGACATTCCCTGCACACTTGCCATAGTCATGCTCTTTGGATAATCCCCGCCGGGATTATCCAAAGAGTTTAAGTTACACTGGTTAGGTCTGGCGAGTATGGTAGCCTGTTGTCCCTTGACTATCATGCTCTCTCAGTCTACGTTTGATGCGTTTACCCTATGGGCTTGCCACCTTTCATTCCCATCTTTAGCTCTGACGCGGTAAGATAACGGTGCTCTATCGTCGGACACCTTGCGAGGTTGACGGCAAGGGCAGTTATCTGACTGTGAACTAAAGGTGAATGATGCGTAAGCCGATCTTGCTCATGCTGTTATTGGTGAGCGGCCTATTGATCCTGAGCGCGTGCAACAATGCGCCCGCTGGCCCTGATGCTGGTCAAGCCGTCCAGCAGTATTTTCAGGCCAAAGTGGCGGGCGACCTCCCCAAACTGAAAACATTGATCTGCAAAGAGAAAGAAGGCGATGCCGAGCTGGAGGCGATGTCGTTCGCGGGCTTGAATGCCAAGTTGACGGACGCCACCTGCAAGAAGAATGACAACGCCGATACCGTGACGTGTACGGGCAACATCGAGGCAGAGTACAATAACGGCCCGACAACTTTCCCACTCAGCACCTATCGCGTTGTACTGGAAGACGGCGCGTGGAAGTGGTGTGGAGAAGCCGCCCCATGAGCAGCAACCTGAAAGGTCTACATGCCATCGTTCATGGCACGGTGCAGGGCGTCAGTTTTCGATACTATGCACGGCTGGAAGCGGCTCGCCTCGGATTGACGGGTTGGGTGCGCAATTTGCCGGATCGCACGGTGGAGACATATGCCGTCGGGCCGCGTGATCGGCTGGAAAGCTATCACGATTGGTTGCAGCGCGGTCCCAGTCAAGCCGATGTGTCGTGGGTGGATGCGACGTGGTCAGATACGCCGGAACAAACCTTTGAAACCTTTGAAATAAGCTATGGCACCCGTGATTACTGAGCGCAGCAATGGCGGCAACGGACATCACCGTTCGCTGCTCACGCGTCATCCACAATTCATCGCCATGACGGTGTTGCTAGGCAGTTTCGCCATTTTCCTGATTCTGTGTGGACTGCTCACGTTCACAGGCTACTGGTTCTTCTTCGAGTCGGGTGTCGATCTCAAAGTGAACCTGCAAGTGAGTCGGGGCAGCATCAAGGTCAGCTATCCAGAAGGCGGCGAACCACAACTTATCGAGTCGTCTGCTGATATTGAGGGTCTCGCTACGGTACGCATCAATGAAACGTCACAGGGCTACCTGACTTTCATCGACAACTACTCGCGGCAGACCATCGCTACGCTGTATTTGCTGCCTAACTCCATCGTTACGGTGCGTCAGAGCCGCCGCCCGCGCTTCGATTTCAGCCGCAACTCGTATGCCTTGTATTTGACGGATGTGTCCGGTCACGTACAGGTTGATCTACCCGCCAATTTGGATCGCAATACCAATTTGCGGATCGGCACGGCCTTTGGCGAGGCAATTTTCGATCAGGTTGGCAGTTATCGCTTGGATGTGACCGACCAGCAAGCAGAGGTCTATGCTCTTAGTGGCACTGCCTTGTTGCGTAACATCGTTAACCAGACGTGGCAAGTGCCTCAACAGCAGTACGGCACCTTGGATCGCGCGATGCAAAAAGTCGAGGTGCAACCGCTGCCCTATATTCTCATGAATCCGCGCTTCGGTACGAAATCCGATGAATGGGGGGCTACTTTTCCTCTATATTGGGGATGCTACTCTTACGCCAACAGCAGCCAAGAACCACAGGGGCAAACAGAGCGCTTATTTGCAGACGATGGTAAGGCCATCTTGCACATGTACCGTGTGGCTGGCGACGGCGATCCCGACAATCTGGATAACTACACTAATCCCGGCTTGGGACACGGCGAAACGGGCTGTGAATACTACATGATACGCGACGTCAGCCAGTTCAAATCGCTCCGTGTGCGCGCACGGTTTAAAATCCACGGGCAAAGTTTGTCCACCTGCGGCGATGTCGGCACCGAGTGCCCGATCATGATCGAGTTGACCTTCAAGCGCAACGGATTGGACGAGCGTGATCAGGTAACGGTGAAGTCGGACGTCCTGCGGCATGGCTTTTACGCCAAGCGCCCCGATAACGATAATCGCCGTTTGAACTGCGATACCTGCATCCAGCCGCACGAAAAGATCATGCCAGATGTATGGTACATCTACGATTCGGGCGATCTGTTTTTGCTGCTGCCGCCGGAACGCCGACCAAGCGAACTGACTTCGATCCATGTGTATGCATCGGGGCACGCCTACGATGTGATGATCTCCGATCTGGAAGTGACCGTCGGCACCATCGAACCTATCGTGAACTAAGATGTGATCAGAACAAGGATTACGTGCTGTTGCTCGTGCGCTGATAGCATTCCGCGATCTTCCGCGCCAGCGCTTCGGCATAAGGCGGGCGGACGATGCTGAAATGTTTGCCCGGCAGGTCGTGAATCGTGAAGCCGCCCGCCGCTAAGCGATGCAGTTCGCGGAAGCGCGGGATCGAGATGATGTCATCCTGCGCGCGGATGAAGGTGATGTGTCCCCTGTACGGCGTCGGGAAATACGTATCGACCGCGTGGTACATGGCCTCGGCTACCGCGACAATGGCGGGAGGTAGCACATCCTCGGTTGGTCGGGCCTCGTCCACGCTTGAGGTAAGCACTTGTCCCCGCAATTCTTGCCAGCGTTCCCGCAGATAGGCGGCTCGATGTTGCGGCGCGAGGCGCAGCAATCCGTAGCTGATCGAGGTAATACGCTGTGCTAACCGATCAAACCAGCCTGCCTGCGTGGTACGCCAGTGTCCATCCTGCGTACGGTGATGACCGTTGCGCTCAAACAGATCATCAATGATCATCAACAGGGGTACGGCCTGCCCCCGCGCCAACAACCGCCGTCCGATCTCCATCGCGATCTTGCCCCCCATCGAATAGCCGATCAGACAGTACGGGCCGTTGGGTTGCACGCGCACAATCTCGGCAAAATAGCTTTCGGCTAACTGCTCAATATCGTTGAGCGGCGGCAGGCTGCCATCCACGCCTTGCGCCTGAAAACCGTAGATCGGCACCTCGGCGGGCAAATGATGGATCAGGTTGTCATAAAACAAGATATTGCCGAATAGCGCATGGAAACAAAAGATCGACAGCCTCGCAGGATCGGTGGCGCGGCGGATCGTGACCAGCGGCGAAAAAACAGCCTCTGCACTCTGCGCGCGGATCAGGGTGGCGAACTGGGCGATGGTCGTTGTGTGAAACAGCACACTCACAGCGAGATTGCAATTGAACTGCCGATTGATCCGAGTGATCAGTTGGATGGCTAACAGCGAGTTACCGCCACAATCGAAGAACCGATCATGGATGCCGATGGCGTCACTATGGAGCAGTACACGCCAGAGATCGAGTAGCCTCGCTTCGAGTTCGTTGGTTGGACGTGCCACAGGCTGGTTGGCGGGCAGCGCATCAGGCAACGGCAGTGCGCGTCGGTCAATTTTGCCGTTGGGCGTGGTTGGTAGTGAATCGAGCACGATGAGCCGCGCCGGAACCATGTAGTCGGGCAGATTCTGCCGCAAGTGTGCCCACAACGCGGGCAGATCGGCCTCACCACCGCCTGCTTCGAGCACGACATAGCTGATCAGCTGATCCGCCGCACCTGTTGCGCCTACGCTAACAATGGTGGCACATGCCGCGACGGTGGGTTGTGAACGCAGCAGTGTGTCGATCTCGTCCAGTTCGATCCGGAAGCCGCGCAGCTTGACCTGATTATCCGCCCGACCAAGATATAACAGCGTACCATCGGGCAAATATTTCGCCAAATCGCCTGTCCGGTACACGCGTTGTGGATCGGGTAGCGACATGGTCAAGAATTTGCGGGCAGTTTGTTCAGGCGCGTTGAGGTAGCCACGTGAGAGCGCCGCGCCGCTGGCGTACAACTCGCCAATAACGCCAATGGGCACTGGTTGCAGCGCGCTATCCAGCACAAACGTCTTGACGTTGTGCAGCGGCTTGCCAATGGGCACTCTGCTCTGGGCAGTCTGCGTTTCGGCGGGCACGCAGCGATAACACGCGATGTCACACATCTCGGAGGAACCATAAATGTTGTACAGTTCCGCGTGCGGGGCGGCTTTCGCGAAATTAGTCACCAGATCGGGTGGCAGGGCTTCGCCGCTGGACATCCAGAAGCGCAAGTCCGGCAGTGCCCGCTCCAAATCCGGCTGCACTTGTAAGATCGCTTCCAACAGCGTCGGGACGAGGATCAGGCGCGTCACATGCTGCTGCGCCAGCACCGCGATCATCCGTTGCGGATCGCGGCGGTCGGCTTGTGTGAGGATCACGCTTGGCAAGCCGCACAGCAGCGATCCGTACAATTCCCACAGCGAGTCCACGAAATTGATCGAGGTTTTGACTGCGCCGACTTCGTTCGCCGTGAATGGATAGCCTGACCACATCCACGCCAGCCGCAGGATGATCCCGCGCTGATGTCCCATCACGCCCTTGGGCACGCCCGTCGAGCCTGACGTGAACAGGACGTAGGCTAACTGATCCGGCGTCAAGCGATAGGGCGGATTTTCAACCGGATGCCGCGCGATCTGGTCGGCATCAGCATCCAACCGGATCAGCGTCAAATCCGCCTCGGGCAGGCTGTCGGCAAGGGCTTGCAGTGTGATGACGTATTGAATCTCTGCCGTTTTGATGATCAACGCGCGGCGGTTGAAAGGGTAGGCAGGATCAAGTGGCACATACGCGCCGCCCGCCTTCATAATGGCGAGGATGGTGATGATCATCTCGAATGACGGCTCAAGGCACACACCGATCAACGTTTCTGGCGGAAAATTGATCGCCATCAGAAGATGTGCCAGTTGATTGACACGATCATTGAGCTGCTGAAAAGTCAGTATCGCGCTATCGTAATAGTATGCTGGCGCGTCCGGCGTGCGGATGATCTGCTGTTCCAACAACGAGATCACGGTCTGATCGCTCGGATAATCACGTTCGGTCGCGTTCCACTCGATCAAGAGTCGCTGCTGTTCTGCCGCTGTCATCAACGGTAAGTGCGCAATTGTCTGTTCCGGCGCGCTCATGGCGTTGGTGAGCAGCGTTTGGACGTGTTCCGCCAACCGCGCGATGGTCTCTGCCGTGAATAGCTCCGTGCTGAACTCGATGCTGTGCGCGAATTGGTCGGCTCCGTCCGTGATCGTCCAGTAGATGTCCAGTCTAGCGGCATCCAACTCAACCGGAACACGGCGCACCATGCAATCTGGAAACATCAGGACGCGATCTAGCATCTGCTTGTGCAACACCATGATCACGCGGAACAACGGCGTGTAGCTCAACGACCGCTCAGGCAGCAGCGCTTTGACCAGTTCTTCAAACGGAATATCTTGCTGGTCAAGCGCCCCGAAAACCTGTTGTGTGACTTGCTTTAGTACGTCATTGAAGGTAAAGGTGCTTTGAAGTTGGGCACGGATCGGCAGTTGATTCGCAAAGTAGCCGATCAGATTTTCGATCTCGATCTGGTTGCGCACCGAGACGGGCATTCCCACGGTGAGATCGGTTTGCTGTGTGTAGCGATATAGGACGACGAACAGCGCCGACACATAGCAGATGTAGGGCGTCGTGCGTTGCTTGGCACAGTAGGCACGCAAGGTGGCAGTTTCGGCGGTGGTCAGCGCGAAGGTATATGTCGTGCCGCGATCCGAGGGTTGCGCGGGCGGCGTAAAATCGGTAGGCAAGTCGAGTGAGGTGGGAAAATCGCGGAGCTGCGTTTTCCAGTATTCAAGCTGATCCGCATAGTCAGGCGATCCCTGCCAATTGCGCTGCCATGTCACGTACTCCGCATAGCGCATTGGGAGTTCAGGCAGTTCTTCCAACGCCGCTCCATGATAGAGCTGCGAAAGCTCCTCCAGCAGTAAACGTGACGAAAAGCCGTCCATCGCCATGTGATGCGACACGATCAACAGCCAGTAGACATGATCATCCGTCTGCCACAGATTCACGCGCAGCGGCACTTCATCCGCAAACTGAAACGGGCGCTGTGCCACTGCTTTGATCAAGCTTGGCAGTTGTTCCTCGATCTTAGGCTGATCGCGCAGATCGGTGTAGACGAACGTACACGGCGCAGATGACAAGCGGACGACAGGTTCGCCGTCGATCAACGGATAGGTCATGCGCAGTACATCATGGCGTTGGCAAATCTGATTCAGGCAGCGTTCCATGCGATCTGGATCGAGCGCACCCTCGATTCGGAAGGCCAGCGGCACATTGAAAGCAGGACTGTCCGGCTGAAACTGATGCAAAATCCACGCATTGCGCTGCGCAGCGGACAGGGGCAGCGTTATCATCGGCCTATCTGTTGCCATCAGATGCTCGTCGTTAGCAGCGCGCCGCTGATCAGCGCGGCTTGTTCTTCGACAGTGGCGGCGTTGAAGAACTCAACGATGGTCATTGTCACCTTGAACTGCTTACGCACCCGCGTGACCAAACGTGTCGCCAGCATCGAATCCCCGCCGAGTGATAAGAAGGGCATCTGAATGCCAATTTGCGTGGCGGGAATGCGCAGCACCTCTGACCATAACTGCGCCAACTGCTGCTCAACCGCGTTGCGCGGCGCGAGGTAATCTGACTCGCCAGCAGTATCGTCTAATGCTTCCGTGATGCCAAGTTGTGCCGCCAGCCCGATCCTCTGTAGTTTGCCCGTTGGCCCTTTCGGGATGTCGGTCAGGAACACGATGCGGCTCGGCACTTTGAAATCGGTCAGATGATGGCTGCAATAGTCCCGCAGATCGTGTTCGGTGACGCTGGCTTGTGCCCGCAAGACCACCGCCGCCGCTACGTCTTCACCCAACCGCGTATGAGGCACGGCGAAGGCGACTGCTTGCGCCACCGCCGGATGTGTCAGCAGCACTTCGTCCACTTCGCGCGGGGAAATCTTCTCACCGCCGCGATTGATCAGCTCTTTGAGGCGTCCGGTCAAGAATAGATAGCCGTCGCGATCCAGATAGCCTTGATCGCCCGTGCGGAACCAACCATTGGTGAACGCGGTCTGATTGGCGGCGACGTTATTTTCGTAGCCGAGCGTGACATTTTCGCCGCGAATCACGACTTCGCCCGTCACGGCAGCGGGCAGCAACTGCCCCGCCGCATCCATGATCGCAATCTCCGGCCCCGCCGCCATGCCCACCGATCCCGGCTTGCGCGGTAGTGGCGGCAGCGGATTACTCGCCATCTGGTGGGCGGCTTCGGTCATCCCGTAGGCTTCGATGACGGGCACACCGAATGTCTGCTCCATCGCTTGCATCACGCTAGGTGGCAGCGAGGCGGAGGAGGAGCGGATCAGCCGTAGCGCTGTACGTGGTTTCTCGGCCTCGGCGCGGGCGAGGATGGCTTGGTGCATGGTCGGCACGGCGGAATACCACGTCGCTTGTGTTTCCCGCAGCCAATCCAATAGGTGCGGCGCATCGAACCCCGGTGTACACACCACGCTCGCGCCCGCGTATAGCGACGACAACAGCACGCCAAGCAACCCGTGAATGTGGAACAACGGCATGATGTTTAAGCAGCGATCCGCGCTCGTTAGGGCCAACGTCTGGCTGATGTTGCGCGCCGACGCGCACAGATTGCCATGCGTCAACGGGACGATCTTAGGTCGCGAGGTCGTGCCCGACGTATGCAGAATCAGCGCGATGTCGTCGGCGGTGGGCAGGGCGACATCAGTCGCAATCTCCGCGATATTTTCATTAGCACGTTCGTAGATGGAAGGCATCTCAATGACAGGAATGTTCAATCTCCGCGCGACCTGTACTGCTGGTGAATCGAGATCGGGTTGTGTGATCAGTGCTCTTGCGTTCAGGTCAGTGAGGTAAAATTCATATTCGGCGGCACGGTATGCCGGATTCAATGGTGCCGCTACTGCCGCACAAGCCGTACTCAAGAAACTGGTCGCCATCGCGACGCCATTAGGGAGCACAATCGCGACGCGATCTTGCTGCTGGATGTTCAGTTGGTGCAGCCGCCGCATTGTATTGGTCACGTACTGAAATAGGGTGCGATAGCTGATGGGTGGTTGATCGATGCTCCGGATCGCGGGTGCATCGGGTATCTGTTGGGCTTGGTGCTGTACAAGGCGGTAGACGGAATTCACACGTTCTCTCATTATTACGAAGTGCTGGTTCGATTGTTGTTGAAGTCGAATTATACAGAGTCATTGCGCCGTGTTCGAAATCTGGATCATCTCACTCGTTCACGCACCATCCATACTATATTTGTCTGCTGACGAACAAGGGCGCGCGGCGCAATTCCGCTTCGAGCCGGATCGTGTCCGTTATCAGCGCAGCCACTCGGCGCTGCGGGCGATCCTCAGCACGATCACAGGCGTCGATCCATTGGCGCTGCAAGTTGACGTGTATCCACACGGCAAGCCCTATTTACTGAACGCTGATGTACACTTCAACTTATCCCACGCAGGTGAGATCGCGCTATGCGCAGTCGCGGATGTCCCCGTCGGCGTCGATGTCGAGTATGTGCGCCCGATCCCCGAATGGCGCGACATCGCGGTCATGATCTACTCGCAGCAAGAGTGCGCCGAGCTGGAGGCCACACCCGCCGTGCAGCGTGATCTCACTTTCCTGAATATCTGGACGCGCAAAGAAGCCATCATTAAAGCGACGGGCGAAGGCTTCCACAGCGATCTGCACCTCAGCGGGTTCAGCGTGCCTACTGTGCCCGCTCCGACTGTGGCGCATCTCGGCAGCGTAGCTATTGCCCACCAACCTTATTCACTAGCAGCCTTTCAACCTGCCGATGGCTACCTTGGCGCTGCCGCTTTGCAGACAGATCGCCCGATTTTGCCCACCTTGCGATCCTTTAACGCGGTATAATGGTCATACCCCACTTGAATTCACAGGTTTTTGCAAAAATCAGATGAGGAATTGGCTTATAGAACGTTGCGTCAACAAAACGTCACAGTTGTTCAATCATCGGTAAACCACACTATTCAGACTTTCGAATATCTTGTAAAATGCCTAATCCCAGCAAAAAAGTTCTTTCCAAAGGAGGGATGTCTTGACCGACAAACCACCGTCGGGTCGCGCTCAGGTGGCGCGGCGATCCGAGCGTCTGGAAAGCCCCGCTGATGCGCCCGCACGTGGCGCAGTCACTGATCGCTACTTGTTGCAGATGATGGGTCGCTTCCTGCTGCCGTACAAATGGCAGCTAGGTCTGGTCGGCCTTCTGCTGCTGGCAGTGACGGGCTTAACACTTTTGCCCCCCCTGCTCGTCAAACAGGCCGTCGATGGCCCCATCCAGCAAGCCGCTAATGGCGTACTCCGTAAAGAAGATGCGTTGAATGCCATGCTCCCGTATGGCCTCGCTTATTTCGGGCTGATCGCGCTGACCTTCGCTCTGCGCTTGGGCTACACCTTTGTGTTGCAAGCGGCAGGTCAAGCCGCTCTGCGCGACCTCCGCCAGCAATTATTTGAGCACATCCTTAAGCAGGATATGAAATTTTTCAACGTCACACCGGTCGGGCAGATCGTGTCGCGCTTGTCGAACGATATCGAAGCGCTGACGGAATTGCTGTCTACCAGCATCGTGATGGTCTTGACCAGCAGCGTCACCCTGATCGGGATCATCGGCGTGATGCTGGCGCTCGAATGGCGGATGGCGCTGCTCAGTCTGGCGACGGTGCCCGTAATGGTCGTCTCGACTGTGTATTTTAGGAGCAAAATTCGTG
This sequence comes from Anaerolineae bacterium, assembly GCA_019637615.1. Lineage (GTDB taxonomy): Bacteria > Chloroflexota > Anaerolineae > Aggregatilineales > UBA2796 > JAHBVK01. The sequence continues at coordinate 115,036 of JAHBVJ010000025.1, read as the reverse complement.
ACGCTTCCAATAATTACCACAAATTAGTGGCGGAACTGCTGGCCTATATCAACGAGCAGTTCAGCGGTATGTTGATCGTGCAGTTATTCGGGCGTCAGCGCGTCAGCCGTGCGGAATTCGCGGATTTGAATGATCGCTATCGCGCCATGCATATGAAAATCCGCGATCAGTACACCTATTATGCGGCGACACTGCAACTGCTGACCGCCATCGGGCTTGCCATCGTGTTATATGGCGGCGGCGCGGGCGTGCTGGCACAGTGGGTCACGCTTGGCATGTTGATCTCGTTCATCCAGTATACGCAGCGCACGTTCGACCCGATCCTCAACCTCGCGGAACAGATCGCGCAGATTCAGCAGGCGTTGGCGGCTGGCGAACGCATTGCGCGGATGCTCAAGATCGAGCCGACCATCACCGAGACTGCCGTGCCAAGCCCGATCCAGAAATTTAAGGGTAGCGTCACGTTTGACCACCTGCAATTCAGTTACAATCCGGGCACGCCTGTCTTGCAAGATATCGATGTCCATATTCCAGCGGGGCAGTCGGTGGCGATTGTGGGGCCGACAGGCGCAGGCAAATCGTCGCTCGTGGGCTTGCTCTCTCGCTTTTATGATGTGAGTGGCGGGCGCATTCTGATCGATGGCGTCGATATTCGCGAACTGCCCATCGCTGATCTGCGCCATTACGTGACGGTCGTGCCGCAGTCACCGTACTGCTTCAACGGCACGTTGGCGGATAACCTGCGCTTGTTCGATCCAACCATCTCGCGCGAGCAGATGATCGCCGCCGCCAAGACCGCCAACGCCGCCCCGTTCATCGAGCGTTTACCCGGCACCTACGACTATCAACTGCTCCCCGGTGCGGCGAATCTTTCGCACGGGCAGCGTCAGTTGTTAGCGCTGGCACGGGCGTTGCTGCACAATCCGCACGGCATTCTCGTGCTGGACGAAGCCACCAGTAACATCGACACTGAGACCGAAGCGCTGATCCAGAAGGGTCTGGAACAGGTTTTGAAGAACCGCACCAGCATCATCATCGCGCACCGTCTAAGCACCATCCGCGAGGTAGATCGCATCCTCGTCTTGCAGCGCGGGCGTGTGGTGGAAGATGGCAACCACGATCAGTTATTGGCACAAAACGGCGTCTATGCACGGCTGTATCGCCGTCAATTCCTGCACGGGATGGACGGCTCGGAGGGGTCAGAAGCGTTGGAAGCGGCGCGTTAAGCGGGGCTAATCACCCGCTGCGCCGCGCAGTGCTCCCGTTGGCGTGGTTGAATGCCCATCGATCGAAGCCAGCTTATACAGCCGAAACGAGATCACGAACAGCCACACGATCAGCGTGCCAATTGTAATGCGCTCGACCACGCCAAACAACGAAAATCCGCTGGTGGCTGCGCCAGCGCCGAAGCCGCCGGAAACTAGCATGATCACGAAAGAAATGACGGTGTACGGGACATACGCCTTTAGTTCAGGCTGTTTGCGGAACCACCATGCCGCCGCCAGCATGGCGATCATGCTGCTCAGGGCGGCAATGCCCGCGAAGACGATATGCAGCGTGCCTGTGGTCGTTTCTGCCGCTTTTGCGCCGCCGGGGTCTTGAGAGAAAAAGAGTTGCAGCAGCGCGCCACACAAACCCGTGATGATGAGCGACACTGCCGCTACGATCCCGCTGAGTTTGCCCGTTCCAGTGCTGCTCGTACGCTGAAAAACACCGATCCCGAAGGCGATAACCAGCACGTTGTAGGCGAGGAATAAAACATCCAGCAGCAGCTTATTGGGCGCGCCGGTTGCCGTTAACTCGCTGATCGGCTGCGTCAGATGGCTGTAATCGGGACGCAGCAAGCCGCCGAGGATTACCGTCCCCACGTACACCAACGCCGCCAGCACACCAGTTAGAAGGAGCCATTTCGTCTTCATCAGATGCCCATCCTTTTGATCCACGCTCGGTGTAGGATAGCATCTCAGGTTGTTGAAACGGCGTGACAAAAATCACGCCTTCTAAAGCTAAGTGTAAGCTCTATTTTACGAATACGCGGTAGCCCCACGGCGCGATGGTCAGCTCGGTTGCCGCATCGAGTTCAACGCGTGCGCCGCTGAAATAATCTGTATACGTCCCGTGATACAGCGCGTCTTGAAACGTCACCGTCTGCGTCAGGCTGGAGAAATTGATCACCGCGAACACCTTGTCGTGTTCATTGCGGCGGACGAAGCTCAGGACGCGGGTCGGCACGGTGTTAGGCACGTGGATCATGCGCGTGCCCCAACTTCCATTCCACAACGCGCTGTTGCTGCGCTTCAACGCATACAGGTTCTTGTAAAAATCACCTAGTGCGTGCTCCTGCCATTCAATCGGATCGCGCTCGAAGAAAGCCAAGCGCTTAGTGTTACCCGCTTCCTGACCGTTATACATCAGTGGCATCCCTTCGCCCACCACCGATAGCACAATCGCGGCTTCCAAGCCATCCCCGAACAGATCGAATTCCGTGCCTTCCCACGCGTTCTTGTCGTGATTACTCACGAAGGTCATCCGCAGGCAGTCAGCCGTGTACGACTTTTCGTTCCACGAATAATACACGAACAGCTTGGTCAGGTCGGCTTTGCCCATCACCAGCTCATGCACGGTATCATGCCAGCTCCACGCATAAGTCATGTCGAAGGCTTCCGCGTGCAGGTCTTTGGACTCCCATTCCGCCAGCATGAACACGGGTTTGATCGCGTCCAGTTCCTTACGGGCGTTATTCCAGAAATCAGTTGGCACAAAGCCCGCCACATCACAGCGGTAGCCATCCACATCGGCCTCGGATACCCAATATTTCAGCGCGTCCGTCATGTATTTGCGCAGGGCGGGCTGCGAATAATCCAGATCGATGATGTCTTCCCAATCCCACCACGGCGTCGGGTGGAAATCGCCTTTCCAGTCGCGCGCATACCATTCGGGATGCTGCTCCACGAGGACGTTATCCCACGCCGTATGATTGGCGACCCAATCAAGGATCACATACATGCCCAAATCATGCGCGGTCTTGACGAAATGCTTCAGATCGTCCAGATCGCCAAATTCAGGGTTTACGCTGTAATAATCTTGCACCGAGTACGGGCTGCCGAGCGTACCCTTGCGGTTCTTCTGCCCGATCTTGTGAATTGGCATCAGCCACAGAATAACCGCGCCCAGTTCCTTCAGCCTCGGCAAGCGTGCCTCCGCCGCGCGGAACGTGCCCTCATGTGTGAACTGCCGTGTATTGATCTGGTAGATGGTGGCGTTCTTCGTCCACGCCGGATGCGTGATCTTGACGTAGGGTGTTGGTTGGTAGCGGGCTAGATCAGACATGAACTCGTGCATCCTTGCGCGTGAAAAACTACGACTAATCTACTTGGTGGTCTTGATCCCGAACATGGTCGGCGTACCGGGCCACTGCACCACCGCCAGCGGGTTACCAACGTTGAACGTCTGCGTGAACAACTGCTGATACGTGCCATCCTTGACCATCTCTTGCAGCGTCACGTCGATCAACTCGCGGAAGTCGGTGTCGTTGCGCGGGAGGCCAAATCCGATCGGGCGTGCATCGTATAGCGTATCCGTCAGGTAAACTTTGGCAGTGTTGGCGGAAGCAATCGGGATCAAGCGGAAAGCATCCCCGAAGAATACGCGCACATTGTTATTGAACACGGCGTCGATGGCGTCTTGTTCGCTGCCGAGGCGGATTTCTTTCAAATTGCCCTCGACAAAATCGGGGTAGACCGATTTGACCAGCGCCGTCGCAATCGCGAACCCATTGGGATCATCGGCAAATACGCCGATCTCGCGCCGCCCCTCGCTGAACGCCGCGAAAGATTGCACGCTGCTGCCCACCCGCGCCATCATTCGGTAGCCACTTTGCGCGTAGATTCCCGCGTAATCGATCCGGTCTACCGTGTCCCATGTCGCTGGCAGCCCGACGCCAATATCTGCTTGACCACTCGCCAGCAGATCGACCTCGTGACCATACGAATCAGGCAGGTAATTCACCGTTGCGCCCCACCGCCGCGCCATTTCCTCGATCATCGCACGGCTGAAGCCTTCCAACGGCGACTGCGCGCCCGATGGCAGCACGGGCGATCCCAATCCCGCCACCCGCAGTGGCTGACCGCTCTTGATTCGCTCAATGATCGATTGATCAGGGCGGAAAATATTGTTGGCGAAGGCATCCAGCCCGCGTTGATCGGCTTCCAATTTCAGCCATACGCGCGGCAGTAGCTTATCTTCGGGCAGCAAATCATTTTTGTTGAACCAGCGGTCATAAATCTGGTTCAGGCGGTCGCTCTTGGTCAGCCGCTGTAGTGTGCGCTCGATCAAGGTGCGCATCGAATCGTCGTGGCGGATGATGGCGATCCCGTATGGCTCAATGCGGAACGCGCCGCCGAGCAGCTTGATCCCGCCGACTTTGCCGCCACCCACGCGCTGATCCAGTTCCCAGCGGTCGCCAACCAGCGCCACGATTTGCTTATCTGCTAGTGCGCGGATCGCGTCATCCAGCATTGGGTAGCGGTTGACATTGACCTGCTGTCCGTTGGCTTCGACCCATGTGGTGAGCGCTTCTTCGCTCCGGCTCCCGATCACCACGCCGACAGTTTGTCCGCCCAGATCGGTGATGTTCTGCTGCGGCGCATCGACCAGCGCCAGAGCCACCTGACGATTGGCGAAATACGGCGTGCTGAATTCGATCTCGCTCTGCACGTTGCGTGTCACCATCTGTTTGCCGATCAGGAAATCGATCTGACCGCTGAGGAGCAGTTGCATGGCGTTGGCGGAGGTGACTTGCTGCCACTGCACATCCGCGCCCCAATCTTCCACGATAGCGCGGGCGATGTCCGCCTCGAAGCCCTCCACCGCGCCCGTATCGGTAATGTGCGCGAACGGCATGATGTTGTAGGGGATGCCGACGATCACGGTCGGCTTGTTGTTCGAGCCGACGCGGTTCTTGATCCGCGCCAGTGCCGAATCGGCGGGCAGTGCAGTTGGTTCCGGCGAAGGTGGTGGCGGCACCAGTGTCGGCGGGGCTATCGTCACCAGCGGGATCGGGGTGTTGTTGCCCTGCGCGTGTGCGCTCGGTGGCAAGCCTGCCAGCGCGAAAGCGGCGATCAACATGAACGCCGCCACCAATCCAATCCGCGAAAAACCAGCTATCATGCGATCCGAGACTACCATTCCATCGTGTTGCTCTGTTCGGCGCATATAAACTCCTCAGCATCCTAGCGACTGTCGTTACAGCGTCCGCTAGGGAATATTCCGGTACAAATGATGCTCCATAATGTAACGTTCGACCTTTGCCGTCACCTGATAGCGGATCGACTGCCCATCATGCAGCCGTTCGCGGATGGTGGTGGCAGATATGCCGATCTCTGGCGCATCCACAAAACGAATGTGATCCGTGATGCCCGGTATCACCACCTCGATCTTGCTCAGGTCGATCACGGCACCGGGGCGGCGCATCACTCCCAGACGGGCATAGCGCAAAATATCAGCGGGTTGGTGCCACTTGGGAAAATCGCGCAGGGCGTCGCCGCCCATCAAGAAATACAAGTCGGCATCCGGCCTTAGCTGCTGCATCAACCGCATCGTATCCGCCGTGTAGTGCGGGCCGGGGCGGTCAAGGTCGATCCGCGCGAGGGCGAAGCGCGGATTATCCTCAATCGCCAGCTCGACCATCTTTACGCGGTGCGGCGCGGGCGAGACAGCTTCCGCCTCCTTATGCGGTGGATCGGCGGCGGGCGTGAACAGAACTTGCGTCAAACCAAGCGCATCGGCGGCATTTTCCGCCAGCAGCAGATGACCGAGATGGGGCGGATCGAAGGTGCCGCCGAACACACCGATACGGATTGGTGCAGCGCTCAATTAGTCAGCCCACTCCAATTCATGATCCCCGATGAACACGGTATCGCCCACTTGCACGCCAGCTTCTTCCAGTGCCTTCGTGATGCCTGTCGCGGCGAGGATGCGTTGGAAGCGTTCCACCGCTTCTTCAAATTCCCAGTACGTCATCTTGGCGGCGCGCTCGATATTCTCGCCCAGCACCAGATAGCTGCCATCGGCTTGCTTGGTCACGCTGAATTCAAACTCGGCCTCGTCCAGCTTATACACGGGTTGCTGTTCAACCACCACCGTCTCAGGCTGCGGAGCGTTAGCGACCAACGCCGCGACGCGATTCATCAGTTCTTGCGTATTCAGCCGTGCTAACCCTGATATTTCCAGCGTATCGTAGCCCAGCCCTTGCAAAGTCTCCTGAATCGCGGGCCATTTCTCTTGCGCTTCGGGCAAATCCATCTTGTTCAGCACCACCAACTGCGGTTTCTGTGCCAATTTCTCATCGAATAGCGCCAGCTCGGCATTGATCTGGTTGAAATCTGCCAACGGATTTTCGCTGGAACCATCCAACAAATGGATCAAGACGCGCGTGCGTTGCACATGCCGCAAGAACGAGTGCCCCAGCCCGACGCCCATATGCGCCCCTTCGACCAGACCGGGGATGTCTGCTACCACGAAATCGCGATCCCCGACGATGACCACACCAAGGTTAGGCTCCAGCGTTGTGAATGGATAGGCCGCGATCTTCGGTTTGGCGTTGCTGACTACCGAGAGCAGCGTCGATTTACCCGCGTTCGGTATGCCCACGATGCCCACATCTGCGATCAGCCGGAGTTCCAAGCGCAGCCGCTTCTCCTCACCGGGGAAGCCTTTCTCCGCGATATGTGGCGATTGATTCGAGGCGCTTTTCCAGTGCGGGTTGCCACGTCCGCCACGCCCGCCCTTGGCGGCGATCACTTCTTGGTTAGGCCGCACGAGGTCAGCGATCACCGCGCCCGTCGCTTCGTCGTAGACTACCGTCCCAACAGGCACTTTGATGCGAATATCATCACCGCTTGCGCCCGTCATATTATTCGGGCCGCCCGTTTTGCCGCTCACCGCGATGAACTTCCGCTGGTGCGTGAAGTCGATCAGCGTATTGATGTTCGGTTTGGCAACCAGAATCACGTTGCCGCCTCTGCCGCCGTCGCCGCCATCGGGGCCACCGCGCGAGACAAATTTTTCTCGGTGAAAGTGGACGATTCCGGGGCCACCATCACCGCTTTTTACATAGATCTTTGCTTCGTCAATCATAGGTTAAACAGTCTAGCCATTCGCTATTGGGTCGTCAACGATAAGAGCATGACTACGCACGAGTCGAAGGGAAATCGTAGCGGAAGGGAGCGTTAGGGTTGATGGCGGAATTCCTCCACCAATAACCCATACACGAGCACATCAAAATACTTGCCATCGGTGAACCCCAACCGCCGTAAGCAGCCCTCACGCTGAAAGCCGAGCCGTTCATGCAACCGGATCGACCCCTCATTGAAATCATAAACATGCACCGTCACTTTTTGATAGCGCAGTTCGTTAAAAAAATAGCGCAGCACCAACCGGATCGCTTCGGATGCATAACCCTGCCGCCGATGATCTTTCGCGATGCCTAGCCCATAACTGAACGCCCCCACGCGTGGATCGCAGCTATGGGTATTGAGCGTGCCTACCAACTGCCCATCCAGCCTCTCGATCTGGAAGCGAAATACGTCTTGTTCTGGCATGGTTTGTGACAGCTTCGCCACATGGTCCCGTTTGGTCTCCGTCGAACGCGGGAAATACAACATATCCGTCTCACGATCCGACTGACTATCTTCTCCCCATGCGGCGTAGATCGTCCAGTCTTCAGGCTCGACCGCCCGCAGTCGGACGCGTTCCCCTTGCCAGATGTACATCAACCCTCCGCTGTGTTTGCCGCCGACTCGACAAACGCGCTGAATAAATGCCGCATCGGCTGCGTGAAGGCCGTCTCATTGGTGTTGACCAGCTCTTCGGGATGCCACTGCACGCCGACAAAGAAGCGTTTATCCGGGATTTCCACCGCTTCCGGCAGTCCATCCGTTGCGTGTGCTGTCACCGTGAACGGCTTCGCAATATCGCGCAGGGCTTGGTGGTGCAGGCTGTTCACGGGCACTTCGATCTCGCCCAGAATCTTCGCCAGCTTGGAATCCTGTTGCAGCGTCACCTCATGCGCGAGGAAGGTACGCTTCTCCCGTCCCCATTGGTCATGCTTGATCCCGTTATGACCGGGATATTCCGTCGCGATGTCACGGTACAGCGTCCCGCCGAGCGCCACATTCGCCACCTGATAACCACGGCAGATCGCCAGCACGGGTTTGTCCTCGTCCACCGCCCACTGCGTATACTTGATCTCCGCTGCGTCGCGATCTGGGTTTACCCACTGCATATGCACGTGATCTTCGCCCATGTTGTAACGCGATGGATGCACATCCGGCCCGCCAGCCAGCAGAATCCCATCACAGCGCTCGTAGATCGCCCGTAGCGCTTCCTCGTCCACGTTCGGCGCGATCAAGAAGGGCGCGGCTCCGGCTTCCGAGAGCGCCTTGAAGTACGACGCCAACATCCCATACACAGGGGCTGTATCGCGTGCTTCGTATAAACCACCCACCAACCCGATCAGAGGACGTTTCATACTGATCTCACCATTGAACTAATGGACAACCGGACAGTGTATTTTATCAGTCGGGTGGTGTTCTCGTCTAGCGTCAAGTAGAGAATTCAAGGGCGAAGCGTTATTCGAGGGTAAAAATGAGCAGGGCGACCAAATAGCCGCCCATACGAATTGATGCAAGTAAGGAGCTTGTGAATCGTCTGCTCTTAATCAAGCGTGAAGTCGCCACCCGGATCAACGATGATAGCCCGCGCATCAGTTTCATTCTGCACTTGCTGCGCCCATGCGGAAGCATCCTGTGCGATCACGTCAAACGTGTTGTAGTGGATCGGGAACGCGATCTTTGGACGGATCAGCTTGATCGCCTCAATCGAATCGGCTGGCCCCATCGTGAAGTTGTCGCCAATCGGCAAGAATGCCACATCGATCCCCAGATTGCCGACCAACCGCATGTCGGTATACAGCGCGGTATCGCCAGCGAAGTACAGCCGCTTGCCATCCGTTGTCAGCACGATCCCGTTCGGTTGTCCGGCATACGTGCCATCTGGGAATGACGAGCTGTGATCGGCGCGCACCAACTTGACATGACCAAAGGGATGTTGATAGCCACCGCCCGTGTTCTGACCGTGTGCCTTCAGCCCTTTGCGTTGCGCCCAGTATGAGATTTCTGCGGTAGCGATCACCGTTGCGCCTGTGCGCTTCGCAATCGCTTCCGTATCGCCTAAATGGTCGCCATGCGCATGTGTCAGCAGGATGTAATCGGCAGCCAGTTCGTTCGGATCGACAGGGGCTAAAGGATTACCCGTCAAAAATGGATCGACCAATACTGTTGTGCCATTGATGTCGAGCGAGAATCCTGAATGACCAAACCAAGTAATTTTAATCGCCATCTTCAACTCCCGAATCAAAGCTTTATTATTGTGTAGTTTACCGTAGTGCATGGGAAGTTCACAAAACAAACTGAACTTACTCGTATGTAAACGCCTCGCAGTTGAAACATCGATTGACTTGCTTGTCTGTACAGCATCGAAGTAGATATAAATGCGTACTATATGTGTATATAACAAGAAGTGGGGACAAAATGGCAGTAGATCATCCAAGTTTTATACAGCCTGATGAAAACACAACCATCTGGCATTATATGGATTTCACAAAGTACGTATCTCTATTAGAGAAAAATGCGTTGTTTTTCTCTACAGTAAGCGTTCTGCGGAAAATGGATGAACATGAAGGCACCTATAATGAGGCGACAATAGCGGCAAGTAAAGAAAATTCATTGTCTGTTCACAGTATAGGTTCTGAACTTTTGCGCACGTTCGGTAAATTTTTGACAATTAATTGCTGGCATATGAACGAAATAGAATCTGTCGCAATGTGGGAGGTCTATTTAAAAAACAACCCTGGCATTGCAATCCAGTCCACATTCAACTACCTCAAAAGCAGTTTTAGCAATGACTACGACGTTAACATTGGTAAGGTTCACTATCTTTCTGAAGAAGATCCTATTCCGGAACCAGCAGGATTCAACGGTCTAAACGCCGTACTATGGAAACGGAAAAGTTATCAGTATGAAACCGAATTGCGAGCCGTGATGATTGCCCCTTTAGAGCAGCTTTACAAATACAATGGATTATATATCCCAGTTAACTTGAATCATCTCATCCAAAAAGTGGTTATTTCACCAAAAGCGCCTCGATGGTATTCCGAATTAGTATTATCCATTTCTGAAAGGTATGGGTTTCACGATAAGGTCACTCCTTCTAGACTTGATACCGACCCTCGAATAATAGACCAGAATGAGTTGTCGATCTCGGTAACTTGCCCATCATGCAATGTCAAACAGGAGGTATTTGTCGAACCTTTCGTTGTAAAAGATGCCCCAAATAACGCTAGAATCATTTATTCAGCGGATAGATTCACCGTCCGATGTCAAAATTGTGAGAAATATCTCACTTTTGCCTTAAACTCACCATTCAACAAATTAGCTCAAGCTCCATCTGAATGAGATTAAAATTAGCAATTCTCAGTTTGGTGTGTCTGGTCACTTACGACTAAATGATAAGTTGTGATCGCGTGAAATACGCAGTGAAATACGCTTTGCATAGCTAATGAGAGCAGATATCATGATCTGCTCTCATGATAACATTGCTATCAAATTTCAATGATGGTGATGGTCACCGCTTGGCTCATACCCTTCGATCTCGTACAGATCGCGTCGCATGGGGTTCGCCATCTGCGCTTTGATCCACGCGACGACCGTCTGCAAGCCCGTCTCGTCTTTCATATTGCTGAACACGAATGGTTTCTCGGCTTGGCGCTGCTTGCGCGTATCGCGATCCATCACTTCCAGCGACGCTCCCACCAGCGGCGCGAGGTCGATCTTGTTGATTACAAGGAAGTCAGATCGGATGATTCCGGGGCCACCTTTGCGCGGGATTTTGTCGCCGCCTGATACATCGATCACATAAATCCACACGTCCACCAATTCAGGGCTGAACGACGCCGCGAGGTTGTCGCCGCCGCTTTCCAGCAGCAGCAGTTCCAACCCGTGAATGCTCTCCTCAAGATCAGCTACCGCCTCAAGGTTCATCGACACATCGTCACGGATCGCGGAATGTGGGCAACCGCCCGTCTCCACACCGCGCACGCGCTCCTGTGGCAGCGTGCCCTGACGCAGCAAGAACTCGGCATCTTCTTTGGTATAGATGTCATTCGTGACCACCGCCAGATTCACGTCAGGCCACATTTTTTCGCACAGCTTGTTGACCAGCGCCGTTTTGCCGCTGCCCACTGGCCCCGCGATCCCGACGCGAAAGGCGCGATGCACATGATCGTGGGTATCGTGGTCATGCTCGTGCGTGTGATGCTGTTCCGTCACAATCGATTCTCCTAGAATAAGAAGTAGCGCTGTGCCATTGGCAGCTTGTCTGCGGGATCGCAGGTCAGCAGTTCACCGTCGGCGCGCACGTCGTAGGTTTCGGGGTCAACGTCGATGCTCGGCATCGCGTTATTGTGGATCATATCGGCTTTGCCAATCGCGCGGCAGTTGCTCACGGCGGCGGGAATTTTGCTTAACCCCAACTGCGAAGCAACACCAGCCTCAACCGCCGCTTTAGACATGAACGTTAGGCTGGTCGCGCCTGTTGCGCCTGCGAACGAGCCAAACATTGGGCGGTATAGCACGGGCTGCGGCGTCGGGATCGAAGCATTCGCGTCACCCATCACGCTCCACGCGATGAAGCCGCCCTTGACGATCATTTCCGGCTTCGTCCCGAACATCGACGGTTTCCACAGCACCAGATCCGCCAACTTGCCCGGTTCGATGGAGCCGATCTCGTGTGCCATCCCATGCGCGATGGCGGGGTTGATGGTGTATTTGGCGACATAACGCTTGACGCGGAAATTGTCGTTACGGCTGGTGTCTTGTGGCAGTGCGCCCCGCTGTGTCTTCATTTTGTGCGCCGTCTGCCATGTGCGTGTCACCACTTCGCCAACACGTCCCATCGCCTGCGAGTCGCTCGAAATCATGCTGAACACGCCGAGATCGTGCAAAATATCTTCAGCGGCGATGGTTTCCGCGCGGATGCGGCTTTCCGCGAAGGCCACATCTTCTGGCACCTGCGAATTCAAATGATGGCACACCATCAGCATATCGAGATGCTCCGCGATGGTGTTCACCGTGTAGGGGCGCGTCGGGTTAGTGGACGACGGCAGGATATTCGCCAGCGCCGCGATGCGGATGATATCCGGCGCATGACCGCCGCCTGCGCCTTCGGTGTGATACGTGTGGATCGTGCGTCCACCGATGGCGGCGATAGTCGTCTCCACAAACCCCGCTTCGTTGATCGTGTCGGTATGGATCGCGGCCTGCACGTCAAAAGCATCCGCGACCTTCAGACAAGCATCGATGGCGGCGGGCGTCGTTCCCCAGTCCTCGTGCAACTTCAACCCGCACGCGCCAGCCAGAATTTGCTCGTCCAACGGATCGACCGTGCCTGCGTTGCCTTTGCCGAGAAACCCAATGTTGATAGGCCATGCATCCGCCGCTTGCAGCATCCGCGCGAGGTTCCACGCGCCGGGTGTGCAGGTCGTCGCGTTGGTACCCGTCGCTGGCCCCGTCCCGCCGCCGATCATCGTCGTGATCCCGTTTGACATCGCCTCGTAAATTTGCTGCGGCGCGATGAAGTGGATGTGGCTGTCGATTCCGCCCGCCGTCACGATCAAATGCTCCCCCGCGATCACTTCGGTACTCGCGCCGACGATCAGTTCGGGATCAACTCCATCCATCGTATGCGGGTTACCAGCCTTGCCCACCTTGACAATGCGCCCATCCTTGATGCCGATGTCCCCCTTGACGATGCCCCAATGATCGATGATCAGTGCGTTGGTGATCACCAGATCGAGCGCGCCGTTCGCCTCACCGCGCGTTTTGACGCTGCTTTGCCCCATGCCATCGCGGATGACCTTGCCACCGCCGAAGGTGATTTCGTCGCCATACGTGGTGAAGTCTTTCTCCACCTCGATGATCAACTCCGTATCCGCCAAGCGCACACGGTCGCCTGTCGTCGGGCCGTATAAATCCGCATACATGCGGCGTGAAATTTCGAGAGTCATGCTTGTATGTCCCCTATGCGTGCCAGAAGCGAGTCACCGACGTCAATCCCTATCATCCAACGAGCCGTTGACCAACCCTTGATGCCCGTACACGATCCGCATCCCGCCCAGATCGACCAATTCGACCTCTTTCTCCTCGCCGGGTTCAAAGCGCACGGCTAACCCCGCTGGAATGTTCAGGCGCATCCCGTAGGCTGTTTCGCGCTGAAATTTGAGGGCTTCGTTAACTTCGTAGAAATGGAAATGACTGCCCACTTGAATCGGGCGGTCGCCTGTGTTGGCAACCAAAACGTTGGCAGTACTGCGGTTGGCGTTAGCGATGATAGGCGCGGCATCTTCATCGATCAGATACTCGCCCGGACGCACCTTGCCCGTCGTGCGGATCGGGTCGTGAACGGTGACTAGTTTCGTGCCGTCGGGGAAAGTCGCCTCCACCTGCACATCGTGGATCATCTCCGCCACGCCATCCATCACGTCTTCGGCTTTCAGGATGCTCGTGCCCCACGACATGATCTCCGCCACGCTTTTGCCATCACGCGCCGCTTCCAGAATTTCTGCGCTCAAGATGGCGATGGCTTCGGGATAATTAAGTTTGAGGCCGCGTGCTTGCCGTTTGCGGGCGACGTCAGCGGCGAGATGGATTAGGAGTTTTTCTTGTTCACGCGGCGTTAAATGCACAAGCAGCCTCCAAAAGATCAAAGTTGGGTAAGCAAAAATGGTCGAATTGGTAGCTTATCCAAGTCGATCTCAGCTTGCATTAGTTATCTTGCACAGTGTTGCAAGCGAAAACTTAGTAGATTTTGCGCGGAATATGTATCTTCGCGTCTGCCCCGATCAGGCGCTGTTTTGCCACGCGCCAGCACGCGATCAGCCCCGGCATGATGCTGCGCGAGTCCAAACTCAACGCACGGACGACCAGCCCATGTCTAACCAGCGCCGTCACGCCCCATTGAATTTCATTCTCTCGCGAAAACGCGCCAATTCCTCATGCAGCCGCGTTTCGAGTTCCGACCATACCGATCCCGTCTCACCCACGCGGCAAATATAAAACGTCGCCAGATAGCGGTAGCCGCCCAACCGCACCCCGCCGCCGACCGGACTCACGGCGGGTTCCACCTGCGCCGACTCGAACGCGATGGGTCGTCCCTCCGCGCGGATATCGGTACGCAGCACCAGCCGTTCGTAGGCAAACTGCTCGCCGTAGGCTTCTCGCCCCGGCGCGAGTATCTCCCACCAGAATAATGTCGCCCCTGCCGCCATCTCCACGCGCGTATCCTGACGGTAATTCGCCCCCGCGAATGGGATCAGCGGATCAGGTAGATATTCTAATAAAGCCTGACTGTTGAGCGAAATATGCATATTCTGCACGGCGGCGGGCGAATTTGGCTTACTACGATATACGCGGGTCGCGCCTGTCGTCGTCAGTTGCGCGTGCGCACCTTCGCCCAAACATACCTCAACGTCCAACTGATCCGCTGTCAGCACCCCGCCCGACACATTATGCAAATGCACCAGCGCCGCGCCATCGCCCGCATCAAAGGCCCGCACCACCTTCAACGGCGGACGATGTTCATACGCACTCAGTTGTGTGATCCCCTGCTCATTTGTGCCGAATCCCAAGCGCAGTTTTCCCTGAGTCTGTGTCGTGGTCGTCATGACATCCTAACTGATGAATAGTCGCGTGGTGAGGTGCGGATGCCGCATCGAGGCCAGATCGAGCAGCGGACTGAACGCGCAGGGTTCTCGCAAATTAGCTGAATAGGCCGCCGCGTCTACAATCGCGGGTTTGATCGCCCACAGCAGTTGACTCGCGCGCGCCTGTCCCAACGGCATGATCTTCTGGCACGCCTGTATCAACCCAACGACGGCCTGCTGCAAATACGCCGCGATCACCTCTTCAGCGGGCAATCCCAACCGCGCGCCCACCAATCCGAATGCCGCGCTGTGATGCGTCCCGATCTGCTCACTCTTAGCGCGATTCACCCATGTTTCTAGCCACCCCAACTCCTCGAACCCCGCCGCCAACAGCATAAACCGCCGCCCTAACGCGACGCTTGCTTGCCGCGTTTCGCGCGCCATTTTAAAGGCATCGATCTGCGCATTAAGAACTAACCATCGCTCCAAATCGTTTTCCATCGTTTGCCCGCACGCATAGCCCGCCCGACAAAAATAGCCGTCACCGCCTGCCATCTCCGCCAGTAGCGCCCGAAACGTGCTAGTCAACCTCGGCCCGTCCAACTTGCCATCCGCCACCAGCGACTCAAGCCCAAACGAATGCGCCGACGATCCAATCGGCAGCGCGCTATCCGCCAGATGATTCAGTTGCAACCATTTGAGTGTATTCAACGATGTTTTATTTCCTTGTCCTTGTGGCGGCAAGTGTCGCACATCAGCGACATCTAAGCATCGTCAACTTTGCTGATATCATCGCCCAATAGTGGCTTCACTGCGGCAGAAAATCGCTGGTGCGGAAGTAGACCTCTGCGCCATGTGTCGTCTCATCGCTCTTTCTAACGCCGATGAGCATATCGCCCTCCCATCGGTAATAATCATAGTAGCCGTGGTTACGAAACTTGAATACGGGCCAAGTTGTATTTGTATCAATTATCACACTCGCATAGAAAAAGTATCGACTATCTGGGCTAAATACGCTGCCCGACCAATCAAAATTGCGTAATTCGGTAGGCTGCCAGATAATTCGCGTTGAGAGATGTTCCCCTTCCCAGTCCATCCTATAAAGGTAAAAATCATCAAATCCTACAACTGCAACTAATTTCCCATTGGGACTCCATGCGCTAATGCCTGCTCCATTACCACTACCGCCCCACGATGTGCGATACGTCCGCAGTTCTCCTGCAATATCATTTTGCTGTGTGTCCCACAAGATAACGGACGCAGGCCCTCCCATTCCACACCCGATGTAAGCACTAACTGCCACCAACCGACCATCTGGCGACCATGCAGACACCGCAAAGTAATTATCAAAGGTATTTGCCCAGAGATCTGCACCCCATTCGTAACTCGGCGCGGATGTTTGCAAAATCTTTCCACTAGATGTTTCCCGCACCTCAATCATAATCCCTCTAAATCCGGCTAATCTTCCAACAGCAGCGACCTTACCATCATCTCGCCAACTCAGATTTATGATTTGTCCCAAATCAACCAACAAAGTGCCAGTTTTCACTGACCAAAATTGAACGTGTTCTTCAGAAGGAAAGCCACAACTGAGGTTCGCCAAGTTACTAGTAGAAGTGACCAGTATTGTGCTATCAGGACTCCAACTAACTCCTACAGAGTCATGTTGAGGAACGTTAGATTGACTGGAAATTGTCCATTTCCTACCGTTTTGATTGTTGCTCACAGTGACGTTAAGAGTGTCGGTAGCTGATTGATCTACCTTTGCGATCCATTGTCCATCTGGACTAGGCGTTTCCTGAGAGCGTAGAAGAGACAAACTGACACTTTTGAAGGGTTTGGGATCAGGTGTCTGGTAGGTGTCAAACCGCGTCCACAGCCGCACAATGTAATCAGAACCTGCGCTCAACAGTGCTGAGGCATCCGGCTTCCATGCCAACATTGTTACGGTGTTATATGCTGCATCCAAATCCGCAATAGGCAGTTGTGTCGCCGCATCCCACAAATGAATCACTGTACCTTCGCTGTACGCCAACAACGAACTGCGTGGACACCACGCCAATGTCGGCACACTTTGAGCGATTCCGATTCCATGATTGATCACCGGGAGATAAACGCACGCCGCACCGTTGCTCTCATCGCGGTCACACAGATTAATGCCGCCACTTGTATTAGGGTTATCACTTGGAATGGCGCTAACTGCTAATTGAGTGCCGTCGTCATTCCATCCAATGGCTGTCAGTGTCGCCCAAAAGGATTCACTGTCAATATAGCTGGACTGTGGCCTAAAGCTATCTCCATCCGAAACTAAAATTGAAAAGTGCTGGCGGTCTTTCTCATTGAACTTGCGCATGATGGCTAGTTGGTTGTTATTCCAGTCCAGCCCATTTGTACCGTGCGTAACCCTATTATCTTGGATGCTATCAGTCCGATCAGTGAGCGCATCATAGATGATGTTGTTGGAATTAACTGCATAAATCCGAACTCTGTCTCGGCCCATAATACCGTCGGAGTAAAGAAGCTGTGCATTTTCCGCCAGCAATGCCAGCTTGCTTCCATCGTCGCTAAAACGTACACTGTATACAGATCCATTTTGGAGTAAGGTTATGCCCGCCGTCAACGTGATGCGTATACCAGCCCCGCGCACTGACCATAACCGCAATCCTCCACCTTTAATCAGATGCGTTACTCGATCTGGTTCCTCACGCTCCGACTGTACTCCGAAATACCCCGCCGCGATGGTTTTCCCGTCAGGACTCCACGCCAGCGCATGGATCGGTGCATCCTCTGCGTGCGTCACATCCTTGAACGTGTCGGTGTAAATCCACAACCCTTGCTCCGTCCCCACCGCGATGTACTGCCCATCAGGACTCCACGCGATGGCGAACACCTTGCCACGATCAGGTCGGCTCAACTCGATAAAGGGTCGTTCATCGGTAGCAGTGATCTTTACCAACACGACGCTGAACATGAGAATCAACGTGGAAATAGTGAGGAGCAACCGTCGTCGTAAGGTCATCTCACACCTTCTGTGATGCAACGGGTTCGTTGTTATAAATAGCTTCTATGTCGCTATTATTTATCCGTTGTCAGTGCTGCGTGTCAAAGCGTCGGGGGAACGTATCACTCGCGCACCATCGCCCACACGCGGATCACGCCGCCCAGATCGCCGGACGCAAACTGCGTGCCGTTCGGATGATAGTCAACCGCGCTGACCTCGCTCGTATGTCCCTTCAAGATTTTCAGCACGCTTCCGCTGGCCGCATCCCACAAGCGCACGTCCTTATCGCCGCCCGCCGATACCAGATACCTGCCATCAGGACTCCATGCCACGCTGTGTACCGCGCCCGTATGGCCTTTCAGCACATGGATCACCGCCCCGTCTGCGGCGTCCCATAGCCGTATCGTCCGATCTTTGCTGCTAGATGCGATCAGCGTGCCGTCAGGACTGAATGTGACCTTATTCACAGTCCCGTTGTGACCCTCCAGCGTCGCCAGTAACTTTTTGCCCTGCACATCCCACATGCGCACGCTGTCATCGGGGCCGCCTGACACAATCTGTGTGCCATCAGGACTAAAACCGATGCTGTACACAAAATTCGTATGCCCGACCAGCGTTCCGCGCCATTTGAACGTCGCCGCGTCCCACAGTCGCACCGTCGAATCATCCCCGCCCGACGCGATCAACGTGCCGTCGGGACTACACGCCACACTGCTAACGATATACGCGTGTCCTTTGAACGACGTGATCTGCTTGCCACTCGCCGCCTCCCACACGCGGATCGTGTTATCGTGGCTGCCAGACACGATCCGGCTGCCATCAGGGCTGTAATCGATGCTGTTAATGTTCAGCGTATGCCCTTTGAGCGTATTCAGCAGCGTGCCACTGGCGACATCCCAGATGCAGATCGTCTTGTCTTGGCTGCACGAAATAAGCTGTCGTCCATTTGGGCTGTAACGCACGGCATAGACGTAATTCGTATGTCCTAGCAGCGTACTCAACACCGCAAAATTAGTACTCTGCACGCTTGGAGTCGCATCAACTTCATGCTCAGGGACGGCGGGCGGCGCAAGCATCAACCCCTTACGCACCAACTCATTCTCCAATTGCTCAAACGCGGCTTCATACGGCTGATCCTGAAAATCGATCCGTTGCAGGCGGTTAAGCTGGAAATGAATCTTGGTTTGGCGGTGCAAAATCGGAATGATCGGCTTCTGCTGGTCGAAATAATATTGCCATTCGTTATCCACGTTGGAGGATGCGCTCGAATCGGGCGACAAAATGAGCAGCATCGCCTCACATTCATCAAGAGCACGCTGAATCGTGTTGCTCCAATTGGTGCCCGTTTGGATGCCTTCTACGTCGATCCACACGTTGATGTTGCGCTGGCGCAGATCGTTGGCTAACTGTTGCGCGAACTGAATATCTTTGCGACTGTAAGAGACGAAAATTGAGGTCATAATAAGCTATGAGGAACAATCTTGATAAAGCAGACTCCCCTTGCATTATATGCCATCTTGACTGATCCGTCCGTAAAATTTCGCGGTCAACACCTCTTTTGTACTTGTAACCTTGCTTGTATCATCGCGAGGGCTTGAGTTTCACCCGCTTACCTGAGATAATTTCGCTAATCTCAATCAAGTTTATTGTTACTGCTCCAACTTTCAACAACGTTCATGCGGGCAGGAGAGAAGAGGCGCATAATGAGCAAGTCGTATCATATTTGGACTCTCGGATGCCAGATGAATGTGTCGGATTCGCAGCGGCTGGCGAGTGAATTGGAAAAGATGGGACTCAGTGCGGCGGAAGACCCCGAACAGGCCGATGTCTTGGTCGTCAACACCTGCGTCGTCCGTCAGAGTGCCGAAGATAAAGGCATGGGGCGCATCTACTCGCTCCGCCCGATCAAAGAGAAATATCCCGACAAAGTAGTCGGCGTGATGGGCTGCATGGTTGGCGTGCGCGATCCGCTGCCACTGCGCAAGAAACTGCCCTTCGTGGATGTTTTCATGTCGCCCTCCGAGCCGCTGCCGATGGTGGACTTTTTGCGCAGCAAAGGTGATGAATATGAAGCCCTCGCCGCCGAAGCTGAGTCGCGCGCCATGCGTGATGCCATTCAGGATGAAGACGCTCTAGTGCTGCCTTCGCACGAACGTGGCAACCTGATCACCGCTCACGTGCCAGTCGTTTATGGTTGTTCCCACGCCTGTACCTTCTGCATCATCCCGTTCCGGCGCGGCGTCGAACGCAGCCGCAGCGTAGGCGAGATCGTGGCGGAAGTCCGCAGCTTGGCGCGGCAGGGTGTTCGCGAAGTCACTTTGCTCGGTCAGATCGTGGATCGCTATGGCAAGGACATCCCCGACGGCCCCGATCTTGGCGATCTGCTTCGGATCGTGCATGACGAAGGTGTCAAAGAAGGCATCCAGCGCATCCGCTTCTTGACCAGTCACCCCAACTGGATGACCGACAAAATCCTCGATACCGTCGCTGAACTGCCTCACCTCATGCCGCAGATCGAAGTTCCGGCGCAGGCGGGGGACGATGAAGTGCTGCGCCGTATGAAGCGCGGCTACACGCAGGAGCAGTACCGCCAACTGATCGAGCGGATTCGTGCGCGCGTCCCCGATGTGGCGATCCACACAGATATTATCGTGGGCTTCCCCGGCGAAACCGAACCACAGTTTGAGCAGACTCTCACCATGTTGAAAGACCTCAAGCTGGATAAAGTCCATCTTGCCAAGTACAGCCCGCGTCCGCAGACCGTCAGCGCCCGCACCATGCCCGATGATGTCTCGGACGAGGAGAAGGAACGCCGCTTCCGCGAGATTGATCGCGCTCAGGCCGAGATCAACGCCGAGATTAATGCGCGGCGGCTTGGTACTCAGACTCCGGTGCTGGTCGAAGAATTACAGGGCGGCAAATGGCGCGGACGCACACCGCAAAACAAGATCGTCTTCTTCGAGGATGCCAGCCGTGATCGGCGCGGTGAGGTCGTGGACGTGGAAATCATTTGGACTGGCCCGTGGTCGATGCAAGGCCGTCTACCCGGCAGCGGCGACCAACCCAAGCCCAACGAGATCATTCAGCTCTCGGCACTGTAAGCGTAACAGATGCGTGGTAGTCGATTAACAATCGACATAGCTACGCTTTCTAAATCTGAGGTTTAATAGCATCACTGGTTTTTAGCCTCGCCAGAGGCTTCGTAAAGTAAGCCCGATGCTTCAGCGTCGGGCATTCAGGAAAAGGAATCGTCCCGATGCGACGTGGCTGGATCGTCCTCATACTACTCTCACTCGCATCGCTGGCCTGCAATCTACCGAGCACAGGCGATTCCGGTTCACCATCGTCTACACAATCGAGTGGTCAGTCCGATGACGGCACGACGCCCACCATCGTCATCGAAGCTCCCGCCAATGGATCGCAGTCCTACGTCGGCGGCAAAGTCGATGTCCGTGTCCACGCGACGGATAGCCTCGGCGTGACGCGTGTTGAGATGCGCGAATCGGGGCGCATCGTCGTCTCGCAGTCATCGCCCGATCCAAGTACCGACTTCACGGCCTTGCTGACCTATAAACCTAGCAGCACCGGCACCATCACCTTGGAAGTGGTCGCCTTCCGCCGCAGTGTAGTCAGCCCATCCGCGACACTCACGCTTACGATTGTCACCAGTGTCAACGATCTCGATAACCCCAACGCCCTTGATCCAACGACGGGCGTCTCAACAGGCGCGGTCTGTACTGCCAGCGTCCGCGTCAACAACCTCAATCTGCGGGCAGGGCCAAGCACCAACTACAACGTTTTGACGAAGCTCGGCGTCGGGGAAGTGCTCAACGTGATCGGGCGTAATGAAGCCACCACATGGTATCAGGTCAAACGTATCAATGGCGGCAATGGATGGGTGAGCGCGGATTACGTGGAACCCAACGGCGATTGTAGCCGTGCCGCCGTTGTGAATGCTCCCTGAAACGCAGCATCTAACAAAATCCCTCCTCAACAAATGATTCATGCTCCGACAAGTTTAATGGAGAAGTACTAATAGAGCGCGCAGATAGGGATGATTTTTAGTCAGTTAGGATGCTGGTACGCATATGTGTAGCGGGTTAGGTTGCCGAGAAATTAGCGCGGCGGTTACCGTCATGACAGTCCAACGCCGATTGGAACACTGGCTGGCAAACGAACCCATCAATTACTAGGTTTGGTCTCAAGCATAGAGCAAGTTTGTCTTGCCTCAGTATGTCGAGAAACGGCTGCTGATATTGTTGGTGGATGAAACCAAGTTGGACGACCATCTGACTACGATGGTGTTATGGTGCTACTCCCCGTTGGCATGGCCGATGCTGACCAGTCCTTCACTAGTTCACCTTCCTAGATTCCGTTCGGCACATCTGCGCTAGGTCTTAGGTTGCCAACCACCAACGCCGCATGTATCCACCAACCACAATGATCCCGTCCCTGCTCAACACTGGATCATTACTGGGATCGCTTGCCCATCTCCCGCCCAAACAAAGAGCGCGCACCGTTGCCGATCCGCGCCCTTGCTTGTTGTACTGATAACGAACGTGTCGCTCTATTTGGCGGGTTGGAAGGTCGGCGCAGGCTCCATGCCGGAAGGCGATCCGACGCGCACCCAGTAGCCAGCCAGCGGATAGTCACTCGCGCTGCCGAACACGAAGGACGCGTCCGCGAAGCCCGTCGTCAGCGCATTCTTGATGTACGTCAAGCCGTTCGATTGGCGGTACACGCCGATTCCCGATCTGCCGTCGCCATCCCAGTCGCCCACGAACGGCGTATCGCCCGCGATGCCCAACCCGACTTGCGCATCCGCGAACACGGAGCAGTTGCAGATGCTGTTCGTCAGATAAAACTGCTGATTGCTCGGTCTGTACACGCCCGGGCTGTCTTTCCCGTCGCCATTCCAGTCGCCCGCGATCCCGACATCCCCCGGAATACCGAGTACCATCGTGAAATCTGCGAATCCAGTTGTCAGGCTGTTCTTCAAGTAGATCAACCCGTTGCTTGGACGGAACACCCCGACGCCATCGGTGCCATTGCCATCCCAGTCACCCACGATCGGTTGATCGCCCGGACTGCCCAGCACGAATGAATAGCTCAATGCGGCTGGATTCGCCGTGCTGTTGGTCAAATAAAACTGTCCTGTCGTTGGCTTGTACACCCCCGGCGTATCGATCCCGTCGCCGTTCCAGTCGCCCGTGATCGGGAAATAGTTGGACGCTCCGAAGGTGATTTGACTGTCTGCAAATCCCGTCGTATTGCTGTTGCGCAGATAAAACGTTGAAGTCGATGGTCGGAAAATGCCAATCGTGTCAGGATGCGTCACGGTTCCGGTGCTCGTCGCCGTCGGCGTAGGTGAGGCTGTTACCGTCGGCGTGAGCGACAGTGTCGCACTCGGCGTTACTGATGGCGTCGCGGTGGGAGTCGCGTCTGCGGTTGCAAACAGTGGATTGGGCACGATGAACGTATCCCAACTGTTGTTCGTATCGTCTGCGACTAGATCGGAAGCAAAAGAAACGAACGAGATATATCGCCCATTATCACTAATATCGGCTGTCCAAGAAATTCCATTGCCAGTTTGACCGAGTGGATTTACAGCCACAGCCGCTGTTTGACTTGTCACCATATCGTGTACAAAAATGTCCGTTGCACCATTGTTATCAGCCGACACGAGGTTAGTCGCACCCGAGTCAAACACGATATAACGTCCATCCGCGCTGATGGCGGAAACACTGCTTCCACGATTGGCGTGTTGGCCTTGCGAATTAACGGATATGAGGCTCGTTTGTTGTGTATTTACATTGCGGACGAATACATCTGGTTGCGAATTTGTATCTCCAGCGACAAGATTCGTGGCGTAGGAGGAGAATGCGATTACGCTTCCATCGGCATTGACGGCGCAATTGTATGATCCTCCATTCGCACGTTCTCCTGACGAATTGATTGAGATAATGTCCACTTGTTCCGTGACTAAATCAACACGGAAAATATCGGGCGCGTCATTGATATCGTCGTTGACAAGATTTGTCACCCAAGACATGAAGCAAACGTAATGCCCGTTGCCACTCAAGCGCGACATGTCAGATCCTCTGTCACCTTGTCCGCCTGATGAGTTCTGTGATATGAGTTCCGTCGTATCTGTTGAGAGATAACGAACAAAAACATCCATTGAATTATTCATGTCATTGCTGACAAGATTATTCGAAGCCGAGTCAAACGTCACGATAGTGCCATCGTCGCTAATGCTTTGCGATGTCGGAAACCCGCCAGCGTTTGCTTGTACGCCATTCGAACCAACGGAAATACGTTGCGTTATCCCTAGTTGGCGATCTCGCACGAAACTGTCATCTGCGCCGTTGGTATCACCATTCACTAAATTGCTGGCCTGACTACGAAATATTACATAGCGTCCATCTGGACTAATATCATTAATGCCTGACCAATAACTATTTGTCTGGTCATCGTTGGAAGAAACAGACGCCCGTGTAAGCATATTTGCAGTACAATCAAGTACATACACATCATAATTGTTATTGGTATCGCTGGCGATAAGCCCGGTTCCCGTGTCAAATGCCACGAATCGACCATCACCACTCACCGATGAGTATTGTTCACCGACATCACCTTGTGTCTGTTCCCCATTTAGCCCCACCGACACGCGTCGCATTTGTGTGCCGCACGGATACAGCGGATCGCCCTGTGCGGTGGCGGACGGCTGATTGAATATTGCAATTGCGAAACCGCTAAAAACGAAAGCAAGCACTAATAAGGCGCGAGATTGTACATGACGGATCAAAATGCCAATGCTCCATCAACCCCATAACTTTCCGAACAACTTACATCTATCATTTTAATCGGCAAAACTTGTCATTGGGCACTTCGTAGGGTTTGTGATGGAATCGAGAGTTCCTTGTACCGTCAATCCTCTCTGCAAAACTGCCACCCAATTCATCCTCATTCAAACGAAACAAATGTTTGAATGTTATAACCAGACTCAAGCGAACCTATAACTGGATTTTCGAACAAGTTGATGTACAATGTGAAACATGCGATTTCTCGCTATCGGGATTGACGTCGTCACCTCTTGACGTTCAATCGTTTTCGCGTCTACATCATCACGAACTAGTCCACCTTTAGTCAGTCTAGTCAGTCTACAAATTACACACCGTTTGCCGCCCTTCGATTTGCCTGTTTTTGCCTGTTACGGCCTGTTATTTGCCTGATCCGCTAGGTTCACGAAGGGTCAACTGAGCAGAAAATCATCAAGTGTCTGTTTTTGCCTGTTATATCAGGCAAAACAGGCAAATTGACAATCGAAATAGCTAAAGGAGAGTCTTAATGGCACAAACCGCCACCTCATGGCGCACTGGAAAGTCCGGCAACCCCAATGGTCGCCCACCCATGCGCACCCGTCCGCTGGCAACCGCCCTCCGCGAGATCGGCGCGGAATCCGTTGCCGAGCGCGAGAACCGTACCGCCGTCGCCTCGCTCGTCTGGAGAGCCTTGCGCACGGGCAAACTTGAACTCGATTCCGGCACACAGTTGCAACTGACCGCTAAAGAGTGGCTCGATCTGCTCAAATGGGTACACCAGCACGTGGATGGCGGACTCAATCGCAAAGATCAGTACACCGAAGCGCGCGATCAGCAGTCACAGCTTGAAGAACTATTTGCCGATCTCGACCTCTCGCCCGACGATGATGAAACAGCACCCGATCCCGCGCCGACGCCAACCACCGTTCCAGCACCCGCGCCGACGCCCGAACCGCTGCTGCATACCCAATCCTGAGTCGTCGTTTTACGATGGGACATAACGGATATTGATCAGACCTTCACCCCATAACCACCCTAATTTCAGCCCGGTGCCACAGCGCCGGGTTTCAGGTTGGCAACCCCCATCAACCTTCCGCCATGATCCCGCTTTGACCAGCCAACGGGATCATTCGAGGGATCATTTGCCCATCTCCCGCCCAAACAAAGAGCGCGCACCGTTGCCGATCCGCGCCCTTGCTAGTCGTACTGATAACGAGTGTGTCGCCCTATTTCGCGGGTTGGAACGTCGGCGCAGGCTCCACACCGGACGGCGATCCAACGCGCACCCAGTAGCCCGCCAACGGATAGTCACTCGCGCTGCCGAACACGAACGACGCGTCCGCGAAGCCCGTCGTCAGCGCATTCTTGATGTACGTCAAGCCGTTCGATTGGCGGTACACGCCGATGCCCGACTTCCCGTCGCCGTCCCAGTCGCCGACGAATGGCGTATCGCCCGCGATGCCCAACCCGAGCTGCGCATCCGCGAACACGGAGCAGTTGCAGATGCTGTTGGTCAGGTAGAACTGCTGGTTGCTTGGACGGTATACGCCGGGGCTGTCCTTCCCGTCGCCGTTCCAGTCGCCCGCAATGCCCACATCACCCGGACTGCCGAGCACCATTGTGAAGTCTGCGAAGCCCGTCGTCAGATTGTTCTTCAGATAGATCAGGCCGTTCGTCGGGCGGAACACGCCAACGCCATCTCTGCCATCGCCGTCCCAGTCGCCCACGATGGGTTGATCGCCGGGACTACCAAGCACGAACGAATAACTCAGCAGCGCCGGATCGAAGGTGCTGTTGGTCAGGAAGAATTGTCCCGTCGATGGTCGGTACACGCCTGCGGTGTCGATCCCGTCGCCATTCCAGTCGCCCACGATTGGGAAGTCGTTCGATGAGCCAAAACTGAGCTGGCTATCCGCGAATCCCGTCGTATTGCTGTTGCGCATGTAGAACGTCGAGTTGCTCTGTCGGAAGATGCCGATGGTTTCTGGTTGAGAGGGCACTGGCGTACTCGTCCCTGTTGGCGACGAGGTGCGCGTCAAGGTCGGTGAGCTGGTCACACTTGGCGTGAGCGAAGGCGTTCGGCTCGGCGTGATTGTCATAGTGGCGGTGGCGCTCGGCGTGTAAGTCACCGTCGGATACGGCGAATACGTGTTCAGGCTCCACCCTGTCAGGAAGGTGCCGCTCGTGCCGCCGTTCGGCGTGTACGAAATCCCTTGCCATGTGTAGCTGCTTGGGCTGCCAAACGCGTTATTGGTGATGACGAGATCGAGGAAACCGTTGGTCGTGCTCCCACACTTCACCGTCGATCCGTCTTGGCGGTAGAAGCATACGGTCATCTCAAGGTTGCCGTCAAGTTTCGAGACGTACACATGATAAGTATCCGACGCCGTCGCCCAGCCCCACAGCCGCGCGTAGGTCACATCGGAGTAGTAAACAGCCGAGTTGCTGTAGGCCGCGCCGTTATCAAACGGCACCGTGGCATAGCCTGTATACAGCGTGACGGTGTACGCGCGTTGGAACGGCGTGATCGGCGTCACGATCAAGTGATATGTACCAGCGGAGAGCGATGCGCCGATGACGCCGCGCGCCCGCACAGTCGAGGAGTGCGCCTGTGCGACCACCGTACCGCCGCTGTTCTTGATCGCCAGTGTGTACTGCCAGTTCGAGCTGAAGTCGGACTGCACATCCAGCAGCGTTGCGCCTGCCGTGCCCGACGTGACCGTGAACGGGAAGTCGCGTGTATAGCAGTCGCTCGGTGCGCTGCTGCCAACATTATACGCCAGCGCAGCCATTACTTGCGTCCCGCACGATACCGGTGTGTTAGTCGCCGTTGGTGTTGCGGAAGGCGTAAAGGTTGCCGTTCGTGTGGGAGAACTTGTGTTGGTCGGCGTGATGCTTGGCGTAAAGGTACGCGTTGGCGACGGCGTGATACTCGGTGTATACGTTATCGTCGGTGTATTGGTGACGCTTGGCGTCGCGCTTTGTACTGTGAACTGGATCTGCACCGGATCGGTGCCCACGCTCACGGTATCGCCTTGGACGACTTTGGCGTACCACGTACCGTCATGCGTAACCGTGATCGGGAAACTGGTGCTGCGTGACCAACTGCTGCTGTTATTGAACACCGGATTACTGAAACCGGCATTGTCCGCCACCATCAGCCAGAAGTCGCTGACTCCCGTGTAATTCGGCGTTCCCGGCTGGATCACAATCGTGAATGTTCGGTTGTACACCGTCTGACCATTCACGGGATACGAGAAGGAGGGCAGTCCCGGCGTGGCGTTCATCGCCGTCACCACGCCATCAAGTACGTTGCTGTCAATCTGCAACATAGTGCTACCCCACTGCTCGAAATGCTGGGTGGCATACTGCCGGATACGTTGATGAGCTGACCAATAGCCATTGCCGAGGCACGCCATATCCCACACGCTGGCATTCGCGTTATAACTGCTGAATTGTGGGTACCAAGCCCAGATCGCGCCCGGTGAGTTGGGGATGCCCGTAAAATCGACTAGTCGCGTGTTGCAAGTACCACCGTACATGCCTTGGGAAATGCCGAGCGCTTTTAGCTGGGTATCCCATCCCGATATAAAGGATCGCGCAGCGTTCACATAGGTGATATTCGTACTGTCATAGCCTTCCAGATCGTAGTAGATAATCGACCCGTCCAGACCGAGATTTTTGAGGGTAGCCACAGCACTGGTCGCTTCACTCACGCCTTGATTGTAGGCGGTGGTAGGATCGGTGCTGAACGTACTACAAAAGCAGGAGTTGCCGACACCCTGTGGCCCAACCCATGTCGGGATGAATGTCCAGCCTTGTCGGCTGAGTTGCGCCAGAAAGGGGGCAGATAGCGCGGAATTCGGACACGTGCGCTGGCTACCACCGATATACAGATTAACGGTACGATACGGACTGTTGTTCATCCAGTCTTGCAATTGACTGCTGGTGGGAATCTCACATCCATCAAAACCTTGTCCGGTTAGGGCAATGGCAGACGAAGGACTATCAGCAGTTGTAGCGGGCAGTGTCAGCCGTTCCCATGTTTGACCACCATCACGGGTACGCAGCAGTTTCGCTTCCGATGAACATTGCGGCGTACCTTGTGCGGTCTGGGCGCAGTAACCCGCTACCGCCTTCGCCAGCCCGACGGTTCCTTCGATGAAATCGACGGCGACGATGCCCGATAAGGCGTTATCCTGTTTCACCAGCCTTGGCGCGGCATCGTTTGCGGTTATGCCGAGCACTTGGCTGTTCTGAGGGTCGAACACCAACCAAGCGGAGTTGTTCGTGATAGCCACTGGCATGTTCACGCTTCCGGTCAAAGGCCGACCAACCGCCAGATTGCCCGCCAACTGCCATGACAGCCCGCCGTCTACGCTCACGTAGAACTCGATCTGCGTGTTATCGCCATTAACCACGCGCACGGGTAGCAGCCCGCGTTGGGTATCGGTAAAGGTCGGGCGCTGATAGTAACGATGAGCCGTTCCCACCACCGCCGCGCCGAAGTTCTGCGCTTGCCACGAATTGCCGCCATCGGTCGTACGGAACAGCAAGTCGCCGTTCGCGCCGCCAGCCACCCAGCCGATCTGCGCGGTCACGAAATAGACCGCATCGCCCATCGGCACATTCAGCCGCGTCCATGTCGCCCCACCGTCGCTCGTGCGGAACAACGTGCCAAGGTCAAAGTTACTGCTGGTCGCTTGCTTGATCGTCAACCAGCCAGTTTGCGCGTCGATGAATTGCAGATGGATGGCGCTGGCGAAGGCACGCGGATCGCCCGCCGAGAACAGCGAGACGTTGTTGAGCGCCCATATTGCGCCGCCATCCGCAGTTTGCGCGATGGTGTACACAGGTCGTCCAGCCTGATCGACGCTAACGAGCACCGCCCACCCGTGCAGTGCATCAGTGAACGATGCCGCCTGCACGCCAGCGGCGGTCATGCCCGGCGGGGTGATGTTCGCCCAAGTCTGCCCGCCCGTGTTCGTCCAATAGAGGGCTTGGTTGAGCAGTAACCAACCCTCATTAGCCGATACCAGTTGGAAGTCCTGTATGTCTGCCACCGAGGTGCTTGGCTGTTGTGCTAACGTGAGCGTTGATGGTGCCCAATTCGCGGAGAGCACGAAGAACGCTATCAATAAAATGGCGAGGGTTTTGTAAGAAATCCGATGCGAGGTACCTTGCGGTTTCACAAGAAACACCTTTACTACTACCAGTAATGACCCATCCTTACATGGGATCGATAGTGATGGAATACGCCCAGATCGGTCATTCCAGACTCGCAAACATCATCGGTTCAATCGTCTGGAAACACCATATATCAGTGGATCGCTTCTACTCTACACGCACATAAAATGTCAGGATGTAACAATGTTGACATAATTGTTTAGGGTAACTTACGCGGCGGAATGTAACCTTGTAAGTAAAGTCGAAAGAGTGGGAATTACCAGTTGAGGAGAGACGAGCAGCGGTTGGCAAAACTCAGCGAGAAGGATTCGGGGCGACACGGAAATGACATGACTTATTTCGAGACATAATTGGCGAACTGTCGGCGCACATGCTGCATCTGATGCTGTACATAATCTTTGAGGGTAGACTGCTTCAGCGCCAGTGCTTGGAAGTCGCCAAACCGATACTCAAACGGGAGATCATAAATGGGCTTTCTCTGCATCACCATCGATTCAGCCCACAGATATTTGACGGCGAGCGGCACTACCCCTTCCTTGCGGATGCGCCGCGTGGATACGGGCAAACTGGCCTCGGTCACGATACCGAATCGCCCTTGTTGGCTGGCTCTACGCACATAATCATGGTCTTCCGCCATGACCATCGCTTCATCGAACCCGCCGATCTGCTCGTGCAGGCTCTTCTTGACCAGAATGCTGAATCCCGGCGCGTGCGGGACAACACTTTGTACAGCCAGCATGTACAGATTGGACACATCATGCAGCGCTTGGTCGATGAAATAGCCGTCGATTGGCCTCACAAGGCAAGTGGCAACATCCAGATCGCGTGCTGCGAAAGCGCTCACGAACTGCTCAAGAAAATCCGCTTCCGGCAGTACATCAGCATCAAAGAACAGCAGCAGATCGCCCGTTGCGGCCTGTGCGCCGCGATTCCGACCTACTGCTGGCATCCCGCCTGTCACGACGTTCGCGCCATGCTGCCGTGCTATCGCCGCAGTGTCGTCGGTCGAGCCAGCATCCGCCACGATAATCTCATGTGGATGATAGGTCTGAGCATCAAGCGCGTCTAGCAAGCGTGGCAAATAGATTGTCTCGTTCAAAGTCGGGATGATCACGCTGAGCCGATGATCATCCGTCTCTTGCTCGTCCGAATGCGCCGGTGATGGTGTGTTGTTGTTGGCAAGCGCGTTCATATGCATTCTCCAGTGATAGATTTTTTCAACTCTTGCCGCTTTATCGACATGAGTTGATAATCTCAGTGTATGCAAGTACACTACTGGAGTCAAGATACAATAATCAAACAGAGTCGCTTAAGCGACGGAAAGGCCAAAAGTGTCGAATAAACCACAAAAGCTAGACCCGCGCGTTGTCCGCACTCGCGAATTGCTCAGGAATGCCCTGATTCATCTGATTCAGGAGAAAGGCTTCGACGCAGTAAAAGTGCAGGACATCACGGAGTACGCCACCCTGAATAAGGCCACGTTCTACTTACATTACCGTGATAAAGAAGACTTGCTGATCCGCAGCATCTACCAACTGCTGCAAGAGCTAGACGCCAAAATCGGCTTGCCTAACATTCCGCTCAGTGAACTGACAACGCCGTTTTTGCTGAAAACCATCACGGCGATGTTCGAGCATTTCGCCCAAAACGCCGACTTCTATCGGGTTGTCTTCACCAAGATCGGGACGCCGCCCGTGATCGCCGCCATCCAGAATCCGATTGAAGCCATCGTTCATCGCTGGCTCACCAAACTGCAAGATGCGCAAACACAAGCACTGGTCGATCTGGACATGATCACGCGCTATATCAGCGGTGGCTGCGTCAGTCTGCTACAGGGCTGGTTAAGCCAGCCGGAGCCACGCCCGCCGGAATACGTCGCGCAGCAGTTCTTGAGTCTCATCGTCTTAGGGATATTCCCTTCAGCAGGCTTACCCACTCCGGAGATGCCATAGCGCATAGGTGCCTGTGCCACCAAACGCTAACCAACCGTTTATCGGATGTTGTACAGCCGCCGCTGCGAATCCGTTATAATGAAATCAGCGCGAATGTGGCGGATCAAGTACTGTTACCTATCGATCACTGAGTGTAGGCGTAATTTAACCATGAGATTGGCAACCCCCATCGCCTTGATCTTGTTACTGCTGGTACCTTATTTTGTGCTGCTGGGGTGGCCTCGCGTGTCATATCGCCGCCGCCGCGATCTCGCCAGTCTTGCCCTGCGCCTATTGATCGTCCTCCTCTTGATATTCGGCTTGGCGGGGCTGCAAACGGTGCGTGCCGCCGATAAATTAGCCGTCGTTTTCCTTGTAGACGCCAGTGACAGCATCGATACCGACATGCGCGCGCAGGCGGATCAATACATCCGCGATGCCATGAGCCACATGACGCCCGAAGATCGCGCCGGAATCGTTGTCTTCGGCAAGAATGCGCTGGTCGAACGTCCAATCTCTACCGCCAAAGACCCCGGTGTCCTGACTTCTGTGCCCATCCGCTTGGAAACCGATCTGGCGGAAGCCATCCGGCTCGGCATGGCGATGTTCCCCTCTGATGTCGCCAAGCGCATCGTGCTGCTGAGTGATGGTGTCGAAACGACGGGCAACGCCGAAGAAGCCGCCCGTCTCGCCGCTGCGATGGGTGTACAGATCGATGTCTATCCCTTGCAGCGCAAAGCTGGCCCTGAAATCATCGTCAGCTCCGTCAAAGCGCCAAGTAGCGTGAACGAAGGCGAAATTTTCGACCTCGATATTACAGTCGAGAGCCAGACTGACGCGCAAGCCACCCTCACCATCTTGTCGGCTGGCTCGGTCGTTTATTCGGACACGGTCAACCTCAAAGAAGGCTCGAACGCCTTCACTATTCCGTTGCGCACGCCCAAGCAGGGCTTCAACGATTTGCAGGTGCGCATCGATCCCATTACCTACGGCGCAGATACCTTCTACCAGAACAATAGCCTCGCCACCTTCACCGAGGTAACTGGCCCGCCGCGCGTGCTGATGATCACCGAAAATCCCGAAGAAATCGCCGCGCTACTGCCCGCCATGCAAAACACCGGCATTCAGGTGGATGTCGTCGGCCCCACCGAATTACCCATTGGGCTGGCCTCATTGGCGGCTTACAAAACCATCGTGATGGCAAATGTTTCCGCGACGCAGCTTACCGACTCGCGCATGAGAACCCTGCAAACCTATGTGCGCGATCTCGGGGGTGGCTTAGTGGCGATTGGTGGCCCCAACAGCTATGGGGTGGGCGGCTATTTCCAGACCCCGCTCGAAGAAATGCTGCCCGTCGATATGCAGATCAAAGATCAGAAACGCATTCCAAGCCTGACCATGATCTACGTGATTGACCGCTCCGGCAGTATGGAGATCATCGGCTCCAGCGGTGTCACCAACCTCGAATTGGGCAAAGAGGCAGCGCGGCGTTCGCTCAATTTCTTGTTTGAGCGTGATCAAGCGGGCGTACTCTCCTTCGACAGCGATCCACAGTGGCTCGTTCCGATCCAGCCCGTGCAGAATCGTGCCGCCATGAATATCCAGATTGGCAAATTGCGCCCCGGTGGCGGGACGGATATTTACGCGGCGGTACGGGAGATCAACCGGATCGCGCCTTCCATCCAGACCACGCTCAAACATGTGATTTTGCTGACCGATGGTGGCTCTGATCCTTTCGGGATCGTTGATACCGTCAAGTCGATGCACGAAAATTACGGCATCACCGTCACCTCAATCGGCATCGGCACCGAAGTGCCCGCCTTCATGAAAGACATCGCGTCGGTCGGCGGCGGCACCTATTACAACCTGCGTGATCTCGCCACCATCCCGCAAATTTTCGCCGCCGAGACGGTCTTGGCAACCCGTTCCTACATCGAAGAAAAAGAATTCGTCCCGAACCTGACCGCCAATAGTCAGATTATGAAGGGCATCACGGCGCTGCCACCGCTGCTTGGCTATGTCGCCACCACGCCCAAAGATACCGCGACAGTTGTCCTCACCGCTCCCGGTTATAACGACCCCATACTAGCCACATGGCAGTATGGGTTGGGACGTACCGTCGCCTTTACCTCGGATGCGGCGGCGCGCTGGTCAAAGAATTGGGTCTCGTGGGAAGGCTATCAGCGCTTCTGGAGTCAGGTCATCCGCTCGACCATCGTGGAAGGCTTGGATAACACGCTCGATACGCATGTTGAAGTCCGCAACGGCAAAACGGTATTGGTCGTTGAAGCCCGCAAAGACACGGGCGAATACATCAACGGCCTCTCGCTGGATGCCTCGGTAGTCGATCCCAAGCTGGCGGCGAACGGCGTCAAGCTGCGTCAAGTTGCCCCCGGTCGCTACGAAGCCGAACTCGATCCGCAGACTGAAGGTGCCTATTTCATTCGTGTGGCGGGTGGCAGCGCCAGCGGTACGGGTGGCGTCGCGCAAACGACGGGTTGGGTGCTCAGTTATTCGCCCGAATATCGGCTCCGTTCCACCAATGCCGATCTGCTTAACAAGATCGCGGACTTGACCAGTGGGCGTGTTGTGGTTGGCAAGCCAGAACTCGCTTTTGTCCATAATCTCATCGCAGAGCAAGCCTCGCAGTCATTGTGGCCTTGGCTGCTCTTGAGCGCCCTACTGCTGCTTCCCATCGACATCGGCGTGCGGCGTGTGGTCGTCACCCAGACCGATTTGCAGAAATTGAATGCTTGGCTGCGCAAAAAACTGGGAATTCAGGAACGGCAGGGATTAGCCGAGGCCGCTTCGTCGCGTATCTCGGCACTGCGCGAGGCCAAAGCGCGCGCGACCCAAGATATGCCTGTCGTGCCGCCTACGTTGCATACACCGCCGCCACCATCCGCGCCCAAGATCGCTGCGCCGATTATGCCTGCGCGTGAGTCACCGTCCGCGCCCAAAGCCGATCATCCCGCGCCAGTGGCTCATGTCGCGCCGTCACCCGCCAATGTCGATGACGACGAACCTAGTGGCGGATCGTTGGCGTCGCGTCTAAAAGCCAAGCGCAAGAAAGACTAACGTGGCTCCGCGCCTGTTAGTGCCGTGACCAACATCGTCGGCATCGGCCTTGATCTAGCGTGGTCAGCGCGCAACAACACAGGCATTGCGGCGCTGCGTTGGGACGGTCAGTGTGCCAGCCTGATCGAGGCACGGAATGTGGGCAGTGACGACGACATTATCAACGCTGTCAAGCAGCTCATTGGGGCGAATCAGCCAGTGGTGGTCGCCATCGATGCTCCCTTGACTGTGCCTAATCTTGAGGGTCGCCGCCCCGGTGATGCCGAAGTTCATCGGGTCTTCGGGCGCTTCCACGCGGGCGCATATCCCTGCAATCGGCGTCTGCTGGCAACGCATCACGGCGAGGTGCGCGGTGAGGTCATCGCGCGGCGCTTGGCACATGAATTGAATATCCAGCACCGCGCCACTATCGATCCGCGTCAGCCCACGCGCCAAGCCTTCGAGGCGTTCCCGCATCCCGCTATGATCACGCTGTTCGGGCTAGATCGAACTCTGAAATACAAGGCCAAAGCCGGGCGCTCCCTACCCGCACGCTTAACCGCCTTCCGTGAGTATCAACGCTTGATTCGCGAGAAATTAGGCAAGGGCGAACCAAAGCTGGAAATTGATGAAAAGCTAGTTCATTTGCTAGAAGAAAGGCACTTGATCGCTGGTGGCCTAACGACGCTCAAACGCTATGAAGATCGCTTGGATGCCATCCTTTGCGCCTATATTAGCCTATACTATTGGTACTGGGGCTTACAGCGTTGCCGGATATTCGGGAATGAGGAGGAGGGCTACATCATCGCGCCCGTCGATGACCGCACGCGAGAACCTTAACCATGGAGGGGTAGCATGAAATATGTTCCGTTGCTCATTATCCCCCTATTGCTGGTCGCCAGCAGCCTTATTATCGGTTCGCAAACCCTTGGACAAACCCATACGGATCGTGTCCATGATCTTGGCTTCGGATGGTGTGACGGCACGCCATGCTATACCAGCAAGATCGCCATCACCACGCTCCGTGATCAGCTCGGTTTACCGACCATCGGTGATTTTGTGCGTTCCTTTGGCGCGCCCTGTGGCCTGCGGATGATGCGGGGTGATTGCAGCGTAGATCAACACTCCTTGCAACCGCTGTGCCGTCCGCGACAAGTGGCCGTGCTGTACCCCAGCATGTTGATCACCGCCGTTGAAGTGACAACCGATCACGGTGCGCTGTTCACGGCGGAACAAGCCACCGAGAATATCACCCTAGCTGCGCCTGACTACAATTATTGTGAACTTCTGCGGATCAATGATGTGACGTGGCGTGGCTTCCAACCGCTGGAACATTACTGGCCTTAAAGGGGTATCGCCCGCCGCCGGAGCAGCGGGCACCTTCACCACAGCATCTAGCCTAACTTCACGATGCAGCCTTCGTTCGCCGTCAGTTTCACCGTGCCAGCGACGGCTTCCTCGCGGTTCACCAGCGTCGAGAGCACCAGACGCCCCGCGCTCAGTTCAGGGACGCTGATCGAACGTTCTTCCTGCGAGAAATTCAGCGCGATCAGGTAGCGTTCGCCCGCCCCTTCGCGTACATATACGTACGTGTCATCGGGTACGCCCGTCACCGTGCGGTAACTGCCGCTGTGCAAAGCCGGAGTAGTCTTCCGCAACTTGATCAGCGCACGGGTCAAGCTCAACATCGAGGTCGGATCGATCAATTCGACGGCGACATTGGTGCGCTGATAATCCTCCGTTACGGGTAGCCACGGTTTGACGGCGGCTGGCGTGAATCCGGCGTTCGGCAGCGCGTCCCACTGCATCGGCGTGCGTTCGGGGTCGCGTCCCAAACCGAGGCCGGGCACGCGCTTGCCCCACGGGTCTTGCTCCATCCCCGGCGGGATCATGCCGTCTTTCATGCCGAGTTCGTCGCCGTAATACATAGTCGGTGTGCCGCGCAGCGTCAGCAGCGCCATCATCATCGTGCGGGCGGCATACTCGCCGTAGCGCGCCGAAATCCGATGCTCGTCGTGGTTGCTGAACACGTAGTTAGGCCACTGCCCCTTGCTGAGGACGCGCTCGACATTTTCCACTACCTCGCGGACGGTCTGCGCCGCCCACTTCGCCCCGATCAGCGCGAAGTTAAAGGGCATGTGTAATTCGTCATCAGTGCCGTAGTAAGTTGCCCACTCGTCCCAGTCGAAGATGTGAATCTCGCCCACCGAATAGCGCGGACTCTGCTCCTCGAACTCGTTCAAAACGGCGCGGAATTCGCGGTACACCATATGATTATCGGGATGGCCTTTATCGTGTTTATGCTCTTGAAGATCGTACTCCCCGAATACCTTGAAATTCTCGAATGCCAGCGTATTCGGCGGGTTGACCGGATTATCGCGGTAGTCAGGGTCTTTCATCAAGAAATGCGCCACGTCCACGCGGAAGCCATCTACGCCGCGCCGCATCCAGAACCGCAGCGCGTCATACATAGCGGCGCGCACGTCGGGATTACGCCAATTGAGGTCAGGCTGCTCCGGCAAAAACGAATGCAGATAGAACTGCCCGCGTCGCGCATCATACGACCACGCCGAACCGCCGAACACAGCGCGCCAATTGTTTGGTTCCGCGCCGTTTTTCGCATCGCGCCAGACGTACCAATCAGCTTTTGGATTGGTGCGCGAAGAACGCGACTGAATAAACCACGGATGCATATCGGAGCTGTGGTTCGGCACGAAATCGACCACGATGCGCAGATTGCGCTTGTGTGCCGCCGCGATCAGGTCATCGAAATCTGCCAGCGTGCCAAACATCGGATCGACATCGGTATAATCTGCCACATCGTAGCCGAAATCCGCCATCGGGGACTTGTAAAAGGGCGACAGCCAGATCGCGTCCACGCCCAGAGTGTCCGTCAGATAATCCATCTTCTCGATAATGCCGCGTAGGTCGCCAATGCCATCCCCGTTGCTATCTTTGAAACTGCGCGGATAAATTTGATAGATGACCCCGTTGCGCCACCATAACTTGCTTGTGTCTGCCATCGAAAACGGCCTTTCTACTGGAAGAATGCATTACGCTTTGAACAAAGCGCCAAAGTCAAAATGGATGGATCGGCTCAATTGTATGCGCACCAAGCCGAATCGGGGGAATCGACGCGTCGTCATGCTCACTGCGGGCGTTCACGCAGCGTTACCTGCACATCGAAGGTAGCGTTTTCGCGGATCACCGTCAGCGTGATCGTGTCGCCGGGGGACGTGTTATCGAGCAAAAAGGTCAGCAGCGCCTCAAAATCGCGCATCCGCTGATTGTTGATGGCGATGATCAGATCGCCGCCAGTGGTTAGGACGTTACCACGAATCGAGGCGGTTTGCGCCCCACCGCGCAGTCCCGCCTCTTCCGCTGGCGATCCAGCGGCGACGCTGGTCACCAACACGCCGTAATCGACGGGCAGCTTGAGATCAGCCGCCACCGACGCCACCGTGAAGACCGACGACGAGTCGATGCCTAGCCACGCATAGCTGGCACGTCCATTGGCAATGATCTGCGGCACGATCTTCTTGACGGTGTTGACGGGAACCGCGAAGCCGATTCCCTGAAAGCTGCCCGTTTCCGAGCGGATCGCGGTATTCACACCGATCACGTTGCCCGTGATGTCGAGCAGCGGGCCGCCGGAATTGCCGGGGTTGATCTGCGCGTCGATCTGGATGATCGACGGATTGCTGAATCGCGTGGCGGTGGTCGGGTCGATCATCTGCGAAGAATCGAGCGTGCGTCCCGTCGCGCTGATGATGCCCATCGTCATCGAACTGAGCAGCCCGAACGGATTGCCGATGGTTGCCACCCACTGCCCGACCTTGAGCATCGACGAATCGCCCAACGTGACCGCCAACGAACGATTGCTATCAACATTGACTTTGAGCACCGCGAGATCGCTGAAATTATCGACGCCGACGATTTCGCCCGCCGTGACGTAGCCATCATTGAAAGTGACCCACACTTCGCGCGCATCATACACGACATGCGCGTTCGTGATAATGTGCCCTTGCGTGTCGTAAATAAAGCCGGAGCCAGTCAGTTGGTCATCAACGCGGGCAGTACGGCGCAGAGTTTCAATGTTGACGACGGACGGCGAAATGCGTTCGTAGAGGTTGGTAAAAACAGTTTGCGCGGCTTGGGCGCTGGCGACGATATCCGCCGAAACAGCCGTTGCTGTCGGGGCGAGAGCACGGCTAACAGTGCCTTGCGTCCCAACGTCCACGCCCGCGATGGGCTGATCGGAGGCAGTGTTCGTTGATGGCACACCGCAAGCAAACAAAGCAGCAAGCAGCACGATCAGCGCTAGGAGGGCTACTGGTCGTCTCAGCGGCGTCCAGATGAGCGATGAAAGACGCCGTGTGAGGCTCATGCTGCTTGCTGATATACCCACTAGTGATTCGTTCTTATCGCTGCCAGCCGCTCGAATAGCTGACGCTCTTCATCCGTCAGGGTAGTGGGCACTTGCACCAGCACCTTGGCGAACAGATCGCCAAATTCATCAGTATGACGCAGCTTGGGCATACCGCGCCCGTTCAGACGGATAGTTTTGCCGGATGACGTACCGGGTTGCACTTTGATTCGCACATCGCCCGCCAGCGTAGGCACTACCACTTCACCGCCGAGTACCGCTGTGAACAGATCGATCTTAAGATCGGTGTACAAGTCATCTTCGCGGCGTTCAAACTGCGGGTGCGGCCTGACGTTGATCACGAGATACAGATCGCCGGGGATGCCGCCCGCGTACCCGGCGTAGCCTTCGCCCGTGATTTTGATCTTCTTGCCATCCTTGACTCCGCGTGGGATGCGGATCGTGCGTTTCTTGTCGCCCCGCGTTACGACCCGTTCGGCACCGTGATACGCTTCTTCTAGCGTGATCTCGATGGGTTGTTCGATGTCTTGCCCTTTGATCGGCGCACGACCACTCTCGCGTGTACCCGCGCGGTTGCCGAACCCGCCGCCGAAGATCGTGGAGAAGAATTCGGAGAACGAGTCTGCACTGCCATACTCACCACCGCCGCTGGTGTACTCGCCCCAATCGGCGGTCTGCGGGCCAGCCTGTTGCCAGCGCTGCGGGTTCGATCCGAGTAGATCATATTTCTTACGCTTGTCGGGATCGCTCAACACTTCGTAAGCTTCATTGATTTGCTTGAATTTCGTTTCGGCTTCTTTGTTGCCGGGGTTTTTATCGGGATGATGTTTCCGCGCTAAGTCGCGATACGCCTTCTTGATCTCTTTTTCATCCGCGTTCCGATTCACACCCAGCGTCTTGTAGTAATCCTGATACTCCATACGCCAAGCTACCTACCATTTCCTCTAGTTTTCCTAATTCCTTATTTTATGGTCAGCGTCAGGGTGTGTCAACGAAAATGTTTGAATTCTATTACAATGTTTACGTTGTAGATCACCCGCTGCGTGGTTTCACCAAACAAGGCATCGTGCTATACTGATTTCATGATTAATTCCAAGCTAGAAACGCCGCCGCAAAACAACACTCCCTCTGCACTCTTGAGTGAGCCTCCTGCCTTAGAGCAGCGCTTAGAACAGCGGTTGCGCCAGTGGGCGCGTGGCTTGCGTCGGACGGGGCTGTCGGATGTAGTAGCAGCGATGCTCGAAGCGGTCGGGCCGATCTCGTTGCTTGGTGCGCAGGTGCTGTGGATCGCGCAGCCTACGCTCAACATCTTCATGCCCGCGGACGAGGTTGGCGGTCTAGCGCGCTTACTGGAAACAGAATCCGGTCTAGCCCACTTGCGTTCTATCATCATAGACGCGGATTCACAAGTCACCCTTACCGACAGCGCCGAGCACACGACGGAGTAGGTGGTTGATGGTTTACGCGATTATTTTGGTCGCTCTGGTACTTACAGTGATTGGCGCTGCACGCGCACGCCGGATAGCGTTGCGACCTGTGGCGGCCTTCGAGGCCATGCAGCGTTCCGCCAACGAAGCCATTGAGCTGGGGCGGGGCATCCATGTTTCTTTCGGCAGCAGTGCTTTGCGCGATGGCAGTACGCTTGCCGCGATCTCGACTGCCGAAATCCTGTATGCGATGGCTGACCGCACCATGTTGGCGGATCATCCTGTCATCTCCACGCTCACCGACCCCATCACGCTCATGCTCAGTCAAGACACACTGCGCAAAGCCTACAACGCCCGTAAACTGCTGCAATATGAAGATATCCAGACGCGCTGGTATCCGGCAGGTGAGGAATCATTGGCCTTTGCCGCTGGAGCCTCGATTGCCATGCTGGATCAGGAGATTTCCACGAATATCTTCGCGGGGCGGTTTGGCGCGGAAATGTCGATCCTAGCTGAGAATGCCGTGCGTTATGACCGTAACGTGATCGCGCAGAGTGATCGCATCGATGGGCAAGCGGTGGCCTTTGCCATCTCCGAAGTGCCCTTCATCGGGGAAGAGTTATACACGAGCGCGGCCTACATGACGGGCGAGCCGATTTCGATTGGTGGCATCGTTGCGCAGGATGTGCTGCGCTATTTGATCATCGCCGCCTTGATCGGGTTAGCGGTGTTAGCTTTCTTGGGAGTGACCATCTAAATGATGCAGAATCAACCTGCCCCGCGACGACGCCGTTTACGCCTCGGCACTGTTCTGTTAGCGGCAGTGACCATCCCGTTAGCGTTGGTCACGCTGCTCGGCCTTGAGCCATTTCCGTTGCTGCCCGAACCATTCAGCAGCGCGGCGGGTACGATCAGCCGTTTGCTGCTCGATATTGTCGCCATCACAGCGGCGTTTTCTGTCTTTGCTGGCGTTGTCAATCTGCTGCGCGTGCATGTAAGTAATGTGCGGCGTGGTGGCACTGGCTTATACAGTCTGCTGACGATCCTTACCTTCTTGCTGATCATTGTGCTGCATGTAGTCGAGCGGTTTAGCGTGATCACGGTGGAAGGTTCAACCAATCCGATCCTTACCTTGACGGCGATGGATTCGATACAGGTAGCGACGGAGTCAGCCTTAGCGGGGATGGTATTTTTCTTCCTCGTATACGCAGCTTTCCGCCTCATGCGCCGACGGGTCACGCTGTGGAGCACTTTGTTTGTGACCACCGCCATCGTGGTTTTGATTGGCTACAGCCCGCTGCCGGGGCTGGAATTCTTGAGCGGCTTCCGCGAATGGTTGCTGCGTGTGCCCGTAGCGGCGGGGACGCGCGGGTTGCTGATCGGTATTGCGCTCGGCACCATTGCCGTTTCGATCCGTGTCTTGACTGGGCAAGATCGCACGTTCCGCGAATAAGGAATTGAGTCATGTCCGCGAACCCGCCCCTATTTGACGACGATGATCTGCCTTCTTGGTTACAAGAGGCGGGCATTACGCCGAATAAGCCGGATAACGAACCAGTGACGCCCCCCTCCGATATGGCGCAGTTCAACGCTGCCTCGCAACCAACCGAGGACGAAGAGGAGTTCGATTGGTTCGCAGCGACCTTTGGCAGCGGCTCACCGTCGGATGTGCAAGCCACCACGCCGGAACCGTTGATCGACTTGACCGCGAATCCGGCTGAAGACGAATGGTGGTCGAAGGGCGAAGCGCAGTTCGCGGATGAGCAAGGGCAGACGCCCTCCATGCCCGGTTGGCAGTTGGATGCGCCGCAAGCCAAGAAAAAGGGCAACACAACGCCGCTGCCTTGGTTCGCGGAAAATGCCGCTACTCCCGAAGCCGTCGAACCTGAATCTCCACTCACCGAGCGCATGGACGATCTATTCGCCAGCATCGCGCCACCAGCCACGACACCGCCGTCCATGCCCAATATTCCGACCGCGCCTAAGCCCGGAACTGGGCAGTTAAAACCCGCGACCGGACAACTCAAGCCGGGGACTGGGCAGCTTGCCCATGATGCGCCCACCATCAACACCGCCGCCGAGTCGGGACGCCGCACGGTGCGCAAAATCACGTCGTCTTTAGCATCGCCGCCGCCTTCAACGCCGTCGGTTCCACCTGTTCCATCTAGCGAAAAGCAGCCTGTTATGCCCGTTAACGACAAGAACAACCCTAACGAGCCAGATTCAAATGAGATCGAGGACTGGTTCTCCAGTTTGAATTTGCCCGGCACGGATGACGCGGCGTTGCCCGATACCTTCGCGACTGGGCCAGCGCCATCGCCTGAAGAATATATGCCCGATTGGATGTTGAAGGGCGAACTGCCTCAACACGACTCCGCTTCAGGCGATTCGATCTCGGATGCCGACTCCGAAGCGCTGGCAGAACTTTTTGCCGAACCACCGCCCGCGCCAGAACCGGAACCAGCCGCTGCCGATGACGCACCCGCGTGGCTGACGGAAATGGGCTTCGATGACGCGCCTGCTGCGCCCGTGCTGCCGCCGGATGCAGCCCCGCAAAAGCCAGCCGATATGGATTGGTTGAATAACCTCGAAACGAATGTGTCGGAGACTAGCTTGCAAGCTGGTCAGATGCGCCCGATGGATTTGGGGTGGCTCACTGAATCTTCGCAACTGCCGAAGCCATCGGTACCCAGTGTAGTGCCATCCTCTCTGAACGAGGGCGAACTGAATATTGATGATCTGCTGGCGGGTGGCAGCCCCGATATTGACGCGCTGTTGAACCTGAGCGAAGCCGCGACCACTACGCCACCGCACCAGACGGAGCAATTGCCGAGCTTTGACAGCGACCCCAGTTTGCAGATGCCAGCGCCACGCGCGGCGGAAACAACCTCGATGCGTCCGCCGGATGCGTCACGTTCATCTCGCCCGCAAGACGATCTAGACGCCTTGTTCGCGGATGATGTGATCGATGAAGACATCTTCAACAAGCGTCAGGTCGCGGGCACGGCAATGTTTCAGGGTGTCGGCTTGCAGGGTGAAGATACATCGGGCACAGCAGATAATATGCCGCCTGCCATGACCGCCAGCGGCATGACCGCTTTGTTCAACCGCTCGGAAGAGTTCAAGGGTGCGGCGACGCCGGAAACGCCCAAACCTGCTCCCGCCGAAGAACCCTTCCGTGATTTCAGCAATGTGGGCGAGACCGTCCCTGAATGGGTCACGGAGATGCGTCCGAGCGACCTGCCGATTGCGCTCAACGTGGGCGATCAGGTTGTCAAGCTGAAGGAAGACCCGCTCTCGAAACTGCCTGACCAGATTCGTGCGCTGCGTGACCGTGCCAAAGAATTCCGTGTGGTGGAAACCAAGCAGACCGCGCCGCTGGAAGGCCCTTTAGCGGGCATCACAGGCGCGATCACGCCGATGGCACCACAATCGACCGCGTTGCCATCGTCCTCTTTGCCGCGTCGTCCCGCCGCCGTCACAGACACTTTCTCCGACCGCATCAAAATCTTGCAAAACTTCCTCAATCTAGAGCAAGAAGTGCTCGAACGCCAGAAATTGGAAGAGGAACAGCGCGAGGCGATTGAAAAAGGCGAGGCCACCGACGCCATCAAGACAGGGCCGCGCATCCGGGCAACGCTCAAAGTGGATCGCCTGATCGTGACGCTGCTGCTGATTGCCGTCATTCTCTTTCCCTTCCTGACCAATGCCACCAACATCATGCCCTCGCTGGATAACGTAGCCGCGAGTCTCAATGCCAGCGATCCGCGCTTCCAACGGCTGACGCAAACCTTGGCAAGTTTGAACCGCGATCAGACGGTGCTAGTGGCCTTTGAATATGCGCCCTCTGGCGCGGCGGAGATGGATGAGATCGCGCGCGTCGTGCTGTCTGATCTTGCCGTGCGCGGTGTCCGTCCGGTGATTGTGAGTACCAATCCGGCAGGCGTGATGCACGCCTATGCCCTTCTTGATAAATTGGGACGTGATCTCGCGTGGCGCACACTCACCAAGCGCTCTGGCGATCTCGTCAATCGGCAAGATTATTATGTCCTGCGTTATCTCCCCGGCGGCATCGTAGGACTGCGGACGCTGGTTAACGCGCTTGAAGCACCAACCGTTGATCCCGTC
Source organism: Anaerolineae bacterium (assembly GCA_019637615.1). Taxonomy (GTDB): domain Bacteria; phylum Chloroflexota; class Anaerolineae; order Aggregatilineales; family UBA2796; genus JAHBVK01. The sequence continues at coordinate 70,336 of JAHBVJ010000025.1, read as the reverse complement.
TTCCAGACAGATTTCGAAGGCCAAGCCACGAATCTGACCGACGAGGCGCTCACAGGGCTGCGGGCTGCGCCCACCTTCGTGCTGGCGGATAGCGCTGATGATGTGCGCAACTGGTCGGAACAATTCCACACAGCGGGTACAGAACGTGCGCACCCCATTGTGATGTTCTCGTCAGCGGGCGCGTCAGCCATCGCGCAGAGCTACGTCGCCAGCAACGATCAGATCGTGAGTCTATTAGTAGGCGTGCGCGATGCGGCGATCTACAGCCGCTTGAACGCGCTGGAAGGTGACGCGCAGGCATCCCGCCGTGCCGAACAGCGCTGGCAAAGTTTGCAACTTGGGCTGTTTATCACCTCGTTCGTGATCCTGTTCGGAATGGTACTGAATACGATGCGCGGCATTGTTCGTCGGAGGACTACTCGTTGACACCGCAGCAGATCGACCAAATCGGGCTGATCGTCGGCACCCTGTTCACGCTGGCGATCTTCAGCTATCTACTCACCGATAATGTGCTCCACCGCATCGCCATTCACATTTTCATTGGCGCGGCGGCGGCCTTCGTCTTGATCGCGGCGGTGGAAAGCGTGCTGATCCCGTGGATCAACACCATGATCCTCGCGCAGCCGCCGAGCATCCCGCGCATAATCATTGGGCTGCTGCCTTTCCTCATCGGCTATTTGCTGCTGCTCAAGCTGTCACCGCGCTACTCTCGCACGGGCACGTTTGGGTTGGCAGTCGTGGTCAGCGTAGGTACGGCGGTAGCGCTGTGGGGAGCCATCGCGGGCACATTGATCCCGTTCGTGGTCAGTACGGCGCGTGGCTTCCGTCAAGATAACATCTTAGACGGCTTCATCGTCTTGATTGGTACGATCAGCGTGTTGGCGTACTTTACTTTCCTCGGTTCGCGTCGCCAGAGCGGTGAGGTCGAGCAGATTCTACCTGTCCAATTCACCGGACGAATCGGGCAAGTTTTCATCACCATTACGCTTGGCGCGACCTATGCCTTGCTGATCATTTCAGCGCTCAGTGTGCTGACTGGTGTGCTGGCAGACCGCATCCATTTACTGTTTCCGGGGAGCTAACCATGATTTTCCATCACCACGAGGCACGAAAATCGCATGGACTTAGCACGCAGCACTTAGCACTTAGCACTATTTTCGAGGGAGTTAAATCGTGGTGACGGCAGCCGATCAAGTAAAATCCGATGCTGCGCAGGGGAATATCCTCTCGATTCTGGCAGCCGATATTGGCAGTGTGTATACCCGTGCCGTGCTCATCGATGAGGTCGATGGGCAGTTCCGCTTGATGGCACGCGCACAAGCCCTGACCACCGCCGAGCCGCCCATCAGCGATACGAGCGTTGGCCTCGGTCGTGTGCTGACGGACATCGGGACGTTAGTCGGGCGCACTTTCTACACTCCAAGTGAAGGCGTGCTGCATGGCGAGCGTGCCGATGGCGAAGGTGCGGATGTGTTCGTTGCCACTGCCAGCGGTGGACGTCCCATGAAAGCCCTGATTGTCGGCCTGACGCCCGACATCAGTCTCGTGAGCGGACGGCGTGCCCTCGCCAGCACCTACATCGATGTGGTCGGCATGGTCAACTATTCCGACAACCGCTCCACCGAAGAAAACGTCAATCTGATCCTCAGCCAGCACCCCGATCTGATCGTGGTCGTCGGCGGCACAGATTTTGGCGCGTTGGAACCGATGAAGACGATGCTGCGCACAGTGCAATTAGCGCTCGATCTGGCGCATGGACATCCTCCCGCGATTCTGTATGCGGGGCAATGAAGCGCTGCGACCCTTAGCGGCACAGTTGCTCTCGAAAAACCAGCACCTTTTGACGCGTAACGTGCGTCCCAGCCTGTCAGCGGAAGACCTGCGCGCGGCGGAACTTGAGCTGTCGCTTGTCTACGGCGAATATGTCACGCAGCGTGTCGGTGGCTTCACCGAAATTCAAGAAGCCAGCGAGATGGGCGTCTTGGCAACGGCGCAGAGCTACAGCAACGTGATCCGCTATCTCGGCGGGCTTCCCGGAAACGGTGGCGTCTTGCTGATCGACGTCGGCAGTTCGACCACCACATTATGCGCCAGCATCGATCATCAAGCCTATGTCGATATTCGCAACGACCTCGGTCTAGGGCACAGTGCGGTCACTGCCATGAACGCGATCAGTGGCGAAAATATCCGGCGCTGGCTGAGTTCCGAAATTTCCGACAACGATCTGCAAGATTACGCATGGAATAAAGTGGCGCGACCATCTTCCGCACCACAAACAGGCGGCGATCTTGAGATCGAGTACGCGATGGCGCGCGAATTGATCCGCCTGATCACCAAAGACTCGCGCGCACGCTGGAAAATTCCCGAAAATCAGCCGCTGCCCCCGATGCGCCAGATCATCGGCGCGGGGTCGCTGCTGGCACAAGCCATCAACCCCGGCATCGGTGCGCTGTTGATCCTCGATGCGCTCCAACCGACGGGCATCGTGCGCCTTCAGCTCGATCCCTACGGCGTGATTCCAGCACTAGGCGGGATTGCCTACATCGCGCCCAAAGCCACCGTGCAAGTGCTAGAAAATGGTGGTCTGCTGGATGTCGGCACAGCGATCTGCCCGACTGGACGTCCGCCATCGGGAGCCGCCATCACCGCTACCATTACCTATGCCAACGGACGCAGCGAAAAGCACGTCATCGCGGGCGGTCAGATTAAGACGGTAGGGTTGCCAGTCGGTCAGAAAGCGCAAGTCACTATGAAGATGGGGCGCGGGATGCGCTTGAATGGGCGCGCCAATCTGACCATGCAGCTAGAAGGCGGTGCGGCGGGCATTATCTTCGATGGGCGTGGACGTCCCTTTTACCCGCCGAAGAAAACCGAAGATCGCAAGGCGGCGCTGCAAGGCTGGTACGCTGGCGTGCGGGGATAAATCAGCTTCAACTTGACTAATCAGGGCGACTCACGGGTCGCTCTTCTTATTGCGTTATTTACGCCACCCGATCCCTACCCCGTGCCGCCAGAAACTGCCGCGCCATCGTCACATAGCGGATCGCGCGCGCCTTGCTCTCGACATCCAGCATTAGCGTGCAGCCGAGCGTGATCAACGTATTCGTCATCAAAAAGAACGCGAATTCCTCAATCGGCAGCCGCCCCAGAATCAAAATCCCGACCGTCTGCTCAGGGTTGATCGTCCATGTGCCGGACGAGATCGCCAGCTTGTCCGACGCCGCGAGATACAGCGTCATCGGGATGATGCTCAGTAGGATGATTTTGCGGTGACGCCACAGAATATCCGCGCCGAAAGCCGTCTGCATCATCACGGGTGGCAGCGCCCACAGCATCAGCAGCGCCAGATACGTCCCCGGTCGCCAATTCCCGATCAGGATCACCAAAAAGCCGAGCCACACGATCAACAGCGCCAGCGTCCACATCCAGCGTTTGCGCGGCGATGGCTCAACGGGTTGCGTAATCGGCGTATGACGTGCCAGCATCGCCAGCCATGCGCCCGTGAGCAGGACTTGCAGCACGAAAAAGCAGTATTCCTCAATCGGGACGTAGCCAAGCACCAGCCCCGTGACTAATTTGGGGTCATACCACCAGACTTTGGTTGCCACGAGGTAGTTATCCCACGGTGTCGTGTACACCACCGCGATCACGCAGTGTGTCAGGATCGGCACCCATGCGTCCCACGTCTGCATGGGCGCAGGCAACCGCACCCCGCGCCGATGATCGATCAGTGCGATGAGCCACAAGATGAGCATTGGAACGACGACGAACAACCCCAAGAAGCCGAAATAGGTCATTAACTGTCCCTATCTTGAACCGAACACGGCTTGCCACCAGATTCCCGGCAAACGGCGGAGCTTCCCTACGGCGGAAACACTGGCGCGCTTGCTAAACACGTCATAATCATGTGCCTCAATCATATCAAAGATCGCTTCATACAGCCGCGCCGCCGCCGTGATGGCAAAGCGTCCGTCCACGTTCAACAGGCTGATTCCCGGCAGCGAATCGCGGTACAGCATCCGCGTACGCTCGATCTGGTAGCGCATGAACCGACGCCAGCGATCATCGTATTCGCCCGTCCGCACGCCGTGCTCGATGTCGGCTTCGCTCAGGTCGAAGGCGGCGAGTTCATCAAGTGGCAGGTACAAACGCCCATTTTGCCAGTCTTCGCGCACATCGCGCAAAATATTGGTCAGTTGCAGCGCCACGCCGAGCTTGACCGCGTAGGGAATCGCCTCGTTGCCCTGAAAACCGATGATGTGCATCGCCATTAACCCGACGGTAGACGCCACGCCGTAGGCATATTCCGCTAATTCCGCGAAGGTAGCATACCGGCTCTTGGTGAAATCCTGCCGCACGCCGTCGATCAACTGCCGCGCGTAGCCCGCCGGAATGGCGAACCGGAGTTGTGCGTCCGCCCACGCGAGGGCAACCGGTTCATCAGCGGGTGGTTGCGGGAGCATCACCACCCGCCGCCATGCTTCCAGCGCTTCTTGAGGGTCTTCGCCTTCGCTCATATCCACGATGTTATCGGTGATCCGGCAGAATCCATACAGCGCCCGCGCCGCTTGCCGTTTTTCATCCGGTAGCAGTCCCGACGCCAGATAAAACGTCTTGCTGTGATGGTTAGTCAGCGCCTCGCAGTGACGGTAAGCGGCAGCCAGCGTGATCGGATCGACATGCACATGCGTGACGGCGCTCTTTGTCTCGAAGGCTTGGCGTGCCAGTGTCAGCAGTTGGTATTCCCAACTATGAACCTGTACTCCCATGAAACTGCTCCTCTGTTATCGAAAGTACAAGCGACTACGCAGTCGGCACTGTTACACGATGAGCAACACGTACATCGGCAGCCGCGCCGATCAAGTTTTCCACGATGATAGAAGACGACAGCACACCGGGCAACCCCGCGCCCGGATGCGTGCCCGCGCCGACGAAATACAGATTATCGATGTCCTCGGCTTGGTTGTGCGGGCGGAACCAAGCCGACTGCATCAAGATCGGTTGCACAGAAAACGCCGCGCCGAGATGGCTGTTGAGCGTGTTCTGGAAATGTAGCGGATCGATATAGTGTTCCGCCACGATATTGGCTTCGAGGTCGGGCAGGTAATTCTGTTCAAGAAACTTGATGATAGCATCGCGGTAAGGCTTGGCGGCGCGCGTCCAATCCGTCCCCGATCCGAGGTGCGGGACGGGCGACAGCACGTAGAAATTCTCATGGTCGGGCGGTGCGATGCTCGGATCGGTCATGCTCGGCATGTGTAGGTACAGCGAGAAATCCTCGGAGACACGCTTCTGACGGAAAATATCGTTCAACAACCCTTCGTAGCGGTCGCCAAGGATGATATTATGATGCGCCAGCTTGCCATCGTTGTAGCGCCGTTTGGTGCCGAAGTAAATCACGAACAGCGACATGCTGTATTTCATCGTGTCCAGTCGCCAGTCAGGATACGTGCGACGGCTTTCCGGCGCGATCAAGTTGCGGTATGTCCACGCCACGTCTGCGTTACAGACGACGTGATCGGCCTGCATAATCGTGCCATCCTTGAGCCGCACGCCTGTCGTTTTGCGTCCGTTGACGATGATTTCTGCCACTTCGGTGTTGAGTAAGACACTGCCTTCCAGCTCCGCGAACAACTTGCCCATCGCGTTCACCAGCGCACCTGTACCGCCCCTGACGTAATGGATGCCCCATTCGCGCTCTAGGTAATGGATCATGGCGTAGATCGACGGCGCATCGAACGGGTTGCCGCCGATGAGCAGTGGATGGAAGGAAAATGCCCGCCGCAAGAATTCGTTTTTGACGAATTGTGAGGCATAGCGGTACACGCTCAAGTACGACTGCATCTTGATCAGGTCAGGCGCGACCTTGAGCATATCCGTGAAGTGCAAAAACGGCTTATCGGCTAACTCCACAAAGCCTTTTTGGAAGATCGGCTTGGTGGTCGCCATGAAGCGCTTGTAACCTTCAACATCGTCAGGACTCCACTTGGCGATCTGGTCGAGGATGAACTGCTCATCGCCATTGTAGTCGAAACTGCGCCCGTTTTTGTCGAAAATTCGGTAAAACGGGTCAAGCGGAATGAAGTCCACGTAATCTTGTCGCTTACGCCCCGCCGCCTGCCACAGATCATCGAACATGAACGGAGCCGTGATCACCGTCGGCCCGCCGTCGAACTTGAATCCCTGCTTCTCGTAGACATAAGCACGCCCGCCGAGCTTATCCCGCTTTTCGAGGATAGTCACCTTGTGACCGCGTGCCGCCAGACGGATCGCCGCGCCTAGCCCACCGAATCCGCTCCCGATAACGATGATCCGCGCCATATGCTGAATAATGCCTTTCTATCGTGTACGGACGGCGCAAGCTGTTGCCAATTGAAGATGAGTGCGCTGCCGTCCCTGACTACAGCATGTTCGAATACCCGTGTTGAATTCCACAAAGGTTATACAATCAATCAACAAAATTTGCCAAACCTGATACATGAATAATCGGTGAGTTGCTCATTCGCTTCAATCCCGTTAGCTTACCATGTTTCGCCGCAGCTAGTCGCGATTAGCAAAATGAGGACGGCTCGCGCGTGAAATGACGAGCGCATTTTATGGAGTTCAGTCTACCCACCCCTACCATGTTACTGTTCGTACGGGACTAAAGAAAGTTTCGCCAGCGTTGCCGCGTATCAACGTTTGATACTTCCAACCTAATATATACAAAATCTTTACGTTCTGACTATAGACAAATTCATTCACCTGTGCTATACTATTTGATACGGTTGAGTGACTTTCACTCCGTTGCTCATCCCTACTTCACCGCTATTTCGTCGTTTCGCTATGTGTACTTGCTCGGCTTTCCCTAAATCTGTAAAACAGCAACGTTCGTTCTATCTCATTTCAGCAAGTACACATCATGGCTAGACTCAGCACTAGCTTCCGAACCCTGATCCCGCCCTGTTAACCCTGTTCCTAGTCCTGATCTTTTGGGTTCAGGCTGGCTCACTGAGCAGAGAATTTTCAGCAGCCGTGTTTTGCCCTGATAAACAGGGTTAACAGGGCTTCCTCCCGTTCATCAGCGAAAGGTATTCAACCGATGCCGCCTTCTATGCCAACACGAACTTACTCTTGCATCGCGACTAACCCTTCGCCTTTACTTAGCACGCAGCACTTGGCACTTAGCATGGCGCTCTCTTTACTCAGGACGAAGCACTCAGGACTAGGGACTTCTCCGCACACTGCGCTCCCGATGATCCCGTCCTCACCAGCAGACGGGATCATTTCTGGGCGCATTACCGACCGTGCCGCTCGAACTTACGGGGTTGGCTGCCAACTCAGATCAGGGTGGAATGGGGGCGTACCTAGCTGGACGCGCTGGCGTATCGCCGCAGTCCCGTGCGGAACAAGACCGTCGCGCCGACGAACAGCAGCAACCCTAGCAGCATCCCCCCGATCACCATTTCTGCTGCCACTTCACCCGTCAGCGCTTGGGCGGGCAGTGTCGTCATGATGGCAACGGGGATGATCCATGTCAGCGCCAGCCGGATCCAGCCGGGGTACAGCGTCACGGGAAACCGCGCCATCTGGAACAGGCCATCAAACACCCAGCCGAATAGGAATCCGGGACTCAAGAAGACCATACCCGCGAACGCCAGCAGCAGCGAATACATCACCAGCAGTCCTAGCGCCAACAGCAGGAGGAACGCGGCGATCTGGGAGACGGTCACCGCCGCGACGAGCACACCGAGGCCAAGCAGCAGAAAAGCAAATGGTCTGACAATGCTCAAATTATACCGCGTACCTATGCCCATCGTGATCTTCGGGTGTGTTATGCAGCAAAAGCGAGTTATGCTCGTTTCTTATGAGGTTGGCGTTGATGCGTCGGCCTGTGTCGTATAAGGACAATCCCATGAGCAGCAGAGACAAGATTCTGAACGCCCTCAAAGCCAACCGCCCACCTTTCCCGGAAGCCGCGCCCCGCCCTGACGACTATTTGCCCGTCACAGCAGTCGATCCGTCTGATTTGCTAGGCCGCTTTAAAGCCGAACTGGAGAAACTGACGGGCAAAGTGTACCTATGCGATTCCGAGGCAGACGGCACAGCCGTGATTAAGCAGATTATTGGAACTGATAAACAAGTGATAGCGTGGGGAGCGCTGTCGCTGGCGGGGTTGCAAGAGGCGCTACTCACCGACGGCATCGAGATTGTCACGCCGCTTATCAAGGGCGAGGATCGGCGTGCTGCGTTGCAGACGATTGAGCCGATCCGCGTGGGCATTACGGGCGCGGATGCTGGTCTCGCCACCACCGGATCACTGGTTATGATCACCAACGATGATCAGGGGCGCTTACCGTCGCTCATGCCGCCTGTCCATATCGCCATTTTGCGCAAAGAGCGCTTGTATGCCAACTTGGAAGCATGGATTGCGGCACAAGGTCGTGATGCGCTGGCGGCGTCCAACAGCATCACTGTGATTACAGGCCCAAGCCGCACAGGGGACATCGAAATGATGATTGTTTTGGGCGTACATGGTCCCGGCGCGGTACACGTCGTCATTGTATGAATAAAAACTGAATTCAGTGAAATTTTCGGCAGGAGCGATAACCTTTCGACAATAGTTTATGTAAATAAGGTAAATATCGCGATCAGACATTTAGATAGGGTCAGCAACCATGCCTAATCAACAAACGCTTTCTGCCAGTGAGTACACCACAGTTCCCTCCAGTATTGAACTTTCAACCCCATCGCTGACCCATGAATGGCTATATGATGGACGGATATTTCGCACCACGCTACATGACAGCAACCATGAAACTATCGATCAATATGCCAGTCGCTGGTTAGCGATCATGCGCAATGCACCGTTCATGAGTAAGTCGCTGTTTGTGCTTGATATTTCCAAGGTGGCTTTTTCAGCCTACGGACGCACACGCTCCTCAGAACTTACCCATTTTCGCAAAGACATTAAATCTTTTGTCGCCATTGTGCAGAAAGGGTACGTCGAGGCCCATTTCGCAGAATTGGTGGTGCGCACAATGGATCGTGAAACTGCGAATGTACGGTTGCGCGTGTTTCCATCGATGCACGAAGCGTTGCACTGGCTGAATCAGATGGACAATAATACCGTCACCTCAGGCGTGACGAAATGACTGCACAATTCTGGCTGAGTTCAGCCACGATCACACAATGGTGATTGGTCGAACTCAGCCGCTACTAAGGCTCAATCGAGGCAGTGTCTCGGCGCGCGGTTAGTCGATGCGAACGGGCACCGAGAAGCGCATATCGGAACTGAAAGCGCTGTAACGTGTCTCCCCGCGTGCTTTCCCCTGTAGTTGAGCATAGAAAACGGGCGCTGACCCGCCGCGCTTGACATTGTAGAACGTCTGGTAGTTGAACCAGAAGGTGGCGTCTTTCCACACGGTACTGTTACTGCTCGGCGTCAGATCGAAGCTGTTGCTCAGATAGCTCCCGTTAGATTTGACTACCCACCGTTGATTGGAGTAGTGCTTGAAAAAGACCGTGACTTGCATCGGAACACCTTGATAGCCCGTGATCTGGATGCGCGTGTGGATGGCAACACCCAACTCATTCTTTCCGGGCCAACTTGCCGAGGTATCTATCCGCGTGATCGTCAAGGAGATGCTTTGGTTGCCACCCGCCAGCGCCGTAGAAGTGGGTATCACCGCGAGGAAACTGGCAACAGCGAGACTGATCGCCACTAACAATCCCAACCCTGATTTGATCTGCCGTGTGAACATTACAACCTCCACCAATACCTCTGAATTTCACGTTTTATATTAAAACGCTTCTGACATAAAGAGTCGGATTTGTTATTGTTTTTTCTGAGTTTTACTATTGATTTTTATGAGAGCTTGGTCGCTGCACAGTCGGATGTCGCTCTTCAGCTTTAATAAACGGGAGTTGTTCGCAATTCCGGCAGAGTTCTCGCATAATCACCCAAAATCCGAATTCCACCATTGAGGTGATTGATGACCGAACTCAGCCAACTCTTGAGTCAGCTCGTCGCGATCAACTCTATCAACCCCGATCTCGTCCCCAAGGGCGCTGGCGAATATGAGATCGCGCAGTTCGTTGCCACATGGTGCCGCCAACACGGCCTTGAGGTGCATATCGAAGAAGCCGCACCACATCGCCCCAACGTCATCGCCATCGCGCGGGGGACGGGCGGCGGCAAGTCACTGATGCTCAACGCGCATATGGATGTCGTCGGCGTGGCGGGAATGCAGCGCCCATTCGACCCGACCATTGAAGACGGTAAATTGTACGGGCGCGGCGCATTCGATATGAAAGGCAGCCTTGCCGCCAGTATGCTCGTCACCGCGCGGGCGAAGGAACTCGGCTTGGCGGGCGATGTGATCCTGACAGCGGTGGTGGATGAAGAATATGCCAGCATCGGCACCAGCACCGTGATGAAAAGCGGCTGGAAGGCGGACGCGTGCATCGTCACCGAGCCAACCGCGATGGAACTATGCGTTGCGCATAAGGGCTTCGCATGGATCGATGTCGAGACGTTCGGCGTGGCGGCACACGGATCGCAGCCGCAGACGGGCGTGGATGCGATCACCAAGATGGGGCATGTGCTGGTCGAACTCGACAAGCTGAATCAACGGCTACTCGGCTCCAAACGTCATAAGCTACTCGGCACCGGATCGCTGCACGCGTCGTTGATCAGCGGCGGGCAGGAGCTTTCCAGCTATCCAGCGCACACGAAGTTACAGGTCGAACGGCGCACCATCCCCGGCGAGACGCAAGAACAGGTCAACGAGCAGATTCAGCAGATTTTGCGCTTCCTCACGCTAGATGATCCGAGCTTCAAAGCCAAAGCTGAGATCACGCTGATGCGCGATTCATTCGAGATTGCCGAGACCGCGCCGATTGTCAAGACGCTCAAGCAGTCTGTGCAGCAGGTACGCGGCGCAGCGCCCACCATCGCAGGCGCATCGTTCTGGATGGATTCGGCGCTGACTTCGGCGGCAGGCATCCCGACCGTGATCTTCGGGCCGAGCGGCGACGGCGCACACGCTGAGATCGAATGGGTCGATCTGGCGACGGTGGAGCAGTGCGTTGAGATTTATCTAGCAGCAGCGAAGGCATTTTGCGTATGAACGGACGAACGCCGCCCACGCCGCAGCAGATTTTCGGTAATCTCGTCGCCACTGTGCTCGGCAGCGCGCTCACGGCATCCGGCTACACACTGCAAGAGAATCCGACACATCAATCGCGCGGGCTGTTCCGCTATGCCAAGCCATTATGGGATGGCATCACGGCCTACGCGGAGTTTCAACTGCTGTATTATCAGGGCGCACCGTCCCGTTTCCGCGTCAACTTGCTGCGCAACAAGGGCGCGGATGCACGCGTGCAGTCAACGTATGCCGATAAAGTCGAGATCACGTTGAGCCGTCTGCTGTGGGATGTGTTCCACGTTGAACAGCTCGATACCCCCGACCACTGGTGGACGTTCGGCAATCAGCAGCAGCTCGGCGCGGGACTGATCGAGGCGGGCAAACTGCTGATCGGGTTCGGGTTGCCGTGGCTGGAAGGCACTTTGAAGCCCGAAGATTTGTGATCACGGTCTTTAGACATTTTAGACATCTTCATCGACCCATGAGCGCAATGCGCGAAGCTGCGGCATCTTTTTCAGTTGATGTTCGTGCATCCGCGTTAGCACATCATTGAGCAGCGTTACGGCTTCGGCAATGTGTGTTCCTTTGTTGAGCATCACACACTCAGCACGCTGCGCCATCGCCGCGTCGGTCATCTCGGCGCGCGTGGGGATGCCTTTTTTGATCATGGTTTCCAAGACTTGCGTCGCCCAGATCACCGGAATATGCGCCGATTCGCACAGCCACAAGATTTCTTCTTGCATTTCGGCGGTACGTTGATAGCCGATCTCCACCGCCAGATCGCCACGCGCGATTAGCACGGCTAAGGGAGAGCGACCACCCGCCTGCACGATGATCTCCGGCAGATTACGGATCGCCAACTGGGTTTCGACCTTGGCGACGACAATCACCGAATCACCCCCTCGTTTGGCAAGCTCCTCCTGTAAGCACTGCATATCTTCCGCTGTTTGCACGAATGAATAGCCGACCGCATCGGCATGTTTTGCCACAAAGTCCAGATCAGCGATGTCTTTATCCGTCAACGCGGCGATAGGTAGGATAGTGTCAGGGAAGTTCAAGCTTTTTTCCGGCTTCAGTTTTTCGCCGTCAGGGGCTACGCGCGTTACGCGCAGCAGCAAGCCCTCCGGTCGAATCTCTGCGATCTCTGCCCCGATTTTGCCTTCATCGACCCATACGCTGTCTCCGATCTTGACATGATCGAAGACTTCGGGGATGGCACAGTGGGCTTGAAACGGAAACTGGTCATCTTCGACGGGTGGTTCGCGGGTGAGCAGCAAGGTGTCTCCGAGCACTAGTTTGTTACGCGAAGGCTGCACCAGCACTTGCCCCGTCCGCACTTTGGGGCCGCCGAGATCCATCAGGACACGGCAGCGCTTGCCAGTTTTGGCCTCCGCCGTGCGGATGTTAGCGATCATGCGCTCCCAGATGGCGGGATCGTCGTGAGCGCAGTTGATGCGCGCCCAGTTCATGCCGCGCTGCAAGAGATCGCTCAGAAGGTTGACGCTGTCGGCGGCTTCTGTAGGCAGCGTCACCATGATCCGTACGCGGCGGGTCGGGGACGCCGAACCGAGCACACGCAGCGAATGATAATCGAGCATCCGCTGACCACGAAAGAAGCGCTGCGGCGTGGGGCGGGCGGGCAGTTCCGAGGCGGGTCGCCCTAGAATCGCGCCGAGGGCTGCGATCACGGCGTCGAGGTTCTCGATCACGCGCGCCTCGCTGCGACCGAGCGATGATAGCCCTAACGGTTGCAACGAGGCCTGAATCTGGCGCAGATCGACCGTACGGAAGGCCAGATAATAGGCGAGGTTCAGCGCACCTGCACAAAATGACCGCCGATGGATGGATGGTGACCAGCGTTCGTAACGCTGACGCCCTTCGCGCAGGACATCGGCGCGTAATCGCAGCAGTGTATCCAACAGATCGGCGGGGGATAACAAGGTGGTGACGGATGGATTAGCCATAACTCGACGTTCTCCTCACGATACATCCGCCTGAGTGTATCACAGCCAACGCGGGGAAAGGGTCACTCAGCTTCACCGCCGAACGGGAGTCGCGTGCTAGACGGCACGTGTGACCAGACGGGCGATGGACAATGATCCTAGAAATGATCCCGTCTGTTGGTGAGGACGGGATCATCGGGAGCGCAGTGCTAAGTGCCAAGTGCTGCGTGCTAAGTGAAGGCGAAGGGTTAGTCGCGATGCAGGAGTAAGTTCGTGTTGGCATACAAGGCAGCATCGGTTGAATACCTTTCGCTGATGAACGGGAGGAAGCCCTGTTAACCCTGTTTATCAGGGAAAACACGGTTGCTGAAATTTCTCTGCTCAGTGAGCCATCCTGAACCCAAAAGATCAGGGCTAGGAACAGGGTTAACAGGGCGGGATCAGGGTTCGTAAGCTAGTGCTGAGTGTAGCCATGATGTGTACTTGCTGAAATGACATAGAACGCACGTTATTGTTTTACAGATTTAGGGAAAGCCGAGCAAGTACACACAGAGAAACGACGAAATAGCAGTGAAATAGGGATGAGCAACGAAGTGGCAGTCACTCAACCGTATCGAATAGTATAGCACAGGTGAGAGATTTTGTATATAGCCAGAACGTAAAGATTTTGTACATATTTGGTTGGAAGTATCAAACGTTGATACACGGCAACGCGGCGAAAGTTAATCCGATAGCAATGAAGACAGAGCTTCGCGTAATGCCTGATGTTGACGGTATCGGGGTATCTAGCCGCCTACGCCGAAGCATCAGGATTGGAGACAAAACCCTCAATGGGACTCGGCGCTGTCGATAGGAAGAAATGAGGAAGTGTGCATTCGCTGATGGGCAAACCTAGGATGAGGCGTTCAACGCGCCGAGAAACCCCAATGCCAGCACCGTGATGATGCTGGCACGGATTGAGTCGGTTAGTTAGCGGGCAGCTACCAACGGCTTGATATTGTGATTCTGGTTGAAGACGTTGTTAGGGTCATACATCTCCTTGACGCTGGCGAGCCGCGCATAGGTCGCGGGCGGATAGGCGCTGGCGATGCTCGACTCGCTAGTATCCGACATGAAGTTGATGTAGCCACCGCTGGCAAAGGGAGCGAACGGCGTCCATGCCTCTTGCCGGACTCGGTCAGCCTGTTCTGAAGGCATCTCAAACGGTACCAGCGCCGCCATCAACAAAAAGGCTTCATAGCCGCGATGCGCGAACGCCGTCGCGTCCGGATCGATGCGGGACATGATCCCGCCGAGGCTGCGAATCTGGATGATGGGCGTGCCGGGGCGTCCTACGTTCGCCGCGATAACTGCCAGCACGTCTGGATCGAGCCGCTTGATGAAGCCAGTGCCGCTGGCGGCCTTGACACCGGGTGGCGGTGCGGCGTCTTCCAGCATCTTATAGTATGGCTTGCGCGTGATCTCTTGATGATGAATGGTACCGAGTTCCAGCAGCGGTTTGAAGGCGGCGTTAGCGGCGCTTTCGTCATCACCGCCGTAGCAGACGAAAGCCATCATCTGTGGCACAGGCTGCGGGCCGAAGCCGGGGATGATCACCAGCGTAGAATTCAGTTCTTCGGGCGCGGTGCGCATATATGCCGACCACTTATTCAGCACAGTTTCCATCTCGCGAATGTCGTAGACGATCATGCCGCCGAAGATGGAGGTGACGGACTGCGCACGGAACTCGAAGGCGGTCACGATGCCGAAATTCCCACCACCGCCGCGCAGTGCCCAGAACAGATCGGGATGCTCGGTTTCGCTCACGCGCAAGGTGCGTCCATCAGCGGTGATCAGTTCAGCCGCCAACAGGCTATCGATGGTCAAGCCGTGCTTGCGTACCAGCCAACCGATCCCGCCGCCAAGTGTTAACCCGCCCACGCCGACGGAATTGGTGTCGCCAGATGAAATCGCGAGGTTGTGTGCTGCCAACGATTGCGCCACGTTTCCCCATTTGGCACCAGCGCCCACGCGCACGATAGGCCGCGCTTCATCCAGCACTTCTACTGTATCGAAGTGTGATAGATCGATCACGAGGCCGCCATCGTTGGTGGAGAGTCCGCTAGGGCTGTGCCCACCGCTGCGGATCGCCAATTTAAGATTGTTGTCCAGCGAAAATTGGATGGCATCGGTGATGTCAGCGGCGTTCTTAGCCCGCACGATGACCGTCGGGCTGCCATGCTGGCTGTATACGTTGCGGAGTTCGTTGTAATTCGAGTCTTCGGGTAGTACGACTTCGCCAGCGATGCGGTTCTTGAACGCCATGAGTAATTGCTTATCCACGAGACATTTCTCCTGTCAGTTGCTTGGTGAGATTGTGTGGGGGACGATGCCGTTTCACTTCGTCGCCCCTCTAAACTGGTTGCCAACCCCGTAGCGCGGTGCGCATGTACAAGATGACGCTTCGCTTTTTCGCTCACTCCTGTCTGTTTCTCACAACTCAATCAGTATACGGGATGTGCTTGGTCGAGGCATCCGACTATAGGCCAAGCGTTCACTGTACTTTGGATCAATACGGCTAATGGATCAGCCTGCAAGACTGGCGTATATGTAGTATCCATCTTGGTCTAAGTGCCGTCATATGCTGAACAGCATATCATGAACGACTGCGGCAGTCTTGAACAAAATGGACAGTCTGTTGCTCTGCAATGGAAGTGCGACAATCGACCCCGACAATGAATTGTCTAGCTTAATCTACGAAGCCGCTTGCGGGACTCTAACGCACAACGTTTTACTAAGAGGAGAACGTGTAAAAAAGGGTCGGGGCGTGAATTACGAAGCGGATCCGCTCGGTTCGGCGCTGGTCGCCGCGATCCGATCTTTGAGGAACTGCCAAAACTTGATCTGGCTGCGGTCGGCGGGATAGTGGCGACTCCGCGCGATGAACAGATCGCGTTTGAGCGTCAACCCTTCGACCTCGATTTCGATGCAGCGGCCTGATTCTAAACTGCGCTGCGCTGCCAGCCGCGAGACGAAGGCTACCCCGATTTTTTCTTCCACTGCCAGAATAATGGCCTCCGTATTGCCCAAAATCATGACGACGTTGAGCATTTCCGGAACAATGTCGTTCAGGCGCAGCCCTTCAAACAACACTTCGCTGGTGCCGGAGCCTTTTTCACGCAAGATCAAGGGCGTATCCAGCAAATCATCAGGGAGTACGCGCCGATACTTTGCCCACGGATGATCGGCGGGCGCGATCAAGGCAATTTCGTCGGTGAAAAAGCGGACATATTCCAATTCCGGATGTTCGATCAACTTGCTGCTGACGCCAAAATTATAGGTCCCCTCGATCACTTTGTGGATCACACTCTCACGCCCGCCCACGTACACATCCAAGCGTACTTGTGAATACTGCTCACGAAAATCCGCGATCAGACGGGGCAGCAGATATTTGCCGGACGTGGTCGAACAACCGATGTTGATCTTGCCCGCAATCGACGCGTGCATCGCTGCCATCGTCTCTTCGAGGCGGGTCGCGTTAGCAAGGAGTTCCTTTGCCAGCGCCATGAGTAATTCGCCAGCGCCAGAAAGTTCCATCGAGTGTCCGGTGCGGAGGAACAGCTTGGTACCGTAGTGGCTCTCGATCTTCTGGATGGTCTGGCTCACGGCTGACTGCGAAACATGTAACTGCCTTCCCGCTTCGCTGAAATTCTTATACTCGGCGGCGGCAAGGAAAACTTCTAATTCCTGCAAAGTCAGCATCGCATTTGCCCATTCACTCATTCGTATCTGCGCATAGCGCTATAAGCGTAGCTTATTGAACACGATAAGCAAGTAGTATAACCACGTGTGATTTTTATCACTATCAAAAATTGTCCAAAAATTGAGAATTATGGATAGACACGGTTGACATCGTCCGACTAGTGATTAAGGAAACTTGCATGAAATTCACTAAATTTTTTACCGTCTTTGCAGTTGCGCTGCTTGTGCTTACAGGCGTAATGGGTGCTGGCGCACCCGTCGCCGCGCAAGACGCCAAATTCGATATTAAGCCAATCATCCAGAATTATCTGACCACGCTTCCTCAAGGCTTCTCCGGCATTGGCCCGGCGGATACACTGAAAGCCTTGCAAGGCGACCCCAAGCCCTATCTCATTGATATTCGTGATGAGAAGGACTTCAAAGATGGTGGCTACATCGAAGGTGCCGTGAATATCCCGCTGCCTATGCTCACCCAGAGCCTCGACAAACTGCCCGCGCAAGATAGTCCCATCATCGTTTACTGCGGAATCGGTCATCGTGGCGGCATCGCGCTGGTGACGCTGCAACTGTTGGGCTATACCAACGTCAAGAGCATCTCCGGTGGGTTCGCCAATTGGAAGAACAGTAAACTGCCCGTCGCGCAAGGCGTACCACCTGCGGCTGAAGTCACGGGCGCGAAGGCACCGGAATTTGATCCTGAGCTGTTCAAGGTATTAGATGCCTTCATCACCAACCTGCCGAGCGATTACTACGTGGTCGCGCCGACGGCTGCACTCCAGAGCTTCCAAAAGACGCCCAAGCCCTTCATTCTTGATGTCCGTGAGCCGAAAGAACTGACGGATAAGGGCTACATCGAGGGTATGGTGAACATCCCGCTGCGCACGGTCTATGACAACCTTGATAAACTGCCCGCCGAGATGGATGCGCCAATCGTAGTTTACTGTGCCGTTGGTCATCGTGGCAGCATCGGCATGACCTCGCTCCTTCTGCTAGGGTACACCAACGTCAAGAGCATCGCTGGCGGTTTCAATGGTTGGGTCGCTGCTGGTCTGCCGATTGTAGAGCCAGCGCCCGTCGCCACCGAAGAAGCTACACCCGCGAAATAAAAATTACCTCTCCCCGATTTTGAAGGTTTGAAGACACGGTGGCTGTTCTTGTCAGCAAGGGCAGCCATCGGGGAATTGGGATGGCTTTTGAAGCCTCCTTCATGCAGTGTATGACGCGGTTCCCAGTGATTGTGACAAAATGCACGTATCGGAGGTGATCTAGCGTACTACCTCCGTCGTCGGGGTAGGACTAGCATATAGGTATTAATGTATCCGCTTATGCACATAAGCTATTCAAGAAATATTAAATGCTCGACTTTTTAAGTGCTGTCGCACTTGTTTTACGAATTGATTGTCAATCATGACTTCCTTCATTACACGCCCACGCGCCTTCGAGGAGGACTATATGCAACACTCGCTGCCTAAAAGGCCATTATTTTTTGTGTCTTTCGGCATTTTCTTATTTTTGGTCGGGGCGGTTATCTGGCTGCTGACGCCCGTCCCCGTAGAAGCCCAATGTGGCTCACAAGCGTCATCCTGCAAAAACTGCCATGAAGTGCAAGCGAAAGACCCGGTCAACCAAGATGGCACGGGTTGGCATGAATCGCACGCGTTTGGTGATTTCTGCGTGTTCTGCCACGCGGGCAACCAGCAAGCCACCGACAAAGACGAGAGTCACGTTGGCATGGTGCCACCGCTGTCGGACGTCAAATCTGCGTGCGCTGCCTGCCACGCTGATGATTTGCAAGCGCGCGCCGATGTCTACGCCAAAGTGCTCAACGTCGATCTGAACAGTGCCGCTGCTACTACGCCGGAAGCCAACGCCGCCGTTAGCCAACCCGCCGCGACGACTGCTCCCGTTGCCACGCAGCCACCTGCCAATGTTGAGCAGCCAGCGACGAGCAACGAGCCGGCACCAGAGTTAGTTGTCAATGACCCCAACGTGACCGATTACGTACAGCGCTACAACGAGATCGTGCTCGGTGAGCGCCCGACGAACTGGGGCAACATCATCGTCGCCGCGCTAATCGGTTTATTGGCGGTTGGTGGCGGTGGGTTCGTCTTCTTCAACGAGATGCGCCTAAGTCATGCCGCGACTGTCGCCAAACAGGTCGAAGGTGAATATCCGGCGGACGTGGTGGACATGCTGCCCGCTATCACGGCACTCAAACCGCAGAGCCGCCTCTCGCTGACCAATATCCTGAAGCACCCGCAAAAATCTGACAAGGTGCTAGGAGCCATCGACAGCCTTGTATCCGATGACAAGGCCGAGGAGTAACCGCCATGAAAACTATCATCAATTACGTCCGCAAGGATACGTGGTCGCCCTATATCGCAGGTATTCTGCTCGGCGTGGTGGGCGTCTTGGCAGTCTGGTTAAGCAATAGCTTGCTCGGCGCGTCCGGCGGCTTCGAAAATCTGGCGGGAATCGCGGGCAAAGCCATCGCGCCCGATCTATTCAGCAACATGTATTTCAACTTCATCATGCCGCCGGAAATCACGTGGAATGTCATCCTGCTGGTTGGCGTTTTCTTCGGCGGGATGCTCGGCGCGGCGACTAGTGGCACCCTGTTGTGGGGCAAAAAGAACGCTGCGAACAGTGACGAGCAGTGGAAGCGCACTTTTGGGCCGCAAACATGGCGACGTTGGCTGATCGCTTTCGTCGGTGCTATTGTACTGCAATTCGCGGCGGGTATCGCGGGCGGCTGCACCAGCGGCCTCGCCATCTCCGGCGGGATGCTGCTGGCACCGTCGGCCTTCCTCTTCATCGCTGGGATGTTCGCATCCGGCATCGTCACCGCGTTGGTTATTTATCGCCGGAGATTCTAACTCATGAACACCTACCTAATTGCGCTCATTCTCGGTGTCTGCTTCGGCTTCGCGCTGAATAAAGCTGGCCTGACCAAATACACTAAGATCGTCAACGTCTTCCGTCTGACCGATCTAGCCGTGCTCAAATTCATGATGACCGCGCTCGTCGTCTCGATGTCGGGGCTGTACTTGCTGCGCAGCTTGGGACTGATCACCTTCCCGAACGTGCCTGCTACGTACATCGTCGGCAATCTGGTCGGTGGCCTGATCTTCGGCGTGGGCATGGCGCTCAGTGGCTACTGTCCCGGCACGTGTGTGGCGGGCAGCGGCGAAGGCAAACTGGATTACCTGATCCCCGGTCTGCTCGGCTTCTTGGTCGGCGCGGCGATCTACGGCTTGGCCTATCCGTCGGTGTTTCCGGCGATCTCCGCCATCGCTAATTACGGCAATGTAGTGCTCCCCGACCTGTGGAACCTCAACCCGTTCCTGAGCGTCGTCCTATTCGCGCTGATGGCACTGTTCCTGTTTTACCTGATCGACCGCGCTGGTTTGCATCGCAAGGAAAAAGCCTAACCGCTGGCCTTGAACTACTGGAGATAGGAGATTTCGATGACCAAGACCTACTTATCTAGGCGCGGCTTCCTGAAACTGAGCGGCGGCACAGCTGGGGCAATCGCGATGGGGCAGTTCCTCCCGCCCTCAGTGGCGCAAGTCGCCGCTAAATCGGGGCTGATCAATGCGCGTGGTGACGGCTTTATTCCGACCATGTGCGAGATGTGCGTGTGGCGCTGCGGGTTGATCGCCAAAGTGAAGGGTGGACGCGTCGTCAAGCTGGACGGCAACCCCGATCATCCGCACTCGAAGGGGCATCTGTGTGTGCGCGGGCAGTCCGGCCTGATGAACACCTATGATCCCGACCGCGTGCTGACTCCGCTGATCCGCGTGGGCAAACGTGGCGAGGGCAAATTCCGCCGTGCTACATGGGATGAAGCGCTCGACCTGACCGCCCGCAAGATGCTGGACATCAAGGCCAAGTACGGGCCAGAAGCGATGGTCTTCTCGTCCACGCACAACCTGAGTCAGGTGCAGTTCGAGAATTTGCTGTACGGCTTCGGATCGCCCAACTACGGCACACAGCGCAGCCTGTGCTTCAACGCCATGATCGTCGCTAACCTGCTGACGTATGGCATGGAAGAGCCGGAGCGCATTTACGACGAACAACTCAAGTACGTGATCCTGACGGGTCGCAACTTGATGGAAGCCATCTCTACTTCCGAAACGGGCGCGTTAAGCGAGGCGATTGCACGCGGTGTCAAGGTTGTTTCTCTCGATCCGCGCTTCACCAAGACGGCGGCCAAGTCAACGGAATGGCTGCCGATCAAGCCCGGTACTGACCTCGCTTTCCACCTCGCGCTGCTGAACGTGATCATCGGTGAGAAGTTGTATAACAGCAGCTTCGTGGAAAGCTATACTACGGGCTTCGATAAATTGGCGCAGGAAGTCGCGCAGTACACGCCCGAATGGGCCGCGTCGATCACCGAGATCGCCGCAGACACGATCCGGCGCATCGCGCGGGAATTTGCTGCCGCCGCACCACACGCCTTAGCGCATAACGGCTGGCGCACCTCGAATTTCGTCAATTCGTTCCAGACACAACGCGCCATCACCGTGCTGAACGCGCTGGTGGGCAATTGGAACGTGACGATGCGTGCTGCCGCTGGCGGCGAGGGCGAAGGGCTTGGTAAACCGCCACAGCCGCCTTATCCACGCGTGGCTGCCGCCCGTCTGGATAACGTCCCCGCGAAGTTCCCGGTGGTGCCGCTCAAGCTCGGCGTGTTCCAAGAACTGCGGGATAGTATTATCAGCGGGAAGCCGTATCAGGCGCATGGCTGGTTCATCGCCCGCCAGAATCCAGTGATGTCGCTGCCTGACCGCACCAAAACGCTCGAAGCCTTCCGCAAGATGGATTTCATCGCGACGGTGGACATCTTCTTGAACGACACGGCATGGTTCTCCGATGTCGTGCTGCCGGAAGCCTCGTATCTGGAACGCTTCGATCCCGTGCTACCCGTTGGTGATAAGGTTTTCCTGCGTCAACCCGTCATCGATCCACAAGGCGAGGCCAAATCCGCACTGTGGATTTACAAGCAATTAGGCGAACGGCTCGGTCTGGGCGACTACTTCCAATATACCGACGAACTCGACTACATCCGCCAGCAGTTAGCCCCGCTCGGCATTTCGCTGGAAAGCATTCAGGATAAAGGCTACGCGCCATTTCCGGTCAATGATACACCGACCTACACATGGAACACGCCCAGCGGCAAGATTGAGCTGGACTCGGCTACCCTGTCCAATGTTGGTTTTGCCAGCGTCCCGACATGGGAAGCGCCGCCGGAACCGCCCGCCGATCAATTCTATTTGCTGACGGGCAAAGTCGCGCAGGCTACGCAGTTCGCCTCGCAAAACAACCAGTTGCTTAATAAATATGCAGACGAACCCCGGCTGTGGCTCAATGACAAAGTAGCCGCTGATCGTGGCATTGCCGACGGCGATTGGCTAGAAGTCACTAGCAAAGTTGGTCAGGTTCATATCCGCGTCAAAGTCACCCCCGGCATCCGCCACGATTGCGTGTACATGACCCCCGGCTATGGGCATCTCTCGCAGGGGTTGACGACGGCCTTCGGGCGCGGTGCATGTGACTCCGTCCTGCACGTCACCTACACCGATCCGGTCAGCGGCAGTCAAGCACTCAGTCAAACATTTGTAACGGTCAGAAAGGTCTAGCACAATGAGCGAACATGGCAACAGCCCACGTTATGGATTTTTGATTGATGTTTCGAAGTGCATCGACTGCCGTTCGTGCATGGTCTCGTGCAGTGTAGAAAACAACGTGCCGATGGATGTTACGCGCATCTGGATCAAAGAGACGGGCGTGACGGGCACCTTCCCCAATTTGCAGCGGTTCACCGCACCGTACCATTGTATGCACTGCAAAGACCCTTCGTGTGTGTCGGCTTGCACCGTCGCCGCCCTCACGCGCAACGAAGATGGCATCGTCACCTACGACAAGGACGCGTGCATCGGTTGTCGTTACTGCATGTATGCCTGCCCGTTCGAAGTCCCTAACTACGAATGGGATCGGCAGCTCCCCTTGGTCGTCAAATGCGACATGTGTTTTGCCCGTCTGGGCGAAGGTCAGCAGCCAGCCTGCGCGGCGACCTGTCCGACCGGCGCGATCCGCTTCGGCAAGTATGAGGAAATGCTGGCAGAAGCGCACCGCCTGATCAACGAAAAGCCGGATAAGTACGTCCAGCATGTGTATGGCGAAGAAGAAAATGGCGGCACTGCCACCCTGTACATTTCGCCTGTGCCATTTGAAGAACTCGGTTTCCCGATTGCGGGTACGTCCTCGCCAGCCTATTCCAACCGCCTCGTGACGGAAGGTACGCCGCTCGTCGCTGGCATGATGCTGGTCGGGCTTACGGGCGCTTATCTGACCATTAAGCATCAAAAGGAAGAGGCGGAGCGTGACCGTCTGGAAGAAGAACACGCCCAAGCCGCCGCAGTATCCGGCGAGGAGAAATAATCATGCGAAAAGTACTTGCCGAATTACGCACCATGCCGAGATTTATCTACATCTCGGCAATTATCGCCGTGTTAGGATTGAGCGTGGCGGCCTATCGTATGTACGCAGGTCTGGGCGCGACCACCAACCTGAGCAAAGAATTTCCGTGGGGCATCTGGATCAGCTTTGACCTCGCGACGGTCGCTCTGTCTGGCGGGGCGTTCACGCTGGCGGCGCTGGTCTACGTCTTCCAATTTGAAGACTTGCACGCCGCTACCCGCCCGACGGTGCTAGCAGGCTTGCTAGGCTACAGTTCCGTGCTGGTGATCCTGCTGTTCGATCTCGGACGCTGGGATCGGTTCTACAACGTCTTTTTGCATCCCAACTTCAGCTCGGCGCTGCTCGAAGTGAGCTGGTGCATCGCGGCCTATTCGCTGATCTTGATCTACGAACTTAGTCCGGTGCTGCTGCAAAATTCGCGCTGGAAGTGGCTGCTGCCGACCATCAAGAAGTATACAGTGCCCATCGTCATCGCGGGCGTCACGCTGTCCACCATGCACCAGTCGTCACTCGGCACGCTGTTCGTGATCATGTCGCCGCGCCTGCATCCGCTGTGGTATTCGATGATGCTGCCGATCTTCTTCCTCGTTAGTTCACTGGCGGCGGGCATCTCGCTCGTCATCGGCGGCGCGACGATCAGCTATTGGCTGTTTGGACGCAGTTTGAAGGTGAAGACACTCGCCAAACTCGGCTGGTTCGTACCGTGGATTCTGGCCTTCTACCTCGTGCTAAAATTCGGGGAATTGGTTATCGCTAACGAACTCGATCTGCTGTTTTCGAGCGGATTCTACAGCTTCCTATTCTGGACGGAGATTGTGGTTGGCTGCGTGATCCCGATCGGTATGTTCGCCTTCCGGCAGGTACGTTACAGCCGCGTCGGATCGCTGATTGGTGCGCTGCTCGTCATCGGGGGCGCGATCCTGAACCGCTTCGATGCCACATGGTTCGCCATGAAACCAGTATCCGGCGAAATGTACACGCCGCACTGGATGGAAGTCGCCATCATCGTAGGCGTCGTTGCCGGACTAGTGACCGTCTACAGCTTGGTAGCACGCTATTTCCCGCTCTATGAAGAGACTGTCGTGGTGAAGAAAGCCGCGCCAGAAGCCAGTCCGCTTGCCGAACCGCGCTCGCTCGAAGGGCAAATCCAGCCCGCGAAATAAACACAAATAAGGACAGGTCGCCGTGCGGTGACCTGCCCTTATACTCGCTCCCCTTTGATCGTACAGCGTTATTTTCGTCCGTCGTTTTACCCGTCAAGCTCTTGCACGGCACGCGCCTGACGCATCACGCGATCATGCAAGATGCCCCGCAGCAGATCGATAGCCTCGATCACGCGTTTATCCGCCAGCGAATAATATACCGACGGCCCTTGACGATCCGTTTCCACTAACCCGCGCTCACGCAGCACGCGGAGATGCCGTGACACGGTAGATTGCGGCAGCGCTAACTCGGTCGTCAATTCCGTCACCCGCAGCGGGCCTTGCGCCAGCAGGTACAAGAGCTGAAGGCGGTTGGTGTCTGCCAACGCGGCGCATATTTGCTCATGCAGTGTTTCTAATTCTTGTTTCAGCCCTTGTTCCATAGGAATATCATCCTCGCTCAGATTTATCTATTCGGATTATCGAATGGAAGGATATGTTGGTCGCGTGCTAAACATCACTACCTTGTAGTGAGTTGCGTAACATGTTAACCAACCCATGCACCTAGTCACGCGTCGGACGTAACCGATACAGCTTGGCAGCATGGGGTACTACGGCTTGGCTGAGTTTGCCTTGTACGCTGCCCATTTCGATCCCATCCCATAAATCGCGCACCTGAAAAGCGGCGCTGCTGCCGAATGGTGCGAGATCAACCTCGATCTGCGCGTCAGCGTGATCACTGAGATTGAATAGCGCGAGATAACGATCGTCGGAATCACTGCTTTGCGCCGTCCACACCACCTGATCGCCGTCGCGCCTCAGTTGGCGGTTGTCGCGGCTGGCACGGTGCATGGTCATCACGTCGGCATTGGTCAGCAAGCCCAGCGTGAACGCATCGTTGCTCGGCAAGTCGCCCCCGAACATCAGCGGGGAACGCGCAATCGTCCACAGCGTCATCAGCGTTGTCTGCTCATCATGCGTCATCAGCGATTTACGATCATCGCCGCGCTCGGCACGGATGCCGATCCTCCCCAATGGCAGCATATCCGCGTCCGCCCAACAGCCCGCTCCCGTAAAGGCTTCCCACTTATGGCACAAGGCAAACTGCTCTTTGAGGTCTGCCCAACGATCCCAGAAATCGGCGGAAATGCGGAACATTTCGCAGTGCTGGCGCAAATGATCATAGCGATCAGGCTCGATCTGGACGCCGGGGGAGAGACTTAAGACGATCTCGTGCCCGCTGTGCTCAATCGCCCGCGCCATGCCTTCGATCTCTGCGCCGTGATAAGGCCAGATCATGTCGTCGGCTTTGACGAAATCGACATCCCACGAGGCATACAGCGCAAAGATCGAATCGTAGTAGGCTTGCGCACCCACTTTCGTCATGTCCACGCCGTACATATCATCGATCCACTCACTGGTCGATTGCGGATTGGCGATGTCTTGCGCGTGGAGGGTCGAATTCAGGATCGGCAGATTGGCGCGGACGGCTTGGCGAGGAATCCCGCGCAAAATATGGATGCCGAACTTCAGCCCCAAGCTGTGAACGTAATCCGCCAGCGGCTTGAAGCCTGCGCCATTCGCCGCCGAGGGAAAGCGGTTGACGGAGGGCAGCAGTCGTCCGTACTCATCCATGATCAGATCGGCGTTGGGGCGGTAGCCATGCGCTTTGGCGGCTGGCTCGTACCATTGAATATCGACTACGACGTAATTCCAACCGAAGTTGGCGAGGTGTGCCGCCATATAGTCCGCGTTCGCCTTGACTTCTTCTTCGCGGACGGTCGGGCCGTAGCAATCCCAACTGTTCCAGCCCATCGGCGGGGTAGGGGCTAATCCATTTTTGCTAGTCACTTGATGATCCTTGATGTTTTCTCAATGCAGCACAAAAGTCAGGGGTAGGCTGACTCAACGCTAAAATGATTCCATTGTATCGAATTGTATGGCGGAGAAGAGAAGGAAATTGCTGCTTCTTCGGAGGGGGCGATCCGTGCTCAGGCGAAGCGTACACGCATCGCCAATGTGCCGAACACGATCTGACTCCAGTTGTGGATCATATAGGCGGTATGCGGCTTCAATGGTACGCCGTCCAGAAATGTGCCGGTGGGGCTTTCCAGATCACTGAGGTAAAGCGCGTTACTTTTCTGCTCAATCTGAGCGTGGTAGCGGGCGACGCCAAACTGCCGCGCGCCGAACTCACTCAAATCAACATAACTGCTCGGCAAGTAAGAGGCCGACCCGCGTCCCACCAGAATCGGCTCCGAGCGGATAGGGACGTAAGTATGGCAGCCATCGAGTTCGTTATAGAGAAACAGCCGTGCTTGACCGTGGAAGAAGCCCCGTCCCCATTGCAGCGTCGTGTTGCGGTAGGCATTCACGCCATAACTGTAGATAGCGGCGATGTAATTCGCCAACGTATCGGACAGTACACAGCCACATTGGTCACAATACAGTTGCACCGTGCTTGCGGAGGCATGGCAACTAACGCATTCACGCTCATGAAGTTGATGAGCCAACATGGTGGCAACCCCGAACCAAAACGACTAATTACTGAGTTTGCCCTAAGATAGCACAAGTTCGAGTTGCGTTGAAGCGTCCGTGATAACTTTGAGACTGCCACCTCATGTTAGCACTTGATGAGCGTTGTTCGCGCCGTTATTGATGAGGGTATCAACCGAATTGCACGCGCAGAATCAGGACGCCAACCTGTAATACAGCACGGTTACGCACCACGTAGGGTTTTTCAGGGATCAACCGCTCCCGATTGAGGAACGTGCCGTTGGTGCTGCCCAAGTCAATGGCGTATACGCTTTCATCACTTAACGAAAGCTGCACATGCCGACGGGAAACACCGAATTCTTTCGCGCCTAACTCACTGAGATCAATCAAATTGCTCTCGGCCGCAGCTTCGTTCGAACGGCGACCGATCACCTTTATGCCAGAGCGCACATCGACGGATAGTGTCTTGCCGCTGTCGTGATGCAAAAATAACCGCGCTTGGCGATGGAAAAATCCGGTGCCGGGTTGGATCAACACCGGTTGCCCTAGTTCTAATGGGATCAAGGTGCCGGTCGCCATCATGCCACGCGCATCATTATTCAATACGTCCGGCAAAATGTAGCCACAACGCGGACAATACAACTGCGTTGGCGTACATCTCATTTTGCAGTTACTGCAAATGCGTTCACCTATCTCTTGTTTGTTGCTGGTCATGGCATTCATAGATCAGTGTATGTAATCCCTACCCGTAATTCTAACGCAAAGCCAACTATAGGGCGAAGTGGCTGCTCATCCAGACCTCCCTATATACTATTCCATGATATTCTCTTTTCGTAGGAATGCGGTTAACGGGAGTACGCTTCCGCGTAACAAACCTTTACCAAAAGCTGCGTCCCCGAACCGGGCGCGCTGTTAAGGTGCATCTCTCCGCCTAGTGTCATGATCCGCTCGCGCATCGATTGTAAGCCGAGATGCCCCGGATATTCCTGCTGCGTATCGAAGCCGATGCCGTTATCCACGATCTCTAGCATGACGTAGGGACTGGCATGTTTCAAGCGCAACGCGACGCGAGTCGCCCCGGCGTGTTTGATGATGTTGTGCAAGGCTTCCCGCGCGATCCGATACAGGCTCTCTTTGTACTTCAATGGCAGCGGCGGCTCATCGCATAGGTCGATCTCCACGTCCAACCCGTGACGCGTCTGGAGCGCCGCCCCTTGCTTGGAGAGGACAGTTACTAAGCCCTCATTTTCCAGCGACTCGGGGCGCAGTTCGAAGATCAGCGCGCGCATTTCCACCAGCGCCGCCTCTGCCAGCGTCAGCACATAATCAATCGATTCCTTCGTGATCGCCTTATCCGTCTCCCACATCGCTTGCGCGGTGCGTGCGCCAAGCCCGATGCCATACAGCGCTTGCGACACCGAGTCGTGCAGCTCCCGCGCCAGCCGGTTACGCTCCTCAACCTCGGTCAAGTGCTGAATTTGCTCGTTGAGGCGGCGTGTCTGCTCCAATGAGGTGATAGTCTCCATCTGCAAGCGCACCCGTTCGCCAGCAGCCATCACCAGCTCGCCAATACCAAGCGCGATCCTGCGTTGTCGTTCAGAGAAGGTACGCGGCTTCAGATAGTTGAAAAATAGGCAGCCCGTGGTGCGGTCATCATTTTGGAGCGAAAGCCACATGAAGGCTTTGGTATCGACCTGCCGCCATGTTGCCAGTGAGACCGGATCGACGCGCGGATCGGTTTCCACATCTTCAATCGCTGTGAGCCGATCCTGATAAATCTTCTCGATGATTGGCACCTGAACCTTGGTGATCGTCGTCCCAAGCATGAATTCCAATTGAGGAGGAACGTTGGCGACGGCAACTAGTTTCAATCCTGTGCTCGTTTCATATTCGCCGTTCTCCCACAGGTCATACCACACGCCACCATCGCAGTCCGGCGTCAAACGGGCGACGATGTCCGCGATGTCCTGATAGCTCATCGCCATGTTCATGCGCTCCGCGAGGGTGTACATGAACGAGGACTCTTCTTCTGCCGCCAACATCTCGTTATGCGATAGGATGCGTTCGACTGCCGCCAGCGTCAGATCAGCGATCCCAAGCGCCAACCGCCGTTCACGTTCTGTCACATGATGAGGGCGCTTGTATTCAAAAAAGAACAGCCCAAGGTAACGTTCACCGCGAAAAAGATTGACGCATACCAACGCCCGAATACCCATCTCCCGCCATGTCGCCAGTGTCACCGGATCGACGCGCGGATCAGTCTCTACGTCTTCGATAGCCCAGAATCGTTCATACCGGACTAAGGAGCCAATCGGATAGCTGCTCAGGGGAACGTGCCGTCCGAAATTCTGGGTATAACGGTAGGTCAGCGCTGTACCCGCCGCCACTTCCAGATAGCTGGCGCGGTCATAATCGAGGTTTTCGAACAGATTCAAAAATACCGAGTCGCAGTCCGGTTGGAGTCGTGCCACCGCGTCCATCAACTCTTGATAGGTCGTGGCGGCGTTGAAATCTTGCGACAGGCGGTACAGGAAATCCGATTCTTCCTTTGCTGCGATAGTCTCTTGCTGGGAACGCAGCGAATGGATCACCGATCCTGCGTGCTGCAAAATCGCGCGGTAAATGTTGCGTATTTCAGCATCAAACTGCTGCGGTTGCTCCCAATGCAGCCCGATCGAGCTAACCCATCGCCCTTGCACGTACATCGGCAGGAAGATCATGGCGCGAATCTGAACTTCATCGATGAAAAATCGTCGTCCCACCTCGCTGAAATAATGGGTGGTCGCCATATCTTCAACGAAAGTAGGCGTGTTGCGCTCTCCGAACATCCCGCCGGGGCTGGTTTCTAGCACGTCTAGTTCGCGGCGTTCTCCGACCTTGGGCGCGAGCAAACTGACATTCCCGATCCAGCCAGCGATTTCCAGCGCGGCGGGAATCCCGTTTGCGTCACATTCGATCCACGTAAATACCGAGGCTTTTGCACCACGTTGGAACGCATAGCGACTGATCGCTTCCAACCACGTATCCGGCGTTGTCGCTTGCGTGAGATCACTCGCGATCTGATAGAGGATGCTTCGCTCTCGCTCAATTTGCTGCTCGGTCATGAAATGCGCCCTCCTGTGGGGCGTATAGTCATCAGGATGTTATGCATATCCTTGTTATAACGATTTCTAGCAATGGACGTCCTATCCTTCTGCTCCGGCAGCGTAGAATGGATGCTCATTAGTCGGCGTCTCAGGCATTGATCCAGCAAGGATTAATGCATCACTTGTCAATCTGATGTGTACGGTGTGCTTGCTAATCAGTTTAGGCTATCCTGTGCGCACTTGCCAATCCTATCATCACTAGCTCACTGCGCCTATCCATAAGTTGGCAGCCGTTGTGAAACTCTCCAAATCTCCCACTTGACTAGCTCAAATGCTCTGATATAATTTTGCGTGCGGTTGGATGCAGGTATTGGTGGTTTTCAAGCCGCATTTCAAGAACAAATGATCCGAATCGGATTTTTCCTTTGAATCGTAGCAAAAATGATCTGAATTGAGCAGCCGAATCAGATCATTTTCAGATCATTTGACCCCTCCTGACCCAATCCAAATGATCTGATTCCACGCACCAAATGATCGTTTCGATCATCTCCAATGATCTGAATCGTCGCGTCGGTTTACCTATCGGGTTGATGCATCCCTTTTCAAGATTTACCCGTTTTTGTTCGCATCCGATCACAGCAGGAACACGACGCGGATTGTCACGTCAGCGCTAACTTCGAACAATCCTGTGATACCTACAAGCGTAAATTAATGTTGCGAAATCGTAAGGTATCCGTAAGATTAATGGCAACGTGATGTAGTCCCTCCTGCATCACACGAAAGACGCATGGTGAGCAGCAAATGCCGTGACACTACAAGACATGCCGCTACAACGCCTCGGAAACCGCTATATTCTTGCCGAACCGCTTGGGGAAGGCGGCATGGGCATCGTGTACCGCGCCTTCGATAGATTGACCGGCGATCAAGTAGCGCTCAAACGCGTATTCACACCTGTAGAAGCCTTGATGTTCAATACCCGCGTTGAGGATGAAAGCAACGTGCGGTTGATGTTGATCAAAGAATTCCAGATGCTCGGTTCGCTGCGGCATCCGAACGTGATCAACGTATTGGATTATGGCTTCGATGAGGAACATCAACCGTACTTCACGATGGAGTACCTCAGCGAGGCGCAGGACATCCTCGCTTACGGGCATGACCAGACGCCCGCCGTCCAGATCGATCTGCTTGTGCAGCTATTGCGTGCGCTGACCTATCTGCATCGGCGCGGCATCCTGCACCGCGACCTCAAACCGGGGAACTTGCTGGTCACCAATGGGCAGGTCAAGGTGCTTGATTTTGGGCTGTCGCAGACGACCGGACAGGGTACGCAAGCGACAGGCGGCACGCTTGGCTACATGGCTCCCGAAGTGCTCATGGGCGAAGACCCGACTCCGGCTGCTGATCTATATGCGGTAGGCATCATCGCTTACGAGTTATTCTCCGGTCAGGTGCTCTATGATGACCTGACCATCACCACCTTGGTGGACAGCATTTTATACGAGACGCCGCCCATCGATACCTTGGAGGTCGATCCTGCTCTCAAGGCCATTGTGCTGCGTCTGATCGCCAAAGACCCCAAGTCGCGTTATGCCGATGCGGGGGAGGTCATTTTGGCCTTCGGAGCCGCTATCGGGCAGCACTTGGCGCTGGAAACCTCCGCCTCGCGCGATAGCCTGTTACAAGCCGCCCAATTTGTCGGACGTGAAGCCGAACTGCGCAAGCTCACCAACGCGCTCACGGTATTGACGGGCGAAGATGGACAGCTAGGACAGGGCGCGGCTTTCTTGATCGGTGGGGAAAGCGGCGTCGGCAAATCGCGTCTGCTGAGTGAAATGCGCATCCAAGCGCTAGTGCAAGGGGCTACTGTCCTCTGGGGGCAAGCCGTGGAAGGCTCCAGCTTGCCTTACCAACCATGGCGCGAAGTCATCCGGCGGTTGCTACTCTCCACGCCGATCAGCGACCTTGAAGCCAGCGTGCTCCAACAGATCGTGCCTGATATTACCGCGCTGTTAGAGCGTCCTGTGCTTGAGCTGCCGAGCTTCGCAGAACTGTCCGGTCATCAGCATTTGATTATGACCATTATCGAGCTGTTCCGTCGCCAGCAGCAGCCGATTGTGCTGATTTTCGAAGATTTGCAGTGGTTCTACGAGAGCTTAGAACCGCTAACGTGGTTGGCAGATTACATTCACGAACTGCCCGTCTTGCTGCTGGCAAGTTTCCGCCCCGAAGACGCGCCTTCCCTCATCGATGATTTACCCGCGTTAGAGCTGATCATGTTGGGGCGTCTCAAGCACGATGACATCGTGGCGCTCAGTATGTCGATGCTTGGCAAGAAGGGGCACAATGAACGTGTCCTCCACATGCTCGAACAAGAAACCGAAGGCAACGCTTTTTTCATTATCGAAGTGATGCGGGCGTTGGCGGAAGGCACGGGCAGTCTGGAAAATATCGGCAAGAGCGCGCTGCCGCAAAATCTTGTCTACGGCGGGTTGGAAAATGTGATCAGACGCCGCATCGAACACATTCCGACGGATGTCCATGCGCTGCTCCGTTTGGCAGCGGTAGCGGGGCGCTGGATCGATCTGCGTGTGCTGCACTTCTTAGCACGCGACATCAACATGGAAGAATGGGTGCATATCTGCATCAATGTCGGTGTCGTCGATGTGATGGATGGGCGCTACCGCTTCGCCCACGACAAACTACGTCAAGGCATCTTGATAAGTATCCCCGTCGAAGACATGCCAGACTTGCATCGCAGAGTTGCCGAAGGCATCGAGCATGTTTACCCCGACGACGAAAGCTATGCCATCATTCTCGTTGACCATTGGCATATGGCGGGTAGTGTCCAAAAAGAGTCCTATTACGCGCGCATCGCTGGTGACAAATTCTTTGCGATGAGCCGTTTCCGCGAGGCCAAGCGCCAGTACGAACGCGCGTTGGAACTCACCGACGATACGATTCAACAGCTCACTTTGCAACGATCACTGGGCGACGTTGAGGAGCGGATCGGCAATTTCCCCGCCGCCATCGAATATTACGAACGCTGCTTGAAGCGGGTGTCTTCGCACAGCACCCATCACGAAGCGCTGCGCCTGCTTGCCGACGCGCTGATCGGGTTGGGCAACATCGCCATCCGGCAGTCAAAGTATGCCAGCGCGGATCGCTTCATCGCGCGCGGCAATCAACTGCATACCTCGCTCGGCAACCATCGCGGCATGGCAAGCAGCTTGTTGACACTCGGCATCAGCGCTTATCATCAGGGCAACTACGCGGACGCCAAGGCTTATATGCTGCGCAGCCTCGATATTTTCGGCGCGTTGGATAGTCTGGTGGATGCTGCCAACGCGCTGGATAACCTTGGCTACATCGCGTATTTGCAGGGCGATTATTTCACTGCCCAAGAGCATTATCGCCAGAGCATCTTGATGTGGCGCACCGTCGGAGATCGATGGGGGATCGCCAACACGCTCTACCACCTTGGCAATGTGGCCTATATGCTGGAAGACCTTGAATCGGCACAGCAGTATCACCAAGAAAGCCATAGCACGCGGAAAGAGATCGGGGATAAGTGGGGGGTGGCGGCGAGTCTGGTCAGTTTGGGTGGGATTGCCCACAGCATGAAAGACGACGACGGCGCGCTGACTTATTTCCAGCACGCGCTCACACTCCGGCGCGATCTGGGTGATCGTCAGGGCGCGGTGAATGTCTTGATCGATCTTACGACGCTGCTGTACGAGTTGGAAATCCCCGACCAAGCCTATAAGCATCTGCGTGAAGCGCTCAAACTCTCACGCGATCTGGATGACGCCGCTATGAAACTACGGGTGCTGCTTGGTTGCGCGTGGTCACGTTGGCAGGGTGGTGCGCCTTTGCTTGCCGCTGCATACCTTGGCTGCGTTTTGCATCAACCTACGCATTTGCCATCCGACAATATCCGCATTGAAGAATTGCGCACCGAATTGACCGCGCAGCTGCCGCCCGATGATCTAAGCGCGGCGTTGGAACAGGGCGCACAGGTTGACATCGAAGCCGTGCTGACGGAAATGCGCCGCGAAGCGAAGCTGATTTAGGGCGATCCTGTAGCCAAGCAAAATAGCCATTCATCACCCCGATTCGGTATCAATTGATATGCAACTTCTCCTCAAAATTCGCGTACTGTCTTTAGAGAATACGGTTTACACGGGCATCACTTAGTCGAGGGATTGTATGCAAGACCCTTTTAAAGTCGCCGCGACTGGCATCATCTGGATTGTTGTACTGCTTGTTTTGTGCTCAGCAATCTGGGCACCCGTTGCGGGCGCAGCAGCAATCAGCGGTGGGAGCTTGACGTTGATAGCGGCGGTTTTGGGCTTTGCCGCTGCAATCGGCACTGGCTATGTCTGGCGGTCAGGGGCAGCGCACTTGCCGACTTCAAACACGAGCGTTGAAAAGGCCAAACGCGATCAGCGCGACCCGCGTGAACGGCTGATGCGCACCTTGGGCGCTCTGGATGACGAAGAAGCCGCCGCTATGCTTGAGGATCTCAAAGCAAAGTTGTATGGTGGCGATAGTGATGGCGAGATTTCGGCGGTAGATATGCTGCGCCAAGAGCGCCGTCAACGCGATTAACAGATAGGGAGTACAACGATGTCGTCTGCTTCTGCTTCGGCTGCGCGTGTGGTTAGCACCATTGTGATCTGGAGCCTATTCACGACCATTATGGGCTTTGTCACCCTTGGCGGGAATGTGCGTCAAGTCGATATGATCTGGATTGTTTCTATGTTGGCGGTGGCGGCAATGTACAGTACACGGGTCGTGTGGCGTGGCAGCGGCGGAGAAGCCAGTCAGGCGCAGTTCAACGGGCAAAGTATCGAGAAAGTCAAGCGCAATGCCAAGGAACGCCTCGCCAGAACCCTCAACGCCTTGGATGACGAAGAGGCTGCCGCCTTGCTCGAAGATTTCAAATCACGGTTGGCTGGCGGCGATAGTGATGGCGAGATTTCGGCGGTAGATATGCTGCGCCAAGAGCGCCGTCAACGCACCTAGCAGCAAAGCAGCAAACAGGGCGAGTCAGCACTCGCCCTCACGTCATCTCGCATAACCCGCTCATGGCAAGATCAAGTGAAGGTCTCCGAACTCGTGCCACAAGTAGCGCTGCTCAAGCGCCTGTGTATAACTGATTTGTAGATGAGGACGACCTGCCAGCGCTTCCAGCATCATGAGATGCGTGGCGCGCGGTTCATGCAGCCCCGTTAGCAGCCCATTGATCGCTCGCAAGCCGCGTTCCGGTGTGATCATCAAGGACGTCCAGCCTTCGCCGGGATGCGTCATGCCCGTTTCGTCCGTTACCGATTCCAGCGCGCGGATCGCTGTGGTGCCGACAGCAACCACCCGACGCCGTTCGGTGTGCGCTGCGTTGACGAGGCGAGTCGTCGTCAGCGGCACGCGATAGTATTCCTCATAGGGTGGCTCGTCACTTTCGAGGCTGGCAACGCCTGTATGCAAAAGGAGC
This sequence comes from Anaerolineae bacterium, assembly GCA_019637615.1. Classification (GTDB taxonomy): domain Bacteria; phylum Chloroflexota; class Anaerolineae; order Aggregatilineales; family UBA2796; genus JAHBVK01. The sequence continues at coordinate 34,825 of JAHBVJ010000025.1, read as the reverse complement.
GGCGCGATCTGTACGCCTTTTGCCACCAAGCGCGTGATCAGCTCGGTAGTGAACGCGCGTCCGGCTGAGGGCATCTCTGCGCTGCCCGTTTCGGTAACATACACGGTCTGGTATGCCTCGATAGGCCATGTTTGACGCACATAACCATAGCGAATCGGGAAGCCGTGTCGCTGCAAGTAGACGGGCAACGAATCCGGCAGCGTGACAGTCGCTACCCATAAGCGTGGGGAGAGTGCCCCATGATGACGATACGGTGTATGCAGCGTGACGTGCCCACCGTCTGGCAAATGCAGCACATCGCCAGCAGTCACCGCCGGAAAGGGCAGCGTGCATTTGTCGGTGATGGTACGCGCCTCGACCAGCCAGAGATCGGCGGGCAACCGTGTCGAGAGATGCAGTTCCAGCCCCGATCCATCTTCGCGTGTGGCGGGGAGAGCAGCGGGCAGTGCCACTCGTGTTGATGACCAGCACATCGCCAGCCGTCAAATGGTCGGTGATGTGCGCAAACTGCGTGTGCTCGACCATATCGGTTTCGTAGTGGGAAACTATTAGCCGTACTGCGTCCCGACTCAGCCCTCTGGCTTCTGGCGGTTCGGCAGCCTCAAGATCGGGCGGCAAAACAAACGTGAGATGCTCATCTACCCGGATTGGCTTGGTTAAAAGAGAGATCATTACGTATTTACCTCTGCTTCCGGCGTCGTTTGCTCGTCGTGAGATAGCGTGACCTGCACATCGTTGTGCGGCTCGAAGGCCAAGCGTTGATTGCGGTCATGCCACGGCGTCAGGATAGGTTGGCTCACCGCGACTGCGCCTTTTTCGAGCATGGCGGTCGAGGCGGTGTCGAGATCATCAACGATCAAGGCCACACGGACTGGCCCCGCGCTGCGGTGCCCGACTTCGATCTGATCGACTTCGGCGGCTTGCCCCTCATCAAATATTTCTAGCGTGGCCTCGCCAGCGCCGAACAAAATGCCCTTACTGTTGTCGGAAATCCACTGGTCGAGCACAGGCAAGCGCAGTCCATCGCGATATAAGGCGGTGGCACGTTCGAAATCGCTGACCGTCAGCGCCAGCCGCAGCCCTTGCACCATCGTGGATGGTTCGGAGTCTGCCGTCACCGCGCGGGCGGCAAAACGCCCACTGGGGAAATCACCCACCAACAAGGCGAGAAAGCCGGGGACACTCACGTCGGGTGTCGGACGGTCGCTAATGTCTTCGCCGGGGAAGGCTTCTTGATGCATTTGCGTGCGCATATCACCGGGATCGATCCAATACACGCGCCATTCCGGCTTTTCTGCTGCGAGGATGGCGGAAAGATGTTCAAGCGCAGCCTTGCTAGAGCCATAGCCGCCCCAACCCGCGTAGGGTTCGACGCCAGCGTCGCTGGTCACGTTGATAATTCGCACCTCTGATTTAAAGGTGGACTGCAAGGTTTGTATTAGTGCTAACGGCGCGATCACGTTGGTGCGGTAGACTGCTTCCAGATCATTCAGGGCGTAATCGAGCAAATTGGGGCGGGGCGACGCGCCAAGGGTGCTGGCGTTGTTGACCAGCGCATCGAGGCCACCGAGTTTGTGGGCGGCCTCTGCGAGCGCCGCGCGGTGTGCTGGATCATTTACATCGCCAGCAATAGCGATGACATTGGTTAGGGGTGCTAATTGGGCACCGGCAGCATCTAAGGCGGCGGCATCACGCGCATCGATGATGAGCGACCAACCGAGCTGACCGAGCGCGTGCGCCAATGCCAGCCCTAGCCCGCGTGATGCTCCCGTAATTAACGCTGTACGTGCAACGGATGACGAACTCATATGCTGCGTCCTTTGCCAAGTTTTCTAAAACTGTCACTATGGATGAGTATAGGGAAAAGCTAACCGGATACATTAGGCAGTAGATCGAATAATGCATTGTACTTTCGATCAATATCGAGGGGCGCGTACCAATGCTTGACATGGCTATTCTATGTGCGGGCTTAGAATTGTTTGCTGCACCTGTGATAGGCGTGTGAGCGCTGTTAAAATGATGGGCAATCGAATTCACGGTGGCTGAAGTGGCCTATGGATGGCTAGACATCAGCGAGTTATGCGGCGATCACTGAATCCGCTCTCTACATGGAAAGTGATATTATTAACGGCAGTCAGTGTACTGCTGATGGTTGGGTTACTGGCAGGGATTGCCTTACCGGGGTTATCGCGTTTATCAACGCCGCCAAGACAGATCGAAATTGCGCCAGAGGTGAAGCACGCGATATTGGCTTCCACCGTGCTGATTCAGCTCGGATACGGTGGTGGCAACGGACGCGACTGCATCCATGATTATGATCGGCAAGATTGCAGCCTTGCCTTTCACTTTGGGCTTGGCACGCTCCTCAGCCGTCATCAAATCCTGACGCACGATCACTTACAGGTGATCGGGGATGACGCGGGGACGTTAGCCGAGATTCAAAAATATGAGTGGATCAAATTCAGTGGCTATGCTGGCAAAGAATTGATCGTAGCTACCAAGGAGATCACCTTCGCGCCGGAAAGCGCACCGTTCGGGATGCTGATTTTGCAACTGCCGCCTACGTTTGATCTGGGGATTATCGGCGTTCCGGCAGCGGTTGCGCCCGTGCTGACGTATGCGCAGACGATGGGGGCGGTGGTGTACTATCCAAGTATGGTGCTTCCCATCGACTCGATCTATCCGTATACGTCATGGGATATTTGGGACAAGATGACCGTCGGCGCGGGGCGGGTTGGCTCGACGCGAATGATCAACAATACAGGCTTTTACGCGGTGGCCTATGCCGACCCCATCGTACAAATGCAAAACGGGGACTGCGGTGGGGGTACTTTCATGTTGATCGATGGTAAGCCGCAGTTAGTCGGGACACACAACTACACGACGGCATCGTTTTACTTGTTTTTGCCAGTCGCCCGCTGAAACCCGTAGGATTAACGCTTTTTGCCGCCAGAGATTAGAAACTGTGGCAAGACGTCTCATTCAAAAGTAGGATGTTAGTACAAGTCATCTGACGGATGATGGATGCATAGTCAATGATGGAGTGGGCATGACGCAGATAGTAGACAATTCAGATAACGACGCGTTGATTCCACTTATCTTAGCGGAACAGGAAGCGCGTGAAGAGAGCGCGTTGCTGTATAAGGTTAGCAAGGCCATCAATCAAGCCGTCAATCTGATGGATATCTTGCAGGCAACCAAGCATCTGTTTTCCGCCCCCATCGATGTCGGTATTTTCGTGTGGGAAAACTATGACCGCACCAACGCCAACTTTGCCGAGGCGATTATTTCGACGGACTTGAACCTGCCCCCCGGCGTGCGTATGCCACGTTCACAGGTGTTGGAAGCTACAACGTTGGGCGCGGGCGAGGCTATCGTCATCAATGATGTCTACGCGCCTGAATGGGCGAACTATGCCGTGGCTGGCTCGGCACGCATGTATGGCTTGCAGGCCTTCGCTGCCAGCAATTTGACGCTGAATCAACGTGTGCTCGGCTTCCTCGCTATCGCCAGCTACGAGAAATATCACTTCACCGAGCGTGAAACCCGCTTGATGTCTGCCGTTGCCGATCTGACGGCGGCTGCCCTTGAACGCTTCCGGCTCCATAACGAAAATGAAGCCGCCCGCCGGAACGCGGAAACGTTAGCCAGTATCAACAGCGCGCTCTTGCAAGCTTCCGACGAGCAAGCCATCTTAGCCGCTGTCGTTGTTTATGCACAGCGACAGGGGGCACAAGGAGCGCTGTTGAATTATTACGAATACGAGATACCTACAGCGCCAGCACAGAATATCGTGATGCCGTCGATTGCGGTGTGGCGGCAAGGCGAGTTCCGTACCTTTGAGCACTCGTGGCAATTGTTGAAGCCGCCGCATCCGCTCAACCGGCAGATGATCCTCTGGAATCTCCAAAATCCTACGACGATCAAGTACATTGAGGATATGACGACGTTTGCGGGCTTCACAGAAGCGGATCGGCAAGACTGGGCGGAAACCCACCAAACACGCGGGATTGCTTCGCTGCCCCTGTACAGCGCAGGACGCTTCTTCGGGGTGCTCGATCTGCTGTGGTTTGAGCCGCATCAGTTTTCGGACGAAGAAAAGTTCATCTACAGCCAACTCTTGCAAACATTGCCGTCGGTGGTGGCCTCCCGCCGTGCCTTTCTGGCTGAGTTGGAAGCGCGACAGGAACGCGAACTGCTGTTTGAGGCCAGTGCTGGCATTAATGGGGCGAACACTTACGACGAGTTGGTCAGAGCCGTCAAAAAGCTCAATTTGAGCGAAGGTGATGTCAACCTGATCTTGTACAAGCACCCTAACTTCGGGCGCGATGGCTATTATGAGATCGTGGCGGCGACGAACACGGTGATTATGGCGCGGGATTCACGCATACGCCGTGAGTCACTGGCGGCGCTGGAGAGGCTCCACCCCACGTCCACGTACGTCATTGAAGATGTGGAGTCGGATCCAAAAGTTGACCAAGCCAATCTTGCCTATCTACGCAGCGTCGGCATCCGTTCGATTCTAGGCTTTCCGATGCGCTTTGGAGAACGACTGCTAGGGACTCTCAGCATTGTCGATGCCCAAGTCCGGCATTATAGCCAGCAGCAACGACGTTTATTTGAGACGCTTGGACGGTTGGCAGTGGCGGCGGTAGAACGCATCCGGCTCCAAGAAGGCACGGCGTTAGCACGTCAACAGGCTGAAACACTGGCCTACCTGAATGGCAAGCTGCTACAAGCGACCGATGAAAAGTCGATTCTGAAAGCGTTGGTGCCCTATGTGGAGCAGCAGGAAGCCGACGCGATGATGTTGTATTACTTCGACCCGCAAGACCCTTCGAACGTCGCGGGTATGCAGCAATCCGAGACGTGGCGGCGCGGGCACGAAGTTCCCTTTGAGTCCGACACGTTTCCTACCCTGCCCGTACACCCGATTGAAGAGATCTTTCAGAATATGTTGATCCAACAATCGGAGATGATCCATTACAGCGCGGATGTCACTACTGATCCGCGCTTCCCCGAACCCGACCGTGTAGAGTGGGCGACTTCGCGCAGCACACGCGGATGGGTCATCTTGCCGTTGTACAGTGGTGGTCGCGCCGTCGGGCTGCTGGACATTTTGTGGTTTAAGCCGCATGGCATCACGGACGAAGAATATCATATCTATACGCAATTGCTGCAAACGCTGCCTTCGGTCGTTGGTTCGCGTCGCGCGTATCTAGCGGAGTTAGAAGCCCGCGAGGAACAAGAGGCATTATTCAGCGCCAGCAAAGCCATCAACGCCGCGATGACCTTCGATGACATCGCGCGGGCGGTGGCGACGCTCAAATTCCCATCGGATGATGTGCATGTCGTCATTTTCGAGAATTATGATTTCGACAAAGCCAACAAAGCTACCGTCATAGGCGCATCGTATAACGCATTCGGATCACAGGGACATCCGATCCCGCTCGATCCGCTGTTTCAAAAGGTGCGTGAACTGGCAGTATACGAGATTGTCGCGGCAGAAATCTCACCGTTGGGCACTACCACGGCGCAAAACTTCCAGAAATACGGCATTGCCTCTGGTCTGATGGCAAACCTGACCTTTGACAACCGCTGGATCGGGCGGATCGGGTTGATGGATGCCACCCGACGCACGTATACGCCGCAAGAGAAGCGGTTAGCGGCTGGTGTGGCTGATCTGGTTGCCGCCGCCGCCGAGCGCATCCGGCTGCAACAGGAAACGACAGCCGCGTTGGAACGTGCCGAGCAATTGAACGAGCAAATCCAGAAGTTAGCCGCGTTGGAAGAACGCAACCGCTTGGCGCGCGAATTGCATGATTCGGTGTCGCAAGCGTTGTACGGGATCGGGCTGGGTACCCAGACGGCACTGGCGATGTGGGGACGTGATCAGAACATCGTTAAGGAGTCGCTTGATTACATCCTGACGCTGTCCGAAGCCGCACTGGTGGAAATGCGCACGCTGATTTTTGAACTGCGCCCCGAGTCGCTGGAAAACGAAGGCTTGGTGATCGCCCTGAGCAAACAAGCCGCCTCGCTGCAAGCCCGTCATCAAATCGATGTCCGGTTGGAGATGTGCGACGAGCCAACACTGCCGTTGGAAGTCAAAGAAAGCCTGTACCGCGTAGCGCGAGAGGCACTTCATAACGTTGTTAAACATGCGGGCGCGTCCAGTGTCAGTTTACGCATGAAATGTGACGAACGAGAATTACATTTGGATGTCATCGATGATGGCGTAGGATTCGACACCAACGGCGAATTCCCCGGCCACCTCGGCCTACACTCGATGCGGGAACGCATGGAACAGCTCAACGGACGACTCCGCATCACTAGCTCACCGGGAAAAGGAGCGCATCTCTCGATTGCGCTGCCGTTAACCGAACAGCCTGACTACGAATAAAGACGCAGCGGATGCCTAACTGGTATCCGCTGCATGAGGTAACGAAGACGGCGGGCTATTCGACGGTGGCGCTCATCAGCATGGCGTAGAAGGTGGGTTCGAAGGCTGCCAATTGGGCTTCGCTCGGCGCGACGGCAGCGACCAGCACGGCGGTATCTCCAACCTTGAGAGCGGCGATGATGCCATAGAAACCGGGGGCGCTCTTGCTTTCGCCCTTGACGACAAAGGCTGCCTGATCAGCGACGACATGTTCAGCCGCCAGAATTTGCGTCTTGTCCCAACCTTGAGTCTGATAGGCCAGCTCCAGTACGTTGGCAGTGTCCATGTTCATACCCGTGACGTCCATCTCGATCAGGCTGACGATGACACCTTTGGGTTGGCTAGGATTCTTGAGGTCGTCGGCGTTTTCGAAATAGGTGTTGGGGAAGTTATCACCTGTCGTCCAGCCTTCGGGTTGCTGCAAGGTCAGCTTGCTGAGTGGGCCTTGGAAGGTATCACCGAGCGGCGCGGCGTTGGCTGGCTTGAAACTGATCATGAATTCTTCCCAGATGGTGCCAATTTTATCATCGTCGGCGGGGCCGCTGACGGCGAACTGGTAGAGTGTGCCGTTGACCAACATGAAGTTGCCCATTACTTGGCGTCCACGGCTGGACAAACCACCAACCATGATGGTGCGGTGCGAGACGATGGCGACCTCTTCACGCGTCAGTTCGTCAAAGTTAAGCTGTTCCAAAACGTTATCAACGACTGAATCTAGGGTCATGTCGGCTTTGAAGCCGTCAAAATGTAGGACGGTAATCACGTAGCCTTCGGGAATGGTTTCGGGATCGTCGTCAAGCTGCGGGGCGACATCGGCTTGAGATTCGCTAATGGTAACGCCGCCTTCGACTTCAGTGAACGTCCAATCCGACGGATAATTGAACTGGATGCCCAACTCAGGGATGGTATAGGTTGCGTCCGACGCAAAGCCTTCGGCGTGGGTTGGGGTTAATGGGAGTGCTGCTAAAGCGACGGCAGCAACGATCATCAGGCGAACTAGGTTGCGGATCATGAGATGCTCCTTGTGATTGCTATTGCTCCTATCATCTCAGGATCGGCGGTCGCGGGTATCCATCCTCCGTAGGAACCCGACTACCCTCTCCGTAGGGACACCGAAGGGGGAGATGGGTGATCGGGGTAGTCGGAGGGTGGTTTCCGCGCTTAACAGTTCCATTTCAGTTACACTGATTGTTCAGAAATTGGTCACTCTCTCCTACTTTAGTAGGATACGAAATCGACCCTAAACTAGGATGATGGAGGCAGGACAGATTCTGGAGTTAAAGTGATGAGTATTCGAATCCTGATCGTAGACGATCACAAGGTAGTTAGGCAGGGCATCCGATTATTCTTGAAGGTTGACCCTGAGCTGGAAGTTGTAGGCGAGGCCACGAACGGACTGCAAGCCGTGCAATTGGCGCAGGAATTGGTGCCAGACGTGATCTTGATGGACTTGTTGATGCCGGGGATGGGCGGCGTGGAAGCGACCGCTGCCATCAAGCAACTGCTGCCCGATACGGAAATCGTGGCGCTGACGAGTGTGCTGGAAGACCAATCCGTCGTCGGCGCGGTGCGGGCGGGCGCGATTGGCTATCTGTTGAAGGATACCGACGCCCCCGAACTGATCCGCTCAATTCACGCGGCGGCAGCAGGGCAAGTACAGCTTTCGCCCAAGGCTGCGGCACGCTTGATGCGGGAAGTCCGCGCCCCACAGTCGCCCGAAAAGCTGACTGACCGCGAGATCGAAGTGCTAAAACTGGTAGCGCAGGGCAAGGCCAACAAAGAGATCGGTCAAGCCTTGAGCATCGGTGAGACCACTGTGAAAACACACGTCAGCGCGATTTTGGGCAAGCTCGGCGTGGCTAGTCGCACGCAAGCCGCTTTGTACGCGGCAAACATCGGCCTTGTCGATATGCCGAAGGACGTGCAGTAGTAAGTTCAACCGCCAATCTCCGACGCGTCAGCCGTCATATTCAAGTTTGATAGGACTTGTCGATACTCATCACAAACGCTCGACGTTCGTTGTGTCACGACATAACGAACGTCGAGGCTAGTTTGTGCTCCTATTGCTTGGTGAAGTCAGCCATCACCGTGCAGGTTTTGCTGGTGTCGGAGGCTGGCGACCCAACCCACGAGAAGAACGCCGCACCGGGACCATTGCTCATCAGGCTGGCGACATAGCGCAGATCGCCCTGACGACCATCCGCCAACATGTACAAGTGCTGTCCAGAATAGTCCAAGAGCGTGTATGAACCACCCGCGAAGTTGACGGATACCGTGGTCGCATCTGCCCTAGTGACAGTGGCTTCGGTGAAAGTAGGCATGGTCGATTTCATATCCGCCGGACAGAGGGCATCCATGACTGTCCACTTGACGGTGTAATGACCCTCTTCGAGATCAGCGGGCTGTGATGCATCGCCAGCACTGCCTGCTGCAGGCGTGGCTTCGCCTGATGGCGTGGAGTCGGCACCCGGTGTGCTGGTCGCTTCAGGTTGGCTGCCGGGGAGATTAAAAGTCTGCGACATCGAGCACTGCTTGAAGCCCGCTTTGACCGTCACTGACCAGAAGATGCTGACCGATCCATCATCAAGCACCGACAGCGAAATCGACGTGCGGGTTGGGCCTCTGGAGCCACTTTCGTAGGTGTAGAAGTTGTCGCCAGCGCGGTAGAGGACTTGCGTACCGGAACCGTAGTCAAGCAGGATGGTGTTCTCTGTTTGCTGACGAATGTGTAGATCGGTGATCTGCGGCGGTGTGTTGCTGTCGTCGCACTGGGTTTGATCCGTGAAAATCGGGCTACCGGAATGGTAAGGGCCTTCGGATGGAATGGGGCCACCCGGTGGCGGCGTCGGTTGTGTACCCGATGTCTCGGTTGGCATGGCCGTCGGCGTAGGGAGCTGCTGCGACGGCGCACAGATCGACTCGTCGGCAGTGACAAGCTTGATCTTATATTCCGCTGACATCGAACAGCCGCCCTTTTCTTCAATCGTCAGCAACACGCGGATCTCGCTCTTGGAAATGACCTGATAACGCGTCGTTGTGGTCACGACGACTGACCCCGTCGATTGACCGTCGCTATCTTGGCTCACTTCGTAGCGGGTTCTGCTGCCAGCGCTGTAGATGTTGACCGTGCCGGGTTCGTAGATGTGCATGCCGCTGTTCCACGTGATGTAAGGAAGACCACCGGGGTTACGGAATCCGCACAAGGGCTGACCGGGGTCTTTCTCGTTCTCGTAAGCGCCCATGCCACCATTGTCGCCCGTGAGTGCCTTGCACTTGCCAGTCAGTTTCATCGAGAATGGTTCGGCGCGCCAGTAGCCGTTGGTCGGCAACAGGCTGTCTTCCTCTTTCTCAGCGAGGATGCGGTTGAGCAGTATGTTGATGCGGCGCTTGGTGAGCTTCTTGTGCTTTAGTTTGGAACTCTCGATGTATTTGTTAGCACCTTTGCGTACTGTGTCAACAACTTGCTTCTTGGTCGCGGGTGCGGCGGTCACTCCATATTGGGCGACGGCACCAGAAATCGCGGCGGCACGCGGGTCAAACTTGCCAGTTGCTTCTTGCTGCTGTGTGAATTCATCGATCTGGGCGACATTGTCAGCAAGATCGGTGTCACCAGCATCGACCGCATCAGCCGAGTCGCCAGCATCCAGCTTGTCTAGCTTATCGGTCTGGCCTTTTTCCTTCAGCGAATTGGCGTAATCTTCATACCACTTGACAGCACCGGAAATGGCAGCGGCACGCGGGTCTTTGGAGGCTGTCACCTGCTCCAAAGCCGCTTCATGGGTTTGAATCTGAGTCGAGATGCCGTTACCGAGGTCACGCTCGACAGGGCTGACCTTGCCATCCCCGGTAGACAGACCATTTTCGGTGGCGGCTTGATCGATGGAAGCGCCGATGGCTGCGCCTTCGCCGTCTTGGGCAGAGACCAAGCCGACGGGGATACAGAGGATGGCGGCAATAAAGCATAAGAGGAATGACCGACGCATGAGGTTCTCCGTTAAAAACAGTGCTAAGTGCTAAGTCCTTAGTGCTGAGTCCATACGATTTTCGTGTCTTGCCGTGACGAAAAAGCGTGGATAGATCTCTTGACCCACCGTGCTTAGTACTCAGTTCTGAGTGAATACGATATTGATCCGCTGCGGGGAGATGACGATAAATGACATCTCGCTAGAAGGCGGGCAACCGCGTGGTTGCCCGCTATGGCGTTATGGTTGGCGCTACTGGCTGAATGGACTGCGCACCGTGTTCGTGGCGACGGGCGGAATCTGGTAGCTGTGACTGAACATGTTATCAGGATCGTACTTGGCTTTGATGGCCTTGAGGCGCTGGAAGGCTTCGCGCGTGTAGCCATCGCTGGTACGCTGGCGGGCTTCGTCACCGCTCAGGAAGTTCAGATAGACACCACCCGATAGATGCGCGCCGAGTTCGTGCTTGAGCTGATCTGTATAGGCGAGGAAGGCTTCTTTTTCCTCTTTGGAGCCGACAAGACCGACCAACTGCATACTGAAGGGCGTGGTGCGGTGCGTGAAGGCGCTGGCGTATGCAGAAACTTTGGCGATTGCGCCGCCCGCGTGCCGGACTTCGGTGAACAGCGGCGTAGGCACACCCGAACGTGGCACCGCATATGCGATCAGCAGGTCGAGCGTTTCGTCGCTGAGGTCGTTGAGCCACGCGCCCGTCGTCTTGGTGGGCGAGGGATCGACCGGATCGCTGCTGATGGTGTCCGATTGGCTGAAAGGCATCCATTTGAAATCGTCCAGCAGGGGCGGGTGCCATTCGCGCCAAAATTGCAGGAGCGCCTCGCCACGTGCTTGTGACCCCGTGAAGCAGCCGCGCACCATCGCGAAGGTCTGCCCACGCAGAAAATCGGGCAGTCCGGGCAGATCGGGGTAGTTCATGATGGCGATGGATGAGGTCAGCTCGTCGGGCGCGTAGGTGATCCAGTCGCGATAGTGCTGGAAAACCTCTTTGGCGCGCTCGATGGGATAGTACAGATTGCCCGCGTAGACGTTGGAAACGGCATAGAGCTTGATCTGCATCCCGACGACGATGCCAAAGCCGCCGCCACCGCCGCGCAACGCCCAGAACAGATCGGGGTGGTCGGCGCGGCTGGCGATAACCAGTTCGCCCGCTGGCGTGACGACCTGAAAGTACTCGACGCTATCGGCGCTGAGGCCGTACTTACGCGCCAGCCAGCCCATCCCGCCGCCGAGTGTATAGCCGACCGCGCCAACATCCGAGGAGGAACCAAGCAACGGAGTCAAGCCCATCGGGTGCGCTTTTTCGAGCACAGCTTGCCATTTGACGCCCGCTTCGACCCATGCTGTTTTTTCCAGCGGATCGATATGGACGCCTTGCATATTGGCGGTAACGATGAGGAGACTACCGTTGGCGGGTCGTAGATTGCCGTGACCGGTGGCCTGTACACAGATGTCCAGTTTGGACTCGCGCGCAAAGCGCACCGATTCCATCACGTCGAGGGCGTTTTTGGCGACGACGATGACGGCGGGACGTTGATCTACAGTCAGATTCCAAGCCCGGCGGGCTTCATCATAGCCCTTGTTGGCAGGTACGAGTACGGAGCCTTCTACCGACGAACGGAGACGCATGATCGGCGTGTTGATCTGGACGGGAACGACGGTCGTGGTTGTGCGAAACTGTACCATCTGCGGTCTCCTCGGCGGTGAGTCAGTACTGCGTACGAAACTGCCATAACGATACGTCGGGTTGGGTTTGAACTCCTCATACTAAGGGAGGAGAGGGAGGGCTACCTTCGGGCAATCTTGAGTCGGACGGGCGAGTGGGGTGGCAATGATCCCTAGAATGATCCGGTTGGCTCCTCAGAACGGGATCATTGGCGGCAAGTCGGGATGTTCGGTGTAGCGTTCGGTAAGCAGATGTGGGAGTTGGGAGGGGGCGGCGGAATCGGGTTGGCGGCGGTATTTCATGCGGCGTGATCCTTTGAATGGCAGACGATTTGCCTGTTTTGCCTGATATAACAGGCAAAATCAGGGGATATTCGATTTTGTGCTCAATGAACTCTTGTGAACCGATAAGATCAGGCAAATATCAGGGCTTAACAGGCAAAAACAGGCAATTTGTGAAGGTGCGAGTCGGGCGATCTAATAGCGATGATTATTAGAACGCAGGAAATTTATTCTACATTAGTCTTGCGAGGGAGTCAAGGGGATGAGGATAAAGAAGTTGATAGGGAAGTGTAAAAAAGTGGTAAAAGTGGGGAGTGGTGGGGAAGGAAGCATGAGGCGGCATCACAAACACCCGACAATGAATTGTCGGGCTTACCTTACGAAGTCCCGTTGGGACTATACAAGTGATTTCGTGGAGCGATTGTGTTTTTGTTCAAGCGTGAGTTCAGTGTCATACTAAGGGTCTAGGCGATCTCCTCAGTAGTAATAATCGAAACGTTATGTCGCACATCTTCATCAGCTACAGTAAGAAAGATATTGAGTTCGCACGGCATTTGCGACATATGTTGCAGGATCATGGATTTGCCGTGTGGATGGATGAGACGCGCCTCGTACCAAGCGAAAAATGGTGGCCTACCATTGAACGTAACATCATTAGTTGCGTAGCGTTCGTGGTGATTATGTCGCCCAATGGGAAAGATTCGGAGTGGATCGAACGCGAAATCCTTGTCGCAGAGGAGGAGGAACATCGCAAGCCGATTTTCCCGGTTCTATTGGACGGAAAGCGATGGGGGAGGTTAGCGAATCTTCAATATCAGGATATGCGGCAGGGCATAGGGGCGACTACGCTTCGCGCTGAGTTCGTAGAGGGGTTGCGGCAGTACGTGCCTGCTGGTGGTGGCAAAGTGCCGCCTCCGCTGCCAGAACCCGTGATCGGGACGGAATCGGTGCCGTTGATAACACCGCCTAAGCACATGAGATGGCTGCTTATCGCTGCTGCGATTGTGCTAGTGATTGGCGCTAGTAGCCTTGTCGCCTTATTGAATCAAGGCAACAGGGATGAAACCCCAACAGTGACGCAAGGTGTGCCTACGGATGATGTGACAGCAACGATTGTGGCGGGAGTGGCAGCTACGAACACGGCAAACGCGGCGCAAACACGGGTGGCTCTTGCAGCAACGGTAACGCCCTCATTCACGGTGACTGTTACAGAAAGCCCGACGCTGATATTCACGCCTCATCCAAGTGAGTTGCCGCTCAATGTAGAGACCGCTATCGCCGCTACGTTTACGGGGGAAGCACTCCAAACCGTGGATGCCATCGCGTCGTACACCAAAACGCCCACAGCGACTTTCACGCCCACGAGTACATGGACTGATAAGCCGGATGTGCAAGCAACGGTAGCAAGAGGGGTTGAGGAAACACGTACAGCGAACGCTATTGCATCGTACACCAAGGCGAAGGTAGTCGAGTTAACCCAAACTGCGAATGCTATCGCATCCTATACCAAAACGCCGACGCCGACATTTACTTTTACCCCTTCAAACACCCCAACGCCAACCAACACATTGACACCGACGTTCACACCAACGCCATCCGTCACGTTGACGCCCACCCGCGATCCATTGGCGAAGGTGACCAGTAACACCGAGTGGAAACCATTTATTCGTAATGAAATCTTCAATGGTGCTGAGATGGTACTCGTACCGCCTGGGTGCTTTATGATGGGTAACGAAAATGGATTTGGCGATGAGAAACCTGTTCATAAAGTCTGTTTCAACGCTCCGTTCTGGATTGACCGTTACGAGATCACCCGTAAGCAGTATGGTGGCGAAGGATCTTTCAATGACAATACTCAACCTGTTGTAAGCATTTCTTGGATAAATGCCGATTTATTTTGTAAGACACGTCACGCACGTTTACCGACTGAAGCGGAATGGGAATATGCGGCAAGGGGTCCTGATGGCTTGGCTTATCCGTGGGGAAACAGCTTTGACACAAAAAATGTTGTTTATGAAAATAACTCTGGACTTCATTCTGCTGATATAGGAAGCAAATTAGATGGAATTTCATGGATTGGTGCCTACGATCTAAGCGGCAATGTGTGGGAGTGGGTATCAGATTGGTACGGAATATATCTTGTGGCAACTCAGACTAATCCATCAGGAGTTAGGGATGGAAAATCTCATGTACTGCGCGGAGGATCGTTTTTCTCCAATAGGGATGAAGTTCGTTCAACTTTTCGGAATTGGTACCCACCAGAAAAAATGAGTGACGATGTTGGTTTTCGGTGCGCACGCGACTACTAGCGGCGATGCTGTAGGAGCCACGTGTAGAGATCGGGTTCGGCGTAGGCGGCTGTCCATGAGTCGTGATTGGCGTCAGGGTAGATGGTGAGGCGGACATCCGCGCCGACTTTCTTTAGCCCTTCGACCATGCGCTGCGATTCTGAGAGCGGCACGACATCATCTTGCGCGCCGTGAAAGCACCAAATCGGTGTTTGGGCTAGATTCTCGACCGCGCTCAAGCTAGTGCCGCGACCACAGATCGGCGCGACGGCGGCGAAGCGCGTAGGATACGCCATCGTCATGTACCACGTGCCCGTGCCGCCCAAACTCAGCCCCGTGACGTAGACTCGATGCGTGTCGATCCGATAGTGCTGGATCACATGGTTTAGGAGAGCATCGAGCGCGTCAAGTTGCAACGCCCAGATCGAGTCGGCGGGACACTGTGGCGAGACCACCACGAAGGGACAATCTGCCCACGTTTGCAACTTCTTCGCCAAACCGATATTGCGCACGAGATCAAGATCGCTGCCACGTTCGCCGCTGCCATGCAGGAACAGAATCAGCGGGAAGGTGGCGTCAGGATCGGCATCGTAGTTGGCGGGCGTATACAGCAGATAGGGAAGCTGCACGGATTTGGCGATGGTGGTGGTGAGGGTGTGTCGCGATTCGGGCATCAGTATATTTCTCCAAAGTAGGCACAGATGGTAACAAATTCGGTGCAGCGATGAAATAGATCACCAATAACTGGGGGGAGCGCTCCTGTTGACTACTTTAGAATCATTTTCGTAATCAATGGGGGAAATATGAATTGTCCATATTGTGGCGAACAGACGCCAGATGGTAGCAACTTCTGTATTGAGTGCGGTGCCGCCATCTATGCAACTAAGGCGGTGCCGACAGCATGGGAATATCAAGATTTCTTGGTCACTTGGGATGTAGGCACACGTCCGTATCGTTTATTGGCCTCAGTGACCATTACGCGTGATTACATCTGGGCGGCACACCAGAAGCGGGTGCTGCCTGAATTGCAGAAATGGCTTGATGCGGGATGGCAGCCGATTACCGAAACTGGTGTGGCGGCGTGTGAGTGGAATTTTTTCGCGAAGCGCGATTTTAGCTTCGGCTGCATGGAAATTGTGGGGTTCATCTGGACGTTTAGCCTGTATTTCTGGATATGGCTGTTTCTGCGAGGCACGAATCCGATTCAGTACGAAGAACTGATCGGCTACCGCGTCAAAATGCGGCGTCCGAAGGCAAAGAATTCAGCGTGAGTGCGGGCGGATGAGGCTGTCGGCTAACGCGTTGATGAGCATCAGGGTGAGCATGATGGCGGTGCCGGGGGCGATGGCAACCCACGGCGCGACGCGGAAGACCTGACGCGCTTCTGCCAGCATCGCGCCCCATTCGGGAATGCCGGGATCGCCGCCGAAGCCGAGATAGTTGAGGGCGGCGGCATTGAGCAGCGTCCAGCCGAGCACGACGGTCAGCGCACCGATCAGATCGAGCGTGACATTAGGCAACAGCGTGCGGAACAACAGGTACTGTGGACGTGCGCCTAACGCGCGGGTGGCTTCGAGGTA
Organism: Anaerolineae bacterium; assembly: GCA_019637615.1. Taxonomy (GTDB): domain Bacteria; phylum Chloroflexota; class Anaerolineae; order Aggregatilineales; family UBA2796; genus JAHBVK01. The sequence continues at coordinate 18,591 of JAHBVJ010000025.1, read as the reverse complement.
GAGACTGCTGCGGACGGGCAGGACATTAGCGCGGACAAGGCGGGCATAACCGGGCAGGGCGGCAAATCCGGCGGCGAGGGCGACCTGTGCGAGGCCGCGCCCTGAGATGGCGAGGGTGGACATGGCGAGGAGCAGGGCGGGAATCGAGAGCAGTGCGTCGAGCAAGGCCATCGTCAGGCGATCTACCCAACCACCGAGGTAGCCTGCTAGCAGACCGATCAACGTGCCGGGGATACCCGCGACGAGCAGAGCGAGAACGGCGACGAGTAACGTTTGTCTGCCGCCGTACAGCGTGCGGCTGAGGACATCGCGCCCGATCAGATCGGTACCGAGCCAGTGCTGCGCAGAGGGTGGCAGCAATTCATCACCGTTGCGGGCGGACAGCGGATCATAGGGGGCGATCAAGGGGGCGGCGAGGCTGACCGCCACTAAGATGAGAAGCGCGACGATCTGCCAGTGACGCACCAGCAGATGATCACGCACTCATGACTCCGCAGACGGGCGGTTCCCAATCGAGCGCGGTGTGTTGCGCGAGTAAGGCAGCGATCTGGGTGGCGATGTCCATCGGATAGGTGGCGGTGCGGCGCGTGTTCATGTCACCAAAAGAATTGACGCATTCAAAGATGGAAGCAAGCGTGCCACGCGTCTCGTTGACCATGAACATCAGGTAATGGATGCGCTTGGCGGAGGCACCTACGAGCCGTCCGTAGATGGCGATCTGATCGCCCGTGAGCACTTCGCGCAGATAGTGAATGTGATGCTCAAGATCGAAGCCGCCCGTGTTATGCTGCTGATGATAGTCTGGCGTCAACCCCATGCTGGCGACGAACGGATAACCTGCATCATCGAACAAATGCAGATACCAGCGCATATTCATGTGACCATTTTCATCCAGATAGTTGATTGGAATGGTGGCATGGAACAGACGCGGGAGCGCCGTGATTTTCTCCAGAGGAATGCTCGGTGGTTTCATGATGTCAACCTTCCCCCCTCTTGAAGCGGAGAGGGGGAACTGCGTGATGCTAATTAAATTGCCGATTATTTCGATTCGTGCGCCCCGTTGGATGACGGCGCGGCAGGCGCGGCCTCGGCAGCGGGCGGCGCTGGACGCTGGACAATCTGCGTGATGGAGACGACTTTGTCTGATTTTACGAGATTGACGCCGACGAGATCGCCTTTGCTGGCGCGCGAACCGTGCGGCGCGGTGCGGGCTTTGACGAATTTGAATTTGCCACGATAGGTGAGGATGACGACGGGATCATCCAAGGTCGCTACCATCGCACCCGCCGCCAGTCGATCCCCTAGATTCAGTTTGGCGGTGATGACGCCCGCACCCGCCCGCCCTTGAATGGGATATTCCGCTAACGGCGTACTCTTGGCGACGCCCTGTTCGCTGATAACCCAGACATTGTCGCCTTCTTTGGACAGCATTGCCGTGACCACCATATCGCTTTTCGAGAGCTTGATACCGCGCATCCCGCCCGCTGGCAGTCCCGTCGGGCGCACATCAGCGACGTTGAAGCGGATGGCTTGCGCTTCCGCTGTGATCAGGATCATCTCGTCTTCTTCTTCAACATATTTTGCTGAGACGAGTTTGTCATCGCCCACGTTCATGACAGTGAAGGATTTCGCCACGAGACCGGGGAGATCCGCCACACGGATGCGCTTGACATCGCCTGCTTGCGAGGCAAACGCTAAGAAGCCGTCTGCTTGCGAGGGCAGGAAACTAAAGGCTCCGACGATGGGTTCGTTGTTGCGCAGATCGCTGATGGCTCTGACCTCCGCCCCTATGGCTGGATCATCCGCGAGCGGCAATTGCTGGACGGGGATGCTGGCGGCGTGACCATCTGCCGCGATCAAATATAGTACGTCGGCGGTATTGCTGCGCAGCAAGAAGCGCGGCGGGTCTTGCGTCTGGGCGGTGAGTTTGGGCGGCGCATCTTGATAGGTGCGGCTGAGGCGGTACCCGAAAGTGAGCGTCACCCACGTGCTTTCGTTGTGCGCCAGCAGATCATCGGCGGTGACGGCTCGTGCCGCGCTATTGACGATCAGCGTGCGGCGGGGATCGTTATACTGCGTTTTGACAGCCTTGAGTTCTTCGATGATCACGCTGCGCAACGCGACGGCATTGGAGAGCAGGTGCTCTAGATAGGCGATGAGCTTGAGTTTTTCGTCGTACTCGCTCTGAATTTTCTCACGTTCCAGCGAGGCCAAGCGCCGCAATTGCAAGTCCAAAATGGCGGTGGCTTGCGCTTCTGTCAGCTCAAAGCGTTCCATCAAGGTCGCGCGGGCGATCTCAGTGGTTTGGCTCAGGCGGATAGTGTTGATCACGCGGTCTAGATCGTTGAGCGCGATCAGCAAGCCTTCGAGGATGTGAGCGCGGGCGCGGGCATGGGCGAGATCGTATTCGCTGCGACGGCGCACCACCTCGATGCGGTGATCGAGATAGACGCGGAGGGCTTGCTTGAGCGTCAGGGTGCGCGGTTCGCCATCGACCAGCGCCAGCATGATCACGCCGAAGGTGGATTGCAGCGGCGTGTATTTGAACAGCACATTAAGTACATCTGCCGGATCAGCGTTGGTTTTGCACTCGATGACGATGCGTAAGCCCTGCCGATCCGACTCGTCGCGCAGGTCGCTGATGCCGTCGATCTTTTCGTCGCGCACCAAATCCGCGATGCGTTCCATCAGGCTGCTTTTGTTGATGGCGTAGGGAATCTCGCTGATGATGATGCGCGTTTTGCCGCGTCCGAGGTCTTCGATATGGGCTTTGGCACGGACGATCAGCTTGCTGCGCCCTGTCGCGTAGGCCGTGATCATGGCGTCTTCGTTGGTCTTGGCGTCCTGACGGAAGCACAAGCCACCCGTGGGGAAATCCGGCCCTTTGATGTATTCCATCAAATGGAGGACATCAACATCTTCAAGGTGATCCCAGTTGCGCAGCATATAGATGCAGGCATCGACCACTTCACCCAAATTATGCGGCGGGATGTTGGTGGACATGCCGACAGCGATACCGGATGAGCCGTTGATCAGTAGATTGGGGATGGCAGCGGGCAGTACCAGCGGCTCTTGCATCGAGCCATCGAAGTTGTCGCCAAAGTCAGTGGTGTTTTTGTCGATGTCCGCCAGCAGATCAGCCGCCATCGATTGCATCCGCGCTTCGGTATAGCGCATGGCGGCGGGTGCATCGCCATCGATGCTGCCGAAATTGCCCTGCCCATCGACCAGCTCATAGCGCATCGAGAAGTCTTGCGCCATACGAGCCATCGCTTCGTAGACGGCGACATCTCCGTGCGGGTGATATTTGCCAAGCACTTCACCGACGATACGCGCACTCTTGCGGTAAGCGGCATCCGGTCGCAATCCCATGTCGTACATGGCGTACAAAATACGACGATGCACGGGCTTTAGCCCATCACGTGCATCTGGCAGCGCGCGGGCGACGATCACGCTCATGGCATAATCGAGATATGCCTCGCGCATCTGGTCATCAATATTCACAGGCCGAATCAGGCCAGCAGTCATAGGTCAAACCTCAGCAGTACACAAGCGGGATAATGATAGTCGGGCACTACCACACCGTCAATTAGCGTGTCAAGGAACAGTAGTTCTATTATAACCCAGTCATTGGCGAGATGCAATGCACGATTTATAGCATCCCCAAGGTCGTGGGGTTATGATTTGGAAATCTGATGGGATTATTTACATTTAGAGGGCAATTCTTGTGGCTGATCCACGCATTGAAAGGCTAGCGCATACGCTAGTTAACTACTCGATCTACGTGAAACCGGGCGAAACGGTATATCTGACAGGCGATCTGGCGGCGCTGCCGCTGGTGCGCGAGACGTACAAGGAAGTCATCAAGGCAGGCGGGTTGTGCATCCTCGATTATGACGACGAGGAGATGATGGATTTCTTTGTGCGCAATGCCAATACTGACCAATTGAAGTGGATTTCCCCGCTGGAGCGATGGGCTGCCGAGACGGTCGATGCGCGCATCTTCATCCGCGCGACGAATAATACGCGGCGGGGGACGACCATCGATCCGAAGCGGATGGGGCAGTTCATGGCGGCACGCGGCGAATTAGCCAAGACTCGCTTTAAACGTACAGCGGAGGACAGCCTCAAGTGGACGTTGACTCAGTTCCCGACCAACGCCTACGCGCAGGAAGCCGACATGAGCCTGACCGAATTCGAGGATTTCGTGTACGGCGCGACTTTCGCTGACCAACCCGACCCGATCAAGTGCTGGGAAGATCTCGCCGCAGGGCAGCAGAAGTATGTGGACTGGCTGAAGGGCAAGAAGCATGTGCAAGTGCGCGGGCCGAATGTCGATCTGACGCTGTCGATTGAGGGCAGGACGTTCATCAATTCGGGCGGGACGCATAACATGCCGAGCGGCGAGGTGTTCACGGGGCCTGTAGAGAATTCGTGCAATGGGTGGGTGCGCTACACCTATCCCGCGATCCGCGAGAGTCGCATCGTGGACGGGATCGAGCTGACCTTCGAGCAGGGGAAAGTCGTCAAAGCGACGGCGAAGAAAAACGAGGAATATTTGCTCTCGCAACTCAATATGGACGAGGGCGCACGCTACCTCGGTGAATTCGCCATCGGGACGAATTACGGGATCAAGCGTTTTACGGGAAATATCCTGTTTGACGAGAAGATCGGCGGGACGTTCCATATGGCGTTAGGACGTGGCTACCCTGAAACGGGCAGTGTGAACGAGTCGGCTATCCACTGGGACATGATCTGCGATATGCGGACGGACAGCGAGATCGTCGTGGATGGCGAAGTGCTGTACAAAAATGGGCAGTTCGTGATCTAGCTGTAAAAAACATCACACCAAGCGGCGCTGCGGACACCGCTTGGTGTAATGGGGGGGAAGGAAGCATTGGGCGGGTTCCCACGCCCGCCCGATTCGCGAGTAGGTTATGGCAGGTAAGTCGCTTCGACCGTCTTGCTGAAGGCACCAGCACCGTTGGCACCCTGATCGCCACCCGACCACGAGATGGTGTAGACCGCGCTGGTATCAACGACCGTGATCGTGTCAGTCGCTTCGTCATCGGTGTAGCCCGTGTGTGTGACGGCGGCGCTGTTCATCACAACGGTCACGGTGCCATCCGCTGTCTGATGGGTCACTGTCTTGCCGCTGGCGAGTTCATCGGCAGTGAACTTGGTCAGATACATGCCGTTCAAGTTGCCATCGATACCCCAGACCGAGATGCCATCATCGTGCAGATAGACAGCAACGCGATCACCCGACATCGGCGCATAGCGGCCATCGCCCGCATTGATAACACTGCCACCACCATCGGCAAAGGCTGGCGCTGCTGAGAGGCCAACTGCCGCCACTACCATTACTGCACCTGCCATTACTCTACTGATAACGTTACGCATGATTTTCTCCTACCTATTACTGATTGCTAGTTTGTTGAAGGCGTCTTGCCTTTACATCTCAAAGGATAGAGCGAGGGTGTGAATTATTTGTGAAGCTACTCTGTATGTTTTGCAAAGATGTTGTGGAAAACTTTGTGAGATTAGATTAGCGGTGAGAAGTGGAAACGGGGCGAGCCGCGATAAGGGCATCGGCTATGTCCAAGAACTGATAGGTAGGCTGGATAACCTCTGTTGGCGCTTGTCCACCGAGGTGCAAGATCAGCGGCGTGAGCGCTTCCATCTCGGCGGCGAGCGAACGCACGAGAGCCAACATCGTCGGCTGTGTGTTGGGTGGCTGGTCAAGGCGACGGTTTTCGGGGAAAGGCGGACTGTGTGTCTGACCGACGAGCCATTGTGTTTCGCTCAACGTATGTTGTAAATAGTTGATGACGATTAGCGCTGCCCACAGTTGATGCCGCGCGATTTTCTTGGCAGCGATTTGCACCATCATCCAGAAAAAAACGGTGCTGCTGGTGAGATCGTCGGCTACTTGTTGATCCGTGGGCCGCGCGACAACCGATTCTGGAGCTAACTGTGCGCGGTTGAATAGAATGCGGGCATCGATCGGGAGATGAGCTTGCGACAGGGGTTGCCAATTCCAATCTACTTGAAGCGGGCCAGCCATGCCCTCGTACATGACAAGAAGAAACGCACCGCCGGGTGGGGCGTTATGCGGTGCCTCTTGAACGAGCACGAGCCGCCCGATGCGCGCGGCATAGGCTTGTCGTTCGGCGTTCACATGCGGGCTGTGTTCGTCAGCTACGATGATGGTCAGATCGATGTCGCTGAGGGCGTCCGCGTCACCACGACCGAGTGAACCATGTAACCATGCGGCGACAATGCGCTCATCGGCCTCTAACGCGTGCGCGATCCGCTGAAGAAGTGCTTCGCGCTCCGCGACGCGTATCTGTAAAAGATCATCCATATCACAGCAACTTTCAAGCCGACCGGAGAAGCCGCATTATAGCACGTGTGGTAGGATGTGATGGACGGCGCGGGAACAAGGTCGAAAATCTTCGAACGAGATTGGAATGTGCAAAATGCGCAGGTTCGTGAAAAATGTGAACAGGGTGATTAGCGAAGCTGTGAGCATATGAGCATCGATATTTCGGTTGTGACCACCATGTATTATTCCGCACCGTATCTGCACGAGTTTTGTGCGCGGGTACATAAGGCGGTGGAACCGATCACGACCAATTACGAGATCGTGCTGATCAACGATGGTTCGCCCGATAACTCGCTCGATGTGGCGCTGGAATTGTTCCATGCTGATCCACATATCCGCGTGGTTGACCTCTCGCGCAATTTCGGACACCACAAAGCGATGATGACGGGTCTCGCCAATGCGCGTGGTAATTTAGTATTGTTACTCGACTGCGATCTCGAAGAACCGCCGGAAGCTTTCTCGCTGATGTATGAGACGATGCAGCAGACCAAGGCGGACGTGGTGTACGGCGTGCAGACGCAGCGCAAAGAACCACTGCTGACGCGCATCACGGGACGCTTGTATTACACGGTGTTCAATATGCTGGCGGCTTACCGTATCGAACCGAATATTTTGAATATGCGGTTGATGACCAAGCGCTATGTAGAAGCACTAACGCAACATACCGAGCATCTGTTTAGCATTGAAGGCTTATGGGAAATCACGGGCTTCAAGCAGATTGCCGTGATGGTGAACAAAGATAGGCATAAAGGCACGACGACGTATACCTTTGCCAAAAAGCTCACCCATATCGTTAATTCGATCACCGCCTTCAGCAATAAGCCACTCATCTATATCGCCGCGTTAGGTCTCCTGATGACAGGCTTGTCGGGACTGTACATCATGGTGCTCCTGTATCAATATTTTGTGCTCAATTACCGCGTTGATGGGTATACGTCCATCATGGTCTCGATGTGGTTTCTAGCGGGTCTGATTGTGCTGATTCTGGGGATCATCGCCACGTACTTGTCGGTTATCTTCATTGAAGTGAAACGGCGTCCCTATACATTGGTGAGAGCACTGTTTGAGCATCCAACTGACACGGAACAAAACGCAGAAACGGTGAATCACCTGTCAAGCGTGGAGACGGTACAATGAGCGAGCTGGACGAACAAAAGCTACGCAACATCAAGGGCTACTTTGATGAAAAGATCATCACACATGGAGCAAATTACAAAGGGGTAGACTACAATAACGCGCTCCGACAATTCACCTATTTTGAACAACTAACGAAAATTATCCGCGATCCAGCAAGCACGTTTAGCCTAAATGATTTTGGCTGTGGCTATGGAGCTTTACTCGCGTATTTGCAGGAGCGCCATTATTCAGTAGGTGCGTATGTGGGTTATGACTTCAGTCAACCCATGATCGACAGCGCACAGGAGCTGTTTCAGGCGGCGTTGCCCAAGGTCGAATTTACGACGGACAAAACGCGTCTCGTGCCACAAGATTACACGATTGCTGGCGCTATCTTCAACTTGAAGTTGGAGATTGACAATGAGGCATGGTTGCAACACATCCTCGGCACGTTGACATCGATGTGGAGCTTGAGTACTAAAGGAATGGCGTTCAATATTCTGACGAAATATTCAGACGCTGACCGAATGCGGCCTGATTTATACTATGCCGATCCCTGCTTCTTGTTCGACTATTGCAAACGGAACTTTTCCAGCGAAGTTGCCTTGCTGCATGATTATGGTATCTATGAGTTCACCATACTGGTGAGAAGGTCAGCTAATTCGTGAGAACGTCTGCACCCACTGATTACATTTACATCGCACTGACGATTATCTTGACCGTATACAGTCAACTCGTGTTTAAATGGCAAATCGACATCATCGGTGGAATGCCTGATGCGTGGTCGGAGCGTTTTGGGTACTTCGTCCGTTTAATGCTCAACTTTTGGGTGATCACCAGCTTCGCGTCGGCTTTCTTCGCCTCATTCACATGGGCAGCGGCACTTGGCAAATTTGATCTGAGCTATGCTTATCCATTCACTAGTCTAGCCTATGTAACGGTGCTGTTCGTTAGCGCGCCCCTGTTCCGTGAGAGTTTGTCTTTGACTAAAGTTCTTGGGACGGCGATTATTGTGGTTGGCGTTTATGTCGTCAGTCGTGGATGAGACCGCCCGCCCAAGGTGGTTGGCAACTGTACAGTCAAGTTATATCCCGTGGAAAGGCTTTTTTGACCTGATCCGCTCGGCGGACGAATTTGTGCTGCTGGATGATGTGCAGTTCTCGCGGGGATCGTGGCGTAACCGTAACCGCATCAAGACGCAGCATGGCATCAAATGGCTGACGATTCCAGTCGAGATCAGTGGCAAGTTTGGGCAGGCAATCAACGAGACGAAAATCAGTGATCCGCGCTGGGTGCGTAAGCATTGGGATACGATCCGGCAGTGTTATGCGACGGCACCGCACTTCCGCGCACACAAAGATTGGGCTGCCGATCTTTATGAACGTGCCACATCGCCTTACCTGAGTGAAATCAACTATCATTTCACCCGTGCGATCTGCGATTTGCTCGGCATCACGACGCCCATCACATGGTCAACGGATTATCAGTTAGCTGAGGGAAAAAATGAGCGCTTGATCTCGCTGTGCCAGAAAGTAGACGCGACACATTACCTCTCTGGCCCCGCTGCCAAGGATTACATCGATGAAGAGCAGTTCGCGGCGGCAGGCATCACGGTGAAATTTGCCGATTACAGCGGCTATCCCGCTTATGAGCAACTTTACCCGCCCTTTGACCACTACGTGAGCATCCTCGACCTGATCTTCAATGTAGGCAGCCACGCCGCGCTGGATTATATGAAACTTTTGCGGTAACGCCTGCTGATTTAGCGTTACACTAATGCGTCCTGAACCATCGTTTAGTCTACCAAAGGACGCTGTATGTCTGATCCCCGTCTTGCAAAACTGGCTGATGCCCTCATCAACTTCGCGCTCGGCATCAAAGCGGGCGAAGAATTGATGATTGCCAGCCCTGTCGGCGCTGAACCGCTGCTGTACGAAGTGGTACGCGCTGCGCTCAAGGCTGGCGCACACATCACCACACGGTTGGGCATCGAAGACCTGAGAGAATTGGAACTGCGCGAAAGCTCCGAAGCGCAGCTTACGCATATCTCCGAGATCGCCAAATTCGAGATCGATCATATCGATGCGTATTTGTCGATCCGCGCGCCACGCAATACACGCAACTTGAGCGGGATCGATCCGAAGCGTATGTCGCTGGCGAATGCTGGTTACCACTATATGTTGGAGCGCATCACTGAACGTACTGCGAAAGGCGAACTGCGGTGGTGTGTCACGCAGTATCCCACACACGCCGCCGCGCAGGACGCGGGCATGTCGCTGCACGATTACGAGGAGTTCATTTTCAACGGCTGTCTGCTGGATCAGGCTGATCCGGTGGCGGCGTGGAAGGCACAGCAAGCCGAACAGCAGCGCATCATCGATTACCTGTCGAAACACGATAGCATTCATGTCGTCGCGCCGGGAACTGACCTGACGTATCGTGTTGGTGGGCGGATATGGGTTAACGCAGATGGGCACTTTAACTTCCCCGATGGCGAGGTGTTCACGGGGCCGATTGAAGATTCAGTACAGGGCACGATCAGTTTTACGTACCCGCTTAACCACATGGGCAACGAAGTGGATGGCATCCAACTGACGTTCAAAGATGGCAAGGCGGTGGAGGCTAAGGCACGTAACGGCGCGGCCTTCCTGAACACGATGCTGGATATGGATGAGGGTGCGCGGTACGTGGGCGAGGTGGCGTTTGGCACCAATTACGGTGTGAAGCAGTTCACCAAGAATACGTTGTTCGATGAGAAGATCGGCGGCACGATGCACATGGCGCTCGGCAATTCATACCCAGAAACGGGCGGCGTGAATAAATCTGGCTTGCACTGGGATATGGTGTGCGACCTGCGCGAGGGCAAGGTGTACGCAGATGGCGAATTGTTCTACGAAGCCGGACATTTTGTGATCTGAGATTAGATGGACGAGGTGATTTTAAGATGGGTATTGTTTCTTCACTGGACGCACGGGCGCGGTTAGAGCGGCTGACGGCGTCCCTTAAGGCATGGGGCTATGACGCGGCGGCGCTGATCCCCGGCGCGACGGTATTTTATCTAACGGGCGTGACTTACCATCTGGGCAAGCGTCCACAAGTGTTGTTTCTGGCAGGCAATGAAGCGGCGATGATCGTGCCATCGCTGGAAGTCGAGCACGCGGGGGCGAATCAATCCTTCCCATTCAAACTGTATTCGTATACCGACGCCGAAGGGTATCTAGGCGCGTTCGAGAAGGTGTGCAGCGATCTGAACTTGGCGGGCAAAAAGATCGCCGTGGAAGGCATCAAGATGCGCGTACTGGAAGGGCAGTTGATCGAGAAATACGCGCCGGGGTGCTCGATCATCAGCGCCGATCAGATGTTTACCGATCTGCGCATCCTCAAGCAGGAGAGCGAGCTGGCGTTGATGCGGCAGGCGATCCAGATCAGCCAAGGGGCGTTGGAAGAGACGCTGGCGGAAGTGCGACCGGGGATGACCGAGCGGCAAGTGGCGGCAATTTTGCAAGGCGCGATGACGAATCGGGGCGCGCATGGTAACGCTTTCGATATCACGGTGCTGGCAGGAGCGGACAGCGCTTTGCCACACGGCACATCAGGCGATACCGTGATCAAGCCGGGCGATCTGCTGCTGTTTGATTACGGTGCGACGGTGAATCAGTATCCGGCGGACATCACGCGGACATTCGCGGTTGGCAAGGTCGATCCAGAGATGGAGAAAATCTACAACGTGGTCAAGGCCGCGAATGAAGCGGGCATCAAGGCAGCACGTCCGGGCGTGACGGCGCAGGATGTGGATCGGGCGACGCGCAAGGTGATCGTGGACGCGGGCTACGGCGAGTACTTCACGCATCGCACGGGTCACGGCTTGGGGCTGGATATTCACGAAGCGCCGAATATCGTGGATGGCAATGCCGTTGTGCTTGAGCCGGGAATGGTGTTTACGGTAGAGCCGGGGATCTACTTGCCGGGGCGTGGCGGCGTGCGGATTGAGGATAACGTGTTGATTACTGAGACGGGCGTCGAGGTGTTGACTTCGTTCCCGAAGACGCTGCGCACGATTGGGTAAGGTTAGAAGTATCTAGTCAGGCATGTATCCATGCGATGGCTGCCTGACTAGACAAAACGACCAAACTTAATGTCAGACCTCCTGTGATATTGTTCACAACCAAGACATTCCTAATGCGTATAGACATCTTAGGCACAGCCAAATCGCTGGCGTTCCATCTTGTATGAGCGCTCGACGGCTAAACGGGATCATGAGGATTCCGAGTGCGCAGGCATAGATGCCCTACGTAGGAGGTAGTGCATGGCTCCGAGTTTACGTCGTCACGATCTGGATTGGCTGCGAGTGCTAGCCGTCTTACTGCTTATCCCCTTTCATTCTGCTCTGATATTCGCGCTCGGCCCAGAGCACATGGTGTACATCAAGGATCGCGTAGAAAGTCTCGAACTGCTCAAGATCGATGGCTTCATTTATATGTGGCACATGCCATTGTTGTTTGTCATCGCGGGCGCGGCAACGTGGTATGCACTAAAACGCCGATCCGCTGGCGACTACATCCGAGAGCGGTCGCTGCGGCTGGCGTTGCCCTTCGGTTTTGCCGTGCTGACGCTCATCCCGTTAATGACCTATGTTCACTACATTGGCAGCCCCAACGCTCCAACGCTGCTTGAGCATCTTGGCACGTTTTACACCATACGTGGCGACGATCTGGGCGGCATGAATGGTCACTTCACTCCGGCACACTTGTGGTTTATCCTATTCCTGTTCGTGTATTCGCTGGTTGCACTGCCACTGTTCCTCTGGCTGCGCCGCGATTCAAGCGCAGGAATTCGGCAGCAGATCGGGCGGATACTCGCCAGACCTAGCGTACTGCTGTTGATGCCCATCCCGCTGGCTCTGTTAACGCTGCTGCCAAGTCTGGCGGACAAGAATCCGTTCTATTTTCTTGGCCTGTTCATCCTAGGCTTTCTGATCATGGTGGACGACTCGATCACCGCAACCATAGATCGGCTCACACCGTGGGCACTCGTGATCGGCGTGGTGGCGGCGGGTCTGTATATGGCTCCTAACCTGTTCTCAGGCGTCCCTTATCCGCAGCGTGATACGCCCGTGTACATCGCATGGAGCTTGGCTTTCGATGTTGCGCGCTGGACGTGGGTACTGGCCTTGATGGGGCTGGGACACCGCCTGCTCAACCGTGACAGCGCAGTCTTGCGCTACACCAATGAGGCGGCGTATCCGATCTACATTCTGCATCTTCCCGTCAACACGGTGGTGGGTTATTTCATCGTTCGGATGGATGCCAGCATCGGCGTGAAGTACGTGCTGATCAACCTGTTTACGTTCGTCTTCACCTTCGCCGTTTATGATGTCATCGTCAAACGCATTCCGCTCTTGCGATTGCTGTTCGGCATGAAGCCTAAAGCGGCTACGGTAGGGGCCGCGCCAGCCTATCGTAGGCTGTCCCATGTCTAGGTTAGCGGGCGATTTTCTAAAACTACGTTCTAGCGTCGGGTAGACCACCCAAATGATCGGCGGCTTACATCCATTAGTAAGCCGTCCATCGATCTGATAGCAACTCATTCTGATGCAGTTTCATCACTCCCACTGGCAACGAATTGCCCTTGTGCAAGATAATCGATAGTTGAGGATTTTTTCAGACATATATGTACAATTGAAATTAGGCTAGGGAGATATAATTCAGCGTTAGAACTCGAAGGTAAGATGCGGATTAGCCTTTGTCGTGATAGACGAGGGTGGTTCGTGGCGCGAAGGAAGCTAATGTTCGGAAAAATGAAGGGTAATCGGCGGCGACGCGATATTCTGATCTGGGTCGGGGTTGCGTATTATTTGGGCGCATTGATCGGGATAAGCGCATTGATCGCGCCGGTCGCTTCGGCACAGGAGCCAACACGCACGTTGCGTCCCGTGACACAGAGCGACGTAAACGCCGCCGCGCAGAATTTGTACTGTCCGGTCTGTGAAAACCTGCCACTTGCGGTATGCTATACGGACGCTTGCGAGGAGTGGAAGCAGCAAGTGAAGCAGATGTTAGAGCAAGGGTACAGCATCGAGGAGATACAAGCCTATTTTGTGCAGCGCTTCGGGCAAAAAACGGTAGGGACGCCGACTACTCCCACCGCTACCTTATTGACCATTGTCCTACCACTCGGCTTGATCGCACTGATCGGCGTGGGAATCGCGGTGACGCTGGTGCGGTGGCGCAGTAACGTAGGGACAACACCAAGCAGTGATACATTGCCCGATACAAAAGCTGATAATGATCCGTACCGAGAGCGCTTGGAAGCGGATTTGAAGGACAACGCTTGAATAGTCTGATCAATTTTGCCCTTGGTTCAGTTTGCTTCTTGTGAGTACGAAAGAAGGACGCCAATGACAGACATGGCTCCCGCACTAAAACAACCAATGCCCCGCCGGATGAACCCAGTCGTGATGGCGATTATCATGATCATTCCGCTGTTTGTTGTGTTGGGCTTGGGGTTGGCCTTGATCGAAGCAAACCGTGCGCAGATCACCAATGGGCCAGCGCCAGATTTCCAACTGAAGACTTACGACGGTGAAGATTTCATCCTTAGCCAGCAGTTGGGCAAGATCGTAGTCATTAATTTTTGGGCAAGTTGGTGCGGCCCGTGCCGTTCCGAAGCGGCAGATTTGAACGCGCTGTGGGATGAGTATCGTGGGCGCGGGGTGGTGATGATCGGCGTCGGTTACCTTGATAACGAGGATAAGGCGCTCGACTTCATCAAGGAATTCGGCGTGCAGTATTTGACGGGGCACGACGCTGGTAGCTTGATCACGCGCACGTATGGCGTCAGCAAAGTGCCGGAAACATACGTGATCGACCAGCTCGGCAACATCGCCTACTATGTGCCCGGTACGATCACGGCTGATCAGTTGCGCCCGGTGCTGGATCGGCTGATCGCACAATGAGCATTGGCAGCTTTATTCTGGCACTGGCCTTCATTGTTGCCGTTGGCATGATCATCGCGTGGCCTTTGATCACGAATACAAAAGAAGAAAAAATAACGATCGATAGTGGGGCGAAGCGGCTTTCACCGCTGCAACAGCAATATGACGCCATCGTCATGAGTCTGCGCGATCTCGATTTTGATTTTCAGACTGGCAAACTTTTAGATGCCGATTATCAACTCCAACGGGAACGACTTGTGCAACTAGGCGCAGATTTATTGCGCGAATTAGACGAGCAACGCGCATCGATCCCTGCCGCACCTCAGCAATCATCGAAGGCTTAACCCATGCATTTTGTCCTCCATCATACGCGGCGGGCGCTGCCGTGCTGCGTTCGTTACCTTAGTGTACTGATCCCGTTGTTGGCACTGCTGATCATGACGAGCTGCGGACTCGCGGGGGAGCCTGCCATCGTGCGTACCGCCGTGCTCCCCACGATCACCCCTACGGTGCCGCCGGATGTGGGACGCCCGACGGAGCGCATTAGTTTGGCGCGTGGCGCGGAAATTTTCACAGGGGGGCAGGGTTGCCAGACGTGTCACGGCTTGTCCGGCGAGGGTGACGGCCCCGTCGCGCAGAATTTTAGCTGCCCGTTGGTGTCGTTCCGTGATGCAGAAACGAATCAGAGCAAAGCCATGACGGCGTGGTTCGCTTTTGTCACTAATGGCAATAACGGGACGACCGCGTGCTTGATGCCGCCGTGGAAGAATCGCTTCAACGAGCAAGATCGCTGGAACGTGACGAGTTACGTCTACAGCATGCATTATACGCCAGCGATGATCGCGCAGGGCAAGCAGGTGTGGTCAGCACAGTGTTCGTCGTGCCACGGGGAAGATGGCGCGGGATTGGGTAAGCTGCCGAGTCTCGCTGATTCGGCAGCACTGATCAGCCGGAGTGACACGCAGATATTCCGGCTGCTGACGGACGGCATGGAAGATGGATCGCACAAGTTCGACAGTTTGAGCGAAACGGATCGGCGGGCAGTGACGGCTTATACACGCACGCTCGGTTGGGATAATGCCGAGGTAATCGGAGTCAACTTCGCGCAGGCGACGCCGACCCCGAACGCGACGGCTACGCCATCGATCCCCGATACGGATACGATCACGGTGCAAGGGAAGTTGAGCAACGGCACCGCCGAAGGGAAAATACCGGCGGGCGTCACTGTGACGGTGCGTATCATCGAATCGACGGCGAGCGGATTCAACGTGGTGCTCACCAAAGAAGTAACGACCGATGCGCAAGGCGCGTTCAGCTTGGCGGACATTCCACGTCGCAATGGGTTGGTTTACATTGCGGCTTCCAATTACGCGGGCGTTTTGCAGACCGGCGCACCGACACCGTTGCAATCGGGCAGCGGGCCGACGCTCGATCTGTCTTTCTCCGTATACGAAACTACGACAGACAATTCCGCGCTGCGCATTGACCGCCAGCGCATGTTCATCGACTTCATCAGTCCGACGGTGGCACTGATTCAGCAGGGTATCGTCTTTGTGAATACGGGCGATAAGGTTTATGTGGGTGATCCTGCCAGCCGAATCGTGCTGGAGGTGCCGCTGCCCACGGACGCCACCAACATCACCGTGAGCCAAGATGCCAATGATGGTCAATTCCAGATCGGCAACGGCGGTGTGCTGCAATCCTCGGTGCCGATCTCGCCGGGAACTTCCAGTGTGCAGTTCTCGTATCAACTGAACTTCCAAGGCAATTTGACGATCACGCAGCCGACGCGCTACGAAGTGGCGGATTTCGTGGCATATGTGCCATCCGGCGGCGGGTCTTTCATCGCTGATCCGGGGTATGTGCGCGGCGACACATTACAACTGACGCAGGCAACCTACGATCCGTACGGGCTACGACAGTTGATCGGGAAGGGCGGCAATATCAGCTTTACGGTGCGCTTCGGGACGCCAGACAGCGAACGGCGCGGGCTGTTCACGGGCATACTGGTCGTGAGCGTGCTGCTGATCTTGGGGATGGCAGCCGCGATCTGGCGGATTAGCCGAAAATAGGCAATCCGCCAACCACTACCCTAATGTGGCTGGCTTGGCGGTGGCAAAATCGGCGGAATCGCGGGCGGTTTGCGGGCTGCGTGCGGCATCCTGACATCCTTTCGGCGGAAATAACCAATACTTCTAACAGTAGATTGTTATTGACCGCACACGCAATCGTTCAGCGGCGGCCTTCTTGATCGAAGGTGGTGCCGAGCGCCGCAGGTGGTCGCGCCCGCAGCAAAGCGCGGATCGGAGGATGCAGCCACATAGGAATATAGGGCAGCAAGCGTTCGAGATACTTGTTGCTGACCAAGACCAAAGCCACAACCATCAACAGCCACGGCAGCAGCAGCAGCAATTGCAGCGTCGATTGAGAGGCATTGGTCTGCTGCGCATTGACGAAGGCTCGCAGCGCCGCTACCAGATACACACCAAGCGCCACTCGCGATGGATACCAGCCGCCGAAGATCACGATTGCCAGCGCGATCCAGCCCTGACCGTCCACATTCGACTCCGCCCATGTGCCGAAGATATTGAGCGTATAGGCCGCGCCCGCCAAGCCGACCAAGGCACCGCCAAGTGCTGTATACATGTAACGTGTGCGGTTGACTTTGAAGCCGCGTGCGAAAGAGGTTTCGGGACGTTCTCCGATGCTGCGCAAGGCCAAGCCAGCACGCGTACGGAATATCCAAAAGGCAGCGGCGATAACCACGATAAAGCTGAGGTATGTGAAGATGTCTTGCTGGAAGAAGATTTCGCCAATGATAGGAATCTGACTAAGCAGCGGGATGGTCACATTGGGCGTGGGCAGCCCTTTGGTGTTGCGCCATGTCTCGCCCAAGAAGATGGCGAGATCGCGACATAGGAGTGTGAGCACAAACCCAACTGCCACCTGACTCTGTTTGAGTTCGATGCTGGACGCCGCGACGATCAGAGCCACCACCATGCCAACTGCCATCGCCGCGACCATACCGAGGATGTGACTCTGCGTGCTGACACCAATCACAAAGCCTGCCAAGCCCGCCAGCATCAGCGAACCATTGAGCGAGAGGTTGACGACACCCACGCGCTCGGTGAAGGTTTCGCCAACTGCCGCGAGAATCAACGGTGCGCCGCTGCGAACGATGCCCGCGATTTGATTGATCAGCACTTCATCCATGCATACCTGCCTACTCTGTAGATCGTCAATACTATACCCATGATTAGGGCAGGGGAGCGATAGGATGGTTTATGCAGTTTATACAGACGGCACATAAAACGAGGACTAATCATAAATGTGCGACGATTAAATAGCGCCACAAGAACAGAGGCCCCAACCCTATGCCATTGATCAATTTGGATAAAACGTTATTCACTTTTACCAAAAACATATTGACGACTTTCACATTCGGAACCAATTGTAAGCCAACATATCCGCCACTTAAAGGTAATCCGATCGCCTCAAAGAAAGTCAAACTTTCTATGTGGAAGTGTTCCTGATCGAGAACCGCTTTAGCCATTTCCACGGATGCTTGCGGATCAATATGGTTGACTAGTTTTCGTGAGAAACGGAGGATCCACATAGGATTCGGGTCCCAAATAATCAACTTCCCATCTGGTTTTAGAATGCGTCGGATGTTTTCAAATACACGCTTTGACTCGTGTTCCCAAACAAGGTGATGTAGCGCATCTCGCAATATGATCACATCAAAACCTGAGCTGGGAATCGAATCCACTTCTTCCGCATTCATCAGCTTGACATTGACATGAGGAAATAATCGCTTTGCGATGATGATCATATCCTCCTCAAGGTCGATTCCTTCTGCCTCGTGCCCCTGTTCGCTCAAGTAATTCACTAGCGATCCGTAGCCACATCCAATATCTAATATTTGGCTATGCGGCGGAATCTGGCGTGCGATTTGCTCGTTGTGCTGCCGATCAATCCACCCCCAAACACTATTGAGGCGCTTATACGAATCGTTGATTTTCATATGATACTCCCCGAAAAGTATCTCATTTTACCATTATCATCTACAGGTTAGAAAATGCATCAAGACTAACGGGTGTATTTCATAAAAGTTCAGGAGGAGTGCTAAACTGACTGGCAAAGATACCACAGG
>JAHBVJ010000024.1 GCA_019637615.1 Anaerolineae bacterium | reverse complement strand
CGTATCATGAATCGTTCCTCCAGGTTTACCATTACCCGCTCCATGCATGTTGAGGGCGACTACCCCTTTCTCACGCACTTGAGCCTACTACCTAGGGATTTTTAAAACGATCTTTTTGGGGAGTTTAGAACCGATCCTGACAAGGGTGTTCTTTCGCGGAAATGGCACGACGAGAAGGCATCAAACAAGGTGTCATCAAAGGTATGGTACGTCGTATTCGACAAGCCTGTGGTGCATCCACTGCCGCCAAAGAAAATAACCAACACCGTCATCACGGCACATCCAAAGATGACCAAATCGGCAACCTGTTTACGCGAGGGTTGAACGGCCCTGAGATAAGCCGATTGATCGGCACGGATCACTCATTTGTATATCGGAGATTGCGGGCACTCAAGCTGATCTGACGGATATCCTATAGCGGGCATGAATGAATGGGATTCTAGTGCGCCTACAGGCTATCTGCTCCCAAAATTGACCTCAGAATTCCGGTTATAGTTGTTGACAAGGCTTAGAAGCCATTGGATATAGACAGTGTGGGGAAAATCGTCTTTCGGTCTAGATTCTTCAATGTGTCCGAATTTGTAGGCAGAGCACCGAATTTTCCGTCTTTGTGAAATAGCTTCTTGCAGCCAACAGATGGAGGCAGAATTAGAATTGAATTATTGCACAAACATGGCAAGAATTTTCGGGGAGTTCGCAAGATGGGTATTATTGAAACTGTGTAGAAGAGGTGCTTGTTGTATAAGGGGACAGGGTATGGTGCGAAATCTCAAAGCTGGTGAGCATGTCACTGTCGATAGAACAGTGCCCTTTGACCCTCAGTCAGAGCCTTATGAAAAAGGGTTAGTTCAAGTAGAACCGGGGCAGGTAGGAGTTGTGGTTAGTTTGATACCACAAAAACGAGCATCTGTTGTGGACTTTAGCGGCATACAAGCCACAATTTCCCATCAACGGCTTGTTCGGGCAGGAGATAAGCCAATTGGAAAAAAGCGTGGACGGAAGAGAAAAACCGACGCAACAGCTAAAATACTAGCGCTACCTAAGTCAGTGAGTATGAATAGTGTTCAAAGTACACTGGCTGATGCGACTTCGGAACAACTCGTCACCATGATTGCTAATACGTTGTTGCTGAATGGCGGGTTTAAGGAGGAAGGAGACACAGCGATCCGATTGCGGTTTGCTGATCTGCCCGAAAATGTTCAGAAGCAGATCCGTTCACTCATAGATGCAAAGCTGGCACTTAGCGGACTAGCTTCGAGAAGGAATCGAGACTGAAATTTCATTTTCCAATATGCGCGCGGTTATGCGCTACAAATTTAGTCGAGATTGGTCTATTGGCGTTAGCCACTTCTGTGTAAAGTAGTTTGCGTCTGCTCAGTCTGAGCAGTGGTTGCTAATCAGTATTTCGGTTCAAACACAGGTTCATTATGCGGATTGATGGAGCGCCTTGGATAACACTCTGCTCTTCACCGATAAACCTATCATCGCTAGGGGTACATATGGCGAACAAAGAGCATCTCGCAATTTTGGAAGAAGGTGCAGAGAATTGGAATAAATGGAGACGTGCCAACCCAGATATTCGTCCAGATCTAAGTGACGCACACTTGAATGGTGTTCAACTACATTCAGTACGGCTAAGTCAGGCAGATTTGAGCGACGTAGACCTGCGTCGGACACATCTATTTGCAATGTACCTCAGCGGGGCAGACCTAACTCGGGCAGATTTACGTGGAGCGGATCTGTTTAAAGTCACTTTTAACAAAGCCAACTTGCGCAACGCACAATTAAGAGGTGCAAAACTATATGAACCAGAATTAATTGAAACAGATTTGCGTGGAGCAGATCTACGCGAAGCAAGCTTTTCTTGGGCTAACCTTTCCAGTGCAAATTTATCTGAAGCCGATTTACAATGGACTAGCTTAATAGGTGCAAATCTACGGAATGCTGATTTGAGCAAGGCAAATCTGAGTGGTGCCGACCTAAGCGAAACAGATTTGCGCGGAGCAGATTTGATGGGTGCGAGGTTAGTGGAGACTAACTTCACAAATGCAAATCTTTCAAGTTGTCGAACCTTTGGAGTTTCTGCTTGGGAGGTTAAATTAACAGGTGCAACTCAAACAGATCTTATTATCACGCGACATGGTGAGCCAGTTCTAACTGTAGATAATCTCGAAGTCGCACAATTTATTTATCTGCTCATTCACAATGAGAAAATCCGCGATGTTATCCAAACTATTGGGAATAAGGCTGTACTTATTCTGGGCCGTTTTGCCGATGACAAACGAAAAGGTATACTAGACGCTCTACGTAAGCAATTGCGTCAAGAGCATTTACTTCCCATTATTTTTGATTTCGAGAAAGCAACCAACGTAGATTTCACGGAAACGGTCAATATTCTGGCAGGTATGTCATTATTTGTAATTGCAGACATCACTGCACCTAAGTCTACGCCTCTTGAGTTACAAGCAACTATACCTAACTATATGGTTCCATTCGTGCCAATTATTCAAAAGGGTGAGCAACCATTTTCAATGTTTGTCGACTTACAGCACAAGTATCGCTGGGTAATGGATATTCTCGTATACGAGACGGAGGAGCAGCTCATTGAATATATGCCCAGCAAGATAATTAAGCCGGCTCTAGAAAAGCACGATGAGTTAATTGCTTTGAAGAACCAAGCGCTAAAGTATCGAGATATAAGCGAAAGTTGAATACGAATCTCAAATCGATGAAATAGCTGACAAAGTTTCTTGTGCGAGGAGCCGCAACGTTCAACTTGCGTCTAAGTAACAATAAACTATCTCTACGGTACTAAAGAAAGGTAAATTGAGATGCGTAATCCCGCTCCTAGCTAACCAGAAGCTAGGAGGAACGTTATCGCTTATTTCTTTTCAGTTGGTGGTTTTGATGGCATATCGTCGTAACTCTTCTTTGCTGTATAGTATCCCGGAGGATCAGCAGGCGGCGGTGGAGGTGGTGGCGGTGCAACAGGTCTTGCAGGTTCCGGCAATGGGTTTTCAGCCGGAGTCGGTGATGGTTTGTCGTTAGGCATATTAAGGTACTCCTTCATATATGGATACACTAAACGCATATTCTAACAAAGCTGAGCGAAAACGCGAACTAGTACAAATGCTTTCCAAAATACTCGATCAACAGCATGGCAATGCAGATATTTTGGATAAGAAAGCCTGGGATATTCTCAACGTAGCAAGTGCATCATTCGGTATTGGAGCCGTCTTTCAAATTGCTCAAGTAAAGCTTGTTTTGATGTCACCATTTACAGGTGTGCTTCTTATTGTACTCCTGTTTTACTTACAACTTTTCCGTGATGTATTGGCTGTCATAAGGCCCATGAACTGGAGGTTTGTTCCGGGCGGAGCAACAGGACAAATGAAATACACTGAATTGATGCAGAAGTACATCGCGCCCGATGATGACGAGTATCTACACAAACTTATAGTGGACTTTATTGGAAAAGACGAAATGACCAATGTGCCATCTGATTACAATAGTCTATCTGGCGCAATTCAGATAGCGATGCTGAATAATGAAGCTAAATCGCGTCATTTACTTCGTGCAATTCGCTCATTTGGCATAATTATTGTTGGTCTGATTGTGATGGCCTTTGTTGCAACGTCTCAGTAGCATCAAATGGGAGAGTTTCGGCAGTTATAGGTTTCATTCTTGAATCTGCTCAATGTAGCGGCAACCTTGTGGTCAGCGAGCTTTCCTGTCTAGAGTGCTCCATGCCGGAGTGTATGAACGCCTCATAGAGGGGCGCAATCAAGGGGAACTCGCGACTAGATAGCTCTATCCAGTTATAGATCGTTGCAATGGCGTCGAAGACTGAACGTGACGTCATCAGTCAGCGTATTAAAGCAGCCTTAGTCGTCAGAAAACATGACGGGAAAATACTGGGCAGCCCCAAAGGCGTTGGCAAAAGCAGGTTGGATACCTACCGATTTGACATTGAGGTGCGGCTCATCAACGGTTCAACCTTAGTTTTTATCGTCAAACGATATAAAATAACAGAGGCTGAGCGCAGCAACAGCATATCTCAAGCAGATTGAGCTAGAATAAAGGAAAAGCTCAGGATTAGGAATATGGCAGGGTATTCACAAGATTTACGGGAACGTATCGTTGGTAGTTGGCAAAGTGGGCACAAACCGGCGTGGATTGCAACAGAATACAACATTGGGTTCAGTACGGTTAAACGCTATATCACGCGGTATAAGCGCTTAGGTCATGTGCGCGCTACCGAACAAAAACATATCAGTAAACAATTCAATGCTGAGCAACTCAAGCTACTGGTAACGCAAGTCAGCGAGCATGATGACGCTACCGTAGATGAGCATACACGGTTGTGGAATCACAGCCAAGCCTTCACAGTTAGCCGCAGCACGATGGGACGAGCACTGCAAGCGTTGGGGTGGACGCGCAAAAAAAGACCTTCGGAGCGCTAGAACGCGATGAAGTCGAGCGGGTGCTGTTTCGTGATTTAGCCCGTACCTTGCCCGTCGAGAAACTCGTCATCGTTGACGAAAGTAGCACACATCTAGGCATGACGCCTATCTATGCCCGTGCGCCACGTGGTCAACGAGCATATGCCAAAACCCAGCGCAACTATGGCAACAAGGTGACTTTACTCGCGGCTTTACGCTTGGGCGGTATGCAAGCACCACTGGTTATCGACGCTGCAACAACCACGCTCATCTTTGAAACATACATCGAGCAAGTGCTGGTGCCTATCTTGACACCCGACGATGTGGTCATTCTCGATAATCTGGCTGCTCACAAATCCGATAAAGTACGTTGCTTAGTCGAGGCTAAAGGCGCGCGTCTCTTATTTCTACCTGCCTATTCGCCCGATTTGTCGCCCATTGAACACGCCTTTTCCAAACTCAAGCAAGCTCTACGGCGTGCCAAAGCCCGCACACTTGAGGCACTTATCGCTGCCATTGCTCATGCTCTCACGACAGTTACTTGGGAAGATACGCTCGGTTGGTTTACCAGTTGTGGTTATCTTACCTTGGCTTAGCCTTTATGAGATACGCTGAAGTGGCTGAAATAGCATAAACTCAAACGGCGCATTGATATTAGCCCCAGAGTAGATTGTTCGTTATAATGAATCCATGTAATTCATATGATCTTATGTTTTGAAAGGAACAAGATCATGTCAGAACCCCGTGCTTTCATAAGTTTTGATTTTGATCATGATGAGGATCAAAAGGTGTTATTCGCAGGTCAAAGTAAAAACTCAAGTACCCCATTTACGATCCAAGATTGGTCTGCAAAGGAGGCTATGGCACAGAGTAGATGGGAAGCAATTGTCGAAGACAAGATGAAACGCAGTAATATGGTCATTGTCCTTGTCGGAAAGTACATGGCTTCTGCAACGGGGGTTTCAAAAGAAATTGAGATGGCAGTGCGCAATAATGTACCAATGTTTGGAGTATATATCAGTGGTGCTAACTCATTAAGCAACCTTCCAAACGGTCTTGCTCGAAATCGTGTAATTGGTTGGACTTGGGATGGTATTAGCAAAGCAGTTGCTCAAATGATGAATGAAGGTAAAAACAGATAGTTTAAGCTGATCTCTATAGCGAGGTAACGGAATATGCGTCGAGCACTTGTCGTAGGTATCAATGACTATCCTCTTGCACCTTTATCTGGTTGTGTATCTGATGCGACAAAAATCTCAATGCTACTTGAAAAGCATGAAGACGGAAGTCCAAACTTTTCATGTAAGAAAATCTTGTCTTCTTCAGAGAGCATATCAAAAACAACGCTCAAAGCAGCCATAGCCAAATTACTCGAGCAACCCGCTGATATGGCGCTTTTCTATTTCTCAGGACACGGTATCCATGTTAATTCACTCGGTGGCTATCTGGTAACACCTGATGCGTCAAAATATGACGAGGGTGTTTCGATGACAGATATACTCATTCTCGCTAATAATGCACCCGTCCGTGAAGTCGTGATCATTCTTGATTGCTGTTACAGTGGCACATTTGGAAATGTCCCGATTCTATCGACAAGTGATGCTACCTTACGCGAGGGTGTTGCCATCCTAACTGCTAGTGGTCCCACAGAGCTAGCTGCAGAAACGAAAGATCAAGGAGTTTTCACGAACTTAATCTGTGCAGCACTAGACGGTGGAGCCTCTGATGTTCGAGGAGAGGTAAATGTTGCAAGTATGTATAGCTATTGCGATCAGATTCTAGGAGCGTGGGATCAACGTCCTCGATTTAAGGCAAACGTTTCGACACTCACTGAAATTAGGATGTGTAAACCACAGGTAGATTTGCCAATTTTACGTTTGATCACAACCTATTTCACATCAGCAACTTATATCTATCCTCTTGATCCAAGCTATGAACCTGACAAACCTGATGACTATCCTAAAAATGAGGCACACGAAAAAATATTCGGACATTTTCAGAAGTATAGAGCGGCCCGTTTATTAGAACCTATCGGTGAGGAGCATCTTTACTTTGCTGCAATGAGAAGTAAGAATTGCAGACTTACTCCACTAGGCCAATTTTACTGGAACATGGTGAAGAGCGAGACGCTATGATTGTTGGAATAACTGGTCATCAAGATATTGGCACTACCGAAGTTGTTGCATGGGTAAGCAAAACCTTGGATGCTATAGTCTCGTCAGGGTCTATAGATTTAGGCGTGAGTTGCCTAGCACGAGGGGCAGATCAACTATATGCCACTACCCTTTTAAAACACGCTATCCCTTATATTGCCGTAATCGCAAGCAAAGACTATGCAACAACTTTTGAAGATGAGGAAACTCGCTCTAATTTTCAGGTGCTGAAGTCAAAAGCAGTGCAAATTTATGTTTTGGATCATGATGTTGCATCTGAACAAGCTTTTTATGATGCAGGAAAATTACTTGTTGATAAATCAGATCAAATTATTGCAATTTGGAATGGAGAAAAAGCCCGAGGATTAGGGGGAACAGGTGATATTGTCCAATATGCCTTAGTTAAGCAAAAACGAATTGTCCATGTCAATACTATCACCAAAACCATAAATGAACTGCCGTAATAGTATTGAGGTTCTTTCAAGTCGGATAGATTTCATGGATATATGAAATTTCAAACGCAAGTCGATCCGGCAGCATTTGCAATGTTAGTACAATCTCGATTCATCTATACCGAAGTGAGATGAGAAAATTGTGATATTAGATGCGAATCACGTTTCTATTAATATCTCTATTTGTGGGTGAAGTAAAATTACGATCAATTTACTTCGCTCCTCTTTTTTTGATAGGAATCTTGGATTTTGCTCGTTCAATTTGTTTTTCTGTATCCTTGATACCTTTCATTGCCTGTAGTTTGACATATATTTCGTAGGAAGCTTGATAAGGTTGAAGGCTTTTTGAGAATTGGTTCGATTCAAAGTATAAATCCCCCAAAGTATATAATTGCATCGCCTCTCTAGCTTCATCCCCAATTTCCCTCGAAATAGAAATTGCCTTGTTGACTTTTTCAGCACCTAACTTAGTGTCTCCTAGTTCATGATAGCTCGCCCCTAGTGTATTCAGAAGGTTGGCCTCTAGGCGTCTCATCCCTAGATTCTCAGCGATAGTTAGTCCCTCTTTTAGATAACGTATTGCTTCTTGGTAGTTTTTCATGAAATAGTAGGCATTCCCCAAATCCCCAAGAGCACTGCAAATCAAATCTTGATCGCTCCTTTCTCTATAAATTGTGAGTGCTTCCTGTAAATAGTCGAGTCCCTTTTGAGACTCGTTCTCATAAGTGTAGGTCATACCTAGATTGTGAATGACTCCCACACGACGATCAAATGCACCTATGGAAGTGTAGAGAGCTAGAGCTTTTTCAAAATACGATAGTGCTATTCGCTTTTTGTTTTGATGAGAATAAAGTTTCCCAATGTCATTTAAGCTATTCGCCTGATTTAATGGCAAATGATTATTCTTAGATATAGTGAGGCATTGTTTTTGATAATATAATGCCTTCTTAAGATTTCCCAGATGAGAATGCGTTGTTCCGTATGCACTCAAAGCAAAAACCTTTGTTTCAGGATCTTTAATTTTGGTTGCGATTTTCCTTGCCTCCATGCAAGCAGTCATCGATTTAGGATAATCTGATTTGATGATATATACATGAGCGAGTGTGATAAGGTTATTTGCTTTCAAATAGAGATCTCCAATTTCAGTCGCGACAGTTATTGCTAATTCACAGTTCCTGACTGCATCGTCAAGTTTCCCCAATTTCATCAATACATTACCAAGTTTACTCCATACCTGTGCCTGTCGCTGGCGATTTTTACTTTTCTCAGCAGTTTTTGCAACGTACCCCAGTAAAGCAATGAGTTGAGTATACAGTCCTTGCCAAAGCATGAATTTATACAGAGCTTGCTCAAGATAATCAACTTCCTTTATATGATTAGTTGATGTCGCCCATGCTACTGCTTTTAATGCACCTTCCAAATCGACTCTTGCTGATGCAGGAATAAGTTCTGCGCTCCCGGTTTGCTGATAACGTTTGACATAGGCTGCAATCCCACTAATATGTTGGCGATCTAGCGTTCGAGCACTAACATAGCTGAAGGATAAATCGAGAATGTACCATTGCTCAGGAAGACCTTTTTCTTGGCGTAGATGTTTTACTAGCCCGTATCGTTGCAATGTATACAGATGTTTTCTAATTTCCTTTTCTGTTGATGCTAAGTAGAGTGCCAATAACTGCGTTGATGCTTTAGCTTGAAACAATGCACCAAATGCCATAAAGGTTGTTCGGGCAAATTCATCAACAGATGAGAGACTTGGTATTAACAGAGCTAACATACTTTCGCGCCCCGGCTCCGCAAAGTCGGCGTGCATTTCATGTAGACTGTTTGCATATTGTTCCAAAAGTTCTGAAGGGACAGTTCGATTTTCGTGCATATTTTTCCCTGCAATTTCAAGACCAAATGGAAGATAACCTAACCTTTGACAAAGTTCTTCAGCAGCATCTGACTCGGAACCATCCCAGAGCTTAATATCAGATCCGACCAAGTGTGTTAGCATTTCGAATGCTTTATCGGGCTGAAGCTCATTAACCTCTATGGTTTCCTGAAGCGGGAAAGGGTGGCGTGCTGTAGCTATCAGGGCAATGCTATCTGGAATGGCAGACTGTATTGTATAAAGCATTTGACCATCCCATACATTATCAAGAACAATCAATCCAGTACTACTTCGTTCTAGACGCTTTCTTAGTTCCTCTACTTTGTTTGGCATAGCTAGACTTGAGAATTTCTCGCGTAAACCAAAAGGGATAGCGAGGCTCTCAAGCACAATATCCGCATTTTCATTGCCTGTTGTAAGCCACAAAACCGTTTTCCGTTTGTGTGCAGTCAAATATCGGCTTGAAACAGTCGCTGCAATTGCCGTTTTGCCTGTACCTATTGATCCATACAAAACAACGTGAGAATTCGATTTTAGAAATTGCTCTACTTGATCAACAACCTGTTCCCGCCCAATGAGAATATCTGGGAGATACGGAATGTACTTTGATTTTGAGTGAAGCACAGCAGAAATATTTCTGGTTGCATAAAAGATGCGTAGAACCCATTCCTTAACCGAATTTCGAACTTTTTCGAGGAGTTCTTCTGTAGTCTTAAACCAACTAGGGCTAATTCCACCTGCTACCTCAGTTTCCGACTCTAGGAAAATTTGGAGTTTCTTTTCTCGATGTTCTGGATTTATATTCTTAACATAAATATGTTGCTCAATACCCCAATTCTTTGCGTGCTCAAATTCATCGACTGTCCATTCTCCATATAAGTTCCAAAAAAGGCCAATATATAGTCTTGAGTTATGTAAGACTTCTAGATAGATCTCTCTTGAACTATGACTACTAGCATATGAACTTTTCTCAAATATCCAAGCTCTAATAGGGAAAATCTCGTTTTTTAGCGAAGCAAATAGATCAAATAATGCGTCACGTTCTGTTGCAAGTTCAAGCATTTTTGAACTGATGAATACATCAAGAGTTTTATCCAAAGTAAGTATCGTCCTTTACCAATTAAGCTCGTAGAATTCAAAGTCTACTACATTTACCAATTTCCTTCTCGCAATTTTCATGAGTTCAGTACTGTTAATTGAACAGAACGTCAGATTGTGATATATTGCTACACGCGTGTTCCTGCCCGGGAAGGTGGAATATGACGCATGAACGAATTTTATCATCACAAGAAGATCCTGATATAGTTAGGGTTACTGATCAAGAAGCTGGTTACGAAATTAACTTTTCCTTTGGTTCCGAAAACATTAGAAAACTTACCGTTGTTGAAAGACATCTATTAGACAATTTGTTGCTTATTTTTGCAAATACCGTGAATACCACAATAGTAAATAGCGATGAGTTGAATATAGAAGCAGATGGACTATCTAGTGCATTATACTTGATGAGTGAAAAGCTGATTGAGTCAGTCCCTTTACTCCAAATGAAAATAACAAGGGGTCAGATTAAGAAAAAAGTTGTTTCGTTACCCAGACGGCGATAGAAGCCAATCCGCCAGATGATTCCTTGATTGACTCTTGAAACGCCCTGATCTACGATCTGGCTCACATGCCATTTCCATGCATAATCACCCGCCATTTGAGTCGATCCGACAGCATAAACACCTTACGCCGCTTTTACAGTATATACTGTCATTTTCAGACTCGCGTTGAACTCCTTCGCTTGGTTCAATGGGCAGAAAAGAAACGCTACTCCCGCGTTGCTCGTTATTACCGTTTTCTCTATTCCGAAAATGAACAGAGGATTGCCAGAGATGTGATGTGCTTTCGGCAACTTTGCCAATATGCGCAGCTTGCCAGCGCCATCTATCAGTTTGTGTTTCAACCAAAGGCAATGCGTAAAGGTGCAGGTCAAGCCTACCGATTGCGAAAAAGATCACTAATTTGGTCGTAATTCGAATTGGAACTATACTGAGGAGAAATTTCATATGAAGACGCCCCCGCTAGGTGCTGGAAACACCGAACGAGGGCTGACCTACAGTGTTGAGCTTAGCAACACCGCAGGCTGAGATAAGTCTACCCAAGACTCTTATATTTTCTCAAGCCGCTTCTGTTGCTACCCAAGCACTGGAAGCGGCTTGTTTTGTTTATAGGGGCTATAAGCCTAGAAAGGATGGTATGAATGACCAAACACGCATAAGTTCATCTTCACCGTTCACTCAACCAAGATTTTTCGTTGCGCCGAGATTAGATGAACGATTGACGGCACTCCTAACCGAAAACTCGGTTCAAAAGAGAAACAAACCAAAAAGGAAATTGACCATGACACGGTATGCAGCGTATCTACGCATCAGTTCAGAGGAACAGATCGGCAACTACTCAATTGATGCTCAACGTCGGGCAGTTCAAACATGGGTAGAGGCTCGCGATGGGCAACTTGTCAAAGTTTATATCGATGAAGCTCAATCGGGGAGAACCGCTGACCGCCCCGGTTTTCTGGAGATGCGTCAGGATGCACGTAAACGCGCTTTTGATGCGCTTGTCGTACACAAATTTGACCGCTTTGCTCGGAACCGTACCGATGCACTTGCGATCAAGTCTTTGCTGCGCTACGACTATGGGATTAAGGTTTTTTCTGCAACCGAGCCAAGCGAAGATAGCGATGGCCCAATTGGTGCGCTCATTGAGGGCATTATGGAGAGCGTTGCCGAGTGGTATTCACGCAACCTTGCTACAGAGGTTGCCAAAGGTCGTCGCGAGAAGAGCAGACAAGGCTATCACAACAATGCTGTGCCCTTCGGTCTAAAACGGGTCGGCAAGGAAGTTGTGCCAAATCCAGATGAACTTCCGGGATTACTGATGGCGTTTGAAGCGTATGCCTCAAACAAGTACGGATATGTCGGGATTGCTCGGTTACTAAATGAGCAGGGATACCACAGCACGTCAGGCCGCAAGTTTACGAAGGATACCGTGCGAGAAATCCTACGAAACCGAATTTACATCGGCAAAATTCGGTATCAGGAGACCAAGCACAACTCCGAAGGAAGGCGGGTATTCACCGAACCGATCCAGTGGTTTGAAGGTCAACATGAACCCGTGATACCGAAAGACCTATTCGAGAAATGCCAGAATATTCGTGTCCTCAGAGACTCGCATAAACAAGCGCCAAAAACCTTCGTCCCCTATCTTTTGCGCGGTATGGTCTACTGCAAATATTGCTGTTCCCATCCTCTACCGAATGCCGATTTTCCATCATGGGGCAAAATGTATTGTCAACGGAATGGCAATCGTCTCTACTATCGCTGTGGGGCAAAATTTGCTGGTCATGACTGTCCACAAATCGGTGCTCGTCAAGATGCTATCGATGCAGAAGTGCTTGAGGTTCTCACAACCCTGAAACCACCCGCTGACTGGAAAAGTCGCATCCTCACAACCGTTGGTGAAATCTTGGGTGAACTGAGCCTTGAACAACGCATTGCCGAAATTCGCCAAACGATTGAACGTATGGACTTTCGATGGGACAACGGGTTCATCACGGATAAGGCCGATTACCTAGAAAAACGAGTGAAATTGCAACAGGAGCTTGAGAAATTGACGCCTGTACGTGAAGAGCTTGACGTTGCCGTCGATATCTTGGAAAACTTCGCAGACCACTTTAAGCAATGTGGTGACGATGTTGAGCGTCAACATGAGCTAGTGAAACTTATCGTTGACCGAATCTATATTGACCGAGGTCATGTTGTGGAAGTCACGCTTAAGGCGGATTATCACGTTATTTTGGGGCAGAATGCAAAAGAGCCAACCTCTATCGAGATTGACCCTCATGTTAGCGAGTGGGCACTAAGGGACTCGAACCCCTAACCTCTTCGGTGTAAGCGAAGCGCTCTGACCAATTGAGCTAAGTGCCCTTGCGCAGAGAAAATGAATTAACACCTTTTCTACACATGCCGATTATACTTGAAAGCATTATCGGGGGTCAAGGGACAGGATTTTCATGCCCGAAAAAACACTAGCACTGATTGCGCATGACGGAAAAAAAGCCGATATGGTGGCGTTTGTCATGCAATATCGCGAAATTCTCAAACAATATCATCTCATCGCCACCGCCTCGACGGGCAGACTGCTCGAAG
This sequence comes from Anaerolineae bacterium, assembly GCA_019637615.1. GTDB lineage: Bacteria > Chloroflexota > Anaerolineae > Aggregatilineales > UBA2796 > JAHBVK01. The sequence goes on along the minus strand of JAHBVJ010000024.1, from coordinate 129,130 downwards.
AAAAATGTGGGTTGGAAATCCAAAAGATGTTATCAGGGCCGTTCGGCGGCGACGCGCAAATTGCCGCTATGGTTGCCGAGAAAAGAATCGAAGCCGTCTTTTTTTTCACCGATCCGCTAACTAGTCAACCGCACGATCCTGACATTCAATCGCTGCTGCGCATTTGCAACGTGCATAATGTCGCCATCGCGACCAACGCGGCAACAGCAGCTTATATTGTGAGCAACAAGGCGGTCTGATTGTGAATCGTGCGCGTGCATTCTCTCAACTCATCATCCGCAGCCTCACGCGGACATCGTTCACCAACGTGGAGCGGCTACCGAAACAGAGCGCGCTCCTTGTCGTTGCAAACCATGCTTCGACTATCGATCCGCTGCTTCTTTTTAGCGTCATCCAGCGGGATGATGTGACGTTTGTCGGCCCCGGTGACTTCCAATTGCAGTTTCCCGCCAATATCGCCGTCAAGCTGCCCAACATCATCCGTGTCAGGCGCACGAACCAGCTTGAAATGGCGAGCATCAAGCGCATGATGGATGTCTTGAAGCAGGGTCACTGCCTCGCGTTGTTCCCTGAAGGCGGCACATGGGAAAAGCCGATCACCGACGCCAAAGCAGGGGCGACTTACCTGTCGATGATGACCACTGCGCCCATCCTTCCAATCGGGTTGGGTGGCACTTATCAATCGTGGAGTCAGGTCGTGCGGTTACAGCGCCCTCATCTTTCAGTAAACGTCGGGGAACTGATACCCGCCGTAAGCCAGCCGGAAAAACGAGCGCAGCGGGATCAAGTACAGATCGACGCGACGATGCTCATGATGCAGCGTATTTACGATCTGCTGCCTCCCGCTGATCAAGCCCGCTACGACACGCTTGCCCACACCGTTTATGGGTTGCAGGTCGAAACGCTGCGCGGCAAGACGCCCGAACTTTTGCCGTTGCCGGATGGTGAGGTACTCGGTGAGATTCTCCAAAAGCCAAACCTGATGGCTCCTTTTATCCAAGTCGCCAAGTTGACTTTATCATCGCTACTTACCAGAAGTTACCAATCTCCGACGATGGTGGCGCAAGCTGCGCGTTCCCTGCTAGAGTCGCTGCATGGAGACTTTGCGGGCTATATGGAGTATCGACTAGGAGAGACCAAAAGTCAGCGTTTATATGCGAGTTTAGAAACCCTCATCGAGATGATCGGACGCGGTGAATTTACGGCGCTGGTGCTGCGCCCCACCATGCGCAAGGATACGCCGTTGTCTCGTTAAAGAAGCGAGATACTGTCGCTCAGGCTCATCATCTTTTATCCTGTAAGGCTTGCTCGGCGGTTGCAACCTCACGCCACTTTGCTGCGTAAACGTGACTAGGAAAACCGCACGGAGGTTAGTAGAATATAGAGTTCGCGGATACAGACATAGACCTATTGTGTTGATATGGAAAGGCGATCCGGGTTATGGAGCCGACGAAAAACGGACTCCCGCGCGTGGTTGTCACCGGAATGGGCGCACTAACCGCGCTTGGTACAGTTCAAACAATGTGGGACAAACTCGTAGCAGGGCTATCGGGCATCCGTCGTATTTCGACCTTTGCGCCGACTGATCTGCCGATCAAGGTAGCGGGCGAAGTCCCTGACTTTGACCCGACTCAATATATTGACCGCAAAGAAGCACGACGCATGGCACGCTCGTCGCAATTCGCAGTAGCGACAGCGAAAATGGCAATTGACGATGCTGGCCTGACCGAAGAGGAACTCGTCGAAAACTCAGAGCGCATCGGCGTCGCCGTTGGTACAGGGCTTGGCGGCTACGAAATTCTCGCCGAACAGACTTATGATTATCGAGCCTTTAAGAAGCGCATCAATCCCTTTGGTTTGGTCAGCGGCTTACCGAATATGCCCGCGCATTACATCAGCCGTTTTACCCATGCTACAGGGCCAATCAACGCGTTATCGACGGCCTGCGCGACGGGCTGCCAATCCATCGGCGTTGGGAGTGATATGCTCCGGCTTGGACAAGCTGACATCGCTGTCGTTGGCGGCGTCGAGTCGGTCATCGCGGATTATGCGTTCTCCGCCTTTGACGCCATGACAGTATTGGTACGTGGCTTCGAAAACGAACCCGAAAAAGCCAGCCGTCCGTTTGACCGCGAACGTCGAGGATTCGTCTACAGCGAAGGCTGCGGCATCCTGATCCTTGAAACGTTGGAACGTGCCATCAAACGCGGCGCACGAATCTACGCGGAAGTGCTCGGCTGCGGCGTCTCGTCCGATGCCCTGCACGTGGCGGCGCTCGACAAGGAAGGGCGTGGGCCAGCCCGCGCGATGCAGTGGGCTTTACAAAGCGGGCAAACTAACGTGGACGAGGTTGATTACATCAACGCGCATGGCACTTCTACCGTCGCAAATGATGCCGTAGAGACGATGGCAATTAAGCGCGTGTTTAACCATTACGCCTATAAATTGGCGGTAAGTTCCACCAAGAGTATGCTCGGTCACGCGATGGGCGCGTCTGGTGCGATAGAAGCCATCGTCGCCATCAAGTCCCTCGTGGATCAGGTAATTCATCCCACGATCAACTACGAGAACCCCGATCCCGACTGCGATCTGGATTATGTGCCCAATGTGGCGCGCGAGGGCAAGCTGAAACGCGTGCTGTCCAACAGTTTCGGGTTAGGCGGGCAAAACGCCAGCGTGCTATTCGGCAGCATCTAAGGGCGCGGAACCGCTGCCCGTTACCATCTCAGCTTAACCAGCATGGAGCATTGTCGATGTGGAGTGTATCCATCTCGCAATGCTTCTTTTGTTTTGCACGCTTTCCTTCTGCTTCTGATTCTAGAATCACCGACTGTCTCACGCCAATACTGCAATTTGTTTGTTCTAGCTGAAATGATCCGAATGATGATCGATTCGATCATTGAATGATCCGATTGCGCGTGGAATTCAGATCATGTTAGTCGCATTCTATTAGGTCAGGAGGGGGCAAATGATCGGAATATGATCTGATTTATCTGCTCAATTCAGATCATTTCTGTGATGATTCGAAGGGAATTTTCGATTCGGATCATCTGATCTGCGGTAATTAATAGATCGGCATTCTGCATATGTTTTTTTGTTAGTACACAAAATTATATCCGAACATTCGAGTTGAGTCAAGAGGCAGTTTTAAGGTAGCGACAATGATGATATTGACAGCATAAAAGAAGTTTAGTAAATTACATCAAATTGATTTGATGTAATTTATGATGAATATTCCACCACTCATTCAAGCACTTGCCCATGATCTACGCTGGCAACTGGTCACCAGCTTAAGCCAGAGTGACCGCCGTGTGGCAGAACTCGTCAGGCTGACGCAGCAGCCGCAAAATCTGGTGTCGTACCATTTGCGCTTGCTGCGCGATGCTCAACTCGTCACCGAACGGCGCAGCAGCGCAGACGCGCGGGATGTGTATTACAGCCTTGATGTCCAACGGCTACAGACCGAATTCCAGACACTTGGCGCGGCAATCCATCCGGCGCTCGGTACGCCAGCAACCGCGTTGGAATCTACAGAACCGATCCGCATTCTGTTTCTGTGTACCGAGAACCGCGCCCGCTCTCAGATGGCGGAATGTATGATGCGGGCACTGGCAGGCAAGCGGGTGGAAGTGTTTAGCGCAGGGACACAGCCCCAACCGATCCACCCATTGGCGCTTAGTACGCTGGCAGAATATGGGCTGGACGCGAGTCAACAGACCCCGAAGCATCTCGATCTGTTCGACGGACAGCACTTTGAGTATGTGGTTACCGTATGTGATCGTGTGCGCGAGGCGTGCCCGACGTTCGCCAACGCTGACCATGACATTCACTGGAGTTTGACTGATCCAGCAGCGGCGGATGCTAATGAACAACCGGATGCCTTCCGCGAGGTGGCACGGCAACTTTACAAGCGCTCCCAATTTTTCCTCATGCAATTACAAGGATAGGTTATGAAACTGCAAGTTCTGATTCTCTGCACGGGTAACTCGGCGCGATCCCAGATGGCGGAAGGGCTGCTGCGCACGTTCGCCGGGGAGCAGATGGACGTATTCAGCGCGGGCAGCAAGCCTTCGACGGTGAATCCACTGGCGATCCGTGCGATGGCGGAAGTAGGCATCGACATCAGTCAACAGCGATCCAAGCATCTGAACGAGTATTTGAGCCAGCCGTTTGATTATGTGATCACGGTCTGCGATAACGCCGCCGAAACATGCCCAATCTTCCCCGGCAAGGCACAGCGCATCCATTGGAGCTTCCTCGATCCGGCGGCGGTGGAGGGCGATGAGACGGCAAAGCAAGACGCATTCCGTCAAGTACGGGATGCGCTGGCGAAGCAGTTCAAGACATGGGCCGATGAAATCGCGCACACCTCTCCGGTGGGAGTTTAACTTGACAGATACGATGTTGTGGCGGCGGATGGGCGCGGAATTCATCGGGGCGTATGCCATCGTGGTGGCAGGCTGCGGCGCGATTATGGTGAACGCCCAGACGGGCGCACTGACACACGCTGGCATCGCGTTAACGTTCGGCTTTATCGTGATGGTGATGATCGCGGCGAGTGGGCATATTTCGGGAGCACATTTCAATCCGGCAGTGACAATCGCCTTTGCGCTGACCAAGCATTTCCGTTGGCGCGAGGTGCCATTATATGCGGCGGCTCAAGTGGCGGGGGCGAGTGCGGGCGCGGCGACCCTGCGGCTACTGATCGGGGATGTCGCGAATCTGGGGGCGACGCTGCCATCGGGCACTGTATGGCAAGCGTTCGGGATCGAACTGCTGCTGACAGGCTGCTTGATGTTCGTGATTTTGTCAGTAGCGACCGACGGAAAAGCGGCGAGTCATCTGGCGTCGGTAGCAATCGGGGCGACGGTGGCACTGGATGCGCTGTGGGGTGGCCCGCTGACGGGCGCATCGATGAATCCGGCGCGTTCGTTTGGCCCCGCGCTGCTATCAGGAAATTGGCGTGATCATTGGATTTATTGGGCTGCGCCGATCCTCGGTGCTGCCTTAGGGGCAATCCTGTATCAAGCAATCCGTGAACCACATTTAGCCATGAAGGGAAGTGAATCATGAGCGATCCGAAGCCGCGCGTTTTGTTTCTTTGCACAGGCAATACCGCGCGCAGCCAGATGGCGGAAGCACTGCTCCGCTATCATGCGGGCGACCACATCGAAGCGCACAGCGCCGGACTAGAACCCAGCGTCTTGAATCCGCTGACCGTGAAGGTTCTGGCAGAACTGGGGATCGATACATCAGCGCAGTATTCCAAGAGCATTAAGGTGTATCTTGGCAAAATGTCGTTTTTGTACATGGTTACGGTATGCGCTCAGGCTGAGGCACAGTGTCCGAGCGTGTTTCCGGGCGTGATCTACCGCGAACACTGGGATTTTGAAGACCCAGCTAAGGCAGAAGGATCGGAGGATCAAAAATTGGCGAAGTTCCGCGACATCCGCGACCAGATCGATCAGAAAATCCGCGCGTGGCTGCCAACCTTGAAACTGCCGAACAACCATCTCGCATCAACATGAGTCAGTAGTGCGCGGCTGGCTGATCCGGCAGTTCAAGGAAGCAGGATCAGGCACGCCGCGTTACGTGCGTCTTGGCGGCTAGTGCGTCCACATCGGCGCGGGAGAATTGACCGCCGCCGATGGACATGGCGTTGGCGGCTCCAGTAGCGATGGCAAGGCGCAAGGCATTCTCCGCCGACTCACGCAGCCCGATCATCAGACCCGCTAAGAATGAATCGCCGCTGCCAACGGTGCTTTTTACCTCGATTTTAGGCGGCGTGGATTGCCAGCCTTCGCCAGCGGAGGCCATCACCGCGCCGCGCCCGCCCAACGTAATCACGACTGCGCCGCCCGTGCGCTGACTCAGGGACTGCGCCGCGCTGATAGCTTGATCGGGATCGTGAATCGCTTGGCCCAAGGCTTCGGCGGCTTCTTCGTCGTTGATCTTGATATTGACGTTGGGCACGTTCATGGCAGCGGCGAGGGGCGCACCGCTGGTATCCACCCAAACGGGTTTGCCGCTGGCGACAAGCGCGGCGACGAAGTCCGCGAAGGCTGTGGGCGTGACGCCTTTGGGGACGCTGCTGCTAATGCAGACGGATTCGGCTTGGTGGATATGCGCTTCGATGTCGTGCTGTACGCGCTGCCACTCGTCAAGATTGAGGGCGTCCATCTGCTCGTAGACGCTGGTCACTTCGTAATTGCTGGCATTGACGATGATGGTGCAGATGCGCGTGAGCTTATCCACCCACGTCCATGCGCCGTGCAAGCCTTCGCGCTCGGCTAATTCCGCCACGAAACGCCCCGTGTAACCGCCGAGTGGCCCCATACACAGACTATCGACGCCTAACACGCGGGCTGCACGGGCGGTGTTGACACCTTTGCCACCCGCCGCGTTCAGGACGGCGGTGGGGCGGAAGATGCCGCCGAGCGAAAAATCGGCAAGCGTCAAGGTGCGGTCAAGGGCGGGGTTGGGGGTGACACACAGTAACATCAGCGCACCTCGGTTGAAGATAGTGCTACGTGCTGAGTGCTAAGTGCTAAGTCCATACGGGTTTCGTGTCGTGGAGTGGATTGCGGAAGCGAGAAAAGCATAATGGCTCCAAGTGGATGAGTAGAGACGGTCAATTATAGGCAGATTTGGTGGGAGGAAGAAAGGGATTAGCAGAAGGGCGAGATTGTCTCGCCCTGATATGGCTGATGAATTGCGAGTGAATTACGATTTGATGTCGAAGACGAGGGTGATGGTGCCGACGCGGATTTTGTCATCTGGCGCAAGGAACCGCTTCTCGCCCAAACGTACCTGACCATCGTTGAGATAGGTTGGGTTACGCTCGGACATCGATTCGAGGAAGTACTGCCCGTCGAGTTCGGTGATGCGGGCGTGCTGACGCGAGACCGTCTGCGCGGCGGCATTTTTGCCGAGATTGACGGCTAGAATGTCGGCGCTGGCGGGGTTATTGGCGTCGGGGCGTCCGATGATGGCAGGTTGCCACATGATCTCGTAAACATCACCCGTCGTGCTATCTTTCAGGAGGGCATGATTGCTGCTGGTGATCATGGCGCGTGAACGCGGCGCACCCGTCAGATTGACGGCACCCGAAGCCGCCACTAACTGCGTGGGGCGACGGACGGAGCGGCGTTCACGGCTGAACACCAAGACCGCGCCCATGCGCACATTGACTTGCTCCAAGGTTTTATCCGGTTCAAGCGCCTTGCCGCCCTCTTGACGAAGGGTATAGCTGCCTTCGGGCAGTTCGAATTCTTTGCAGATTTCCGAAATGAGCGTACGGATCGGCAGATTTTCGCGCACGGAGGCTTCTTCACCTTCTGGCGTATCGAACAGATCCGACTTGATGGTTAGTAAGGTGCGTGCCATAAGCTCTCCATCGTGCTAAGTGCTGGGTGCTTAGTGCTAAGTAAAGACAAATACAGTCAGCGCTTCCCTGTCGTTGGTGTGGGCAGGGAAGCGTTATTGTTAGATTACTTGGCGGGCTGCTTGTTCGGATCGCCGCTCGGTTCAGTGCTCGACTCGCCGGACGCGCTGGCTGGCGCGGCTGGTGGCGAAGATGGAGCGGACGCGGCAGGATTCGATTCGGCGGCCTTCTCCGCAGCAGCCTTTTCGGCGGCAGCTCGCTTGGCGTTCAACTGCGCCAAAATCTCGGCGGCACTCGGCGCAGGCGCACGTGGTGGTGGCGTGGGCGCGGTGGGCAGCGCACCAAAGTTAGTCGGTGTTGCAGCGGCAGAGGCAGCAGAAGCGGGTGCAGACGCTGCGGCGGGCGTCGCCGGAGCAGCAACCGGTGCGGGTTCAGGTCTGCCGACAAAGGCGTTGATCAATTTCGTGCGCTCTGGATACTTATTCTGAATCTCTTCGATCCACTTGTCGAGCGTTTCTTCCAACGTGCCATCGCCTTGCGGAGTAGCCACTTGAATCAGCGACATGCGCCCGGACTTGACGATGTAGCCACGTCCCGGCGGGAACTCTGCGCCACCAGCGCGGGCACGACCACCCAAGGCCGTCGGCGCGTCGTTGGCATCAAGGCCAAGCCCGAATCGCGGCGCTAAGGCTTGCTTGACGAACTCATCCTGACCGCGCATCAGGTTCATCGAACCGGCTACCACGAGATGGAAGCCTTCCGGCCCGAACTTGCGCCCCAATTCCGCGAGGTCTTTGTAGACAGTGTTCTTGCTCATGCTGCCACTGCCGATCACGCCTGAGAAGTCATCGTAGTTATCCGCGATGAAGAAGATTTCTGGACGCGTCGGCATATCAGCAGTGCGGGTCGATTCGTATTCCTGCTTGATGTCCTTGATCACACGCTCAAGGTCGCTCAGTTCGGAAATAGCAGCGTAGACCTGCGGCAGATCCGCGAAGGTGCGCTTGCCACCATACTTAAACATGCGCTGCTGGAAGTCCACCAACACCATCGCGATCTTGTCGGGGCTGTAGAGCTGCGCCATCGACATGACCCACGAGCGTAAGGTGGTGGTTTTGCCGGAGAGCGGCGGGCCGATGATGACCATGTGCGGGCCGCGCTGTGCAAGATCAATCATGGCCGGCTCTAGATTTTGATCTTCGAGGCCGAGGATGACTTGAAGCTTAGCGGGCGGTTGCGCGGGCAGGACATTTTGCAGCGAGATGACGGGACGCAGGATATCGATGGGCGGCGCGACACGTCCGAGCTTCCATGCTGCTTTCATCCTCAGCGCCAACTGCGCGAGTTTCTTGGTGTCGTCCAAGCCCTGCTGCTCATCTTCCGCCGTAGCGCCAACGGGGATCGCGGTCTGGAATTCGAGCGGCGTACGATCAATCGAGACGAAACCACGACCGGGAATCTCGCCCATATCTGGCACGCCGCGCCCGACCACATTGGCGTATTCGCCCGCATCGGCTAGACGGAGGGTAAGACGCTCGGTGAACAGGTTGTACAGCTTGCCGGGGATGGTGTTGGTGAGCGAGGCACTGAACAGGAAATGCACACCATAGGTACGACCATCGCGCACGAGGCCGATCAACCCTTCGATGTAGTTTTCGAAGTTCTCGCGGAACTCGGCAAAGTTGTCGATAACGACGAGAATAGCGGGCAGCGCTTTTTCAGGATTGGACTGATTATAGACGAGCAGGTTATCGGCACGGGCGGCACTGAGCGTGGTGCGGCGTTCTTCGAGGATGTTGCTGATGCGGCGCATGAGACGCAGCACGCGCTCTTCCTCGGAGGGCAGCACCGAGGCTACCACATGCGGCATATCGGTCAGCACGTCCAGACCACGACCTCCAAAGTCCATCAGATAGATGTTGAGTTCTTTAGGCGAATGCGTGGCAGCAAGCCCCGTGATCACGGTACGGATGAAGGTCGTTTTACCCCAACCCGACGAGCCGAAGATCACACAGTGGCCTTTGGTCAGATCGAGGGTGAGGAGCAACTGCTCGGCACGGATCGGATTGTCGATCAGGCCGATATTGGTCTTCATGGCCTCGTCCGTCCAGTGGATGCCGCGCCACTGACCACGATCTTCCATCCAGTCGATGACGGCATGGCTGAGTGGCAGCAAGGGATTCGCTTCACCGTTGAGCGTCTCGCTATCGAGCGGGAGACGCATCGGGAGCGGATCAGGCCACGGCTTCTTTTGCGGCTTGACCTCTTCGTGAGTCTCGGACAGATTGCGGCAGATTTCCACGATCACATCGGAAAGCGCAGCGGCTTCGGCATTGGCGCGACCAGAAGAGGCTTGTGCCTTCGATTGGCGCTTGGGCCAGATCACGGGCGGCGAGGTATCCACCGAGGGGCCAGTATACGGGCCACCAGCACGCGCAACTTGCATTAGCTCGACGTTTTCGTTACCAACCTGAATGTAGGCACGACCGGGGATATTTGGCGGTAGGAAGGCCGCATCCGAACGCCGCAATAGTTCGCGGCTGTCTTCCGCTGTTTCCACGCGGAGGCAGATGCGGAATTTCATGTTGGCGCGAATCTGGTCGCTGACCACACCGCTAGGACGCTGAGTCGCCAGTAAGAGGTGGACGCCCAAGGCACGACCGAGACGAGCGATACTATCGAGATGGCCTTTGAATTCGGGCATCTCTTTGACCATTTCCGCGAACTCGTCAATGATGACGTAGAGGTGCGGGAACGGCTCACGCGTCATGTGGTAATTTTTGCTGCGGTAATGGACGATATGCTTGGTGTTGGAATCCGCAATCATCTTGGAGCGACGGTTGAGTTCCGCCCGCAACGCAACGAACGTACGCGCGCCCGCCGTGCCTTGCAGGTTGGTCACGATGTCTACCGTGTGTGGCAAGGTACGGAACGGCTCGAAGGCCGCGCCACCTTTGAAGTCCACCATCACGAAGTTGACGATAGAAGGATCGTAGCGGATGGCGAGACCCGTGATGATGGTCAGCAGGAGTTCGGATTTACCGGAACCTGTCGTACCAGCCGCAAGGCCATGTACGCCGTCGCCGTCCGCCGCGAAGATCAGTTCACGGACTTTGTTGCCGACCATCAGACCAACGGGCACACGCAGCCAATCGGCTTTGTCCGGCGTGCGGCTATCCGCCCAGTTTTGCAGGATGGGCAGGTCTTCGACAGTACGCGCATTGTTGAGTTCGAGCAGATTGACGGCGTTGGCGAGGTCGGCACCACCGACGCTGCGCACCGCTAACGGCGCGAGACGGCGAGCAAAGTCTTGTTCGGCGCGCTTGGCTTCGACCGCATCGGCAACACCATCGAAACGGAGGGTATTGACGCCAACTTCAGCGTAACGGAAAGCGGCCTCAGCGTCCGTCGTGTCGATCTCGATGACGGCTTGGCAGTCACTCGGAATCTGATCTTTATCGGGGACGGCGAAGATTACCGAGGCACCGAGTTCCAGACCGTTGCGCAGAATGATGGCGAGGGCGGCTTCGGTTTCGGCTTCCTTCAGCACGGAATCTTCCGCTTTCGGAGAAAGCCCATCTATCACCACAATGATATGCGGCGTGGTGACGGCATAACTCTTGGCATCTGCTAAGCGCAATTGACGGCGCTCTAATTCGGCTTGCAGGTCATCCCAGAGGCGGCGGCGCTTGCGGACATCGAAGCCGAGCTGGTCACCGATGCTGATCTCATTACGGCTGCTGTTGCAGTGTGGCAGCCAATTGGCCCAATCCCAATAGGTCTTGGCGTCAGGCGAACCGAGCACGAATAAGCGCATGTCGGTGGGCGAGTGCATGGCGCACAAGTTGACCATCATCGAGCGCATCGAGTCGGTTACACGGGCGCGATCACGTCCCGCAATGCCGATGGTGTGGCGTCCGCTAGGCATTTTGGCGGCATTTTTGTCTTTCTTGTCATCTTCATCGCCACCTTCCCACTCCTCGAAGGTGGTGCGCATCGAGACCGTGATGGGAATGTCATTCACGATTATCGAGTCGTTCATCAGCTTGAGAGCGTCTTTGATCAGCGGCGAATCTGAGCCGGATGACGCACCGATCTTGTAAATGACGGTAGAACGACGGGAGCCAATCCCGATACGTAACGTGCCGAAGTCAGCGTCGGTCGTGCGGCGTTCCCACAGGCGCGAACTGGGCTTGATGTCGTCGGCAGTACCCGCCATTTGCAAGCAGACGCTCGGTTCGGGGAAGTTGTAAGTGTAGAAGATGCGCTGCTTGTCGTGAGAGTCAAGCATTTCGCGCCGGAGTTCGGTGAGCCGTTCCAGATATAGTTTATCCGCAACGCCCGCATTGCGACGACGCCGGAAGAATTCATAAAGGCCGATGCCGACTGAGGCGAACATGGAAAGCGCCATCGGCAAAATAAACAGCGGATTACGTCCGCCGCCACCCGCACTGACCAAAATGTAACCAGCGATCGTAATTAACGGGAGGCCGATCTGAATAAGATTCTGTCCACTCTCATCTTCTTTCCCCGGCGGGCTTGGTACATCGAATTCGCCGTTGGGGAGTTCCGGCTGAATTCGGGGCGGACGATTGAAAAATTCAGGCATGTGCGCCGCTCCTCTTCGATTGGAGAAACGTTCCGGATGAGCCGCTTGACACAAGCGCGGCAATGGTATTAGGCTTACGTTAACGACCAGCGACTCAGTGTCATGATGGCATAGGTCAGTTCTTTTGTCAATTAGCCCTACCAGCGTACAAACCAAACGTACACATTCTTTTTCAAGTCTTTTTGAACATCTTTGCATGGAAGCGGGCATAATAGATCATGGGAACGAAGTGAGCCGCGACGACCGTATCTTACACAAAAATGAACCGACGCCGTTGACGTAATGCGTCGCCTGTGTTGAAGGAGAAACCCTCGTGAAGAAGGTCTGTACCACGTGTGAGCGAATCTGGGACGAAACGAATCTGTGGTGCAAAACACGCACCTGCACGGCGGGATCGCTATCCGTCGTCTTCGATTACGGCGAGTACTTGAGCGATATTTTGATCGTGCGGATGATCCGCGTGCTGCGCACCGCCACGATTTATGAGGCACAACGCGCCGGACAGCGGATCATGCTCAAGGTGGCGCATGATGGCTGCCAAGAACAACTCAAGCGCGAAGCCACGACATTAGCCAAGCTGGCACAAGAACAACAACACCCGATGCTGCCTATCCTGCTGCCCGCGTATCAGTTCGCGACGGGTGAGCAGCGCCCCTATGGCAAAACGGTTTACCAGAACCAGACCAAATATTATATGGTCTTTGAATTTGTCGAAGGCGAATTTCTACGAGATTTGTTGATCAAGAACCCGCAGCCGTGGTATCAGCACGCCGCATGGATGACGATCAGCGTGGCAGATGCAATCGCGTTCTTGCACGTCAAGGGCGGCAAACTACACCTGAACATTAATCCGGAAAGCATCCTGATCCGCACGGATAAGGAAGGCATCCCGCGCCCGATGCTGGTCGATCTGGGCATCGTGAGCGAGCCGCAGATGGTCAGCCCATCGTGGGCGAATAAGTATGCGCATCCGGCCTACATCCCGCCGGAACTGCTGGATCGCGGTGTGATGCCGGGGCCGACGGCGGATGTATATGGGCTTGGTATCGTGCTTTATGAAATGCTGACAGGCGCGCCTGCGTACCGATTCAAGATGCGCGCAGAAGACGATGTCCGGCGCGATGTCCGCATGCAGCCGCCACTCCCAGTCAACCGCAGCGACCTATCCGAGGATGTGGCGAACATCGTCACACAGGCGATTGAGCGTAACCCTGCAAACCGTCATGCGGATGTGCGGACGTTTGCAAAAGCTATGCGTGTGAAGTTCGGTGAGGTGCCGCCGGAAAAGAAGCGGCGGCTGATCACGCGGCGGCGGGTGGGCATTTTCTTGCTGCTGGTGCTGTTTGTCATCATCTTCATCTTGATCTCGGCACTGCTGCCGATCTTGAACAACGCGGGCACTAACCCCGGTATGCTGCTACTGCCGTTCATTCGATGAGTGGAAGAATGAGTGGAAAAATAATTCGGAACATTGGTTATGTGATGTCGGGGGAACCTACAAGGTCGATTTGAAAAAGAAATGCCATCATGCAGTTGTGCTGATGGCATTCGTTTTCTACGATGAGGAGTGGGAGGTTAGCCGAGATACTGCGTGAGCTTGCCCGCTAACTCTTTTACATCCAGCGGCTTAGAAACATAATCGTCACAACCAGCCTCTATCGCGCGTTCACGATCCCCTACCATCGCATGGGCGGTGAGAGCAATGATCTTCACGTCTTTGGTGGCGGGCTGCGAACGTAGGAGACGGGTGGCGGCCCAACCATCCATATGCGGCAAGGACAAGTCCATCAGGATTAAGTCAGGTTTTTCGCTCTTGGCTCTCGCCACGCCTTCTTCACCGTCCACCGCAACGATCACTTCGTAGTCTAAGGAAGTCAACACATCGGTAATGAGAATCCGATTATCTGGATTATCTTCAATGACGAGAATTCGTCTTCCCATGGATGATGCCTACACTTTGCTGATTTAGCATAAATTCGCTTAGATGATTAATGTAGAATATTAACGCATCCAGCGTTTGTTTTCCGTTATAGTAATTTTACCTGCCATTAATCTTCGGCAGCACGGAACACAGAAGGCGTTATCAACCAGATCAGATCTCCACGTAGTTTTTCTTTGCTCGCCAGCTTTACACGCGCCATGCCGCCCCGTTTCATGGTCACACGCCCACCACCAATCATATCGCTGATCACGGCGCTGAAGTCGGGTTCGTGGCCTACGAGTAGCAGACTCTCGTGTCCGTCATGCTGTTTGAGCACCTTTTCAAGCGCTTTCAGGCCAAAGCCGGGTTTGAGCAACGCATCCTCTGTGATGGGAAGATCGGGAAAGAGCGTGTGGATGATGTCGGCGGTCTCCCGCGCGCGTACCAGCGGACTGGTCACAATCGCCGTGAAATCTGGCTGAAGGTGCCGCAAGACGATGGCCTCTTGGCGCATCGCGGCAATTCCTTCGGTAGTCAATGGGCGCAGTTCGTCGTTCTGGGTTTTCCACTCATCGCGATCGTGGGCATGCCCATGCCGTAGAAAATACAGGTTGGTCATTGATAGTCTCCTCACCTGCAAATCGTACCAGATTTAACATAATCTTAAAAATATTTAACATAATCTTAAACAAGTGAAGGCGACCATATGTCGCCTTCCACAGATGCAGGATGTCTTGAATCTGAATGCGTTCGCTATTCCAGATAGTCTGCGAGGTTCAGTTCGCGATCCATGCGGCGGAGCTTGCTCAGAGCCTCGTGCTGTAACTGGCGAATGCGCTCACGACTGTAGCCCATGATCTCGCCAATTTGCGCCATGCTGTGGCTTTCGCCATCGCTCAGGCCGTAGCGCAACTTCAGAATAGCGGCTTCACGCGGGGAAAGCGAGGCCAACAGATAACCGATGGCTTCGGTAAGTAGTTGACGGGCGGTGGCCTGTTCAGGCAGTTCGCTTTCGGTGTCCGCCAAGAGATCTTCACGCGGGCGATCTTCTTCGTCACCGACCAACTCATCCAACTGCATCGGTTCGCGCGCGGCTTCGAGCGTGGACTGCACTTGCTCGACTGTCAATTCGGCGGCAGCCGCGAGTTCTTCAAGGCTCGGTTCACGCCCTAATTGCTGCGAGAGGTCTTCCCCGATGCGGCGGAGGCGTCCCCAACGCTGCCCTTGATTGATGGGTAAACGAATGGTGCGCCCACTATCGCCAGCGGCGCGGGCGATGGTCTGACGTATCCACCACGTGGCGTAGGTGCTCAGACGCACGCCGCGCTCAGGATCAAAGCGATCAACGGCCTTCATCAGGCCGAGGTTGCCTTCCTGAATCAGATCGGCAAGCGATAGGCCGCGCCCTTGATAGGTTTTGGCGATGCTGACCACCAAGCGCGTATTCGCCATGATTAGCTCCATGCGGGCTTTGTCACCAACATAGATAGCAGATTCCAACGCTGCGCGATCATCGCCGCGCAAATTCGGATTGCGGCGTAGCTTGGCCTTCGCTTGCTTCCCGGCCTGAACTTGCTTGGCGTAGTCCTGCTCTTCTTCGCTCGTTAATGGTACTGAAACGGGTCGAATATCCCGGAAGTAGAACTGTACAAGATCCGAGTCCAGATCAATGACGGGGCGGGGCGTGGTTGGAAGACCTTCAGCAACGACGATCTCTTCCTCGGTAGGACGATCGTTTCTTTCGTAGGTGTTTGTATAATGCTTGCTCATGGTTGCTATTACCCCTTTGTTATGGTAACCCTACCAAATCTTGAATAAAAAGTGATCAAAAAATGCTATTTTTCTTAGTTTATGAGAGTATGTTACATCGTTTTACAACGTTTGTCAATCGTTCCTGCGATTAAGGGCGACCACTTTGTCTAAGGTTTATTCAAGCCTGCGACAGTGAAGTGATCCCTAATCTGACCTCGATCAACATCCCTTGAGCGCATTATTAGCCATGTCATCGTAAATAAACCTAAATAAAACGGCGACATGTAGTTAGGCGACTGTGTGACGGTGATGATCAGGACATTCAGCACGGCTAACCCCACGCCGCGCCCCGAAATGCCACTAGTCCATTGGCTTGCTTAAAGGATGATTAGGAATGTGGCAGCAACCCCGTGTGAGCGGTTTTAGGGTTAGCCAATGGATAAGAAAGTCTTGTTTTGTATGAGCTACCATGACGACAGTACATGGATTTTCTCCTCAATCCATTGACCTGTCGTCAGTGTAAATCCTTACTTTTGATCGAGCGTAATGGGGCGATTGGATGTTCGCTCGATCAAAGAGGGCGGAAAGAGATCAACCTACGGGATCAAAATCCTGTCTCTCTTCTTCCTGATGCTCTGGTTCGGGCAAACTGGCCGGGTTGTCGATGGACAACATGTCGTTTTCGAAGAAGAATAACTCCGCGTAACGTCCCCAGTTAACCGCCGTGTCCAGTTGGCGCTCAACTTCGTCAGGCGAGAACTCTAGAGCGAGGGCGGTCTGGAAGACATCCCAGTGCAGGGCGCGATCACGGGCGGCGCTCAACATGCTGCGAATCCAGCGGATCATCGGTACGCGGCGGATGCGGGCAGCGAAGATCTCTTTTTGCGCCTGAATACTGGCTTCCGCGAAGGTTTGTCCAAGCGGCGTAAGGGACAAATCGCCGGACTCGACCTTTGCAAAGCCTAGCATTTCGGAGGCTTCCACCGAGGGAAGCATATCGTCCAGCGGCTCGTCTAATTCATCCGCCAGCCGATAGAGATCGATGCGGTCGGCTACTTCTTCGTTGACGCGTTCCAACAAGCCGCTGATGGCACTGATGGGGGCGTGTGGCAGCGGGCGCGTTTTGCCCGGTTCACCCGGCGCAGCACCAAGTTCTTCGGCCTCGGTCTGCGTCTTGCCCGCGATCAGCGCGTAGACTTGATCGACAAGCTGCAAGAAGGGGCGATCCTTGCGGCGGCGCGGATGAGGCAGCTTGATAGCAACCTCGGCAAGTACATGACCGGGACTTTTATCGAGGATGATCAGGCGATCCGCCATGAGCAGAGCTTCTTCGATGTTGTGGCTGACCATCAGAATCGATTTGGTGGGCAAGACTCCACTTGACCACAAGTCCATCAACTCGCCGCGCAGGTTTTCCGCCGAGAGTACATCGAGCGTAGAAAATGGCTCGTCCAAACACAGCAGCTCCGGTTCGACGGACATGGCACGCGCGACACCGACCTTCTGGCGCATCCCGCCGGAAAGCTCACGCGGATAGGCGGTTTCGAAGCCATCCAAGCCGACCTTATCCAGCAGGTTGAGAGCACGTTTGGTGCGTTCCAACGGCGTGAGGCCGAGCGGCTTGAGCGTGACCTCGATGTTTTCTTGTACCGTCAGCCACGGGAATAGGGCATAGGACTGGAACACAATCGCCGTGTGCGGATTGACACCGCGCAAGGGCTTGCCACGATAGAGCATGTCGCCGTTGGTGGGCTGTACCAAGCCCGCGATGATGCGGAGGATGGTAGATTTGCCACAGCCGGACGGGCCGAGCAGCGCAACGAGTTCGCCCGTTTTGATGCTCAGATTGATGTCGTGGAGGGCTTCCGTGGCGCGGTCACCCGACCCGTAGGTTTTGTCGATGTTGGTCAGCCGGACAAGTTCTTCAGCGGGCTGTTTGACGATGTTTGCCATCGTTCACCTCTCGATATGGTTATTACTGGGTTCCCAGTCGATCCTTTTCACTCGATACGATATTTTTCCTCAGCGATGTGATGCAACCGCTGCCAGACGATGCCGTTGATCGCCACGACGGTGACGATCATTGTCAGGGTGGCAGCTAAGAGCATGTCGTAGTCGGCGCGCGCAGTGGCGTCGGCAATGATGGAGCCTAACCCCGGCACCGAATAGACACGACTGCCGAATTCGGTATATTCCGCGACGATGCTGGCGTTCCATGCGCCGCCGCCCACGATGTTCAGCCCTGTGATGATGTAGGGCAGGAGGGCGGGCAAGATCAACGTGCGCCACTGTTCCCAACCCGTGATTTTGTAGAGACGGGCGGCGTCCTTGAGTTCTTGCGGCAGGGCGGAGGCTCCGGCGATGACGTTAAACAACAAATACCACTGTGTGCCGAGCATCATCAATAAGACTGCCGAAATATCCAGCCCGGCTGGTAAACTGACGAAATAGAGCACCAAGACCGGAAAAAAGGCCGTCGCCGGAACTGCCGCCACACTCTGCACGATGGGCTGCAAGATGCCGGATAGGCGCGGGTTGGTGCCGATCCAGACGCCGACGGGCAGCGTCCAGACAAGACACAGCACCGAAGCCGCGAAAACGCGAATGGTGGAAGCCAGCGTCGCACCTGCGATCTGCCCCCATTTATCGATGGGCAGCGACAGCAAACGACCCGCTATCCTGAAGACGCCATAGGCCAAAACACCGATAATCAGAACGGTGAACAATATGCGGACAACTCGCCAGATCGTCCGATTGCGGGCTGCATTGGGCGATTCGGCAGAAACTTGCAATTTGCCGCCGAGACGTCGATCCAGATATTCGCTCAGGGGCGTGAGGATGAGCGTCGTCAGTCCCTGCGCCAACCACGATTTGCTCATCCACTCGTAAAACCACGAGCGCGCTGGTTCGTCGTTGCTAACCAGATCGACGCGGAAACGCTCCGACCATGCGATCAGCGGCTGCCAGACGAACTGATCGAGCAGCACGATGATGGCAACGAGCACGACCGAGCCAAGGATGATCGCACCGGTATCCTTGGCGTCAGCGGCCTTTTGCAGATAGGAACCCAGCCCTAGCAGACGGAAGTCGCGGTTATTGACGCGAAAGGTTTCCGCCGCCATCAAGAAGAACCAGCCGTTTGCCCACGAGACAACGCTGTTCCACAGCAGGCCCCGCATCCCAAAAGGAAGTTCCAGATAACGCAGACGATACCACCAGTTGAGGCGGAAGTTCTGCGAGGCTTCCTGCAAATCGCTAGGCGCGGTACGCAAGGATTGGTGAAAGCTGTACGCGATGTTCCACGCCTGACTAGTGAAGATGAGGACGACCGCCGTCACCTCGACGCCAAAACGCGACGGAAAAATAGTGGTGAGCACGAGCAGCACCACTGGCAAAAACGACAGGATAGGCACCGACTGCAACACGTCCAAGATGGGCATCATGATGCGTTCGGCGGTACGGTTGCGGGCCGCGAGATAGCTGAAAACCAGCGTAAATGAGAGCGATAATAAATATGAGGCCGTCATCCTTACCAGCGAGAGTAAGGCATACCACGGCAACGATGATGGATTGAGATCCACGTCTGGCCCGACTACCGCATAGGGCGAAGCCAAGCGAATCCCAGCGTAGATAAAGACGAGAATGCCGATGACGATCAGGACATCTCCACGGCGTAGGAAGCGTCCTACGTGCAGAGCAGAACCAAGCGTCTTGCGTTGCACAGCACCCATGAGAAACCGCCCTTCTCATGAATCCTCAACTGAGGAGCCACGTTATTTGGATTCTTTGGTGGCAGCCCGCGCACTCTGGTGGAGATGAAGGTGAAGGTTATCAATAACCCCCCGCTGGCGGAACGGAGGGCGGCAAGACCAATCGGTGGCGGTGTCGTTGACTCAGGCTAGGAGGAAGTTTGAGTCAATCGCGAACACGCTACATCAGGAGCCGAGTACTCCGAACTGTGCGGGCGAACCTTCCCTCGAACCGAGGGCGGGACACCGTTTGGAACCGGGTAAGTCGTCCATTACGACCTTTATAGTAGCCAACGAGACGCGCCAACTATAGCACTGCTTTGAAAACGGTGTCAAGGCATTTTGTGATGAGAAGAAGTCACAATTTTCTTACTAAACTTTCGTGTCCCTAGCGGGAAGGCGGATTCGATCAGTATTTACGCGATCAACACCTTGAGATAGGTAGGCAATCGTTGATGAGCATGGAGTCTCATCAACGGAAAATTCAACGCGGTCTGAAATTCTTCAGAACACACGCTCGACTTGGAAATGATCGATTCGATCATTGGAATGATCTGTTTGTGCGTGGAATCAGATCATTTGAATTGGGTCAGGAAGGGTCAAATGATCTGAAAATGATCTGATTCGGCTGCTTAATTCAGATCATTTCTGCTACGAATTCAAGAGAAATCCCGATTCAGATCATTTGAGAATAGTTTATCGTACAGTAGTGACTGATGTGAACTATTTTCGGTACAAAATATTATAAACGAACATTTGAGTTAAGTCAAGAGGTGATTTGAAAGAAGATTGAACTTGAAGTGGCGGCGGGCGCGCGTGTGGCATCCGCACACGTGGCGTAGGTCAGCGGTGTGTTGCGTCCACGATGAGTTTACATACAATCTAGCTAAGTCATGCGAAAGGGTAAGCACATGCGTCGTCAGCTCCGATTGATCCCGATCACCTGTTTGCTGCTGAGTTTGTTCGCGCCATTCGTCACGCCACGTCCGGCCGCAGCGCTGGACTGCCTGACGCCCGGAACGCCGGGGTGTATGTACGGCTTGCCCGCGTTCCAATATCAACTGCTGCTGACAGAGATGATCGCGCATCCGACGCCAGACGTGCGCCCGCTGTCGGTTGACCGCGATGAGATCAAGAAGTTCTCGCTGTACCGCGTGGCGCATGAGAACATCACGTTTTATGATGCGCCGAACGGCAGCCCAAGCGGTTCGCTGGACGCGGGATTCAATTATCTTTCCGTGCGCCGCCGCGAGGGGGATTGGTACGAGATCAAGCCGGGGCAGTGGGTACCTGTATCGGCATTGACGTTCACGCGACCATCGGCGTTTTCCGGCGTGCTGATCGATAAGCCGTTATCGCATACGATGGCGTGGGTGTTAACGCCTGTCGCGCCGAGCAGCATCCCCGGTCAGGAACCGAGCAAGGATACGGCGAAAATCGCCCGCTACACGCGGCTAAACATCTACGCGAGCGTCAAGGTTGGCACGTGGGAATGGTATCTGGTGGGGCCGGGGCAGTGGGTGGAACAGCGGCGGGTGGCACGCGTGCTGCAATCGGACAAACCAGAAGGCATCAAGGGGCGATGGGTATCCGTTGACCTGTTCGAGCAGGTGCTGGTAGCGTATGACGGTGACCAGATGGTGTTCGCGACATTGATTTCGTCGGGCTTGCCGAAATGGCCTACGAATCTGGGGTTGTTCCGCATCTGGGCGCGGCTGCGCACGGATGCGATGTCAGGCGCGATGGGACAGCCGGATTTCTATTATTTGCAGTCCGTCCCGTATGTGATGTATTTCGACGGGGCGATTGCCCTGCACGGCGCGTACTGGCATGACGGGTTCGGGTATCGACACAGTCACGGCTGCGTGAACATGTCGATCAGTGACTCGCGGTGGCTGTACGATTGGACGAGCAATTTCTACTCGGATTTGCAGGTCAATGTGTGGAGCAGCGGCGAGTATCTGGATGGCTGAGTGAGCATCCGGTGATAAATCACCGAGCTGAAGGTAGTAATGACAACCTCGAATAGCAGTCGAGGCGCGCAGGAAAAAATCCGTCGGGAGATATTTCCCGATATTAAGGCTAGTTAGCGGCTAGCAGATCTTTAACAAGTGGATAGAAATTGAGGGCGGCTGAGGATAGTCGAGACGAGTTGATCTCGCTTACCGCCCTGTCATATGGCCTAGCGAAGTCGAAATCAGATGGATTTGACTTCTTGTGTCAGGCGGTTGTTATCGGCTGTGCCACGGATCGCACCTTCGAGGCAGCGTGCCCCATTCAGACCAACGGTGACACCATGACGTGTGCCGCGCGGAAGTTCGAGCCGATCACCGGGCTTGAGGACGATGGTCTGGCGTAGGTCGGGCAGGGAAATTTCGAGCGACCCTTCGACACAGTACAGGACTTTGCCATAACCGTGACTGCGTACACCGTCGCGGGCGTTGGGGCCGTAGCTGGTGAGATAGGGTTTGAGACCTTCAGCTTGCATCCGCTGCATAACAGCTTGCTGTGTGGGATGCTGTGCGCCGCGCCAACGGGTCAGCGCGATAGAGGCTACATTGACGGCAGAATTGCGCAAAAGCGATGACATAGGTTTATTGAGACTCCTCAAAGCGATTCAGGTTAAGAAGCATCTATGAAAGAAACCTATTTCCGCAGCTCTTTCTCTAGAATCCAACAGGGTTCAACTACGTAACGAGTGCGTCCTTCATGATCTACGTAGTTCCAGTGCCCCGTATCTTCCGAGAACACTTCGAACCCCAAGCGTTCGTAGAGCCGCCGAGCGCCGGGATTATCCTTGGCTGCCGCGATGCTCATGCTCGCATACTCACGCTCGATCAGGATATGTTCAGCTTCCTGTAGTAGCGCCGTACCTAGACCTTGCCCACGAAAGGCATCCATCACGCGCAACGAATATAGATAAGCCCGTTTGCGCGCGAACATGAAGAAGTCATCGGCACTGACGAGCTGCATAAACACCTGCCCCACGGGCCAGTTGTTAATGCAAGCCAACAACATCAGACGTTTGCCTTGCTGCTGCTCTTCAAAGGCTTTGGCGAAAACACGCCGGAAATGCGTGTATTCTCCATGCCATTCCAGCTTGGATAGGTCTTCCCGCTGTGCGAAGCGGAATTCGACCTCCAAGTGCAGAGTCAGCTTACGGCCTTCAATCTCGGTAGCTGTCATGCGTCTTGGTCTGCTGCGTTTTCTAACACACGGCGGACGAAGGCGCGTTCGTCATCTTCCGTCGTGAGCTTGCCATCGAGGCGAGCACTCCGTAACTGACGGAGCAGTGTACCGAACAGTTTTCCCGGTGGCAAGCCCATTCGCTTGAGATCGTCGCCGTTTAGTGCAGGTTGCACATAACGCCATGTGGTGGCGTAGGTGGCGATTTTGTGGCGGGTGTGGTCATCCGTCGCCAGCGCCCAGTAAGCTACTAGAGCGGCTGAAGTCGGCGTGAACTGACTTATGGCTGCATCCACCTGAGAAGGGTATTCGGCTCCTGCTAACGCTGCCAAACAGCGCTGCGTGCGTGTTCCTTGTTCAAGTGCTTCTGTTTGTGGTCGTGAAAGGGCCAGCGATTTGCTCACAGAAACCGCTTGTTTTGCATCTAGTCGACTGCCGAGCAGCGCCCAATAGACAAGTGGTTTCTCGATGGTGAGCGAACGCCAACCGGATTCGGGCGACGCACGATCAAGGAGGATACGCGAAGATTCGAAGGCTGAGGCAAGTGTCTCATCAAATGCTAAGGCACTGTTCGCGTGGGTTAGGATATTTAAACCATCAAAACGCCGCAGGGCACGTTCAGGAGCGGCTTCCGCGAAGATCATGTCGAATTCGTGGCGGATGCGTTCTCCCGTTAAGCGCGGGATAAAGATTAATGCGGATAAGAGCAAGTTTAATGTATGCGACTCAATTTGAAAATTGAAGCGTTGTTCATAGCGCACAGCGCGGAAGATGCGCGTGGGATCATCGATGAAGCTGCGATCATGCAGGACGCGGATCAGGCCGTGACGCAGATCGGAGTCGCCGTGATAGAGATCGAGCAGGTGCAGCGGCGGAGGCGAGATGCGCAGCGCTAAGGCGTTGATGGTGAAATCGCGCCGAAAGAGATCGCGCTCGATGGTAGATGGTGTGACGACGGGTAAGATGGCGGGTTCGGGATAGACCTCGGTGCGGGCAGTGGCGAAATCGATGGTGAGAGGCCAACCGGATTCGGGCGCGGGGAGGAACCATGTCGCCGTACCGAATTTCTGGTGATATTGGACTTCGCCGCCGTAAGATGAAACCAGCTCCGCCACAAGATCGAAGACACGATTTTCCACCACCATATCGAGATCAAGGTTGACTTTGCCGAGCATCAGATCGCGCACGAAACCACCCACTACGTACAAAGGCAGATTCAAGACTTCCGCCGCCTCGGTGATGCGATCCAGCAGCGGTTCAAGCGAGTCGGGTAGGGGCATGAAAGCTCCAAAAGATGATCAGGTGGGGCGGGATTCTAGCACGGTTCCGCCTGATTGTGAGCGACGCAAAGCTGTGATCACATGCTGATCGGCGCGTCCGAAGGCGAATTGATCGAGATCGGCAAGGGTGACCCAACGCCACGCCGCGCAGCCGATGGTTTGTGGTTCACCGCTGAGATGGCGGCACTCGAAAGCGTGAAGGGTGATCTTGAAATGCGTGAAGGCGTGCCTGACCACCGTCACCAATTCGCCTACCTCAACCTGAATGGCGAGTTCTTCCATCAATTCGCGCTTGAGGCAATCGGGCAAGGATTCGTCGGGTTCCTGTTTGCCGCCGGGGAATTCCCACAAGCCGCCGAGTAAGCCTTCCGCCGGACGCTGCGCGATCAGGAAACGTCCCGACGGTTCATAGATCACGCCTGCCGCGACGTTGTAATGCGGTGTCTCGGCCTTCGGCGCTTTGACGGGGCGCTGATTCTGTGTGCCTTCAAGTAGCGCCAAACAGTACGAGGCAACCGGACATAACAGACAGAGCGGTTGGCGCGGACGGCAAAGCGTGCGCCCTAGTTCCATCATGGCTTGGTTGTAATCGCCCGCCCGTTCGGCAGGGACGAGGCTTTGCGCGATGCCCCAGAGGCGTTTTTGCGTGGCGGTGCGGGTGATGTCGTCGGGAATGTCCTCGATCCGCGTGAGGACGCGCATCACATTGCCATCGAGCACGGCAACAGGTTCGCCAAAGCTGATACTGGCGATGGCATTGGCAGTATAGCGTCCGATCCCCGGTAGTTTGGCGAGTTCCGCCGCTGTGGTGGGGAATTCGCCGTGATAGTGATCCACGATCTGGCGGGCGGCTTTGTGGAGATTGCGAGCGCGGCTGTAGTAGCCAAGCCCTTCCCACTGTTTGAGCACGGAATCCAGCGGCGCAGCGGCTAGGGCTTGCACGGTGGGGAAGGCCGCAAGGAAACGTTCGAAATAGGGAATCACGGCGGTGACCTGCGTTTGCTGCAACATGATCTCGGATAGCCAGACGTAATAGGGGTTGTTGTCACGACGCCACGGGAGATCGGCAGCGGAAGCGTGATACCAGCGCAGCAGGTCAGCAGCGAACGCAGAGGAGTTAAGCATTAGATTGAACGCCTATCATCACGACTAGAGAAACGGAAAACGAGCATAATTTACCCTAAATGGTTCCGATGATATGATCGAAGTGGCAAATTACCGAGGACGATGATAATGGATTTGGATCAACTCTTGGAAGCGATAGACCAGTTATCGCCCGAAGATCGCGAAATAGTGAAAGCACATCTAGCCGGAACTCAAGAAAAACTTACGCCACGTACAGTGGAAGAATGGATGCAGGAATTTGCTGACATCGCTAACGAATTTCGCGGTGATTCCACCGACGAAGAAATGCGTGAGATTTTTGAAGCGATGAATAGCAAGTAATCGCCCTTTATACGTCATAAATCTCACTGCGCGATAAGAAATACATTTTCTTGTGATAAAAATTATGAATTGCGATTTGTGTTTAGATTGATGTTTTTGTTTTCGAAATGGCACAACACATGGGAGCATCACATGGAGCATCCATTTTCATTGCAGTCGGCGCTTGAGTTCGCGTTGGAAGCGACATGGCAAGCGGGGCACGTCACGCTGCGGTATTTTCAGACACCCGTGCCCGTCGAAACGAAATCGGACAACAGCCCCGTGACGGTGGCCGATAAGGAAGCCGAGCAGTTGCTGCGACACCAGATCGGCAAGCAGTGGCCCACGCACGGCATTATCGGGGAGGAATTCGGCGCGGCGGAGTCGGATTATACGTGGATCATCGATCCGATCGACGGCACCAAGTCGTTCATTCACGGCGTGCCGTTTTACGCGGTGCTGCTGGCGCTGGTGAAAGATCGCAAGCCATTGGTGGGAATCGCGCATTTCCCCGCGCTGAACGAAACGATCTACGCAGCGCAGGGCATGGGTTGCTATTGGAACGGGCGGCGGGCGCATGTATCCAGCGTGGACAAGCTGGCGGATGCGTGTTTGCTTGCCAGCGAACCGCCAAACTCACGCGGGCGTGATTGGCACGCGATCTGGGATCGGCTGGCGACGGAGACACGCATCCAGCGCACATGGGGCGATGCTTATGGCTATGCGCTGGTCGCCACCGGACGCGCCGAGATCATGTTGGACGCCGCCATGAAGGTGTGGGACTGCGCGCCGCTGCAAGTGATCCTTGAGGAAGCGGGTGGCAGTTTCACCGACTGGCAAGGGACGCCAACGATCTACGGTCACGACAGCGTGGCGACCAACGCGGCCTTGAAAGAGGCGACACTGGCGCTGTTTAAGCAGCCTTCGGGATGAGGTTGATCAGCGCTAGGAGGCCGATCCCGACGAGCACCAGCCCAGAGGCCATGTTGATCCAGCGCAGCAATTGCGGAGTCAGGCGGGTACGCAGAAAACCGACCCCAAAACTGAGGATGACCCACCACAACATCGATCCGCTGAAAACGCCGAGCACGATCAGCGCGGCAAGCCAGTAATCGCCCTGCGTGACGCTGAGGGTGGCGAAGACGCTGCTATAGAGGACGATGGTGGCGGGATTGGTGATGGTCAGCGCGAAGGTAGAGACGTAAGCTCCCGCAAGGTTGCGCGTGGCGACTTCGGACGTGCTGTTCTCGGCGGGCGTCGAGCGGAAAATAGTGTAGCCGAGATAGCACAGGAATAGACCGCCGAAGAGTTTGACGAGTACTTGCACGACGGGATGCTGAATGAAGCCGCTGATCAGGGTGATCCCGAAGGCGGCGACGAAGCCATAAAACAGATCGGCAGTGGCGGCACCCGCGCCTGACACCAACCCGACGACGCGACCTTCCGCCAAGGTGCGGCGGATGCACAAAATGCCGATCTGTCCGACGGGCGCGGCGATGGAGAAGCCGATCAGCGCCCCACGGAAAAAGCCATCCATGTTGTTCCCCCTAGTCCTGATAACTGAGCTGCTGCGGCAGTGGTAACGAGGCCGTCTCTTTGTAGGTGTTGAGCACGATGGTCGTGCGGGTACGCGTGACGCCTTCGATGCTCTTGATCTGCTCGGTGAGCAGCCAATCCAGATGGCGCGTGTTGATGCAGCGCACTTTCAGCAGATAGTCATCATCGCCCGCAACGTGGTGGCATTCCTGAATTTCCGGCATGTTCTGGATGGCTTCCAGAAAGGCTTCACGATTGCGCGGGCGATCCATCGAGACGGCGATGAAGGCTGTCAGGTTGAAGCCTAACGAGGTGGGATCGAGGATGGCGGCATAATGCAGGATGACGCCCGTGTTTTCCAATTGGCGCACACGGTCGGCAGCGGCGGGCGCGGAGAGGCCAAGCACGGAGGCCAATTCTGCCCACGTGATGCGCCCCTGTTCAACTAGGGTTTCGAGAGCTTTTAAATCTAGGCGATCCACATAACCCTCTTTCAAATCGAAATTAATAGACGAATATTACACTCGAAATGAAAATAAAGCAATAGTACATCTTGTTAATCTCCACAAATCAAGTTCGGCTTCTTTGGATTCGTAAGCCATGCGGGAGGCGGCGATGCATCGGCGGTGAATGGTGCGTTGACAGCGATAATCTAGGCTTTATGCTTATCGGCTACGTTTGCTTCATCACGGAGATAGCCTGATGCCGTTCGCGATCCCTGAATGGCTGCTGCCAACTTTGATTTTGCTGCCCGCCATCGTATGGTTTTTCTGCGGCGTGGGGATGCCGTGGGCGCTGGCGCTGCTGCCGCGCGCAGATTGGCGACGCCCCGTGATCGTGATCGCGACGGCAATGGCGCTTGGCCCCGCCCTGACGACGACTACACTGTTTTTCGTCGGCACGTTCGGCACATTTAGCGCGGCAAACGCGGTGATCGCGTCGGTGGTGGTGGCAGTGATCGGCGTGGCGCTGATGATGGTGGTGCGGGCGCGCGGCGTAGCGGCACGTGATCCGCGTGAAGCGTGGACGATGGTCGATGTGGCGCTGATCGCGGTGATCGGGATCGCGGTGCTGCTGCGGGTGTGGAACAGCGCGTATTGGCCTTTCGCGACGTATGACGAATTCTGGGTGTATGGCTACAACGCGAAAGTGTTCATGCTCAACGGCGTGATCCCCAAGACGATGGGCTACTATCCGCAGTTGGTGCCGCTAAGTTACACGTTCATGCAGCTTGTGTGGGGCGGGATCAATGATCACGCGGCGCGGGTGGTGGTGCCGTTCTTCGCACTTGGCAGCATGTTGATGGCGTACTTGCTCGGCGCGAAACTGTTCAATCGGCGCGTTGGGCTGCTGACGGCGGCGCTGTGGGCGTTGTATCCACAGCACGCTGTATGGAGCCAATTCGGTGATCTGGAAGTGCCGGTGACGTTGTACTTCACGGCGACGGCGGCATTTTTCATCGCGGCGTATCGGGAACGGCAGTTCCGTTATGCGGTGCTCAGCGGATTAATGCTCGGCGCGGCGTTGTGGACGAAACCGACAGCGGGTGCGCTGATCGAGAGTTTGGGGTTGATCGCGGCGGTGGGAGTGGTGGGGTTCTTTAAGAAACCTCACCCCCTGCCCCCCTCTCCGCTTCGCAACGAGGGGCAACCGAGAGGGCAACGATTTTGGGTTGGCTTGTCGGTGACGGAATTGGCGATAGTGGCGCTGGTGGTGGGCGCGCCGATGGGCGGGATGTGGTACATCCGCAATGTGCTGGTGGGACTGCCGCCACTTGTGCTGCCTGCGGGCTACTGGCAGGGCGAGGCACAGCGATCCGGTCAGGAATTAGGCTGGCTGCTGCTGATCGGGCTAGGGCTGGCGCTGCTGGTGGCGTTGAAGCGGGAGCGCGTGCGGCTGGCGCTCATCGGCGCGGCGCTGTTGATAATCGGGATCGTGCCGTCGGCGTTTGGATGGCGAATACCTAGCTTCGAGGAATTGGGACGGATGCTGGCGGGGCAGATCGTGATCACGTTCCGGCATCCTGATCTGAGCCACTTACCTGATTTGAGCCACCCGATCATGGTCGGCTTAGCGTGGGCGGCGATCCTCGGCGGGATGGCGTGCTTGGCGTGGGCGGCGATCCCGTTGTGGCGGCGGATCGAGGCACGGGTGCGCGGGAGGCTGCTGCTGATCGCGGCGTTCGCGCTCCCGTATGGCGTGACGTGGTTCTGGTCGTATTCGTATCACTTCCGGTTGAGCTTCGCGATTGTGCCGCTGCTATGCGTCCTGATCGCGGCGCTGATGGAGGCGATCCGTCGGCAGATGACGATCAGCGCGGTGCGGGCGGCACGGTTGGCGGCGGCGGTGATCATCGTGGCATTGGCGCTGCCGGGATGGATCGGCGTGTTGAGCGGACTGCGCCCTGCGCTGGCTGGAACACTGCCGGATGATGACGCTAAAGTGGCGTATGGCAACCCCGCGCTGATGGACTTGGTGCAGTTTTTGCGCGCCCGCCAAGCCGAACTCAAGCGCCCGTTGAAGATCGTAGCGCCGGGCGAACTGCGACTGGGCTTCTTCTTCCCCGACTCCGATATTCGCGGCGATTGGTACCCGACCCAGTTGGATGAGGTCGCGGACGTGGACTATTTCATCGACAGTTCGCCGGGGCAGCGGTTGTATGACTACGAAGGCAAGCTGTACAACCAGATTTTGCGCTCGTTGACGCGCAGCAACGCCATGCAGCGTGCGTTCACGACTGACGATGGTAATTTCCGGTTTTCAGCGTACACGATCTTGAATACGGAGCGCTTCAAAGCGCCATCGTTCGGCGGCGCATTGAATGTGCAGATCGGGGATTT
Source organism: Anaerolineae bacterium (assembly GCA_019637615.1). Classification (GTDB taxonomy): domain Bacteria; phylum Chloroflexota; class Anaerolineae; order Aggregatilineales; family UBA2796; genus JAHBVK01. The sequence continues at coordinate 99,448 of JAHBVJ010000024.1, read as the reverse complement.
CGCCGTGCTGGAAGGGTATTCGCTAGGGACGGCGGTCGGACATCCGGGTGAGAGCTTCCCGCTGACGCTGGTGTTCCGTGCGCTGAAGCCGAGTGACATCGAGTACAGCATCTATATTCATGTGTGGGACGCGAAAAATAACCACCTGATCGCGGAATGGAGCGGGCAGCCAGTTGATGGAGCGACAGCCGTATGGGAAAACGTGCCGGGAGCGCATTTCAACGTGGCATACCCGACACGGTTGTGGCAAGCAGACGAATACATCTCCGATGATCGGCGGTTGCGGCTGACGAAGGACGCGCCACGCGGCGATTACGAACTGCGCGTCGGGTTGTTCGACCCGATCAGTTTTGCGCGCTTGCCCGTTATGAAAGACGATGAGATGATTGGAGATTACGTCTATCTCTATAAGTTCTCGATCCAGTAGGATAGGGAAAGCGCCGTCGATGCGTACCATTCCAAGCGTATATCAGTGAATAGGGCGTTGTCCAGTCGTTGAGGAAGGCTTGGCGGACTATTGTAGAATAGCAAAATTGAACGCATCCTGTTGAGGTTTCGATGGACGATCCTACGATTCCTTTGTCATCCGCCAACAATAACACTGAACCCGTCGAAAATGGTGATTTACCGGCAAATACGATAGTTCACCAGCCGAGCGCGAAAGCCGATAATCAGCAAGGGGTGAGCCATGCTGAATTGACGCAGCCCGCCTTGCCGCGCCCAACGACGAATGAATACGCCAACAAAACCCGGCCTGCACGCAGCATTCCGGTAAACAGCCCTGTCAAGGCGACGCTGCCAGCTTCGATCCCCGCACCGAAGCCGCCTCCGACACCTGTCCAACAGAAGCCGCCACCACAACCGATCCCGCCGCAGACGTACCCGACATATGCACCTAAGCCTGTGCAACCGCCTATGAATTATGCACAGCCAGTCGTCGCACCGACGCCACAAGCACCTTTAGCGCCACCGCGCCAGAACTGGTCGGTGGTGGCGCTGGCACTCGGCGCGCTGCTGCTGACGCTGACGCTCGGCGTGGGGACACTGATCGGCGTTCGGCTGATCAGCGCGAATGCACAAAACACAGCGAATGCGGCGGTCTTGAACCCGACTACGACGGCAACACCGCTGCCGACGTTCTCGCCTTACACCGCGACGCCCGATCTACACATCGAGCCGTGGAATGGCTCGGAACGTTTCACGGTGTTGTTGATGGGCTTGGATAAGCGTCCGGGCGAGTCGGGAACGGCATTCCGCACCGATTCGATGATCCTGATCAGCATCGATCCTGCCACGCACAGCATCGGCATGTTGAGCGTCCCACGCGATTTGTATGTAGATATTCCACCCGATACTGTGGTAGGCAGCGGCTACGGTTTGCAGCGCGTCAACTCGGCTTACGTGATCGGGGAATTGGCAAGGCCGGGGTATGGGCCACAACTCGCCATGCAGACGGTGCAATACAACCTCGGTATGCGCATCAACGATTACATCGTGTTTGACTTCTCGACAGTGGTGGACGCGGTGAACGCGGTGGGCGGGATAGACATCGACGTGAAAACCTCTATCAACGATCCGGCCTACCCAGATATGAACTATGGCTATGATCCGCTGTATATCCCGGCTGGTCTGACGCATATGGACGGCAATCTGGCGTTGAAATATGCGCGATCACGTCACCAGACGAACGATTTTGACCGCGCCCGCCGCCAGCAAGAAGTGATCACCGCCGTGCGCGGGAAAATCCTCGATTTGAATATGCTGCCGGATTTGATCGCCCAAGCGCCGAACCTGTGGGGCAGCATGAGCCGAAATATCCAGACTGGCTTATCGCTTGAGCAACTGCTGAAACTAGTGGTGTATGTGAAAGACATCCCGCCAGAGAGCATCAAGCAGGGCGTGATCGACTACGGGTTCGTGACGCCCACGATGTGGGATGGCGCGTCGGTGCTGGTGCCGAATCGTGCTTCACTTGGCCCGCTGCTGGTGCAAGTCTTCGGAGCGAACTACAATCAATAGTGCGCTGAGGAGGCTATTGATTGGCTCAAACGACACCCCAATTTCGTATTGATGTACGCCCCAGACTGCCGATCTGGGGACTGCGACTCCTGTTAGGCGCGGTGCTGCTGACCTTCTCCGAAGTGGTGATGTGGCAGAATCCGGTCGCGCATCGCCCCTTCGATTGGCCCATCTTACTCATCCTGTATGTGGCGCTGGCGGCAATCATGCTCGATCTGACGGTGCGCTTCCAAGTGCGCGATCCGGGGTCGATGCTGCTGATCGGAACGGCGTACGCGTTGATCCACGCAGCGGCGTTGAACCCCGGCGTGTTCGTGAGCTTTCCGGTGACACTGCTGGTGCGCGGACTTGGCTTGCAGACTGCTGCTGGTGTGTATGCGCTACTGCTTTTCGTGATCGTGATGCGCGGAAAGCAGTTGGTGCCGTGGCACTTGCTCGGCGCGGTGGCGATTGGCGTGCTGTGGGGTGTATGGCTGCATTGGTTCCCGCTGCAAACGGCGGTGGGTTGGGGCTTGGTGCCGCTGGCGACGGCGCAAACATATGCAGTGATTCTGCTGGTCGCGGTGGGGCTACTGTTTTTCTTCGTCGGGCCGCGCTTTCGGGTGATCCGCGAAAAACAGTTTGAATTGCTGTGGTGGGAACGTGCGGTAGCGATTGTGCCCTTGTTCATCGCGGTGCTGATCGGCATGGTGCAGAACCTGATCCCGATTTTCCCGCTGCTAGTGATCATCGCGATGGGGGCATACGTTGGTTGGGCGCTGAACTTCCAGCGCTACGGCTACGATCCGTCGATCCTCGCGGAGATCATGTTCGCCGCGCCGAATTTGATCAATTACGTGGCGTTTTCGGTGGTGTTTTTCGTGACGGGCGTGCTGGCGTATGGGCTGATCGTGGACAAAGACACACTGATCGGCAACATCCTGTACTATGTCGTGCTCGGCTTCGGCACGCTGGCGCTGCCTACCGCCTCGGTGTTGATCTTCTTCACGTACCTGAACCGCCGCAGCCAAGAGAAGGCCGAAGAAGATGCGGAAGGGGATGACTAACCCCGCCGGAAGTCCCCGCGACCAAGCATTTATATGACCAATGAACCCACATCTCATCTTGAGAAAGTGGGTTTTTCACTTTCTCAACTCGCGGGGTTATACTTGATCGAGTTGTCAACTTATCGTTTTGAACCCCCTCATGTTCACGGAGGAACAGTGAACCTACACGAATATCAATCGAAAGAATTATTTTCCCAATTTGGCGTCCCAACACCAAAAGGGAAAGTCGCCACCACGCCCGATGAAGCCTACCAGATCGCACAGGAAATTGGCGGGACGGTCGTCGTCAAGGCGCAGGTGCTGACGGGTGGACGTGGTAAGGCCGGTGGTGTAAAACTAGCGAAATCTGCTGATGAAGCCAAAGCCCGCGCTTCCGAAATCCTCGGCATGAAGATCAAAGGGCTGACCGTCAATAAAGTTTTGATCGATCCGGGCGCGGACATTAAGCAGGAGATTTATCTCGCTGTGACCAATGACCGCGCGGCACGTCGTCCCCTGTTGATGGCGTCGGCGGCGGGCGGCATGGACATCGAGCAGGTCAACCGCGAAACGCCCGACAAGATCATCCGCGAACACGTCAACCCGTTCCTCGGTCTGCGCGAGTATCAGGCGCGAAATCTGGCGGCGGGCATCCAGCTTCCCCACGAATTATGGACGCAGTTCATTCAGATCGCGTCGAATCTGTATAAATGCTTCATCGCCAATGACTGCACGCTGGCGGAGATCAATCCGCTGGTGATCACGGGCGCGGGCACGTTGATCGCGTTGGATGGCAAAGTCACGTTGGACGATAACGCGCTGATGCGTCATCCCGATCTGGTGCCGCTGCGCGATACGCAAGCCGAGCCGATTGAAGAGACGCAGGCGCGCGAAGCTGGCTTGAACTTCATCAAGCTGGACGGCAACATCGGCTGCATGGTCAACGGCGCGGGGTTAGCCATGACGACGATGGACATCACGATGGACATCGCCAAGAAGATGGGCATCGAAGGCGGCGGGCCAGCGAACTTCCTCGATGTTGGCGGCGGCGCGAAGGCAGATAAAGTGGCGACGGCGCTACGGATCATCCTGTCCGATCCGAAGGTGAAGGCGATTTTGATGAACATCTTCGGTGGCATCACGCGCGGCGACGAAGTGGCACGTGGCGTGATCCAAGCGATGAACGAAGTGCAAATCAATGTGCCGTTGGTGGTGCGCTTGGCGGGTACGAACGCCGAAGAAGGCCGCAAAATCATCGAAGAGGCCAATATTCCTAACCTTCAGAGCGCGGCAACATTGTACGAAGCGGCGCAGAAGGCAGTGCTGGCGGCAAAAGGGTAAAAGAAGTGCTTAGTGCTGGGTGCTTAATCCTGAGCTAAGACTGATGATGTGATCGTCAGGCGTTAAGCAGCTCCCAGACCGGCTGACTCGATATGCGTTATTTTTAGGAGCAATTAACGATAATGGCAATTCTCGCAGATAAGAATACGCGTCTGCTCATTCAGGGAATCACAGGACGCGAAGGCTCGTATCATGCAAAGCAGATGATCGAATACGGCACCAATGTGGTCGGCGGCGTGACCCCCGGTAAGGGTGGCGAGTGGTTCGAAGGGCGCATCCCGGTATTCGATACGGTCAAAGAGGCAAGACAAGCGACAGGCGCGAACGCGACATGCATCTTCGTGCCGCCCCGCTTCGCGGCGGATGCGATCTTCGAGGCGATTGACGCGAAGATCGAGCTGATCGTGTGCATCACCGAGGGCATCCCTATCGCGGATATGATGCGCGTGCGCACGTACATCGACGCCAGCAGCAGCCGTCTGGTGGGCGCGAACTGCCCCGGCTTGTTGACGCCCGGTCAGGCCAAAGTCGGAATCATCCCCGGTTACGCGGGCTTACCCGGCAGCGTGGGCATCGTGTCCAAGAGCGGTACGCTGACCTATGAAGTGATGAGCGCCCTCTCGCAGCGCGGGATCGGGCAGAGCAGCTGCGTCGGCATCGGCGGCGATCCGGTGAGCGGGACGAATTTCATCGATGTGCTGCAAATGTTTGAAGACGATCCGCAGACCGAGAAAATCGTGCTGATCGGTGAAATTGGCGGCGACGCGGAACAGAAAGCCGCCGAGTACATCAAAACCAAGATGACCAAGCCTGTGGTGGCGTTCATCGCGGGGAAGGCCGCGCCGGAAGGCCGCACGATGGGGCACGCTGGCGCGTTAATCGAGTCTGGTAAGGGCACCCACGCGGAAAAGGTCGAGGCGCTCAAGGCGGCGAATATCAAGGTGGCTGACCACCCTGAGCAAATCCCCGATCTGCTGTAAACTACGCTGATACACTGAATACACTGATTGCCCCTTCACCGTCGAAGGGGCAGTTTCGCGGCTACTTCACGCCGATCCGCACCCGATAGGTGAAATATAGCGGAAACGTCCCTTCGCCCAAGAGGCGGTGCATCTCGGCGCGGAAGGCCGGAATGCCGATTTCGTCGTCGGTCATACCAGCGTTGATCAGGACTTGATGCGGGCTGCGACTGAGCGCGATGTTTACCATGCGCTCGGCGCTGCCTGTTTCCATGCTGGAGAGGGCAATTTCCTTGGTATAGCGGAACTGTCCGCTGGCTTGCATCCGGCCTAAATGCCCATCTTTTTCCCACTGCCGCATATTTTTGTTCGGCGCGCGCTCGATGGCGAGGCGTCGCACGCGATCTTTGAAGGCCTCATCGATGATTTCGGCTTCCCAATTGACGGTAGGCGGAAAATCGCCATCGATTGCGGCGAAGACACCTCCGGGACGCAACAGACGGGCAATCTCCGCGAAGGTACCTGTCGGTTCCATCCAGTGCAATGATTGCGAGGCGGTGACGATCTCGGCGCTGGCGTCCGGCAAGCCCGTCGCGATGGACAAGCCTTTTTGATAGCGCACGTTGGTCAGCCCCACCGAGCTGGCTTCCGCAACCTGCCGCATCTCGTCGTTTGGCTCGATGCCGATTACCTCGTCGGCGTCGTCTGCCCACAGGCGGGTGGAAAGTCCCGTCCCGCTGCCGAGATCAACAACACAGCGCGGACGGGTGATCCGCGCAATCTGAGTCAGAATGGGGATCAAGGCTTTGGGCGGTGTGGGACGGGATTGATCATAGACAGCGGCGATGCCAAACCAACGTCCGACATTGGCGTCTACATGGGGCGCATCACTCATACGGAACCTCGCTTTCAGGCTATTCGCAACGATGGATCAGGCGGATTTCTTAGCGTTTAGCTCGGCTAACTCTTGACGCGCCATCAGGCGCACGGAAGCGTCTGGATCAGTGTGGGCGATGGTGGCTAACTCGGCACGAATGTCGATGTCAAGCGCACAGCGATCCGGTTTGCAGACTTCACAAGTTAGTGCGTGGAGGGCATGGCGACGGTTTTTGGGCGTGGCGTCTGTCTTGGCGGCTTCGAGCAACGGAGTCAGATAACTCTCATCGGCTACGTGATCCATGAGTTGGATGCACCACCAGCGCACTTTGCTGTTAGGATGCTTGAGGCCAGTGATCAACGCTTGTTTGGCCGCGTCCGAGACGCTGACGCGGCGGAGTTCAGTAGCGGTGAGGCCACCGATCAGGGCGACAATCGCCGCATTGCGCTGAGTCTTGTCCGCGAACAGATCGACAAGTTGAGAGGGTGGTAATCCATGATAATTCATACAACACCTCGCAGTAACCTGTTTAAATCACATCGACGCGTGAAGATTTCATTTCTGAATTGTAATAGAAAGCACGGCACTTGGACATGGCGGCTTTGCCGATCATGAGGCTGCGGATAGCTTCATTACGCTTGAATCACCCCCAACACTGAAGCAGATTTTTTGACTCGTCAGAAGCCAACAAAAATTTAACGAAAATCAGTTAGTTATTTAGACCAGATTATGGGCACAAAGCCGGACTTGCGCCTATAATGAAAGTAGGTTGATTAAGTACGAAACTTAAATCTGTTTTAGGAGTGAACGAGGAATGAAAACACGCGCAGTCATCCTAGCCGGTGGAGAAGGAACAAGGTTGAGCGTTCTGACCGCTAAACGCGCCAAACCTGCCGTCCCTTTCGCTGGTAAGTACCGAATTATCGATTTCGCGTTAAGCAACTGTGTTAATTCCGGCATCTTCGATGTGGTTATTCTGACACAATATCGTCCCCACAGCTTGAACGATCACATTGGTCGGGGGCAACCGTGGGATCTTGACCGCAGTTTCACGGGCGGTGTGCAACTGTTGCAGCCGTTTAAGGGGCGAAAAGACACCGATTGGTACATTGGCACGGCAGATGCGGTCTGGCAAAACTTGAATTTCGTGGTGCGCGGCAGCGCTGATTATGTGCTGGTTCTTTCAGGCGATCATATTTACGAGATGGATTACAGCGAACTCGTTGATTATCACATCAGTAAAGGCGCGGACATGACGGTGTGTTCGATCCAAGTGCCAATGGATGAAGCCAACCGATTTGGTATCCTTGATGTCGATTCCAAAAATCACGTAAAAGATTTTGTAGAAAAGCCCGCCAATCCCCCCGGCAATAATGCCAGTATGGGCGTGTATGTGTTTAGTACCCAAGTGCTTGAAAAAATGCTGACGGAAGATGCGGCGCGTTCGTCTTCCTCGCACGACTTCGGTAAGGACATCATCCCCCGTATGGTGGCGCAAAATATGAAGGTCTTCGCCTATCCCTTCCAAGGGTATTGGGTGGATGTGGGAACGGTTGATGCGTATTGGGACGCCCACATGGATTTGCTGAACCGGCCCCCTGCGTTGAGTTTGAATAACCGTGATTGGGTAATCCACACGCGCAGTGAGGAACGTCCGCCCAGCGTGATCGAACAAGGCGCGGTGATCAAGAACAGCATGATCACCAACGGCGTCGTCATCTGTGAAGGCGCGGTGGTCGAGCGCAGCATCCTCTCGCCGGGGGTGTATGTCGGGCCAAAGGCAGTCATCCGCGAGTCGATCATCCTAACCGACTCATACATTGAGGCAAGCGCTGTAGTAGAGCGCTGCATCATCGATAAACAGGCCGTGATCGGGCACGGCGCTAAAGTTGGTAAGATCCAAGAGTTGGGCGATCTGGGAATCACCGTGATCGGTAAGAATGCACGCATTCCCGCAGGCTTTACGCTTGGTCGCAATGTCGTGATCGGCACCGATTTGGGGCCGGAAGATTTCGAAGAATATGTCACTGACAAGATAGTCCCGAACGGCAAGAAGTTGTTCAACGAAAAGAAAGCCGCTAAGTCCTAGTGAGGAGACGTTCAGATGTCTCGCAATCGATATTTATGTATCCATGCCCATTTTGATCAACCACCACGTGGCAACCCTGCAACTGGTCAGATCGGTACGGAGCCAAGTGCGGGCGAATTCCGTAACTGGAATGAACGAGCAACAGCGGAGTCGTATCGGCCTAACGCCGAAATGGGCAACTTCGAACGGATCAGCTTTGATATAGGCCAACCCCTGATGGGTTGGCTCAAGCGCCGCGCGCCGGAGACCTTTGACCGCATCGTGCGTGCGGAACGGATCAGCCGCCAGCAAAAGAAGGCGGGCAACGCCGTCGGCACGCCGCTGTATCATGCGATTTTGCCGCTGCTGAAGCCGCGTGACATCACGATGCAGTTATATTGGGGACGCGAAGCCTTCCGCCAATATTATGGACGTGAGCCACAAGGTTTGTGGTTGCCAGAAATGGCGGTCGATATGACGACGCTGCGGATCGCTGCGTCGCTCGGTTATCGCTACGTGATTCTGGCGCAAGGGCAAGTGAAGAGCGGCGATATGGTCGATGGCGCAGGGCCATACAACGTCGATCTGGGCGGCGGACGCTCGATTGCAGCGTATATTCGCAATGATGAACTTTCCAACGATTTGTCGTTCAACATCCAGAATGTGGGCGGCGCGGGGCACTGGGCACGCAACCAGCTTTCCAGTCGTCGCGGCGGGCAGTTGACGCTGATTGCCGTCGATGGCGAGACCTTCGGGCATCATCACATCGGGGAAGAACAGTTCTTGCATTATTTGCTGGAATATGAGGCTTCCTCGGTCGGGTATCATGTGGTGACGTTGGATGAATATATCCGCGATAACCCACCCAAATATGATATCGAGATCAAGCCATTTAGCTCGTGGAACTGCTATCACGGTCTCGCCCGCTGGTTGACCGGTTGTGAATGCACCATCGGGGATAGCCGCTGGAAACCTGCTTTCGTTCATGCACTGGACTCTGCCGCGAACGCCGTGGATGATCTGTATCAACAAGCCGCTTATACGGCTAGTGCAGAACCGTGGCAACTGCGTAACGATTATGTCCGCGTGTGGCTAGATGAAAGCAAAAAGCCAAAATTCTTGTCCGAACACGGCATCAGCATGACCAGCGAGAAGGAAGAACGCCTGCTGAATCTGCTCGATGCAGAAGCATTCATCGCCCGCAGTTATACCAGCGATGCGCTGTATCATGACGATGTGGATCGGCGCGAAGCATGGAGCGTGATCGCCAGCGTGGCGTATGCCATTCACCTCGCTGAACAGGTGACGGACGAGAATATTCATGAGCATATCGAGCATCATTTCTCGATGGTGAAAAGCCCGATCACGCAGGTTACTGGTGCGGAGATGTACGAGAAACAAGCACAGGAATTTGGCTTTTTACCGCACCCGGTGAGCGAGGCCGAGGTCGAGAACGAAGCCGCGCCCGAACAGGCGTCGATCAAGCCGACGAATGGTGCGGCTGAACATCCCGTCGCGATGCCTGAGTGACAACTCCTCAGGACAGACAAATGAAAAGCCCTGTTTTCATTACCTGAGAACGGGGCTTTTTATTGCGCATGTATTCCATAGGGCGGAGATGTACTCCGCCCTATGCTGCGATGATCTTACGGGTTAGGGATGAAGGTAGGCGCGACCTCGCCAACTCCTGACGGCGCGGCGACGCGTACCCAATATCCACCCAATGGATAATCATTGGTAACGCCGAAGACAAAGTCGGAATCAGCGAAGCCCGTCACTAGCGTGTTTTTGAGATAAGTTAGCCCGTTGCTGCGACGGAAGACACCGATGCCGCTCTTGCTATCCCCGTTCCAATCGCCCGTGAAGGGCGTATCACCGAGAACGCCGAACGCGAGCTGGTAATCCGCGAACACACTGCAATTGCAAATCTGGTCGGTCAGATAGAAAACGCCGTTGGATGGACGATAAACACCGGGGCTGTCTTTGCCGTCGCCGTTCCAGTCGCCCGCAATCCCAACATCGCCGGGACTGCCGAGCACCATCGTGAAGTCGGCAAAGCCCGTGGTAAGGCTGTTCTTCAGGTAGATCAGGCCGTTGGACGGACGGTAGACACCGACCGAGTCGTGACCATCACCATCCCAGTCGCCCGCGATAGGTAGATCGCCGGGGTTGCCGAGGATGAAAGCATAGCTGAGTACAGCAGGGTTACCCGTGCTGTTGGTCAGGTAGAACTGACCCGTAGCGCTGTTGTACACACCCGGTGTGTCGATGCCGTCACCATTCCAGTCGCCCGTAACGGGCAGATAGGTCGGTGAACCAAAGGTTACTGTGCTATCCGCGAAGCCCGTTGTATTCGAGTTACGGAAATAGAAAGTGCTCACACTCGGACGGAAAATGCCGATGGTGTCTTGATGCAGCGCGACAATCGTGCCAGTGGCGGTCGCCGTTGCTGTCGGAACGAACAGCGTAGCGGTTGCCGTTGGAGTCCGTGATGGCGTTGCCGTCGGGCTGCTGGTCGCTGTGGCGGTTAGCGTCAAAGTTGGCGTCGGCGTACTCGTTGGTGTTGACGTGCTTGACGGTGTAGGCGTATTGGTTGCCGTCGATGTCTCTGTAGGTGTCAAGGTTATCGTTGGCGTATCGCTCGGCGTCGCCGTATTCGTCGCCGTAAACGTGTTGGTGGGCGTCAACGTTTCCGTTGGCGTATCAGTAACGGTCGGCGTATGAGTCGGCGTGAAGGTGCTTGTTGGTGTGCTGGTGTTGGTCGCCGTCGCCGTGTTGGTAAAGGTGAAGGTGCTCGTCGGCGTGTCAGTGGATGTAGCGGTGTGGGTAGGCGTGAAGGTGCTGGTAGGTGTATTGGTGTTGGTCGCCGTCGCCGTGTTAGTGAAGGTAAAGGTACTGGTTGGCGTGTTGGTTGGTGTGCTGGTGGCGGTGGGCGTGTACGTTGACGTGTTGGTTGCCGTTGCCGTCGGTGTATTGGTCGCCGTCGCCGTGAAGGTGCTGGTTGCTGTGTTCGTATGGGTTGCCGTCGCCGTGAATGTACTCGTCGCGCTGGGCGTGTTCGTAGACGTACTGGTCGGCGTGTTAGACGGCGTATTGGTTGCCGTTGGGGTGTTTGTCCTAGTTGCAGTATTCGTCGCGGTCGGGGTGTTGGTCTTGGTGGCAGTTGCCGTAAACGTGCTAGTCGCAGTTGGCGTGGGCGTGACGAGCGACAAGACCGCCGTATCCAGCTTGAGACGCGGCACGGTGAACCCGCTATCCGTGATAGAGACACCGTTATTGCGAAGCGCGGTGAGCACCTCCGTGACTGTAGCACTGGATTTGCGCTGCATCATGACCGCCCACGCACCAGTAACATGCGGTGCCGCCATCGATGTGCCTTGCAGATTAGCGAACGTGTTGTTCGGCACAGATGAGTCGATGGAGACACCGGGAGCGTAGATACTCATGAAACTGGCACGGTTGGAAAACGAAGCGACCGCATCGGCGTCATTGGTTGCCCCGACACTGATCGCGGTTGAGATACAAGCGGGCGCGCTTAAGCCATCCGTAAAGCCGTTATTGCCCGCCGCGATCACGGTAGCGATGTTAACGGCACGCAAGTTATCGATAGCAGATTTGAGACTATTCGTATCACATGCAGAGGTAAACTTGGTATTGCCACCTAAACTCATGTTGAGCGAGGAGACATTCAGCCCGACGCGCAGAGTTGTATAAATGTACTGAAGAGCCGCCAATTGGTCATTGCTATAGGACAATACACAGGGGACAGTTGCGCCGCAGAAACCCGATGTGGTGAACTTGGAAAAGACCTGTATCGCGATAATGTGCGCGCCGCGTCCGACACCGCTATAACCGGGGCCACCTGAATAATCTTTGCCTGCCGCGATACCCGCCACGTGGGTACCGTGTTCGCAGCCACTGATCGAAATGTCGCAGTTAACGCCAGCGCCTGTCCCCGTCATGCCGGGATTATTGCCAGAGGTAGACTGTCCGTTGGAACATAATGTTTCGCTGGAATTTGCCGCGCTGGTCGTGGAAAAACAGGCTTCTGCATCAATTTTGCCCGTAAAGAAGGGATGCGTCGTTTGCACACCCGTGTCGAGAATGCCGACCGTCCAGCCGGTGCCATCATAGCCGCTCGACCATGCCGTGGGGGCACCGATCACGTTGTTTGAGCTGAGGTCGGTCGGGCTGCTCAGTTCGTCCTCTTGCAAGGTTGCCACGTCAGGCGAGGCGATCAAAGCTTGCAGCGCTGCCTGATCCACTTCCAGCGTGATCAGCGGGAAGACAATAAACTGCGTGATCACCTGATATTTGGCTTTTGTCGCACTGAGCGTTGCTAAAATGCTGTTTTGAAGTGCTTGGATTGTGCCACGCTGACTTTGAGTGCCTGCAACCCCGATTACAGCTTCGGGTCGGAAGCTGCCCTTTAGCGTGGCGATCACACGCACTGTTGCGCCGTTGGCGGTTTTGCGTAGCATGTCGGCAGCGTCGCGTTGTTTGCTCAGAAGTTCATCAGCCTTGGTGTTGCTAGACTGAGAAATGCCAACGACAGTTGCTACAATTATGACGATGATGAGGAGAATACGAACCATCGTAGGTGTATGACGCTGGTATTTCATAGACTCTCCACGCAAACTATCAATATGTTGGATGAACTGATCTGTAATAGAATAGCATCAAATGAGATTTGTGCGAGGATTATTAACTGGTCGATTAGTTTGTTACGTGTTTGAATCTTCGCAATTCCGATGAGCCTCAACCCCCTAATTCGATTCCTACCCTTGTAAGCGGAACTGGTTACGGGTAAACTAGCTAGGCTCAAATTTCACGAAAGTGAATGAGCAAATAACGCTTTCCGCTTTCAGGCAGCGCACTGCCGCCATGAAGGCAATCCCGGGGAAAGGATTACAAACTCCCATATGCGTACCTATGAACTCACATTTATCGTAGCCACCGATGTGAACGAAGAAGAGCTGAATGGCGTCGTATCACAGGTTCAAGGCTGGGTCGAAGAATCAAGCGGCAAAGTGGTCAAGACCGATCACTGGGGTCGCCGCCGCCTCGCCTACAGCATCGCTGAATTCAACGAAGGTCATTATGTGTCGTTGGATTGCGAACTTGAACAGAAAGCCCTTCCCGAACTAGAGCGCAACCTAAAGTTGGCTGCGCACATGCTGCGTTACTTGCTCATCCGCGTTGGTGAGTAGTCCGTAGCGCGAAGGAGCAGGCAGCATCATGGCCCGTGGCTTAAACAAAGTAATGATCATCGGGCATCTAGGGCGCGATCCAGAGATGCGTTATACCCCCAGTGGTCGCCCCGTCACGAGCTTTAGCGTCGTCACTACCCGCACATGGACAAGCGCCGATGGCGAACGCCGCGAAGAACAGGAATGGTTCAACGTGGTGGCGTGGGGAAACCTTGCAGAAATCTGCAAATCTCACCTGCGCAAAGACCAGCAAGTCTACGTCGAAGGTCGCTTACAAACACGGGGCTGGGAAGACGAAGAAGGCAAACGCCACTATCGGACGGAATTGGTGGCAAACGAAATGATCGTGCTGGGGGATCGACGCGGCACGGTTGACTATTCGTATGAAGATGATGAAGCAGAAGATGACGGCAACTACGCCTTTTAGTGGGTAGCTGCATAAGGAGCACATAACAATCATGGCAGATTTCGACAATCAAGATGAACTCGTAGAGGGTGGTAGGCCCCAAAACCGTTTTTCTCGCCGTGCTAAAATCTGCGCGTTCTGCGCGGACAAGAGCAAGGTGATCAGCTACAAAGAGTCAGACATGCTGCGCCGTTTCTTGACCGATAATGGCAAGATTCGCCCACGCCGTCAGACAGGCACCTGTGCTCGTCACCAACGCCGGTTGGCGGTGGCGGTCAAGCAGGCTCGTCACTTGGCGCTGCTGCCCTTCGAAGGTGATACTGGTCGCGGAGATTAACCGAGCGACCACGCGACGGTCAACGTAGCACAACGCAGGTAGCGAAACGGGGTAGAAAACGCAATGTCCCTCAATAGAAATCGGACAACAGGCACGCCCAAAGCAAGTAAGTATTCGTCTTCTGGGCGCAAATTTAAACCTCGCTCACAGCGTGAAGCAGAGGTTAATCGGCTCGTTCTGATCATCTCCGGCGTAATCGGCGGCGTAATCGCGCTGATTCTCGGTGTGGCGCTATTGGTTGACGGGGTGATCACCCCCAATCAACCTGTCGCCACGGTCAACGGTCAAAACATCTCGACGCGCGATTTTCAGGCGCGCGTCCGCTTTGAACGCTGGCGCACCGGACAGCAAGTGGCACAGATTGCTCAGATTTATCCATCCCTGCTGACCCAGCAGGGATCGCCCTATGCGTCGCTGTATCAAGAATTACAGTTCCCGACGCAGATGGGGCAGCGCGTGTTGGATGATATGATCAACGCCAAGCTGATCCAGCAGTACGCGGACGCGAACGGGATCAAGGTAACGGATGAGGATGTGGATAAGGAAGCATTCTCGTATTTCGGCTTCGATCCGAATCCTTCGACGCCGACGATCACACCCTCACCAACACTCACACTGACACCACTGGTATCGGCAACACCGTCGCCAACGCCCACTATTACGCTGACGCCAACGACGGTGGACATAACAGCCACGCCGACGATCGCGCCGACGATGACCATTACTCCGCTGCCAACGGGTCTGCCGACGACAACGCCAGAACTGGCAACTCGCCGCGCTGATTATGATCAAAACAATAAAGATTATGTCGATGCCGCGGCAACGGCGGTTGGCTTCTCGCAGGCCGAACTGCGTCAGATTTTCTATGAGCAAGCCTTGAGTAAAAAAGTTAAGGCTGAAATCGCTAAGAAAGAACTCGGCACGGATACGCCTACGGAAGAAGAACAGCTCAATGTTCGCCATATCCTCGTCAAGACGCAGGAAGAAGCGAATGATGTGTTGAAAGCGTTGCAGGGCGGCGAGTCGTTCTCTGACCTCGCGCGGTCGGTGTCACAGGACCCCGGCAGTGGCGCGAACGGCGGCGAACTCGGCTGGCAGGGCAAAGGTGTGTACGTTCCTGAATTCGAAGACGCGATCTGGAAAGCCAAAGTAGGCGAGGTCATCGGCCCCATCGACACGTCCAAGAACGGGCCAAATTACGGCTTCCATATCATTCAGGTGACAGCGCGGCAAGTACGCCCGCTGACGCCCGATGCAGCCGATACCTTAGTCTCGAAGACGTTTGACGATTGGCTAACGAAACTGCGCACCGATCAATCCAGCAAGTTCTCCTACTGGATCGAACGCGTGCCAACCGATCCGTCGCTGGCATCGATGGGTGTCCCCGATGCTAGTCAGTTAGCGGGAGCACAGTAACAGCCGCCAACCACAACCAGACGATGAAAACGCTCCGAGTAAATGCTTGGGGCGTTTTTTGTTGGTCACAGCGCCCGCGTTATCAAGGCGCTAGCGCATAAAGCAAGACGGCGGTGGGCGGGGAATCAACGTTCGGGCGCAAAAAGGTCGCTATCAACTGACCGGGGATGCGATCACGGCTTGGTACGTAAGGGAGTGGTTCATATACGACATACTTGCCTGCCTCCCGACTGTTCGCAAGGAGCGCGGCAAGATTCTCGATTTCTTGCCCGCTTGGGTTAAGCGTCGGGCAGGTTACGGTAAAGTCTTGCAGCGCCAGATAACGCAGCGCCCGACAGTTCGAGAAGATGCCGATCACTTCGGTGGGGTGCAGCGCAATCAAGGCTTCCTTCGCTTCTGGGAGGCCGAAGCCGGATGCATCTGACGCAATGTATTCAAGATAATCCCGACGCGGCAACCAGAGCCGTTCAGGAGCGGTGTAGCTATCCCAAGCAAACGGCAGCCATTGCAAGCTACCCCAGATCAATATCCCGATGAGCACGATTAACTTGACGGCAGGATGCTGGCGTTTGATCAACTGCGCGAGGAAAACCGCGCCACCGAGCAAAAAGATCACGGTGAGGGCGACGAAATAGCGTGTATATTGACGCTCGTTGATCCAGAATACCAACGCGGGGCCGAACAGACACAACGCGAAGAAGAACTGTCGTCGCAGCATCAGACCAACCAACGCGATGAGCAGCAGCCCAAACATGAGGATGCCCGTATAGGAGGAGAACCATGCCGCAAAATCTGCGATATTTTGCATGGTTCTGGTTAGGATGGGCGTCGTTGCCTGTGAGTTATACAATTCAATGAAGCCAAACGGCGTATAGCCCCGCAGCCGCAGCCCCAACGTGAATAGCACGATTAGACCGACGCCTGTGATCAACGCGATCACGCCCCAACGTGCATTCTCACGCCATGAACGTCCCTGCGGATGCAATGTTAGTGCCGCCGCCAACGGGATGCCAAGATACGGTAGGGCGGTGGCCTTTGCGCCAACCGCAACGAACAGCGCGACTCCACATAGGATCGCGTCTTGGAACTTGGCACGGCGTGATAATCGATAGGCGAGCCACAGCGCAACTAGCACCGCCGAGCCGGAAATGGGATCGGCAAGGGCGAGACGCTCGAAGAAAAAGTTGCTCGTACTGAATAGATACGCTAGTCCAGCGAAGGCCGCGCCCCACCGTCCCGCCGCTAACTGTCCGATGGCGATCACGGCGGCGAGTCCGGGCAGCACGGCTAACAGCGTCGCTACGCGTGGGAGCCATACCGGAGCAGCGCGATAGGGTTGGTACAGCATGTACCACCACAGCGTGAAGATGCGGCCTTCGCCCGTGAACGCGAACGGACTGCTTTGGGCGCTTAACTCGGCTTCGTGAACGTGCTGCATCTCGTCCAAAAAGGGTGGGAAAAGGTCGATGGCGATGAGGCGCGAAAGGAAAAAGGCCAACACAAGGATAATTGCAAGCCAGCTAACCCACCGCCGCTGATGGGTTGATGTGATGCGTTCCACGATGTGTGTCGCTCCCTTGTGTGCCTGACGCCTAAACAGCGCCTATTGTAGCAGGGATGTGCGTGGAATTTTGGATGTTGAGAATATTGATCCGGGTAAGGTTGTGCGCACAGCCTTACCCGGCTTGTGTTGAAGCGTCGATCAAGTATGGAGGGAGCGGCGGACAATCCCGTCTGCTGAAACAGGGCGCTTTTCATTGACGGTATTATTCAGCGGACTAGTCGCACGTAAGAAGCCCACCAGCATCAGCAATATACCGACTAATTCCGCAATGTAGAGCAAACTTGGCATTCCCAGACGGCTAAAGGTACCGCCCAACGCAGGAGCCATCGCGCCTGCCGCGATCAGGATGTTCCCGATGGTGCGGTGGAGCAATACACGCTTGCGCCAGAAAAGCCATGCTGAATACGCAGCGCCGCCCGCTAGGGTTATTGTTCCGTAAATATTAAAAAACGGTGTCAAGGTGCGCACACCGGGTGTAACGATGGCGTAGCCGTTCAACTCCACGCTGCTGTGTGCGTTGGCGATCATCAACGCGGGGTCTAGATCAGCCGCGAAGATGCGATACGCCGCATAGAGGGAACCCAAGACGAGGATCACCATCAACGCATGGGCTACCCGACGACGCGCCAGCAGGTACACCGTGCCTTGCCCAAGCCACGCTGCTACTAAGATCGCACCGAATAAATACCACAGCCGGAAAATCAGCGGATCCCAGCCGAATGTGCCGTAATACGCTTCACAGAAATTGCCCACCCCATAAAACAGAATACCGATGCCCCACAGCAAGCTATGAGGAGTTCGATGGGTGGAATAACGTTTGAAAACGAACGCAGCAAAGATGAGACAGAAAACAAATGAAACGAAAGGTAGCAAGGACATACGATTTACCCCTTAATCTATTTGGTTTTGGGCCTATGGAGAGGACACAATAGCAACAGCGTTGACCCCATAAGGCAAAGATTAAGGGGGAATGCTTTGGCAAACAGGTAATAAATGTTACCTCTTCAAAATGCACTTTGACATATAACGATGTAGCGCAATTCGGAAGACCACTGTAGATCGACAGTGCAGTTAGATGATCGGCAAGCGTGTATCGATTCTCCATAACACCCCGCGCTGAAAATTGCGACAAATTCGCGACAAATTCGCGATATTCTGACGACAAGAGGGGCATACAGTAGGAGTATTCGCAGCGGAGAGCAACACTTTCCGCCCTACTTCACTAGGATGCGCCATGAACAACCAGACCATCATCCAAACAACTGGATTGACTCGACGGTATAAGACTCTAGTGGCGGTCAATAAGCTCGATCTCAAGGTGCCAGCGGGGAGCGTTTACGGCTTCCTCGGCCCGAACGGTGCGGGCAAGACGACCACCATCCGAATGTTGCTCGGTTTGATCACGCCCGACGAAGGCACGGTCAGATTATTTGGTGAAGATATCCACACGCCCGCCCGCCTCAACTTGCTGCGGCGTGTTGGTTCGCTGGTGGAAATGCCATCGCTATATCTGCACCTGACGGGACGCGAAAACTTGGAAGTGACGCGCCGATTGTTGGACGCTGACAAAAAGCATATTGACCGCGTGTTGAGCATCGTCAACCTCACCGCCGACGCCGACCGCGTCACCAAAGGCTATTCGTTGGGCATGAAACAGCGGCTAGGGTTGGCGCTGGCGCTGCTCAATGAACCCGATCTGCTCATGCTTGACGAACCAACCAACGGCCTCGATCCGGCGGGCATTCACGAGATGCGCGAGTTGATCCGCAGCTTGCCGCAGCAGCACGGTATCACCGTATTCGTCTCCAGCCATTTACTCAGCGAAGTCGAACAGGTCGCCACGCATCTTGGCATCGTACGCAAAGGTAATCTGATCTTCCAAGGCACGTTGGAAGCGCTCCAAGCGCAGCGCCCGACGTATCTACACATCGGCGCACGGCAGCCCGAAGCAGCGGCGACTATCTTGCAAAAGACAGGCTGGCAGGTGATCTCGCAAAATGGGCACGTCAACGTCAAAGCCGCCAGCGAAGCCGACGCCGCCACCATCAACACCGCGCTGATCAAGCAAGGCATCGATGTCTATCATCTGAGCCTTGTGCAGCCTAGTCTAGAAACCATCTTCCTACAACTCACGGGCGAACAGCCTGAGCAAACCGAGACACACTAATCATGACGACCATCGCAACGACCCGACAAACCCCATCCGTGATCCGCGCTGTGCGGGCGGAACTCGTCAAACTACATAACAACACCGCACCGATTACGGTGACCGTACTGCCCTTCATCATGTGCGGCTTGGTCACTGTCGCCAGCATGACCTCGCCGTACACCAGCCGCCCAATCAACGCGTGGTTGGACACCGCCGCCTCGATGATCAGCTTCTGGTCGGTGCTGCTGCCCTTCTTCGTCGCTTTGACGACGGCGCTGCTGGCAAGCACCGAACATAACAACAACATGTGGAAGCATCTCTTCGCGCTGCCGATTTCGCGCCGCTCGATTTACGTGTCCAAGCAGATCATCGCCATCGCCCTATTCGGCCTCAGTCAACTCGTCGTGATTGGTTCGGTGATTCTGGCTGGCCTGATTCTGCGTTCGCTGAAGCCTGATTACGGCTTTGATGTGGCGATCCCGCTGGCGGATTTGCTCGGTATGGCGGCGATGACGTGGTTGGCTTCGTGGCTAATCATTTCGTTGCATCTGTGGATGGCGGTGCGCTTCGCCAGTTTCGGGCCTGCCATCGGCTTTGGGCTGCTGGCCTTCCTGCTCAACACGCTGATTGCGCAACGCAGCGATTGGTGGCCCCGCCTGTTTCCGTGGTCGCTGCCCGCCAATTTCTTCGCTTCTGGCCTTGACCGGATGCTTAATGGCAGCCCGATCAAGTGGGAGGTGGCGGCGACGAGCATTGCCATCAGCGTGATCGGCAGTCTGGTGGCCATGCTGCTGGCCGCGTGGGAGACATCTCGGCGCGATGTCGAGAAGTAAGAACGCCGCAACAGAAAGGAGCGCATACGGGGGGTACGCTCCTTTCTGTTTGATTAGCTCTAACGCTAGAGCCGAAATTGGTTATGGCTTGGCGAGAGGCCACACATCGCTGACGCCTGACGCATCGCCGGGCTTGACGTCCTTGGCGAAGAAGTACAGCGGCATGTCGTTATAGGTCACCTGCAAGCTCTTGTCATCTTCCCGCGTGATCGTGCCCAACTTGCCCATCACGCCTGTGCCCGCCGCAAGACGGTCAATAGCGCGGACGGTATAGGGCTTCCAGTTCTTCACACAGTCACCAGAGCAAGCGCTCATGCCAGCGCTATCCTTGGCGAACGTGTACAGCGTCATGCCGTCCCACGAAACGAGATGATCGCCCATGTCAGCGCTGCTGGCAACGCCCACCGTCTCGACGGGCACGCTGTACCACACATCACCGACGCCCTCACCATTGGCATCACCGAGCGCCTTATCATCTTTCCAGTAGTACAGAGGCCAACCGTTGTAGGTTAGCTGGATCGCGCCATCTTTGCGGGTAGTGGTGCCGAGCTTGCCAAGCAAATTGATGCCGGGTACGACATCGGCTTCGCTCTTGACGGTCAGCGGAGGCCAGTTGGTGGCGCACTGATCGTAGCAATTGCTGGTATCGGGTGTATCCTTTTTAAAGGTGTACAGAGTCATGCCCGTGGAGCCAGCGAGTACCCAACCAAGTTTAGGATTCGTGGCGGCGTACACGGTCGCTGGCGGGACGACCCACCAGTTGCGCCCGACGCGGTTACCGGTGGTGTCGCCGGCTTTGGCATCGCGTGCCCAGTAGTACAGCGGCATACCGTTGTAGCTTACCTGCAACTTGCCATCTTTACGGGTGGCAGTGCCAAACGTGCCGGGGATGCTTGCATCCGCCGTGATTTTATCGGCGCTGTCTACGATGAGCGGAGGCCACGCCTCGGCGCACTTGTCGTAACAGTTACTCTCGTTGATGCCGTCTGGGGGAAAGCTGTACAGCGTCATCCCATTTTCACCAGCGAGATACTTACCGAGCGTGTCCGAGGTCATCACCGTAATCAAGGATGCACTCTGAGCGGTAGCGGGCGCAGCAACGCCATAAAGAGAACCGAAAGCTAGGGTCACTGCCAGTAAGATGAGTAAAGTTCTGAACTTAGACATGAAAACTCCCTATCGTTCGCGATTTGGTCACAATCCACAGAGAAAATGGGGTGCGCACCCACTACCATGCTAATCGATTGGACTTATGATTTTGGATTTATCAGTTCGGATGAGTTTTTGGAATGAGTCATTTTGCATGGATGCGGTGACTTGCTAGACTCGTGCGCGGAGTGAACGTCATGCCTTCACAGTTCGATGATGTTGAAACCATGAATCGGATCGCCATGCGCGATCAGCAAGCATTTCAGGCTGTTTATCAGCAGTATGGGAAGGCCATTTACAGCCTTGCCTACCGGATTTTAGATAATGTGACGTTGGCTGAAGAGGTGACCCAAGATACCCTGCTAAAGGTTTGGTGGCAAAAAACGCAGTGGGATCCGAAGAAAGGCAATCTGAAGAATTGGCTACTGGCGATCACACATTTCACCGCGATTGATCGTTTGCGGCAAGAGATGCGCCAACCCGCCTTGCATTCGGATTCGATTGACGAGATCGAAGAACAGCGTACGATTTTGCCGGAAGATTCGGGCTGGCAAGACGGGATTATGCTGCATACCTTGATGACGCAGTTGCCGATTGAGCAAGCCTCGTTGATTGAGCTGGCTTTTTTTCAGGGTATGAGTCATAGCGACATCGCCAACAAAACGCAACTGCCCTTAGGGACAGTCAAAACGCGATTGCGTACCGGATTACAAAAATTGCGTGAATTATGGATGGAATCTTCGCGACAAACATCTACTAGGTCTTAGATGAACGTATAATGATCAATAGTATGAAGTGTAGAATCAACTCATGAGACCCAATAACCAGACCGACGCGATACCAAATTGTGATGACATCCAAGAACTCGTTGCCGAGTATGCTTTTGGGTTGACTGATCCTGAACAAACGCGTTTCGTGGAAGCGAACTTGCCCGCGTGCCCGGATGCCGCCCTCCAACTGGCAGATTTTCAGCGTCTACAAACAGAAATGAGAGCGTCTGTCCCGCAGATCGAGCCGTCTGCCGCGCTCGGTGATCGCTTGATGGCAGCTATCGCCACGCCCGCGCCGGTAGAAATCCGCCCAAGTGTGCCACCTGCCGCCGTCACGACGACGTTGCAGGTCACGCCGACACCTCGACGCTGGCAGCTACGCCCGATGTGGCTGGTGGCGGCGGCGCTCGTCGCGCTGATTCTCACGAATGCGTTCTGGTATTTGCGCACGGAAGACCTCAACCGCCGTCAGACGGAACTGCTCACGCAATTGATGAACCAGCAACAAGTAGATCAAGCTTTCGTGATCGCCAATACGGATGGCTTACGCTGGGTACGCCTGCCCCCTTCCGAGGAGAGCAGCAAAACCACCGCTGTCTTGATGTGGAACGCGGAAAGCCAGATCGGGCTGCTGTATGCACAGGGGTTGCCCAAGCTCGCGTCGGATACGACCTATCAATTATGGTTGACGCGCGGTGAAGCACGCATCAGCGCGGGTACATTCACGATTGATGACACGGGCAAAGCCGCCTATCTTTTCCACATCACGGAGCCGATTGACAATTACACATGGGCACGCATCACCGTGGAACCTGCCAAGGGCAGTGATGCGCCTTCGGACACGATTATCGTGAACGGCAAGATCGCGCTATCGTGAGTTAAGGCGACGGCGCGCTCAAACGCACATCCGCCATCGAGAAGTAGTACAGCATCGTACTGGTCGTTACGTAGACATCATCCCCGTCCACGAATACACTCGTCAGATTGCGGAAGGCTTGTGTATCGCTGGCCTTGAAACGGTGCTGGAACTGACCACGCAGCGTGACCTGATAGATCGCAAAGTCGCGCGGATCAACGATGTACAGCGCGGGGAAGGTTGAGTCCGCATCAAGATACATCTTCGCGCCTTCCTTCAAGCTGTCTTCCGGCATTCCACCATAGGCAAATGGTTGCTCCGTCCCGCCGAGGTATTTCTTGATCGAGCCATCCGAAAACAGGATGTAGACGTTGCCGGGGGTGGAGTCGATGGCGAGATCGACGGCATTCGTCAGATCGGGCGGCGTTTCGAAATAGGCGTCCGGTTGGTTGGGGTAGGATGCGCCGACAGGTGTGTAGCGCCAAATCTGGTTTGCACCCACGTCCAACACGTACAACCGATCGCGCCATACGGTCATGGCGACGGGTTTGACCCACTGCTCGACGCCCGTCAAGCGGACTGCCGTCGCGGGCGCAAAAACGGGCGAATAGGTGACCAGAATGCCCTGCGAATCGAGCGCGACGATCCGATTCTTGGAACTGCCATCCGCCATCCACGCCATATCCACCAGATCGCGCACGGAAAACGAACTCACCGCTTGCCCCTTGACCACGACCGCCGCCGAACTGCGCCGGACGATGCTCTTGTCGTTGGGGTTGAGCCGATCATGCCAGATCGCGCTGTTGGCGAGATCAAGCGTGTACATGTCGGTTTGAGCGCGGACAACCACGCCCTTCAAAGAAACTGTCCCATCGAAGCCCCGCAGCGGCACGATTTCGCGCCGCGTAACCTTGGCGAAACGGTCGAGGATGCCTTGTGCTTCTCCGCGAATCGCCGCGAGGGTGGGATCGTTGGTACGTCCGGTGGTGTTCTCGGCGTCTTCAATCCGCTGCATGACGCCTAGCCATGCCGTCCGCGCGTTTTTCTCGTCTTCCAAGGGGATCGTGCGGGCTTGCTCGGCAGCGGTGACCACGCTGTTCACCATTTGCTCAAACTGCGAGGTATCGATCTGCGACAGGCGCATGGCGACGATCACGAAGACGACCACAACGGGGATCAAGATCGCCAGCGCCGCCGCCAACATCGACGGGATTTTGGGGCCATTCTCGGTCGCTTCGGGCAGCATCCGATCTAGGGCGCGGTTCATGCCCTGCCCGACTCTTTCTAGCACATTGGCAGTCGCGCCCACCACTTTGACCGAGATCGGTTTGGGCGGCAGCACTGCCTCATCTTCCGACGTTGTCGTCTCGGCGTCGGTGGTCTCCGCCTGTTCGCCAGTGAGCGGATTGCTTCCGTCGTCCGCAGCCATCTCCGCGCTGGCGGTTGGTGCGTCCTCATCGATGGGCGCGAGCAGGCTGGCTTCCGTGCTAGGCGTCAGCGAGGCTGGCGGTGGCTCGATGGCGGGGAGCGACACGCCGAGCGGTGTTTTGATCGGCGCTTCTTCCGTGATCACAGGCGCGGTTGGCGTGACGGTAGCGACTGGCGTTGGCGTAGGCGGCGTTTGTGCTGGCGGCGTCACTAACGGCAGATCGCCCGTGCGTGCCTTGAGCTTGTTCAGTGGCAGCAGACCGGATTTGGCGGTCGGCGCATTTGATGAGCGAATGATGCGCAGATTGCTGGACGTGTTCATCAATACGGGATCGGGCGATCCGGCGGAGGTGAATTGGACGGTCATGGCTTGTGCTTGCGGGCTGCCGAGCCGCTTCAACTGCTCAAGCACATTCTGGATGCCATCCTGACCAAGCGCCACGTTGAGACGTTCGCGGTCGGCGGCTCCGAAACCGGGATCGGACAGCACCATCACATGCCCGCTGGTGACTTCGTGGCGCGAGAGTTTAATATCCAAGACCGGGCTGTGACCGAGCACGGGGCCAGCATACGGTTCGTTGAGCTTTTCAGGGTAGGTGACGAAACTGTCATCCTGCCGGATCAGGCATAAGCACTCGCCCGTGCGCGCCGTGAAGACTTCGTGCCCGCGCAGCACCAGACAGCCGATGTTCAGCGCATACCGCTGCCCCGCGATCTTGTTGTGGTCGATAAGCTGACCATTGACGCCATTGATGGCTTCGCGCAGGCCGCTGGTCACGCTGCCGCTGCTGCGGAAATACAATTCGGCGGCGAATTTTGCCATCTGCTCGTAGAAGCCAGCTTGTGCTTGCGCCGCGCCAGCAGGGGTGATCAGCGTGAAAAAAGTATCCTGTTCACGTCCGCGCGGGGCTTTACGCGGCGGCAACTCAACGAGCGCACCGGGTGGCGTTGCGCTGACGGCGCGACCACCCACAATAAATACGTAGCCTACCAGTGCTTCCAGCTCGTCAACCATCACCCGCTGTATACCTGCTTTTTGGAAATCTTAAGCACGCATTGTAGCGAACTCTGACACGGTAAGCCAATAGTTAGGCTTGTGTTGAAATTCCGTCTGTGGCACACTACCTAGCATACGAATAGCCCGCGTGGAGAACTCGCCTGCTCACGACCGCTTAACCTCCGCGTGCTACACTCAAGGAGTAAGGCCGTGTTCAAAGCGTTGTTTGAAAAACCAGTGCCGCTGCCCGTCGCCATTTTGGGCGTCATCGGCGGCCTCTCGATGGTGATCGGCGGTCTCACGACCCTGATCCCCGATAGCGGCGCGGCGGGCGTGATGGTGACTATCTTGGCGTTGTTGACGACGCTTTTTTATGCCTATCACCTGACCAAGTGGCGGAGCACCAATGGCAAACGAGACGATTCTACTGGTGGATGACGAGCAAAACATCCTCGACCTCGCCACCTTGTACTTGCAGCAAGATAATTTCCGTATCCTCACCGCGCGGGATGGTCAAGCCGCCCTTGACCGCTTCAAGAACGACCACCCTGCCTTGATTGTGCTCGATCTGATGCTGCCCAAAATCGATGGGTGGCAGGTGTGCAAGCGCATCCGTGCCGAGTCCGATGTCCCGATCCTGATGCTGATGGCGCGTGACGACGATGTAGACAAGATCGTGGGCTTGGAACTGGGCGCGGACGATTATATGACCAAGCCCTTCAACCCGCGCGAATTGGTCGCCCGCATTAAGGCGATCCTGCGTCGCGTGGAACCGCGCCGGAATGAGGTCGCCAGCGCGGTGCAGGTTGGCGATGTGCTAATCGATCCGGCGCGTCGTTCGGTACACGTCGGCAACCGCGAGATCGAGCTACGCACCAAGGAATTCGATCTGCTGCTGACGCTGGCGCAGCACGAAGGGATCGTGTTGAGCCGCGAAAAACTGCTCGATCTAGTCTGGGGTTTCGATTTCTACGGGCAGACGCGCACCGTTGACGTGCATGTGGCGCATGTGCGCAATAAGCTAGAAGGCGCGACGGTCACGATTGAAACGGTATGGGGTGTAGGCTATAAGCTGGAAACCAAATGAGACGCCTATTTACCAGTCTTCAGACACGGCTGATCCTGTCTTACGTCGTGATTGTGTTGCTGACGTTGGCGGCGATCACGACGGCGCTGTTCGTCTTCCTCGAAACACGCCAGAGTACCACACAGCCTGAGCGCGACGACATCAACAAGCGGTTAGCAATGTTTATGGTGGATCAGGTGGAGAGTAATCAAACCCTGACCAATATCAAAGTCAATCGTTCAGTGCTCCGTCAGCGGGGTGTTATGAACAGTTTGACCAACGGCGTCTTCATCTGGCGCAAACAAGAAGTACGCCTCCTGCTGGTGGATGACGAACAACGTATTGTGCATGATACTGCCGTCGGCCCTGCGCGTTACGCGAACGGCAGCCCGATCCAATTGACGAGCAGTCAACCATTAGCAGGAGTGGACGTTGACACCTCCATCCCATTGATTCAGGGGGACTTGCGTTCCCCGGATGGTTCATCATGGATGTTCGTCGGTGAGTCGCTGCGTTCCGGTCAATATTCGTACTTCGTAGCGTTCCGTCCGCCGCGCCAATCCGAAGTGATCTCGGCGGTGCTGGATGATTACGGCGAAACGCTGACCGCGCCTCTCATTCAGGCTGGTTTGGTGGGCATGTTTGTCGCGGTGATTCTCGCGGTGATCATCACGCGCTCGGTGGCTTCCCCGCTCAAGAAGGTATCCGAAGCTGCCGCCGCCGTCGCCAAAGGCAACCTTGACCAGCGTGCGCCCGTCAAAGGCCCCGTCGAGGTGCGCACTGTCGCGCAAGCCTTCAACCACATGACCGATGAAGTCACGGCGGCGCAGCAAGCCCAACGCGATTTTTTGGCGAATGTCACGCACGATCTGCGCACGCCCTTGACTTCGATTCAGGGCTTTTCGCAAGCCATCATGGATGGTGTGGCGTCCGATCCGGCGGCGGCACAGAAGGCGGCATCGATCATCAATGACGAAGCCGGACGTATGAACCGCATGGTGCAAGAACTGCTCGATCTGGCGCGGGTCGAGGCCGGACGCTTCGACATGACTAAGCAGACCATCAAGCTTTCCGATCTGCTGTGCGGGCTAGGCGAACGGTTAGCGCCCAAAGCCGCCGATCATGGCGTCAAATTGAACGTAGAAGTGCCCGCGCTGCCGACTATTGCTGGCGATGGCGACCGTCTGATTCAGGTGTTCACCAACCTGATCGACAACGCGATCAAGCACACGCCCGCTGGCGGCAGCATCGCCCTGATCGCGACGACCAAGGATAACGGCGTACTGGTCAAAGTGCGCGATACGGGCGAGGGCATCCCCGCCGACGATTTGCCACACATTTTTGAACGTTTCTATCAAGTCGATAAGAGCCGCCAGCGCAAAGGCGGCGCGGGGCTGGGGCTGACCATCACCAAGCAGATCGTGGAGGCACACAGCGGCACGATCAGCGTAGAAAGCGTAGAAGGACTCGGCACGGCGTTTAGTGTGTGGTTCCCCGCCCTGCCAATGAGCGAAACTGGCAGTTCAAAACGCCGCATCGTGACGAACGCCTAAGGGATGGGATAAACTGTCGCCGCAACGGCAATTTTAGTTTTACTCCAGTGAGGAACAGCAATGAACGACACAGTCCTTGCCGCCCTGAACGATCAGATCAATATGGAAATGTACGCCTTTACCACCTACCTATCGATGGCGGCCTATTTCGAAGCCGAAGCCTTGACGGGCTTCAGCGCGTGGATGCGCCACCATGCCGAGGAAGAGATGGTACACGCCATGAAGATTTACGACTTCGTCCACCATCGGCGCGGACGGGTTACCCTGAAGGCACTGGCAGCACCAACGACCACATGGAGCAGTCCACTCGCTGTGTTTGAGGATGCGCTGCATCATGAACAGAACGTGACCGCCTCGATCAATGCGCTGCTTGACCTCGCCACTAAAGAACATGATCACGCCACCGCCAGTTTCCTCCAATGGTTTGTGGATGAGCAGGTCGAGGAAGAAGAAGTCGTGGATACCGCGCTGCAAAAACTCCGCCGCGTGAAGGACTTCGCACCGGGGCTGTATATGCTGGATCGCGAACTCGGTGAAGGCAGCGGCGGCGCAGAAGAGGAAGCGGAAGCCGAGTAAGTTAGCGTACAGCGTGATTATCTAAGCAATTCACCTTACGCACGCGATACGCCCTTGACACAACTCAAATGTTCGCTTAGAATGGTTAAAGATGGGCAGTGCGCTAGTGATTTTTGCGCCTTGTCGAACTGTACTGAACAAGCTGTCTGATTTGCTACATCGCGCACAAGACACTGTTGCTATCGCAACCGCTAACTGTGTATCCGATCATATGTGATCGGTTTGGCTGCTCAACTTCCGATCATAAAATCGATCATACGTGGTTTTCGCGATGCTTTTCCGATCATTCCCTGAGCAGAAAAACGAGCAATCCGATCATGCTTATGGGCGTTTATGATCGGTTTTATGATCGGAATCAAACGGTCTGGCTGTCACTCAGTAAGGCGACTCAGGAAGCGGAGCGTCTTCGGACGTTCAACCGAAAACGCTCTGCTATCCGTTACGATCTCGATTTCGTCGTGGCTAGTGGACGCGGGCTTTCATCCACTCGTTGCTGTTGTGGAAGTCCGCCACTGCCGTTCCCGGATGCACCAAGGTATCCAGTACCTTGCGATCTTCCGCATCCAATTTCTTGTCTGCGACGCCGAGCGCATCATTCAAGTGTTCCATTGTGCGCGGGCCAAGGATCGGCGCGGTGATCCCCGGCTGATCTTTGCACCACAACAGGGCGAACTGCGAAGCCGTTAGGCCGCGTGTCTGTCCAAGCGCGCTGATCTGCTGCGCCACGTCCAAACCCCGTTCAGTGACACGATCTTGGAACATCGCGCCGCTGCGCTGCGCACGGGAGCCTTCGGGGAAGTGCGTGCCCGTCCCATTCGCGCTGTACCGCCCCGCTAAGATACCACCTGCCAGCGGTGACCACGGCAGAATCGCGATCCCGTATTTCTGGCACAGCGGCACCAGTTCGTTCTCGATGCGGCGATCCAGCAGGTTATAGGGTGGTTGCTCGCTGATGAAGCGCGCGAGGTTATGGCGTTCGCTGGTCGCCAAACCTTCCATCACCATCCACGCGGGGAAGGTGGAACTGCCGATGTAGCGCACTTTGCCAGCGCGCACGAGATCATCCAGTGCTCGCAGGGTTTCGTCCTGCGGGATAGTCAAGGAGGGACGGTGAAGCTGGTACAAATCGATATGATCGGTCTGTAGCCGACGGAGCGAGTCTTCGCAGGCTTTGATGACGTGGTAGCGAGAGATGCCGCGATCATTCAGCCCGTCGCCCATCGCGCCGTTGACTTTGGTCGCCAAGACGATGGAGTCGCGTTTGCCGTTCGCCTTGAGCGCCTTGCCTAGCACGGTTTCGCTGTTCCCGGCATTGTATACATTGGCGGTATCGATGAAATTGATGCCCGCGTCCAACGCCCGATCAATCATAGCAATCGAGTCTTCGGGGCTGGTCACGCCGCCAAAGTTCATCACGCCCAAACACAAACTCGACACCATTACGCCAGTACGTCCTAATGGTCGGTATTCCATCTCTTCGCTCCTTATAACTGTATTATTGGGTGGGGTAACACCAATTTTACCCTATTCCAGCGGACTGAGGTCGTCCGACTTATGATCAAGCTGAGTTTTCGCGCTGCCCGACCTTGAATTGGCTCATATACAGGTTGTAGTACAAGCCGCGCTGCGCGAGTAGCTGTTCATGGTTTCCGCGTTCGGCAATCCGTCCATCGCGGATAAACAGGATCAGATCGGCCTCGCGAATCGTGCTCAGGCGATGCGCGATGACGAAGCTCGTGCGGCCTTTCATCAGACGCCGCATAGCCTCCTGCACGAGGATTTCCGTCCGCGTATCGACGCTGCTGGTCGCTTCGTCCAAGATCAAGATGGCAGGATCAGCCAGAATCGCCCGCGCGATGGCGAGTAGCTGGCGCTGTCCCTGACTGAGGTTTTCGGCGCGCTCCGAGAGCAATTCTTGATAACCTTGGGGCAAACGGCGGATGAAATGATCGGCGTTGGCGAGCGTCGCCGCCGCGATCACCTCGTCATCGGTGGCGTTCAGCCGTCCATAGCGAATGTTTTCCAGCACCGTTTCGGAAAATAGGAATGAATCTTGCAGGACGATACCGAGTTTGCGGCGCAGATCGTACTTATCGAGGATACGGAGGTCTTGCCCGTCCAACTGGATGCTGCCGGAGTCCACATCGTAGAAGCGCGTCAGCAAATTGATGATGGTGGTTTTGCCCGCGCCCGTCGGCCCCACCAGCGCAATCGTCTGTCCGGGTTGGATGTCGAAATCGATCTTGTTGAGCGTGGGCACATCGGGACGGTAGCCGAACGAGACCTCGTGGAAGCTCACTGCGCCGTTGGTTTCCGTCAGCGGTTTAGCTTCTACCGCGTTCTCGAATTCGACGGATTCGTCCAGAATCGAAAAGACGCGCTCCGCGCCCGCCAGCGCCGACTGAATCGAGTTGAACATGTTGGAAATATCGTTGAGCGGGCGGCGAAGCTGCTGCGTGTAGGTGAGGAAGGTCGCAATCACACCGACGGTGGCCTGACCGTGCAGCGCCAGCCACCCGCCCGCGCCCGCGATCAGCACGAAGCCGACGTTGTAGATGAAGTTGCTCCCCGGCCCCATCAGCCCGCCGTAGGTTTGCGCGTAGATCGCCGCTTTGCGCAGTCGTTCGTTTTTCAGGTCGAATTCGTTGATGCTGGTTTGCTCATGCCCGAAAGCGCGGATCACCTTGCCGCCCGTGATGGTCTCTTCGATATGCCCGTTGAGCACCGAAAGCGCTTCTTGCTGCTCACGGAAGCCCTGCCGCGTGTGGCGCGCAACGAAGCGCGTGAAATAGGCGATGAACGGAAACACGATGATACTGATGATCGCCAGCGGCAGATTGATCAGCAGCATGATGATGGTCATCCCGATCACGATCATCACGCCGGAGAGAAAGGTGGTGACGTTTTCGGTGAGCACCAAGCTAATGTTGTCGATGTCGTTGGTGAGGTAACTCATGACTTCACCATGCGGGCGCTGATCGAAAAAGCGCAGCGGCAGCGTTTGTAATTTGGCGAACGAGTCGCGTCGCAGATCGCGGACTGTCCGCTGTGAAACGCGGATGGTCAAATTGGTGTACAACCACACGGTGAGGGCATTCGTGACCGCGATTCCGACGATCAGCGTGACATAGCTCATCAAGCCGGTCAGGTTGCCCACCTGAATGTAGCGGTCGATGGCAGCACCGACGAGGTAGGGTACCAGCAGATTGAAGCCCGTGGAGGCGGCGACTAACACTACGACCATGATCAGTGACCAGTGCTGCAAGCGCAGATAGCCCCACAGCCGCCTTAGGGTGCCGCGTGTATCCTTGGCGCGGACGATGGGCATCGGCATCCGTGCGCCTGCTGGTGGGCCGAGGCGGATTTCAACGGGAGGTTGTGACATGCGTGGGTTCTCCCAACTGCGATTCGTAAATCTGGCGATAGAGCGGACTGGAAACCATCAGCTCCGCATGTTTCCCTTCTGCCACGAGTCGTCCGTCGTCCAACACTAAGATTTTGTCGGCGGTGAGCACGGTGCTAATGCGCTGCGCTACGATGAACGAGGTGCGGCCTTTCATCAGGACGGCAAGCTCCTGCTGAATCCGGCTTTCGGTTTCGACATCGACGGCGCTGGTGCTGTCATCGAGGATCAGAATGGTCGGTTTGCGGACGAGGGCGCGGGCAATGGCAAGCCGCTGCTTTTGCCCGCCGGAAAGGTTCACGCCGCGCTGCCCTAACACGGCTTGGTAGGTGTCAGGCAGCGCCATGATGAATTCGTCGGCCTGCGCGCTATGGGCGGCCTCGGCAACTTGCACGTCGGTGGCGGTTGAGCGCCCGTAGCGGATATTTTCGGCAACCGTGCCCGAAAACAAAATGGCTTCCTGCAAGGCGATCCCGATTTGCTGGCGCAGCGCAGATTGACGTATATCGCGAATATCTACTCCGTCGATGGTGATCCTGCCGCTGTCCACATCGTAAAAGCGCGCGATCAGATGGATCAGGCTGGTTTTGCCAGAGCCAGTCGCACCCAGAATCGCCACCGTTTGACCGGGTTCTGCCACAAAGCTGATGTCTTTGAGCACGGGTTCGCCAAAGCCGAAAGTGACCTTTTCGAAGGCGACCCGTCCCTGTGGATGGAACTCCGTCAACGCCGAAGGACGATCCTGTATGTCGGGCTGGCTGTCCAGCACGGCTTCGATCCGTTCAACCGAGGCTTGCGCACGGGACAAGCGCATCAGCAGCGTGCTCACCATCACGAGCGTGGATAGCGCTTGCGTGAAATAGGTGATCACCGCCACGATCTCACCGACGGTTAAAGTTCCCTGCGTCACGGCAGTCCCGCTGAACCATAAAATAGCAGCGATGCCGATGTTCAGCAGCAGCAGCACGGCGGGCGCGGTGATCGAAGTCAACTGCATGGCACGAATGCTATCGGTGGTCAAGGTGCTGTTGGCGTCGCCAAAACGCCCTTTCTCATGCTCCTCACGCACGAAGGCTTTGACCACGCGCACACCCGCTAGATTTTCTTGAATGACGGTGTTCACGCGATCCAAACTGCGCTGCACCCGCAAATACAAGGGGTGTGCGGTGCGGATGATGATGATGAGCAGGAGGATGAGCGGCAAAATGATCGGCACCGACACAAGGGCAAGCTGCGGACTGGCGAGAAAGGCCATCACGAGGCTGCCCACCGCGATCAAGGGGGCACGCACCAGAATGCGCAGCACGATCAGGACGGCGTCTTGCACCTGCGTAACGTCGTTGGTGAGCAGCGTCACAAGCTGCCCAGTGCCGAGCTTATCTAGATTCCCGAACGACAGCGATTGAATCTTGCGATACACGCTGCTGCGCAAATCTGCGCCAAAATTGAGCGCCGCGTAGACGGCAAAATAAGTGCAGCCGATGCCACCCACCGCCCCCAACAGTGCGAATACGATCATCAGGACGCCCGTTTCCAAGACCAACGGCTGATTGCCGAGGCGTATCCCCTCATCCATGATCCTCTGCATCATACGGGGCTGCATCAAGTCCATGCTGACTTCGAGGATCATCAGCAGGGGCGCGATCAGGGCGTGTTTCCAGTAGGGTTTGAGGTAGATCAGTAGTTTTCTCATGGATACCTAACAATAGGCGCAAGGCAGCGTGCTAGGCACGGCGCGATGATGCTTGTTGTGAATGCTGCAACCTGATTTTGTGAAATGACAGTGCAGCGGAGAAAGATCGCGCATGATCATAGCGCTGAGGGTGGCTGGGGACAACTGATTCCGGTGTCGAGGCGGGATAATTATGTTAGCCTAGAGCGAATTAGCTCGAAAGGTCGCAGTCAACAAGGGCACAGATTAGCGCTCCCGTGCCCTTGTTGCAACGATTAGAATTCCTCACGTCCAAAGCGCCAGATGGCAACACCAATGAAGATTGCGATCCATACCATCGTCGCGATGATGGGCGTGACCGTAGACAGCGGTTGCCCTAACATCACCTCGATAGCGAGTCCTTGAAAGCTCCCGGCAGGGATAATCAACCACGGCGTCAGATAGACCGCCTGACCGATGTAGCCCATCAGGAACATCGCGCCGAACAAGATGCCAATCGGGATGCCGATGACCGGGCCTCGGTCATTGAACAGCGTACCTAGCATCAGCGTGAGAGTCAGATAAAACGCCAAGTTCAGGCCGATTAGGGCAAGTCCTCCGACGAACGGTACTATTGGTGGAGCGCTCCCCTCATAGTGAGAGAGCAGGAGGTAGCTCACTACCCCTTGTGCCACCAAAATGATGAACAGCGTGGCGACGATATTGGCGGTCAGTTTGGCCGCGATGAAGGCGGTGCGTGAGGTGGGTTTGGATAAGATCCAAGCAGCTGTCCCACTTTTCTTCTCATCAATGATAATGCCCTGAACGGCGATGATCGCACCGATCGTGCCGAACATGCCCGCCATCACCCCGAAGACTGTCCTCGCCTCTATCTTTACCTGTTCAGGGGTACGCATGTTGTTAGCCCCCTCGTTGGGCGCTGACAGCAGGGCAAATAAGGTGCCGTTCACGATCACCAGCCAGATCAGGATATTGACCCACCAGCGGCGGCTGCGCCACCAAGCATCATTTTCATGCCGCAGCAAGTTGCTGAACCCTCTGCGCCAGCCTCGTTCGTTCACCATCTGAAAGGTTGAATTAGTGGACATGCTTTTCTTCTCCTACGATGCTCATGAAGACTTCTTCGAGGTCGTACTTCTTGCGCCCAAATTCGGTGACAGTCAACGCGGAGTCTTGCAACACGAGGCGCAGCAGTTGAGACTCGGCGGCGGTTTCATCGGTAACGCTTACCTGCCATGTGCTAGAGCCTTCACCATCGGGTAGAACGTTCACTGCCGAGACCCAAGGTTGGTTGGCGATATGGGCTTGGGTACCGTTCGGGTGACCCTTGACTGAAACGTTGTACATGATGCCATCACTGCCAGCCAACAGCTTCTCGATAGGCGCTTGGGCAACCAACTGACCGTGTTTCATGATGGCGACGGTATCGCTGACCCGCTGGACATCGCTGAGGATATGGGTCGAATAAAAGATGGTCGTGTGCTTGCGCAGCCGTTCCATCACTTCGAGCACATCGTGCCGTCCCATCGGATCGAGGGCGGCGGCAGGCTCGTCCAAGATCAGCAAGTCCGGGTAATTGATCTGTGCTTGCGCGATGCCGAGCCGTTGACGTTCACCGCCGGAAAACCCTTTGATCGGGCGATCTGCTTTGTCGGAAAGGCCGACTAATTCCAGCGTGTTGTTGATGCGGTCTTCGATAGCCGCTTTACTCCCGATGTAGAAGAAGCGGGCGGTGAAACGCAGCGTTTCGCGAGCGGTCATGTCCTCGTAGTAGCGCGGGTCTTGCGCCAGATACCCGACACGCTTGCGGATTTCGGTGCTGTCGTTCACCACATCCAGCCCGAAAATGGTGGCGCTGCCACTGGTGGGGCGTGCTAACCCCAACAGTAGTTTGATGGTGGTCGTCTTGCCTGCCCCGTTTGGCCCCAAAAAGCCGAAGATCGAGTTCTTGGGTACTTTCAGGTCAAGGGCTTGCAGCGCGTTCACACCCTTGAAGGTTTTGGTCAGTTTCTGCGTATTGATGACCAATGTGTTGTTATCGTTCATGACTGATGTCTCTCCATCTCTCCGTAGGTTCAAGGTCATTCGTGGCGATTATTTCCGTCCTCTCATTTACTCATCGGCAGCCTCCTCTGGACGGGATTCAGCTACGTCAACGGTATTCACCGAGATCAGCGGGATACTAAGGTCGCGCAGTCGGTTCAACACCCCATGCAATGCCCCTTGGTCTGGCAACGGGCCGATCAGCAGGCTGTCGCCGCTGTCCTGATGGAGGATCGTCAACCCATCAAACCAATCTGCCCAAGACTGATCAAGATGCCCTTTAACGCGGATTACATAAGCCTGAGTCATTGGTAAGCCCTCTATCGTGTGCTCGTTAGGCTCTGCGGACGTTACCCGGTTGCCTGCGGTCACACGCACTGTCGAACCAGATGCCTATGAGCGGCAGTAAATGGTCAAGTCCCCGCGTCCAGAGGATCACGATGCTGTCGAATTTGAGAAAGTGCCGTTCTGATGTTGTCATGTGTTATCTCCATAACGTGTATGGCTACTGTAGGCGACGAACGGGTTGATTACGGATAGCCAAAAGGCGTATTCTGACGGTTGATTTTTGGCGAGGGAGCGCAGGCAATAGCGCCCCCTCGCGACGGTGATGATTTACGGCAGAAATCCCAAGGTGAGCAGCCAAACACTGACAAATAGTCCCGCTAGGGCGATCGCGGACGTGTATATGCGACTGCGTATTGAGGTTGACGCTCTCCATGAGCGCAACAACCACAGTCGCCCCATGAGCAACGTGAGGATGATGGCAGCTATACCGATGATCAGAGGTAAAAAGCGTACCCACGCCATGCTAGCGGGAATGCCGAACCCGATCAGCGTACTATTGCTCAGATTTATGAGCACGACGCCAATCAGCGCGAGCAATGTCACCAGCCCCAACAGCGCGACCAGCGCCGACAGCCAACGGATCGCCAGAGACTGAGTTTTGCGATGGATAGTGCTGAACAATCCAGCTATGAACGTCACGATGCAGATCAGAAGCAGCACCAGCAGCAGCGGGTTCAAAGGCTCTAGCGTGGCGTAGGTGAGGTTCACCATTGCCGAGGTCGGGTAAAGCTCATCCGGCAAGACGAATTTTTGCGCAGTGACTTCGGCAAGGCAGCCCGTTGCAGGTTCATGCGTAGGGTTGCTGACGAACGTAGCTGCGATGGCTTGGGCACAAGGTGAGGTTAGTAGTGCCTGATGACTCACGCCGGGAATAATGTAAGCGAAACTATTCGGTAGGGATCGGGCGACCTGCGTGTCGTACGCAGTGGTCAGGCGGGGGTCATACTGCCCGTGCAGTAGCAAGGCGGGAATCGTGCTGCTCACGGGCATGCTGAACTCCTCAGGCATTGCCGGCACTGCCCATGTCTCGCATACCGGATGGATTGACCACGATGTCATGATTTGCACACCCGCGAGATGCGGATATTCTTGCGCGGTTTGCGTCCCATCCTCAACGACGGTGAACGGCAATATGTCCTGACAGGTAACGGACAGCCGTTCCCCTGTCTCGATGCCGCTGCTCAAAAGCCGGAGTGTCTGGTTTGCTGGAATCACCATCACTTGTCCATTGCCAGCCGCCACCTGCGTAACCATGAATGGAATATACGGAATGCTGACGGGCGAGTAGAGTTGAAGAAACAGGATGTTAGCGAACAACTGCCCATTCATAGGCAGCTTGCTGAACGCACCGTCCCGCACGAGCTGCACATTCAGCATCACGGGCTGTGCATCGAGCCGTTCCACCGCTGCCCGAAATTGTTCTGCAAGTCGCGGATAGGCCGCGTTGCAGGATGGATCATTGGCACAGCCGGACAACACTTCATGCAGCGCACGCCCAAACATCGCGGGTTCCTCGGCTGTCTGCTGCAAAGGCATGGTCGCTTCCAGCGTGACACTGCGGATCGTGTCGGGGTACAGCTTCATCATGATCTGCGCAAGCAGCGCGCCATACGAAGTTCCATACAGATTCCACTGTGCGTAACCGAGCGCTTGGCGCAGCTCCTCGAAGTCAGCGGCGCTTTGGAGGGAATTGTAAGCCGCGATGGTAATGCCTTCATTTTGCAGACGATCACGGCAGGCGGCGGCTCCGGCGACATCACCATCAATCGTGTCTTGCCGAGTGCGCCCTTGCAAAAGGCTGTTCAGCGTGGCGTCATCGACTTCCGGACAGCGCAACGACGGTTCGGAGAAACCTGTCCCGCGCTGATCCACTAAGATCAGATCGCGCTCGGCAAGATAAGAAGCGTTCAGATAGCCGAAGATGCGCCGTAAATCAGCTTGACCCGGCCCGCCGTGTAGATGCACAACCGGATCAGGCTGAGGATGGTTGCTGTGACTGTGTAAGATCGCCACTGCGAGCTTAATTGGGCGGCTGTTGACC
The DNA here is from genome assembly GCA_019637615.1 of Anaerolineae bacterium. Classification (GTDB taxonomy): domain Bacteria; phylum Chloroflexota; class Anaerolineae; order Aggregatilineales; family UBA2796; genus JAHBVK01. The sequence continues at coordinate 61,342 of JAHBVJ010000024.1, read as the reverse complement.
TCGTTATGATCTTCCGGCACGCTCAGATAGCCGCATGTAACATTGACATCGTTGGGCAGCGGCATAGGGCACTTGGCTTCCTCAAAACGCGATGACTTTCCCTTGCTCTGTGCGAGGACGGACATGTCTGTGCTCATCAGCATCAGAAGGAGGCAGACCAGCACACAGACGCCGACTAGTTGGCGACCTAGTTGTTGAGGGCTTGGCAGTTTCATCAAAGGCATGATTGTTTCTCCCTTTGGGCGATTTCGATGTGCCTACTCTATGCGGCAAAGAGGTTGATTATGGGTAGCCGAAAGGTGTATTTAGGGGATGATTGTTGGAAGGGGCGAACCGAACCTCGCCCCACTAGCTGGCGTCTATTCGGATAGCGATTTGCCCGTCTGCGCGGCAGCGATCACGTCAAGAATGGCATTCGTCACCTGCTGCGCGTACTGCTCCGTGCCCAAAATCGAACCGTGATCCGCGCCCTCGATAAAGCGGGTCACACTGTTGGAGGACAAGGCTGAAAGCTCCTTGCGAAGGGCAACTCTTACCACTTGCATATCGGTCGATGACCCCGCCCACAAGATTATGGTCGGCAGCGCTCCCAAATCTTGGACGGCAGCGGTGGCATTTATCGTTCCCCACATGCCCGGAATTTGCTCAGCGTAACTAGCATCGAAAACACGATTGGGCGATTGCAGAGTTGCCATTTCCAATGCCAAATCGGCTGGATAACCCACACCTTGAAAAGATGTTGGCGCTGTCAAACGTTCCACACCGATGCGGTAAGCCACCCATACTACAGCCTGACCGAGAATGCGTGGGGTTTTCCATTCTTCAAATGCGCTCTGACTAGGAAATGGTTCCGAAGCTGGAGTAGCTGCGCTGTCAACTAGAACGATACCAATGATTTCTGGTGGATATTGCTTTGCGTATACTCGTGTCCACATCGCCCCAAGCGAATGACCTGCCATCACATAAGGCGGGGCAATGCCTGCTTGTTGCAACAGGCTATGCAATTCCGCGTTAATTGTGAGCGCATCACGCGGATCATCAACTGCTTCGCTCCATCCAAAGCCGGGACGATCAAACGCGCAGACACGGGTAAATGCTGCTAATTGGTTCTGAACCCAATACCACCATGTAGACTCAGCTAACCCGCCTGCCTGCAAAATCACGGTCGGGCTGCCTTTGCCCATGCAGATCATATGCATCTGATGACCGTTCACGTTGTACAACTGACCACGCGGAGCATACTTGCCTTTGTCTTGCTCGGTAGCGATAGTCTGATAGGCTATGCCCAAGATGATGAGCACGGCGAGAACGACGCCAACCCTAAGCAGACCACGCTTGGCATAGTACCAGCAGCCACGTCGAGGTACGGCGGTTTCGTTTGGATTCTTGGTTTTTCCTGTCATGATTTTGCAGTCCTTGGGTACAGCTTCATGATCCGAGGCGTTTGCCAGTCTGTACGGCGTCGATTAAGTCCAAGACCGCCTCACTTACTTGTCGAGCGTATTCCTCCATGCCCAGAATCGAACCGTGATTCGCACCTTCCACGACACGTGTTACGGTAGTTGTAGAATAGGTGGAGAGTTCCTCCATGAACGGACGCAAGGACGGATTGCCCTGATTTTGGTCGTTGGTTTGGCTCGCCCATAAGACGCTGACAGGCAAATCGCCAAGATTTTCCGCTGCCGCCGAGGCCGCTTGGAGCGCCGGAAAGGCAGGGCCATTTTCAGCATAATACGCATCGACAACTTGGAGACGTGCTTGCAGTCCCACGATTTCCTGTGCAATCTCCGGCGGATAACCGAATCGCTGAAAATCGCCATTACCAATCAGGCGCGTCAGTCCCACGCGAGTCATCACGGAACCTAATCCCTGTACGATATCCCAATAGGATCGGTTTTGATTGACTTCGCCTTCGCTGGCGAAGCGTTTCGGCGTCACGAGTTGACTATCGACCAGAATGATGCCAGCAACCTCATTGGGATATTGCGCGGCATACACCCGTGTCAGGATCGCACCGTAAGAATGCCCCGCCATGACGTATGGTGCGGGAATCCCTGCCCGATCTAGGAGCGTGTGGAGTTCGGCGTTGATGGTGAGTGGATCGCGAGACCCTTCTACGGGATCGCTCCAGCCCATGCCGGGGCGGTCATAGGCGCAGACCTGCGTGTGCGGCGCAAGCTGCTGCTGCACGCGGTACCACCACAGGGACTCGGCACTTGCACCCGCCTGCAAAATCACTGCCGGACTGCCGCTGCCGTTGCAGACTAGATGCATCTGGTGTCCATTTACTGTATAAATCTGACCGCGCGGTGCATAAGACCGTTTGTCCAGCTCACTGGCGACGGTCTGATACCCAACACCAAGCAGCACGAGGGCGATCAGGACAAGGCTGAAGCCAAGCGTTGCACGCTTCAGATAGAAGAAGCAACCACGCCTGCGCATCGGTTGGGTAGACATTTCATTTTGAGAGGTAACGCTCATCATTCCCCCTTATTTGGCGAGTAACTCACCTGTTTGAACGGCATCGATGACCTGTCGGATCGCTTGCGCCACTTGGGCGCATATTCGGGTTTTGCGACGAGTGATTCATAGTCGCGCAGGTGACTAAAAACCACCCGCCAGCAAGATGATCAGGTAAACAGTGAAGTCAGATACGAAATGCAGGAACAGAGGCCATCCCATCCCGCGCGTTTCGACCATGCTCTTGGCGAATATCCAGCCGCCGAAGGTCGTGAGGATCACGCCCGTGATCCCGTACGGTACACCGAAGTAGTGCCCGATCCCAAACCACGACGCGACGAGAATTAAGGACGCGTCTTTGCCAAAAATGGGCAGCACCTGTGGCAGCAGCGCCGAACGGTATAGAAATTCTTCTGCGAAGGCGTTCATCAAGGCGCACAACGCGGCGAACGCTACCAGACCGACTGATAAGTTACTTAACGAGGGATGCAATGACGGTACCATGAAGGCCACGAAAATCGTGACGATGATCAGTGCATAACGTCCACCAAAGCCCGGCCAAGTCTGAGGGCGGCGGGGAATGCCCCAGCGCTCTGCTTCGGTGACGGCGTTGAGCTTACCGATGGTCAGGAAGAACTCCTGACGCTTCAGACCCATTCCCAGCAGTGCGAACAGCATGACCAGTGTCGCGCCGATACGTGCCAGCCGTTCCCCGAAGAAGGTGAGATTCATATTGCCACCAAAGACGCTGGCGAAGAGTTGACTGCCCTGAAACAGCGACCCCAACAACCAGCCCTCGACCCCGTATATGATCAGAAAGGCCAAGATCAGGCGTCGTAGTGGACGGATCAGCGACCACACAAAGCTCAGGGCAAACAGCGACGCCAATATGATCAAGCGGGCTGGCTCAAGCCAGCCGATGTCCAGATGCAGGAACGCGCCGAGGATGATCTGCGGCACCGTGAGTAGCAGCACAAGCGTCCATGCTGCATACAGCACAAAGCGGTTTTCGCTAATTGTTGCCGACGTATGTACTGATACAGTGATAGGCTCGTTCACGTGGGACTCCTTACTTGCGGATCAGAGATTACGTTAAGGTCACTCTAGTGGATGTTGGGGTTGATCACCGATAGCCAAAAGGCGTATTTTGGGGTTGATTGTTGGAGAGGCGCTTACCCCTCCAACACATCCGATTACTGTGACAGCGGTTTACCTGTCTGCGTGGTTGCGATCATGTCGAGTACAGCATCCGTGATTTGCCGTGCATACCGCTCGGTGCCGAGGATGGATAAGTGATCCGCGCCTTCAACATAGCGCGTAACGCTGTTGGAGGAATAGGTGAACGTTTCCTTCAGGAGAGCCGTGTTGCGCTCCTTCGTCATGTCGGACAAACTCCCCCACAGTAGGATCACCGGCAGGTTGCCCAAGTTATCCGCCTTCGCAGACGTTTCGATGAGTGCCCACAAGGCGGTGACTTTCTCCGCAAAATCGGTATCCATCACCTCGTTACGAAGTTGCAATGCCGTCAATTCGCTAGCGATCGGGGCTGGATAACCCGCCTTATGGAACTCACCGGGATTCGCCAGACGGATCAGCCCGGTGCGCGTTTGTGCATATAGCAGAATCCGCAGCCAGTCATACTGCGCGATGAGCGCATCGACCTCGCGCTTATCACCAAAATCTTGCGGATGCATCCCAACGACGAATGCATCAACAAGGACAATTCCTTTGATCTCCTGCGGATACTGTGCGGCGTAAAGACGCGTCAGCAAGCCACCATAAGAATGACCCGCCATAAGGTAGGGTGGTGGCACGTTCGCCTCAGCTAGCAGCGCGTGAAGTTCACTCAAGATCGTAGCTGGATCGCGCATCCCGCTCACCGCCTCGCTCCATCCCAAGCCGGGGCGATCAAAGGCGCAAACTTTCGTGTGGACGGCAAGTTCGTTCTGAACCCAGTACCACCATAGAGATTCAGCAACCCCGCCTGCCTGCAAAATAACAGTCGGACTGCCTTCGCCCATGCATACCATGTGCATCTGATGGCCGTTGACGTTATACAATTGACCGCGCGGCGGATAGGTACGCTTGTCGATTTCGGTGGCGGCGGTCTGGTACGTCACGCCTAGTAGTACGAGCGCGACGAATAGGATAGCAACCACCATCAGGCCACGACGGAGATAGAACCACCACCTGCGTCGGTGGGGCATCGGATTCGGGGCTGCTTCACTGCTTGGCGTAACCGTAGTCATACGGGTCTCCTTCTCTTTATTGTGTTGTCGATAAGGCCCCTCTAGATGAGAGAGACGTTGATGAGGGGTATTCCAAGGACTATGTTTAGGGGTTGACTGTTGAGCCTCGGTCAGGGTGCGCCACGTGACATCCCCTGACCGACCATACACTTTCGCTAGGAAGTGCGTACTCGAACCTGAACCACTTTCGGGCTTGGTTGCCCTTCGGCTGGTGTTATCCAACTCAGAACCAACAGTCCAAGCGCCATCAGGCACGCGACCGCGCCCGTGAGTAAAAATCCGCTGCCAATCTGCTGGACGATGGGTACAACCACACTGGCGACGGCTTCACGGAAACTCTGGCTGTACTGCACGCCATCCCAGCGCGTGGTGGCGATGCTGGCGGTGACCGCGTCGATGCCCCAACGCGCGGTAAGGCCGATCCCCGATAATAGGAACAGTGACGCTGGTACGAGCAGCGCAGCGCCAAACCACTTAAGCCGCCCCCTCTGGTCATCTCCGCCGAAGTACACAGCCACGAAGCCGATGCTCACCGTAACGAAGCCCATCATCAAGATGGCGAGGTCTAGCACGTTGTGGATACCGCTGCCGAGGAACCATGCAAAGTCGTACCAATTCGTACGTACATAGCCTTGCCCCTCGATGACTAGCTGATCAGGGGTGGTTTTAAGGACGGTGGGGAGTGCATCGGCAATCTGCGCGGCAGCAGCTTCAACGGAACTATCAGCGGCAATGCAGCGTACTAGATTTCCATTCGGCGCGATTGGTGCTTGATCAACAGCGCATGGCGGCAGTGCAGCGGCGAGGGCAGCCGCAAAAGGTAGTCGTCCCTCTCCGATGAGAATCGTCTTGAGAGGAGCGATGTCCAACGTCAGCGTGAAGTCTTTGGCACGCCCTTCAATCGTGTTGAATACCTGATCAATCACGTTCAGCGTTTGCCCTCGCAGATAGGCAGGCATTACGACTTCACGCAAGGCGAGGCTTAACGCACCGAGCGGAAGCTGTTCGACGTTGGTGAAGAGGGCTTCATCGAAGCGATTGGAGAGATCCTCCGTCCACATGGCTTCATAGAAGTGGTCATTGTTCACGATGCGTTCATAGAAGCCGCGATCTAACAGCCACGGACGGATCGCCGTCATGGTCATCGTGGCAATGGCTAACGGGAAAAACACCACGATCAGGACGAAAAGAGCATATAGCTTGCGCATGTGCATATCTCCTATGCTTATGAGTGAATTACTCGGCCTTAACCACGTAGGTATGAGCGAATTTGTCGTGCCAGCCTTGTCGGTTTTCGTCTAACAGCACCCACAACCAGCCGATGAGACAAACGGAGTTGATGAACGTTCCGACATAGCGGATCACGGCGTCGCTATCGCTAATTGGGGTGCCATCCGTCTTAATCACGCGGATTTTCATCAGCAGCTTGCCGGGGGTTTGCCCTTGATTGCGCGTGAGGAAGAACCACGTATACGCCAACCCGATGACGAAACCAATGCCGACTCCGGTTTCCCGCGCGGTGAAAAATCCGGCGCTCTCAATCAGGAACAGAATCGTTCCATCGATGAACCATGCGACGCAGCGCGCCCCGATGTCTGCCAGTTCATAGCTCGCTACGTCATAAGTCTCTGCTACCATCACGTTTGCTCCTCTCAATGACACATTTCATCGTGTCAGGTCGTTGGTGCGACTGTATGACAGCTAACGGTTGACAAGGGATAGCCAAAGGGCGTATTCAGGGGGTTGATTGTTGTTCGAGTTGGCTTGTCTTCAAGTTAAGTCAGATGTTAAACTTCCACAATTTATTGGGTTGGGATAATCGTATGGTCGCGTCGGCGTCAGAAATATTACAGACCAAGCTGACCCCTCCGCCTATTCGTGTTACGCACGTACCGCGCGCACGCCTGATCCAACAATTCAGCGCCAGTTTGAAACATCCCCTCACACTCATCTGTGCGCCTGCTGGTTACGGCAAGACGACGCTGCTGGGAGAATGGCTAGATTCGGAAGCGGGGAAGTTGGTACCGCTGGCTTGGCTGTCGCTGGACGAAGATGATAATGACCCGTCGCGATTTCTCACCTACCTTGTTTTCGCCCTTGCGAATGTCAGTAACATCGATGTCAATGAGGTGCTGTCGCTGCTGTACTCACCGCAGCCATCCCCACCGAGAGTAGTCCTGACCGCCCTGATCAGCCGTCTAGAAAGTTTTTCCAATCTGCTCGTGCTGGTGTTGGATGACTACCACTTCATCACTGCGCCGTCAGTTCATGAAGCGGTGATGTTCTTGCTAGATCACCTCCCGCCGCAGATGCATATCGTCATCATCAGCCGTGAAGACCCACCACTACCGTTTGCGCGGCTGCGCGGGCGTGCCCAGCTGGCAGAGATACGCGCAGACGATCTACGTTTCTCACCGGAGGAGGCGCGGGAGTTTCTCGCGCAAATGGTAGGCGTTACCTTGAGCGCTGATCAAATCAAGGATTTGGAAAGCCGCACCGAAGGGTGGATCGCTGGACTGCAACTAGCGGCGCTGGCAATGAAGGGACGCAATGATCTCGCGGGGTTCATCTCGGCTTTTACGGGCAGCCATCGCTTCGTCCTTGACTACCTTACGGAAGAAGTGCTTGGGCTTCAGTCTGCCGATATTCAGACCTTTTTGCTGCAAACTTCGATCCTGAATCGCATGTGCGGTGCCCTCTGTGATGCCGTGACCGGTCGGGACGATGGGCAGCACATGTTGGAACTGATCGAGCACGGCAATCTGTTTTTGATCGCCCTTGATGATGATCGCTACTGGTATCGCTATCACCATCTGTTTGGCGGTGTGCTGCGCAGACATTTGCGGCAATCACACGCCGACGCTATTCCGGAACTACACCGCCGCGCCAGCCTGTGGTACGAACAGAATGGGTGGGTAACGGAAGCGGTGGAACATGCCCTTGCAGCACAAGATAGCTTGCGTGCGGCGCAGTTGATCGAGCGGCACGGTGAACGCGTGCGAATTCACGGCGAACTGGCAACATTGCTGCGTTGGCTGAAGGCGCTACCCATTGCGGCGCTCCAATCCCGCCCAAGGCTTGGCTTGACTTATGCGTTCATGCTGACTATGACGGATGCCTATGTCGAAGCCGAAAATCACCTGTCGGATGTGGAACAAAGCCTGCTAAATCATAGCTTGGTTGCGGATGCGGATGAGCACAGCGCGCTCTTGGGGCAGGCCGCTGCCATCCGAGCGACGGTTTCGCTACTGCTAGGTTACGCTGGCGATGTCACCATTGCGGCAGGAAATAGCGCTCTTGCGCAACTACCAGAGTCCGATTTGTACTGGCGTGCTTGGGCTTATGCAATGATCGGCATTGCGTATTACACCTCAAATGGTGAGATGGATGAAGCTGAACGCTGCTTGAAAGAGTCTATTCACTTAAGTGAGCAAGCAAAAGATTCGTTCACTCTGATGATTGGCTTGTCCCAACTGGCAAGAATGTACCTGATTCGGGGCGCATTGCGACTAGCCCTAACCACGGCGGAGCAGCTTTTGCACCACGGCATCGTGCCGAGATCGAAGGCGCAGGCGCAGTTTGACCGCAGTTATGTGCGCTACGAGCAAAACGATCTGGATGGTGCTTTGGCGGATGTTACGGAAGCCTATCGCATCTTCGAGGGATACGAGTTAAAGCGGTTTACCATCGATGGCTGTGTGATGATGGCGCGGTTGAAGTGGCTGCAAGGCGAACATGCTGAAGCGCAGAAGTTGATGCAGCAGGCAGTGGCGATAGCGAAAACCGATGATCTGAAGCAGACTTTTGTGGCACAAGATGTATGGCAAGTGTGGTTATGGCTTAAGCAAGGCGATCTCGCTGCCGCTGCTGCATGGGCGCGGAGCATCGAACCAACTGCGCACGATCCACTTAACCCTGCCCTAGAATACGAGCACCTAACTCTTGCTCGCATTCAGATGGCACAAGGTCGGTTGCACGAAGCGCAAGACCTCTTGGGACGCCTATTCTCAGCAGCACTCAGTGCCAAGCGCAACGGACGGGTCATCGCGATTTGCGTACTCCAAGCACTTGCATACCATGAACAAGGAAACAAGGGCAACGCGCTCGAAACGCTGGCCTATGCACTATCCTTAGCCCAATCCGAAGGCTATGTGCGTATTTTTGTCGATGAAGGCATACCGATGCGAGATTTGCTGCGTGCGGCTCAGACTCATGACATCGCACCGGATTACGTCACGAAGTTATTGGCTGCTTTCGATTTTGAGAAGGTGAAGCCAGCAGTCAATATCAGTCCACCCCAACAGCGCATTACCAGCGATATCGAACCTCTCAGCGAGCGTGAACTTGACGTGCTGCGTCTACTTGCGGATGGTGCGTCCAACCGCGAGATCGCGGAACGCCTTGTGGTCAGTATCGGCACCGTCAAAAAACACCTGAACAACATTTTCCTCAAATTAGATGCCCACAGCCGTACACAAGCCATTGCCGCCGCGCGAGACAACCATCTTATTTAGCGCGTTTGTGCTGAAGTAATTGTATTGAATTTGGTCAAATAGTATAGTTAGCTACAGTTATCTACCTTCGGAGATAAGGGGGAATCTGTGCTTGCATCAGTACCCAACCTGCTGCAAACGAAGTTGACCATCCCGTCGGTGCGTACCGATCTGGTCGCCCGTCCCCGTTTGGTTAGGCGATTCGATAGCGGTCTGAGCCGTCGTCTCACACTAATCTGCGCCCCGGCGGGATTTGGCAAGACGACTTTGTTGAGCGAATGGCTCAGTGCTGCACCCAACAAAGATGTGCCGATCGCATGGGTAGCTTTGGATGAAGACGATAACGACCTCAACCGCTTCTTAACATATCTCGTCTGTGCCCTTACTACGATAGACATCAGCGAAAGTGAAACTATGCTGTCGCTGCTGCAACCACCCCAAGTACCTCCCAAGGCGATGTTAACAACCTTAATTAGTCAGCTAGAACCATATCCCAACCGATTTGTGTTGGCTTTGGATGATTATCACCTCATCACGAACCCGAAGGTGCATGAGGCGTTAGCCTTTTTGCTCGATCATTTGCCTTCGCAGATGCGCATCTTGATCATCAGCCGTGAAGATCCACCCCTGCCACTATCTCGTCTACGCGGGCGTGACCAACTCACCGAGATTCGCGCGGATGACTTGCGTTTCACGCAGGAAGAAGCGTCCTTATTCTTGTGGCAAATGCTCGGTATCACGCTGAATCTACAGCAGGTGGCGGAATTGGAGGCACGCACAGAAGGATGGATTGCTGGGCTACAACTGGCAGCGTTAGCCATGAAAGGGCGCAATGACCTTGCCAGTTTCATCTCGGCCTTTACCGGTAGCCATCGCTTTATCCTTGATTATTTGACGGAAGAAGTGCTCGATCTCCAGTCCGATGATTTACAAGCTTTTTTGCTGCAAACCTCGATCCTGAATCGTATGTGTGGTGCTCTCTGTGATGCGGTGGCGGGCAGAACCGACGGACAAGCCATGATCGAGCAGATTGAACGGGGCAATCTATTTTTGATTTCGCTCGATGATGAACGCAACTGGTATCGCTTTCACCATCTGTTTGGCGATATGCTCCGCAAACGCCTTCAGATAGTGATGTCAAAAGCGGAGATCGAAGAATTGCATCGGCGTGCTAGTCAGTGGTTTGCTAGGGAGGGGTTGATTGATGAATCCATCAGCCACGCTATCAGCGCCCGCGACTTTGCCTCAGCCGCAACGATCCTAGAGGAGTCATGTAGGAAATATCCTGTCGATAGTTGGGGTGATCAGTGGATACGACGAGCCAAGCAAATCCCCGATGACGTGATGCGTCATTATCCCCTGTTAGCGATCGAACTCGGTCAGCAGTATGCCATTATTGGCGACGCTACTATGGCGGAAAAGCAGGCTCAGTTGGGACGTGCGGCTTTGGCAGCGATGAATCCTCAGCCTGCGAATGTGGAAGAACTGTTGGCACGGGCAGATATGATCGAAGGGCTGATCGCAGTTAGGAGTAATAATCTTGGACGTGCGATTGAGGCGGCAGAATACACGCTTCAACGCATCCCTGAGCAGCACTTTCAGTTGCGGGCACGAGCGCTGCGGATAAAGGGCGGTGCGTATGAGCGACAAAACCGCTATGAGGATTCTCGTGCAGCGTACAGCCAAGTTATCGATATTGGTCAAGCGGCTGGCGATGTTACTTTAGTGATCAACGCGATGTTCAGACTTGTGGAATCCTTTATTATCGAAGGGAAATTGCATGATGCTGAATCCATCTGTCTATCTATTTTGGACAAAGCGGAAGCCACAAAGCGGGATTTTCTGCCGATCGTGGGTGCCGTCTTTGCAGAATTGGCTGCGATCCAGTTCGAAGCTAATCGCTTGCAAGAAGCGCTTGCTTCAGCAGCGAGATGTGTCACCATCTGTGATGACACGCTCCCGGATGGAGCTTTGATTGGCTATTCCATTCTGTTTCGGATACACGCATTGAGCGGAGATCAGGCCGCTTTGCAACCAATAGTGCAAGCAATCCGACGAATTTTGGAAGATTTCCCATTAATTCCAGCACGATTGACAACGCCGCTGGTGACGCATCTCTGGGTAAATCACGAAGTCTATGCGCTATTGAGACAAGCGACGACGCCTACGCATTATCATACTAACCCGTTAGTGGTGTTAACGCTCCAGTTAGAACGGCTTCGCGCCTTGGTTGAGGAGGGTGCCAGTGCTAATTTTGGGGAAGCCACTCCCCTGCTGGAACAGTTGCGTTCTTCGTTAGCGGCATCCAAACCTCTCGTTTGTTTTCTCAAAATGTCGTGTCTCGAAGCGCTAATGCTAACCTCTGCTGGACAACGGGACGAAGCCGTACGTACCCTTGCCACTGCCCTGAAACTGGCGGAACCAGCAGGCTTCTTTCGTGTCTTTGTCGATATGGGGGAATCAATAGCGCCATTGGTGCGTGCAGTAAGTATGAGAAATGGGCGAACGACTTATACAGATAGGCTGCTCAAGGCGTTTGAAGCTTCTGAACCTAGTGTCGCGCCTATTTTCCAATCAGATGCACTCGGAGAATCCCTCAGTGAGCGTGAACTTGAAGTGCTGCGCCTCATTGCGGGCGGCGCATCTAATCGTGAGATCGCGGAACGGCTTGTGGTAAGCATTGGTACAGTCAAAAAGCATCTAAACAACATTTTCCTCAAACTAGACGTTCACAGTCGTACGCAAGCCATCGCTGCCGCACGTGATAACCGCCTCATTTAGTGTTCGTGCAGCGCTAGTGCAGTGGATAATCCTAAAGGCGTCAGAAAACAAAAAACCAGTGTTCAACACACTGGTTTACAATACTTCATGGTAGGTGGGCGAGACAGGACTCGAACCTGTGACCTTCCGGTTATCAGCCGGATGCTCTAACCAACTGAGCTACTCGCCCGAAGAGATGCCTATTGTATCACGAACCTCTCTGCTCGCAAGAGTGAGTTTTCTGCTTATTTACGGGCAGGAGGCAACAAAAAAGCGATGGATGGACATCGCTTTTGGGTACTTAACGAGTGAATAGTGAGAAGGAAGCGTGGACAGGATCATGTGCGGTAGGTTGTTTAGACAGGTCTGATTAGGACGCTGTTGATGGATGTTCGAGCGCGGGAGGTACTCGTAGCCTTTCACTCCCAGCGTGCGTTTTCGCGCACGCGACTTGCTCAGGTATCCATAGAAAGGAGGTGATCCAGCCGCACCTTCCGGTACAGCTACCTTGTTACGACTTCGTCCCAGTCACCGGCCCTACCCTAGACGGCTGCCTCCTTGCGGTTAGCCCACCGGCTTCAGGCGTGACCAGCTCCCATGACGTGACGGGCGGTGTGTACAAGGCCCGGGAACGTATTCACCGCGCTATAGCTGACGCACGGTTACTAGCAACTCCGACTTCATGTGGGCGGGTTGCAGCCCACAATCTGAACTGAGATCGGCTTTGAGAGGATTTGCTCCGCGTTGCCGCTTGGCTTCCTGTTGTACCGACCATTGTAGCGTGTGTGTAGCCCTAGACATAAAGGCCATGCTGACTTGACATCATCCCCACCTTCCTCCCACTTACGCAGGCAGTAGCGGTAGACACCGTGTAACTACCACCGGGGGTTGCGCTCGTTACAGGACTTAACCTAACATCTCACGACACGAGCTGACGACAGCCATGCAGCACCTGTGAGTGTGTCTTGCGAACCTCAGGCTTTCACCCTCGTTCACACCCATGTCAAGTCTAGGTAAGGTTCTTCGTGTAGCCTCGAATTAAACCACACGCTCCGCTGCTTGTGCGGGCCCCCGTCAATTCCTTTGAGTTTTAGCCTTGCGGCCGTAGTCCCCAGGCGGCCAACTTATCGCGTTAGCTGCGGCACCGATGGCTTATCACCACCAGCGCCTAGTTGGCATCGTTTACGGCATGGACTACCGGGGTTTCTAATCCCGTTCGCTCCCCATGCTGTCGTGTCTGAACGTCAGTTGCGAGCCAGGACGCCGCTTGCGCCTCTGGGGTTCCTCCGGATCTCTACGCATTTCACCACTACACCCGGAATTCCACATCCCTCTCTCGCACTCTAGAGCAGCAGTCTGGCATACCCTCGTGAGGTTGAGCCTCACCCTTTCATACACCACTTGCTACCCAGTCTGCACACGCTTTACGCCCAGTAAATCCGGATAACGCTCGCCACCTACGTGTTACCGCGGCTGCTGGCACGTAGTTAGCCGTGACTTATTCCTCAGGTACCGTCCTCGCTCGTCCCTGAGAAAAGCAGTTTACAACCCGAAGGCCGTCATCCTGCACGCGGCGTTGCTGGTTCAGGCTTGCGCCCATTGACCAATATCCCTTACTGCTGCCTCCCGTAGGAGTCTGGGCCGTGTGTCAGTCCCAGTGTGGGGGACCACCCTCTCAGGCCCCCTACCCGTCATCGGCTTGGTGAGCTTCTACCTCTCCAACTACCTGATGGGCCGCAGCCCCCTCCTTCAGCCCCTGAAGTTTCCTCTAGCCTTTCTAATGAGCCAGAGTCCATGCGGTATTAGCGAACCTTTCGGCTCGTTATCCCCCGCTGAAGGGCAGGTCAGCTACGTGTTACGCACCCGGTCGCCACTAAGTGTATTGCTACACCCCGTTCGACTTGCATGTATTAGGCACGCCGCCAGCGTTCATCCTGAGCCAGGATCAAACTCTCCGTATAATTGTTTACAGGTGAGTGACTTGCGTCACCTCGTCCTGCGGAGGTTCATTCCTTGTTTGCACTTGATTTCTGCTGTGCTTGCTTCTCACTATTCACTTGTTAAGGTGCTGACTTCCCGACAAAAAACCGACCCGCTTGCGCTGTCGGTCGCTCTTTCGTCTTCGCTTGTCTCTACCAACGTTTCCGTTCGTAGTCGCCCTTGTTCAGTCGAGCGTGTTATCAGTTTAGCACACTCAGTTTGTTTTGCAAGGGTCAGTTTTTGGTTTGTTGTAAGTTAGATTTGCTAACTTTGACATTCCGGCACTGCTCGTGAGTGCGTCCTCATCCGCAAGTGCCTGCGAATAATACCATACTCCCATGCCCTTTCAAGGGTCAGTGTCTGTAAATCTCGCGAGGATTGCATCTGCTGCAATCCTCGCGACAGATTTGGAGTGAACCGAACGCTCACGGCGTTATTCGAACTGCAACGCGCGGATGATGTCCAGTTTGGCAGCATTGCGTGCTGGCAAAATGCTGGCAAACAGCGCCATCAGCACACCGATGATGATCGCGGCGATGATGCCCATCAGCGGGAACTGGTACGGCATCTTCCAGCCGATGGTGGCGAAGGCGGCGATAAACCCGTAGCTCATCGCTACACCTGTCAGCACGCCCGTCGCCGCTCCGAACAGACCGAGCAGCAGCGCTTCCGCCGTCACGATGCGGCGTACCTGTGTCTTGCTGCCGCCGACTGCCCGCACGACCGCGATTTCGCGGGTGCGTTCCAGCACGTTAATTGTCAGCGTGTTGAGCAGACCAAGTGCCGTCGGGATCAGGATGATGAAGGCGATGGCGTAGAACATCACGAAAGCTGCCATCGTCGTCTGTCGCAGTGTCTCCCCATAAGCGCTCGAATCGCTGGCGGTGAACTGCGGATAATCCTTCAGCGCCTCTTGAACGGCAGCCAATACAGTAGCTTTATCCGCACCTTCCTTAACGTCAACCGTCATCATGATGTCTTCCGTCTTGTGGAAGTCGGTCGCCATATCCGCGTGCGAGATGAACACGGTATTCAGTTTGAAGGTCAGGATATCGTCGGCAACGCCCACCACGCGGTAGGTTTGCATTCCGCTTGGCGTTTCCACCGTCACGTCGCTACCCACGCTCAGGTTGGACGCCTTCGCCAGTATCGAATTCACAATCGCGGCGCGACCACTCGATAGCGCCGTAAACGCTTCGTCAGGGTTGCCTACGTTGAATTCCAACGGATTTTTCTGCGCATAGACAACTGGATCGATGCCCAGAATTTGCGTGCTCTTGCCGTTCAGTTTGGTCGAGGCGTAGCGCAGACCAGCCACCCGCTCCACTCCCGGTAGGGCTTTGATCTTGTCTTCCAACGACTGGTCGGCACCTAACACGTTGTTATAGACCGCCAACGATTGTGGCATGACCACAATATCCGCCGAGAAGGTGCGCGACGACAAATTGGTGATCAGGTCACCCATGCTCGTCACAAGCGCGGCGATCATGATCAGCGAGGCCAATCCGATCATCAGCGTGCTCGCTGTGATGGCTGCACGCCCCGGTTGACGCGTCAGGTTGCGGCTCGCCAAGTCACCTTCACGCATGAACCACACTGACAGCAGCGGGCCAAACAACTGCGCGACTGGCATCACAAGAGCTGGAGCTGCGATGATAATGCCGATCAGCAGCAGCACCGCGCCGAGCGTAGAGGTCTTGTCACTGGCGACCAGCATGATCGTCGCTAACACCGAAATGCCTACGCCCGTGATCAACCCCCAACGTGCTGCGCGTCGGACATCCGCCGTGCGAGCAGGCTGCAAACCCTCGATTGGGGACATTTTGCTGGCGCTGCGAGCAGGCCAATAACCTGCGATCAAGGTAGTCAGGGTTCCCAGCGCGAACGCACCAAGCACCGCATCCGGGCGGAACGAGACTGTCAGATGGAAGTTGCGTATATACTTGTCGATCATACTGCCGACGCCAGCATTGACGCCTTGCGCCAGCAAGTAGCCGACGAGGATGCCGATCACCGTGCCGATTAGCCCTTGCAGCAAGCTCTCGATCAAAATGATCTGGGTGAGCTGGCTGCGCGTAGCGCCAATTGCCCGCAGCATGGCGAAATCATGACGGCGTTCCAGCACCACAGTGCGGAACGTGTTGAAGATCAAGAATGCACCAAGGAACAGCGCCAGTAACCCCATCAGGTTGAACATGGCATAGCCCATTTGTAAGGCGGAATAGATGTCCAGACTGGCGGTTGGCGCGCTCAGGATATAGCCCGTGCCGAACGCCGTGTTAAGTGCGCTGCTGATGGCCTCTTTGACGCTATCTTGATCTGCGCCCGGTTGCAGCGCCACATCGACGCTGTTGATCAGGCCGGGTTGATTGAACGCGGCTTGCGCATCGCTCAGCGTAATCATGATTTGCGGCGAGGTTGAAGCGGTCTGCTGCGCCAAAAAGCCGACGACCGTGTATAGCTTGAGGCCGCCCGCCGTAATCAGTGGAAGCGTCGTGCCAACTTTCAGGCTGGGTGCGAACTGCGCGATAGAAGCTGGCACAATGGCTTTGCCCGTGTCGCCCGGTTGCAGGAAAACACCTTCGCTCGCCACATGCTGACGCACGGCTTCGGATGTCGTGGGATCAATGCCGATGAGTTCGATCTGGTTAGCCGAACCGATCGAGCCTTCGCTGCCCAAGCTCGGCAGGTTGATCTGACGGCGTAGCACGCCCGTGACGGCCTTCACGCCATTGACGCCCGCTATCGTCTTGAGCACAGCTTCCGGCTCAAACGACTCGCCCGTCTCGCGGCTGATACTCAGGTCAGCTGTGCCAGCACCCGCACTCATCGTGCTCTGAAAGTTCTCCAGCGCCCCGGGGAGCGTGGTGTTCATGGCGAAGATTAGAGCGACGCCGAAAACAATCGCCAGCGTGGTCAGCGTCGTGCGCAGTTTGCGTCCGCTAAGATAGTAGAACGCCATGACCGCCGCTTGACGCCACATGGATAAATATTTGGATAACATGATCGGCCTTGCCTTTCTGCTCAGTGGACGGCGATCTTGCTAAGTTGATCGCGAATCTGGTCGGCGTTACCTTGCCCCTTGAGTTTATTTTCATCCACGACCTGACCGTCTTTCAAGAACACGATACGGTCAGAATGCGCCGCGATACGTGGGTCGTGCGTGACTAAAATGATGCTGCGTCCCCAGTCGTCGGTGGCACGCCGCAGCAGTGTGACAACTTCCTCGCTGGAACGCGAGTCGAGGTTGCCGGTAGGTTCGTCGCCCAGAATCAACGGCGGGTTGTTGACCAACGCCCGTGCTAGCGCCACGCGTTGCTGCTGACCGCCGGATAGCTCAGCAGGGCGGTGCGTCTTGCGGTCACCGATGCCCACCTTGTCCAGCGCTTCATCCGCCCGACGCAGTGCCTCAGCGCGGGGCACGCCATCAAGGATCATCGGCATGGCGGCATTTTCGCGCGCGGTTAGGACGGGAATCAGGTTGAAGAACTGAAACACGAACCCGATCTCCGCGCGGCGCATCTGCGACAGCGCATCATCATTCAGCGTACCGAGGTCTTTGCCGCGTAGAAATACTTTGCCGCTAGTCGGGTGGTCTAGCCCACCGAGCATATACAACAGCGTGCTTTTGCCGGAGCCGCTCGGCCCCATGATGGCGACGAACTCGCCTTCTTTTACGTCAAAACTGACCCCGTTAACGGCATGAACCGGATGATCCACGTCGCCATATGTCTTGGTGAGCGATTCGGTGTGAACTAATTGCATTGTGTTATCCTCCGAGTGCGGGTTTCCGCGTGCGTCATGAACTGGACAGCATATTTCTGATGCCGCCTACTGATATTGTGCGAACTAGCTTAGTCGCTGGCTGGTTCCGTAAGTGCGTGTCCGGCCTGACGCTTGGGACGCCCACGCACCTTGGGTTCTGGTTTGGGTGGCGTATAATGCTTTAGATCGGGTAGGCGCGACTCACACATTTCGATCCAACGCAGGTCTGCTTCCAAATGCATGATCGCGCTATCAAGCAGCAGAACCCACGGTAACTGAGCACGTGGATTCGCTGCACGTCTCAGCTCGGTGGCCTCGTGCAACTGTTGGTACAGTTCACGCCGCTGCACCATCAGCACTTGTTCCGGGCTGATCGGGCCATCGATCAGACTGAGTACCAACTTGATGTAGAAGGTATCGCCCAAGCGATAGTCACGAACCTCCGGCGTCAAATACCAGTTGCGCAGCTCCTCGATCCCCGCCTCCGTGATGCAGTACACCTTGCGGTCAGGCGCATCACTGGTTTCCACAACCTCAACATCGACAAGGTTGGCTTCTTTCAACCGCGCTAATGTATTCGCAATTTGCCCCGGTTTCACATCCCATTCTGCGTTGACGGACAGTGTTAGCTGTTTGCCAAGCTCATAACCGTGCATGGGATGACGATATAAGAGGGCAAGAAGGCTGTGTTTTACCGACATTTCGTAATCTATACACCGAGAGTCTAGTTTTACAGAAAAAACTATACGTCCGGAGTCTAGTTTTGTCAATGAGCGGAAACCCGATCCCCTAACTATTAGGGGGTGGCGATTGTCATCGTCCGGGGACACAGATCGATAGTAAATCGAGCGGACAACATCAGACAGGAGTTTTCCGCTACTATAGTTAAATAACCTGAGTTTCGGATAAGTTAGGGACAAGCAACAAGAGCAGCAAGCTCGTCGGAAGTGAAGTGCAAGGACGGCTTTTTGTCTTGAAAGGTGTAAGCAATCAACCCCGCTAACAGGTTGAGTACGAAGTTACGTGGACTACGATGGCGCGAATGCTCAATCTGCGAGATGTTCTTGAGTTGGTCATTGATGGTTTCGATGATAAAGCGCTTTCTGAGCAACAGACGGTCAATGAGCGGGATAAGACGGTTTTTCATGTTAGTGCGTAACTTGGTGACGAGTTGCACGCCGTCTTGCCAGAGTTGACTAAACAGCGGTTGAGAGACATAGCCTTTGTCCCCAAACAGTTTGCCGAATAATGACTTGGCAAGGATTGGCAGCGGTCGTCGGTCATCGACATTACCTGCCGTCAACCTGAAAGCGACTAACTCGCCAAGGTGATTCACGACCAGATGCAGCTTGAAGCCGAAGTACCAGCCCGTCGAACTCTGACCGCGTGCCGCCAGCCCAGCAAAGACCTTGTGGCGCTGGATACGTCGGTTGTGACAGACCCGTAACGGTGTTGAATCCACGAACGAGATGCCGCTGCACGGACGTTGGCGACTACATGCATAGGCCGTCAGGGCATAACTCACCCGTGCCAACAACGTCACGTAGCGGGAATAGCTGACCAAGCCGGGAAATTCTGCCGTCAAGTGCCGACACACGTACTGCCGATAGTAGGCTTTGAAGTCACGATAGTGCGACTGATGAAAATGGATGAGGATGGTCATGATTTCGCTCTCGCACAACCCACTGCGTCGTTGACGTTGACCGCTCCGTTTAGGCAAAGCGGCTTGCTCACGCCGTAGCTGTTGGCAAAAATCATCGACATCGCAGAACACTTCCAGTAGACTTGTCATCGGACACCTTCGGTATGGTTCTTTTGGTGTGGTAACTCAAAGATACCGTTTTCTCCGCCGGTGTCCTATCCTTATCCAAAACTCAGGTTACGTACAACCCTACCCGTTTCGATCATGCTTCCGCCCTTTCGTGATCATGTTTATGATCGGAAATTCGCATCGAATGGTCGCTACGTAAGAGGACGGCATCAGTTCGATACTTTCGAAAAGTTCGTCAAAGGTATCAAACTAAGGTTCCATCCTTTCCAAGAGGCAGCAGAATGCCCTCTGAGCGCATCTGCGGTATTCACGTTCTTAGCGCACGACCTTGTGATAAACCGCCAAGGTTTCACGCGCGGTACGCTGCCAGCTAAAGGCACTGGCTTGTGCCAAGCCGAGGTTACGCAGACTATCACGCAGATCGTTCTGGATCAACACGGCGATGATCGCGCCGCCCATCGCACGGGAATCATCGGGATCAACCAAATAAGCGGCTTCACCGACGACTTCCGGTACGGACGAAGCATTGGCGGCTACGACAGGCGTCCCGCAGGCCATCGCTTCCAAGGGGCCGAGGCCGAAGCCTTCGTAACGGCTGGGGAAGCAGAAGACACTCGCCATACGGTATAAAGCGGGTTTGTCGGCTTCATCAACGGGGCCAAGCCAGTGAATCCACTGCGCGAGTTCGGGACGTTCAAGGATGGCATTGGGCAGGTCGGGGAAGCGCGGCGATCCCCAGTCTGTCGGCGGTTTGCCTGCCAGCAGCAACGGGTATTCTTCACCGACGGATGGCCCGACGAAGGTGTAAGCTGAGATCAGCGCGTGCAGATTTTTGCGTACGTCATAGCCGCCGAGATAGAGCGCGTAGGATTCCGGCAGTTTGTAGCGCGCGCGCACTTCTTCGTCGCGTTCGGCTCCGATGCGCGGATGGAAGTAGGGCGAGGCAGCTAACGGGATCGCCGTCACGCGTTCGGCTGGCACGCCGATCTTGGTCACGATCTCCTGTTTGGAGAATTCTGAATCAGTGATGATGGCGGTTGCGCCTTTGGCGGAAGCCGTCACGAGGCTAAAATACAGGCGCGGCAAGGCTCCGCTGCGATATTCCGCCATGCTCAACGGGATCACATCGTGGATGGTGACGACTTGCGGCACGGGTGAATCCAACGGGCCACCCCAATAGGGCACATGCGCGATGTCCGGCTTGATCGCCGCGACTGCACGCGGGTAGGCCGTCTGCTCGAACCAGACCTTGCCCAACTGCCCGCCAAAGCGCGTTTTGGCATAGATGGCATCGACACCATCTGGTAAGTCATCCGACTCGTGTATCCGATCTGGCAGGATCAGGGTGATCCGCAGTGTGCTATCGATCTGGCGCAACGCTGGCACCAACTGCCGCAAATACTGTCCGCTGCCCGTAAATGGCTGATCCCAAAACCAAGCGTTGAAAGCGATATGCATTCTTGTCCCCTTTTGTCGGGAGCAATTCTAGCCTATTACCGCACACAAACGCAGTGAGGATAACAGAATCGTTTTCCGAGAGACGTTTTGGGGAGATCGAGCGACTAAAGGGTATCGTCAACATCTCAACATAGTATTCGAGATTCCTAACAGGACATCGTAAAATCATAGAAGTGATGTAGGATTCACAGGGACTAATTCAGGATGGTATTTCAAGCGTTATGATCACCTCACGTTCACTGCGTTACGCCGTCAGTTGTCTGTTATCACTGCTGCTGCTCACCAGCGTGACGCCCCGCCTAACGCGGGCGGATGCTGCGCCATGCCTCGTCATGCTCAAGGACGGCGATCTGTGGATGTGGTGCGATGGCAGCGAAGACATCCAGCAGCTCACCCAATACGGGCATCATCGCCGCCCCGTGATGTCACCCAACGGTGCCTACATCGCCTTCAATTCAATCGCGCCGGAAACCGTCACGGCGCTGACTGCGCTGGGCTATTCCGCCACCGACATCAGCCTCGATGATTGGCCTAGCAACATGTGGGTAATGAGCCTGATCGACCGACAGCCAGTGCAAATCGCGGCGCAGCCTGCCGAGATCGGCTTCGCAGGCGCGCTGCCGAATAACGCCGTGTCGCGCTCCAACCCAACATGGTCGCCAGATGGGCAAACCATCGCGTGGACGGAGATCGTCTTCGATCAGAATCCGGCATTGGACAGCCTGACATACCGACTGGTGACTTACAATCTGGTGACCAACACGACACAAGTGATCGTGCCAGACCTGCCGAAGCCGTACCAGAAAGAGGAAACGCTACGTGCGATCCGTGTGCTGTGGGGCGCGGGCGGGCTGGCACTGGTGATCTCGCACGAACCGCCGATGCGCGAACTGTACATCTTCGACCCGAACGGGCAACAGATCGTGATGGCATCGCTCGGACGCGAGAATTTCTATGATTTTTTGTGGATGAACGACGGTGATCGCGCCTATGTGGGGATTATGTACTTCGCCAAGCCGTGGGAATTGGTCGATCCAGCGACGGGGCAAGCGCAACCGATGAACGGTACGCCGGAGATGTATAGCACACAGGGCGATAATTACGCCACGTTCATCACGATCAAGATGAACGGTGCGCAGATCGCGGGGCTGGAATGGCAAGCTGCTGAAAAGTCGATCAGCAAAGTCGCGCCGATTGACTTCCACGGCGAGACCAACTTCGCGCACCGGATCACAGTTTCACCGGTGGGCGTTGCATTTGTATCGGATGCCGTGTACGTGTGGCGCGAGAGCGGTGTGAAACGGATCAAGAATACCGAGAATATCGCACGTGGCTGGGAAGATACGGAAGCGGGCGGGCTGGCATGGGGAACGACAGCATGGCGTGTGCGGCGATGATTTTAGATTAAAATATATTAACTTGACACGCGCGCATTGCTGAATTATAGTCATCGCCATCGGGGTACGTAGGGGCTAGCACTAAGGAGTTCAGCATGGACGAATTGATCAAGACTGTCGTAAGCAAGACCAACCTCAGCGAGGAATCGGTGAAGAAGGTCATCGATGAGGTCGTAGCGTTTCTCAAGGAGAAACTACCTCCGCCGCTCGCTGGTCAGGTGGACAACATGTTCAAGATGATTGACCAGAACAACGATGGCAACATCGTTGATGACCTGAAGAAGGGTCTTGGCAGTCTGTTCGGGGGCAACTAATCCATCACACGGGTATAGGGTGCAGAAAAAGCTGTCCGGTCGGCGTGATCGGGCAGCTTTTTTGTTGTGTTAGCCCGCGAGAATTTTGATCTGTACCTGACGTTTACGCGGGCCGTCGAATTCGTAGAACAGCACGCTCTGGGAGCCACCAAGCAGCAGTTTGCCACCCGCGATGATGAGCGTGACGCTGTGCCCGACGAGCGCGGCTTTGATGTGGCCAGCGGCATCGGCGGGCGTGTCATACTGGTGGACGAAATCGACACGCGTCGGCACCAAACGGCGCAGATCGGCAACGATATCGATGGCGGTGGCAGGATCGAGCGCCGAATTGATGGTAATGGCGGCGGTGGTGTGCGGGACGAACAGGACGCAGATGCCATCGGTGACGCCGGATTGCTGGACAGCATCGCGCACTCGCGCAGTAATGTCGGTCAGCGAGTCGCCGTGGGTGGTTTGCAGGTCGAGGACGGTTAGCATGGTAGCTCCAAATCGAATGAAGATGATCGCAAAATAGCTTTGATTTCCGCGCAGGTAGGGACGTTGCGCCCCGCGCCGGATTTTTGTACCGCCGCTGCGCCCGCCGCATTGCCGAGACGGAGGCAATCCGCGCGGTTGAAGTGATGCAGCAAGCCGTACAAAAAGGCAGCGTTGAAACTATCGCCCGCGCCGACGGTATCCACGACGGGGACGGCGAAGCCCGCGACATGCACGCGTTCGTCACGGGCGATGAGGGTGCTGCCCGCCGCGCCGTGCGAGACGATGACGGCTTCGACGCCTTGATCGAGCAGGTAGCGGTAGGCATCTTCGCCCGTGAGACCAGCGGCGACGAGCGCAATCTCATCCTCGGTCATGCGGACGATGGTGGACTGCCGGACAGCCCATTGGATGCGGTCGGGCGGAATGCTCCTGAGCGTGGGGCCGGAGTCGAAGTAGACGGGACGCTGGCGGGCGCGCATCGCCGCCAAACAAGGCTCGACCAGCGGTTTGATCTGCGTTTCGTAGAGGACATAGCCCTGCCAGTAGAGCGCATCGGCGGCGTCCACACTGGCGGACTGAACGGGATCGAAGGCGATGGAGTCGCCAATGCCGACATTGCCGATGAAGACGTGCTGATGCGCGTCGGAGTCGATCAGGGCGAGTGTGAGCGGCGAACGCGATCCGGGCACGATCTGGACGCCAGCGGTATCGACGTGCTCACTGTTCAGGACATCGAGCAGGAAGCGACCGGGCGGATCGTCACCGAGCGCGCCCAAGGCGGCGACATCCAGCCCCAACCGTGCGGCGAGGATCATGATGTTGGCGGACGCGCCCGCCTCAAACTGCATCGGGCGGGCATCCTGACTCGCACCCGCCATGATCGGCAGCTTGACCATCGCGATCAGATCAGTAACCATGCCGGCGAGGACGACCAAGCGTGCCACGATGGATCGGGTTACTTGGCGTGCTGCGCGACGTACTGTTCGATGCCATCCGCCAACCCGCGAATGTCATACGTTTTGTTGATCGGATCGGCGTCCAGCACGTCAAGGATGTGCTGCTCGAATGCGCCGATGCCCTTGTACGCGCCCGCCATCGCGCATGCAATCGCGCCGACGGTATCGGCATCGCCGGAGAGATTGGCGGCGTAAGTGGCGGCTTGCTTGGGGTCACCATCTGCCATGATGAGGACGCCAAAGGCCGTGCCGACGGTCTCAGTAATCGCGAGCGAGGAGCCGACGACTTCGTAGAGTTCCCACAGACGCGCCAACGGATCGGTGCCTTTGCGGGCGATCTGGACGGCCTGTTCGATCTTGCGGGTAATGGACGCGCCGAGCCAGTAATTGCCCTTCTTGCGGCCTAATTCCGCGCCGAGCATTCCGGCGGCAACCATCGCATCGAGGGTGGCATCGGGGCGGAGCGCAACAGCAATGGCGGCGGCGATGGCACACGCGCCGGACATGGCGACGCTGGTGTTGTGGGTGGGAATGCAGGAGATGGCGGCGTCTTCAATCGCGCCCATCGGATCGCCGGGATGCAGCGCGCCGATAACCGAAACGCGCATGGCTGCGCCGTTGGTGTCACCGCGCGCACCGGCTTTATGCGGATCGGCACCCGCTTTGAGGGCTTGCACGCCGCGCCGTGTGCTCGGCCCGACATAGGGCGACGTATCGCCGCCCGTGCGGTCATACCACGCGACAATGGCCTCGACGGTGGCTTCGATGGAGACGCTGCCGTGCTTCAGATAGGCACGCGCCAACGAGAAGGCTTGCTCGGAGTCGTCGGTGATGCGTCCGGCGGGCAAGCCCGCGTGGACTTCATGATCGGCGGGGCCGGGGAGGAATTCGGTGATCCAGCCGTAATGCTTCCATGTTTGTTCAGGATGAAAATAGGCGGGCATTCCCCACGCGTCACCGAGGGCTTGCCCATAGAGACAGCCAAGGATTTTTTGCTTTAGTTCGTTCATGGTGTGTGCTTCTTTGGTGGTTAGATGCTCAGTTTATCTTAATGTTGCATGAGCAGGTTTCGACAGACCCCTTGCTTTTCAGCCGATCTAGTCGCTAGACTCATGCGCTATGCGACGAATTTTACCTTTGATTCTGCTATTTACGCTAAGTTTGTTCAGCGTACCGATGCCAATTCACGCCCAAGGGGGCGATGAAGGGTGGATGCTGCAACAAGTGAACGCCCTCCGCGCTCAAAACGGGCTAGGAGCGTTAACGTGGAATGGGCAACTGGCTACCGCTGCCGCCGCGCACAGTCAATATCTGGCGACGAACGCGTATGTTGGCCCGCACGTCGAGGCGAACGGCTCGACGCCGCAATCCCGCGCGGCTGGTCAGGGCTACGGCGGACGGGTGGGCGAGAACGTGGTCGGCGGATCGACGGCGACGCTGGAATGGGCGTGGAATTGGTGGCTCAACTCTGCCGTCCACCTCAGCAATATGCTCGGTGATTGGAATGAAGTGGGGATCGCCGTTGCCGAGGGGAGCTACGGACGCTGGTACACGATGGATTTTGGTGACAATGGTGGTGGCAGCGCGCCCCCTGCCCCCGCACCCGTGAATACTTCCAGCGGCGGGCAAAACACGGCAGCTAATGGCGGCGGCGGAAGCGCTCCCGCGCAACCACCGCGCCCGACGAAGCCACCCCCACCCACCGCCACACCTACGATCACGCTGACCCCATCGCTGACGTTTACGCCGCGCGCGTCGTTCACGCCGCTGCCTACGGGCACGGCGCTGCCCCCGACCGAGACGCCGATCATGATGGATTTGACGGTAGCAGAAGCGACCGCAACGCTTGAACCGCCGACGGCAACCATCGCAGCGACGGTGACCAAGCCAGAACCAACTGCCCAAGCGGTGGCGATGCTGCCGACGCAAGAGACGCTGCCCTCTCCGAAAGCAGCCGATGCCGCCTCCGCTTCCAATTCACCCGCGCGTACCGTGATCCCGATTGTTATCGGTCTTCAGCTTGTCGTGGTCGGCCTGTTGGCGATCCGAGCGGTACTGCGTCGGGGCAAACGGTGATTGTTAGAAAGGTATTCACGTTCATATCATGCACCTATATGTAGGCACGTATACACGCGCCAGTTCGTACCACACGGCTGGTAAAAGTCAGGGCCTCTATGTTTATCAAGTGGACGTGACGACGGGCGTGGCGACTTTGCAGAGCGTCGTCAAAGGCATCGATGATCCGTCGTTCGTGGCGGTGGACTCGAAACAACGCACGCTGTACGCCGTGAGCGAGGTGGGCGGTTGGGAAGAATGCACGGTAAGCGCCTACGCCATCGACCCGCAGACGGGCGATCTGCGTTACCTCAACAAGCAGGTCACGCTCGGCAGCAGCGCCGCCCATATCGCGATTGATCGTAATGATCGGTACGTCTTCACCGCCAATTATTCGGGCGGGAAGGCCGTCGCCATGTTCCCGGTGCGCGAGGACGGCGGGTTGGCTCCCGCGTGCTGGTCGGTCGAGCATGAGGGCAGCGGGCCAGTAGCGGCGCGGCAAGAGCGCTCGCATCCGCACTGCACGGTGATCGATCCCACGAACCGGTATGTGTACGTCAACGATCTGGGCATCGACAAGATCATGATGTACCAACTCGACGCGGAGAAGGGACGCCTCGAAGCGATCTCCAAATCCGGATTCCATCTGGAACCGGGGTCGGGGCCGCGCCATTTAACGTTTCATCCGAACGGGCGCTTCGCATACATCACGCTGGAATTGAATTCGATGGTGTCCGTACTGGCGGTGGAGCCGGAAACGGGACGATTGACGCTGCTGCAAACGCTGCCGATGCTGCCTGATGATTTCCACGCGTGGAATACTGCCGCCGATATTCACGTTTCGCCAGATGGCAGGTTTTTGTATGCCTCGAATCGTGGTCACGACAGCATCGCGATTTACCAGATCGATCCCGAAAGCGGGACGCTGACGTTGGTCGGGCGTCAATCCACGCTCGGCAAGATTCCGCGCAACTTCGCCATCGATCCGTCGGGCAAGCTGCTGCTGGTGGCGAATCAGGATACCGATACGGTGGTGAGCTTCCACATCGATGCGGAAAGCGGGATGTTGACGCCAACGGGGCAGGTGATCGAGGTGCCGACGCCCGTATGCGTGAAGTTGGTGAAGTGGTAGTTTGCATTGATGCGGTGATCAAGTTGAGCGAGCACTGAACTCATCGCTTGTTACGGCGATAATCTCATGAGAGGTCATGCGTGACGAATCCCGCGAGTCATCCCGACGACACCTATCACGTCAAGCAGGTGCCACCGCTTGAACTGCTGCGTGTCTTTCTCCTCTTCGGCCTGATCGGGTTCGGGGGGCCTGCCGCGCACCTCGCCTTGATGGAACGTGAACTGGTCAATCGTCGGCAATGGATCACGCGGACGCATTTCCTTGATCTGCTGGCGGCGGTGAATCTGGTGCCGGGGCCGAACAGCACGGAAATGATGCTGCATATCGGCTTGCTGGCTGGCGGCTGGCGAGGGATGGTACTGGCTGGTGCGGGGTTCATCGTGCCAGCGGTGACTTTCTCCGTGATCCTCGCTGTGATATACGTAGCAGCGGGTAGTGTACCCGCCGTGCAAGGCGTATTGATCGGCGTGAAGCCAGTGGTGCTGGCCTTGATCTTGAGCGCGGGCTATCGGCTGGCGCAGAAGGCGCTGGACAACACGCAGATGCGCCTTCTGACGGTGATCGCGGGCATGCTGGTGTTCGTCAGCTCATCCAGCGTGATGGGGCTGATTGGACTGACGCCGATCCTAGACTTTCATGAGCTGACCCTGCTGCTCGGCGTGGGGTTCGCCTATTTGATCATCCGCCGTCCGCGCGCCGTAGTGAGTATGGTAATCCCGTTTTTGCCGGGGATCGAGCTGATGGGGCAGATTACGCAGAAGATCGCGCCGACGCTGATGGACATCTTCTGGCGATTTTTCGTGATCGGCGGGACCTTGTTCGGCAGCGGCTACGTGCTGGCGTCGTATATGCAGCGTTCGTTCGTGGATGGTGCGGGCTGGCTGACGCCGCGCCAACTGCTGGACGTGCTCGCCATCGGTCAGGCGACCCCCGGCCCGGTCACGAGCACGGTAGCAGCAGCGGCTTACATCATGATGGGCGATCCCAATAACCTGTGGGCGGGCATCCCCGCCGCCGTCCTAGGCACGATTGGCGTATTTCTGCCCGCGTTCATCATCATTTTGCTGCTAGGGCGCCTGATCCCGTATTTGCGGCGCTACCCGATTATGCTGGAATTCCTCAAAGGCGTAAACGCGGGCGTGATCGCGCTGCTCATCGGGACGTTTTCTGACCTCGCGATTTCCACTTTGCGACAATCTAGCGGTGGCCTCGACTGGATCGCGCTTATCATGACGTTAGCCGCGTTTGTCGGTTTGGAATATCTGGAACTTGGCGCTGTACCCTTGATTTTGGTCGGGGCGGGGCTGGGCATTGCGCGGATGGTGCTGGGAGCGGGGTAATCGGGCTTCATAGGGGGATCCCGCCATGTCGACAACAACCCTCGTGGTGGAAATCGTCATCATTGGTGTTCAGGTGTGACTGTGGTTCGGCTGTCTGGTGCTGACCTTCGCGTGGGAGTGGATCGCGGCGCGTAACGTGATGATTGAGAAGGATTGGATCAACGTCCTGTTGATTGTCACTTTTGCCATCGCTTATCCGACAAAATCTTTATCGGAATATAGCTCATACATCTTGAACTTTTATTACATCTTTATCTAAAGTCTCTAAAATCGCTCTTAGCTCTCTATATGCGTCCTCAACGTATCCTACAAAATAAACAGTATCTACATATGAAGTCGCTGTACATTCAAGATAATCGATTGCGCGATCAACCATCCGTTGAGCAACGGGTGTAATCGACGCAATTCCACCTTTACCAGTTGCAAAAATAGGAATCGCTAATGTTGTTATTGGATTTAGTTTATAAGTCTTTTTACTTTTATTGAGCTGATCGACATATGTGAGCAAATTAGTTACGCATCGACCTAATTGAATATAGGATCCAGGCACGTAGTTTCTACCCAATCCAACTGTAACTACATGTAGTACACAACGAATTTTGAGATTATCAGCTAGAGCACCCGAACTAGTATGAAAAATATCACCAATTTCTATGTTAGCCCTAGTTTTTCTAATTTTTCGCAGTTCTTCCTTAAGGAGTTCTTTATCAATTTCAAATTCACTTGGATTGTTTTGCATGATCCGCCATGTAGAGGCATATCTGTTTATTGCCGCTGATACACTCTTCTCTTGGGGTCTATCCATATCCAATTTAGTATTTTCACTATTTACAATAGCATCTATACCACCCAATAATGCAATATTCCCCATAGCCAATGCGATATATTTATTCTTGCCATCCTTTGTACGCTTCAATTGATATTTTTCTCGTATTTGAGGACTCAATTCTGAGTCTTGATATGTATTGCCTGTGGCAACTTTAACAATCGGGCTATCATTTGTTACTTTTCCGCGAAACTCTACAACTTTTCTAGAGCCTGTTATGCACTTTTGAAATAATTGAAGGCGACACAGCGTCTAAATAGTAGAGAAAAACCCTTAGAAACAGAGTCGAGAGTGCATGAAACGCCAGAATTATCCCAGTGATGTCAGTGATGTGGAGTGGGTCTTTATTGCGCCGTATTTGACGTTGATGAAGGAAGATGCGCCGCAACGCGATTATACGTTGCGCGAGGTATTTAACGGCTTGCGTACATCCTGCGCAGTGGTGAAGCGGCGGATGATGCCGCATGACTTGCCACCGTGGCACACGGTTTACCAACAAACGCGCCGCTGGCTGGCAGCGGGCGTATCCGAAGCTGGATCGTGGATGACTTGCGGGCTTTGCTGCGCCAACGGGCAGGGCATCAGGCTGAACCCAGTGCAGTCATCATGGATGGTCGGACGATGCAGTCCAGTCCCGAAAGCGGCGCTCGCGCTGGCTTCGACGGTCACAAGAAGCGGCGGAAGCAAGGTATATGGTCGTCGATACGTTGGGTCTCTTGCTGACCTTACTGGTACACTCGCCAATGAACAGGAGCGCGCCCAAGTGGGCGTAAAGTTGGCTCAGGACATCCAAGCCATTACTGGGGATCTGGTCGACCTCGCTTTTGTGGACGAAGGTTATACGGGTCAACAGCCCCAACAAGACGCGGCCCTGCATGGTATTCTCCGTCTGGAGGTCGTCAAACGACCGATTGAGCAACACGGCTTTGTCCTCTTGCCGCGTCGTTGGGTGGTCGAGCGATCGTTTGGGTGATGGCCCGCTTTCGGCGCTTGGCGCGAGATTTCGAACGCTTAGCCGACAACCTTCTTGGCTTGCATTATGTCGCTTTTGCCATGCTTATGCTGTCGCGCCTTATGAAGCTTATCTTCCCAGCTAAGGCTCAAAGTGCATAACACACTCTAGTATTTACGTACGTATTATTAGTATCATCGTCCGTAAGAACTTCGATCAGCTCTTTCATCGCCTTTGGATCAGATTTGCGATAATCAATGTATTTGATCGCTTGGAAAATCCAAATCATATCCTTGCCACTTAACCAAAATGGAATAACCTCCTTTTGAGGTGTTTGCTCCAAAAATTTTACCCATTCGCTCATACAATATTTTGATTGGCAACTCTCATCCGAGATGACAGCAATCATTTTTGAGCATTCATCTAAAGCGTGTGTTACGGCTGTAGTAAATGCTTGTCCTGCTCTAATATCTATATGATCTACAAAACTATTAATTCCTATTTCTTTCAATTGTTCGGCAAGATTAGATACAAATGGATCATCTTTAGAATTATGACTAATGAAAACACGCAATGTCATGGATTGACCTCAATCAAATAGCGAAATTTATCGAAATCATTAGCCAGATTATCAATCTTAATAGTAGCACATCAATCTAAATAGATCAAGCATAGAAATCCATAACATTACACAAATAGTTAAGATTACATATTTTCTTAACAAAATTCTGTCTCCGTACCATAATCGGGGCGCTATCGAAAAACTATTGATAGCTTTATACGCAGCTGAAACTCCTCTGATCGTTTTTTGTATAATACGGATTCCACGTGATCACTGATCTTTTGAAATCGAGGATTGCTCATATGTGGAGCAAAATCCCGTTTATAGATATTCTGATTAGTCGGAATCCGTATGAATAGATAACTATGCATAACAAAGTGGTTCTGCTATCATTCCCTAGCTTATAGACAGTCGATCCGATTTGTGTGTATGATCGGGGTACTATTTTTCTAAAAGATTGTCTGCTCAGGTAAGGATTGCGCTATGGTACTCCGCGAACAAACCGCCACCAATGGATCGAAGGTCGTTGTGCAAGCGCCGCACGAGCCGAGTCACAGCGAACGCAATCCCGGTATGCCGCTTGATCTGGGCTGGATCAACGAGGTGAGCATCAATCGGAGCGCGGTGGAACGCCGTGCCGCTACGCTGACTACCCGCCGCACCGTGAAGAAAGAATGGCAAGCAGCATGGCTGCTACGGGCGATCACGGTGATCGATTTGACGACGCTGGCAGGCGATGATACCCCCGGCAATGTGCTGCGGCTGTGTGCGAAAGCACGCCAACCCGTGCGCCAAGATTTGCTCGAAGCGCTGGACGTGCAGCAGTTGCATCTGACGGTGGGCGCGGTGTGTGTGTATCACAATCTCGTGTCGGTGGCGGTGGACGCGCTGAAAGGCTCCGGCATTACGGTGGCGGCAGTCTCGACGGGGTTCCCCGCCGCGCAGACGCCCCACAAATTAAAGGTCATGGAGATCGAGGAGTCGGTCAAGGCGGGCGCGAAAGAGATCGACATCGTGATCTCGCGGGCGCACGTGCTGACGGGCAACTGGCAAGCGCTGTACGACGAAATCAAATCTTTCCGCACGGCCTGTGGCGAGGCGCACCTGAAAGCGATCCTCGCGACGGGCGAACTGGGCACCCTGCGCAACGTAGGCATGGCGAGTCTGGTGGCGATGATGGCGGGCGCGGATTTCATCAAGACCTCGACGGGCAAAGAGACGGTCAACGCGACGCTGCCGTTCGGCCTCGTGATGACGCGCGCGATCCGCGATTATCATGAGCGCACGGGATATAAGGTCGGGTTCAAGCCCGCTGGCGGCATCCGCACCGCCAAGAATGCGCTGGATTGGCTGATCTTGATGAAGGAAGAACTCGGCAACGCGTGGATGCACGCGACGCTGTTCCGGTTGGGGGCAAGCGCGCTGCTGACCGACATCGAGCGGCAGTTGTCGCACTATGTGACGGGGCGCTACTCCGCCGCGCATCATCATCCGATGCCGTGAGGACACCACATTACAGTTCTAATTGACTGTGACCGACGGCGAAGATTGCTTTGCCGTCGTTATCCTATTTGTATGACGAGAGATTGATGAATACCGAACTATATGACATGCTGATTGATCGGCTGAAGGTGGTCGGCGTGAGCTTTGACCCCGGCCTGAGCGATGAAGAAGTGCTTCATGTCGAGGAAGCGTGTGCGTTCCGCTTCCCGCCTGATTTACGCGGGCTGTTGCAGCGCGGCGTACCGGGACGTTCGACGCGGCGGGCATCGGGCGGCGACCGCAGCCAAGCGCGGGATTTTCCGAATTGGCGTAAGCGACCAGAAGAGATCATGGCGCGGAGCAAGAAACACCTGTGGGATGGCATCCGCGCGGGCGTGCTCGACAGCTATCGTCCCGATCATAAGGCGGCGGTGTATTGGCCTGTGGCGTGGGGCGAACGACCAGCAAAACTCGCGGCGGCACAGTCGATTCTGAACGCGAAATGGCAAAAAGCGCCACTGTTGATCCCGATCTGGGGACATCGGTATTTGCCAGCCGAACCTGCCGAAGCTGGAAATCCTGTTTTTTCGATCATGGACGTAGACATGGTTCACTATGGGCATGATCTGCTGGATTACTTCGTGCGAGAATTCCACATCGAGCCGCTGATGCCGAAGCCAGATGCGCCGCACTCGATCCCGTTCTGGGACGACTTTCTGGTGTGAGCATATGTGATCAAACGCTCAAACTCAACCTAAATCCTCCCACTTCAAGGCGGATTTAGGTGCCTTCTCGGTCATCCGGTGTTATCCTCATGGCAAACAGCCCTGAACGTTGCCTAGAATACAGGTTTCTACTCAGCCGAACTTATTAGGAGTCATGCATGTCCCGCCAAGAATCGATCCTCAAACTGCTTGACGAGAACTATGTCCGCCTGACCGAGCAATTAGGGCGACTCAGTCCTGCGGACTGGGAGAAACCGATCCAAGATGAAGACCAGCAATGGACAGCGCGGCAAATCCTCGTGCATCTGGTCGATTCGCAAAAAGGCATGTTGGGGCAGATGACGCGTATCAATCAGGGACAAGAAGCCATCCCGCCAGACTTCGACTTGAATCGCTGGAATAAACGCACGGTCGAGAAGAACGCTGACCGCACGAAGGATGAACTCGTGGCGCAGCTTGCCGATGAATTCAGTAAACTGAAAGCATTTGTCGGCACGCTGACGGACGCCGATCTCGATAAACGCGGACGCCACAGCAGTCTGGAAATCATGTCGTTGGAAGAAATCGCCCGTTTGATCGCCACGCACGAGATGGAACATTTGCAGTCGATTGTGAAGAAGTTAGGCTAAGGTAGATTCATGACACGTCGCTCAACGAAATCGGCATCAAAAACCTCAAGTTCTGGATCACAGCCCCGCGCGTTGACCCTCGGCGGTTGCGTCTTGTTGATCATTTTCATCGTCGTGGGCTTACTCGGTGCGCTAGGCGTGCTGCCCAAGAGTATGATGGATTGGGCGGCAACGGGCATAGCACAAATCATCGTGACGGATGGAACGCCGTTGGCGACGCAAGCACCAGCGGCAACGACGGTTGGGGCGACGAGTGTGCCGCGCACCGCCGTGCCCGGACGCCCAACGAGCTGGCTGACCGTGTATTTCACCGATCCTGCGACATCGAGTCAACGCAACATTCTCGATACTGCCGTGCTGCCCGTGATCACCCGCGCACGTCGTACGTTGGATGTCGCCAGTTTCGACCTGAACCTGCCGAAGTTCATCCAAGCGCTGACCGACGCTAAAGCGCGCGGTGTAACGGTGCGCGTGGTAGCTGACGAGAAAAATGGCGCGATGACGCTGGATGCGGACAAGAATAACGGCGTAGCGTTTGACGCCCTCCAGACGCTTAAGAAGGCGGGCATTACGGTAGTGGACGGCGGGCGCAGCAATGGCTTGATGCACAACAAAATCATCATCGCAGATGGAACGACGTTATTCATGGGATCGTGGAATGCATCGTACAATGATACGTTCACTAACAACAATAATCTACTCAAGATTACCGAGCCACGTTTGATCGCCAATTATCAGGCCGAGTTCGATGACATGTTCGTAAACAAGATATTCGGCGCGAAATCACAGCTGCGCTCGATGCTGCCTGTGATGACGGTGGACGGCACGCCCGTCGAGAATTATTTCGCGCCGCGTGACCGCGTGATGGACAAACTGATCCAAGAGACCAACAAGGCCCGTTGCTCGATTAAGTTCATGATCTTCACGTACACGGACGAAAATCTGGCAAGCCAGATGATCAGTCAGGCCAAGTTAGGTGTGGA
Organism: Anaerolineae bacterium; assembly: GCA_019637615.1. Lineage (GTDB taxonomy): Bacteria > Chloroflexota > Anaerolineae > Aggregatilineales > UBA2796 > JAHBVK01. The sequence continues at coordinate 26,576 of JAHBVJ010000024.1, read as the reverse complement.
TGTGCAGGGCGTGATTGAAGCGCGAGGTGCATCACAGGGAGCGTTGCCGAGCCTGTTTTGCGCTAAACAGAAGTTGTTACAGGTGAAGACGGACGGCAATTCCGCCACGATGCATCATAAGGTGATCATCATCGATGAGGAGACGGTGATCACAGGATCGTTCAACTTCACCAAGTCTGCGGATACCGCCAACGACGACAATCTGATCATCATCCGCAATTCGAGCGTGGCAGCGTTGTACTTGCAGGAGTTCGACAAGGTTTTCGGCGCGGGCAAGACACCAACGAGCGTGACGTGCTAATGATGCTGGTGGCGAGAGCAGCCTAACGGCAGGGGTCCCCTCCCAGATGGCGTAAGGCGTGGTAGACTGTGAATACGCCATACGGCTGCTCTCATTGAGGTGTCATTGTGCGTATTCTAGTCTTGATCGATCGTCCCACACCGCCATCCGTTCAACGCGATCTGGCTTTCATTCAGCAAACGATGGATTCAGGGCGCATCCAGATCGAGGTGTGCTCCCTGCGCGGTACATCGCCGTTAGCGCAGTACGCGCTCAATGCACGTTCGCGCTTCGATCTGGCGGCCTTGATGCGACTACGGAGACTAGTCAGCTATCTGGAAATCGAATTGATCCATTGTCTTGATCTTGCAGCACTGCCAGTTGCGGCAGGCGCGGCGCTGGTGGCGGAATTGCCATTGCTGGTCAGTGTGTACAAGGTTGAGGGGCGACGTAAAGAGTCTTGGCTGCCGTGGACACTGTTCCGCTGGTACTGGGTGGCGATGCGGCGGATCGTCACGCGCATCCTCGTCCCGACCGAAGTTACCAAGCGTCAGTTATGGCTGCTCACCAATTTCACCCGCGAACGGATCGATATCGTGTACCCGCCACAGGAGATCCCGCCCGACGAGACGTATGATCGCGAGACGTATGAACTGCCACAGGGGCCGTTGATCACCGTGATCACGCCGGAAGAACCGGACGATGGCTACGACATCATTTTCGAAGCCGTGCCACGCCTGACGCAGCGCGTCCCCGATGTGACGTTCGTATTCGCGGGCACCCACGCGATCCTCGTGGAATGGCAGCGCAAAATGACGCGCACGCGCCCCGCCGCCCCTATCCGCTGGGTGGTCGATCCGCCTAGCTTGGTGCCTTACGTGTCACTCAGCGACGTGATCGTCGCGCATCCACATCGTGAAGGCTGGATCGCGGCGCTGGCCTTGGCGGCACTGTGCGGTAAGCCAGCCGTCGCGGCGCGCATCGGCGGGGTGATCGAGATCGTGGATACGACGGTCACGGGGCTGCTGGTGACGCCGGACGATGTACGCGACCTATCGCTGCAATGCACGCGGTTGCTTACCCAGCCGGAATTCGCCGCGCGGCTCGGCAGACATGCTAAAGCGCGGGCGGTGGAGATGTTCTCGCCGGAAAAACGGCAGGATTCCCTGATGACGTTGTATGAAGCTACAATTTATTCCACACGCTAACGAATCGGAATGGAATTACGCATGAATCTGGTTGATCTCCTGCCCGTTGGACTCCGCCCGTGGTATCAGGCCGCCCGCCCGCGTAGTCTCCCCGCCACCTACGCTGCTTTGTTCGTCGGCGGCGCAGTGACCGTTGCTGCGAACCGCTTCGAGCCAATACGCTTTCTGCTAGCACTGATTGGGGCGCTGCTGTTGCAAATCGGCTCGAACTTCATCAATGAGTATGTGGACTTCACGCGCGGCACCGATACGCATAAAGTCGATGGTATGGGCATGGTGTTAAGCAAAGGGCATCTCACCAAGCAGCAGGTTTTGCTCGGCGCTATTGTTACAGTGGTCGGCGGGGCGCTGATCGGGCTGCTGCTAGTCGTACTCAGTGGCCCCGTGCTGCTGTGGATCGGCATGTTCGGCGTGCTGGTAGTGGTTTTGTATACGGCTGGTCCGTTGCCGCTGGCCTACCTCGGCCTTGGTGAGATCGCGGTGTTCATCGCGATGGGGCCGCTGATGACCTTTGGCACATTCTACGCCGTGACGGGGTTCATCAACATCACCGCACTGCTGTCCGGTCTCCCAATTGCATTCACGGTCGCCGCCATTTTACACGCTAACAATATGCGAGATATTGACGCTGATCGCGCCGCTAACAAAAGAACGCTGGCAGTACGGTTCGGAATGGAAGGGGCGCGCAAAGAATTCAAATTCCTGATCTACGGCGCATACATAAGCTGTGCATTTCTGATCGCCCTGAGTCAACTGCCGATCCATGCGGCGTTGGTGCTGATCACCCTGCCAGAAGCGCAAACGTTAGTCAAGTTGGCGACCACCACCGATGATCCCAAAGTGTTGCACCGCGCACAGGGCATGACCGCTCAGTTGCACTGGCATTTCGGCTTGGCCTTGGCGGCGGGCTGGTTAGCCTTCGTGCTAGTCAGATGGTTGAGCAACCAAGCATGGATCATCTGACGCGAGCATACATCGCCCTGCTGCGGTTCGGTTTCCGACTGCTATATAACGAGCTGGCCTTTACCTATGATGCCGTAAGCTGGATCGTCAGCCTTGGCGAGTGGCGACGCTGGCAGCAGGCGGCGATCCCGCATTTGAACGCACCGACGGGCAGTTTGATCCTTGAACTGGCGCATGGCACGGCCAATTTGCACATCGATCTGCGCCAGATGGGCTATCGGATGATCGGGCTTGATCTGAGCGCTTATATGGGCGCAATCGCTCGCCGAAAGCTGCTGAAACACAATTTACTACCGCAGTTGGTACGCGGGCAGGCGCAAGCGCTGCCGTTCCCCGACACGACGTTCGACGCGGTGGTTTCGACCTTCCCGACCGAATTCATCGTTGACCCCGCCACGATTCACGAAATTTACCGCGTGCTGAAACCGGGCGCGCGGTTGGTATTCGTGCCGAGCGGCGCGCTGACGGGGCGCGGCGTGATCGAACAAGGCGTGGAATTGGCGTACAAGGCCACCGGACAGCGCGGCATGTGGCCTGAGTACATTATGGAACGCTTCACGGCGGCGGGATTCACCCTGACCACGCTGATCGAGCCGTGCTACCGCAGCATGGCGCAGGTGGTGATCGCGGAAAAGCCGCGCGGCGACGGTTAAGGATTGCCGAGCGTTTGCGCGCCCGTGCCGATCTGAATATCGAGGTGCCACTCGAAGGTCGCGTTGGGCGGTAAGCGCGTCAAACGTTGATTTTCCCACGCACGCGGCAGTTTGTCGTAATAGCCCGTCGCTGGCTCAAAGGCCATCGTCGCGAGTGGGCTGACGCTGCCTTCATCGAACCACAACCCCAAATACGGCACCTGATCGGGATTCCATGATAAGCGTAACCACTGTCCAGCCGTTTCTTGCAGCAAGCCTGCCCATGCAGCGGGTTGGTCAGGTGGCAAGTAGAACTTGCGGTGGCTGTGATGGGTGGCATCCCGCACACGGTCTAGATCGAACGGCTCGCCTTGCATGGTGTGGGCGGTAGGCCAGTCGTGCGGCGTCCCGACCGCGCCCCACGCATCGAGGGTGAGGATGTTGCGGACGGTTTTGACGTTGGTCGGCAGCACAACACGTGTATCGGAATCGACTTTGAACTGCGGATGCGCTGCCCACAGTACCACGATGGTTTCATTGGCAGTGTTGCTCACTTCATAAGCAAAGCGCAGCGTGTTGGCGTCGAGAACGCGGATAGTGCGGGTGAAGTGATAGGGCAAGGCGCGCCCATCCACCGCCAGACTCAGCGAATCGTGCTGGACGCCGGTGACCGTCCACGGCAGTGCCCAGACCTCGCCGTGATCGGGCAGATGCGCGCCGCTGAACGCGCCCGCGATTGGATATTCACAGGCATCGATGGTGGGCATCATTTCGTCCCAACCACTCATGTCTTGCTTGACGAACACCGCCCCGTATTCGAGCGGCTGGAAGGGGCGTCCCGGCGGCGGGATAAGCCATTCGTGCTTGGCCTGCTTGTCAAAGATCGAGACGATCTTCGCGCCGATGGTCGGGGTGGTAACTAAGCGGAGGGCAGGCGTTTCCAATGTGTAGGCTGGCTGGCCTAACCACTCCGACTCGAAAACTATGCTTGGGTTATTCATGAAGTGTGAATTGACTCCTGTGGACAGGGATAGGTTCCCCATTTAGTGTGCAGGCAACATATTGCGAGCGTTTCTGCATGATGCTTGATTGAAAGTTTTGAGGCGTACTTTGCCCTTGAGCACTTTGAGTAAATGGCTGACGCGTAAATATTCGTCTAGTTCGTCAGGATTGATTTTAACGCTTTCAGGCGCTAATCCATAAATTGCCAGCCGTTACCGAATGGATGCAAACGTGCGTCGGTGTACAGGTGCCACACCTAAGTGTGTACCGTCGATACTAATTTACGTCTCATTTCTCATTAAACCAATTATAAAAGTTAGTTTGCGACAATCGGAGTGTCTCAATGAGACAGGAATTTAGCGGAATATGGTTATTTTTGGGGAGAAGAAGCTATGAAAACGTTCAATTCGCTATCACGTCGTGAGATGCTACGCTTGATGGGCACGGGAGTTGCTGGCGCGGTGGCTGGCAGCGCGCTGGCGGGGCTGCCGATGCCTGCCCTCGCCCAAGGGGACGCGGCAGCGCCGAAACCGCTCGGCTTTTTTACGCTGCCGATTGGTGAGCTGGAAGTTACCATCATTCGCGATGGCGTCCGCCCGCTCGATCCGGCGATTCTGGGCGTGACCGCGCCCGAAGGGGCAATCGTTCAACTGCTGAAAGAAAATAATCTGCCCGCATCGCTCAACAATACCTTCAACGTGACGTTGATCAAGTCCGGACAGCGCCTGATCCTTGTGGATACGGGCTTGGGGGTGGCGGCGGGCAGTTTGCTGACTACCCTAGCGGCGTTGGGCATTCAGGCGGACGCGATCACGGACGTGGTGATCTCGCACCAGCACGGCGATCACATCGGCGCGGCGCTGACGGATGGCAAGCTGACGTTCCCCAAGGCGATGTATTACTATCCCGCCGTGGAAAAGGACACAGTAGAAAAAGCGGCGGAAAATGCTGGCATCACGGCGAACCGCACGCTGCTCAAAACGGCGGGCGACGCTGATCAGTTGACCATCTACAAAGCCGAGGCGGAAGTGCTGCCCGGTATGCTGGCGATGGCGGCGTATGGTCACACGCCCGGTCACATGGCGTTTACGCTGTCGTCCGGCGGGCAATCGCTGGTGCTGTCGGTGGACTCGGCGCTGAATAACGTGGTCACGATGGCGCATCCCGAATGGCATGTGCAGTTCGACGCCGACAAAGTGCAGGCGGTGGAAACGCGCCAACGCTTGTTCGGAGAAATCGCGGATAAAGGCATCCGCATGTTGGCGTATCACTTTCCGTTCCCCGGCACGGGCTTCGTCGTCAAGGACGGCAACGGATTCCGCTTCATCCCCGCGATGTAACTTGCGTTAGGAGTCAGGGGCGGCGCACAGACTGCCCCTGATGCGGGTTAAGATCGTGTCGGCAGCGCCGCCCGACGTTGAAACGTCAGGCTTAGAGAACGAAGTCCCAACACAATATCAGGGTGGTTGGCCGCGTAATTTTGGTTTCAGGCACCTCGATACTGAGCGACGGTTTGTTCCACGATCCGCACGGCGTTGGCGACACCATCTTCGGCGCGGATGTGAACCCCAAGTTGGCTGGCTCGCTGGCGGAGCGACCCATCGCTGACAAGGCTATGAATGGCATTGGTGAGCGAATCGACGGTGAGCTGTTTGCTCAGAATGGGCGGCACGCCGACGCCTAGCCGATGAACGCGATTCCCCCAGAAGGGTTGATCCGCCGCGAAGGGTACTATGAGCTGTGGGACACTTGCCCGTAACGCCGCGCCCGTCGTGCCCGCGCCGCCATGATGGATGACGGCTGCCATACGCGGGAACAGCCAATCATGCGGGGCGCTGTCGAGGTGGCAGATGGATTCAGGGAGTTGATCAGCGCTCAGCACGCCCCAACCTCCCGCCAGCACTGCCCGCTGCCCACTTTTCGCCAATGCTTCGACCACGATCCGCGTTAATTTGTCGGCGTCGCGGGTGACCATGCTGCCGAATCCGATGTAGACGGGCGGCGCGCCCGCGTCGAGGAAATGGACTAACGCATCGGGCGGTTGCCAGCCGTCATTAGAATCGAGGAACCAATAGCCCATCACATGAACGGCGGCGCTCCAATCTGGCGGTGGCGGGATGATGAGCGGGCTGAACCCGTAGAGCGTCGGCGTGGGCGGGTTGACCGACGCCGAAAAAGGCCAGTTAAGTGTGCTGGGTAGCCCTTGCAGACGCTTTTTGATCAGGCGGTAGCCGAACTCGTTGCCGTAGCGATAGAACAGCGTGAGGACGGCGTGAGTCAGGCGATTATAGGCCGCGCCCCACGCTTTGATGGGAAAGGCGGGACTAGGAAAGGCACTCGTCGGCGTGAAAACGGGAAACATCTGCGCCGAGAAATGCGGCAAGTTACGCTGATGCGCGATGGTGTGCCCCGCGTAGACCATGAGGAACGAACTGAGGACAACATCGGCATCCTGACAGGCCGCCCATGAGCGCTGCATGACCTCGACACCGATCGGCAGCCCGAAGTCCAGCATCACGCGCAGCACACGCAGCGGATTATGCCCAGCTTCATCAACCAAACTGCGGATGAACTGGGTAGGATCGCCTGCCAGCGGCGCGAAGTCGAGGCCATGCGAGGTGACGAACGACGCGTAGGCTTCGGGCGCGGCGATGCGCACGCGATGTCCGGCACGCTGAAAGCCGAGACCGAGCGCGATATAGGGCTGAACGTCGCCCCGTGTGCCCATCGACAGAATCACGATTCGCATAGCCGCCGTCCGCGTTGTGGTAGTAAGGATTGTTCCTCAAGTATATTGAGTTTTTCGAAAAGTTTGTCTATACCAAGCTGGCGATAGTGTGCATATCCGTGTTCTGAGTGTTAGTGGTGAGTTTTGCACGAAAATTGCCCCACTTTGGGTTGAGCAGATTTTTCAACCCTGTGAAGTGTGATGCATTCAAGTTGGACGAGGAGCCGAGGTCTGTGATAAGACCGCCGAATATGTATGCTTATTGTCTGCTCATTTTCTCCTCAAAACTACCCCTTCTTGGAACGCGCTTTCTATGGTAAAATTAACATCCCTCAAAGTCACATGGAGTGCGGGTGCATGGTGACATTCAGTCCCCCACAGGACGTCCGATTCGACGCCAAGCTGTTCCTCGAAGGGCCAGCAAGCACAGGCAAAACCACGTACGCCATTCAATATCTGCTGTCCCTGCTCGACCAAGGCATCGCGCCGGATCGGGTGCTGGTGATGGTACCACAAGTGACGCTCGGCAGACCGTATCAACTGGCGATCCACGAGTCCCCGATCATCGGCGGGATGGTGCAGGTGCAGACCATCGCGGGGATCGCGCGGCGTGCCATCGAGACGTATTGGCCCGTGATCGCACAAGGGATGGGATTCGCTGATCCGAGCAAAGAGCCGACTTTTTTGAACATCGAAGCGGCGCAGTATTACATGGCGCGGATCGCCTCCAACGCGATTGACGCGGGGCAATTCGCCAGCCTCGCCGTCGCACCGCCGCGCATCATCTCGCAGGTGCTGGATAACCTGACCAAAGCGGCACTGCTGCGCTTTCCCATCGATGAGGTCGCCGCGCGGCTGAAAAGCGCATGGGGCGAGGAGCGCGATTCGACCCGTCCGCCCGTGTATGACATGGCGGCACTGCTGGCGACACAATTCCGCGAACACTGTCTTGCTAACAATCTGCTGGATTATTCGCTGCTGGTGGAGACGTTCCAACATTTCATCGAGAAGCAGCCGAAGTTCGCCAGCCAGTTCGCGCGGCGTTTCGATTTTCTGCTGGCAGACAACATCGAGGAGATCAATCCGGCAGGGCAGGACTTCATCCGCTGGCTGCTGCCACGACTGCGCGGCGGCGTGATCCTGTATGACACGGATGCGGGCTACCGCATCTTCCTCGGCGCTGATCCTGACTCGGCCTATGACCTCGCCAAGCTGTGTGATCGGCGCGTGCAATTCAGCGAGTCGAAGGTGAATACACCGGAACTTGACGCGCTCGGCTCCTCATTCTCGCGGCGGTTGGGACCAGTCTTCGAGCCGAAAGAGGCGACGGACAACGCGCCCGATCCGCTGAAGGCATTCACGTTCCAGTATCACCGCTTCTATCCGCAGATGGTCGCGTGGACAGCCGACCAGATCGCGGACTTGGTGAACAATAAGGGCGTGTCGCCGCGCGAGATCGTGGTGCTGGCTCCGTATTTGAACGATTCACTACGATTTTCGCTGACGTATGAACTGAGCAAGCGAGGGATCGCCGCGTTTTCGCATCGTCCATCGCGATCACTGCGCGATGAACCCGCCACGCGGACGCTGCTCACATTAGCGGCGCTGGCACACCCCGATTGGGAAGTGCGCCCGCCCGCGATTGACGTGGCGGACGCGCTGACCAACAGCATCGATGGACTCGACCCGGTGCGGTCACGGCTGCTGACGAGCATCGTGTACCGTCCCAACAGCGGCGAACTGAGCACCTTCGCGCAGATCAACGATGACATCCGTACACGGCTGACGTATGTGGTCGGGGAGCGCTACGAACGGCTGCGGCAGTGGTTGGTGGAGTATCGCGACGAGCAGTTCAACGAAGGAGCCGTGCCGCTGGATCACTTCTTCAGCCGCCTGTTCGGGGAAGTGCTGTCACAGCCGGGATATGGCTTCCACGTGAACCTCGACGCGGGGCGCGTGACGGCGCAGTTGATCGAGTCGGCACAGCAGTTCCGGCGCACGCTGTACGGCGATGAAGAGAATACCGATTGGCTGGCGGCGGGGCGCGAATACATCACCCTGATCGAGCGGCGCTTGATCGCGTCGTTATTCGTGCAGAACTGGCAGGAAGAAGCGGCGGAAGCGGTGTTCCTCGCGCCCGCGTTCACGTACCTGATGCGCAACCGTGCGGTGGATTACCAATTCTGGCTGGACGTGGGCAATGGATCATGGTCAGAGCGGTTGGAGCAGCCGCTAACGCATCCCTACGTGCTGAAGCGCGATTATCCACGCGAGGTGGTATGGACGGACGAGATGGAAGAAGAGGCCGAACGCGATCTGTTGTATAAAGTGGTGATGGGCTTGACGCGCCGCTGTCGCCAGCAGATTTATCTCGGCATCACCGATCTGGGCGAGAGCGGCTTTGAAGCGCGCGGGCTGCTGCTGCGCGTGTTTCAGGGCATCTTGACGGCAGACGAAGAAACGCCCGATCAAGGCGTGATCGATAGCTGGCTGCTTGGAGAAGACGAATGAGCACACAATTCCGTCCGAGCCAACAACAGATTCTGGACTATAGCAAAGGCAAAATGGCGGTGTCGGCGGTGCCGGGGGCGGGCAAGACCTTCACACTCTCGCACCTCGCCGCCAAGCTGGTCGCCCGCGTGACGAGCAAGCACGTCAAAGATGAACAGGAAGTCTTGATCGTCACCTTCTCCAACTCCGCCGTCAACACGATCAAGGCGCGCATCGCGGACATTTTACAGCAGCAGCGCGGCTTACTGCCCTACGTCGGTTACCGCGTGCGGACGCTGCACGGGCTGGCGCATGACATCGTGCGCGAACGTCCGGCGCTGGTGGGGCTGGCGGACGATTTCAAGATCATCGATGAGCGCGTGTCATCCGATATTCTGCGCAGCGCGGTGGATGCGTGGCTGCGGGCGTCGGGCGACGATCTGCTGATGCCGTACATCGATCCAGAGATCGAGGCGCAAGAGGCGCAGATCACCAAAGTGCGGCGCAACGAGCTGCCGGAATTGGCGTTCAGCGTCGCCAGCAGCTTCATCCGCCAAGCCAAGGATCGCTTGCAGACGCCCGCCATGCTGCGGGAAGCGCTGGCAAGTGCGCAGAAGAAAATACACGGGCTTGATCTGCCGCTGGCGGTATTCGGGATCGACGTGTACGAGGCATATTCGCGCAGTCTCGCGTATCGCGGCGCGGTGGATTTCGATGACCTCGTGCGGTTGGCGCTGGTGGCGCTGGATAACGATAAGGATTTCTTGAAGCGGCTGCGCAAGCGCTGGCCTTACATCCTCGAAGATGAGGCACAGGACAGCAGTCTGCTGCAAGAGAATATGCTGCGCCTGCTGTCCAGCGGCAAGAACTGGGTGCGCGTAGGCGATCCGAATCAGGCGATCAACACGACCTTCACGACGGCGAACCCGAAGTATTTACGCGCGTTCCTCGATGAGACCGGCGTGACGCCGTACACGCTGGCGGAAGCCGGACGATCCGCGCAGCCGATCATCGACGCCGCCAACGCGCTGATCCATTGGGCCGAGGCACATCCCGCGCCCGATCTGCGCACGGCATTCTTGACGCAAGACATCCAGCCCACGGATACGGGCGATGTGCAAGCGAACCCGCCCGCTGAAGAGGCCGTGGTGACAGTATATTACGAGCCGGGGAAGGAGATTTCGCCGGACAGGGAACTCGATCTGGTGGCGCGGTCGCTGGAAAAATGGCTGCCGAACAATCCCGACAAAACGTGCGCGGTGCTGGTGCCGGATAACAATCGCGGGTTCAAGCTGACCGAGTTACTGCGCGCCCGCAGCGTGGATTATGAGGAATTGCTGCGCAGCACGACGGCCACGCGTGATACGGCGGAAGCACTGCGGCATGTGATGGTGTACCTTGCCGCGCCGATGGATGCCAGTAAATTGGTAGAGTTATACCGCGATGTGTGGTGGCATTCACATCTGGGCAAAACGGATGCCTCATCCGCCATGCTGGAAGACGTAATCGGCGGCTTGGCTGACATCCGCACGTTGGAAGCGTTCCTGTTCCCGTCGGCGGGGACGTTCGCGTTCGACGTGATCCATCTGAAATCGGACGCGGCTGATCTGCTGGATGATGTGGAGCATTTCCGCCAGACGGTCAAGCGCTGGTTGGACGCGACGACCCTGCCCATCGATCAACTGGTGCTGACCGTCGGACAAGACCTGTTCACCAAGGCCACCGAGATCGCGCTGAATTACAAGATCGCGCAGTTGCTACGGGGCATTGCCAACGAGAACCCCGACTGGCGCTTGCCCCAGTTCGCGGAAGAACTGCGCACGATCAGCCAGAACGAACGGCGCTTCCTCGGCTTTGACGACGCCGAACAGGGCTACAAACCGACGCCGGGACAGGTGACCATCGCGACCATGCACGCGGCGAAAGGCTTGGAGTGGGATCGGGTTTATCTGCTGGCGGTCAACAACTACAGCTTCCCCAGCTTGCAGCCGTTTGATCGCTATTACAGCGAGAAATGGTTCTTGCGCCCGAACCTGAACCTTGAAGCGGAAGGCTTGGCACAATTGGAGTCGCTGATCGGCGGCGCGCGCTACATCGAAGGTGAGGCGACGGCGCAATCGCGGATCGATTTCGTGGCAGAACGCTTGCGGCTGCTATACGTGGGCATCACGCGCGCCAAACGCGAATTGATCGTGACGTGGAATACGGGTAAGGGCAAAACGCCGAGCTATCCCGCGCTGCCGCTGGTGGCGCTGGCAGAGTACGTGAGCAAACTACGCGGCGGGTAAGGAAAGCACCCGATGAAGACAACATCTACCGCTGGCAAATCGAGATGCGGTAGATGTTGATTACGATATGGAAATAGCATCAACGCCTTGGAATGCTCTATCGGATTGACTACGCGCAATAAGCTGAAGACTAAGTGCAATGAATTATAAAAGGCGTAGCTGATTGGGATTGAGAACAATAATATTATCCACATTCAAAATTGCTATAACTTGTCCACGAAAATAAAGTGCATCACATTTTGCTGGCAATTTTTTGCCACTGCGGAATGGCACATAAGATTTTTCTTCTATTACATGAGTTTGTTCAGCATACGCTTTCCAGATTGCATGAGTTTGAGGAATTGGAGTAGTGCGGGTTATCCTATATTTTGCATTTGACGAGGACGCGCTGTATGTAACACTTAGCTGAAATTGAGGAACGTTCTCCTGTCTTTCAAAACTCATTTGAATACTATCTGATTCTATGGATACCAGATTGGCAATTACTAGATAACAATTATGAAGAGCACATCTCACCATCTGTATCCCCGCAGCAATGGAAGATACAGAATATTCACCACAAAAACTGGGAAGTAGTGTAACAGTAAATCCGTGTTCGGTAATGGCATTCAAGATTTCCTCATTGGGTAAAAGAAGTTCTGCTGCTCCACAGTTGCATAGCTTTTCTATCGTTTCATCAATATTTCCACTACACTCGTGAATATTCGATAGAAGCTCATCGTCGCTATTGATGAAATAGTGTGTCAATTCATGATAAAAGGTAAAATTGAGGCGCTCCTCTTGTCTTAATAGCGAATTCAGAACTATTTTTTTGTTATCTACCAACATACCATCTCTTACACCTAAAGGACAAAAATCTAGCTCAAGACCATAATGTTCAACAATCGAAGATTTTGTCACCAGATCTTTCTCTTTTAACTTTCTCCGCTCAGCGATTACTTTATTGCGAATCAATGCTTCTAGCTCTTTGTCAGACTTAATCCTTCCGAACTGTCTACCCTTCACCAAATATCCTCCTTAGATGCAGATATAATTCGAGCCATTCACGTTTAGACTGAGGACGACTTCCTCTTAGTTCAATTTTACTTAGTAAGTTAATCCAATGCTCGTCGATTTCCTGTTCAAAATCCTTGTCCTCAACCAAATCCTTTAGACCAGCTGGAAGACCATCTAGTGTTTGTTCCCCTGCAAAATCAACGCCGGTAAGGTAATCCGTTATTGAGATACCAAATGCTTTTGCCAGTGTTTCAAGCGTGGAAAGAGTTGGAATAGTTCGCCCTCGCTCTATGTCAGACAAATAAGATATTGATAGTCCCGTAGCCGTGGATAAATCTTTCAGGGTCAGACCCCTCATATTTCGTAATTCACGAGCACGATCTTCAAATTTCATGTTTCACTTCCCTAACTGATTTGCAACGAAATTATAACGTAAAATTACGTTGACAGCGTAATTGACTCGATCTAAACTGTATTCTGTTGACAGCGTAATCATTATCACATTATACGTTATCAACAGAAAGGTATATGATGGCTACTCGGCATCAAATTCGCTGTGTAAACAAAAGTGATCGGTATAACCCCCATGAACGTATAACACATATTGGTGGGGTAAATCCCGATGGTAGTTCGTGGCGTCTCACACAAGAAGCCGCAATTGCTGGCATTGAGCGAGGAGATTGGACTTTTTACGTGAATGTTAGGGGTGTAGAAAGCCCTGTTGTTGTGGCTGTCAGTCAATATCGCTACAAATATCTCAAAACACAGCCAGACGGTGATCAGCCTAATAACCTGCTCAGTCTCATGGAGTGTGTAGGGTAATTACGCAGGCCAACATTGTTGCATAGTGTTGGCCTACGTGCTTTATCAACTAGTAATCTTAGCTCTGCTGGTTTTCGAGGAGCGCCAGCAAGCCAGCTTGATCGAGGATTTTGACGTTGAGTTCGCGGGCTTTATCGAGTTTACTGCCCGCCGAGTCACCCGCCACGACATAGCTGGTCTTTTTGCTGACCGAACCGCTGACCTTGCCGCCGTTGGCTTCGATGAGGGCGGCGGCTTCATCACGAGTCATGCTGGGCAGTGTCCCCGTCAGCACGAAGGTCATGCCGTCAAACAGCGTTGACTTCGGCGCGGCAAACTGATCCGAGTCGGTGCGCAGTCCCGCCGCGATCAGCTTATCCACGAAGCGGCCGTTATGCGGTTTGGTGAACCACTCCACGATGGTTTCAGCGGTGGAAGGGCCGATGCTGGGGATGGCGTCCAATTCTTCGACCGTCGTCTTGCGCAGCGCATCCAATGAGACGAAATACTTGACGAGCAGCTTGGCTACCGTCGTGCCGATGCCGGGGATGCCGAGCGACACGATCAGGCGATCCAGCGGGCGCTGTTTAGCGGCCTCCAAGTTCTTGAGCAGATTCTGAATCTTGGTTTCGGCGTAGCCTTCAAGCGGTTCTAGCTGCTCTTTGGTCAGCGCAAACAAGTCGGCCTCATCCTTGATCAGCCCTTTCTCGATCAACTGACGGACGCCCTTCATGCCAAGGCCGTCGATGTCCATCTGCCCGCGCCCGACGAAATACTCGATGGAACGGGCGACGCGTTCCGGGCATTCGTCGTTGCTGCAATACAACGCAACCTCACCTTCGCGCCGAATGGTGGGATGATGGCAGAAGGGGCATTCGGTGGGGGGGACGATCTCGATTTCTTCGCCCGTGCGCGCCGCGACGACGGGGCCGATCACAAACGGGATCACTTCGCCCGCGCGCTTGAGCATGACGCGATCCCCGACGCGGACATCCTTGCGCTTGACATCATCAAAATTGTTGAGCGTGGCTTGGCGGATGGTCGCGCCGCTGACGAAGATCGGTTCGAGTTCCGCCGCTGGCACGAGCACCCCCGTCCGTCCGACATTGACCGAGACCGCGATCAGCTTGGTGGAGACTATTTCCGGCGGGAATTTGTAGGCGATTGCCCCGCGTGGATTTTTGCCCACCACGCCGAGGGCGTCATAGGTGGGGAGATCGTCCAGCTTGACCACGAGGCCATCGATCTCGAAATCGAGCGAGTGGCGCTTGTTCTCGAAGTCTTTGATGTAGGTCAGCATGTCTTCCATGTCGGTGAAGCGCTTAACATCTTTACTGGTCAGAAAACCGAGCGCTTGCAAATAATTCAGCGTTTCCCATTGACTGCGCGGGACGGCCTGCGGATCGTCGGTGTCCACGATGCCGAAGGCGTACATGGTGAGCGGGCGGGAGGCGGTGATGCGAGCGTCGAGCTGTTTGAGCGCGCCGCTGGCGGTGTTGCGGGCGTTGACATAGCGGGTTTCATCACCGCCTTCGCGCATTTTCTCTTGGAAGGCCTTGAAATCCGATTTGTGCATGACCACTTCGCCGCGAATGACAAGCTTGTGCGGCGGTGTGGGTCCATCGGGATTGACGGGGATGCGCAAGGGCACGGTGCGGATGGTGCGCGTGTTGGCGGTGACATCATCGCCCACGTAGCCATCGCCACGCGTCGCGCCGAGCGTGAGGACGCCATCGGTGTAGGTAAGGACGGTGGTCAGACCGTCGAATTTTGGCTCAACCACGTAGGAGAGAGAGGCGGTGGTGTCCAATGTCTTAACGATGCGATCTTTCCATGCGCGGATTTCATCGAGCGTGTAGGCTTTGCCTAGACTCAGTGTTGGCTCAGGGTGGGTGACTTTCGGTAAGCGCTCATCGAGATCACTGCCGACGCGCTGCGTGGGCGAATCGGGTGTGACGAGTTCGGGGTGCGCTTTTTCAATAGCGTCCAATTCATCGAACAGGGCATCATATTCGGCGTCCGTGATGAGGGGCGAACTCAGCACGGAATAGCGGTAGTTGTGGAAGCGAATCTGTTCGCGCAGATCGATAGCACGTTTGGATAGTGCTTCGAGTTCAGCCTGATCGGTGAGTTGGGCGGGCTGGTCAGTCATATACGGACGCTCCTCAAATAAGCGCCCGACACGAACGTGTCAGGCTGAGAGAATGAAGTCCCGATGGAAGTATATAACGATTGAATTGTGCAACTCTATTTTAGCAAAGGCCTGTGGCAAGTAACGTCACACCGAGGCTTATTCGAAGCGTCTCCTCATGCTGAGTCCCAACACCATCATCGACAATACACCACCGATGGATGACAAAAATATCGCCCACTTGAGATCAGAAAACGTGAGCAGCGTTGCGATCAGTTGGCAGAGACCGCCCGCAATCATCATGACGGCGAGTCTCTGCGCGGAGGCACCTTCCCGCATTTCGAATCCCTGCACATGATGTGTGATCGGCATCCGTTTGTTGATCGCCATGAAGATGCCAGAGATCAGAAACCCGATGCCCATGCCAAAGGTAACTACCGCAAAAACGACTACATCTTGGCTATTCATCGTGTATTTCCATCGCGCCGAATTGTCTTGTTATCTATTCGCACACTGAGGTTAACGATAATGTGGTCTTGGCTGGTAGTAACAGTACCATTGTCCGCCCTGCTTAACAGTTGTATCATGACGACCAAAATCACAATGGAAATTGAGGCTGGATATGGCACCGAAGACACTCTTTGAAAAAATATGGGATCAGCACGTCGTCACGCCGCAGACAGCAGACGGCCCCGCCGTGTTGTATATCGATCTGCATCTCGTGCATGAAGTGACCTCGCCACAAGCCTTCTCGACGTTGCGCGAGAAAGGCTTGAAGGTGCGCCGTCCTGATCACACCTTCGCGACGATGGATCACAGCACGCCGACTACACCGCTGGATGTGCCGATTGCGGATGCGATGGCAGCGGCACAGTTGGAACAGCTCAAGAAGAACTGCGCTGATTTCGGGATTCCGTTGTACGCGCTTGGCAATGACAAGCAAGGAATTGTTCATGTCATCGGGCCAGAGCAAGGCTTGACGCAGCCGGGGATGACGATTGTGTGCGGCGACAGCCATACCAGCACGCACGGCGCGTTCGGGGCGCTGGCGTTCGGGATCGGCACGAGCGAAGTCGGACATGTGCTGGCGACGCAGTGCCTGCTGCAAAACAAACCGCAAACGATGGAAGTGAAGATCAACGGGCGCTTGCAAAAAGGCGTTTCCGCCAAGGACATCATCTTGGCGCTGATCGCCAAGATCGGCGTGGGCGGCGGTACGGGCTACGTACTGGAATATGGCGGCGAGGCGATCCGTGCGCTGACGATGGAAGAGCGCATGACGATCTGCAACATGAGCATCGAAGGCGGCGCACGCGCAGGGATGATCGCGCCGGACGAGACGACCTTCAATTACGTAGCGGGTCGTCCGTATGCGCCGAAGGGCGCGGCGTGGGACGCGGCAGTCGAGGCGTGGCGCAAGCTGCCAACTGATGAGGGTGCGACGTATGACACGACGGTGACGCTGAACGCCGACGAACTCGTGCCGATGATCACTTACGGCACGAATCCGGGCATGGGGATGCCGATCACCAGCCGCATTCCTGATCCGGCGGCGTTGAGTGACATCAGCCAGCGGGAGTCAATGATCAAGGCGCTGAATTACATGGGCTTGACGCCGAACGAGCCGATCCTCGGTCATAAGGTGGACGTGGTATTCCTCGGAAGCTGCACGAATTCGCGTATCACCGATCTGCGCACGGGCGCGGCGTTGATCAAGGGACGCAAAGTTGACCCCAATGTACGCATGATGGTCGTGCCGGGATCACAGCAGGTGAAGAAGCAGGCCGAGGCCGAGGGCTTGGACAAGATTTTCAAGGAAGCCGGTGCGGAATGGCGCGAGGCTGGTTGCAGCATGTGCATCGCGATGAACGGCGATCAACTGTCGCCCGGTCAGTACGCGGTCAGCACTAGCAACCGCAACTTTGAAGGTCGGCAGGGCAAGGGCGGACGCACCTTCCTCGCCAGCCCGCTGACGGCGGTCGCCAGCGCGGTCAATGGCTGCGTGACGGATGTGCGTACAATGCTCGGTGAGTCGGTGACGGTATAACGAAAGAACCTAGAGGAATAATTCAATGGAACCCTTAAAACCATTTTCCAGCACCGTGATCGCGATGCCCACCGAGAATATCGACACCGACCAGATCATTCCGGCGCGGTACCTGAAGACGACCAACAAGCAGGGTCTGGGTGAGCAGCTATTCTACGATTGGCGCTATGACGAGAACGGCGCACCGAAGCCGGATTTCCCGCTGAACAGGCGGGAAGCCAAAGGCGTCAACATCTTGATCGCGGGGAACAACTTCGGCTGCGGCAGTTCGCGCGAACATGCACCGTGGGCACTGCAAGGATTCGGCTTCAAGGCCGTGATCAGCACGTACTTTGCGGACATCTTCAAGGGCAACTCATTGAAAAACGGTTTGCTGCCGATTCAGGTGGACGAGGAGACGCACCGCCAGATCATGAGCCTCGTGCAAGAAGACCCCGATATGCAGATCGGCGTCGATCTGGAAAAGCAAGCGATCATCCTGCCCGACGGGCGCGAGGTCAAATTCCCGATCGATGGCTTCGCGCGGCAGTGCTTGCTGAAAGGCGTCGATCAATTGGGGTATCTGGTGGACTTGAACGATCCGATCAGTGCCTACGAAGCCTCCCACGCGGCGCGGGTGATGACGACGGCGCTCGGCAGTAACTGACAACCCAAATAACGTCAGTTAATCAAAGATGTGGTATTTTAGGAGCAGGTTTGCGCAACTTGCTCCTATTTTGGTTGAGGTAAGGTCATCCTTGGCTCATGCGGTAGAGATGTATTTCGATGAGGCGACGGACAGCGCGGTACGTGGTATGTGGCAGTCAATCGCAGCGACGGGCGTGCCGTCTGCGATGTTAGCGGGTGGGTACCGCCCGCACGTGACCCTCGCTGTTTATGATGATCTGAAGGACGATGGCTGGTTCGCCTCGACGCTAGAAGTGTTGGCGGGCGTCGCACCGCCCGTTAGCCTGACGCTGAGTTCGTATGGCATCTTCCCCGGCGCGGAAGGCGTGTTATTCCTCGGCGTGACGGTGACAGATGCACTGTGTGAACTTCATGGCACGTTTCACACATGGTTCACAGATTATCAAAGCAGCTCACGCGCTCACTACGCGCCCGATCAATGGGTACCGCACTGCACGCTGGCGCTGGGATTGTCGCTCGACGAAATGGCGAAGGCGCTGCAAGCTTGCCAAGGCTGCCCGCTCCCGCTGACGGCGCAAGTGACTGCCTTCGGGCTGGTGGAAGTCTCGCCCATCAGTTACCGTGAGATCGCGGTATTTGCGTCAAGACCCCTCGATTAGGCACAATCTTCGGCAACTACAGATCGTTTTTGCCTTTTATCGAGGACATTTAGCATGGCTGCTTATCCCCAACTCCCCGGCGTGGACATCACGGGCGAGTATCGTCCAGAATTTGCCGACATTCTCACCCCCGAAACACTGGCGTTGATTGTGAAGTTAGAACGCACCTTTGGCAACCGCCGCCATGAGTTATTGCAGCGCCGTGCCAACCGTCAGTTGGCGTTGGACGCAGGGCACTTCCCCGATTTCTTGCCCGAAACCAAAGCCATCCGCGATGATGCGTCGTGGAAGGTCGCGCCGCTGCCCGCCGATATTCTGGATCGGCGCGTCGAGATCACTGGACCTGTCGAGCGCAAGATGATCATCAACGCGCTGAATTCCGGCGCTAAGGTGTTCATGGCAGATTTCGAAGACTCCAACGCGCCATCGTGGGAAAATAACCTGCAAGGGCACATTAATCTGCGCGATGCTATCAACCGCACGATCAGCTATACCAGCCCAGAAGGCAAAGCCTACGCGCTCAGGGATCAGACGGCGGTGCTGTTCGTGCGTCCGCGCGGCTGGCATCTGCCGGAAAAGCATATGCTGGTCGATGGTCAACCGATCTCGGCGGGGTTGTTCGACTTTGGCCTATACTTCTATCACAACGTACGTGAACTGCTCAAGCGTGCCACAGCGCCATATTTTTACCTGCCGAAGATGGAAAGCCACCTCGAAGCGCGCTTGTGGAACGATGTCTTCGTGCTGGCGCAAAACGAACTCGGCATTCCACAGGGCACGATCAAGGCGACGGTGCTGATCGAGACGATCCTCGCGACATTTGAGGTCGATGAAATCCTGTACGAACTGCGCGACCATTCGGCGGGACTGAACTGCGGACGTTGGGATTACATCTTCAGCTATATCAAGAAGTTCCGTAATCATCCGCAATTCATGCTGCCCGACCGCGCCCAAGTGACCATGACCGTGCCGATGATGCGCAACTACTCGCTGCACGTGATCAAAACCTGCCATCGGCGCGGCGTCCACGCGATGGGCGGGATGGCGGCGCAAATCCCGATCAAGAATAATCCGACGGCGAATGAAGAAGCGCTGGCGAAGGTACAAGCCGACAAAGAGCGCGAGGCAGGCGACGGGCATGATGGCACATGGGTGGCGCATCCCGGTCTTGTCCCAATCGCGCTGGACGCCTTCAACCGCGTGATGCCCACGCCTAACCAGATCACCAAGCTGCGGGAAGATGTCCACGTGACGGCTGCGGATTTACTGTCGCCCCCCAGTGGAACGATCACTGAAAAGGGGCTGCGGATGAACATCAGCGTCGGTGTGCAGTATTTGGAGGCGTGGCTCGGCGGTAATGGCTGCGTACCGCTGTACAACCTGATGGAAGACGCGGCGACGGCGGAAATATCGCGCACGCAGGTTTGGCAGTGGATCAAGCATGGCGCGACGTTAGCCGATGGTCGTGCCATCAGCGCGGCGCTGTTCGATCAACTGCTGGCGGAGGAATTGGTGAATATCAGGGAAGAAATCGGGGCGGCACGCTACGACGGCGGGCATTTTGCACTGGCGAGTGAACTGTTCGCCAAGATGTCTACCAGCAAGGACTTCACTGAATTTCTGACGCTGCCCGCCTACGCCTATTTGTAGTAACGTTTAAGGAGGATCAGGCTCAATTGCCTGATCCTCTAGAAAGCGGGATGGGCGCGACGCAGCCGGAACGCGAATATTGGCAAAATATACGACGCATTCTATGCACACACTATCCAAGCCGCGGTGGTTTTATCATGCCGACTCGGAGGCAGTACAGTACGGAGGTAGGCATATGGCAATCTCATCGCAATCCGCAGATATGCCCAAGGCTCCCCCGTAACCGTGGGTGTTGGGAAGTATTGTACTGGCGTTGGCGGCTCCGTTAATCATGTGGTTTTAGATGGTTACTTCGACGCGTGGTTTGATCGCAATTGTTTGGCGCTGGCAGGCTTGTTAAGTTTCTGGCTGATCGTGGGTGTGGTGCTACTGTTCACGCGCTCGGAAGCTAAACGGAGCGCCACCAACACCCTCTGGCAAGAAACCGGCTCTAAACGGGTAAGGTTGGGCACAACGCTCATTGTGCTGATCATCGTTTTTTTTGACCCTTTTCGTTGTGAACGTTGCGTTTGTTATCCTCGCTCGCACGATTTTCCCGACTGAAATCAAGTATTCCAGTGCGGTGTAGCGCATGTGGTCGGTTATGAGGCTCCGGCAGCATTAGTTGCTACTTTATGTCCGAACACGCAACTTGACGTATACCAGCATGTTTCATGGCGTCCTTAATCTGCCGATTTTACTGGCGGCGATTTTGATCCCGCTACTGCCAACCAAATAGATCAGTTTGCGGCGTCCCGCTGCGAACTACGTTCAGAATCCAACACGAGTCGGATCGAAATCCGGTAGGTGCGCGGAAAGTTCCTCGATGGTGGTGTAGGTGGTCAGCGCCGTCACGACTACAGGCAGCGGATCGGCGTACAGGTCGGGCAAGTCGATCTCGCCTAACTTCGCATCGAGCATGAAGGCAAGCTGCTCGACTGGCGGAGTGAACTGCGCATTGACTGACGGTTTGTTGCCGCGCGCGTCGATACGATACCAGCCGAAGTCGGGCAGATAGACGGCATTCAACCCATGCAAGCAGTACGTACCGTTGTCTTGACGGACGCGCTGATAGCATAAGCCAGCAGGGATGTCGTTCGCGCGGAGCAACGCCGCTAACAGATGGCTTTTGGCGTAGCAGAATCCCGTCCGCGCATGGAGCACGTCGGAGGCACGGCACGTAACGGGGTTTTTGTGATGATCGGAGCTGTGATAGATTTCATCGCGCACCCATTCATAGCAGCGTTTGGCTGTCTCCAGCGTGGTATCCGAGGTCAACTGAACTGCCACGCTCTGAATGGCTGGATGCTGCCAGTCAATGATGTCTGTTGAGCGCAAAAATGTATCTAGCGGAACTTCCATTGAGCGCCGTCCTATTCATTGAGGCGTGATGTCTGCGCCATACCCCGGAACAGCAGTGTAGTCTCGCCAATCGTCAGTACATCGCCATCTTTCAACATCACGGGTTCGGTACCGAGTGATGCGCCATTAACCAACGTCCCGTTCGCGCTGCCCAAGTCGAGGATCGACCAGAAATTGCCCTGTTTGATGAGGCGGCAGTGGGGACGCGAAACAGCCCGATCTTGCAACGCGATCTGCCATGCCGCACCTTGCGTCGCCCGCCCGACCGTCACATTATCATCGATCAGCAAGAATTCAGCGCCTTCTTGCACACCAACCGTCACCATCAAGCGCGCCTCGCCCTGACCGAGCATAGGCATGATCAACGAACCAGTCTTACGCGCTTCTTCTTGTTCTTCTTCAGTCACCACGGCTGAAAAATTGAGCGTCGGTACATACAACCGGATAATGTCACCATGCGCCAGCGGGAAGGGATCGGTGAGGCGGCGGTCATTGACGAAGGTGCCGTTCGCGCTGCCCAGATCAGAGATCATGAAGATGCCATCGCGGAAGGCGATGACCGAATGTTGACGGCTCACATGACGCTGCGGAATCACAATATCGTTACCAGTGGAGCGGCCTATACTCGCTGTCGCACCTTCCATCAGCACAAATTCACGGCGCTGTCCAGTTTCGGGATCTTCCCAAGTGATCTTGGCGATGCCTTCGGGTTGCGTAGTCATGGAAGAATATCTCAATTCTGCACACAGCTATTTGTATTAAGTATAGTCAGCGTCGTTCAAGATACAAAGATCAGCCGCATTAAAAACTTGCACAAAGTTCTAAAGATGATTAAGGTGGGTGGGATGAACTGGCTGGCTTCGCGCATAACACCTTTATAAAAGTCTTTAACAAGGTTGATGCCGCTGTTTATACTGTATGTGTCGATATAGCGGCATTCACGGCTTTTGTGGTGCGGACGTTGTGTGGCGTTTCGTGCTACAATAGCGGCACTAACGTCGCTCACGGGTTGCCTTGACCATTGTTACACCTTACGGAGTGATGCTCGATGCGCTTCGATATTGCCTCCTTCCTGATCGGTTTCGTCAGTGCGTCCGTACTGGCCTTTATTATTTACCGTCTCCGAGATCGTATCGGGGCGCTGCGCCAATCGGCAGAACAGCGCGTCGGCAATACGCAGGAATACATTACGACCAGCGCGGAGGGTCGCTACCTGCGCGATTTCGTCAAGCTGGTCAACCGCGTGCATGTGGCGAGCGATCTGGTCGCGCTTAAGGATATTTACGTAGAGCCGCACTTCATCCGTCCGGCTGATCCCATCGATCCGCTGTCCGATGACCCCACCGTCGATGTGTTCGGCGTGGTGCCGTTGTTACACGATATGCCCGCATCGTACGCGCCGTATAACGTGGAAACCTTGAGCATCACCGATTTGCAGCATGGCGAACGGCATCTGGCCTTGCTCGGCGCGCCGGGGATCGGCAAGAGTGTGGCGCTGGCGGTAATCGGATTGGTTTCCGCTGGCGACATCGAGACGCAAGTGATTGATTTGATGCAAGATCAGTTTTTTGAAGAAGAAATCAAGGATCTGTCGCCCGTCGAACGCGATAAACAGATCGAGCGCCGTAAGCAATTGCAACAGCGCGCGCTGGAACAGCTCCAAGAAGAGAAGAAGAAGACCGCCGCCAAAACGACGACTCAAGAGTCCGCCGATTTCCGCCGTTTGCTGCCGATCTATATCCATATGCGCGACATCGACTTGCACGAAGATGCATATGGGGTGGATACGAAGAAGGCCAAGACGACCAAGCAGCTTGATCCGGCTGAACCCGTCGTACGCGCCTTGCAGACCCAGTTCGGCGCACTCACCGCGAGTTCGCTGCCGCGTATGATTTACCGCCGTCTGACGGATGGCACATGTCTTGTGCTGATTGACGGCTTCGATGAGATTCCCGCCGAGATGCGCCCGGAGAAATTGGCGTGGTTGAAGCAATTCCTATCGCTGTATAGCGGCAATTTCATCATCGTAGCCGGCCCCGAAACTGGCTTTGGCCCGATCACGCAGCTCGGCCTGACTCCGATCTTCTTGCGGGCATGGAGCGATGCGGACGCACAGAATGTGATCTTGCGGTGGGCGCAGGTGTGGCCTAGCTTGGAACGCAACAACAAGCCGATTGACGAGCAAGTGCTGAAACGCGTGGCGACCAATCTGCGTGGGCGGTCGGCACTGGACATCACACTCAAGACGTGGGCGGCCTTTGCGGGTGATGAGCAGGAAATCGGGCGGCGAGGCTGGTACGATTTCTATATTCGCCATACGCTGCCCGCCAACCTCAACCGACTAGGCGTTGGCGCAATAGCGGTGGCGATGCTGGAAAAAGGCGATGTACCACTCAGTCGCGAGATGATCAAGGAGATCGCGGTTGAAGTCCTCAACGCGCAGGGTAGAACCATGAGCGGCGTGGACGACTTCGTAAACAAGATCACTGCAGACGGCGTGATGGTGCCGTGGGGAACCAGCGGGCGTTATTCGTTCTTTCATCGGCTGATCACGGCTTATATCGCCGCCGAAACGCTGACCGATAGCGACGCGGAACTGCTGGAGCCATTTGGCGAAAAACCCGCGTGGGATCTGGCGCTGGCGTTTGCCTCCGCCCATTTGCCCGTCGAGAAAGCCGTGATGAAACGGCTCGCCCAAGCGCCTGATCTGGTCTACTCCGGTCTGTTCAGCCTTGCGCACTGGCTGACGGACGCACCAAGCAACGCTCAGTGGAAAGCCGACGTGTTCCGCCGTCTGACCGCCGCCTTGCTCGCGCCCACTCAATTTCCGATGGTGCGTGAACGGGCAATGGCGGGACTGGTGACCTCCCGCGATAATGCGATCATCTTCATCTTCCGGCAGGCGCTCAAGAGTCATGACGCGTTGATACGGCGGCTCGGCTGCATCGGCCTCGGCGCACATGGCGATCCCGAAGTTATCCGCGATCTCAAACAGATGTTGGAAGATCAAAATCCTGACGTGATCATGGCAGCGGGGTTAGCGCTCGGCGCGATTGGCACGGAAGCCGCACTCAAGGAAATGATCACCAGCATCGTCTACGGCGAACAGGGTTTACGGCGTGCCGTGGCGGAAGCGTTGGCGGCGCTCCCCGGCGAAGGTCATGCGGTGCTGCGGGAAGCCATCAGCGCGCAAGACATGATGCTGCGTCATGCGGCGGTGTATGGCTTGGCGCGCGTCAAGGCAGGCTGGTCAGTGGCTCTGTTGTATCGGACGCTACTGGAAGACAGTGAATGGTATGTGCGCAACGCTGCCAATGAAGCCTTCATCGCTGCTGATAGCCCGGAAAAATCCAGTGTCACCAAGCATCCCGAAGCGGATAAATTGGACTGGCTGGCAGCGTGGGCAGCGCAAAAGGGCGACAGCGTACCCGTGGGCGAGAAATCCCGCCAAGTGTTGATCCGCACGCTGCAAGAAGGCGAACCGCCTATCCGCGCGGCAGCCGCACAAACGCTGGCAAGGTTAGGGCATCTGGCCGCGCTCAAGCCGCTATATAACGCGTTATCTGATCGTGAAGAGAATGTCCGCGCCGCCGCCCATACCGCGCTTGCGGAGTTGCAGATCCAGTTAGGTGAGCAATTCCCTGCCGTGAATTAACCGCCACCAATCCAACGTAGAGGTGTACTTGATTACGCCTCTACGATCAACTCCTCGTTCGCTTCAAGTCTCAGCTTACCGTACATGTTCCCGCAGAGGCAGCGCGCATCCCGCACGAAAAGACACGTCCATCGGGCAAGGTCAGCAGCGGCGGCGAATACGTACACGTGAATTGATCGTAACAGATGTTAGGTGGAATCGTCGCCACATAAGGTTGTTCCGGCGCGGTAGCGTAGCCGAGTGCGTCCCGAACCTCTGGATAAGCGTCCCATAGCTTCCCGAACGCGCCCGTTGGCAATTGTAAGCCCTCCACAGACGCATCCGAATGCTGCACCGTCGGTAACGATGCGACCTCCAGACAATAATGGTAGTTGCCAAATGGCTTGAAACTGATCTCGCTAGGAATCACGATATTGCCCTCGGCACGCACGGCGTAGCTGTAGACATAAACACAATTCTGATCCGTTCGCCGGAGCATCCAGCCATGTTCAAACTGCTGGAAAACGGCGGTCACGGTAGGAAGGGTGGTCTGAATGGCTGAAGTCGCCGTCTTGAGCACGGCGACAGTATTCACGGGAGTCTGAGGCGGTTTATTCGACGGTGCAAATAGCCATGCAGCGAGGCAGGTAAGCATAATTAGCGTATAGCTGAAGCCACGGATGATCGCCGTTAAGGTAGTCATTGCTAACCGCCTGTCATCTCATTGTTATTTAACTCACCTTACGTAGTGGCAGTCATGCCAATTGATTCCGATCATAAAACCGATCACAAACGCCCACAAGCATGATCGGATTGATCATTTTTCTGCTCAGGGAATGATCGGAAAACCAGCGCAAAACCTACGTACGATCGGTTTTATGATCGGAAGTTGAGCAGCCAAACCGATCATACAGGATCGGATACGACTCTAGCGGTTGAGATAGAGGCAGAATCTTGAGTGCCGTGTAGAAGATCAGACAACTTGTTCGGAGTAGTTCGGTAGAATGCGAGTATCATCAGCGTACTATCCAAGTTCGATCATTCTAAACGAACATTTGAGTTGTGTCAAGAGTCTATCGACTGCGTAAGGTGACCTAGT